>NZ_FCOX02000008.1 GCF_900044055.2 Caballeronia calidae | reverse complement strand
TTCGCCTTGGCCAGCAGCGCATCGATCTGTTCTTTGAGTTCCAGCTCGGCTTTCTTCATCCGCTCGTAACTCATCGCCTTATGACGCGACGCATTGGCCTTGATCTTCGTGCCGTCAACGGCAATCGTCCCGAGCTTGACCAGTCCGCATTCCTTCGCCAGCTTCACCACTTGCACAAACAGCTCCGACAGTTCCTTCAAGTGAAAGGCGCGAAAGTCGCAAAGCGTGCGATGCGCCGGATAGTTGCCCGCGGCGAGGACCCGGAACGCGATATCTTCATGCAGCTTCCTGGCCAGCTTGCGCGACGAAAACACCCCGGTCGCATAGCCGTAGACGAGCACCTTCACCATCATCGCCGGATGAAAGGGTTGATTGCGCGGGCCGCCGCCCGCATACCGCGCATGGAAGCTTGACAGGTCGAGCGAATCCACCGTGTCGCTGATGTAATAAGCCAGGTGCCCTTCCGGCAGCCAGTCTTGCAGCGCGTGGGGCAGCAACATCTGCTGCTGCGGCTCGTATGGGAGATAACTTGTTGGCATCTGCTAACAACGTCTTCTCCGCTCGGCCGGATGACATCAGATTTCTGCCGCGCACGCTCCTAGGTCGTGGCGACACCGTAGAAGCGAATATGTATGCCTGGGTGTGTTTCGAGCAACGGCCCGACGCCGAGGGTTTCGGCACGCTGATGGAGGTGGCGCGAGTCACGCATAGCGTTGAGCAAGCACGCGAGCGAGCGTTCACTCCAACTTCGGGTGAGCCAGCGGGCAGGATTCACTTTACGCTGGCAGCCCGTCAGGCTCAGCCAGCGCGCGCGGTACGGCAGCAGGTGTGGGCGCAACGCGTCGCGTTGTCTGAAGCTGCAGGCGGCATGGTGAGCGCCACTTGCATCGTCGCCCGCGAGGTCGACCCGCCGGCAGGCGTCAAGCCGATTGAATGGCGACTGCTGAGTAATCGCGAGGTGAACGACCTTGACGCGCCGGCCCGCATGAATAGCGAAAGACAACAATTGACAAAACGAGACAAAGAAGAGGACTCCCCATGACGTTTTTTGCCGTTCCCCACGCATCGATCCAGCGCACGCAGCTCGCCGCGGTGGCCGCCTTGCTGGCGCTGTCCGCATTGAACGCCACCGCGGCGATCGTGCCGCCCGGTGTGACGCTCGCCGCGAAGCAGGAACTCGTGCGCAACAACGGCTCGGAAACCGAGACGCTGGACCCGGCGATGACGGAATCCGTGGGCGCCTACAACCTCACGAGCGATCTGTTCGAAAGCCTGACCGCCACCAACAACGACGGCGCGGTCGTGCCGGGCGTCGCGGAGAAGTGGGAGCAGAAGGATCCGGCGACCTGGATCTTCCATCTGCGCAAGAATGCGCGCTGGTCGAATGGCGATCCTGTCACCGCGAACGATTTCGTGTATGGCATCCAGCGTTTCGTCGACCCGAAAACGGCGTCCTCCTACGCAAACGTTTTCGGGGTGTTCCTGCTGAACGGCGCCGATGTCACCGCGGGCAAGAAGCCGGTCGGTGACATCGGCGTGCGCGCAATCGATGCGTCCACGGTCGAGGTCAAAACGTCCGGCCCGGTGCCGTTCCTCCCCGAACTGATGTCGAATCCGAATCTCGGGCCGGTGCATCGCGCGAGCGTCGAGAAATACGGCAAGAACTGGACGAAGCCCGGCAATCTCGTCAGCAACGGCCCGTTCCAGCTGAAGGACTGGCAGGTCAACAGCAAGATCGTGATGGTGAAGAACCCGAATTACTGGGACAAGGCGAACGTGCAGCTGACGCAGGTCACCTATTTGCCCGTCGAGGACGAGAACACCGACGTCAAGCTGTTCCAGTCCGGCGAGAACGACATGACGTACCAGATGCCGACCGGCACCTACGCGAAATACCGTCAGCAGTTCCCCAACGACGCGCGTAACTCGCTGATCCTCGGCACGCGCTACTACGGCTTCAACAACCGCGATCCGCTGCTGAAGGACGTGCGCGTGCGCAAGGCGCTTTCGATGGTCGTCGATCGCGATCTGCTCGCGCAGCGCGTGACCGCCGATGGTCAGATTCCGCTGTATTCCGTGCTGCCGAAGGGCGTGGTCGGCGCGGACGTGACGAACTACGAATGGGCCTCCTGGCCGATGGCGAAGCGCGTCGAGGAAGCGAAGAAGCTGCTGGAGCAGGCGGGCGTGAAGCCCGGCACCAAGCTTAGTTTCGCGATGAACACGAGCGACTACAACAAGAAGATGGCGATTTTCGTGGCGTCGGAATGGAAGTCGAAGCTCGGCCTCGCAACGGACATCGAGGCGATGGAGTTCAAGGTTCTGCTGAAGAAGCGCCACGCGGGCGACTATCAGATCGCGCGCAACGGCTGGGTGGCCGACTACAACGACGCGACGACCTTCCTGCAGCTCGTGCAATGCGGATCGGACCAGAACGACAACTTCAACTGCAACCGGAAGGCGGACGCGCTCATCAAGGAAGCCAGCCAGACCGTGGATCAGGGCAAGCGCACGCAACTGCAGACGCAGGCCGCGAAGATGATCATGGACGACTACCCGCTTCTCCCGCTGCTGCAATACGGTTTGCCGCGCCTCGTGAAGAGCTATGTGGGCGGCTATTCGCTGAAGAATCCGATGGATCGCTACCACAGCAAGGATCTCTACATCGTCAAGCACTGACATCACTGACCTAAGCGAGGGGAACGCTCATGTGGTCTTACACGTTGCGTCGCGTGCTGCTCACGCTGCCGACGCTGCTGATCGTCGTCACGGTCTGCTATCTGCTGCTGCACGCCACGCCGGGGGGGCCGTTCGACGGCGAGCGCGCGGTGTCCGCCGAAGTGCTCGCCAACATGCAGGCGAAGTACCACCTCGGCGAGCCGTTGTGGAAGCAATATCTGCTCTATCTCGACGGCCTCCTGCACGGCGATCTCGGCGCGTCGTTCCGCTATGCCGACTGGAGCGTGAACGACCTCGTGCTGCGTGCGCTGCCGGTGTCGCTCACGATCGGCGGCGTGTCGATGCTGCTCGCCATCGTGATCGGCGTCGCGCTCGGCATCGCGGCGGCGCTCTATCGCAACAGCGTCGCGGACTACGCGCTCATGCTCGTCAGCAACGCGGGCAACGTGTTTCCGTCGTTCGTGCTCGGGCCGGTGCTGATCCTCGTGTTCGCGATCCTGCTGAAGTGGCTGCCGGCGGGCGGCTGGAACGGCTTCCAGGTGCGCTACATGGTGCTGCCGGTCGTGCTGCTCGTGATGATCAACGTCGCGACGGTAGGGCGGGTGACGCGCGCGAGCCTGATCGAAGTGCTGAACACGAACTACATTCGCACCGCGCGCGCGAAGGGTTTGCCGATGCACACCATCATCCTGCGTCATGCGCTGAAGCCGACGCTGATTCCGGTCGTCTCGGTGATCGGTCCGCTCGCGATCTCGTCGATCACGGCGGCGGTCGTCACCGAGTCGGTGTTCTCGCTGCCGGGCATCGGCAAGCTGATCGTCAACGGCGCCGCGAACCGCGATTACACGCTCGTGCTCGGTCTCGTCGTGCTCGTGACGGTGGTCGCCGTGCTGCTCAACCTGCTGGTCGACCTCGCGTATGCGTGGCTCGATCCGAAAATCCGCTACTGAGAGGGCGCGCGATGAAATCTGCTTCCCTTGCACCCATGCTCGACAAGGCGGTCGCGGGCCGCAGCCCGTGGCAGGATGCGCGCGCGCGTTTCCTGCGCAACAAGGCGGCCGTCGTGAGCCTCGTCCTGCTCGTGCTGATCACGCTCGCATGCATCGTGGGGCCGTGGCTGTCGCCGAACGCGTTCGATTCCACCGACTGGAACGCCACCGGCGTGCCGCCCACGCTCGAGAACTGGCATCTCTTCGGCACCGACGACACCGGCCGCGATCTCTTCGTGCGCTGCCTGATCGGCGGGCGCGTGTCGCTGATGATCGGCGCGCTCGCCACGTTGACGTCCGTCACGCTCGGCATCCTGTGGGGCGCGATCGCGGGCTTCGTCGGCGGCCGCGTCGATAACGCGATGATGCGCATCGTCGACATGATGTACGCGATTCCGTACCTGCTCATCGCGATCCTGATGGTGACGCTGCTCGGACGCGAGTTCTATCTCGTCGTCGTCACCATCACCGTTTTCTCTTGGATGGACATGGCGCGCGTCGTGCGCGGCCAGACGCTCTCGATCCGCTCGAAGGAGTATGTCGAGGCGGCGCGCGCGATCGGCGTGCCGACCTCGCGCATCATCCTGCGGCACGTGGTGCCGAATCTGCTCGGCATCGTCGCGATCTATACGACCGTGACCGTGCCCGCCGTGATTCTCACGGAGTCGGTGCTGTCGTTTCTCGGCCTCGGCGTGCAGGAACCGATGACGAGCTGGGGCGTGCTGATCCAGGACGGCGTCGGCGTGATGGAATCGTCGCCGTGGATTCTGCTGTTCCCGGCGGCGCTTTTGTCGATCACGCTTTACTGCATCAACTTTGTCGGCGACGGGCTGCGCGACGCGCTCGATCCGAAGGACAGGTGAGCCATGCCGCTACTCGAAGTCAGGGACCTGCAGGTCGAATTCGCGACGCACGACGCCACCGTGCGCGCCGTCAACGGCGTCAACTTCACGCTTGAAGACGGCGAGACGCTCGGCATCGTCGGCGAATCGGGGTCGGGCAAGAGCCAGAGCGTGCTCGCCATGCTCGGGCTGCTCGCATCGAACGGGCGCGCGAGCGGCACGGCGCTGTATCGCGGCGAGAATCTCATCGGCATGCCGCATAAAGCGATGAATCGCATTCGCGGCAATCGCCTGTCGATGATCTTTCAGGACCCGATGAGCTCGCTCAATCCGTATCTGACGATCGAGCGGCAGATGACAGAAGTGCTGGAGCTGCACAAGAACGTCACGCGCCGCGAAGCGAAGAAGCGCGCGATCTCGATGCTCGAAGCCGTGCGTATTCCCGAGGCGGCGCATCGCATCGGGCAGTATCCGCATGAGCTGTCGGGCGGCATGCGCCAGCGTGTGATGATCGCGATGGCCTTGCTGTGCGAGCCCGAAGTGCTCTTCGCCGACGAGCCGACCACCGCGCTCGACGTCACCGTGCAGGCGCAGATCCTGCAACTGCTGCGCAATCTGCAGCACGACTTCGGCACGTCGATCGTGCTGATCACGCACGATCTCGGCGTCGTCGCCGGTCTCTGCGAGAAAGTGATGGTGATGTACGGCGGCCGCGTGATGGAGCAGTGCGACGCGGCCACGCTGTTCGCGAAGCCTTCGCATCCGTACACCATCGGGCTGCTGCGCGCGCTGCCGCGTCTCGATCACGACGGCGGCGAGCTCACCGGCATTCCCGGCAATCCGCCGAACATGGCGCATCCGCCGGCGGGCTGTCCGTTTCACGAGCGCTGCGCCGATGCGAGCGACCAGTGCGCGCACGAAGCGCCCGCGCTGCAGGCAGTACATGGCACGCATTGGCTGCGTGCATGCCATCGTCCCGTCGAGGCGATGAAAACCCGCTATCAGGAAACGAGCCATGTCTGACGCGACGATTCTCTCCGTGCGCGACATGCGCGTGCATTTTCAGGTGAAGCCGAAAAGCCGCCTGCCGTGGGCGCCGCGCCGCACGCTCAAGGCGGTCGACGGCGTCAGCTTCGATCTGAAGGCGGGCGAGACGCTCGGCGTCGTCGGCGAATCGGGATGCGGCAAGTCCACGTTGTCGCGCGCGATTCTGAATCTGATTCCCGCTACCGCCGGCGATATCGTGTGGATGGGCGCGAAGCTCTCGGGCGCGGGCAAGCGCGAATGGCATCGCGTGCGCGGCGACGTGCAGATGATCTTTCAGGACCCGCTGGCATCGCTCGATCCGCGCATGACGGTCGGGCAGATCATCGCGGAGCCGCTCGTCGAGCATCAGCCGGGCATGGCAAAACGCGACATCGAAGAACGCGTGCGCGCGATGATGGCCAAGGTCGGCCTGCGCGAACAGATGATCAACCGCTATCCGCACGAGTTCTCGGGCGGGCAGTGCCAGCGCATCGGCATTGCGCGGGCGCTGATCGTCGAGCCGAAACTCGTCATCTGCGACGAGCCGGTGTCCGCGCTCGACGTTTCCATTCAGGCGCAGATCGTCAATCTGCTCAAGTCGCTGCAGAAGGAGATGAAGCTCGCGCTCATTTTCATCGCGCACGATCTGGCCGTGGTGCGCCACATTTCCGATCGCGTGATGGTGATGTACCTCGGCCGCGTGATGGAGCTGGCGGAGAAGCACGCGCTCTACGACACGCCGCGCCACCCGTACACGCGCGCGCTGCTTTCCGCCGTGCCGGTGCCCGATCCGGCGGTGGAGCGCGGCAAGGTCGTGCAGATCCTGTCGGGCGATATCCCGAGCCCGATCGATCCGCCATCGGGCTGCGTCTTCCATACGCGCTGCCCGATGGCGCAGGCGCGCTGCTCGCGCGAAGTGCCCGTGTTGCGCGCGCTCGCAGCGGATGCGTCGGCGGCGTGCTTTTTTGCGTGAGCGGTAACACCTTCACGCCGATAACAAAATCAATGACATTCGAGGACACGACTCCCCCGCAATAAACACTGCCCGATGACCCAGGCGGCCCGCGCGCCGCCCGCCGTTTGCTCCATTCGCCACACCGCCTGTACACCTCGACGCGTGCGTCGCCAGGTGAGGCGTTTGGCAATCCTGAGTTTCGATCAAGCCGTCAGAAGTTGAATCAAAATTGGAGATACTTTTTCGTGAAAAAACAAAAACATTCACTCGCGCTATCGATTTTGCTGTTCAGCGGTTTCATGGCCGCCACGTTCGCCGCGCACGCCGATGAAACCGATGCACAGCCGCCCTCGCGTCATACCGAGGCGCCGCCGAACTCGCCGCCGAACACCGAAGCGGACGCGCCGGTGAGCAGCCAGGCGAAGTCGAAGGGGTTCATCGAGGATTCGCATGTGAATCTGCTGCTGCGTTCCTTCACCGAGCACGACGAGTTCAAGGGCGCGGGCAAGAAGGACGCGTGGGTGCTGGGCGCGCAGGCGGTGTTCGAATCGGGCTATACGAAAGGACTGATCGGGCTGGGCGGGGACGTGTCGCTGTTCGGTGCGTTCAAGCTGAACGGCGGCGTCGGCGCGGGCAATCGCGTGCACGTCGGCACGGACGGCGGTGGATCGAATCAGCTCGCATGGGCGTATCCCGGCGTGTGGGATGTGAAGGCGCGCGTGTCGAACACGGTGCTCAAGTACGGTCAGCAGCTCTTCGACAATCCGTTCCTCGTGCCGCACGACAACCGCGCATTGCCGCCCACATTCCGCGGCTTCTCGCTCGCGAGCGACGAAATCAAGAACCTGACGCTGAAGGCCGGCACCGTGGACGGCGTGATCGCGCGCGGCATGACGACCGTTACCGGTCTCACTACGGAATACGGCGGCACGCACGTCTCGCAGTTCACCTACTTCGGCGGCGACTGGACGCGCGGCGGCGATACGGCCGTGTCGCTCTATGGCAGCGTCGCGAACAACGTGTGGCAGCAGTGGTACCTGACGGCGACGCAGAGCATCGGCGATCCGAAGTCCGTTCGCTGGACCGGCGCGTTGAACTACTACTACACGGGCGCGATCGGCGACAAGCGGCAGGGCTCGATCAGCAACAACGCGTACTCGCTCGCGCTCGCCGGCACGCATGGCGCGCATACGGTGCAGTTCGCGTTCCAGCAGATCGTGAGCGATCAGACCTTCGACTACATGGGCCAGTCGGCGGGCGACTATCTGTCGAACTCGCTCGATGTCGACTACAACCAGCCGCACGAAAAATCCGTGAGCCTGTCGTACACGCTCAACATGAAGGACTACGGCGTGCCGGGCCTCAAGCTGACGATGTGGAGTGCCTACGGTTGGGGCGCCGATGGCAGCGCGATGGCATACGGCGGCAGCTCGCAGGCAGGGCATTACTGGTCGGGCGGCGCGGTGGGCGCAGGCCAGCCGATCGGCGGCACGCACTACGAATTAGGCGTGATCCCGAGCTACACGGTGCCGGACGGCAAGTTCAAGAACACGTCGGTCAAGTTCTACTACATGCATCATCACAGCAACAGCGCGTACTATCCGGATGGTTCGAGCGATGTGTACCGCCTGATGGTCAACGTGCCCGTAAACGTCTTCTAAATGCTGTCGAAGACGCCGCAGCGTAAACCCTACAAAAATACTCATTTACATTACGTTTAACTTTCATTTATAAAGAGAGTGCGTGCTGCGGATTGCCATGTCTCGCCCACGCTCATCGCCCGGCAGGCCTGTCTCTGCCGGGCTTTTTTTTGCCTGCTCGCCGAGCGCACTGAAGCTTTCATGCGCTTACGAACGCGCATTTCCTAAGTGAAAACCCTGCGCCAGCTTTCGCTTGACTTACTTGATATATCACATATTGTGTATATCGACGACGCATGACAACCGTCGCAGGAGGCGCCGTTCGGCGTCCGCATACACAAGGCAAAGTTGCCAAGGAGACAGGCATGGGAATGAACCAGAGTGACCGCCAGGAAGGAGCGTCGCGTCTAGCGTCGCCGTGGGTGCAGTTGGTTTTCGGCGTGATTTGCATGGCGATGATCGCCAACATGCAGTACGGCTGGACACTCTTCGTCAATCCGATCGACGAGAAGTATCACTGGGGCCGGGCGGCGATCCAGGTGGCGTTCACGATCTTCGTCGTGACGGAAACATGGCTCGTGCCGATCGAAGGCTATCTCGTCGACAAGTACGGACCACGTCCCGTCGTGGTCGGCGGCGGTCTTCTGTGCGCGATCGCGTGGGCGCTCAACTCGGTGGCATCGTCGCTGCCGCTCCTTTACTTCGCGGCGGCGGTCGGCGGCGTGGGCGCGGGCGCGGTGTACGGCACCTGCGTCGGCAACGCGCTCAAGTGGTTCCCGGCGCGCCGCGGACTGGCTGCGGGCATCACGGCGGCGGGCTTCGGGATGGGTTCCGCCGCGACCGTCGTGCCGATCGCGCACATGATCAAGTCGAGCGGCTACGAAGCGACCTTCCTGTGGTTCGGCCTCGGCCAGGGGCTCATCGTGTTCCTGCTCGGCATGGCGCTCTATGCGCCGCCCGCGCAGATGATCGCGTCGGTGAAGAGCACGGTGAAGGCCGCGGTCTACAACGCGAGCCCGAAGCAGGTGCTGCAGTCGCCGATCTTCTGGGTCATGTACCTGATGTTCGTGATGATGGCCGCCGGCGGCCTGATGGCGACCGCGCAGCTCGGCCCGATCGCGAAGGACTTCGGCCTGCACGACTCGCCCGTGTCGATCCTCGGTCTGACGCTGCCCGCGCTGACCTTCGCGCTCACGATCGACCGCGTGCTCAACGGCCTGACGCGGCCGTTCTTCGGCTGGGTATCGGATCGCATCGGGCGGGAGAACACGATGTTCCTCGCCTTCGCGATCGAAGCGGTGGGCATCGTCGCGTTGTCGAAGTACGGGCATAGCCCGGTGGCGTTCGTCGTGCTGACGGGCATCGTGTTCTTCGCGTGGGGCGAAATCTATAGCCTGTTCCCGGCGACGTGCGGCGATACCTTCGGTCCGAAGTTCGCGGCGACCAACGCGGGTCTGCTCTATACGGCGAAGGGCACGGCCGCGCTGCTGGTGCCGTTCTCGAGCGTCATCACGACGATGACCGGAAGCTGGCACGCGGTCTTCATGCTCGCGGCGGGCATGGCGGCGATATCGGCGCTGCTTGCGATCTTCGTGCTGAAGCCGATGCGCAATGCACATTCGCAGAAGCACGCGCGCAGTGCATCGCTGGACATGCCGTACACGCCCCTGAAGGAATGATGTCCGCGGCGTGATACGGGCAGGGCGGGCGACCCGGCGTGTCGCCCGTTTCTAGTTGTCGAGCTTGCGCTTGTCCGCTGTTTGCGACTGATGATGCGGCATGTGGGCCGCATCGCGGATGCGCGTTTTGTCGTGCCGCCGGCAGGTGGTCTCCTCGCTCCGTTATCCCGCGATTTCCCCGTGATTCGAGCGATCCCCGCTACGGCGACGCGCGAAACGAAAGCAGATGACGCCTCGGATTGGACGCGCCGCGCTCGTGGTCGACATACGCGAGGCGCGGCACGTATGCATCGATGCGGGCGGTCCACGCCCGCAATGCCAGCGCGGACGCCGGCGTGACAAGAGCGAGAAGTGCCAGACCCAGATAAGCGTTCATGCCTGTCTCCATCCGATGCCGGTCCGATGCTGCCGCCGACGCTTGCTCAATGAACGTAGTGTCGTCGTTAGCGGTGGACGGGCAAACCCGGCTCGCGCGGGGACGGCGCGATCATTCAGGAGATAGACGAAGCGAGCCCCGCATGCGGAGGGACGAACGCTCAGAAGCGCGTGCCTAGGCCGCAGCCGGAAAGGGCAAGGAACGCGGCCACGAGAACAGCGAAAGCAAACGGAGATACTTGACCACACCCGCGCTGATGTCAAAAAAAAGTCGCCGCCTCAGCCCGGCTTGCCATCCTCGCGCGGCCTGACGAGCGGCGCCGCGTATGCCGCGACATACAGCGCGAACGCGAGCGCCCAGCAGATGCCCGCGGCGAAGATCCACGTCGTATGCCATGAGGGCGCGGCGAGCGGTCCGACCACGCGCAGCGCGCCCGCCGCCAGCACGAGCGCGTAGCACGCGACATCGCGCTTGTCCGCGACGAGCGGCCGGCCCGTATGCCCGCGCGCGGTGCGCGTGATCATCGCGATGATCGCGCCGCCGATCGCGCCGGTCGCGAACGCATGCATCGCGAGGCTGTGCGGCACGCGCGTCCATCCGAGCGCGGACAGCGCGAGCAGCGCGAAACCGATCGGCAGCCACGCGTAGGCGAGATGCAGGATCGCGAGAATCGGCCGGCCGCGCACCGCGTAGGAGCGCCAGCCGATCATCCGCGCGAGATGCACGCCGCACGCGAGTAAGGCGAGCGGCGCGACGATCGCGCCATCGAGCGCGAAGGCGTCCGCGAAGAACGCCGCGAGCGTGAGCGGCGCGATCGTCGCTTCGACGAAGCGCCAGCGCCGCGCGACGAAGCCGGGAATCGCGTTGGCGGTGAACATCGGGATCACGCGTCCGCCGATCACGCTGACGAGCAGCACGACGATGCCCGCCGATGCGTACACGGCGCGCATCGCGAGGTCGGGGCGCGCGTCGATCGACAAGGCGTGGAACGCGGCGTTCAGCGCGCCGAACGCGAGCAGCACGACCGCGATGAAGTAGTTGCGCCGGTTGCCCGCTTTCACGAGCACGCGCAGCAGCAACAGCGCGGCGACCGGCAGGAACGCGCTGTCGACGAGCGCGGCGGGCAAGGCCGGGCCGCTCCACGCGAGCACGCGCCCGGCGAGCCAGAGGAGCGCGAGCGCGGCGAGCGTCGCGCCTTTGGCCGTGTCGCGCCCGGTCCACGCGCGCACGGCGGTCAGCAGGAAGCCGACGACGATCGCCGCCGCGAAGCCGAACACCATTTCGTGCGCGTGCCAGCCGACCGGGTCCGCGCGCAGCAGATAGCCGCCGCGAACCGGCACGCCCGACAGCACGAGCATCCACACGATCAGCGCGAGCGCGCCGAACGCCGCGCCGCACAGATAGAACGGCCTGAAGCCGAGATTGAGCAGGGCGAAGCGCCGCCGATGCTTCGGTTCGCGCCTCTCTGGCGCAGCGACGAAAACGGCGTTGGGTTCTGCGATCTTCATGACATCCTCACGATGAAACCGTCGTGCGCGCGAGCGCAAGGAGCGCAAGCGGGCGCACGCACGAGTAACCGATAAACAGATTCGCGCCGACGAACATCGGCGGCGCGAGCTTCACGCGCGCGCGCGTTCCCGACGGCACGCCGAAGCCGTGCGCCCGCCGCGAACAGGCCGGACACCATGCCGAAGAGCGAAGCGGGACGTGGGCGCGGTTCACGGTTTCATCGCCTCGATCAGCGGGGAATCGGCTGCTTGACCGGATCGTTCTCGCCGACGATCGCGAATACCAGCAGCTTCGCCGGCTTCGTCGCGCTCGCGTTCTTCGACACGACGTGATGCGCGCCCGGCGGCTCATACCACGATTCGCCCGGCCCGTAGGTCTTCGCGGCCGAGCCTTCGAGCTGCGAAGTCACATGCCCCTCGAGCACATACGCGAAGATCGACCCCGGATGCATGTGCGCTTCGGACGCCTGCCCCGGCTTGTACGCGACCGTCGCCATCAGCACGTTCCTGCCGGCTGCTTCGGGTATGGCCTGCTTCATCAGCGGCGCGACGACTTCCGCGCCCTTCGTGTCGTGCGCCGAGGCATGCGCCGCCCCGAAGGCCAGCGCGGCCGCCACGACGACAATGCTGCGAATGCTCATGTCGATGTCCTCACGCGGGCGTCTTGCGGAACGCGATCGCGAAGCGGTTCCAGCTGTTGATCGCGGACACGAGCAGCGTCAGATCGACGATTTCCTCGTCGCTGAAGTGCGGCTTCACGGCCTCCCATACGGCATCGGGCACGTGCTCTTGCGATATCAGCGTCAACGCCTCGGTCCATTCCAGCGCGGCGCGTTCGCGGTCGGTGAAGAACGGCGTTTCGCGCCACACGACCACCGTCGCGAGACGCCGGTCCGTTTCGCCGCCCTTGCGCGCATCGGTCGTGTGCATGTCGACGCAGAACGCACAGCCGTTGATCTGCGAGGCGCGCAGGCGCACCAGCTCGGTCAGCGATTTTTCGAGCGCCGATTTGCCGATGCGCTCTTCGACGCCGACGAGCGCCTTGATCGCGGCGGGGCTGGCCTTGTAGAAGTCGAGACGTTGTTCCATCGAAGTATCCTCTTTGCCTGGTTTCGGAAGGTGCGCCACATCGGCGCGGCAAGAGAAGAGTAGGCCTCGGGGCGGTTATATGAAATGACCGATTTTCAGAGATTTCGGGTGACCAGTAACGCTGCGAGCACACAAAAAAAACCCGCGGACGAATGCGCCGCGGGTCGAGAGGGCGCAATGTTTCGCGCGAAAATCAGTCGAGCGCGGCGGCCGGGCCGAAGAACTCGTAGCGGCTCTGCGCCTCGGGCACGCCGAGCGCCTTCAGATGCTTCTTCACGGCCTTCATGAACGCCTTCGGTCCGAGGAAGTACGCATCGACATCGCGGTTCTTCGGCAGCCAGGTGTCGAGCAGCTTTTCGTCGACGAAGCCGATGCCATGCGCTTCATGATCGCCGTCGCGCTTGTGCTCGTAGCAGTAGAAACGCTTCAGTTGCGGATGACGCGCCGCCAGATCCTCGATGACCGCACGGAACGCATGCACGCCGCCATGCCGCGCCGAGTGGATGAAGTGGACCGGGCGCTTCGTTTCGAGCGCGGACTGCAGCATCGCGAGCGTGGGCGTGATGCCGACGCCGCCGCTGATCAGCACGAGCGGCTTGTCGCTTCGTTCGAGCTTGAAATCGCCGGCGGGCGGATAGAGATCCAGCACGTCGTTTTTGCGCACGTTCTCATGCAGGAAGTTCGACACCTTGCCGTTCGCCTCGCGCTTCACGCTGATGCGATATTCGCGGCCATTGGGCGCGGCGGAGAGCGAGTAATTGCGGCGCAGCTCCTCGCCGTCGATGAACATGCGCAGGCCGATGTACTGGCCCGGATGGAAGTCGAGCAGGGCGGCGCCGTCCTCGGGCACGAGGTAGAACGACGTGATTTCATCGCTCTCCTTTTCCTTGCGCGCGACGACGAAGCGCCGCGTGCCGCGCCAGCCGCCCGGCGCCTTTTCGCGCTCGCTGTAGATGCCTTCCTCGAGCCCGATCAGCAGATCGGCGAGCTGCCCGTAAGCGGCGGCCCACGCGTCGATGACCGCGTCGGTGGCGATCTCCTCGCCGAGCACTTCGCGGATCGACTGGAGCAGGCAGGTACCGACGATCGGATAATGCTCCGGCTGGATATTGAGCGCGACGTGCTTGTTGATGATCTGCCCGACGAGGCCGCCGAGCTTCTCCAGTTCGTCGATGTGCCGTGCGTACATCAGCACGCCGTTGGCGAGCGCGCGTTGCTGCGCGCCGCTCGCCTGGTGCGCCTGGTTGAACATCGCGCGCACTTCCGGATACTCGGTGAACATCTTGTTGTAGAAGTGCCGGGTGAGCGCCTCACCGCCGCTTTCGAGAAGAGGGACGGTTGCCTTGACGATGGCACGGTGTTCTGCTGACAGCATTCTTCGGTTCCTCGTGTGATGAAGGCGGAAGCGGGGCGCTTCCGCATCGAAAATCTTCGGCATAATCTTATACACGAACTGTGCCAGAGTAGAATCGTCGATAAATCAATCGTTTAATGTCCATCATGGTCGATTCGACTCTAGTCCAAAAGACTGCAGAAGTAGTCGCAATGACTTCACGGGTGCTGCTCGATGCCCTCGTTCCGCTGATCGAGGACCTGTCGAGCGAGATGCCCGACACCGAGCGCTACCGGCGTCTGCTGCACACGTTGCGCGCGCTGTTTCCGAGCGACGCCACCGCGCTCCTTCGGCTCGATGGCGACACGCTCGTGCCGCTCGCCATCGACGGACTGTCGGGCGACACGCTCGGCCGGCGCTTTCGCGTGAGCGAGCATCCGCGGTTCGCGCGCATCCTCGCGCGCGAGGCGCCGACGCGCTTCGCCGCGGGCTCCGATCTGCCCGATCCCTACGACGGCCTCGTGAAAGGCGTGAGCGGCCACCTGGAAGTGCACGATTGCCTCGGCTGCCCGCTCATCATCAAAGGGCACGCGTGGGGATTGCTCACGCTCGATGCGCTCGATCCCGCGCGCTTCGACGGCATCGACATGGCCTCGCTGCAGGCGTTTCTCAGTCTCGCGGCGGCGACCGTGAGCGTGTCGGAGCGCATCGATACGCTGGCGCGAACCAGCGAGGCCGAGCGCCAGCGCGCGGAGGTGTACCGGCAGGCGAGCGGGCCGCGCCGGCGCGAGATGATCGGCAGCAGCGGGCCGCACAATCGCCTGCAGGAAGAAATCGCGATCGTCGCGTCGAGCGATCTGACGGTGCTCATTACCGGCGAGACGGGCGTCGGCAAGGAACTGGTCGCGAGCGAAATCCACGCGCTGTCGCCGCGTGCCGACAAGCCGCTCGTCAGCCTCAACTGCGCGGCGCTGCCGGATACGCTCGTCGAAAGCGAGCTGTTCGGGCACGTGCGCGGCGCGTTCTCGGGCGCGTCGTCGGACCGGCGCGGCAAGTTCGAGCTCGCCGACGGCGGCACGCTCTTTCTCGACGAAGTGGGCGAACTGCCGCTGCCCGTGCAGGCGAAGCTGCTGCGCGTGCTGCAGAACGGCCAGTTGCAGCGCATCGGCTCGGACAGCGAACACAAGGTCGATGTGCGCCTGATCGCCGCGACCAATCGCGATCTCGCCGAGGAAGTGCGGGAAGGGCGCTTCCGCGCGGATTTTTATCACCGGCTGTCGGTGTATCCGCTCGTCGTGCCGCCGCTGCGCGAGCGCGGGCGCGACGTGCTCCTGCTCGCGGGCTACTTTCTCGAAGAGAACCGCTCGCGTCTCGGCCTGCTGAGCCTGCGTCTTTCCGCCGACGCGCAGGCCGCGCTGCTCGCGTATCGCTGGCCCGGCAATGTGCGCGAGCTGGAGCATCTCGTCGGGCGCAGCGCGCTCAAGGCGCTCGCGGCGCATCGGGAGCGGCCGCGCATCCTCACGCTGACGGCCGCCGATCTGACGCTCGCCGGCGACGGCGCCACCGCGCCGGACACTCCGCCGACGATGCCATCGCCCGCGCCGGGCGCGGACTTTCGCGACGCGGTGACGGTCTACGAGCGCACGCTCATCCTCGACGCGCTCAAGCGTCACGACCAGAACTGGGCATCGGCCGCGCGCGAGCTCGGCATGGATCGCGCGAATCTCAATCGCCTGGCGAAGCGCCTCGGTCTCAAATGACCGGTCCGCGCGGCGCCGCCAGCGCACCGCGTATCTCGAAATGATCCGCGTGATGGCGCAGACCAACCATCCATGGTCCACAGGCGGCTGCCATAAGGCAATTGCTCATCTCAAAAAGATGCGATTCATTGTTCGAGCGCAAAAAACACTCAGGGGTGTCATACGCATCGATGTCACGCATTGAGACAATCTCGAGACTGGGAAAAACGGGCTGTCTCTTCTAAGATCAGAAAAGCAATCGCAACCCATCGGCGGCAAGACCATTGCAGTGCCATGAAGAACCGCGTCGGACACGCGCAGTACGCGTCCGGTAGATCGAACAACGGCAAATCGAATCGGGGGTTACGTGCGAAACGTGGCAAAGCGCAGTGCTTTCGTGTTGTCCGCGCTCTTCGCCTTTTTCAGCATCGCGGCGTTCGCGGCCGACGCCCCGAAGGAAGTCCCCTCGGGGGGCGCCTCGCTCGAACGCGCGCCGGATACGATGCAGGCCCGCGTGATGGGCTGCGCGGCCTGCCATGGCCCGCACGGCGAGGGCACCGACAACGACTACTTCCCGCGCCTGTCGGGCAAGCCCGCCGGCTATCTGTACAACCAGCTGCTCGCCTTCCGCGACGGCCGGCGCAAGTATCCGCCGATGAACTACCTGCTCGCGTATCTGCCCGACGCGTATCTGAAGCAGATCGCCGACTATTTCGCGAGCGAGCGTCCGCCATTCCCGCCACCCGCCGCCGTCACCGTCGATGCGAAGACGCTCGATCTCGGCAAGACGCTCGTCACGAAGGGCGATGCGTCGCGCAAGGTGCCTGCCTGCGTGAGCTGCCACGGCGCGGCGATGACCGGCATGGAGCCCGCCATTCCCGGCCTTCTTGGCCTGCACGCTGACTATCTCAGCGCGCAGCTCGGCGCGTGGCGCTACGGCACGCGCTCGACCGTCGCGCCCGATTGCATGGGGCAGGTTGCGAAGCTGCTTTCGGAGCGCGATATCACCGCGATCGCCGCCTATCTCGCGTCGCTGCCCGCGCCGGCCAATCCGGTGCCGGTCGCGGCCGGTTCAATCAGGATGCCGCTCCAATGCGGCAGCGTTCACAACTAACCGAGGACCCGACGTGCTCCGTTTTCGACATATCCGAGCGCTGACCGTCGCGGTCTTCATGGCGGCGTGCGCCGCGCCTTTCGCATCGACCGCGGCGCAGGCGGCTGACGCCGCCACCATCAAGCGCGGCGAATACCTCGCGCGTGCGGGCGACTGCATCGCGTGCCACACGCTGCCCGCGGGCAAGACTTTCGGCGGCGGCCGTCCGATGGACACGCCCTTCGGCACGCTCTACACGCCCAATATTTCGTCGGACAAGGAGACGGGCCTGGGTCAATGGACCGCCGACGAGTTCTACGCGATGATGCACACCGGCAAGTCGCGCGACGGCTCGCTGCTCTATCCGGCGATGCCCTTCGCGTCCTATACAAAGGTGACGCGCGCCGACTCCGACGCGATCTACGCGTTCCTGATGTCCACGCCGCCCGTGCATCAGCCGAACCGGCCGCATGAGCTGCGCTTCCCGTTCAACCAGCGGCAACTGCTGCTCGGCTGGCGCTCGCTCTTTTTCAAGGAAGGCGAATATCAGCCCGATCCGAAGCAGTCGGCGGAATGGAATCGCGGCGCCTATCTCGTTGAGGGCCTCGGGCATTGCTCGATGTGCCACACGGCGATCAACGCGCTCGGCGGCAACGTGTCGTCGAAGGCGTTCGAAGGCGGCCTGATCCCGATCCAGAACTGGTATGCGCCGTCGCTCACGTCGAACAAGGAAGCGGGCTTGGGCGACTGGAGCATCGAGGACATCGTCGGACTGCTGCATGCAGGCGTGTCGAATCGCGGCGCGGTCTATGGTCCGATGGCCGAAGTTGTCTACGACAGCCTGCAATATCTGACCGAGGAAGACGTCCGCGCGATGTCCGTCTACCTGAAGGCGCTGCCCGCGCGCTCCGGCGACAAGTCGGAGCCGCCGAGCCAGGCGGTCGTGGAACAGAAGACGAGCCTTTCGCCGCTCGGCAAAAAAATCTACGACGCCCAATGCGCCGAATGTCACGCGGCGCAGGGGCAGGGCAAGCCGCCCGATTTCCCGCCGCTCGCGAACAACCAGTCGATCGTGATGAGCTCCGCCGTGAACCCGATCCGCATGGTGCTGAACGGCGGCTATCCGCCGGGCACGTTCAAGAACCCGAAGCCGTACGGCATGCCGCCGTTCGCGCAGTCGCTCTCGGATGTCGAGGTCGCGGCGGTGGTCACGTACATCCGCACCGCGTGGGGCAATCGCGGCGCGCCGGTGACCGTGAAGGAAGTGAACGAATTGCGTTCGGCGCCACTTTATTGAGCATCGACACACCATGACCGAAGACCCGAACGAAATCGCGAAGGAAGACGCGAAGCTCGACGAGATCGTGAGGCGCGGTCCGTCAGGCGCGATCGCGCTCGCGGGCATCTCGACCGCCATCGTGATCGGCATCTGGTTCATCTTCTATTTCGCCGTGTTCCTGCCGCGTGGCGTGATCCAGTGATCCACTAAGACAAGCGCATATGGCCATCAATCCAAGCTCGCACGACGTCGCCGATCGGGTCGAACGGCGCTGGGCGATCCTCGTACTCGTCATCGTCGGCGTGCTGGTCGCGATGGTCGTCTACACCGGCATCCACTGGGCGATGATGCCGCCCTCGCGCGTCGAGACGATTCGCCCCGAAACGCTGCATCTGTCGGGCGAATTCATCGAGAGCAATCTCGGCAGCGCGCCCGAGTCGGACGGCTCGGTGACCGTGCGCATCGTCGCGCAGCAGTACTCGTTCACGCCGCAGTGCCTCGTCGTGCCGGCGGGCGTGCCGGTCACGTTCCGCGCGACGAGCTCGGACGTCGTGCACGGTTTTCTGATCACCAACACCAATATCAATTCGATGCTGGAGCCGGGCTACGTCTCGACCTTCAAGACGACCTTCGACAAGCCCGGCGAGCATTTGATGCCCTGCCACGAATACTGCGGCACCGGGCATCAGAACATGTGGGCGCATGTGAAGGTGGTGGATCGCGCCGAATTCATGCAGATGGCCGACAAGCTGCCGGCCAATTCGCGGAGAGTGTCCTGTGTTCAATAGCAAGCGCCTCGTACTCGCGCATTTCTGGCTGGCATTCATTGCCTTCGGCGTCGCGCTGCTGCTCGGCGCATGGCAGATGCTCGTGCGCAGCCCGCTGCATCCGTGGCTGCAGAATCCCGAGCTGTACTATCGCTCGGTGACGGCGCACGGCACCGTGATGGGCTATGCGTTTCCCACGCTGATCGCGATGGGCTTTGGCTACGCGGTCAGCGAGCTCGCGCTGAAGCGCCCGCTGGTGGGCCTGCGCTGGGCCTGGCTCGGCTGGTGGCTCGTCGCCATCGGCGCGGTGTGCGCGGAGACGCCGGTCGCGATGGGCCTCGCGTCGGTCCTCTACACCTTTTATCCGCCGATGATCGCCAATGCGTTCTTCTACATCGGCGTGGTGCTCGTCGTGGTCGGCTCGTGGGTATGGGTCGCGCTGATGTCGGTGAATCTGGCGTCGTGGAAGCGCGAGAACCGGGGCAAGCCGGTGCCGCTCGCGATGTTCGCGACGGTCGCGGGCGCGTACTTGTGGGGCTGGACGGCGGTGGGCGCGGCGATCGAAGTGCTCTTCATGATCCTGCCCGTCGCGCTCGGCTGGAAGACGACCATCGACGCGGGCCTCGCGCGCGTGTTCTTCTCGTGGACGCTGCACGCGATCGTCTATTTCTGGCTGATTCCGGCGTATATCGCGTACTACACGATCATTCCGCGCGCGATCGGCGGCCGTCTCTACAGCGATGCGATGGCGCGCATCTCGTTCATCCTGTTCCTCGTGGTGTCGATGCCGATCGGTATCCACCATCTGTTCGCCGATCCGCAAGTGGGCTCGGGCTTCAAGTTCCTGCATTCGGTGTTCACCGCGCTCGTCTCGGTGCCGACGCTGCTCACCGTGTTCACGATCTCGGCGTCGGTGGAGATCGCGGCGCGTCTGCGCGGCGGCAAGGGGGCGCTCGGCTGGATCAAGGCGCTGCCCTGGGACAACCCGATGATGCTGGCCGTCGCGTTTTCCTTCGTGATGCTCGGCTTCGGCGGCGCGGGCGGTCTCATCAACATGAGTTATCAGCTCGACTCGACCGTGCACAACACGCAATGGATCACGGGCCACTTCCATCTGATCTTCGCGGGCGCGATCGTCATCATGTACTTCGTGATCGCGTATGACCTGTGGCCGCATCTGACGGGCCGCGCGCTGCAAAGCGTGAAGCTGATGCGCTGGCAGTTGTGGCTGTGGTTCATCGGCATGATCGTGCTGACGTTCCCGTGGCATTTCGTCGGCATTCTGGGGATGCCGCGACGCATGGCGTTCTATGACTACAAGGACCCGGAGATCGCGGCGCAGGCGCTGTCGGTCGTGATCTCGGTGGTGGGCGGATTCATCCTCGTCGTGTCGGCGGTGCTGTTCTTCATCGTGCTGATCAAGGCGCATCGCGCGCCGAAGATCACGGTCGAGGAGTTCCGCTTCAGCCGCGCGGTGCATGAGCCGCGCACCATACCGGTTGCGTTGAACAGCTTCGCGTTGTGGCTCGTGCTGATGATCGGCCTCACGCTCGTCAACTACGGCTTTCCGATCGCGCAACTGCTCGCGCGCTCGGACACGGCGGTGCCCGCGGTGCCGATCGGAGCGCAGCGATGAGCGACGAACGCCTCTTCACATTCCGCAACCGCTGGTTCACCGTCAGCGTGTTGGGGACGATCGCGCTTGCGGCGATATCGATTCTGATCGGCTTCGCGTGGTTGCCTTCGGTGCATCGCGATGCGCAGTTCACCGGCATCTGGAACGCGATCTGCAGCGCGGCGGGCGTGCCGCGCAACTGGTATTCGGGCGATACGACCGTCGAGCCGAAGATGAAGCTGACGAGCGTCGAAGTCACGCCGCAGCTGCTCGCGAATGCGAGCGCGAACTCGATCGGGCGCGGCGCGACGCTGGCCTTGCGTTGCACGATGTGTCACGGCGAGCGCGGCATGAGCGAGGCGAATTCGCCGAATCTCGCGGGGCAGTATGCGTCGGTGATCTACAAGCAGCTGATCGATTTTCAGAAGGGCGCGCGGACCAATGCGGTGATGTCGCCGATGGCGATGAACCTGAGCGATCAGGATATGCGCGATCTTGCCGCGTACTATGCGAGCCTGCCGAGGCCGCCCGCGCAGCGCAAGGTGAGCGATTCGCTTGCACCGCCGATCGTCGCGCATGGTGCGCCGATGCGCAATATCGCGCCTTGTGCGGCGTGTCATGGGGGCATCGATAGTAAGGCTGGGAGCCCTTGGCTCGATGGGTTGCCGGCATCGTATACGAAGGCGCAACTGGTTGCGTTCGCCAATGGCACGCGGACTAACGATATCAATGAGGTCATGCGCAATGTTGCGCGCAACATGACGGCTGAAGAGATCGATGCTGCGGCGATGTATTACGCGAGGGAGTTGAATGCTGGCGCGAAGTGAGTTTTTGGTGGGGTTTTCGCCGGATCCCGTTTTTCGTGTCGGTCTATTAGCGTTGCCCCTGTGCGGGGCGGCAGTCACTTTCTTTGCTGTTGTCGATGGCGCTTCGGATGCCCGCCGCTGCGTGTCTGCGCCTCTATGTAATCCTGTTTTCGCGTCGGTCTATTAGCACTGCCCCTGTGCGGGGCGGCAGTCACTTTCTTTGCTGCTGCAAAGAAAGTAACCAAAGAAACAGCTATCCCCATCCAAAGTACTTCACACCGGCCCCGGCACAGAAGCACTCTCGTGGTCCGGCAGTAGCGAGTGCCCTCGTAGGCCTAACCGGGCTTGGATCGCGCACGATCTGTCACATCGCACCACTTAACTGACTGGTAAGGCGCCAAATAGCTCCGGCCCGCTTCGCGGCCGACCGGTCCATCGGGTCGGCACACACTTCCTTGCTAACGCTTCTATCTCACTGCATTCGCCGCAGGTTGGTTTCCCTTGCAAACCCAACGGCAGCGCGTAGCGCTGTGCCGGAGCTATTTGGTGCTGAACCAGCGCCCTTAATGGTCTAGCTTGACAGACCGTGCGCGGTCCATGCCCGGTTAGGCCTATGAGGGCACTCGCTACTGCCGGACCACGTGCGAAGTTCTGTGCCGCGGCCGGCATGAAGTGCTTAGGCTGGGGAAAGCTGTTTCTTTGGTTACTTTCTTTGCAGCAGCAAAGAAAGTGACTGCCGCCCCGCACAGGGGCAACGCTAATAAACCGACACGAAAACAGGATTTCACGCACGCACCCGAAAAAACCAGGCGACTACCGCCCCGCGCACGGGCAGTGCAAATAGACCGACGCGAAAACAGGAAGCCCATAGGAGCACAAGAAAAACCCCCAACCTAACCCAATACCGAACAAGGGGCTTCGTTGCCCCCTCCCGACGCTTTCTGTATCGTGGCCCGAAGAATGCTGAAAAAACCAGCAGCCCAAGGAAAGCGAATCCAAAATGGAACCCCAAAGCGAAGCGATAAAAACCGACGTATTGATCATCGGCGCGGGCCCCGTAGGGCTATTCGCCGCATTCGAGGCCGGCGTGATCGGCCTCACATGCCAGATCGTCGATACGCTCGAGCGCATCGGCGGGCAGTGCATCGAGCTCTATCCCGACAAGCCGATCTACGATATCCCTGCGATCCCGTCATGCACCGCGCGCGAGCTCGTCGATCGGCTGCTCGAGCAGATCCTGCCCTTCGACGTGCCGATCCATCTCGATCAACGGGTCGAGTCCGTGACCCAGCGCGACGATCACCGCTGGACGGTCACGACCGCGCGCGGCATGACGTTCGACTGCGCCGCGATCATGATTGCCGCGGGCAACGGCGCGTTCGTGCCGCAGCGCCTGCAGTTGCCCGAAGCAGCCGCGCTCGAAGGAAGCGACATTCACTACAGCGTCGCGCGCGCGGCGGATTTCGCCGACAAGGAGATCGTCGTCGCGGGCGGCGGCGATTCGGCGCTCGACTGGGCGCTCGCACTGAAGGGCATCGCGAGGAAGCTCACGCTCGTGCATCGGCGCAACGGCTTCTCCGCGACGGCCAATTCCGTCGCGACCATGAAGCGCGCAGTCGATGCGGGCGAGATGGACTTCGTCGTCGGCATGATCGAGTCGCTCGATGCGCCCGATGGCAAGCTGCGCGGCGTGCGCATCAAGCAGGTCGAAGGGGCGACCGATATCGCCGCGGACAAGATCGTCGCGATGTATGGCCTCGTCTCGGAGCTCGGGCCGATCGCCGCATGGAATCTCGATGTGCGCGGCGGGCGCATCGAAGTGGATACGTCGAACTATGAATCGTCGCGGCCCGGCATTTTCGCGGTCGGCGATATCGCCAATTATCCGAACAAGCAGAAGCTCATTCTGTCGGGCTTTCACGAAGCATCGCTCGGATTGCGCAAGGCTTATTCATACGCGTATCCCGAGAAAAAGCGCGTGCATGTGCATTCGAGCTACGACACCAAACTCGCAGAGCGCGTCATCGCCGCGCACGCGGCCGACAGCGCGTGATCGCACGCATCGTCGGATGGCTGGTGCTGGCGTCGCTCGCCGGAGCGATCGCATTTGGCTATGCGGTGTACTCGAAGCGCATCGTGCTGCCCGAGCGCTACGATCCGTTCGCGCCGCTCGACGTGCGCGCGCCGCAAGGTCCGCTCACGCGCTTCAAGCTATGGCGCACGATGCACGACGCGCAACGCTGCGATGCATCGCTCGCGCGCTCCGGTCTCGTCTATCGTGAGATGGCCGATGCGACCGGGGCGGGCGGCTGCGAGCTCAAGGACGTGGTGCGCGTCACGCAGTCGGAGGACATTCGCTTCAGCGCGCCTTTTCTCGCAACCTGTCCGCTCGCGCTCGGCCTCGCGTATTTCGAGCATCAGTATCTTCAGCCTGCCGCGCTCGACAGCTACGGCGAGCGCGTCGCGCGCATCGAGCACGTGGGCAGCTATGCGTGCCGCAACGTGAATCATCAGCAGGACACCGCGCTGAGCCAGCACGCGAGCGCGAACGCCATCGACCTGACCGGCTTCGTGCTCGACGACGGGCGCCGCATCACGCTCGCGCGCTGGGACGATGCCGCATCGCCCGATGGCCAATTCCTCCGGCGCGTTCGCGAAGGCGCATGCCGTTCCTTCGACACGACCCTCGGCCCGGACTACAACGCGCTGCACAAGACGCACTTTCACGTCGATATGGGCCCGTATCGCGTCTGCCGTTAGCGTGGTTGGAGCGCTCGCGCGCCGACGCGTCACCGCGGGTTCGCTAAAATCGAGATGAACGCGGCACGTGCGGCATGCGCGCGCCGCAGAATCCACCCTCGACATATCGGAACAGCGAATGACGAAACAAGAGACCGCCACGCAAGATCCCTACGAACGACGCGCATTGCTGCTGCATCTCGGCGACGTGCTGGAGTCGGTGTTTTGCCTGAGCCAGTGCGCCGACGATTACGCGAGCATCGGCGAAGCGGTGAAGGGCAACGAAGCGCTCGCGGGCTTCACGCTGCTCGGCTTCATCGACGAAAAGATGGCGCCGCGCGATTTCATCCGCCGCGCGTCGGGTGCGTTCTTCGTGTGGCCGAAGGCGCTGCTCGACGAAACGCTGAATCGCCCGTTGCTCGCCAACACGGTGAAGCACGATCTCTTCGCGGACAACGCGAAGGGCTGGGAGGCCTATAGGCAGGAGCGGCGCAAGGACGCGCCGTGGTTCGGCGAGGATCTGCCGGATGTCGCGAAAAGTGCGGCCCCGGCGCACGAGGCGGCGCCCGCCGCCGCGCCGCAGAAACAGAAAGGCAAGGCCGCGTCCGACAAAGCATCGCGCTATTCGACGTGGCCGTGGCCCGATAAACCTGCCGACGCCGATAACGCCTGAGCGAAGGCGGCCACGCGCCGCCTTATTGCTTCTTGCCCATGCTGCTCGCGCCCGCGTCGAAGCCGAGTCCGTTCGGCCGGTCGGGCGCCGCGCCCTTGCCCGATGATGCCTTGCCGGGCCGCGTCTTCAGCGCATCGCTGGCGTTCGCGGCGGCCGCGGCCGGCGGCGTGACGTTTTTCTCCTGATACGCGGGCGTGCTGTCGTAATCGAGCTTGTTCGGTTTCTGCTGTCCCTGCTGGGCGCTTGCCGCAACGGCCAGTGTGCCGCCGAGCAGGATCCCCGCGATGCGCCCGAGTGTGCCGAGTGTGGGTCTCATCGGTTGCCTCCCTTTGTTCTGCACTTTCCTTTTAGCCAGCAAGCGATGGGCCCGGACGCATGCGGCTTCGCCCGCATGTTTGCCGTTTCTCAAGCCTTGACGGATATGACTGCGCATAAGCAATTAAGCGTTGACCGCAGTCACGGGCGCCTGCGCAGGCACCCGGGAAAATCCCTGCTTTCAATAGGGAAAGACGGCAATGAGAAAAGCTTTGGGGGCCACTGCGATGGCATGCACGGCGCACGCGGCGGGCGATGCATCGTCGAACGATTCGATGGGCGGCATCCACGCGGGCGACCTTCTCGTGCGCCTGCGCGCGATCAGCATCGAGCCCGATGTGACAGCGGGCGGCGTGCTCGGCACGCTCGGCGTCGGCATGAAGTTCTGACGCGCGACGTTTCCCGCTTCATATGAGCGGACGCGCTCCATGTCTGAAAAATTGGCGGAAGATGCCGGTGCTTCTGGCGTGGACCATCCCGCGCTCGCGGTATCCTTGACAGCAGGCCCGGCGCAGACTCGCGCCGCTCGATCACTCGTGGCGGTGCGGCCTGCAACGACTAATAAAACCGCATCGGGGAACCGCAAGCCAATGAGACCTTCCACTTACGCGGGAATCGCCTTGCTCGCGGCGTGTGGCGCCGCCTTCGCACAACAGCCGCTCACCGTGCCCGGCCGCAGCCAGAGCGCGTGGCAGCAATCGATCGATAACGCCGCGTGCTACGGCTACGCCAATCAGACGACGAAAGTGAACATGGCGCGCGAATCGCAGACACCGCCGCGCGATGCGCAGCGCGAAACGCGTGTGCTCACGCCGCCGCGTCCGGTCGAGCCGCCGCTGCCGCCGGCCGCGTCGGGCGCGCACGGCGCTTCAGCCGCGGTGGCGGCGTCGGGTGCATCGGCGGTGATGGCGGCTTCGGGCGCATCGGCGGTGCCGATGGCGGCCGCGTCCATGCCGCCCGGCGCGTCCGGCCCGATGCCCGGCCTTCCCGCGATGCCCGCATCGATGGCGGCCGGCGCTTCCGGCGCCTCCGACGCGATCTACGGCGGCGACATGAAGATGCCGCCGCTGCCGCCGCCCGAACCGCCGATGGCGCGTTACTGGCGCGCCTATAGCGACTGCATGCAGAACCGCGGTTATTTCGTGCGATGAACGCTCGGCCGCTTCACGAAGGCGGATGCGCGTGCGGCGCGGTGCGCGTGCGCGTCGCGGGCGAGCCGAAGGAAGTGAATCTGTGCCACTGCATGACGTGCCGCCGCATCCACGGCGCGCCGTTCGGCGTGTATGCGATCTTCCCGCGCAACGCGTTTCACGTATCGGGCGATACGGTCGCCTGGGAAAGCTCGCCGACCGGGAAGCGGCACCATTGCCCGGCATGCGGCTCGCCGATCTATCTGGCCTTCGACGGCGTGGACGAGATCGAAGTGCCGACCGGCATCTTCGATGAAACCGGGCTTTATCCGCCGCAGTACGAAATCTGGTGCAAGAGCGCCGAGCCGTGGCACGACGCCCAAGGGCGGCCGCGCTTTGCGCGCGGCGCGCCCTGATCAGGCTATCGGCACATCAGCACTCGACGATCGCCTTCACGACGCCCGCCTTCGGATCGAGCAGGGAAGAGAACTGCTCGGGCACGTCGGAGAGCGTCAGCCGATGCGTGTTGAGCGCGTCCGTCGGCACTTCGCCCTTGCGCATCGCGGCGAGCACCGTTTCGAAGTCTTCGGGCGTCGCGTTGCGGCTCGCGAGCAGCGTCGCCTCGCGCTTGTGGAATTCGGGATCGGCGAAGGAGATGCGGTCCGGCACGATCGACACCAGCACGTACTTCCCGCCATGCGCGATGAACTCGAAGCCGCGCTCCATCGCGCGCGAGTTGCCGGTCGCGTCGAACACGACATCGAAAAATTCGCCGTTCGTGAGCTTCGACAGTTCTTCCTTGTCGCGCTCGCCGATCTGCACGGTTGCATCGACCTTCAGTTCGCGCTTGCAGAACGCGAGACGGTCTTCGCGCGTGTCGAGGGCCGTGACGTTCGCGCCGCGCAGACGCGAGAACGTGATCGCCGCCATGCCGATCGGACCCGTGCCGACCACCAGCACGCGCTGGCCCGGTTGCACGTCCGCGCGGCGCACGGCGTGCGCGCCGATCGCGAGGAATTCGACCATCGCGGCCTGATCGAGCGTGACGCCTTCGGCCTTGTGGACGAACTGCGCGGGCAGATTCAGATACTCGGTGAACGCGCCGTCGCGATGCACGCCCAGCACCTGGATGTTCACGCAGCAGTTGGTCTTGCCCTGACGGCACGCAATGCACTTGCCGCATGAGAGATAGGGCATGACGTAGACGGTGTCGCCCGCCTTCAGGCCGCTCGACGCGTCCGCTTCCTCGATCACGCCGGAGAGTTCATGGCCCATCACGCGCGGATACGAAAGGTACGGCTGATTGCCGGTGAAGATGTGCAGGTCCGTGCCGCACACGCCGACGCGCTTCACGCGCAGCAGCACTTCGTTATCGCCGCGCTGCGGCTTCTCGCGCTGTTCGGCTTTCAGGGTTCCGGGCGTTTCGCAAATGACGGTCAGCATGCTCGTGTCTCGTGGTGTCGTTGGAGTGGGGCGTCCGACAATCTAACGACGCTGGCCGATTTGGTCAAGCCAATTTCAATATTGAAAAAGTGGTAAGGCCAGAGGCGAGGGCAGCGGCGCGCGCGGTTTCGCCATATATTTCGACGAGGACGAACCGCGCTCGACGCGCGCCATAAGGAAACCACGTGCATCAGCTTCATGAATTCGTCGAACGGCATCCGCGGCTTTTCGTGCTTTCGGGCGCGGGCATCAGCACGGAATCGGGCATTCCCTGTTATCGCGACCGCGAGGGCCAACGCACCGGCCGCGCGCCGATCCTGCTGAAGGATTTTCTCGGTTCGGACTACGCGCGGCGCCGTTACTGGGCGCGCAGCCTGATCGGCTGGCCGGTGGTGGCGCACGCCGAGCCGAACGCCGCGCATCACGCGCTGCGGGCGCTGGCGGCGCGTTCGCGGGTGCATCGGCTGGTCACGCAGAATGTCGATGGCTTGCACACGCGCGCCGGCAATCCCGACGTGATCGAGCTGCACGGCAATATCGGCCGCGTGCGCTGCATCGAATGCGGCGAACGCCATACGCGCGCGGCGGTGCAGCGCATGCTGGAAGCGGCGAATCCGGATTTCGTCGGCTACACGGCGCCCGCGGTGCCGGACGGCGACGCGCACATCGAGGATCTCGACTTCGCCTCGTTCGATGTTCCCGGCTGCACGCGCTGCGGCGGCGTGCTCAAGCCCGACGTGGTGTTCTTCGGCGAAAGCGTGCCGCGCGCGCTCGTCGACGACGCGGCGCGCTCGCTCGAAGCCGCCGACGCGATGCTCGTCGTCGGCTCGTCGCTGATGGTGTATTCGGGCTACCGCTTCTGCGAGTGGGCCGCGAGAAGCGGCAAGCCGATCGCGGCGATCAACATCGGCAAGACGCGCGCCGACGCGCTCCTCGCGCTGAAGATCGAAGCGCCGTGCTCGGAGGCGCTCGCGGGCCTGATCGAGCGCCTCGACGCGCGGCCGGTGGCGGGCTAACGCTTACTTCGATTCGCGCGACAGCGTTTCGATGCCTTCGTAGAGACGCTTCGCATCCGACATGCGCGAGAAGAGCGCGGGCGTCACGCGGACCACTTCACCGGCGTCGGGACCGGGGCGCGTCACGGTGAACACGCCGAAGCGCTCGCGCAACGCGGCGACGATCGCATCGCAGGCTGCTTTGGTCGTGTGGCCCTTCAGGCGGAACGCGGTGATGCCCGCGGTCATCGACGGATCGTCCGGCGTCATGATCTGCACGCCGGGAAGTTCGCGCGCCGGCTTGGCCCACGCATCGCGCAACGCACGCAGACGCGCCTCCTTCGCCTTTGCCCCGATCGCGCCATGCACGTCCAGCGCGGACGGCAGCGTGAACCACGCGGCGAAGTTCGGCGAGCCGGTATGCACGCGCGCGCGGATGTCGTCGGCGGGCCAGGTGCGGTCGCCGAAATACGGATCGATCGACGCGACGTGCCCACGGCGGATATAGATCGCGCCGCAGCCGAGCGGCGCGCCGATCCACTTGTGCAGATTCAGCGCGGCGAACGGCGCATTGAGGTCGGGCACGTCGAAATCGAGTTGTCCCCAGGAATGCGCGGCATCGACGATCACGTCGGCGCCCATGTCCTTCGCCATCGCCGATATCTCGGCGACGGGCAGCACGAGGCCGGTCGCGAAGCACACATGCGAGAGCAGCACGAGCTTCGTGCGCGGATGGTCGCGCAGCGCCTTCGCGTAGGCGTCCAGAACCGCTTCGCGCGTGGCGGGCTCGGGCATCGTGATGCGCACGGGCGTGACGCCGCGCCGCTCGCGCAGCCATTCCATCGCGTCCTTGCCGCACGGGTAATCGAGATCGCTGTAGAGCACGGTATCGCCGGGCGCCACGCGGTTGTAGCCGCTGATGAGCGCGAGCAGCGCTTCGGTCGCGTTGCGCGTCAGCTCGATTTCCTCGACGGCACAGCCCATCGCCGCGGCGAGCCGCTCGCGCAAGCCCTGATACAGCGGCATCAGATGCGGGCGGATCAGGAGCGTCGTCTCGTGGTTCACGCGATCGGTCCAGTGCTGGAACATCGCTTTCACCGGCTCGGTCATCGCACCCCAGAAGCCGTTCTCCAGATTGATCAGCGCATCCGAATGACGCCACAGGCCGCGCACGGCGTCCCAGTAGTGCGCGTCGGTGGCGAGGCCGGTCGCGGGCGTGGGCGGCAGCGCGGCGAGCGCGGCTTCGAAATCGGGCGTGCGGTAATCGAGGAGATCGGGCATCGGTTCGGAATGTTGAGTAATCGTGGCGGGGGCGAGCACGAACGTTCAGTATCGCCGATCCGCCATCGTTGTGTAAGTTGGTCGCGCGGGCGCATCGATCAAACGCACGCCCTCTGCATCTTTACCCTTCAGACCGAATCGGCGCCGCCGTAATCAGTAACAAGAGCGCAGTGCCTCACAAGAAGGCGAACGTTCGTACAGTGCGAAACGTCCTGGCGCCATACGTTCCCCGAACGGACCCTGAGAGAACCCCACAATATGAATCTCAAGAACATCACGATCAAAAACAGGTTGATCGCAGGATTCGGCATTCTGGCCGTGCTGGTCGTGCTGGTAGCGGGCATGTCGCTGCGCGCGCTGTCCGATGCGACCGACGGCTTTGCTCATTACGTGAACGGCATCAACGCGCGGGCCGACGTCGCCGGCCAGATCCGCACGGCCGTCGACCGGCGCGCGATCGCGGCGCGCAATCTGGTGCTCGTCACGAAGCCCGCCGACCTCGAACTGGAAAAGGCCGAAGTCACGCGCGCCCACGAGGACGTGCGAGCGCGTCTCAAGCAACTGAACGACATGCTCGCCAGCGCGACCGACACGAGCGAGAAGGCGAAGACCCTCGCCGCGGAAATGGTGCGCGTGGAGGCGCTGTACGGGCCCGTCGCGACGAACATCGTCGGGCTTGCGCTCGCGGGCAGGCACGACGAGGCGGTGCGGGCGCTCGACGAGCAGTGCCGTCCGCTGCTCGCGCAACTCATCAAGGCCACCGACGATTACGCGACGTACACCGCCGCGCGCCGCGAGGACATCGTGCGTGCCGACCAGGAGAGCTTTCAGGCGCAGCGCAACGTGCTGATTGCGCTGTGCGCGGCGGCGGCGCTCTTCGCGGGAATCGCGGGCGTGATGGTCACGCGCTCGATCACGACGCCGATCGGCGAGGCGGTCGGCATCGCGCGGACGGTGGCGCGCGGCGATCTGACGAGCCGCATCGTCGCGGACACGAAGGACGAAACCGGCGACCTGCTGCGCGCGCTCGCGACGATGAACACGCGCCTCACCGAAACCGTGAGCCGCGTGCGCGAAAGCAGCGGCGCGGTCGGCGGCGCGGCGCAGGAGCTCGCGACCGGCAACACCGATCTGAGCCAGCGCACCGAAGAGCAGGCCGCGTCGCTGCAGCAGACGGCGGCGAGCATGGAAGAGCTGACCTCGACGGTGCGTCAGAACGCCGAGAACGCGCAGCAGGCGAGCACGCTCGCGTCGAACGCGTCGGCTATCGCGAAGAAGGGCAGCGATGTCGTCGGCCGCGTGGTCGAGACGATGACCGGCATCAGCGACAGCGCCGGCCACATCGCGGAGATCACCGGGATCATCGAGGGCATCGCGTTTCAGACCAACATCCTAGCGCTCAATGCAGCGGTCGAGGCCGCGCGCGCGGGCGAGCAGGGCCGCGGCTTCGCGGTCGTGGCGAGCGAAGTGCGCAGCCTGGCGCAGCGTTCGTCGACGGCGGCGAAGGAGATCAAGGAGCTGATCGCGGATTCGACGGCCAAGGTGCGCGACGGCTCCGTGCTGGCCGGAGAAGCGGGCACGACGATGATCGAAGTCACGCAGGCCGTCGCGCGCGTGACGGACATCATGCAGGAGATCGCGGCGGCGTCGGCGGAGCAGGGACGCGGCATCGAGCAGGTGAATCACGCCATCGCCCAGATGGATGAAGTCACGCAGCAGAACGCCGCGCTCGTGGAAGAAGCGGCGGCCGCCGCCACTTCGCTCGAGGAGCAGGGACGCAGGCTCAACGAAGCGGTGGCGTTCTTCACGGTGAACGGCGCGGCGGCGGTGCATGCGCCAGTTGTGAAGCCCGCGCGGCGCGCGGCGCCCGTGGCGATGCCGAAGCGGGTCAACGCCGACGGCTGGAGCGCCTTCTGAGACGCCGGCTCAGGCGTTGACGTCGACGATCACGCGTCCCTTCACTTCGCCGCGCAACAGACGCGCGGCGACGTCGGGCGCATCGGCGAGCGGAATGACCGTCGCGACGCTTTCGATGGTCGCGACCGGCACTTCATCGGCGATCGCCTGCCACGCCGCGATGCGCCGCTCGCGCGGCACGTAGACGCTGTCCACGCCCAGCAGGGCGACGCCGCGCAAGATGAACGGCGCGACCGTCGCCGGGAGATCCATGCCTTGCGCGAGGCCGCAGGCGGCCACCGCGCCGCCGTAGCGCAGGCTCGCGCAGACGTTCGCCAGCGTATGGCTGCCGACGCAATCGACCGCCGCCGCCCAGCGCTCCTTCTGCAGCGGCTTGCCCGGCTCGGACAGGCTCGCGCGCTCGACGATATCCGCCGCGCCCAGTTCGCGCAGCCGTTCGGCTTCCTCAGGACGCCCCGTCGACGCGATCACGCGAAACCCGCGCTTCGCCAGAATCGCGACGGCAAAGCTGCCGACGCCGCCGTTCGCGCCCGTCACGAGCACGTCGCCGTCCGCGGCGCTCACGCCGTGCTTTTCCAGCGCCTGCGCGCACAACATCGCCGTATAGCCCGCGGTGCCGACGGCCATCGCCTGGCGCGTCGTGATCTTCGCGGGCAAGGGAATCAGATGATCGCCCGGCACGCGCGCCTTCTGCGCGAGCCCGCCCCAATGCGTTTCGCCCGCGCCCCAGCCGTTCAGCACCACTTTGTCGCCGGGCCGGTAGTCCGGGTGCGCGCTCGTCTCGACGACGCCCGCGAAGTCGATGCCCGGCACCATCGGCCACTTGCGCACGACCGGGCTCTTGCCCGTGATCGCGAGTCCGTCCTTGTAGTTGAGCGTCGAAAATTCGACGCGCACCAGCACGTCGCCATCACCGGAAGCAGCAAGGCTCGATTCGTCGAGCGACTTGATGGATGCGACCGTGCGGTCGTCCTGTTTTTCGAGCATGAGGGCGTTGAACATCGGCGGGGCTCCGGGTTGAGGGTTGAGCGGCGCGTGAATGAAAACGAGGCGGCGCACGAGAACGTGGCCGCCCCGGTTTACCTGAAACGATGCATCAATGATGCTCGAATTCCGCGCGCGGCTTGGGCGTCGCCTTCACCTTGGTGTACTGGAACTCGGGCAGCGCCTTGATCGCGTCCTTCGTCGCGCCCGCGAGCACGAACTGGCCGTTCTTTACGTCGAGCTGCTCGATGGGAATGGCGACGTCGTGACGCGCCACGCCGAGGAACTTGTTCGCCGCGATGATCGCGAACGAAACCGATTTGTCGGGCGCGACGATGATGTCGTTGATCACGCCGACGCGCTGTCCCTGTTCGTTCACGACAGGCTTGTTGAGAACGGATTTCTTGATGCTCCAGCCGTCGATGATGGCGGTCGACACCTCGACCGATACGCCGAGCGGCTGCGACCCCGCAACCTGGGCGAACGATGCCGTGGAAGTCAGGCCGAGTGCCGACGATGCAACGAGCAGTGCCACGAGTTTCGATTTCATTGGTTCGATTCCTCAAAGGATTGGGCAAACCGGTTCAATGGAATGCGCATTCAAGCTTCCGGCGCGGTAGAAGTTTGAACGTTAATCGTGGTTTCTGCAGGAACGGTGTAAGGATGCGTCGCGCGCACTGCAATAGTGCGAACGTGCGGCGCGTGTTTCAGCGCGATACGTGCGTCAGCGCGTCGGCCTTGTGCACGGCGCGCTTGCCGCTCTTGTCGCTTTCGACCTCGAAGTGCGGATCCTCGCGCGACGCGTCGACGGTATGGCCGTCGAGCGTCGTGCGTTCGGTGACGACACGCACGATATGTCCCGTCGTTTCGCCCTGCGGCGTGTTCCAGCGGACGTGATCGTGCAGCTTGAAGGATGTGCTCATGGCGCTCGGCTCCGGTGAAACGTCGATGTTTCAGCGAAGCGCAACCGCCATGCCCGTCATTGCAGGCGGTCGAGCGTCGCGTCGTCGGCCTGGCCGCCGAAGTAGCGGCGCAGCGCTTCATCGAAGACGTCGGGATCGTCGGCGGTGCGCGCGAAGAGCGTCATCGACGAATGAAATTTCATGTCGTCCGGATAGCCAAAAATCTGATCGACGCCGCGCCCCTGCACCCCGTTGACGATGCGCGTCAGCTCGACGAGCCGCGCACCCAGAACCGGATGCGCGAGATACGCCTTCGCTTCGTCGCACGATGAGATCGCGTAATGCTGCGCCATCGCGCTGTGGCCGAGACCGGCGATCTGCGGGAAGACGAACCACATCCAGTGCGTGCGCTTGCGGCCGGCGGAGAGCTCGGCGCGCACATCGTCGATGACGCTTTCCTGGGCGTCGACGAAGCGCTGAAGGTCGAATGGATCGCTCATGGCGGACTCCTTTATGCGACTGCGTCGGCGATGCGCCGGGTCATCGCGGCATCGGGATAAACGCCGACGCCCGCGTGCGCGTTGTCGATCATGTATTCGCGCCGTCCGGTGCCGGGAATCACGCACGTGACGGCCGGGTTGCCCAGCACGAATTTCAGCAGAAGCTGTGCCCACGAGGTGCAGCCGAGTTCTTGCGCGAACGCGGGCAGCGGGCGGTTCTTGAGGCTCGCGAGCAGCGAGCCGCCGCCGAACGGCTGATTGACGATCACCGCGACGCCGCGCTCGGCGGCGAGCGGCAGAAGGCGCGCTTGCGCATCGCGGTCGTTGGCGGCGTAGTTGATCTGCACGAAGTCGATGCGCTCGGAACGCAGCACCGCTTCGACTTGCGGAAACGCGCCCGACGTGTAGTGCGTGACGCCGATGTAGCGGACTTTTCCGGCGGCTTTCCAGTCGCGCAGGGTGGCGAGATGCGTGCGCCAGTCGAGCAGGTTGTGGATCTGCATGAGGTCGATGCGATCGGTCTGCCACAGGCGCATCGACTGCTCCATCTGCGCGATGCCGGCGGCGCGGCCATCGGTCCAGACCTTGGTGGCGATGAAGGCTTTGTCGCGCGTGTGCGCTTCGGCGAGCAGCGCGCCCGCGACGGCTTCGGAGGACCCGTACATCGGCGATGAATCGATCACCGATCCGCCTGCGCCGAAAAGCACGCGCAGGACGCCGGCGAGTTCGCGGCGGCGGGCGGCGTCGTCGCCGACGTCGAAGGTGCGCCACGTGCCGCAGCCGATGACGGGCAAGCCTTCATTGGTCGACGGAATGGGGCGTTTGTGCATCGGCTGAAGCGGCGCGTCGGCGGCGTGCGCCGCGCGGTCGGCCTGCGCCGCGAGGGTTGCGGCGGCGGCCGCGCGCAGAAAGGCGCGGCGCGTGGTCATGCGCGTGGCGCGCGGGGACAGCCGCGCCTGGAGAACCTTACGGGGAAACGGCGCATGTTCTCCTCCTGCCGGAGAGTGAGCGGCGCGAACCTATTGCTCTCGGAAACGCGCGACGGCGCAAAGTTCCGCGCCGCTTCGTGCGCGGCGTCTCCTCAATGCTTCTTCAGCGCGGGCGTCCTGCGAAACCCTCTGAACCTTTCCCGCCGATGCTCTTCATCGAAGTGCGCGCGCGCGGGCTTCACGAGATCGCTTCTCGACACGATGCCGACGAGCCGCAACGACTGCTTGTCCGCGACCACCGGCAAGCGCTCCAGCTCGTGCACGGCGAGGCGCGTCGCGGCCAGGCGGCACGGCTCGCCCGGCAGCGCGAACGACGGCGCGCCGTGCGCCTGCCGCTGCAGAGCCTCGCCGATGCCCACGCCCGCTTCCTGCGCTGACGAACCGCCGATCAGCGTCCCGAGCGACGCCCGGTCGAGCATGCCGACGAGCACGCCGTCGCGCACCACCGGATACGCGCGATGCACCTGCTGCGGCCCGAAGTGCTTCGCGAGCACGTCGGAGAGCGGCGTGGCCGCGTCGATCGTGAGCACGTCGCGGGTCATGACTTCATCGACGTGATGACGCTCCAGCGGATCGACACCGTATTCGCGATAGATGTGATACCCGCGCCGCGCGATCTTCTCCGTCATGATCGAGCGCTTCATCACGACCGTCGCGAAGCCGTGCGCGACGAGCGTCGCGGCGAGCAGCGGCAGCAGCGCGTTGGCATCGTGCGTGAGGCCGAACGCGAAGACGATCGCGGTGAGCGGCGCGCCCAGCGTCGCGCCGAGCGTCGCGGCCATGCACACGAGCGGCCAGAGCGCGGCATCGTGGCCGGGGAGGACCGCGCCGAGCACCGTGCCGAGGCCCGCGCCGAGCATCAGCAGCGGCGCGAGCACGCCGCCCGACGTGCCGGACGCGAGCGCGATGACCCAGATGATCGCCTTCACGGCGAGAATCGACAGCGCCACCTGAATCGCGATGTGCTGATGCAGCAGATCGCCGATCACGTCATAGCCGACGCCGAGCGCGCGCGGCTCGAAATAGCCGCCGATGCCGACGAACACCGCGCCGATCGCCGGCCACCACATCCAGTGGATCGGCAGCTTGTGGAACACGTCCTCCAGCTTGTAGAGCGCCGCCGACAAACCCGACGCCAGCGCGCCCGACAGCAGGCCCGCGACGAGGCATGACAGCAGCGAAATCATCTGCGGCGGCTGCGTCTCGAGCGGAAAGAGCGCGCCCGTGCCGAACACCGCCGCGCGGGCGAAACCCGCGACCGCGCACGCGAGCGCGACCGGCAGAAAGCTGCGCGGGCGCCATTCGAACAGCAGCAGCTCGACTGCGAGCAGCACCGCCGCGACCGGCGTGCCGAACACGGCGGTCATCCCCGCCGCCGCGCCCGCGACGAGCAGCGTCTTGCGCTCGGCGGCCGTCACGTCGATGCATTGCGCGATCAGCGAGCCGAGCGCGCCGCCCGTCATGATGATCGGGCCTTCGGCGCCGAACGGCCCGCCGCTGCCGATGACGATGCCCGAGGACAGCGGCTTCAGAATCGCCACCTTCGGCGACATGCGGCTCTTGCCGAAGAGAATCGCTTCGATCGCCTCGGGAATGCCGTGGCCGCGAATCTTCTCCGAGCCGAAGCGCGCCATCATCCCGACGATCAGCCCGCCGATCACCGGAATCGCGATGACCCACGGCCCGAGCGTATTGAGCGCGGGCGAGCGGTCCTCGAAGGAAAACGTGCCGAAGAAGAACAGGTTCGTGAAGAGATGGATGAGCCCGAGGAGCAGGACGGCCGCGAGCGTGGCGATCGCGCCGATGATGGCGGCGAGCCCGCATATTTTCAGCAACCGGTCGTTGACCGAAAAGTCGCGTTTGTGATGGTCCATGGTGTACTCCCGGGAATGTCAGAGATCGATTTGCGGCACGCGGAACGCGCCATCGAGCGACTTGAGTTCGGCGCGATGCAGCGCGGCGAGGCGTTCGAGCACGTCTTCGCCGCGCGCTTCGAGATGCACGCGCACCTGGCGGCGATCCTCCTCGCTCGGCTTGCGGCGCACGAGCCCGGCCGCCTCGCAGCGCGTGACGAGCGCCACGACGCCGTGATGCTGCGATTGCAGCCGCTCGGCCAGCTCGCCGACCGTCGCCCAGTCGCGGCCCGGATAGCCCTTGATGTGCAACAGCAGCAGGTATTGCAGCGGCGTGATGCCTTCGTCCTGCACGGCGCGCTCGGAAAAGCGCTCGAAGCGCCGCATCTGGTAGCGGAATTCGGACAGTTGCTCGAAGTCCGGCTTGTTGAGGTTGCGGGGGGCGTTCATCGGATGTCGGATAGCGTCGGGCGGATCGGCGGCATCAGGCGCTCTTGCGCTCGCCCGCGAACGATTGTCGATAGAGGCCCGAAATCAGGTCGGCTTCGGTGATCATGCCGGCGAGCTGATCGTGCGCGCCGACCACCGGAATATGGTGGTGCCCGAAGTGCGCGAACATCGGCACCAGCTCGGCGATGGCGGTGCTCGTCTTCACCGTGCAGACGTCTGTCGTCATCAGCGAGGCGACGCGCGGCGGGGTCGTCGACGGGCCGCGCATGAGGCGTTCGATCGCGTGCTTCACGCCTTCGACGAAGCCGCCGCGGCGCACCGGCGCCAGGTCCGCGCGCGTGACGATGCCGCACACGCGGCGCGTCGCGTCGATCACCGGCAGCGCTTTCACGTGATGCTTGTCGATGAGCGCGAGCGCTGCCTGCGCGCTCGTGTCCGGCGACACCGAGACGACCGCGCGCGACATGATGTCCGCGCACGTGAACTCCGTGAAGCGGCGCGCGTAGGCCTGCAACTGGGTTTCGCGCAACAGCGTTTCGAGATCGTCCGGATCGACGTCGAGCATTTCGCTGCGGCGCGCGAGCACGGCTTCGAGATCGGCGCGCGTAAACGATGCGGTGTCGGGCGGCGCGCTCGCCGGTTTCGGCGCGGCATGGCCGTGCGGATAGCGGTGGCCGGTCAGCGCATGGAACACGATGGCCGACGACAGCAGCGCCATCGACTGGATCGCCACCGGCGCGAGCACGAAGCCGTAGCCGAGCGCGTGGATCGACGGCCCGCCGAGCACGGCCGTCAGCGCGACTGCGCCCGAGGGCGGATGCACGCAGCGCAGCGCGAACATCGCGCAGATCGCGAGACAGGCGGCGAGCGCGGCGGCATCGACGGGATCGTGGACGAACATCGCGCAGGTCACGCCGACCGTCGCGGAGACGATGTTCCCGCCGATGATCGACCACGGCTGGGCGAGCGGACTGGCGGGGACGGCGAAGAGCAGCACGGCCGAAGCGCCCATCGGCGCGATGAGATACGGAATCGCCGATGCATCGCCGACCAGCAGATGCGCAAGCCCGCCCGTGAGCGCGATGCCGATGAGCGCGCCGAAACCCCCGCGTAAACGCTCGGTCCAGCGCAGGGTGACGGGAGCGGGGAGAAAGCCATGCAGCCAGCGAAGCAATGCGATGCGCGACACTTTTCAGCGTTCCGGGAGGAGTCAGTGGGGGGACACACTGGCTGGCCGGGCGGTAGCGCGAGAGCAAGCGTGCGTAAAACGCAAAATTATATCGCAATATGATACAAAATGTCGCGCGTTTCGATTTGTCGCGGCTGAACGGGCGTACGCAGCCGCGGCGTCCTCCTGTACGATGAACTTTCCTTCGCGCGGCGCGGACACTTCGACATGGCTCGTCGCTTCATCCCTCTCGTGGCCTGCGTCATCGCCGGCGTGTGCGCGGGGTCGTGCGCGGTTGCCGCCACGGCCGACGATCCTTCGACCATCGTCAGCGACGTACATGAGTTCGTCGTCGCCGATGACGGCTCGCTCGCCGAGGACGACACCACCGTGCTGCGCGCGAACACGTCGGCGGGCATCGACGAGATCGCGCAGCGCTATGTCTGGTACGACAAGAGCGTGTCGAACGTGGAGATCGTCGAGGCGTATTCCGTCGATGCCAACGGCTTGCGCCACGACGTCTCGAAGGATCAGATCCGCGATATTCAGGAGCCGCGTTCGGCGGGCGCGCCGACGTTTCAGGACGCGAAGCTGCGCGCGGTGATCTTTCCGGCGGTGGGCGTCGGCTCGACGGTGCATCTGCGCTTTCGCAAGAGCCAGGCGGCGGCGGTGATTCCGGGGCAGTTCAACTATTACGTCGATCCGGGGCAGCGGCCCGTGCTGCAGCAGCGCCTCGTCTTCGATCTGCCCGCCGGCAAGCCGCTTTTTGCCGATGCGCGCGGCTATATCGCCGAGCCGCCGGTCACCGAGAACGGCCGCACGCGCTATGCGTTCGTGTACCGGCGCGAGCACATCGCGCGCATCGAAAGCGGCTCGGTCGGCTATGCGCAGTACGGCGACCGGCTCGTCGTGACGACCTTTCCCGACTACGCGAGCTTCGCGAAGAGCTACCGCGACGCCGCCGCCGATCCGTCCGCGACCGATCCCGCCGTTCGCGCGCTCGCGCTGTCGCTCACGCAAAACGACGCCGACGACCGCGCCAAAGCGAAGACGCTCTACGACTGGGTGCGCCGCAATATCCGCTATGTCGCGATGTTCATCGGCCAGAGTCCCGCCGTGCCGCATCGCGTCACGGAGGTGCTCGCGAACCGTTATGGCGATTGCAAGGATCACGTCGCGCTTTTCGGCGCGCTGCTCGATGCCGTGGGCATCCGTAACGAGCCCGCGCTGATCGGGCTCGGCGCGGTCTATACGCTGCCGTCGGTGCCGGGTTATGGCTCGGGCGCGATCAATCACATCGTCACGTGGCTGCCGGACCTGAATGTCTATGCGGACAGCACGGCGTCGAGCGTCGAGTTCGGCTTTCTGCCGCTCGCGGACATGGACCGGCCCGCGCTGCTCGTGAACACCGGCGCGCTCGCCCGCACGCCCGCGACGCAGACGCTCGCGCGCACCGCGCGTCTGCAGATCGAGGTCGCGCCGCAAGGCGAGGCGAGCTTCGCTTACTGGGTCGAGGATGCGGGATGGAGCGCCGAGATCGAGCGCATGAATCTGCGGCTCGCGAACGCCCAGCGGCGCGACCAGATCGCGGCGGACCGGCTGCGCTTCACGAACCTGCGCGGCGCGGGCGCGCTGACGACGAGCAATGTCGATGCAAGCGGCGGCCCGTTCGCGACGACCTTGCGCGGCACGCTCGACGATATCGTCTGGCCGACGGGCACGACGGCGCTGCCCGCGCTGACGAGCCTGTCGGGCGGCATCGCGACGACGACGCGCAACTGGCTCGCCGAGCGCACGCGCACGCAGCCGTATCTGTGCATCGGCGGCAGCTTCGACGAGGTCGCGCAGATCACGCTGCCGAAGGCGATGCGCGTCGCCGAAGTGCCCGACGATGTCGATTTCACGAGCGATTTCTTCCGCTACCGCTCGCGTTATCTCTTCGATCCGTCGACCAATGTCATTCAGATCTCGCGCACGCTGGAAGCGCGCTTCGGCAGGCAGGTCTGCTCGCCGGAGGACTTCCGGGCGGCGGCGCCCGCGCTCAGGAAGATCGAGCGCGATACGCAGGCGCAGATCATCGTCAGAGCCGCGGACCGATGAAGGTCTTCACTCCATATCCCGCCCGACGCGAAAGCCGTTCTGCGACTGCCTCACGCTGGAGCTGTACTTGAAGCGCGTCGCGGATTGCATGTAGGCCGCGCCTTCGCGCCACGAGCCGCCGCGAATCACGCGCACGGAGCAGGAGGGATCGTCCCAGGCGCGGCCATCGGCGGGCGCGTTCTTGTATGAGCTGTGCCAGCAGTCGGCGACCCATTCCCAGACGCTGCCGTTCATGTCGTAGAGACCGTAGGGATTCGCCGCGAACGATCCGACGGGCGTCGGCGCTTCGGGCTTGTACGGATCGCCGCAGTCCTTGCAGTCGGCGGTGCCTTTCTTCATCTGATCGCCCCACCAGTACGTCGACTGCGTGCCGCCGCGCGCGGCGTATTCCCATTCGGCTTCCGTCGGCAGACGATAGGCCTTGCCGCCCACCTTGCTCAGCCATTTGACGTACACCTGCGCGTCGTCCCAGCTCACGTTGCGCATCGGCGCGTTGCCCTGGGGCGTTGCGTCGCCGTCCATCGAGATGCGCGTGCACGCGCCCGCGTCGGCGCAGGCGTTCCATTGCTCGACCGTCACTTCGTATTTGCCGATGGCGAACGCATGCCCGATCGAAACGCGGTGCGGCGGCTTCTCCGCCGGATCGTCGCTGTTGCTGCCCATCGTGAAGCTGCCAGGTGAGATCGGGATCAGCACGGGGCACGACGGGCAGTCCTTGATTTCGCCGCCGGCGGCCGTCTTCGCGGCGGGCTTTGCGGCTGCGGCAGCGGGCGCGGCGGGCGCAGTGGCGGCCGGTGTCGCCGGGCGCGCTTTTTCCGGCGCGGCGGCGGTGGACGGCGCGGGCTTCGGTGCCGGGGACGCGGGCGTGGCCGTCGCCGCGGGCGGTGCAACCGGTGCCGATGCCGCGGGTTTCGCATTCGCCGTCCCCGACGCGCGCAGGCGCTCGATGCGCGCCTTGGCGAGCGCCGCGAACCGGCCATTCGGATAAGCCTTCAGATAGGCCTCGTAATCGCTCGCGTAGGTGCTGTCCTTGATCGAATCCCAGAACGTCAGTTCGTACTGCTCGCTGCTGTCTTTCGGGAGGATGCCGCGCGTGCGTGTGGTATCGGCGGATTGATCGCGATCAATACGATTCGCGTCCGCGACGTACACGCGCGCCGATGCATCCGCGATGGCGAAGTTCGCGTCCAGCGTCGATGCGATCCACGGCCGCTGCGCGCCTTGCGAATGGCGTGCGACATCGGACGCGGCGGTTTCGAATGTCGCGGATGTCATCGGCGAGCGCTGGCCCAGCGCATGCAGCAGGGCCGCCGTGTAGCGCCCGTTGCGCCCGCTTTCGACGGCTGCATCGCCCGGCGCCGCCGCATAGGCGACGAGCGTGCGCGGCGGCAGCGTCCAGGTCTGGGCGCGCGTTTTCTCGAAGGGAGCGGTCAGACACATGTCCAGCACGACGATGTTCGCCGCATCCGGCCGCGCGCGCGTCATGCGCTCGACGATATCCTTCGCGGAAAGCGTGTCGCGCACGAGTGTCGCGGGCTGACGCACGCGCGCGTCGAGCGGCAGGAGTAGCGCATCGCCGCCCGCCTGCAATCCGTGACCGGCAAAATAGACGACGCTCGTGTCGCGCGGGCCGAGACGCGCGGCGAAGGCATCGAGTGCCTGCCGCAGTGCGGCGGCATCGAGATTCGCGCGGCGCGTGACGTGAAAGCCGAGCGAGGCGAGGGCGGCGCTCATGTCATCGGCATCGCGGGAGGCGCTGGCTAGCGGTTCGTCGGCATAGTCGGCATTGCCGATCACGAGCGCGAACCGCTGCGGGGCGTTTGCTCGTGCGTCGATGGTGATCGAAGCAGGCGGCGATGTGACGGCTGCCGCGCAGGCGGGCGCGAGCGCTTCGCCGACCATCAGGAACACGCCCGCGATGAGAAGAGTTCGCCACATATTCACACCCTGTCCGTCCGGCTTTGAGTGGAGGGCATGGCGCCGCATGCGCGCCTAATGCCGAGGCTTCGGGGCGAGGTCCACGCCCTCTGTGTCCAGCACCAACAACGATAGCACGCGCTCACGCGGCGCTTAATCCCCCGAAAGAAGGTATCCGTGATGGGGTGCGAAGCATCCGCGTGCGTACGTATCTTTTTTAAACGTAACGTCCTAATCTAAAAACCGAAGACGATGCATCGCGCACGATGCATCACGCTTCGAGCACGAGCGTTCGCGTGTGCATGAAGCGATTCCCCGGCCCGTCCGCGAGGCCTTTCAACGAGAGAGGCGTGCATAACATGCTGAGAAGAACCGTGCTTGGCGCGCTGGCTTCACTGGCCGCACTGGCCGCCGATTCGTCGTTCTCCGCCGCCGCGCGTGCGCGCACGCCCGCGCCGGCGAACGCCGAGGCGTATATCATCTGGCCGCCCGACGGCGCCGTGATTTCCGGCGGCAAGCTCTGGGTGCGCATGGGCTTGCGCAACATGGGCATCTGTCCGAAGGGCGTCGATCTGCCGAACGTGGGGCATCACCATCTCATCGTCGATGCGGACCTGCCGCCGCTCGATCAGGAGATCCCGTCCGATCGCAACCATCTGCATTACGGCGCGGGCGAAACCGATGCGCGTCTCGAACTGCCGCCGGGCAAGCACACGCTGCAGTTGCTGATGGGCGACTACAACCACGTTCCGCACGATCCGCCGGTCTATTCGAAGAAGATCACCATCACCGTGAAATGAGCGGCGCCATGAGCCTCGCGGCCGACACCCGCGCATTTGCCGAGGGCATACGACATGAAGAATCGACCTGCTGACGTGCTCGCGCTCCCGCGTTCGCTCCTCGTCGCCGCCATGCTGGCGACGGCGTTCGCCGCGCCTTCTGCGCTCGCCGGGCCGACGCCCGCGCCCGCCAACGCTTATGCGTACATCGGCTATCCGAACGATGGTCAGACCTTGCCCGCGGGCAAGCCGTTCAAGGTCTGGTTCGGGCTGCGCTACATGGGCGTGGCGCCGCGCGGCGTGAAGTTTCCGAACACGGGGCATCATCATTTGCTGATCGACGTGGACCTGCCGCCGATGGATCAGGAGATTCCATCGGATCGCAATCACCTGCACTACGGCGCCGGAGAAACCGAAACGATGCTCGAGCTTCCGCCAGGCAAGCACACGATTCAGCTTCTGATGGGCGACGACAAGCACATACCGCATAACCCGCCCGTGTATTCCAGGAAGATCACGATCTACGTCAAGTAAGTCCGTCCGGGCGCTCCCCGCGGGCCGGGCGGCGCCTTTCCCCGTTTCATCCATCGAGTTCGATTCCGCGTGCGATTCGCGGAGGGAAACGTTCGTCCCTGCGCGGGAACGCGGTGTCGTCGGTGAACCGACAGCCGGAGCGCGATGTGTTGGGCGAGCAGCATCATGCGGATCGACGGACGCACACGGCTCGAATCGACGAAAGCCGCGCGCTGCAAGGGATTCGACGGAAAGCGGCAAGCGAGCGGCGCGACTGGCACACCCTATGCATTTAACGTTGGCAAGCAGACAAGCTGTTCGAAGCCACCACCGGATGCGCGATGCGCAAGCAAGGAGAGCAGAAATGAAGACGTTGATCATCAAGGACCTTCCCGTCACCGAAGAGCTCGATCGCCGTGCGATGTCGGTGGTTCGCGGTGGCTCCGCGGTCCTGTTCCCCGGCTTCATCTCCTTCGAGGGGACGACGCTGTCGATGCCGTTCAATCCGCAGCAGATCATCAATCAGACGCAGACGACGTTCAACCAGAACGGCAGCAACATCGCGTTCGCGGAAGCGCTCAAGTCGCAATCGACGGTCACGCCGACGCAGAACGCGAAGAACATCGCCAACGTCAACTTCGGCGTGGCGGGCGATCTCGCGTAAAGCGAATGCCGCGCGGAATGAAGCGGATATCGATGCGGTAAGCATCGAAGCAGTCGGCAGCAAAAGCGGGGCACGGGGAGCTCTGCTGCAACACCGCCCGCAGCATCGGGCGCAGTGGTTCGAGTGCGGGTCGCATCCGCCGCCGGACCGCGTCACGAGACGCGCGACGTGCCACAGAGCACGCGCGCGCCACGTGATTTAACCCGTATGGAGTCCCGGCGCGCCGTGTGATTTACTTGATGAACCGAACGGCCGGCGCCGCGCTTCTCACCATTGAACCTGACCGTCGGTGCGCGTTCACCGGGAGTGAGATCGTGCGAGCCTCGTTGCCATCGTTGCGTGTGACCATCGGGCGAAAATGGGCCGTGCTGCCATCGCTCATTGCGGCCACGCTGCTTTCCGGCTGCATCGACCTGAAGGTGCCGACCTACCAGCGTCCCGACACGCCCGAGAAAACCGCGTTCACGAAGATCGACGCGCCCAAGGTCGCCGCCGCCGACACCATCCAGCCCGACTGGTGGAAACAGTTCAACGATCCCTACCTCGACTCGCTCGTCGATAAAGCCATCAACGGCAACTTCGACATCAAGGTGCTGGCCGCGCGCACTCACGTGGCGGGCGCGCAGATCGCCGAGGCGCGCGCGGGCGCGTTGCCGTCGATGGATCTCGGCGCGGGCGCGAGCTTCGAGAAGACGACAGGCCAGAAGTTCTCGAAGCAGTTCAACCTGGCGACGCAGGTCAGCTGGGACATCGACATCTGGGGCACGGTAGAGAAAGGCGTGCAGGCGCAGAAGGCCGAGTTCCGCGCGACCGAGGCCGACTGGCGCGCGGGCTATCTCGAACTCGTCGCGCTCGTCTCGACGACGTACTTCCAGATTCTCCAGTTCGACGACCAGATCGCGCAGCAGAGTCAGACCATCGCGACGAACCAGCAAATCCTGACGATCTTCGAGGGCATGCAGAAGAACGGTCTCGTGCCGAAGACGCAGGTGCTCACGCAGCGCGCCGAACTGAATCGCCTGACGCGCGAATTGCTGGAACTGCGCCGCTCGCGGGATCTCGCCAACAACGCGCTCTCGACGCTGATCGGCGTGCCCGCCGGCGAATTCAAGGTGCCCGACGGCAAGCTGCAAAAGCGCGTGCAGATTCCGGCGGTGCCGAGCGGCCTGCCGTCGCAATTGCTGTCGCGCCGTCCCGATCTGATCGCGGCGGAGTATCGCGTGCTCGAAGCTTACGATCTCGTCGGTCAGGCGAAGCTCGCGCAACTCCCGACCATCAACCTGACCGGGCGCGCGGGCACCGCGAGCTTTCAGCTCACCGATCTGCTGAAGATGTTCACGCTGAGCTTCGTGCCGAGCATCAATATCCCGATTCTCGATCCGTCCGTGCGCGCGCACGTCAAAACCACCGAAGCGCAGACCACGGTGGCGGAACAGCAATATCGCAGCACCGTCATGAACGCGTTCGAGGAAGTGGAGAACGCGCTCGTCAATCTCGATTCGCACACGAAGCAGCGCGTCGAGTTGCAGCAGGAAGTGGATCAGCTGACGGTCGTGGCCGCGCAGATCGATGCGCAACTGAAAGAAGGCGTGATCTCGCAGCTTCAGGTGTTCGAGACGGAGCGCACGCTGCTCGCCGCGCAACTCGCGCTGCTCGCGAACCATCAGCAGATTTTGTCGGACACGGTGACGCTCTACAAGGCGCTCGGCGGCGGCTGGCCGACCGTCGATGTGCAGAGCGCGAGCAAGGACGGGCTGAAGTGAAGCGCTTCATGAAATGCGGCGGACGTATTGATATGAATAACTAACGATCGTTCAGATTCGATAACTCATGGCGCGATTGACTACGACGATGCGTGACTTAAACTCTCAACAGCCGCCGGTTGCGAATGACGTGAATCACGGCGCGGTCCAACCTGTCCATGTGCCCGACCTTGCCGGGCATGCCTCTGACGCGTCGGCGGCAGCGGCCGGACGTACCTCGTGACATGGACATGGCTCAAGGCTTTTCCGTTGCGGAACAACAGCCGGGCGTGGGCGAGGCGTTCGACGTCATCCTGAAGCCCGCGCCGCATGCCGAGCTTGCCCGCGAGCTGGCGGACAGGCTCACGGATATCCGCATCGACGAAAATCTCTTCGCGATCGGCCGCGCCGAAGCGCCGTTCGACGCGAGCCCGCCCGAAGCCGTGGCGCAGCTTTCACGCCGTCATGCGCGCATCTTCATCGAGCATGGGCTCGTCTATATCGCCGATCTCGGCAGCAAGAACGGCACCGCGGTGAACGGCACGCCCGTGCGCGAGACGCCCGCGCGCGTGAGAAACGGCGACATCGTTTCGCTCGGCAGCCGGCTGTCGTATCGCGTGCAGTTCGCGCCGCGCGCGCGGCGTCTGAACGTGCCGAGACCCATCGGCATTACGCTCACGCCGCAGCGCGACGACCTCGGCCTGCAGCCGGTCGAGCTCGCGCAGTTTCCGTTTCTCGTCAGCAAGACGGACGACACGTTCTCGCGCTATCGCGAGCAGTATCCGCATCAGGTCAATTACGTGTCGCGGCGGCACGCGCATGTGTTCATCAAGGGCGGCGCGCCTTTCGTCGAGGATCTCGGCAGCACCAACGGCACCTTCGTCAACGGCGAGCGGCTCGGCGCGTCCGCAGTCGAGCTGAAGAACGGCGACTCGGTCGCGTTCGGCGGCACGCACTTCGCGTACAAGGTGCATCTGCACGGCGACGAAGGCGAGTCGACGCTCACCGAAATGGTCGCGCAAGTCAAAGCGCAGGCAGCCCGCGACGAAGAGCTCGACAGCGACAAGACCACCTTCGTCGGCTCGGCGCATTCGTTTCTCGACATCTTTTGCGTCGATCAGGCCGCCGCGCGCGAGGACGAAGTCAACGAGGAAGCGCAGCCGTTGCCCGCCGAGGAGAAGCGTCAGGATGCGCGCGCCGCGAAGCGCGGCAAGTTCGCGCTCTTCGTATCCGAATTGCGCCGGGCGCTCGCGAGCGACGATCCGCACGCCGCGCGCCGCACGCGCCTTATCGCTGCATGCGTGCTGGCCGTGCTCGTCGCGGGCGGCGCGGCGCTCTTCTATAGCGGCTCGTCGGAGCGACAGGCGAAGTCGCTGATGTCGAACGGCGAATTCGCCGAAGCGGCGAGCGTCACGAACGATTATCTGAAGACGCATCCGAAAGACACGCAGTTCGCGTCGATGAACACGGAAGCCGTGCTCAAGTCGAACGTGCCGCGGTGGCTCGCCGCGTTGAAGAAGGGCGACTTCGCGAGCGCGGACGCGATCATCGCGCAGATGAGGGCGCTCGGCGAGCACAACGCCGAGGTGCATTCGCTCGTCGACGAGCTCGAATGGATCGGCAAGCTCGAAAGCTTCGTGATGGGACGCGGCGGCGCCGATGCGCCAATCCGTATGTACGGCGACGAGCCGCGCATCGACGCGATCCTGAAGCACTGGGAAGCGGATGCGGCGGGGCATCAGCGCGATCTGGACCGCATCGCGGGATACGTCCCCGAGTTCCGCGATCCGTATGCGCTCGCGCTCAGCCACTTGCGCAAGCTCCAGAGCGACGATTCCGTGTATCTCGCGGCCATCGACCGACTCAATGCGAGCATCGTCAAGAGTCTCGGCCAGGACGATCTCGATTCCATCAACGCGACGCTCAAGGAATACGCGGACAAATATCCGCGCCTCGCGGGCCTCGATCGCGTGCGCGCCGATCTCGATGCCTATACCGGCCTGCGCCGCAGTCTCACGAGCGGGAGTCTCGCGCCGCTGGCGGGATCGGTGAGCAAGGCGAAATTCTCGACGCCGCCGTTCCAGGAAAAGTTCAGGCAGATGGGCGCGAGCCAGTTGCCGCCGCCCGCCGTGCTCGCGCAATACGCGAGCGTCGCCGATGCATGGAACCGCGGCCAGAGCGCGCAGGCGATCGACGGCCTGCAAAAGCTGCCGCAAGGCTCGTGGTCGCCGACGGTGCAAAAGGAGCTCGCGCACAAGAAGGCCGTGGCCGCGCAATTCGCCGATTTACAGAAGGCGCGCGGCACGAAGGGCTACGAGGACGCGCTGCTCTCGTTCTACGAAACGCTCGATCTCGACGCCGACACGTTCTACGCGAAGGCGGTCGGGCCCGAGGTCGCATCGCTGAAGGACAAGGCGATCGGCCGCGCGCAGACGCTGATGACGCAGGCGCAAACGCTGTGGCAGCAGTATCGGACCAATGGGGGCATCGGCGGATCGCAGCGGCTCGAATCGGGCGTATCGGATGTGTTCAGGACGCAGGCGCGTCTTTTGTCGGACGCGCAGGATGCGGCGGCGCGCGGCATGCGTATCTTCAGGCAAGTGAAGGCGGACAGCGCGACGGCGAAGTGGGCCGCGCTCGCCAGTGAGATCGACACCGAAGCGGACTTGCAGCGTCGCTCGCTGCAGGACTTGCGCATGGTGCTCGAACCGGGGCTTCTCAACACCAAGCTGAGTCTGATCGGCGGAGGTACGAGCAGTGAAGAGAGACGCACACCTTAAGCCGCTGTCGGAGGCGCTCGGAGAGCACGGCGCCGAAGGCATCGCGATCCTCACGGCCGAGCCGGCGCGGCTCACGCAGGCGCTCGTCTTCGCGATGGTGGCGCTCGTCGCGTCGGCGCTCGTGTGGTCCTTCGTCGGTCATGCGGACGTGATGGTCAACGCGCAGGGCACGCTCGCGCCCGAATCGGAAGTGCGCCGCTTCTACGCGCCGATCGACGGCGAGCTGGCCGATCTGTATATCGCCGAGGGCCAGCCCGTGCGCAAGGACGATGTCGTCGCGCGTCTGAATGCGCGCGGCGCGATCGAGGCGGCCACCAATGCGCTCGAAGCGCAACTGAAGCTCGACGACGCCGAACGCGAATGGAAGCAGTTCCCCGAGAAAAAGCTGCTGATGGAGCGCAAGATCGCCGCGCTCAAGGATCAGATGGATGTGGAGGAGCATCAGCATCAGCAGCGCGTGGCCGAAGGCACGAGCAAGCTCGCGGAAGGCCAGAAGGCGCAGTTGCAGGAAGCGCGCAGCACGCTCGAAAACGCGCGGCGCGCGCGCGATGCCGCGAAAGTCGAGCTCGACCGCTTTCAGCGCCTGCTCGCGCTGCCGGGCGGCGGCGGCATTGCGGAAGCGCAGGTCGATCAGAAACGCAATGCGTATCTCGAAGCGGACGGCGCGTATCGCATCGAGCAATCGCGGCTCGCGGAACTGGACTTCCGCCTGAGCCACGATTTCACGCAGGCGAAACGTCAGCTCGAAACGAGCGGCCAGGAAGCGACGAATCTGCGTCTTCAATACGAAGCGGCGATGCGCGAAGTCGCGAGCACGGAAGACAAGTTGCGTCTGCAACTACAGACGGCGCGCCTCGTCGCGGATGCGGCCGCGCGCATCAAGTTCGAGAACATCGACAAGGATAATTTTCTGCTGATTCTCGCGCCGGTATCGGGCGTGATAACGGACGTGACATCGACGCAGCCCGGCGACAAGATTCAGGCGAACACGCCGCTCGGCGGCATCGCGCCGTCGAATGCGAAGCCGGTGCTGAAGATCGAGATCGCCGAGCATGACCGCGCATTCCTGCGCGAAGGGCAACGCGTGAAGCTCAAGTTCAACGCGTTTCCTTATCAGCGCTACGGCGTGATCGACGGCACGCTCGCGTTCATCTCGCCCGCGACGAAGCCGAGCCCGACGACGAAGCAACCGGTGTATGAAGGACGCGTGACGCTCGATCGCGATTTCTATCAGGTCTCGGACACGAAGTATCCGCTGCGCTACGGCATGACGGCCACGGCTGAAATCGTGGTGCGCGAGCGGCGCCTGATCGATCTCGGGCTCGATCCGTTCCGCAATATCGCGGGATAGGGATGGAGGGTTACACGACCGCCGTAACGCGGACAAGATGCGCAATTCAACAAGGAACCGAACGGAGAACGATATGACGGCGATTGTGCGTATCGACGACGAAGTGGTCGACGTCGGCGAATTCATCAGGTTGTTGAAGTTGAACGGCCAGTTCGACAGTCTCATCGAGCAGCTCGTGCGCGACAAGCTGACCGTGCGCGCGGCGAAGAAATCCGGCGTGGCCGTCAGCGACGATGAAATCCAGAATCGCGCCGATCAGTTCCGGCGCATTCGCGGGCTGCATCGAGCGGCGGATATGAACAATTATCTCGATGCGCTGCACGTGAGCCTCGACGAGTTCGAGGTCTATGTCACCGACACGCTCTATCAGGAGAAGATGCTCGACAAGGTCGGCACGGAACGCGAGGTCGAGGAATACTTCCAGCTCAATTCGCCGAAGTTCGACAGCATCGAAGTGAGCCACATCCTGCTCGATACCGAAGGCAGCGCGAAGGAAATGATCTCGTATCTCAACGACGATCCCGACAGCTTCGCCGACATGGCGCGCGAGCATTCGCTTGCCGATACGCGCGACGAAGGCGGCAGGATCGGACGCGTGATGCGCGGGCAAATGAAGCCGGATGTCGAGGCGAAGGTGTTCAACGCGGAAGTCGGCGATCTGCTCGGACCGTTCGTATCGGTGGATGGCACCTCGTATGAAATCTTCGCGGTGACGGCGAAATATCCCGCGAAGCTCGACGAGGACGTGTCCGCGGAAATCCGCCGCCTGCTGCGCGAGGACTGGATGATGGCGCGCGCGCAGGAGCACGTCATCGAAGCACGCTGACCGACCAGACACGCGATAGAACATGGACGCTCCCTCGAGCCTTGATTCGCCCGCCGACTTTCTCTCGTCGGTCGAGATTCTTTCGCCTTTCACGCGCGAGGAAATCGAGCAACTCGCCGCGCACGCCGAGTCACGCCGCTTCGGTTTCGGCGAGACCGTGTGCAATGCGGGCGATGCGGCCGACGGGCTCTATATCGTGAAGGCCGGGTCCGTGCGCATCTTCACCGAGGAGCACGGCAAGGAAATCAGCATGGGGGTGAAGAAGGAGCGCGAGACCTTCGCGGATATCGCGATGTTGCGCGACTACCGCCATGAGTCGTCGGTGCGTTCCTCGGGCAAGACCGAGCTCCTGTATATCCCGCGTCTCGCGATCGAACCGGTCATCGCGAAGAACTCCGCCGCGCTCGCCTTCGTCACGAGCTATGTCGCGATCAATTCGGCGGGCGGCTTCGTCGCGAAGCTCTTCGATCTGCGCGGCAAGCTGAACAAGGCGGAGCTCGAGGAATGCGTGCGCAGCGTCGGCGTGAAGCGCGTCGGGGAAGGCAAGGAGATTCTCAAGCAGGACTCGCGCGACGACCGGCGTCTGTATGTCGTGCGGCAGGGCGAAGTGCGTATCGTGCGCGAAGAGGGCGGCGAACATCATGTGCTCGCGACGCTCGGCCCCGGCGAGATTTTCGGCGAGAAAGCCTGCGTGATGCGTCAGGAGCAGATGGCATCCGCCATCGCGAGCGCCGATACGCGCCTGCTCGTGATTCCCGAGAAGACGGTGCACTTCATCATCGAGCGCAACGTGAAGCTGCGCGAAGTGCTCGAAGAGCGCATCCGCTTCACCGAGCGCGAATTGCAGCGGCAGAAGAAGCTCGCCGAGCGCCGCAAGCTGCCCGCGATGCTCGATCTGCACACGAAGCCCGAACTGGGCGAGCGCGTCATCAAGCGTTTCGCGTGGGTCGAGCAGGCGGAGGAGATGGATTGCGGCGCGGCCTGTCTCGCGATGATCTGCCGCCACTACGGCATCAACATGACGCTCGGCAAGCTGCGCGAGCTCGCCAATGTGACGACGTCGGGCGCGACGCTCGATTCGCTCGCGCGCGCGGGCGAGTCGCTCGGCTTCACGACGCGCGGCGTGCAGTGCACGTTCGAATCGCTGCGCGGCTTCGAGATGCCGTTCATCGCGCACTGGGAGGGCTACCACTACATCATCATCTACGGCGTGTCGAGCGACAACGTGTGGGTTGCGGACCCGGCCATCGGCTTCAGGAAGATGACCCTCGGCGAGTTCGAGCGCGGCTGGAGCGGCACGTGCCTGCTCTTCACGCCGGGTCAGGACTTGACGCAGAAAGCCGTGTCGCGCTCGCCGTGGCTGCGCTTCGTCGGCTATCTGAAGCCGTACAAGAAGATCCTGCTGCATCTCTTTCTTGCGACCTTCGTCATTCAGGTGCTGGGCGTGATACCGCCGCTCATCATCCAGAACATACTCGACGGCGTGATCGTGCATCAGAACGTCAACCTGCTGCATGTGCTGATCGCCGGGCTGGTGATCGCGAGCCTGTTCACGCAATTGATGACGACGATACGCGCCTACCTCGCGAACTTCATGGTCCGCAACATGGACTTCGCGATGATGTCGCAATTCTTCAGGCACACGTTCTCGCTGCCGTTCGGCTTCTTCGCGAAGCGCAAGACCGGCGACGTGTTCGCGCGCTTTCAGGAGAATCACACGATCCGGGCGTTCCTCACGGAATCGACCGTATCGACCGTGTTGAACCTGCTGATGCTCTTCATTTACTTCACGATCATGTTCCTCTACAACGTGAAGCTCACGTTGTTGCTCATCGCGTTCGTGATCCCGATGATGGTGCTCACGATCGTCGCGACGCCGCGCATCAAGCAGAACGCGCGCGAGACCTTCTCCGCAGGCACCGATGCGCGCTCCTATCTGATGGAAGCGCTCGGCGGCGTGGAGACGGTGAAGGGCATGGGCATCGAGCGCCCGGTGCGGCTGAAGTGGGAGAAGAAGTACGCGAAGTCGCTGGAAGTGCAGTACAAGTCGCAGCGCTTCAATATCGTCGTGGGGCTGTGCAGCCAGTTGCTGAATGCGGCGACGACCATCGGCGTGCTTTGGGTCGGCGCGAACCTCGTGCTTGCGCGCGAACTGACCATCGGGCAACTGATCGCATTCAACGCGTACATGGGCAGCGTGCTCGCGCCGCTGATGGGCCTCATCAACTTGTGGAGCCTTCTGAACGATGCGGGCGTGGCGATGGAGCGCCTGGGCGATGTGCTCGATATCGAGCCGGAGCAGAAACCCGAAGAGATGCAGCAACGCGTGATGCTGCCCGACCTGCAGGGCGATATCAGCTTCAACGGCGTGTACTTCCGCTATGGCGAAGGCGACGCGCCTTACGTGCTGGAAAACATCAGCTTCGATATCAAGCCGGGCGAGCTGATTGCAATCGTCGGGCGCAGCGGCTCGGGCAAGACGACGCTCGCGAAACTGCTCGTCGGGTTCTATGCGCCGAGCGAAGGCAAGATGACCGTCGATGGCTACGATATCAATGTCGTCGATAAAGGTTTCTTTCGCGCGCAGATCGGCTATGTGATGCAAAGCAACCTGCTGTTTTCGGGGACGATCGCGGAGAATATCGCGAGCGGCGATGAAGCGCCGGACAGAAGGCGCATCGAGGAAGTGGCGAAGATGGCCGATGCGCACGGGTTCATCGCGAAGATGCCGCTCGGTTATGAGCAGGTTGTGGGCGAGCGTGGCGTGGGCCTTTCCGGCGGGCAGATTCAGCGGCTTTGCATCGCGCGGGCGCTGTATCACGATCCGCGTCTGCTCGTGTTCGATGAAGCCACGTCCGCGCTCGATACGCAATCGGAAAGCAATATCCTCGGGAATATGCAGGAGATATTGAAGGGGCGCACCGCGGTGATCATCGCGCACAGGCTGTCGACGATCATGCGCGCCGACAAGATTCTCGTGCTGTATGAAGGCGGCATCGTCGAGCAGGGCAAGCACGACGAACTCGTCGCGAGAAAGGGCATGTACTACCAACTCGTGCAAAAGCAACTGAGCGCAGCATGAAGATACTCGACCAACCTGAAAGCGACAGCAGCACGCCCGCGTCATCGGCGATTTCCTATGCGGGGCTCATCGAGAAGATCGAGATCCTGCGCTCGACGCTGCGATGGACCTCGCGTCTCGAACGGCCCGAAATCGAAAAACTTTTGCGGCAGGCGAGCACCTTGCGCGACGAAGTCATGCAGATGTCGCATAAGGAGCGCTTCGTGCAGGCAGCGGCCGCGGAGCCCAAGCGCGATATGTCGCCGGGTGCGCGGCGTCAGGCGCTGATCGAACGCAGCTTCGTGTTCGAAGGCACGTTCGGCGATAACCCGAAGCTGCTGGAAGCGCTGGAAATCGCGGAAAAAGCCGCGCCGACCGATTTGCCCGTGTTGATCGACGGTGAAAGCGGCACGGGCAAGGAGCTGATGGCGAAGGTCATCCACGCGAACGGCTCGCGCGCGGACAAGCCGTATATCTCCGTGAACTGCGGCGCGATTCCTGAGAATCTGCTGGAATCCGAACTATTCGGGCATCGCAAGGGCGCGTTCACGGGCGCGACCAACGATCGCAAGGGCAAGTTCGAGAGCGCGCATACGGGCACGATCTTTCTCGATGAGATCGGCGAACTGCCTTTGTCGGGGCAGGTGAAGTTGTTGCGGGTGCTCGAAGCGCACGAGATTCAGCGCGTGGGTTCGGATGAGCCGATCGCGGTGGACACGCGCATCGTCGCGGCGACGAATCGCAACCTGCGGAAGTTCTGCGATGAAGGGCATTTTCGCGAGGATCTGTTCTATCGGCTGAGCGTGATTCATCTGACGCTGCCGTCGTTGCGCGAGCGGCGCGACGAGATTCCCTTGCTGCTCGCCTATTTCGGCGATGAAGCCGCGGCGACCTTGAAGCGCCGGCCGGTGAAGCTGTCGCCGAGGCTGCGCGATTTTCTGCGCAACTACGATTATCCGGGGAATATCCGCGAGCTGAGGAACGTGGTGTATCGGCTCGCGTGTCTCGCGGGCGATATGGCCGACATCGATCATCTGCCGATCGATATCCGGCCGAAGTCATCGCTCTCGCTTGCGATGGGCGGACCGGCGGCGAGCGGCAACGGCATCGCGACGGCGAGTTCGCTGGCCGAAGCGAAACGCGTCGCAAGCGACGAGGCCGAGCGGGCGTTTCTCGAGCGGGGACTGCAGGAAACCGGCGGCACGGTCGCCGAACTGGCGCGGCGGTATGAGATGAACCGGTCGCATCTGCAGATGCTGCTCAAGAAGCACGGGCTGCATTCGAAGGAGTTTCGGGCGGCGGCGCAGAAGAATCGGGAGGCGGGGGGCTAATCCTCTAAATAGACGGATTAACCTGCGTCTTATCGCTCGCCACCAAATCCTCCGCATGCGCGACAACCACCGAAATGTTGTCGCGCCCGCCGCGCGCCAGCGCGATCTCCAGCAGCCGTTGCGCCGCCGCTTCGCAATTCCCCGGCGCGAGTTCGTTCGCCATCTCCGCTTCGCTCACTTCGTTCGACAACCCGTCGCTGCATAACAGAAAGGTATCGCCGTCGTTGAGCTCGAGCGTGTTTTCGTCGAGCTCCAGCACGTCCAGCGCGCCGACCGCACGCGTGATCAGGTGCTGCGCCGGATGATGCAGCGCTTCCTCTGCCGTCAGTTGCCCGCGCGCCTTCAGCTCTTCGACATGGCTGTGATCGCGCGTGATCTGCATGAGACGGCCTTGCCGGAACAGATAGATGCGGCTATCGCCCGCCCATAGGTAAGCGCACGCGCGGTCGCGCGCCGCGAGCACGACCACCGTGCTGCCGATGCGCGATACCTGCCGCCGCGCGGCTTCCGCGCGCAACTGTTCGTTCACGTCGAAGAGCCGCGCGCGCGCGTCGGCGATGACGCTCGCGAGGCCGTCCGTGCCCGGCACCTTCGCGAGACCGTCGATCACCATCCGGCTCGCCAGGTCGCCGACCGCATGCCCGCCCATGCCGTCCGCGACGGCCCACAGGCCGCGCTCGGGCGCATCGAGCAATGCGTCTTCGTTGATCTGCCGCACGCAGCCGGTGTCGGTGCGGGCGGCGGAAGTCCATCGAAACTCAGTGGTGAAGGTCACGGCAACCTCCGGAGTTCTGGGTGGCGCGGCGTCGGGCGGGCAGGACGGGCGGTCCCGCTCATTGTGTACCCGCGCGCGCCCGAAACGAATCTTGATGTGCACGCTCAGCCCGCCCGATTGCCTGCTACCGAGTTCGGATTGACGGTGAGCGTCGCGCCGTTGCCCGTATTGCTGACCGCGACGCTCTGGAACTGATTGATCATCTGGCCGACCGTGATGTTGGTGATGTTGTTGGTGACCTCGTAGATGTTGTTGGTCACATCGATGAGATTCACCACGCCGGCGCCGCCGCCGACGCTCACCGGCGGACGGTCGATGAACGGCGTGATCCAGCCGAATATCCATGGCGCGCCGCCTCCGCCGCTGATGGCCGACATCGCTGCGTGATCGAGTTCGCGGTCGTAGTCGAGATCGGTGACGCTGAGAGCGCACATGTCGTTTCTCCGTGGATGGCCTGCGAGCAGGACGCCCGGAGTCAATGCAAGGCTCATGCCGACGCGCGCATTGCTCTCGCACCTTTCGCCGCGTGGCCGATCTGGCGGGGTTCCGGCGGAATGGGCCGATGCCGGCGGCGAAGCGCCCGCTCTCGCATCAGTTGGATCAGCGCCAACAAGCGCTGTCGGCGCCTCGCGGAAGAACCAACACATCGGCCGTCTATCCGTCGGACGGCGGCGGCTACGAATCTGGCGTGTCGGACCCAACAAACACATCGGAAAACTGTTGGTCACGCAAAAACATCGGTCGCACGCGAATTGCGCGTCAATCGGCTTGAATTCAGCAAAATCAAAGGCTTATAGAAGCTGGCAAGGAAGATGCAAAAGGCATGGCAACCCGGCGCCAAACAAACACATCGCGCCAAGCAGAGAAAAATCGGAGCCAGCCATGTCAACCAACCAATCCGGACTGATCGACCAGCAAGCCGCCGCGGGCGGTTTCTCGCTCGACGACGAACCGGCGCTCGGCACCGAACTCATTACCCGCCGCTCGGGCTACGAACATCACGGCCTCTACGCCGGCAACGGCATGGTCATTCACTATGCGGGCTTCGCGAAGTCGCTGCATCGCGGCCCGGTCGAGGAAGTCACCATCGAGCAGTTCGCCGCCGGCCACGAAGTCATCATCCGCCAGAACCCGGCCGCGAAGTTCGTCGGCATGGAAGCCGTGCGCCGCGCGCGCAGCCGCCTCGGCGAAGACCAGTATCACCTGCTCACCAATAACTGCGAACACTTCGTCACGTGGTGCATCGACGGCCGCGCCCGCAGCCGTCAGGTGCAAGCCTGCTTCGTGCATCCGCAGGCAGCACTGCGCGCCGTGACCGGACTGTTTCGCGCCTATGTCGCCGCCCAGCGCCGCCGCAGCATGAACGCGGCGCTCGTCGCCTGAACCAGCACACGCCGGGGCATCGCATCCCGAGGAGACCATCATGCAAACCACCGAAAATTCGCTGCACTGGGCCGTCGACAAATGGCTCGCCCCGACACTCGCGCATCCGGCACGCGTCGTGCGTCTGTGCCGGTCGCATGTCACGGGCGCGCGCTATGTCTGCATCGAGGCGCAGCATCCGGGCGGCCTGCTCGCGATCATCTTCTTCCGCCACGACGACGGCACCTGGAACGTGTTTCCGCCGCAAGTCAGGCGTCCGTCGATGAGCGCGGAGCGCCTCGCCGCCTGAGGCTTCACGATGAGCCGGGGGGCGTCGGGCTGCCCCGGCTTTGACACGGCGATCCCGCTGCCGCTAATCTAGGTGCAACATTTCCGGCCGTTCGATGAAGTCGCCGGGTCGCACGGATGCGGCAGGTCGTGGTAGTTTTGCGTCCGTGAACCAGATCGTACATTTTCGAGGTATTGCCGATGACCCAGCCCGACTCCTCTTCCTCCGCCCGCGCGACGCCCGATCCGAACCTCGGCGACAATCCGCTCGGCATCGCGGGGCTTGAGTTCGTCGAGTTTTCCAGTCCCGATCCCGCAGGGCTCGCCAGCTTGTTCGAGACGCTCGGCTTCGTGCCGGTCGCGCGGCACATCAGCAAGGCGGTGACGCTGTTCCGCCAGGGCAGCATGAATTTTCTGCTGAACGCGGAGCCGGATTCGTTCGCGTCGCGCTTCGCGGAGTCGCATGGTGTCGGCATCGCGGCGATCGGCATCCGCGTGCTCGATGCGCAGATCGCCCATGAGCGCGCGCTCGAATACGGCGCGTGGGATTTCGAGGGCGAGAAGATCGGCCCGAACGAACTGGCGATTCCGGCGATTCAGGGTATCGGCGATTCGCATATCTATTTCGTCGATCACTGGCCGGGCAAAGGCAGCGGAAGCGAAGCGTCGATCTACGATATCGATTTCCGTCCGATTCCCGGCGCGGACGCGGACCAGAAAGGCACGGGCCTGCTCGAAGTGGATCACTTCACGCAGACGGTCGGCGCGGGGCGCATCCAGGAATGGCTCGACTTTTACCGCGAAGTGCTGCACTTCTCGGAGATTCATCAAGTGCACCCGGACTGGCACGTATCGCAGGATTCGGCCGTCACGCTCTCGCCGTGCGGCTCGATTCGCATTCCGGTGTATGAGGAGGGCACCTATCGGACGGATCTGATGCAGCAGTATTTGCCCGATCACGAAGGCGAGGGCGTGCAGCATATCGCGCTGGCATCGGCGGATATCTTCGCGTCCGTCGATGCGTTGATGGCGCGCGGCGTGCGCTTCCTGCAGCCGCCGCCGCGCTATTACGATGAAATCGACGAGCGGCTTCCCGGCCACGGACTCGACATCGGGAAATTGCGCACCCGCGGCATTCTCGTCGACGGCGAGGTGCTCCCGGATGGCACGCCGCAGCTTTTTCTGCAGACATTCGTCGAGCGCAGGCCCGGCGACATGTTCTTCGAGATCGTCGAGCGGCGCGGGCATCATGGGTTCGGCGAGGGCAATCTCGCCGCGATCGCGAAGGCGCGCGGCTAGGCGGGCTCGCCACCGAACGCGCGGGCCGAAGCGCCGGGCGTCGGCGAACGGCACGAACGGCGCCCCGGACGGGCGCCGCCGCATCCGGCACGATGCGGATTCACATGCCGGATGCTTGCACAAACCTCAGTCGCCCTTCTTGCCGAGCGCTTTCGAGCGCGCGGCGTTGCGGGCGATTTCGGCATCGACGCCAGCCCGGATTCCGTCGACCGTGAAGCTGGCCGGCGTCTGAGCCGGCGGGTAGGCGACGAACGTTTCCAGGAACTTGGCCGTTTGCGCGATGGCGCCGTACGTGACGTAGACGTTCTGGGTCGTCCAGTCATAGTACTGGTCCGACACGATATCGGCGCGCTCGTACGGGTCCATGCGCAGGTTGAAGATCTTCGGAACGCGCAGGCAGGTCAACGGGTTGTTCCACACCGCGAAGCCGCCGGGCGCGCGCTGTTCGCAGAACACGAACTTGAAGTCGCCGTGGCGCATGTCGACCAGCACGCCGTCATCGTCGAAGTAGAAGAACTCGTTGCGATCGCTCTTCGCCTGCTGACCCAGCAGGTAAGGCAACTGGTTGTAGCCGTCGAGGTGATTCCTGAACGACCGTCCGCCGACGCTCCAGCCCTTCAGCAGACGGTCCTTGACGCCCGGGTCGCCCGCCGCCGCGAGCAGCGTCGGGAACCAGTCCATGCCCGAGACGATCTCGCTCGACACCTGTCCCGGCTTGATATGGCCGGGCCAGCGGACCATCGCGGGAACGCGGAAGGCGCCTTCGTAGTTGGAGTCCTTCTCGTTACGGAAAGGCGTGGTGGCGGCATCGGGCCAGGTGAACTGGTTCGGACCGTTGTCCGTCGTGTACACGACGATGGTGTTATCGGCGATGCCGAGCTCGTCGAGCGTCTTCAGCAGCTTGCCGACATCCTGATCGTGCTCCCACATGCCGTCGGCATATTCGTTGCCGGGCATGCCGCTCTTGCCTCGATACTCGGGCCGCACGTGCGTGAAGACGTGCATGCGCGTGGTGTTCATCCACACGAAGAACGGCTTGTCCGATTTCGCCTGCTCGCGCATGAAGTCGATCGCGCGGCCGGTGGTTTCATCGTCGATGGTTTCCATGCGCTTTTTCGTCAGCGGGCCGGTGTCCGCGCATGTCTGCCTGCCGATCTTCCCGAAGCGCGCCTGGGTCGTCGGGTCGTCCCGGTCCGTGGCCTTGCAGTCCATCACGCCGCGTGGCATGAACATCTGCGCGTAGGCCTTGCCCGCGGGCGTGTCGGCCTTGGGCCAGAAGGGACGTTCGGGCTCCTCTTCGGCATTCAGATGGTAGAGATTGCCGTAGAACACGTCGAAGCCGTGCACCGTGGGCAGATACTCGTTGCGGTCGCCGAGATGGTTCTTGCCGAACTGGGCGGTCGCGTAGCCGAGCGGCTTGAGCGCCTGCGCGATGGTGATATCCGTTGCCTGCAGGCCTTGCTCGGCGCCGGGAATGCCGACCTTGCTCAAGCCCGTGCGCAATGGCGACTGCCCCGTGATGAACGACGAGCGGCCGGCCGTCGAACTATTTTCGGCGTAGTAGTCGGTGAACATCATGCCTTCCTGCGCGAGCCGGTCGATGTTCGGCGTCTGGTAGCCGACCACGCCCTTGCCATAGGCGCTGATGTTGGTCTGACCGATATCGTCGCCGAAAATCACGAGGATATTCGGACGTTTCGCGGCGTCGGCGGCATGCGCGACCGGCGTGAGCGTCAACCACCCCGTCACGGCGGCGGAGAGGGCCGCCACCGCCTTGCGCTTGAGCATTCGTGTTAAAGGTTTGCTTCGTTTTTCCATTGCTTGATCTCTGAAACGGCTGGTTTCTGCGCACAGTCGAACGTTGAACTCCCGATGACGAGAGCAGGGCGGAGCGCGCGCCGATGCGCGTGCTCCGGACTAGCGGGACGCTCCATGGGCTGGCGCGTCGTTATGGAAGGTTCGAGGGAACGGAGGGGGGGCGGGGAGCCGGCTGAATGCTTCGCGCGATCTGGCGGATGCGTGGGCCCGCGTGGGCGTGAAAGCGGCGGATGCCGGGGCACAGGTAGTTCAGTCCCGCTTCGCCGTCCGGTGCCCGGACGATGCGATTCTTCGGACACTCTCCCCAGCACAGGTTCAGATGACTGCACTCGCGGCAGTACTTGGGAAGCGTTTCTTTCTTGGCGAACCCGAACGCTTTCTGGCGCTCGGAGAAGGCGATCTCATTGAGCGGATGCGTGAAGATGTCGCTCAATTCGTACTCGGGATAGACGTAGTGATCGCAGGAATACACGCGGCCGTCGTGTTCCATGGCAAGTCCCTTGCCGCAGAACGGGGCCGTGATGCAGAGCTGCGATGGCAGGCCCATGGTCTGCGCGACGGCCGTTTCGAAGAGATTGACCAGCACGCGGCCCAGGTCTTCGCGATACCACTCGTCGAACGTGCGGCTCAGAAAGTAGCCCCAGTCGTCGGGATCCACCGACCAATCGGTGACGACGGAGCCTTCTGCACCGGGCTTCGCCCTGTCGGTTCCGGTGACGGGAATGGCGGCCTCGTCCCAGAATTGCGGAGCGGTTTGCCTGAACGAGGTGGGTTCGACGCAGGGATTGAACTGGAGGTAGGTCGCGCCGAGTTCGCGCGTCAGAAAACGATAGACGTCGATGGGCCGCCGCGCGTTGATCCGGTTGACCACCGTCAGCGCGTTGAATTGAACACCATGACGATGAATGCACTCGACGCCGCGCATGACGTTGTCGAAGGTCGGCTTGCCCGAGCGCGAGACGCGGTAGACGTCGTGCAGTTCGCGTGGTCCGTCGACGGACAGCCCGACGAGCCAGTCGTGTTGTTTGAGAAACGTGCACCATTCGTCGTCGAGAGCGGTGCCGTTGGTTTGCAGGTTGTTCTCGATGCGCTGCGTGGCGGACTTGTACTTCTGTTGCAGTTCGACGACCTTGCGGAAAAAGTCGAGTCCCATCAGCGTGGGCTCGCCGCCTTGCCAGGAAAACACGATCGAATCGCCGTCCTGCGCCTCGATGTATTGGCGGATGAACGTTTCGAGCGTCGCTTCGTTCATGAACCGGCCGCGGCGCTGTTCGAGCAGCTGCTCCTTGTGCAGATAGAAGCAATAGGTGCAGTCGAGATTGCAGGCCGAGCCGGTCGGCTTTGCCATGACATGGAAGCGGCGCTTGAAACGTGCGCCCGAAAGCGGCGCGCCGATATCGCCCCGGCTCGTGGGCAAGGGTATCAGCGGAATGACCGTGCTGTGCTTCATTGCTGTCCGAAATGCGATGTCTGTTCCGACGATCAGGCGGCAGGCGACACGAAGGCAGATGTCCCGGTGCACTGCCCGCGAGCGGCTAAATGATAGGTACTGCTAATCTAGGTGGGCTAGGATTTGTTCGGTGGGAGTGTATCGAAGTTGCAGAAAGTCAATGCTAAGCGGCACGCGATTTTAACCAAATGTTACTGGGCGCTTCACCCGGAATCGGGCGTCGGCTGATTCAGGCGACTCGTCGGACGCGCGCACCTGCCGCCGGGCATGGTCTGCGCGGGCTCGAACGCGCATCGGAAGCGCGGGCCGACGCGGTAGCCCCGGCCCGCGCGATCTACTGCACGACGACCGTCCCCGTCATGTGCGGATGCAGCGAACAGAAGTACTTGTACGTGCCCGGCTTGTCGAACACATGCGAGTAGCTGTCGCCGCTGTCGAGCGGATCGGACTTGAAGGTCTTGCCCTCGTCGGTGACGGTGTGCAGCATGTCGTCGTGATTCACCCATGTCACCTTCGTGCCGGCCGGCACCGTGATCGTCGCCTTGTTGAACGAGAAGTTGTCGATGGAAATGGTCGGCGCGGCCGCCGCCGCGACCTGTTGCGCGGGTTCCTGCGCGCAGGCGGTCGGGATCGCGACACTGACGATGCCCTTCACGACGAGCGCGAACGCGGCCTTGCGCAGGAACCTGCCGGCGAGCGGGCGCAGATTCGCAGGCGAGACGATGAGCGAAGCACGGCGGGCGAGGGCGGGGATCATGACTGCACCCCGGCGAGCGACGTGTCCGTGATCGCAAGCTGCCCGCGCCCCGCGATGTGCGTGACTTCGCGCAGGCCGAGCATCGTGCGCAACTGCTCGGACGGCACCTTCATCGGCCCGGGGCCGGACGCCGCGCCGGGCGCGGGCTGCGGAAACGCCGTCGACATCGCCGAATAGAAGCGCATCTCGCCCTCTACCTTCTGCGCCACCTGATGCACGTGGCCGTTCAGGACCGTCACCGAGCCGAAGCGCTTCAGGAGCGCGAGTGCCTGCGCGCTGTCGTCGGTGCCCCAGCCCCATTGCGGATAGAGCGCCCACAGCGGAATATGCGCGAACACGACGATCGGCGTGCTGCTCGATTTGCCCTGCAAGTCGGCCTTGAGCCACGCGAGCTGCGCATCGCCGAGAAAGCCGAGGCCGCCGCCCTTCAGATCGATCACGTTGGTCAGGCCGATGAAGTGCACGCCGCCCTGATCGAAGCTGTACCAGTGACGATTGCTGCCTTTGCCGTATTGCCCGGAGAAACGATCGAAGAACGCGTTGCCGTCCTCGACCAGTACATCGTGCTCGCCCGGCACGTAGTGGACGTCCAAGCCCGCCTTGCCGATGATCTGCGTCGCCGTATCGAACTGGGCCGGTTTCGACAGATGCGTGATGTCGCCGGTGTGGATCATGAAGGCGGGACGCCTGCCCATCGCGCTCACGCGGTCGATGGCTTCTTCGAGCGTGCTCGTCGGCTCGGTGTTCGGGTCCTTGTTGAAGCCGATATGGCTGTCGCTGATCTGCACGAAGCTGAACGATTGGGTTTGCTCGGCCGCTTGCGCCGACGAGATCAGGCGCGACACGGGCACGCCGCCGCTCACGGTCCAGATCACGCCCGCGCCCGCCCATGCCATGCACGACAGTGCGGTGCGGCGGCGCTTGCCGTGGTCGTCGAGTTCGTCGCGTTCCTGCGCGGGCGGCGGGAGAGTGAGATCGGGTTTCATGGCGGTTCCTTTGATGATGGCGGCCGCGGCTCTTGTCGTTCGAATCGGCGAGAAACGCGCGCATGGCGGCTCGATGCATGGGCGCGAGGCCGGCGACGTCGTCCCGATGGGCGAAGTCGCTGCGGCATCCGTTCATCGAACCGGTGAAGGCCGCGCGTTATTCCGGCTATATTTTTTTCAGTCGCCGCCACGAGCGGGAATAAACCGGGGGCGCGGGGAGTATCGGTGGGGAAGGCGCGCCAAAGCAGCACCGGGCTGCGCCGAGGGATGTTCCCGGAACGTGGTTGTCGAAAGGAGACCCGCGCGATGTGGCCAGGCAAGTCGAAAGAAGACCGGTCCGGGCGCCGCGGCCAGGCGGACGCCGAGGCGGTTCACGCGCGCTTCGAGGCGACGGTGATGCCGCATCTCGACGCCGCGTACAACCTCGCGCGCTGGCTCTCGGGCAGCGCGAGCGATGCCGACGATGTCGTGCAGGAAGCGTATCTGCGCGCGTTCCGTTTCTTCGGCGGATTCGAGGGCGGCGAGGACGCGAACGCGCGGGCGTGGCTGCTCGCGATCGTGCGCAACACGTGGTTCACGGAATGGCGGCGGCGCGTGCAACTCGCGGACGCGACGCCCTACGACGAGGAACTCGGCGGCGACGAAGCCTTGCCGGGCTGGTCGGAGGAAAGCGGAGCCGACCCGGAAACGCTCGCCGTGCGCCGCGACGAGATTCATCTCGTGCATCGCGCGCTGGAGGCGCTGCCGATCGCCTTTCGCGAGGTACTGGTGTTACGTGAGCTGGAAGACATGAGTTACAAGGAAGTGGCATCCGTGACCGGCGTGCCGATCGGCACGGTGATGTCGCGGCTCGCGCGCGGCCGCAAGATGCTGGCGGGGGCGGTGCGCGCGGCGCAGGGCGGGCAGGACAAGCCGAGCGTGCGCCTCGTGCGCCGCGCGGGTCCGGGTCATTCAGAGGAGTCGGGAAATGGAAAATAACGACACCGCCTCGCTCGATACGAGGCTCGCCGATGGCTCGCTGTATCAGCGCGCGCCGGTTCATTTGCGGGCGCAGGTGCTGGCGCGCGTGCGCACGGAAGCGGAAGAAGAAATGCGCAGGCAAGAGCCGGCACGCCGGCCGAAGCGCGGCTCGCGCAATCCGTTCGCGGCGCCGTGGCCGTTCTTCGGCGGCGCGTTCGCGGGCGCGACGCTTTCCGCGCTCGTGCTCGGCACGACGCTGTGGTTCCAGGCCGTGCCGCTCATGTCGACTGGATCGACGGCTTCGCCCATCGCGCAGGAAATCGTGTCGAGCCATGTGCGCGCGCTGATGTCGGACCGTCCGATCGATGTGCTCTCCAGCGACAAGCACACTGTGAAGCCATGGTTCAACGGCCGCATCGACTATGCGCCGCCGGTGATCGATCCGGCGGGGCCGGGCTTCGCGCTCGTCGGCGGGCGGCTGGATTACATCGACCACAGGCCGGTGGCGGTTGTCGTCTATCGCTATCTGAAGCATCCGATCGACGTGTACGTGTTTCCCGAGCGCAAGGGCGAAGGGAAGCGCGAGACGAACGACAAGGCATTCTCGCCGGTCGTCACGCAATCCGACGATGGCTACGCGCTCGCGCGGTGGAATCACGATGGCATGACGTTCTGGGCCGTCACCGATGCATCCGGCGCGGTGCTGCGCCAGTTCGCGCATGCGATGGAAACCGGCGCGCCGCGCTGAATAGTGCATCGCGCAAACGCTTTACATGGCTGGAAAGATGAAGATTGCGCGCGGTCGTCCTGCACGGATGCCGCGCGCTTTTTTACGCGTATACCCGCTGTCGCTCCGCTTTCCTGAGCCTCGACAAACGCTTTGGGATGCTGTCTAAATCCCGTCTTCACAATCCATGTTTTCGCGCTTATTCCGTGGCTTGCACACTTACGATGCGTCAGGAGTGCGCTAACGCTCGTGCTCTTCGGGTATGTCCGAATATGGTCATATCCTTACATTTTTCTACACTCGCTCACAACCTATGTAATCGATAACGCACAGTGCACTTAAAAGAGGCATTGCGAGCATTTCCAGCGTTGCATGGGCTTTCAAATAACGAATCAGGCGACGGAGACACACATGGGTATGAAGATGAAGCTCATTGCGAGCGCGCTCGCGTTTGGCGTTTTTTCGTTGGCGCACGCGGCCGACCCGATCAAGATCGGCGTCGATGGTCCGTTCACGGGCGGTTCGTCTTCCATGGGTGTCAGCATGCGCGACGGCGTGCGTCTCGCGACCGCCGAGATCAACAAGTCGGGCGGCGTGCTTGGCCGGCAGATCGTGCTGGTCGAGCGCGATGACGAAGCGAAGAACGAGCGCGGCGTGCAGATCGCGCAGGAGCTGATCAACAAGGAGAAGGTCGTCGCGGTCGTCGGCTATATCAATACCGGTGTCGCGCTTGCGTCGCAGCGCTTCTTCCAGGAAGCGAAGATTCCCGTGTTCAACAATGTCGCGACCGGCACGGTGGTGACGAAGCAGTTCGACGACCAGCCCGATAATTACGTGTTCCGCAACGCAGCCGCCGATCGTATCCAGGCGCCGATGATCGTCGAGGAAGCCGTTGCCAAGCGTGGATTCAAGAAGGTTGCGATCCTTGCCGATTCGACCAACTATGGCCAGCTTGGCCGCGAGGATCTGGAGAAGGCGCTGGCCGCGAAAGGCGTGAAGCCCGTGGCCGTCGAGAAGTTCAACATCAAGGACGTCGACATGACGGCCCAGTTGTTGAAGGCGAAGCAGGCTGGTGCCGAAGCGGTGCTGACGTATGGCATCGGGCCGGAACTTGCGCAGATTGCGAACGGCATGGCCAAGCTCGGCTGGAAGGTGCCGCTGATCGGCAGCTGGACGCTTTCGATGGCGAACTACATCGACAACGCCGGTACGAACGGCGAAGGCGCGCGCATGCCGCAGACTTTCATCCAGGACGCGAATACGCCGAAGCGCAAGGCGTTCATCGATGCTTATGTGAAGGAGTTCAAGCCGAAGAACGACCGCATCGATTCGCCGGTGTCGGCGGCGCAAGGTTATGACTCGGTGTATCTGCTCGCGGCGGCGATCAAGCAGGCCGGCACGACGGATGGTCCGAAGGTCAAGGAAGCGCTCGAGAGCCTGAACACGAAGGTGGAGGGCGTCGTGATGGTCTACGACAAGCCTTTCACGAAGGCCGATCATGAGGCGATTACGCCGAATGTGCCGGTGATCGGAGAGGTGAAGAGCGGACGCGTGATTTATGCGTACGACGCGGATAAGAAGGGTGGCAGTACGCTGCGTGCCAAGCAGACTACTACTGCTTCTAACTGAGGTTATTGCTTGGGCCGAAGAGCTTTCGGGTTCTTTGGCTTCGCTCGCCGGAGTGTTTGTCGGAGCGTTTGCCGGTTTGTTCGCCGGATCCCGTGTTCGTGTCGGTCTATTAGCGTTGCCCCTGTGCGGGGCGGCAGTCACTTTCTTTGCTGCTGCAAAGAAAGTAACCAAAGAAACAGCTATCCCCAGCCTAAGCACTTCAGGCCGGCCGCGGCACAGAAGATAGCACGTGGTCCAGCAGTAGCGAGTGCCCTCATAGGCCTAACCGGGCTTGGATCGCGCACGGTCTGACAAGCTAGAACCTTGAGGGCGCTGGTTCAGCACCAGATAGCTCCGGCACAGCGCTACGCGCTGCCGAAGGGTATGCAAGGGAAACCAACCTACGGCCAATGCCGTGAGATGGAAGCGTTAGCAAGGAAGTGCGCGCAGACCCGATTGACCGGTCGGCCGCGAAGCGGGCCGGAGCTATTTGGTGCTGAACCAGTTTGTTGTGTGTCGCGATGTGACAGACCGTGCGCGATCCAAGCCCGGTTAGGCCTACGAGGGCACTCGCTACTGCCGGACCACGAGAGTGCTTCTGTGCCGGGGCCGGTGTGAAGTACTTTGGATGGGGATAGCTGTTTCTTTGGTTACTTTCTTTGCAGCAGCAAAGAAAGTGACTGCCGCCCCGCACAGGGGCAGTGCTAATAGACCGACACGAAAGCAGGATTCCATAGAAGGAAGCGGGGAAAAAGTGAACTGCCGCCCCGCACGGGGGCAACGCAAATAGACCGAAACGAAAGCAGGATTCCATAGAAGGACGCGAGGAAAAGTGAACTGCCGCCCCGCACAGGGGCAGAGCAAACAGACCGACAGAATTCCGGATCCCACGTAAAAAGCAATAAAAGAGAAGAGCACGCACGATGATTCTCCTGCAACTCATCTACAGCGGCATTGCGCTAGGCATGATCTACGCCGTGATCGCCTTCGGCTACCAACTGACGTTCGCCACATCCGGCACGCTGAACTTCGGCCAGGGCGATGCCCTGATGCTCGGCGCGCTCGTCGGCTTGACGCTCGTATCCGTGGGCGTCAATTACTGGCTGATGATTCCGCTCGTGTGTCTCTTCGGGCTCCTGCAGGGCTCGTTCGTCGAGCGCATCGGCGTGCGCCCCGCGATCAAGATCAAGTCCGAGTTCGGCTGGATCATGTCGACGATCGCGCTCGGCATCATCTTCAAGAACGTCGCTGAAAACATCTGGGGCCGCGACGATCTGCGCTTCCCGTCGCCGTTGCCCGAAGCGCCGCTGCAGGTCTTCGGCGCGAACGTGCTGCCGATGGAACTGCTCGTCGTCGGCGGCGCGCTCGTGATGATGCTCGCGGTCGAGTTCTTCAACCGCAAGACGATCTTCGGCAAGGCCGTAGTCGCCACGGCGAACGATCGCGATGCGGCCTCGCTCATGGGCATCAACACGGGGCTCGTCATCACGTTCTCATATGCGCTTTCATCGTTGACCGCTGCATTTGCGGGCGTTTTGATCGCGCCGCTCACGCTGACCGGCGCGACGATGGGCGCGGTGCTCGGCCTCAAGGCATTCGCGGTGGCGATCATCGGCGGCTTGTCGAGCGGCATGGGCATCATCGTCGGCGGGATGATTCTCGGCATCGCGGAGACGACGACCGGCTTCTATATTTCCACCGGCTACAAGGATGTGCCGGGGCTCGTGCTGCTCTTGATCGTGCTTGCGGTCAAGCCCGCAGGTCTCTTCGGCAAGACGGCGATCAAGAAAGTCTGAGGCGGCGACGATGAAAGCAAAGAACTGGATCGCGGCGCTCGTCGGGCTCGCCGCACTCGCGATTTTTCCGGTGGTGTCGGGCAATCCGTACTACATCCACCTCGTCGAAACCATCATGATCTACGCGATCCTGCTGTTCGGGCTCGATATCGTGGTGGGTTATACCGGACAGGTATCGCTCGGTCATGCGGGCTTGTTCGGCGTGGGCGCGTACACTGCGGGCGTGCTCTTCGCGAAGCTCGGCATGCCGTTCTTCGTGACCGCGCCGCTCGCGATTCTGGTGACGGCCGGCTTCGGGGCGATCCTCGCGTTGCCCGCGTTGCGCGTGTCCGGCCCTTATCTCGCGATGGTGACGCTCGCGTTCGGCACGATCATCCAGATTCTCATCAACGAGATGGATTTCCTGACGAACGGGCCGATGGGCCTGAAGATCCCGAAGCCGATGTTCGCCGGTCACAGGCTCGACGAAGTGGAGTACTACTGGCTCGTTGCGGCATTGCTCGTCGTGTCGCTGATCGTCGTGCATCGGGTGCTGAAGTCGCATCTCGGGCGCGCGTTCGAAGCGTTGCGCGACAGCCCGATCGCCTCGGACTGCATGGGCGTGTCGGTGTATCGCCACAAGGTGTATGCGTTCGTGATCAGCGCGGGCTTCGCGGGGCTTGCGGGCTGTCTGTATTCGTACTCGGAGCAGTACATTTCGCCGAACACGTATAACTTCGAGCTGACGATCCTGTTCCTGCTCGCGATCATCATGGGCGGGCGCAAGACGCGCACGGGCGCGATCATCGGCTCGACGGTCATCGTGCTGTTGCCGAAGCTGCTCGACGATATCTCGAACTTCCGCGTCGTAGCGACCGCGCTGGCGGTGGTCGTCGTCGCGGGTGCTGTGCTCGCGCTTGCACGCAAGACCACGACACCGCAGCGCGTCGCGGTGCCGATCGTCGGCACGGCGGGTCTCGCCGTCTTTTCGTTCTGGATCGAAGCGCTGACGGACTGGCGTCTGACCATCTTCGGTTTGATGATTCTACTGGTCGTGTATTACCTGCAGGACGGCATTGTCGGCTTCGTGCGCAAGACGCTCCATCTGGGTCGCGTGCGCGTGACCAAGGTCGATACCGATGAGCTTGCGAGCCATACGCGTCAGGACGATGCGGTCGCGGCCGTCGCAACACAGGGCGCGGACACGATCCTCGATGTGCGCGGCGTGCTGATGCAGTTCAGCGGCCTGAAGGCGTTGAACGATGTGAACCTGACGGTGAAGCGCGGCACGATCCACGGCTTGATCGGCCCGAACGGCTCGGGCAAGAGCACGATGATGAACGTGCTGACGGGCATCTATGTGCCGACCGCGGGCGCGATCGAGTACGAAGGGCATTCGATTGCGGGACGTACCTCATCGAAGATTGCGCTGTCGGGCATCGCGCGGACGTTCCAGAACGTGCAGCTTTTTGGCGAGATGACTGCGCTGGAGAATGTGCTTGTCGGGTTGCATCACACGTTCAAGTCGAATTTCGCGGATGTGGGCGTGATGAGTCCGCGTTATCGCCGAGAAGAGCGCGCGGCGCGCGAGCGGGCTTTCAACATGCTGCGTTTCGTTGGGCTTGAGCGTGTTGCGGGGGAGGAAGCGCGTAACTTGCCTTACGGGAAGCAGCGGTTGCTCGAAATCGCTCGTGCTTTGGCGCTGGATCCTCAGCTGCTTCTGCTCGATGAACCCGCGGCCGGGTTGACCGCGCCGGATATTCGCGAGCTTGTCGCGATCATTCGCAAGGTGCGTAACCACGGGATCACGCTTGTGCTGATCGAGCATCACATGGATGTGGTCATGAGTGTGTGTGACACCGTTTCTGTGTTGGACTTTGGGCAGAAGATTGCTGAAGGCAAGCCTGCCGAGATTCAGGCTAATGAGAAGGTTATTGAGGCTTATCTTGGAGGACAGACTGAGGAGGCTGCTTGAGGCCTTTTTACGTGGAATCCTGTTTTCGCGTCGGTCTATTGGCGTTGCCCCTATGCGGGGCGGCAGTCACTTTCTTTGCTGCTGCAAAGAAAGTAACCAAAGAAACAGCTATCCCCATCCAAAGTACTTCATACCGGCCCCGGCACAGAAACAGTCTCGTGGTCCGGCAGTAGCGAGTGCCCTCACAAAACTCTCCGGGCTTGGATCGCGCACGGTCTGTCACATCGCACCGCCTAACTGACTGGTAAGGCGCCAAATAGCTCCGGCCCGCTACGCGGCCGACCGGTCAATCGGGTCCGCGCGCGCTCCTTTGCTAATGCTTCCTTCTCACCGCATTCGCCCACCGATGGTTTCCCTTGCATACCCTTCGGCAGCGCGTAGCGCTGTGCCGGAGCTCTTTGGTGCTGAACCAGCGCGCTAGAACTTCTAGCTTGTCAGACCGTGCGCGGTCCAAGCCCCGTGAGTTTTGTGGGGGCACTCGCTACTGCCGGACCACGTGCAATCTTCTGTGCCGCGGCCGGCCTGAAGTGCTTAGGCTGGGGAAAGCTGTTTCTTTGGTTACTTTCTTTGCAGCAGCAAAGAAAGTGACTGCCGCCCCGCACAGGGGCAACGCTAATAGACCGACACGAATACAGGAAGTCTATAGAAGCGAGGAAAAAGTGAACTGCCGCCCCGCATAGGGGCAACGCTAATAGACCGACACGAAAGCAGGCTTCTATAGAAGCGCAAGCGAAAGACCTCACCGAAGCGCAAGCGGAAGACAAAAATGCTGACGATCAAAAACCTCCACGCCGGCTACGGCAAAGTAAAAGTCCTGCATGGCATATCGCTAAACGTGCCGAAGGCGAAGGTCGTGACGCTGATCGGCTCGAACGGCGCGGGCAAGACCACAACCATGCGCGCGATCTCCGGCATGATCAAGGCGACCGAAGGCGAAATCACGATGGGCGTGGGCAGCAACGCAAAGCGCATCGACTCGCTGGACTCGCACAAGATCGCGCGCCTAGGGTTAGCGCATTCCCCCGAAGGCCGCCGCGTCTTCGCGACAATGTCGGTGACCGACAACCTGCTGCTAGGCGCCTTCCCACGCCTAACCTGGTCAAGACCAAAAGGCGACGTGAACGCCGACCTCGAACGCGCGATCGAACTGTTCCCGCGTCTGAAAGAGCGCCGCAACCAACTGGCGGGCACCCTCTCGGGCGGCGAGCAGCAAATGCTGGCGATGGCCCGCGCCATCATGCTCAACCCCGATCTCGTGCTGCTCGATGAACCCTCGATGGGCCTCGCGCCCATTCTCGTCGACGAAGTGTTCCGCATCATCGAGCGCCTCAAGGCCGATGGCGTCACGATGCTGCTCGTCGAGCAATTCGCGGCCGCCGCGCTCAATGTCGCCGATTACGGCTACGTGCTCGAAAACGGCCGCGTCGCGACTCACGGCCCGGCCGAGCAGTTGCGCAACGATCCCTCGGTGAAAGCGGCGTATCTGGGCGCCAGTCACTAGCCCGAGGCAATTGCCGCAGTGCGGAAAGCCAGGCCGAACTATCATGGTTACGGCACGCGTGCACACGCGCGCGTGTCCGACATCCTCACAAGGAGCTGCCATGATCAGCGGCAAGACCACTCTGATTGCTCACATCGGCTACCCGACCGAAGCGTTCAAGGCGCCGATGATCTACAACCCGTGGTTCGACAAGCAGGGCATCGACGCGGTCGTCGTGCCGATGGGCGTCAAACCCGAGGATTACGTCGCGTTCCTGCCGCATCTCTTCAAGCTCACGAACATCCGCGGCGCGCTCGTCACCATGCCGCACAAGATCACGACCGTCGGCCTGATGGACGAAGTGAGCCCGACCGCGCGCATCGCCGGGGCCTGCAATGCGATCCTCAAGCGCGAGGACGGCACGCTGGTCGGCGATCAGTTCGACGGCGCGGGCTTCGTGCGCGGCGTCGAGCGCAAAGGCCGCAAGCTCGCCGGCACGCGCGTGCTCGTGCTCGGCAGCGGCGGCGTCGGCTCGCCGATCGCGGCGTCGCTCGCGGCGGCGGGCGTCGCCGAGCTCGCGATCTTCGATACCAATACGGCCTCCGTCGAAGGGCTCGCGTCGCGTTTGCGCGAGCACTATTCGAAGCTCGTCGTCAGAACCGACACGAAAGATCCCGCGGGCTTCGACGTGATCGTGAACGCGACGCCGCTCGGCATGAAGGACACCGACCCGCTGCCGTTCGATATCGATCGCATCGCGCCCGGCACGTTCGTCGGCGAGGTGGTGATGAAATCGGAGTACACGCCGCTCCTGCGCGCGGCGAAGGACAAGGGCTGCGCCGTGCAGGTCGGCACGGATATGCTTTTCGAAATGATCCCGGCGTATCTGGAGTTTTTCGGCTACGGCACCGCCACCGCCGACGAATTGCGCGCGGTCGCCCAGATCAAGTACGCGTAACCGTTCCTATACTTCAATCGACACAGCAAGGCAGACGCTCATCCTCTGACAAATAGGCCGCGCGCAGAAGCGGCGGCCTGGAAAATGCAGGGAGGAATCATGGGATCGACTGCACCGGGCGTTCCGGCGGACGACAAGCACGCGCCCGAACCGCACGGCCATCCAGCATTGCTCGGGCTCTCGCTCGCGGCGCTCGGCGTCGTCTACGGCGATATCGGCACGAGCCCGCTCTATACCCTCAAGACCGTGTTCGATCCCGCAGGCGGTTTGCCCCTGCAGCCCGCGAACGTGATCGGCATCGTGTCGCTGATCTTCTGGTCGCTCACCGTCATCGTTTCGCTCAAGTACGTGACGCTGATCCTGCGCGCCAACAATCACGGTGAGGGCGGCATCATGGCGCTGCTCGCGCTCGCGGCGTCATCGGTCGAATCGAAAAAGCGGCTGAAACACGTGCTGTTGATGATCGGCGTGATGGGCGCGGCGCTGTTCTACGGCGATGGCGTCATCACGCCGGCCATTTCCGTGCTGAGCGCGGTCGAAGGGCTCGAAGTGGCCGCGCCGATGTTGCAGCCGTATGTCGTGCCCGTAACGCTCGTCGCGCTGATCGCGCTCTTCCTGATGCAGAAGCATGGGACGTCCGGCATCGGCGCGGTGTTCGGGCCGGTGATGGTGCTGTGGTTCATCGTGCTCGCGGTGTCGGGGCTCATGAACATCAAGGACGCGCCACGTATTCTCGCCGCGCTCAATCCCATCGAAGGGCTCGCGTTCTGTCTTCATCATCGCTGGCTCGCGTTCGTTGCGCTCGGCGCCGTCGTGCTGTCGTTGACGGGCGCGGAAGCGCTTTATGCCGACATGGGCCATTTCGGCTCGCGTCCGATTCGCCTCACATGGTTCGCGATCGTCTTTCCCGCGCTCGCGCTCAACTATCTCGGGCAGGGCGCGCTTCTGATCGCCGATCCGACCGCGCTGCAGAATCCGTTCTATCGGCTCTTTCCATCGTGGATGCTCTATCCGATGGTCGTGCTGTCCACCATCGCGACGGTCATCGCATCGCAGGCCGTGATCTCCGGCACCTATTCGATGACCAAGCAGGCGATGCAGCTCGGCTTCCTGCCGCGCATGAGCGTCGTGTACACGTCGGCGAGAGAGATCGGTCAGATCTATGTGCCGGGCATCAACTGGACGCTGCTGCTCGCGGTCGTCGCGGCCGTGCTCGGCTTCGGCTCGTCGACGGCGCTCGGCTCCGCATACGGCATCGCCGTCACCGGCACGATGTTGATCACGACGGTGCTGACCTTCTTCGTGATCCGCTACGCGTGGCATTACAACTGGGCGCTGTGCATCTTCGCGACGGCGTTCTTCTTCGTGATCGACGCGATGTTCTTCTCCGCGAATTGCCTGAAGATCGCGGACGGCGGCTGGTTCCCGGTCGCGATCGGCCTCGTGATGTTCACGATCATGGCGACATGGGGCCGCGGCGCGCAGATGATGATCCAGGAAGCGCGCGTGCGCGCGGGCGCGACGCCGCTCAAGCCGTTCCTCACGAGCCTGCTCGCGCGTTCGCCCGCGCGCGTGGAGGGCACGGCGATCTTCATGTCGAACGATCCCAACGGCGTGCCGCATTCGCTGCTGAACAATCTCATGCATAACCGCGTGCTGCACGAACACACGGTGTTCCTGACGGTCGCGACCGAGCCTGTGCCGTGGGTCGAGGAAGCGCGGCGCGTGACCTTGCAGACGCTCGGAAACGGCTGCTTCCAGGTGACGGTGAACTACGGCTTCAAGGATGAAGTCGATCTGCCCGCGGCGCTGGAAAAATGCCGCTCGTCGGGCCTCAAGTTCGATCGCGCGACCATTTCATATTTTCTTTCGCGCGCGACCGTCGTGCCGACGCCGGGCACGGGCATGGCCCTTTGGCGCGAACGGCTCTTCGCGATCATGCTGCACAATGTGGGCAACGTCGCGGCCTATTTGCGATTGCCGGCCGATCGCGTGATCGAACTCGGCGCGCGAGTCGAGATATGACGGCGCAATTCGACTGATGGACGTGCATTCGACGCAAGCAAGCGGCAAAGGATCGAGCAAGACTCACGATAAGAAATGCGGCAGACCAGGAGACGCCATGACCGCCAGCAGTACGCAGACCCGCCATCCGTTTCCATCGACCGCGCGCCTCGTCGAGCGCGGCAAGATCGTGTCCGCGCGCGAGGCCGTGCGCCTCATCCGTTCCGGCGACACGATCGCGACGAGCGGCTTCGTCGGCATCGGCTTCGCGGAGGAAGTGGCGATCGCGCTGGAAGAGCGCTTCGTCGAAGGCACCGATCCGATCGCGGATCTGACGCTCGTATATGCCGCGGGTCAGGGCGATGGCCGCGCCAAGGGCCTCAATCACTTCGCGCATGAAGGGCTCATCAGGCGCGTGATCGGCGGTCACTGGGGACTCGTGCCGGGCCTGCAGAAGATGGCGATCGACAACCGCATCGAGGCATATAACCTGCCGCAAGGCGTGATCTCGCAGCTCTTTCGCGATATCGCCGCGCATCGGCCGGGGCAACTGTCGACGGTCGGACTCGGCACCTTCGTCGATCCGCGCAACGGCGGCGGCAAGCTCAATGCGCGCACGACGGAAGATATCGTGCGCCTCATGCCGATCGACGGCACGGACTATCTGTACTACAAGACATTCCCGATCGATGTCGCGATCGTGCGCGGCACCACCGCCGATCTCAACGGCAACGTCACGATGGAAAAGGAAGCGCTGACGCTCGAAGCGCTCTCCATCGCAATGGCCGCGCGCAATTCGGGCGGCATCGTGATCGCACAGGTCGAGCGTCTCGCCGAATCGAACACGCTCAACTCGCGGCAAGTGAAGATACCGGGCGTGATGGTCGATTGTGTCGTGCTCGCGAAGCCCGACAATCACTGGCAGACCTTCGGCGAGCAATACAGCGCGGCGTTTTCCAGCGAGTTGCGCGTGGCCGCGAGCTCGGTGCCGCCGATGGCGCTGACCGAGCGCAAGATCATCGCGCGGCGCGCCGCCTTCGAGCTGATGGCCAATAGCGTCGTGAATCTCGGCATCGGCATGCCGGAGGGCATCGCGAGCGTCGCGAACGAGGAGCAGGTGATCGATCTCTTCACGATGACGACCGAGCCCGGCGTGATCGGCGGCATTCCGGCGGGCGGCCTCAACTTCGGCGCGGCCACGAACACGCAGGCGATCATCGACCAGCCGTATCAGTTCGACTTCTACGATGGCGGCGGTCTCGATATCGCGTTCCTCGGTCTCGCGCAGGCCGACCGCGAAGGCAATCTCAACGTGAGCAAGTTCGGCCCGAAGCTCGCGGGCGCGGGCGGCTTCATCAATATCAGCCAGGCGGCGAAGAAGGTCGTGTTCGTCGGCACGTTCAACGCGGGCAAGCTCGATGTGGCGATCGCGAACGGCAAGCTCGACATCCGCCGCGACGGCGATTGCCGCAAGTTCGTCGATGCGGTCGAGCATCGCACGTTCAGCGGCCGTTATGCGGCCGAGCGCGGACAAACCGTGCTCTATGTCACCGAGCGCTGCGTGTTCGAGCTCACGGACAAGGGGCTCGTTCTGACGGAAGTGGCGCCGGGCATCGATATCGAGCGCGACATCGTCGGGCAGATGGGCTTCGCGCCGATCATGGACGCGCCGCCGCGCCTGATGGACGAGCGCATCTTCCGCGACGCGCCGATGGGCCTGCGCGAAATCCTGCTGCGGCTCGATCTGTCGGAACGCTTCAGCTACGACGCGGAGAAGAATCTCTTCTTCATCAACTTCGAAGGCCTCGAAGTAAAAAATCTGAGCGATGTCGAAGCGATACGCCGCGAAGTGGAAAAGCAATTGTCGGGCGTGACGACGAAGCCGCACGCCATCGTCAATTACGATAACTTTTCAATCCGCCCCGATATGCTCGATGCCTATTCGGACATGGTCACGAAGCTGGTCGATGGTCATTACGACCGCGTCACGCGCTATACGACGAGCAGCTTCCTGCGCCTGAAACTCGGCGATGCCTTGAAGCGCCGCGGCGTGGCGCCTTATATCTACGAAAGCCCGGAAGAAGCACGCGAGCACGAATCGAAGCGCGCGTCGGAATGACGAAGCGACGAAGCGACGAAGGGGCCGCGTCACCGACAGCGGCCCCTTCGCATGTCATCCGCGCGAGGCGCGCCCCGGCGCGGATTCGCGCTGATTGCGCAGCCTGCTATGCCGCATACCATACACGAAGTAGATGACGACGCCGATCGCCATCCACACGATGAGCCGTATCCACGTATCGGCGGGCAAGCCGGACATCAGAAAGAGCGACGACAACGCACCGAGCGGCGCGACGATGAATACGGCCGGCGTCTTGAACGCGCGTTCGAGATTCGGCTGCGTGATGCGCAGCACCAGCACGCCGATGCACACGACCATGAACGCGAACAGCGTGCCGATGCTCACGAGCTCGCCGACGAGGCCGATCGGCAGCAGCCCGGCGAGAATCATCACGATGACGCCGGTGATGATCGTCGTGATATGCGGCGTATGAAAGCGCGGATGAATCTTCGAGGCGAACGGCGGTAGCAGGCCGTCCTTCGCCATCGAATAGAAGATGCGCGGTTGCGACAGCAGCAGCACCAGAATCACCGACGTGAGGCCGAAGATCGCGCCGAGCTTCACGATCGGCGAGAGCCAGCGCATGCCGATCGCATCGACGCCGACCGCGATCGGGTCCGCCACGTTGAGCTTGTCGTAAGGCACGATGCCCGTCAGCACATACGAGACGAGCACATAGAGAATCGTGCAAATGGTGAGCGAGCCGAGCAGGCCGATAGGCATGTCGCGTCTCGGGTTGCGCGTTTCCTGCGCGACGCACGACACCGAATCGAAGCCGATATAGGCAAAGAACACGACCGCCGCGCCGCGCAACACGCCGCTCATGCCGAACACGCCCGATTCGCCGGTATTCGGCGGAATGAACGCGCCCGCCGGGTTCTGCGCCGTGACCCAATGGCTCGTGTCGACATAGGCGATGCCCGCCGCGATGAACGCGAGCACGATCAGCACCTTGATCACGACGATGAAACTGTTCACGCGCGCCGATTCGCGTATGCCGATCACGAGCAGGATCGTGATCAGCCCGACGATGACCATCGCGGGCACGTTGAGAATCGCGCCGACGTGGCTCCAGCCGTGACCGGGCTCGTAGGCGAAGGGCGCCTGCGAGAGCTGCGCGGGTATGTCGATGCCGAGCGAATGCAGAAAGCTCACGACATAGCCCGACCAGCCGATCGCGACCGTCGTCGCGCCGACCGCGTATTCGAGGATCAGATCCCAGCCGATGAGCCACGCGATCAGCTCGCCCATCGTCGCATAGGCATACGTGTACGCGCTGCCCGAGACCGGCACGGTGGAAGCCATTTCGGCATAGCAAAGGCCCGCGAGCGCGCAGACGATCGCGCCGAGCACGAACGAGAGGATGATCGCGGGTCCGGCGTTGGTCGCGGCCGCGTGGCCGGTCAGCACGAAAATCCCCGCGCCGATGATGCAGCCGATGCCGAGCATGATCACATCGAGCCCGGATAGCGATCGTTTCAGCGCATGGCCGCCGTGTTCCTGAAGAAACTCCTCGGTCTCGGCCGCTTCGCTTTGCAGCGCAGCGACGGATTTTCTTTGCATGACGGTCACGATCGCCTCCTGTGCGGCGGCAGCGTGGCCGCGCCCGTGCCGGGGCGGCGCACTCTGTTCGCCCGTTCAAGTGCGGGACAGGTGTGGCATGTTGCGCGTGCGTATTGGCTGCTTCACACCTGCACGTTCGTTCTGATGTATTGCCGTTCCGTGATAGCAGATTTTGCCGGGGAATTCGAGCGCGATCCTGTGCGAAAAGCGTGCAGCGGCGAAAATATGCGCGAACGGATCGTGCACGGCGAGCGGTGACAGCAGGAAGCGTGCCGCCGTCTTGCCACGCGCTTCCCTCAAGACCCCATGGGGTTCAGGGGCTTACCGGGCCTGCGCCGGAGACAGTTGCGCGGCACACTATAATCGAAAGCACAGTTTTGCTTCTCAACCCGGAAACCGTTGCGCGTCGCTCGCGGAACGTTCACCGGACTTTCCTCACGTGGAGATTTGATATGGCTATACGCATTGGTGATGAAGCTCCCGATTTCACGGCAGAGACAACTGAAGGCACGATCCGCTTCCACGAATGGATCGGCGACAAGTGGGCGATCCTGTTCTCGCATCCGAAGGACTTCACGCCGGTCTGCACGACCGAACTCGGTTACATGGCCAAGCTCAAGCCCGAGTTCGACAAGCGCGGCACGAAGGTGATCGGCCTTTCGATCGACCCGGTGACGAATCATTCGCAGTGGGCCAAGGATATCGAGGAAACGCAGGGCACCGCGGTCAATTATCCGATGATCGGCGACGCGGACCTCAACGTCGCGAAGCTCTACGACATGATCCATCCGAACGCGAGCGGCGCGAATCCGCGCACCGCGGTCGACAACGCGACGATCCGCGCGGTGTTCATCGTGGGTCCGGACAAGAAGGTGAAGGCCACGTTCACGTATCCGATGAGCGCGGGCCGCAACTTCGACGAAGTGCTGCGCCTGCTCGATGCGCTGCAACTGAACGCGAAGCACACGGTCGCGACGCCGGTGAACTGGAAGCCGGGCGACGACGTGATCATCCCGACGTCCGTGTCGGATGAGGACGCGAAGAAGAAGTACCCGGACGGCTTCAAGACGCTCAAGCCGTATCTGCGCACGGTGGCGCAGCCGAAGTAACGCACGCGCGTGACCTGACGATCAGACGCTGGCCCGCGCGATGCGGACCGGCGTTTTCCATTCCGGGCTCAGTTGTGGCCGGTGCGGCGCTCCGGCGACGTCTCGACTTCGCCGGGCCTGCGCAGCATCTTGTCCACTTCGCCCGCGTGCATCTCTTCGACCTCGATCATCTGCCGCGCATATTCCTCAAGCGCGACGGAGCGGTCTTCGACGAGCGCCAGCAAGTCGCGGTAAAGACCGAGCGCGACGTTCTCCGCCTGCAACGATTCGCGCAGGATCGTCGCGATGTCGAAGGTGTGATTGTCGAGCAGCGGTCCGATCGCGAGCGACGGATACGCGCCGAGCGTCGTGATCCATTCGCCCGCCTGGTGCGCGTGAACGAGCGATTCGTCGGCCTGCGCGCGCAGCCACGACACGATCGGGATGCGTCCGAAGCCGAACACGAGAAACGAATAGTGCGTGTAACGAACGACGCCGGCCAGTTCGGATTCGAGAATCTTGTTCAGGACGCCGACGACCTTTTCCTTATCGAGCTCTGCCATTCCTGCCTCCGTTTTCCAACGCCAGGCGCTCCGTGGGACGGATGGGCCACGAGTCATCGCATGCTCCGGCTTCACTCATTGTAGTCACGTGAGCGGCGCATGCGAGGCGAAACTGCGGCGTCGGGGCGCGCAAGATGCGCTCCCGGAGTGCATGAAGCCGATGCGGCACCGCGCGGACGCCGCATCTCGCGCCAAATCCCGCGTTCAGGCGATTTCCTCGATCCAGAGCGAGGCCGTGTGCGCGAGCACTTGCGACATCGCCGTGCGCGCGCCGTCGCTATCGGATGTGTCGATGGCGCGCACGACCTTGCCGTAATCCCCCAGTTGTAATTCGGGCACGCGCGGCAGCGCATGCGGCTGCGTGCGCAGCGCGGCCTTCATCGTCCTGATGCCGACGCGCACGATGCCGCCCATCTGGCGCAGCAGCTCGTCTCCGCTCGCATCGACGATGGCGGCCTGCAACGCGTCTTCGGCGGCGGATTGCAGCGGCTCGGACGGGCTCGCATGCAAAAGCCGCTGATAAGCGGCGTTGATCGCGATGCGCTGATGCCGGTTCGAGCGCAAGGCGGCGAGCGCGGCGGCGGGCGGATCGACGAGCGAGCGGAACTCGATCAGCCTGCGGATGCAATCGGGATCGGGCAACGCGCGCAGGCGCCACTCGGCGACTTCGGGATCCATGATGAGCCACTCTCGCGCGGGCTTGATGCGCGTGCCCGTCTTGGGCCGCACGTCGAGCATGCGGCGCGAGATCAGAATGCTCAATGCCTCGCGCATGATGGTGCGGCTCACGCCGTGCTTCTTCGAAAGAATGACTTGTGGCGGCAGCACGTTGTCCTGGTATTCACCGCTCACGATGCCCGCGACCAGTTGATTCACCACGCGTTTGACGAGCGATGCTTCATAGCCATGATTCATGTTTTTGTTCTCGTGATAACGCCCACGCTCGAGGCTCGTCGCCGCTCGTTGCCGAGCGGGAATGCTCGTACGCTGTCTAAGATCACGGCGCGTCGTTGCGTCGCGCGGCCGAACGCTCGCGCGCTGCGCTTCCCCATTCCCGCACGCCGTGTATTTGGTCCCCGGTTTCAAGCTACCCGATGCGGCATGAGCCGCACACCCCGCAGCGGTCGGCATTTGTTTGGACAGCCCCGTCGATCCGCTGAAAGGAAGCGTATCTCTGTGCGCCCCGGTTTAACAATATGGTTCACCGCCATTTCGACTGACTATGGTGCGTCGGCCCACAAAATCCGAAAGGGTCGGCACGCGGCGCAATTTTTGTCCATGCACGCAAGCGTTTGCGCGTCATCGGTTATACGAAGCATCGTTCGCGCCGGTCGATGCGGCATCCATGTGTTACCTTTTCCAGCCACAGCAATGCAACGAGGAGAAGCGAAACATGAAAGTCGCCGTCATGGGTGCGGGCGCGGTCGGTTGTTATTACGGTGGCATGCTCGCGCGCGCGGGTCACGAGGTCGTGCTGATCGCGCGGCCGCAACATGTGGAAGCCATCGAGCGCGACGGCCTGCGTCTCGACACCCAGCATTTCGATGAGCGCGTGCGCGTGTCCGCCAGCACCGATGCGAGCGCCGCCAAGGGTGCGCAACTCGTGCTCTTCTGCGTGAAGTCCACCGATACCGATAGCGCGGCCCATGCGCTCGCGCCATATCTAGAACCGGACACGCTGGTCCTCTCGCTGCAGAACGGCGTCGAGAATGCCGAGCGTCTGCGCGAGCTGTTGCCGCAGGAAGCGGCGGCCGCGGTCGTGTATGTCGCGGCTGAGATGGCGGGGCCGGGACACGTGAAGCATAACGGGCGCGGCGAGCTTGTGATCGAGCCGTCGACGCACAGCGAGAAGGTGGCGCGCGCGCTCGCCGCCGCCGATGTGCCGACCGAGATCTCCGACAACGTGCGCGGCGCGCTATGGGCGAAGCTCGTACTGAATTGCGCTTACAACGCGTTGTCCGCGATCACGCAGCTGCCGTATGGGAAGCTCGTGCAGGGCGAGGGCATCACGCGGGCGATGCGCGATGTCGTCGACGAATGCCTCGCGGTCGCCAAAGCCGACAACGTGACGATTCCCGGCGATGTCGATGCCGCCGTGCGCCGTATCGCGGAGACGATGCCGAACCAGTATTCGTCCACGGCGCAGGATCTCGCGCGCGGCAAGACGAGCGAGATCGATCATCTGAACGGGCTTATCGTGCGGCGCGGCGAAGCGCTCGGCGTGCCGACGCCCGCGAACCGCGTGCTGCACGCGCTCGTCAAGGCGATCGAGAGCAAGGCTCCGTAACGCGCGGATGCAGCGGTGAACCGGGCGCGGTCGGGCACGCGCGATGCTGATTTATGGAGCGCGCACAGAAAACTCTGTGCGTAGCCCCACAAACCGGAGGTTCACCATGAAATCATTCGTCAAGGCCGTGGCCATCGCCGCTGTAGTGGTGGCGCCGGCGCTCTCATATGCGCAAACCGATTCCTCGCTCACCCGTGGTCAGGTGAAGCAGGATATGCGGCAGGTCGAAGCCGCGGGCTATGATCCGTCGCGCTCGGATCAAACCTCGTATCCGTCGGATATCCAGGCCGCCGAAGGCCGTGCATCGCGCCAGAACGGCCAGTCCGACAACGCCTATAAGGCCGACATGAACTCATACGGCGGCGCGGCCGGCGGCAGGTCGGTGTCGGGCATGCGCATGACGCGGCCGATGAACAACGACGGCACCAAGCCGGTCTATTTCGGCCACTGACGTCGCAGGGCCGGGGCGAGTTCTGCGCATGATGCGCAACGGCGCTACCATCGTTTCTTCCGCTCGTTCGCAGGAAGACACTCATGGATAAAGCCGTCAGGATTCCCGGCCCCGATCATCCGATCACGATTGCGCGCAGTCCCTCGCGCGTGATCGTGAAGGCGGGCGGGCATGTGATCGCCGATACGACCGACGCGCTCTCATTGCGCGAGGCATCGTATCCCGAAGTGCTGTATGTGCCGCGCAAGGACGTCGACATGTCGCGGCTCGAACGCACGTCGCACACCACATATTGCCCTTACAAGGGCGAATGCAGCTATTACAGCATCCCTGCGGGCGGACAGAAGGCGACCAATGCGGTGTGGTGCTATGAGGCGCCATACGAGGCTGTCGGGTCGATCAAAGATCATCTGGCGTTCTATCGCGATCGGGTGGATTCGTTCGAGACCACCGAGGCGTGACGCTCAATCGAGAAGCGATCTGGCGCGCTGCTTCAGCATCGCGCTGAAATCGTCGAGCCAGCCGAGCGCGAGACGCCAGCTCTGCCAGTAAAGATCCACGTCGAAGCGCGAACCCGGCTGCAATTCCACGAGCTCGCCGCTTTCGAACTGCCGCGCGACGAGCCGTTGCGGACACATCCCCCATGCGAGACCGGACGTGCACGCGCGCATGAAACCTTCGCCATGCGGCACGACATGCGCGGGCGGCTCGATATCCGCGCGGCTCACGCGCCTGATGAAGCGCTTCTGCAACTCGTCCTTTTCGTTGAAATTCACGCATGGCGCGCGGCGCAATGCGTCCCGCGTGAGGCCGTCCGCGAAATGACGCGCGAAGTACGCCGGTGAGCACACCGCGCGATACCGCATGCGTCCGAGCTTCATCGCGCGCCAGCCGGGAACGGGCTCGGCCAGCGTGGTGATCGCGCCTTGCACGTCGCCTTCGCGTATGCGCTGCGCGGTGTGGTCCTGATCGTCGACGACGAGATCGAGCAGCAATTCGCGCTCGATGCAGAAGTCCGCGGCGGCATCGATGAACCAGGTGCTCATGCTGTCGTCGTTCACCGCGATGCGCAGCTTGGCGCGGCGCTCGCTCGGCGCGCCCGGCAAAGAAGGCATGCGTCCGCCGAGTTCCGCTTCGAGCAATTGCACGCGCTCGGTGTGGCGGCACAGCAGCGCGCCCGATGCCGTCGCCTCGCACGGCTGGCCGCGCTTGACGAGCAGGCTTCCCACGCGCTCTTCCAGAAGCTTCACGCGTTGCGACACGGCCGATGGCGTGACATTGAGCTCCCGCGCCGCGCGCTCGAAGGAACCGGTGCGTACGACGGCGGCGAGCGCATCGAGCAAGGCATAGTCGAGCATTAGCGTTCCTTAATCGAAATTAGAAAGTTTAGCTGTTTGAATGCGCCGGCCAAGGGCAGACTAAGGCTTTCTCCATTCACGATCAAGCGACGCCATGCAACCGAATCCCTTCAAGCTCGAACGCTACTTCGCGCGGCACGAATTCACCGCCCGGCATCTGCTGTGCAGTTCCGATCCCGAATCGATGTCGATCGGCGACTTGCTCGCTCATGAGCCGAACGCGCTCGACGGATTGCGCGAGACCTGGCTCGGCTACACGGAATATCCCGGCGCGCCGGCGCTGCGTCGCGGGCTCGCGACGCTGTACGAGAACATCCGCGATGATGAAATCATCGTGCACACGGGCGCGCAGGAAGCGATCTATTCGTTCATGAACGCGATGCTCGCGCCGGGCGATCACGTGATCGTGCATATGCCCGGTTATCAGTCCCATTACTCGGTGGCCGAGGCGCTCGGTGTCAGCGTTTCGCCGTGGAAGGCGCGCGAGGAAGCGGGCTGGGCGCCCGATCCCGACGAACTGAAAACGCTCGTCACGCCCGCGACGCGCGCGCTCGTGATCTGCGCGCCGCATAACCCGACCGGTTATCTGCCGTCGCGCGACGCGTTCGACGCGATCGTCGCGTTCGCGCGCAGGCACGGACTATGGCTCTTCAGCGACGAGGTGTATCGCGGGCTGGAGCACGATCCCGCCGATCGCCTACCCGCCGCCTGCGACGTGTACGAACGCGCGATCTCGCTCGGTGCGCTCTCCAAGACGCACGGACTCGCGGGTCTGCGCCTCGGCTGGATCGCGACGAAAAACGCGCACGTGCTCGAGCGCATGAGCACGTTCAAGGACTATCTCACCATCAGCAATAGCGCGCCGAGCGAATATCTTTCGACGATCGCGGTGCGTCACACCGATGCGCTCATCGAACGCAATGTGTCGATCGTGCGCGCGAATCTGCGCCTGCTCGACGACTTCTTCGCGCGTCATGCGGACCGCTTCGCATGGCATCGTCCGCGCGCGGGCACGATCGGCTTCGTGCGATTGAAGCGCGGGCACGCAGAGCAGTTCTGCGCCGAACTGCTCGAACGCACCGGCGTCTTGCTGCTGCCTTCGACGCTGATCGATCACGGCGACGCGCATTTTCGTCTCGGCTTCGGCCGACGCAACATGCCCGACGTGCTCGCGATCCTCGACGCCTATCTGGACGCGCCCGCCACGAGCACCGCGTCCTGACGGTACGCATCCGGAAACATCTGCTTGAGATTCGCCACCTTGGGCAGATCGTTGATCGCGATATACGGGCTTTCCGGATGGTCCGTCAAATAGTTCTGGTGATAGCCCTCCGCCGGATAAAAGCCCTTGTAGTCCTCGATCTTCGTGACGATCTTGTCGCCATACACGTGCGCCTTGTCGAGCTGCGCGATATACGCGTCGACGATCTCGCGCTGCGCCGCGTTCGTCGGAAACACGGCCGAGCGATATTGCGTGCCGTGATCCGGGCCCTGACGGTTCAGCTCGGTCGGGTTGTGCGCGACCGAGAAGAAGATCTGCAGCAGCTTGCCGTAGGTGACCTGCGCCGAGTCGTAGGTGATGCGCACCGATTCGGCATGACCGGTATCGCCTTCGCTCACGCGCTCGTATTGCGCCGTGTTCGCAGCGCCGCCCGCATAGCCCGACATCGCTTCCTTCACGCCGCGCACATGCTGAAACACGCCTTGCACGCCCCAGAAGCAACCGCCCGCGAACACGGCGGTTTCAGTGTGCACGGCGCCTGCGGTTTCATCGCGCGCGGGTGGCGGGATCTTCACCGCTTCCTCGCTCGAATGCGCGGCGCGCTGCAACGCGAACGCGCCTGCGAACAGCACGGCCACGCTCGCGGCCTTGAAAGTCCTGCTGGTGGTCTTGGACATATCTGTTTGCTCCGTAAGTCTCGTTCAACCGAACGTGAATGCGTAGGCTTCGACACCGGGATCGAGAAATTCGATCGTGAACGTGCGGTCCGCGACAGGACCCGTTTGCCGAACCAGCTGATAGAGGCGCTCTTCGGTGACGGTGCCGCTTCCGTCGGCCTGCACGTCGCTGCCGTGCGATGCGCCCGGCGCGGCGCCATCGATGCTCACGCGAAAGCGCACGGGCTTGCCGTCCTTCGACGGCCCGAGCACGAGATGCAGATCGCGCGCGTGAAAGCGATACACGATGCGCCCCGTCGCGCCTTCGAGCGTCGCATGCTCGGCGCCGACTCGCCATGCGCCCGCGAGGCCCCCGTCGTTGACGTCGAGCGATGTCGGCGCGGCATAGTCGTGGGTGCGGTCGCGCGTTTCCCCGCCCGGCGACATGAACTGCTCCGCGCGCTCATAGCCGATATACGTTTCCGGCGAGCGCATGTCCGCGTTATCGGCCTGCATCATCGCGCCTTCGCCGATGCGCTCGCCGGCGCTCTTCGCGGTCATCGTCATGGCGGGCGCCGCGCCGTGGCCCGCTTCGGCGAGCAGTTGCTGGATCACATGCTCGGAGTGCGCGTAATCGCCTTCGCCGAAGTGGTGATAGCGGATGTTGCCCTGCGCGTCGATGAAATAGTGCGCCGGCCAGTACTGATTGTTCAACGCGCGCCAGATCGCATAGTTGTTGTCGATCGCGACGGGATAGTCGATGCCGAGATCGTGAACGGCCTGCTTCACGTTATCGACGTTGCGCTCGAACGCGAACTCCGGCGCATGAACGCCGATCACGACGAGCCCCTGATCGCGGTACTTCTGCGCCCAGCTCTTGAGATAGGGCAGCGTGCGCAGGCAGTTGATGCATGAATACGTCCAGACATCCACGAGCACGACCTTGCCGCGCAGCGCTTCCTTCGTGAGCGGCGGCGAGTTGAGCCATTGCACGGCGCCATCGAGCGGCGGCAGCGTGCCTTCCACGGGCAGCGGCGCGGGGTTCGCGGATTGGGGCGGTTCGGTGCTTGCGCGCATCATGGCCGGTGCTTCATTGCTTTTAACCGACGACATCATCATCGCGCCATTGCGATTCGACAGCTTGTCGACGAGCTGCTGCTCGATGCCCGATGTCGCCACCGTCGATACGCGGGCGAGCACGCCGGTGTCGAGCCCGAGCGCGATCGCCACGACGCCGACGAGCATCGCCGCGCCGATGCCGCGCCGCACCCATTCGCCCGCGCCGAGCGAGCGCTTCATCGCGGCGAATACGCGTCCGCCGATCAGCAACGCCACCGCGAGCGATGTCGCCGCGCCGGCCGCATAGGCGAGCAGCAGCAGCGTCGTGCCGGCGCTCGCGCCGTTCAGCGCCGCGCCCGTCAGCACGAGGCCGAGGATCGGGCCCGCACAGGGCGCCCACAAGAGGCCCGTCGCGATGCCGAGCAGGAACGATCCGCCGATGCGAGTTTGCCCATCGCCGCGTTGCGCGAATGCCGTGAGCCGATTGCCCGCGCTGACGAGCGGATGCATCACGCGCTCGGCGAGGCGCGGCAAGAGCAGCGTGAGACCGAACACCGCGAGCAGGACGATCGCGGCCCAGCGGCCGTATTGATTCGCCTGCGTGACCCAGCCGCCGCCGACCGCAGCGAGCGTCGCCACGGCCGCGAAGGTCAGGCCCATGCCCGCCAGCAAGGGCAGGCCGCTTTTCACGAAGGGCTGATCCGCGCGCGCGAAGACGAACGGGAGCACGGGCAGGATGCACGGACTGAGGATCGTCAGCGCGCCGCCGAGATAGGCAAGAACGATGAGCAGCATGATGATGTCGGGTCGAGGTTGATCGTTGTGAACGCGATTCAGGCCGCGTCCGGCGTGAAGTCCATCGCGATGCCGTTCATGCAGTAGCGCAGGCCGGTGGGCTTCGGACCGTCATCGAAGACGTGTCCCAGATGACCGCCGCAGCGCCGGCAATGCACTTCGGTGCGCGCCATGCCGAACGAACTGTCGATGCGCGTCGCGACCGCATGATCGAGCGGCGCCCAGAAGCTCGGCCAGCCCGTGTGACTGTCGAACTTGGTACGCGACGAGAACAACGCCAGCTTGCAGCCCGCGCAACTGAACGTGCCCGCGCGATGCTCGCCGTTCAGCGGGCTCGTGTAAGGGCGCTCGGTGCCTTCGCGGCGCAGCACGTCGTATTGCGCTGGCGTCAGCAGGCGGCGCCATTCGTCATCGGGATGGACGATTTCAAACTGCTCCTGCGACGATGCCCGCGGCTGTGCGCCGGCCGCGAGCGCGCGCAGTCGTCCGCCCAATGCGAACGCGGCGGTGGCGGCCATGGTGCCCGTCAGGAGAAAACGGCGGCGTGTCGGCATGATGCGAACCTCGTTATCGGGTGGATTAGCCGCATCGTAGGCGCGCGTGTATCCCCGAGTCCTCACCGAAAGTTAAATTAAATGTGATACTTGGCCGCGGGCTTTTCTGCACAATGGCACATACGCGCGTGTTCAGTTTTGCGGACAGCGCGCGCATCGTTCCTTGTCCGTCGATGACATTCGCTCATGGATCATCCGAAACGCATTCTGATCGTCGAAGACGACGTGCATATCGCCGATGTGCTGAGTCTCAATCTGCGCGACGAGCGCTATGAAGTCGTGCATAGCGCCGATGGCGCAGAAGGTCTGCGTCTGCTCGAACAGGGCGGCTGGGATGCGCTGATTCTGGATCTGATGCTGCCGGGCGTCGATGGCCTCGAAATCTGCCGCCGCGCGCGCGCGATGACGCGCTATACGCCGATCATCATCACGAGCGCGCGTTCGAGCGAGGTGCATCGCATTCTCGGCCTCGAGCTCGGCGCCGATGACTATCTCGCGAAGCCGTTCTCGGTACTCGAACTCGTCGCGCGCGTGAAGGCGCTGCTGCGCCGCGTCGATGCGGTCGCGAAAGATTCGCGGCTCGATGCGGGGCGTATCGAAGTGGCGGGCATCGCGATCGATCCGCTCGCGCGCGAAGCATGGGTCGATGGCGCGCGCATCGAGCTCACGCCGCGCGAATTCGATCTGCTCTATCACTTCGCGCGTCATCCGGGCAAGGTGTTCTCGCGCATGGACCTGCTCAACGCGGTGTGGGGCTATCGGCACGAAGGCTACGAGCACACCGTGAACACGCATATCAACCGGTTGCGCGCGAAGGTGGAGAGGGACGCGGCGGACCCGAAACGCATCCTCACCGTGTGGGGCCACGGCTACAAGCTCGCGACCCCGGCGCCGGAAGGCAAGGACGCGGCGCCGTGAAGCTCACGCTGTCGCAACGGCTCTTCGCGGTGTTTTGCGTGCTGCTGCTCGCCTGTTGCGGCGCGTCGGCGTGGCTGCAGATCCGCGCGAGCGATCTGCGCGAGAAGGAGGTCATTCAAAGCCTGTCGCGCGGGCTCGCGGCGCATATCGCGCGTGATGGCGCGCTCGCCGATGCGAACGACATCGACGCCCCCGCCGTGCGCCGTCTCTTCAGTCAGCTGATGGTGGTGAACCCGAGCGTCGAGGTCTATCTGCTCGATGCCGCGGGCCGCATCCGCGCCGACGATGCGCCGCCCGGGCACCTGAAGCGCGATCACATCGATCTCGCGCCGGTGCGCGCGTTCCTGAACGGCGATCCCTTGCCGATTCCGGGCGACGATCCGCGCAGCATCGACACGCGCAAGGTCTTCAGCGCCGCGCCGCTCGCGGCGCCGGGCAAGCCGCCGTTCGGCTACGTCTATGTCGTGCTGCTCGGCGAGGAGCATGATGCGCTCGCGGCGAAGGCATCGGCGAGCACGGTGTTGCGCACCACGCTCGCGTCGATGGGGCTCGTCACGCTGCTCGGCCTCGTCGCGGGCGTGGTCGCATTCGGGCTCGTCACGCGGCCGCTGCGCCGCCTGACCGAAGCGATGCGCAAGTTCGACGCGCGCGGCGCGCCCACGGAACCGCCGTTGCCATCGATGCCCCTCGACGACGGACCCGATCCACGCGCCGACGAGCGCGATGAGATCGTCGTGCTCGAGAGCGCCTTCGCGCAGATGGCGGACCGAATCGGCGAGCAATGGCGCGAGCTCGGCCGGCAGGATCGCGAGCGGCGCGAGATGGTCGCCAATATTTCGCACGATCTGCGCACGCCGCTGTCGTCGCTGCATGGCTATCTGGAGACGCTTGCGCTCAAGTCGGACACGCTCGGCGAGGCGGACCGCCGCCGCTATCTGTCGATCGCGCTCGCGCAGAGCGCGAAGGTCGGCCGTCTCGCACAGTCGCTGTTCGAGCTTGCGAAGCTGGAACACGGCATGGTCGCGCCGGAAGCCGAACCGTTCTCGCTGGCCGATCTCGTGCAGGATGTGTTCGAGAAGTTCGAGTTGCCGGCGCAATCGCGCGGCGTGCGACTCAACGCGCGGATCGCGCCGCGCCTGGCCGTCGTGATGGCGGACCTGGCCATGATCGAGCGCGTGCTCACGAACCTGCTCGACAACGCGATCCGGCATACCCCCGCGCAAGGGCTGGTGGAAGTGACGCTCGCGAATGCGGGCGATCCTGCCGACCGAGTCGAGGTCACCGTCAGCGACACGGGACCAGGCATTCCGCCCGCGATGCGCGATGCGCTCTTTCAGCGGCCGTTCGCATCGGGTGGCGCGCATCGGGGAGGGTTGGGCCTGCTGATCGTGCAGCGCATGCTGCAGTTGCACGGCAGCCAGATTCGATTGGTCGATGGCGAGGGTGCGGGGACCACGTTTCGATTCGATCTGCCGGCGGCTGTGGCGCGATCGGGCGGTGGGGTGCGGGGAACCTAGGCGCTCGGGGGGATTTTCTGAGCCGCCCCAGGTTTTTCGGGCCGCGGTCTGACGCGTGCCCGGTCGCATCAACCCTGGCGCAATCGACGGATCGTGGCTGACGACTTGCCGGTGGGGGCTTGCGCGTACGTGTCGCTGCCAGAGGGCCTTGAGCGGCGCTGGCGTTGTCGTAGAGCGGCGCCTGTCTTTCAAGACGCTCGAACTATCGACCGGGCAGGCTCACGACACGGAATTGCCATTCATGGCGATTGCCCCCACAGCGGACGGCCACTGGCTTGCTGCCCGATTCGCTCAACGGGCAGCGTGGGCTCTGGCATCAACAGCGACCGCCGACATTTTTATTGCCTTTTCGCGATTACATGACCGCTCTCCTGAGTCGTGGCCATGAACGCCAAACGAAACCGAATGGGTTTCTCGGCTTCAGACTTTTCAAATATCAGTGGCTTGTTTCACTGCGTCAGCGCCAATAATTTGTTTGCGTTTTGGCATCTATATTTATGAATTGACTGCCAATATCGCTAATTGGGTATTTTAACTGCCGTTGAGCAGCTAAATGTATTCGGATTTGATGAAGAAGCCTTGCGACCATCTAGGAATCGAGCATTTTTACACTCGATTTTAAGAATTCCTCAATTGAAAAAAGTCAAAGAAAAACCAAGAATTGCGCGGCAATCGTGCGGCATCAATTCTCGGTCAGGATAACCCGCTCTTTCTGAGATAAGCAATACCAAAAACGGTGTTGGATTCGTGCTCTCTGGCAAGTTATTTAAGCCGGGGTTTGCATCATTTCTTCCACATCGGCACCGGTAGGTTCTCCGCGACAAACTGTTTGTCTCTGCGCTGACGAGCAGGCGTTTTACGCCGTGATATTGCATTTTGAGAAATTTGAATTTTTGAGGCTTTTTTTATGAATAGAACGCATAAGGTGGTTTGGAGTCAGGCGCAGGGGGAGTGGGTCGTCGTGTCTGAAAATACCCGGACAAAGGGGAAGGGTGCACGGAAGTCAGTGGTGGCGGTGGCTGCTGCTGCGGCGGCGTTGGGGGCAGGGGGGGCGCAGGCGGTGGGACCGTCGAACGGCTATGCCATTGGCACCTTCGGCACCGGAAATCAGAACTGCTTTATGTCGTCGGCTGCGGGTCCGCAGTTCGGCACTGACTGCGATGACGCGAGTAAGGCCGGCACGGGTTTTATGGCGTTCACCACACTCGGTTCGGCCGGCGCTTATGCATTAGCCGTCGACAGCAACACGATCAAGATAGGCACCGCAGGGGCGGACCGCTTGTCCATCACTACGGCTTCCGGAATTACGACGGTTGCCGTGACCGCGCAGCAAACCAACATCAGTGGGGCCTTATCTGTCGGCTCGGGCATCAATGCCAATGGATACAAGATCACAGGGCTGGGGGACGGGGACACTAGTGCTGGCAGCCAGGAAGCCGTCAACGGCGGGCAGCTCTACGATGTGTTCTCCAGTCTCGATGGCAAGATAAGCTCGTTGTCGACTTCGACCTCGACGGGCTTGAGCACCGTGACGTCCAAAGTCGGTTCGCTGTCGACAGGGCTCAGCACGGTGACGTCCAGCGTGGGCTCGCTCTCGACGGGGCTGAGCACGGTGACGTCCAGCGTGGGTTCGCTTTCGACCGGGCTGAGCACGGTGACGTCCGACGTGGGTTCGCTGTCGACCGGGCTGAGCACGGTGACTTCCGACGTGGGTTCGCTGTCGACGGGCGTGAGTACGGTGACGTCGGGTCTTGCGTCGCTGTCGACATCGACGTCGACGGGCTTGAGCACGGTGACCTCCGACGTGGGCTCGCTGTCGACGGGCTTGAGCACGGTGACCTCCGATGTGGGTTCGCTGTCGACGGGCGTGAGTACGGTGACGTCGGGTCTTGCATCGCTGTCGACTTCGACGTCGACGGGCCTGAGCACGGTGACGTCCGACGTGGGTTCGCTTTCGACGGGCCTGAGCACGGTGACGTCCGACGTGGGCTCGCTCTCGACGGGCTTGAGCACGGTGACGTCCGACGTGGGTTCGCTTTCGACGGGCGTGAGCACGGTGACCTCCGACGTGGGTTCGCTCTCGACGGGCCTGAGCACGGTGACGTCCGATGTGGGTTCGCTGTCGACGGGCGTGAGCACGGTGACGTCGGGTCTTGCATCGCTGTCGACTTCGACGTCGACGGGCTTGAGCACGGTGACCTCGGGCGTCAATTCGCTGTCGACGGGCCTGAGCACGGTGACGTCCGACGTGGGTTCGCTGTCGACGGGCGTGAGTACGGTGACGTCGGGTCTTGCGTCGCTGTCGACTTCGACCTCGACGGGTTTGAGCACGGTGACCTCGGGCGTCAACTCGCTCTCGACGGGGCTCAGCACGGTGACGTCCGATGTGGGTTCGCTGTCGACCGGCGTGAGTACGGTGACGTCGGGTCTTGCATCGCTGTCGACTTCGACGTCGACGGGCTTGAGCACGGTGACCTCGGGCGTCAATTCGCTCTCGACCGGCCTGAGCACGGTAACTTCCGACGTAGGCTCGCTCTCGACCGGCCTGAGCACGGTAACCTCCGACGTAGGTTCGCTGTCGACGGGTCTGAGCACGGTAACGTCGGGCGTCAATTCGCTGTCGACGGGTTTCGACTCATTGTCCAGCTCGACCTCCACCGGCCTGAGCACGGTAACCTCGAGCGTCGCCTCCCTATCGACGGGGTTGAGCACGGCGACGTCCAACATTGCCTCCCTGTCAACGGGCATTGACACACTGTCGGCGTCCACCTCGACTGCGGTGATCTCCCTGTCCACCGGCATCGACACGTTGTCGACCTCGACCTCGACCGCCGTCGGCTCCCTGTCGACGGGCGTCAGTTCGCTGTCGGTCGCGCTGAGCAACACGGTTCAATACGACACTCCGGATCACACGAGCGTGACATTCGGCACGCTCGGAACGCCCGTGACGCTCGACAACGTGGCCCCCGGCGCGGTGAACGAAAACAGTCTGCAAGCCGTGAACGGCTCGCAACTCTTTGCAACCGCGCAAAGCGTCGCGGACGCTCTGGGCGGCGGCGCATCGGTGGACTCCGACGGCAAGGTCACGCCGCCGACCTACACGTTCACAGACAAGGACAACTCGACGTTCGACAATGTCGGTGACGCGCTGACGAACCTCGATGGCCGCGTGACGCAGAACACCAACGACATCACCACCATCAACACGTCGTTGAGCACCATCTACAACACCGGCATCAAGTATTTCCACGCCAACTCGACACTGGCGGATTCGTCCCCGACGGGCGCGGAATCGGTGGCGATCGGTGGCGCGGCGGTGGCGTCGGCGGACAATTCCGTCGCGCTCGGCTCGAACTCCGTGGCGGATCAGGCGAACACGGTGTCGGTCGGTGCGCCGGATGCGGAACGCCGGATCACGAACGTCGCCGCAGGCATCGATTCGACGGACGCCGTCAACGTCTCGCAGTTGACGTCGACGATCTCGACCAGCCTCGCGAACACGGTGACCTACGATGATCCGTCGCGCACCAGGATCACGCTGCATGCCGAGGATCCCGCGGCCCAGGTGACGATCGACAACGTGGCCAACGGCAAGGTCGACGCCACGAGCCACGAAGCGATCAACGGCTCGCAACTCTTTGCAACCGCGCAAAGCACCGCGGACGCTCTGGGCGGCGGCGCATCGGTCGACGCAGACGGCAAGATCGTCAAGCCGAGCTACACGTTCACAGACAAGGACAACTCGACGTTCGACAATGTCGGTGACGCGCTGACGAACCTCGACGGCCGCGTGACGCAGAACACCAACGACATCACCACCATCAACACGTCGTTGAGCACCATCTACAACACCGGCATCAAGTATTTCCACGCCAACTCGACACTGGCGGATTCGTCCCCGACGGGCGCGGAATCGGTGGCGATCGGTGGCGCGGCGGTGGCGTCGGCGGACAATTCCGTCGCGCTCGGCTCGAACTCCGTGGCGGATCAGGCGAACACGGTGTCGGTCGGTGCGCCGGATGCGGAACGCCGGATCACGAACGTCGCCGCAGGCATCGATTCGACGGACGCCGTCAACGTCTCGCAGTTGACGTCGACGATCTCGACCAGCCTCGCGAACACGGTGACCTACGACGATCCGTCGCGCACCAGGATCACGCTGCATGCCGAGGATCCCGCGGCCCAGGTGACGATCGACAACGTGGCCAACGGCAAGGTCGACGCCACGAGCCACGAAGCGATCAACGGCTCGCAACTCTTTGCAACCGCGCAAAGCACCGCGGACGCTCTGGGCGGCGGCGCATCGGTCGACGCAGACGGCAAGGTCACGCCGCCGACCTACACGTTCAAGGACAACTCGACGTACAACACGGTCGGTGGTGCGTTGACGAATCTCGATGACCGCGTGACGCAGAACACCGCCAACATCGCCACGATCAACAACACGCTGAACAATATCAACGAGGGTGGTGGCATCACGTACTTCCACGCCAACTCGACGTTGAACGATTCGTCGGCGACCGGTACGGAATCCGTCGCGATCGGAGGCAACGCCCAGGCTGCGGCGAACAACGCCGTCGCGCTGGGTTCGAACTCGGTGGCGGATCGGGACAACAGCGTGTCGGTCGGTGCGAAGGGCGCGGAGCGTCAGATCACCAACGTCGCCGCCGGCACGGCAGATACGGACGCAGTCAACGTGTCCCAGTTGAAGCAGGCCGGGCTCATCAATGGCGATGGCTCGTCGAAGACGGCCGTGACGTACGACACCAAAGCGGACGGCACTACCGACTACTCGAGCCTCACGCTCGGCGACGGCACGGTCAACACGACGATTCACAACGTCGGGGAAGGCGTTGCGGGCACCGATGCCGTGAACGTGAACCAGATGAACGCCGCGATCGATCGCGTGACGAACATCGCCGAGACCGGCGGCAATCCGATGTTCGCCGCGCAGGGCAATCGCGACACCGAAGCCGCCAGCGCGACGGGCGCGCACGCCACCGCGATGGGCGCAAACGCGAGCGCGACCGCCGACAACTCCGTCGCGCTGGGTGCGAATTCCGTGGCGGACCGCGTCAACACGGTGTCGGTGGGATCGGCGGGCAACGAGCGTCAGATCACGAACGTCGCCGACGGTACGCAGGCCACCGACGCGGTCAACGTCCGTCAACTGAATCTGGCGGCGGCGCAATCGCAAAGCTATACCGATTCGCGCATCGCCGGCGTGCAGAGCCAGATCAACGACGTGTCGAAAACGGCCTACGGCGGTATCGCCGCCGCGATGGCCGCCGCAGGATTGCCGCAGCCTACGACTCCCGGCAAGACCATGGTGGCGATCGCGGGTGCGCGTTACGCGGGTGCCTCCGGTGCGGCAATCGGCATCTCGTATGTCACGCAGGACGACAAGTGGGTCGTGAAGGCATCGGGCAACACCAGCAGTTCCGGCAACGTCGGCTTCACCATCGGGGCCGGTCATCAGTGGTAATGCCGTGGTAATCGCCTGACGTAGCATCAGGGCGATCCGGATCGGTCGACGCAGCGATTGCGTCGACCGATTTTTTTTTGACACGCGGTCGCCCATCTTTGGGCGAAAAATCTGCCTTACAATCGTTGACCACCCTGACAAGCACGTCCCGCGCGAACATGAACGAGCGTAAGTCATCCGGACTCGCCGACCGGATCTACAGCGACATCCTCAACAGCATCATCGAAGGTGAGTTCAAGGAAGGCGACCGGCTCCTCACCGAGCACGCACTCGCCGAACGTTTCGCGACCTCGCGTCCGACCGTGCGCGAGGCGCTGGCGCGGCTGCGCGCGGACGGCATCATCGTGACGCGGCGCGGCTCGGGGACGATCGTCGGACGCCGCCCCGATCCGGACGTGCGCCGCTTCGCGCCGCTCGAAACGCTGTCCGACATCCGCCGTTGCTACGAATTTCGCGTGGTGACGGAGTCCGGCGCGGCCGAGCTCGCCGCCATCAAGGCCGACGAAGACGACATCCGCGCGATTCAGGACGCGTGGGACCGGCTCGAACGCATCGTCGAAGCGCAGCAGGGCATCGGCGCAAAGGACGATTTCGCGTTCCATCTCGCCGTCGCGCGGGCGTCGAAGAATCAGTTCTTCATCACGGTGCTGTCGTTCATCGAGGAACAGGTCGAGTTCAGCATGAACCTGTCGCGCAATCTCTCGTTCGTCAAGACAGTGGAACGCCAGCGGCTCGTGCAACGGGAGCATCTCGACGTGCTCGAAGCAATCCGCGCGCGTGATCCCGCCCGCGCCGGAAAGGCGATGCGAGCGCATCTCGAGAATGCCGTCGACCGCATGTTCGGCAACTGACCAGGCTCGCGGCAGTTGTCACACAACCTTGATCGCGGCGCGCTAAAAGTTTCGAGTCCGGGCAAAGTTGTTTGACAACTTTTGGCCATCTTGCTAATTTCGGTGACTCTCTCACCGATCCAGCGAGGCGCCATGAACATCGATCCCATCGTCGTCAGCGAGTTCTCCGAAACCGTCTTGGCCGTGCCGCCTCTGGCGCGGCGCGCGGATTATTCGCTCGATCCGGACCAGAACCGCAAGCTCATCGCGCATATCGAGGCGGGCGGCGTGCGCACGTTGCTGTATGGCGGCAACGCGAATCTGTATCACGTCGCCGTCAGCGAATATCGCGAGTTGCTTGACATGTTGGCCGAACTCGCCGGTCCGCACACGCGCGTCATTCCGGCCATCGGCCCCGACTACGGCAAGATGCTCGATCAGTCGCGCATCCTCGCGCAGACGGACTACCGCACCGCGATGATTCTCCCGCTCGCGGGCTTCACGACATCGCAGGGCGTCGCCGATGGTCTCAGGCGCCTCGTCGATGTCGCGGGCATGCCGTTCACCCTCTATATCAAGAGCGAGGGCTACATCGACGTCGATACGCTCGCCGCGCTCGTCGACGAAGGCACGCTGCTCGCGGTGAAATATGCGATCGTCCGCGCCGATCCGGCCGACGACGGCTATCTGCGTCGCCTGCTCGAATGCGTGCCGGCATCGAAGGTCGTGTCGGGCATGGGCGAGCGTCCGGCGCTGATCCACACGCGCGACTTCGGTCTCGCCTCCTGGACGACCGGCTCGGGATGCATCGCGCCGCACGCGGTGATGGCGCTTCTGCGCGCCGCGAAGGACGGCCGCATGGATGAAGGCAAAGCGCTGCACGACCACTTCCTGCCGCTCGAAACGCTGCGCGACGACATCTCCCTGATTCGCGTGCTGCACGATGCCGTGACGCTTTCCGGCATCGCCGACATGGGTCCGATCCTGCCGCTGCTGAGTGCGTCGCCCGACGCTTCGCTGCCTGTCATCGCACGGGAAGCGCGCAGACTTCTCGCGTTCGACGAAGTCGTCAGCAAGCAACGATAGCCAGCGAAAACTAACGGGAAACCCGCGGTTAAACGCGGTTAAACAGCGAGGTAACACGCGCTCGGGGTATATCCCGAGACAGCTTGCAAAGCGCTATCGGCAGAGGAAAAAGGGCGCCTGCGCTGTTTCGGTAACAGCCTCGGCGTGATCTGATTTGCTTGACATCCTATAACCGCGTTGGCTATTTTTCAGCATCCAGCCGCAACGAGGACGCACGCGCACGAAAACACGCGATAAAACAGAACGAAGCAAAATCAGGCCGGCGATCGACACAATCGACAACATCGACGATACGACCGGACCTCTTCCCAACCCACGGTTGCGAGAGAAGTGAGGAGACAACATGGCTTTCAAGGCAGGACTGTCAGTAAAACTGGCGGCGGTTTGCGTCGCCGTGACCGCGGCATTCGGCATGAGCGCGGCGCGCGCGGCCGATCCCGTATCGATCAACATCGTCGACGTCGCAGGCAATCTGCAACTGACGCAAAAGGGCTTCGAGGCGTTCAAGGCCAAGTATCCCAACCTCGTGTCCAGCATCACCTTCACGAACGCGCCCGCGCCGCAGCTGCCGGGCAAGATCAAGGCGATGCAGGCGGCGGGCCGCTCGGATATCGACCTCGTCGTGACCGGCACCGACGCGCTCGCGGCCGGCATTCAGCAAGGCCTGTGGGAAAAGCTGCTGCCGGATCAGTCGAAGGCGTTCCCCGGCGTGCTCGACAAGTACGCGCCCGGCCCGCGCAAGATGCAGGACATCGCGCAGGGCTACGGTCTCGAAGTGACCTACATGCCGGCCGGTCCGCTGCTCGAATACAACCCGGCCAAAGTCACCGACGTGCCGAAGACGCCGGATCAGCTGCTCGCGTGGTGCAAGGCGCATCCGAACAAGCTCATCTATGCGCGTCCGGCCAACTCCGGTCCGGGGCGCACTTTCCTGATGGGCCTGCCGTACGTGCTCGGCGACAAGGACCCGATGGACCCGGTCAACGGCTGGGACAAGACCTGGGCGTTCCTCAAGCAGCTGAACGACTGCATCCCGTACTACCCGGGCGGCACTTCCGCCGTGATGAAGGAACTGGGTGAAGGCACGCGCGACATGACCGTCACCGTGACGGGCTGGGACATCAACCCGCGCGCGCTCGGCATCGTGCCGGCGGAGTTCAAGGTCGGCGCGTTCGACAACATGACGTGGGTCAACGACGCGCATTACATGGTGATCCCGAAGGGCGTGCCGAAGGAAAAGCTCGACGTGCTCTACAAGCTGATGAACTTCATGCTCGAGCCGGCGCAGCAGGCCCTGACCTATGACGATGGCTACTTCTATCCGGGTCCGGCGGTGAAGGACGTGCCGCTCTCGATGGCGCCTGCGAAGAGCCAGGAAGTGATCCAGAAGTTCGGCCGGCCCGAGTACGCGAAGCTGCTGGCGGATCGTCCGCACGTGCTGCCGCTCAACGCGCAGGCGATGGTCGCGGCGTTCCAGAAGTGGGATCGCGAAATCGGCGCGGCCAAGACCAAGTAAGTTGGCGTATCGCTGTGATGAGACGGCGGCGTTCCCTCGGAGGAGCGTCGCCGCTTGTACAAAAAAGCGCAGGAAATTGTCATGAAGCACACTTTTGAGCAGTTGCGCCTCGACTCGGTCTCGCGCAGCTTCACCAATGCGGAAGGGCAGCAGCTCGCCGCGTTGAAGGGCCTCGATCTGAATATCCAGCGCGGCGAGTTCATCGCGCTGCTCGGGCCGTCGGGCTGCGGCAAGTCGACCGCGCTGAACTGCATCGCCGGATTGCAGCCGTTGACCGGCGGCGGCATCTGGCTCGACGACAAGCGCATCGACGTGCTGCCGCCCGAGAAGCGCGGCTTCGGCATGGTCTTTCAGAACTACGCGCTGTTTCCGCATATGTCGGTGCTGGATAACGTCGGCTTCGGCCTCAAGATGCGCGGCGTGTCGAAAGCGGAAGCGACCAAGCGCGCGAAGGCCGCATTGCAGCTCGTGCAGCTGATCGGCCACGACGCCAAGCTGCCCGGCCAGCTGTCCGGCGGCCAGCAGCAGCGCGTGGCGATCGCGCGCGCGATCGTCATCGAGCCGCCGCTCGTGCTGATGGACGAGCCGCTGTCGAACCTCGACACCAAGCTGCGCATCGAGATGCGCGCCGAGATCCGCCGCATCCACGGCAAGCTGGAGCGCGCGACCATCTACGTGACGCACGATCAGGACGAGGCGCTCTCGATGGCCGATCGCATCGTCGTGATGAAGGAGGGCGTCGTGCAACAGGTGGCGTCGCCGAAGGAAGTCTATTCGCGGCCGAAGAACCTGCATGTCGCGCGTTTCATGGGCTTTCGGAATGTCGTGCAGGCGACGCTCGAAGGCACGCAGGGCGAATCGGTCGCGGTGAACGCGAACGGCGTGAAGCTGCTCGGCACGCCGATGGAAGGCTTCGACAGCAAGCGCGTGTCCGTCGCGCTGCGTCCCGAGGACATGGAGCGCGCTGCCCCCGGCGCCGACAATGCATTCGATGCGCACGTCGAAGTGGTCGAATACGGCGGCCGCGATTCGCTCATCATCGTGAACACGGCGTTCGGCAAGCTGTGGGCGCGCATCGCGGGCGAATGCAGCGAAGGCGAGCGCATTTCGCTGCGCGTCGCGCCGTCGAAGACGCTCGTCTACGGAGAAGAAAAATGATCGCGCTTCCCGCGCAGCGCGATCCGAAGGGCTGGCTCGTCGCGCCGGCGCTCATTTTCATTCTCGCGCTGTTCATCTATCCGTTCGCGTACGGGCTGATGCTGTCCTTCAATCCGATGAACGGCGGCGGCATCTGGGCGAACTACGTCACGTTCTTCACCGATTCGTCGATGTGGCCGACGATCGTCGTCACGCTGAAGCTCGCCGTGCCCGCGACGATCATCAACGTGGGCGTGTCGGTGCCGGTCGCGTTCGCGCTGCGCCGCACGTCGCCGTGGCAGAAGTTCGTGACGACGCTGCTCGTCGTGCCGGTGACGCTCGGCACCGTGCTGATCGCCGACGGCATGCTGACCTACTTCAGCCCGAACGGCTGGTTCCCGCAGGCGTTGCAGGCGCTGCATCTGTATGGCGATGAAGTGCGGCTCACGCACAACTACTGGGGCGTGCTGATTTCGCTGATCGTGTCGGGCTTCCCGTTTGCGTTCCTGCTGACGCTGTCGTATGTGACGGGCATCGACCCGACGCTCGCACGCGCCGCCGCGACGCTCGGCGCGAGCCCGTGGCAACAGTTCCGTCAGATCTATCTGCCGCTCCTGCTGCCCGGCCTCACGATGACCGCGTGTCTCTCGTTCGTTCAAGCGTTCTCGGTGTTTCCGTCGGCGGTGCTGCTCGGCGCACCGGCCGGCCCCACGCGCGTGATCTCGATCGCCGCATCGGAGGCCGCGTTCGAGAACTACGATTACGCGCTCGCTTCGACCATCGCGATCGTGATGGGCTTCGTGCAACTGCTCGTCGTGGGCGGCATGCTCGGCGCGCGCCGCTTCTTCTACACGGGTCCGGTGACGGGAGGCAAGGGATAATGACGACCGATAACCGCGCGGCGTCCGGCTGGCAGGCCGGCACGCTGACTCCAAGCACCGGCAAGAACATGAAACAGCAAAGGAGCCTGCGCGACAGGCTATGGAAGTTCTTCGTCTGGACGACGATGGCCTTCTTCCTCATCAACGTGCTGCTGCTGATCGCGACGGTGGCCGTGAATTCGGTGGCCACGCGCTGGTTCGGCACGCTGCTGCCGCAGGGCTTCACGCTGCACTGGTACGCGCAGGCGTGGAGCGACTTCCAGCTTTCGAGCGTGCTGCTCGTGACGCTCGAAGTGGTGGGCGCGGTGGTGCTGCTGTCCATCGCGCTCGGCGTGCCGGCCGCGTATGCGCTCGCGCGCGTGCAGTTCCCCGGCAAGCGTTTCGCGATGCTCGTGTTCCTGCTGCCGCTGATGGTGCCGCCCGTGACCTACGGCATCCCGATGGCGACGGTCATGTACAAGTTCCATCTCGCGGGCACGCTGACCGGCGTGATTCTCGCGAACCTGGTGCCGGCGCTGCCGTTCGTCATTCTCGTGATGACGCCGTTCATCGAGCAGATCGATCCGAATCTGGAATCGGCCGCGCGCATTTTCGGCGCGAACACGTTCCGCTATTTCCGCTACGTGCTGCTGCCGCTGCTCGTGCCGGGCATGCTCGCGGCGGGACTGCTCGTGCTGGTGCGGACCATCGGCATGTTCGAGCTGACCTTCTTCACCGCCGGTCCGACGACCCAGACGCTCGTCGTCGCGCTGTACTACGCGGTGTTCTCGACGGGCGTGCGCGCGCCGCAATCCATCGACGCGATGGCGATGATCTACATGGCCATCACGATGATCTGGGTGCTGATCGCGCTGCAGTTCGTGAGCCCGACGCAGCTCGTGTCGCGCGTGAAGGAACAGAAGCAGTGATGTCCGGCGCGGCCGCGGAATGCGGCCGCGCAGACTTTTTCATACCGAAGCCCCGTCGTGACGAAAATCCGTGAAGTCGTAGAGTTGAACGCCGAGCCGCGCCTGAGCATTTCGAGCGGGCCGCATCTGATCGAAATCGCGCCGGCGGCGGGCGGGCGCATCACGCGCTTCGCCACGCGGGACGAGCGCGGTCTGCACGACTGGCTCGCGCCGGTGACGGTCGCGAGCTGGCCGTGCGACGCGTGGCCGAAGGGCGGAAGCTATCCGCTCGTGCCGTTTTCCAATCGTGTGCGCGATGCGCGCTTTCCGTCGCCGGATGGTTCCGCGGTCGAACTCGCGACGTTTCCCGGCATGGCGCACGCGCTGCACGGCTTCGGCCAGTTCGCGGCATGGGGCGTCGAATTGCAGGAAGCGGATTGCGTCGTGCTGCGCTATGTGCACGGCGAGGGCGAACACGGCTGGCCGTGGGCCTTCGAGGCCGTGCAGATGATCGAGGCGAACGCGGACGGAGCGAGACTGTCGATGCGCGTCGTGAACCGCTCGTCGAGTCCGATGCCGGTCGGCCTCGGGTTTCATCCGTACTTCGGCGCGCAGGAAGCCGAACTCCATACGACGACGCACTGGCGTCACGAAGCGGAAATCGCCATCGAGCCGACCGACGAGCGGCCCGCGCACCGCCACGTGCGGGAAGCGGAAGGCTACACGCGCTATCTGGGCGGCTGGAACGGCCGCGCGACGCTGCGCTACGCCGATGGCCGCACGCTCCAACTGAAAGCCGACGACGCGCTGAGCCACGTCGTCGTGCATTGCCCGGCCGGAGCAGGCTATCTGTGCGTCGAACCGGTCTCGCATGTGAGCGACGGCTTCAATCTCGCGGCACGCGGCTTGGCCGGCACGGGCGTCGCCGTCATCGAGCCAGGTAGTGAAATACAGGCGTCGCTCGTGATGGCAGCCGGCGCGAACCCGGTCCGGCGCGACGGCGGCGCCGCCTGACGCGCGCCTCGACACAGGCGCGCTCGCGGGGCGCCGGGAGGCGCGATGCATTTGCCGGCAATCTCCCCCCGGCGACGAGGCAGGCATCCCTGTTCATGGCGGCACCTCCATCCAGTTTGCGTATCAGCGCGTGAGCGGCATGGAAAAGAACGATTCGACGAGATCGACGATGCGCCAGGTCGCGCAAGGCCGGCGGCAGTGGGCGTCGAAGCCGGCTTCCTTGAGCGTTTGCACCGGATCGGCCGGCCACACGTTGCTCATCGCGACGAGCAGGCGTCCGGTGACGTCGGCGTCCATGCGCAGCGTGCGCAGAAAGACGTAGCCGGAATCGCTGTCGAGACTCGTATCGAGGAGCAGCGCGTGCGGCCGCCAGCTATGCGCCAGCGTGCGCACCGATTTCAAATCCTGCGAATGGATGACCTGCAAGCCTTTCAGCCGGAGTTGGACGGCGAGCGAATCGCCGATCGACTTGTCCTTGTGGGCGATCAGCACGCGGCGCGATGCATCGCCGGTGCGGGCCCGCTTGATACGCCACAACGCGAACTCGCTTTCGTTGTCGGCCAGACGGCTTGACATCTCATCCTCCAGTCTCGTATTGGCTTACGTGGTTGATTCGATTGCCACCAGTGTCGGCCGAACGTGCTTTTCGCTAAACCCGGCACGGGAGGGGAAGCCGGGAATTTCCGGGAGACTGCCGAACCTATCCCTGCGAAAGAGGGGTGGAAGTCACCCGGGGCGCGCGTAATATCTGAACCGTTCTCGGAGCGTCGCAATGGAAAATGGCTATTTCAAAACAGTGTTGCTGGTAGAGGACGAAGGGCTCACCCGGAGCGCCATGAAAAGCCTCATCCTGGCGAACGAGCCCCTGCTCGAAATCGACGAAGCCGATGGATTCGAGCAGGCGAAAGCCAAGCTTTCCGCCAACAACTACGATCTGATGTTCCTCGACTACCATTTGCGCGGCCACGCCACCGGCATGGATCTGCTCAACTGGATCCGCGAGGAAGAGCGCGAGGTTCAGACGATCATGCTGTCGGCGCAGGATGACCGCGACACCGTGCTCGAGTGCATCAAGAACGGCGCGTGCGGATTCATCTCCAAAGGCAGCGAGCAGGGCGCGGGCGTCTTCCGCGAGGCGCTGAAGACGATCCTCAATGGCCGCGTCTACCTGCCGAACACGGTGCTCGGCAAGGGCGGCCACAGTCCGAAGCCGGTCTCGCCGCATGCGGCCGTGACGGTCGAATCGCTCGATCTGCCGCCGCGCCTCACCGAGACGCTGCGCTATCTGCTGCAGGGACTCTCGAACAAGGCGATCGCGCGCAAGATGAACATCAGCGAAAACACCGCCAAGGAATATTCGAGCGATCTGCTCGCGCGCTTTCACGTCACGCGGCGCACCTTTCTGATCGTCGAAATGGCGCGGCGCGGGATCGAAATGCCGATGAGCAACACCTCGTCGGCGGCCTGAGCGCCGGATCAGCTCCCTTTTCCTCGACGCGGGCGCACCGGAAGGGCGTCCGCGTCGTCGCATGTGCGCGGCGTTTTTCTCATCGATCCGAGGAATGCGCGGCGGGATGGTAAGGTAGAGCCCGGACTAATTTTGAGATGGGGTCGGCGTAGGTGATTCGCAGGATGACGTTCATAAAAATGCAAGGTGCCCGCGCGGCATTGACGGTGTCGGCGGCCCTGATTCTGGGCGCATGCGCGCCCCTTCCGCAGCAGAGCGACGCGGACGCGGCGGCGGCGGCTTCCGCCGCATCGGCGGCACAGGCCGCGCAGGCGGCCAGACCGCCCGCGCCACCGACGCCGCCGGGCGAGCAGCGCATCATGGTCGGCACCGCGAACGGCTACCACCTGATGGTCAAGACGACGCCGCCGTCGCAGGTCTGCGACAACGACGCCTTCGCGGACGGCGTGCGCTACGGCTACGCGCTGACGTGGAACCGCCTGGTCGGCGAGGATGTGCGCAGCGGCGGCAAGCCCAGGCGCAAGTTCGACGCGTCCGCGGTCCGTTCCCAGGACGACCAATACAAGATCCAGTGGAACGGCAAGGAGCGCGTCAACGCGTGTGCGTCGGACGGCTATCTGATCGGACGCGTCGTCGGGACGCATCTGGCCGGCGTCGACATGAAGAACGGCAAGCCTTCCTGAATCCGGGAAGCGTCGTCAGTCGCAGGCGTGCGTGGCGGTGACGTAGCGGATTCCGACTGCAACATCGCCGTAGATCGTGTAGCCGGTTCCGTTGGCCGACGCCTGCGCGATCACCAGCACCACCGACTGGCTCGTGTAACCGCCGCTCGGCACCGAAACCGCCTGCGTATCGGCGCTCGGCGAGTATTCGCGCACGCGCCCGGCGATCGGCGTCCATTTCTCCTTCACGCAGCGGATGAAATCGTACGGCTTGGACCGCGACGTGCCCGACCCGATCGGCACGGTCTTGAGCAGGGCGTCGTCCGTGGAGACGCAGGCGCTCAAGGCGGACGCGCCGATTGCAGCGCACAAGACTACGATGATTTTTCTCATGGTTCCGATGCCTCTTTTTATAGGACCCGCTTAAGCTACTGCCCCGTATCAATGTCTGCCCGCAGCGTTTTCGCCCACCGAATCAGCCCGTTTCTCTGACAAACCGTAAGAATATCGCGACCGGTCGTTCGCACGTTCCGCGGTGCCCGGCGAGCGGCGCCAGATACTAATACAGGCTTTCGATCCGTAGTTTTCCCAATATTAGTCAAGTCGGGTCAACCTTCGCCGTTATATAGGCGTTTCATGCTTTGAAGCCTTTTGTATGGCGCGAGCGCGGGCGGCGGGAGCCGAAGTGGCGCTCTCCGACCGCGTGTCGTGCGCGGGTCCCCGATAACCGTGATGTACGTTGCCTTCGACCGTTCGCGGCCGATACGCAGCGTGAGCCAGTTTGATAGAACGCATGTCTCGCACAAAGTTGCTCGCCCGGCTTCGCGCCATTTCCGCTTCCGGACGCCCGTCCGGCGGCTCTGATCTTCAGCGGCTCGCCGCGCCCGTGCTCACGGTCGTCATCTGCGTGCTGCTGCTCGTGGTCTTCCAGCATCTGTCGCGCTCGGTCGATTACAAATCGGTCATCCACTCGCTGCGCATGATGACGCCGCAAGCCTGGCTCGCGGCGCTGTTCGCGACCGCGCTGTCGTTCGCGGCGCTCGTCGGGCGCGATGCGGTCGGGCTGCGTCACATCGGCGTGGCCGTGCCGCGCTCGCTGCTGTGGGTCGGCGCGACGGTCGGGTCGGCGCTCGGCAACGTGACGGGCTTCGGCGCGCTGACGGGCGGCGCGGTGCGTTGCCGCGTGTACGGCGCGGCCGAGGTCACGCCGGCGCAGGTCGGCCGCCTGACGATCTTCACCAGCGTGACACTCGCGCTGTCCCTCGCGTTCATGGCCGCGGCCGGCATGCTGTTCGGCGCAGGCATGCTCTCCGGCATGATGCATCTGCCGCCGGCCGCGCTGCGCGTGACCGGCGCGGCGCTCCTCGCCGTGTTCGCCGCGATGGTCCTGCTCTGCGGCCGCGAGCCGCGCACGCTGCGTTCGCGCTGGAAGTGGCTCGCGTTCACCGTGCCCGCGCGGCGCGATTTCGTCGCGCAGGCCGCGCTGGCGGTCGTCGACGTCTTCGGCGCCGGGCTCGCGCTCTGGGCGCTCCTGCCGAGCCCGCAAGTCGGCTTCGGCGAATTCATGACGGTGTTCTCCGCGGCGATGCTGCTCGGGATGATCGGCCATACGCCGGGCGGCGTCGGCGTGTTCGAGGCGGCGATGGTCTTCGCGCTCGGCGGCAGTGCCCGGACGCCGGACGTGCTGGCCGCGCTGCTCGCATATCGCGCGATCTACTTCGGCCTGCCGCTGATCCTCTCCGCCGGCGTGATGGCGGCGTTCGAAGGCCGCGCGCTGAAAGGGCGCTTCGGCTTTCTGAAGCCGCGTCACATGTCGCAGCTCGCGCCGCTTTTCCTTTCGATCATCACGTTCGCGGCGGGCTCGATGCTCGTCATCTCGGGCGCGACGCCCGCGTTCAAGATGCGCATCGCGGTGTTGCAGACCATCGTGCCGCTGTGGGTGCTGGAGAGCTCGCAACTGCTCGGCTCCGTGCTCGGCGTGCTGCTGCTCTTCGTCGCGCGCGGCCTGATGCGCCGGCTCGATGCCGCCTGGTGGCTCGCGCTGATTCTCGCCGTGGCGAACCTCGCGCTGTCGCTCGCGAAGGGGCTCGCGTTCGTCGAAGTGGGCGTGCTGGCCTTTCTCATCGTGTTGCTCGTCCTGACGCGCGAGCGCTTCAACCGCCGCTCGTCGCTGTTCGCCGAGCGCTTCACCGCGACGTGGCTGATCTCGATCGGCGTCGTGATGGCGCTCGCCGTCTGGATCATGTTCTTCGCCTTCCGCGACGTGCCGTACAGCGGCGATCTCTGGTGGCAGTTCGCCTTCGACGAGCGTGCTCCGCGGGCATTGCGCGCGACGCTCGCGGCGGCGGTGGTCGCACTGGCGTTCGCGCTCTGGCAACTGCTGCGCCCGGCGGCGGGCCGCTTCGTGAAGCCCGCGCCGCAGGATCTCGCGGATGCCGCGCGCATTTTCCGCGCGCAGGAGCGCAGCGACGCCGGCCTCGCAATGATGGGCGACAAGAGCTTTCTCTTCTCCGAATCGCGCGAAGCTTTCCTGATGTACGCGAAGCATGGCCGCACATGGGCTGCGCTGCACGATCCGGTCGGTCCGCGCTGCGAATGGGCCGAGCTGATCCGCAAGTTCGTCGAGCTCGCGCACGCGCACAACGGCCGCGCGGCGTTCTATCAGGTGCGCGCCGATGCGCTGCCGCTCTACCTCGACGCCGGTCTCACGCTGATGAAGCTCGGCGAGGAAGCGCACGTCGCGCTGTCCGAATTCGATCTGAAGGGCTCGCACCGCTCGCATCTGCGCTATGCGCTGAAGCGCGGCGAACGCGACGGCTTCGATACCGAAGTGATCGGACCGCAGCGCATCGCCGACAGCATGCCGACGCTGCGCAAAATTTCCGACGACTGGCTCGAAAGCCGCTCCGCGCGCGAAAAGAGCTTCTCGGTCGCGGCGTTCAACGAGGAATATCTCGCGGCGCAATCGGTGCTGCTCGTGCGTCAGCAGGGCGAGCCGGTCGCGTTCGTCACCTTCATGACGACGGACATGAACACCGAGGCGACCGTCGGCGTGATGCGCCATGTCGCGCAAGCGTCGCCGTACGCGATGGAATACCTGTTCACGAAGCTCGCGCTGCATCTCAAGGAAGCGGGGTTCAAGTCGCTGTCGCTCGGCATCGCGCCGCTGTCGGGGATGGAACCGACGCCGCTCGCATCGCACTGGCATCGTCTCGCCGGGCTGGTGTGGCGCTTCGGCGGCCGTTTCTACAACTTCCGCGGATTGCGCGGATTCAAAAGCAAGTTCCAGCCGCGCTGGGAGCCGCGTTATCTGGCGGCGTCCGGTTCGGTCGGCGTATTTTTCACTTTGGCGGATCTTTCGCTCCTCGCGGGCGGTTGGCGTTCATGAAATTCCTTTGCAAGAAAGCGGCGGCCCGGCTCGTGGCCGCCGTGTGCGGTCTCTCCCTGCTCGGCATGGCGCACGGCGCCGAGACGATTCCCGGCGGCCGTTACGGCCAGGTCACGCTCGTGAAGCCCGCCGGCCCCATGACCGGTTTCGTCGTGCTGTTTTCCGAGAAGAGCGGCTGGACGCCGGCCGATCAGCAGGCCGCCGACGCGCTCGCCGCGAAGGGCGCGATGGTCATCGGCGTCGACACGATGAAGTACGCGGCGCAGCTCAAGGCCGACAAGACCGAGAAGTCCTGCCACAACCTCGTCGGCGATGCGGAGAACATGAGCCATCAGCTCGAACGCACGGTGCAGACGAATCACTATCACGCGCCGATTCTCGTCGGCACGGGGCAGGGCGCGATTCTCGCGGAAAGCGCACTGAAACAGGCGCCGGACAACACGGTCGCGGGCGCGGTGTCGCTCGCGGCGGATCCCATGCTCGACGCGCGTTTCGATCCGTGCGCGCCGGATTCGACCATCATCCACGCGAAGGGTTTGCCGGGCTTCTTCGAATACACCGCAGTGCTTGAGCCGAACCGCTCGAAGGCCGATGCGCTCGTCGCGATGACGGCGCCGCATCTGAAGAAGGCCGAGCCCGCGACGGAGAACGATGTCTCCGATCTGCCGCTGATCGAACTGCGCGCCGCGCAGCCGACCGATCTGCTCGCGATCGTCATTTCCGGCGACGGCGGCTGGCGCGATCTCGACAAGACGATGGCGCTCGCACTGCAGAAAGACGGCGTGTCGGTGATCGGCATCGACTCGCTGCGTTACTTCTGGAGCGAGAAAACGCCGCAGCAGACGGCCAACGATCTCGCGCGCGTGATCCGCACGTACAACGCGCGATGGCATACGAGCCATGTGGCGCTCGTCGGCTATTCGTTCGGCGCGGACGTGATGCCGTTCGCCTACAACCGTCTGCCGGACGCGGTGCGCGAGCAGGTTTCGTATATTTCGCTGATGGGCTTCTCGCCCGCGGCGGATTTCCAGATCCGGGTGACGGGCTGGCTCGGCATGCCGGCGAGCGACAAGGCGCTGAAGGTGCGGCCGGAACTCAACAAGCTGCCGCCGGCGATGGTGCAATGCATCTACGGCGAGAAGGAGGAGGACACGTTGTGTCCGCAGCTTACGAAGACGGGGATCGAAGTGGTGAAGCTGCCCGGCGATCATCACTTCGGCGGCGATTACGATGCGCTCGCGCGCCGCATTCTGGCGGGTTGGAGGAAGCAGATCGCGGCGCGGCAGGGTTAAGGAGACCGAGCGCCACATGCCGGCTTGAACATCCGCTGTACCATGTGCGCACTCGCCCAACGGAGTCCGGCATGTCCCTGATCGACCATCTCGACCACGTGGTGCTCACCTGCGTCGACGTCGAGGCGACTCAGCGCTTCTACGTCGACGTCCTGCAAATGAAGCTCGAAACCTTCGGCAACGGCCGCATGGCGTTTCGCTTCGGCAATCAGAAGATCAACCTGCATGTGCGCGGCTCGGAGTTCGAGCCGAAGGCGCATCTGCCGGTGCCGGGCGCGCTCGACCTGTGCTTCATCGCCGCGGTGCCGCTCGACCAGGTGATCGAGCGGCTCGCGCGGATGAACGTGCCGGTCATCGAAGGCCCGGTCGAACGCACGGGCGCGACGCGCAAACTTCGCTCCGTCTACGTGCGCGACCCGGACTACAACCTGATCGAGATTTCCGAATTCATTTGAGCGGGCCGAGATAGTCCCGCTTGCCGATCGGCGCGCCGAGATGGCGCAGGATGTCGTGCGTCGTCACGACGTGGAAATAGAAGTTCGGCAATCCGAATCCGAACAGATAATCGTCGCCCGAAAACGAAGGCGAGAAGTCCGGAAACTTCAGCGTGACGGTGCGCGTTTCGCAGCCGGCGAGCGCCGACTTGTCGATGCTCTTCAGGAACGCGATCGTCTTCTCGATGCGCGCCTGCAGCGCCGGAAAGCTGTCCTCGTCGTCCTCGAAGCGCGGCGCCTCGACGCCCGAAAGCCGCGCCGCCGAGAGCTTCGCGGTGTCGCTCGCGCGCTGGATCTGCGCGGCGAGCGGCAGCATGTCGGGCGCGAGGCGAGCGTTGATCACATCGGCGTGGGCGAGGCCTTTTTCGTCGGCGAAGGCGGCGCCCTTTTTAAGCAGATCCGCGCACACTTCGAGTCCGCGGATGAAAACGGGAATCGACGCGCGATACATCGTGAGAGACATGGGATTGCGCTCCTTGAGTTTTCGTTTCGACAGCGACAGGGGACACAAGCATAGCGCCGGGCCGATTTGCCTGCTCGATTCGGCCGGTCCGTTTCAAGAGCCGGACGGCGCCGCATGCCGCGCTTCCCAGGCGCGCAACTCCGCCTCATAGCGCTCGAGCGCTTCCTCATAAAGATCGTAGACGCACGGATTGCAGCCGCTCTGACAGCAATCCTCCGGCAACGGACGCTCGGGCGGCGTCGGGCGCGGATCGTCGGCGGGGGCGTCGTTGTCGGTCATCGGAAAGGGAAGGGCGTGATCGGTTCATTGTGCATCGGCTTCGCCGGACGGGCGCGAGCGGCTAGACTTTGGCTGCGGATGACACCGCGCCCGATGCGATACTGCGCCGGGGCGGCGATCCCGCCCGTCATCACGTCGATCGGACCGAGGAATTCCCGCGATGAATCAGATCGTCAAGCTCGCGATCTCCGGCGCGCTCGCGAGCGCCGTGCTGGCCGGCTGCGCCGTGCCGCCGGAAACGCCGGGCGGTTCCGGCCAGACGGGCCAGGGCGATCAGGCCACTCAGCGCGCTGCGAGTGCCTGGAGCGCCGAAATCCGCCGCACGCAAGACGGCATTCCGCATATCCGCGCGGCCGACTGGGGCAGCCTCGGCTTTGGTTTCGGCTACGCGCAGGCGCAGGACAACCTGTGCACGCTCGCCGACGGCTTCATCACGTATCGCGGCGAGCGCTCGGCGTATTTCGGGCCGGACGCGCGCCCGCCCTCGGCCGCGACTTTCGGCCAGCCGCGCAACATCGACGCCGATTTCTTTTTCCGTCTCGTCGGCGACCCGGCGGCGATCGAGCGATACCGTGCCGCGCAGCCGGCCGAGGTGCGCAGTCTGATCGACGGCTTCGCGAGCGGCTACAACCGCTATCTCGACGATCTCAACGCGGGCAAGGCTCCGAACGCGCATGCGGCGTGCCGGGGCCAGCCGTGGGTCGGCAAGATCGGCGCCGACGACATCTATCTGCGGCTCATCGCGGCCAATCTCGCGGGCGGCTCGGCGCGCTTCGTCACGCCGATCGCGACGGCGCATCCGCCGAAGCCGGGCGCAGCCGCACCGCGCGGCGGCGATTCGCCCGCGGCACCTGAAGCATCGCAAACCGCGCTCGATGCGTTGCGTTATCCGATCGGCGAGCATCCCGGCATCGGCAGCAATGCGCTCGCGTTCGGCGCGCCGATCACGCGTGACAAGCGCAGCATTCTCTTCGGCAATCCGCACTGGTTCTGGCGCGGCCCCGACCGTTTCTATCAGGCGCAACTGACGATTCCCGGCCAGTTGAACGTCGCAGGCGTGTCGTTTCTGGGCATGCCGCTGATCGTGCTCGGCTTCAACGAGAACATCGCGTGGACGCATACGGTGTCGAGCGCGCGGCGCTTCGGCATCTTCCAATTGACGCTCGATCCCGCCGATCCGACGCGTTATCTCGTCGACGGTCAGGGCGAAGCGATGACGCCCGTCGCGCTCACCGTGCGCTCGCGCCGCGCCGACGGCTCGTACGAATCCGTGTCGCGCACGCTGTATCGGACGCGCTTCGGGCCGGTCGTCGATCTGTCCGCCATGGCGCAAGGCCTCGGCTGGAGCGCGCAGCGCGCCTATGCGCTCGCCGACGTGAACGTCGACAACACGCGCGCGTTCCAGAACATATTCGCGTGGAACCAGGCGCACTCGCTCGTCGATTTCATGGCGATCCAGAAACGCTACGCCGCGACGCCGTGGGCGAACACCTTCGCGATCGGACGCGGCGACGAGCGCGTCTGGTTCGCCGACATCGGCCCGATTCCCAATGTGCCCGACGCGCTCGCGGAGTCGTGCACGACGCCGCCGGGCCGCGCGTTCGCCGGCCGCGTGCCGGGCGTGCCGTTCCTCGACGGCTCGAAGAGCGCGTGCGCGTGGCGCGTCGATCCGGCGAGCGCGCAGCCGGGCGCGCTGCCCGTCGAGCAGCTGCCGAACATCGTGCGCGGCGATTATGTCGGCAACTTCAACGACAGCTACTGGCTCACGAATGCGAATGCGCCGCTGTCGGGCTACCCGCGCATTACGGGCGCGACGCGCGTCGAGCAGTCGCTGCGCACGCGCTACGGCCATCTGCTCGCCGCGCGCCTGCAGCGCGAGCGCGGCGGCGTGACGCGCGAGGCGCTCGAATCGACCGTGCTGGAGACCCACTCGATGTCCGAGCGGCTCTTTCGCCAGCCGCTGCTCGACGCCGTCTGCACGGTCAACGAGGCGGTCGGTCCGCTGCACGAGCCGTGCGAAGTCTTGCGCCGCTGGAACGGCACGGCGGATATCGACGCGCGCGGTGCGAACCTGTGGGACGAGTTCTGGCTGCGTGTGACGCGCATCGCGCCCGAGCGGCTGTACGAGTCCGGCTTCGATCCGTCCAAGCCGCTCTCGACGCCGGGCGGTTTCAATGTCGGCAATCCGTCCGTGCTACAGGATTTGCGCCAGGCGCTCGGCGGCGCGGCGCTCGCGCTGACGTTGAACGGCTTCGCGCTCGATTCGCGGCGCGGCGACATTCTTTACACGGAGCGCCGCGGCGCGCGCGTGCCGCTCTACGGGGGCTGCGACGAAGCGGGCTATTTCACGATCGTGTGCGCGCGGCGTCCGCTCGATGCGAAGGGCTATCCGATGGACGCGAGCGGCCAGGGCGACAGCTACGTGCAGGTCGTCACGTTCGGCGCGAACGGCGTGGAAGCGGACACGATGCTGTCGCATTCCGAATCGGACGATCCGGCTTCGCCGCACTCCGGCGACGCGACGCGCGCGTTCGCGGCGAAACGCTGGTCGCGCTTTCCGTTCACCGAGCAGGCGATCGATGCGGACCCGGTGGTGACGCGTGTCGTCGTGTCCGGCGCGCGCGAAGGCGGCTCGACCGCGCCCGCGCGTTGAAAAAATTCACGCAAAAGGGGCAGACGCGCCGCGCGGCCGGTCGAGCCGAAGGCAAATCCCGTCTATGATTTGAGTTTGCTCGAATGGAACTACGGTCATGACTATCGGCGACAGCACGCAACACGGCGAAGCGGTACGCCTCGATTCCGCCGCGCTGCGGGATTTCGTGGATCGCAAATGGAACGACGAGATCGTGCCCGCACTGACCGACTACATCGCGGTGCCGGCGAAGAGCCCGATGTTCGACCGCGACTGGGCCCGCCACGGCTTCATCGAGCGCGTGGTCACGGATGCGGTCGACTGGATCAAAACGCAGCCGGTCAAAGGTCTGAAGGTCGAAATCGTGCGCTTGCCCGAGCGCACGCCGGTGATCTTCTTCGAAGCGCCCGCCACGCGCTCCGGCAGCACGGAAACGGTCGTGCTGTACGGCCATCTCGACAAGCAGCCGGAGTTCGAAGGCTGGCGCAGCGATCTCGGCCCATGGACGCCGAAGCTCGAGGACGGCAAGCTCTATGGCCGCGGCGGCGCCGACGACGGCTATGCCACCTACGCCAGCATCACCGCGCTCGCGGCGCTGGACGCGCAGGGCGTCGAGCGGCCGCGCTGCGTCGGCATCATCGAGACGTGCGAGGAATCGGGCAGCTACGACCTTTTGCCGTACATCGACGCGCTGCGCAGCCGCCTCGGCGACGTCGGCCTCGTGATCTGCCTCGACTCCGGAGCGGGCAACTACGATCAGCTCTGGCTCACGACGTCGCTGCGCGGTCTCGTCGCCGGCGATCTCGAAGTGCAGGTGCTCGACGAGGGCATTCACTCGGGCGGCTACGGCGGCATCGCGCCGTCGGCGTTCCGCATCATGCGGCAGCTGTTCGAGCGCCTCGAAGATTCCGGCACCGGCAATCTGCTGCCGGAAGGCTTTCACTGTCAGATCCCGATGCTGCGCCGGCGCGAAGCCGAAGCGACGGCGCGCATTCTCGGCGACGACGTCTGGAAAAAGCTGCCGTGGAGCTGCGGCCAGGACGGCGGCAGCGTCCTGCCCACCACGACCGATCCGCGCGAAGCGCTGCTCAATTCGACCTGGCGTCCGTCGCTGACGGTGACGGGCGCGTCCGGCCTGCCGCCGCTCGCGGATGCGGGCAACGTGCTCGCGCCGCGCACGGCGTTCAAGCTGTCGCTGCGCCTGCCGCCGCTCGTCGACGCGGCGAAGGCGGTGCTGCAACTGCAAAGACTGCTCGAAACGGAGCCGCCGTATAACGCGAAGGTCACGTTCAAGCCGGAAGCGGGCGCGGCCACCGGATGGAATGCGCCGGATCTCGCGCCGTGGCTGCGTTCGTCGCTGAACGAGGCATCGAAGCGTCACTTCGGCGCGGATGTTGCCTACATCGGGCAGGGCGGCACGATTCCGCTGATGAATACGCTGAAGGAAGGCTTCCCGCGCTCGCAGTTCATGGTCTGCGGCGTGCTCGGCCCGAAATCGAACGCACACGGTCCGAACGAATTCCTGCACGTGCCCTATGCAAAGAAGCTGACGGCCTCCGTCGCGGAAGTGATCGCGGCGGCGCCCTGAGCGGCACGGACCTTTCGGTTTGCCAGCAAGCCCGGCTCGGCCGGGCTTTTTTTCGCCCGTCTTCAGCGATTTTGTAAAAACAAACTGGTAAGGCCAGTTGATCGTCTGTAAAGTGATAGGCCCGCGCGCGTCTCAAAAAAGGGGAACGCGCAAGACATCAACTACGGAGACAAGTGCCGCAATGAACGCATCCCCCACGTCCACCTATTCCGCCAACGAACAGCGCATCGCCGCCGACACGCTGCACGCCTATGTCCGCGCGATCTGGGAATATGCCGGCAGCGCGTCGCGCGAGGCGGAGCTGGTCGCGGATCACCTCGTGATGTCGAATCTGTCGGGCCACGACTCGCACGGCGTCGGCATGATCCCGCGTTACGTCGCGTCGCTCGGCGAAGGCCAGCTGAAGCTCAACACGCACGCCGACATCGTGCGCGACGCGGGCGCGGTGCTGACCGTCGACGGCCGCAAGGGCTTCGGCCAGGTCGTCGCTTACGAGGCGATGGAGCACGGCATCGAGCGCGCGAAGAAGCTCGGCGTGTGCGCGGTGGGCCTGCGCAACGCGCATCACATCGGGCGGATCGGACATTGGGCCGAGCAATGCGCGAAGGCGGGGCTCGTGTCGTTCCACTTCGTGAACGTGGCGGGCGATCCGCTCGTCGCGCCGTTCGGCGGCATCGACCGGCGCTTCGGCACGAACCCGTTCTGCGCGGCCTATCCGCGCGACGGCAAGACGCCGCTCGTGCTGGACTTCGCGACGGCCGGCATCGCGTACGGCAAGACGCGCGTCGCATACAACAAGGGCGTGAAGGTCGCGCCGGGCATGCTGCTCGATCACGCAGGCAAGCCGACGATCGAGCCGAAGGTGATGCACGAAGAGCCGTTCGGCTCGCTGACCGCGTTCGGCCTGCACAAGGGCTCGGGGCTCGCGGCGCTGTGCGAGATTTTCGGCGGCGCGCTTTCGGGCGGCTATACGACGCACGAGGACACGCTGGAGAAGTCGAACGCGATCATCAACTGCATGACCTCGGTGATCGTCGATCCGAACGCGTTCGACGCGCCCGCCGCGCAAGCGGAAGCCGAAGCGTTCCTCGAGTGGATGAAGGCGTCGCCGCGCGCCGAGGGCATCGACGCGATCTACGCGCCGGGCGAACCGGAAGAGGCGCGCCGCGCGGAGCGCACCGCGAACGGCATCGCGATCGATCCGACGACGTGGAAGCAGATTCGCGATTCGGCGGTCAAGTCGGGCATGCCGGCAGCGGAAATCGAGAAGTTCGCGAGCGCGCTGAAGTAATTTTTTGGACGCGCGGACGCGGCAAATTGGTCAAGCCAGTTTGCCGCGTTTTCGTTTTTATCGGGCGATGAGGTCCTTCGCGATCCACTCGATCACCGACGTGCGCTTCGGCTGCCAGCCGAGGATTTCGCGCGTGCGCTTGCTGCGCACGCGGCTATTCGAGCCGAGACCGTACGACGCCATTTCGTAACCCCATTCCTTGATCGCTTCCTCGAGCGGCCAGTCTTCCGGTCCGCGCAGATCGAGCGCCTTCGCGATGGCCGTGGTCATGTCGCGGAATTGCGCCTCGCCGCTTTCGACGAAGTAGAACGTGCCCGCAGGCGACTTCTCCAGCGCAAGACGGTAGACATCGACGACATCGTCGATATGCACGTTCGACCAGATATTCAAGCCGCGTCCCACATGGCGCACGATGCCGCTCTTCTTCGCCTGGCGCTCCAGCCGCGGCAACTGCACGCTCGCCGTATCCGGCATCGCGCCATGGCCGTAGATCAGCGTGTTGCAGAGCACCACCGAGCGCACGCCGCGCTTGGCCGCGCCGAGGATGAGATTGTCGATGGCGACGCGCGGCGCCTTGTCGGGCGTCGGCTCGGGCAAATCGTCCTCGGTGTAGATCGTGTCCGATGCCTCGCCGCCCGACGCATCGCCGACGATGCTCGATCCGCTCGTATGCAGGAACGGCTTGTTCGAGCCTTCGAGCGCGCCGATTAGCGCTTCGACCGCGCCGCGATGATCGCTGCTCGCCGCGTTGATGACCGCGTCGGCCTCGCGGGCTTCGCTGGCGAGAAGCGCCGTGTCGTCCAGGCTGCCGATGACCGGCTCGATGTTCAGGCGTTTCAGCGCGTCGGCCTGCTCCGCGCGGCGGATGAGTCCGCGCACGCGATGGCCGTCGCGCGCGAGCCCCGCCGCGATCGATCCGCCGATGAAGCCGCCCGCGCCCGTGATGAAGATGTTCATGTTCCTGCTCCGTTGAGTGTTCAAACTTCGATGAACACAGTATCGTCTGCTTCGACTTTCGCAAAAACAGTGGTAGTCTCAAATGAACCTTGACTCAGAGTCAATAATTTGAAAACCAACACGGACGAACTGCTCGTCTTCGCCACGGTGATCGACAGCGGCTCGATGACAGCCGCGGCCGAAGCGCTCCAGCAGACCGTCTCGGGCGTGAGCCGCACGCTGACGCGTCTGGAAAAGAAGCTCGATGCGACCCTCGTGCGGCGCACGACCCGCCGTCTGCAACTGACCGACGAGGGCGAACTCTTCCTTGCGCGCGCCCGGGCGATTCTCGCGGCCATGGAGGATGCCGAGGAAGCGATGGCGCGGCATCGCGAACGGCCGGCAGGCAGGCTGCGCGTGGACGCGGCGTCGCCCTTCGTGCTTCACTGCATCGTGCCGCACGTGAAGGCGTTCGCGGCGTCGTATCCGGAAATCACGCTGGAGCTGACGAGCAACGAGCGCATCGTGGATTTGCTGGAGCAGCGCGTCGATATCGCGATTCGCATCGGCGCGTTGCAGGATTCCACCTTGCATGCTCGCGCGCTCGGCAGCAGCCGTCTGCGGGTGATGGCGAGTCCGGCGTATCTCGCGGAGCACGGCGAGCCGCGCGACATCGAAGACCTGATGCGCGCGCGTCTGATCGGCTTCACCGCACCGGAAAGCCTGAACGACTGGCCGCTCTCCGACACACGCGAAGGCCGCAATGCTTCGTTCGTGTCGATACGCCCGGCGGTTGCGGCATCGAGCGGCGAGACGATCAGGCAGCTCGCGCTCGACGGCGGCGGGATCGCGTGCCTCGCCGAGTTCATGACCGCCGCGGACGTGCGCGCGGGCCGCTTGCGCACGATCCTCGACGATATCCTCGAAGACGTGCGCCAGCCGATCAACGCGGTCTTTTATCAGAGCGAGTCGATGGCGGCCCGCTCGCGCGCTTTCCTCGACTTTCTCGCGAGCCGGCTCGCGCCGTAGTTCTCCACCTACCCAAACTTCATCCGACCATGCCACCGATCGAACTCATCAACGCGCCCGGCCTGCCGATTCCGGCGGGCCACTACAGCCACGCGACGCGCGCCGGCAATCTCGTCTGCGTGTCCGGCCAGTTGCCGATCCGCCCGGACGGCACGCATACCGGCGAGCTGCCGTTCGAAGCGCAGGCGGAGCAGACGCTCTCCAATCTGCGCACCGTGCTCGAAGCGGCGGGCGCGAGCTTCGAGGACTGCATCGAGGTGACGGTGTATCTCGTCGGCGTCGAGCACTGGAAGGCGTTCAACGAGATCTACGCGCGCCACTTCGGCGAGTGGAAGCCGGCGCGCGCCGTGGTGCCCGTCGGCGCGCTGCATTACGGCTACTTGCTGGAAATCTCGGCGCGCGCGTGGGTCGAGCGTAAGTAGCGGCTAGGCCAGATCCAGCGACTTCGTCAGATCGCCCAGCGGCGCCTGGCCGCTCGCGGCGAACGCCCGATCCCGTGCGGCGACGCCGCCGAGCGGCGTGAGGTCGTGCACGCGCGAAATGAAGCGCAGGATCGAGTTCGTGTCGTACACGGTGTGATCGACGTAGCCCTTCTTCGCGAACGGCGATATCACGAGCGCCGGAATGCGCGAGCCCGGCCCCCAGCGGTCTCCCTTCGGCGGCGAGACGTGGTCCCACCAGCCGCCGTTCTCGTCGACGGTGACGATCACCACCGTGTTCTGCCACTGCGGCGCGCGCTGGATATGCTCGATCACCTTCGAGATATGCCGGTCCCCCGACGCGATATCCGCGTAGCCCGCGTGCATGTTGAGATTGCCTTGCGGCTTGTAGAACGTGACGGCGGGGAGGCGGCCCGCGTCGATGTCGGCGAGCAGCTTGTTCGTCGTCGGATCGTCGCCGAGACCCGCGTCGCGCAGATGCATGGCCCGCGCCGCCGTGCCCGGCGCGAAGTTCGCGAAGTAATTGAACGGCTGATGGTGGTACTGGAAATCGGGCACCGCGCCGGTGTCGCGATGCTCCAGCGCGTACTGCCAGGCGCCGCTGTACCACGCCCAGTCGACGTTCTTGTCCGACAGGCGATCGCCGATGGTCGCGTAAGTCTGGGGCGGCAGCACGAGCGCGTTCGAACGGTCCGCGTAGCGCGGGTCGCCGCCTTTGGGGGGCGGCACGTTGCTCGGCTGGTAGGGCGGGAACATCGTGTTGACCGCGTAGCCGTCGGCGGTGAGGGCGCCGTCGCGCGCGAACTTGGGTGGCCCTTCGAGCGCGGACTTCGGAGAATCCGGCGCGAGCTTCAGACGCGAGCCCGTGGGATCGTCGCCTTCGACGACCGCGAGCAGCTTCGCCGCCGGGCTGCCCTTCGCATCCGGATAGAAGGGCGCCTGCGCGGAAATCAGAAAGATGTGGTTCAGCCACGACCCGCCGAACGCCGACATGAAGAAGTTGTCGCAGAGCGTGTATTGCTGCGCGAGCCCCCAGAGCCTCAGCGTGTCCGGCGAATTCCGGTAATGGCCCATGACGAGCCCGCCCGAATCGCCCCACGCCGCGAACTGGTTGTTGCGCCCGGCGTTGATCTGCATCTGGTTCTGATAGAAGCGATGCACGAGATCGCGCGTGATGACCGAATTCGGCAGCGGCGCGCCATGCGCGTCCATGATCTGGAAGGGCGCGTTGCGCAGATTGCCGATCTGCTGCTCGGTGATGGCGTAGCGCTTGCCGTCGATTTCCTGCGCCTGCGGCACGAGCCCGCCCCAGATTTTCGGCAGCGTGGGCATCGGCGTGAGGCCGTCTCGGTCCAGTTGCGTGTAAAGCGATGCCGGCACGGCCGAGAGCGGAGATTGCACGCCCGGATAGTTGCCGTAGAGATTCGTGAAGCTGCGGTTCTCCGCATAGATCACGACGATGTGCTTCACCTGTGTCGCGAGCGTGCGGTCGAGCGCGAGATCGGCGGTGGTTTTCGGGGTGGCAGGCTTCTGCTCGAACAGGTTGCACCCGCCGAGCGACAGGCCCGCGATGCCCACGCCTGCCGCGAGGAGCCGCCGCCGCGCGGGGTCTGCCGGTGCGTCGCTGGCCGGTGTGTCGTGGCTGGAGGGAAGCTCGTTTTGCGGATGGTCGTTCTCATTCATCGCCTGACTCCTCGTGAACACGCGGCGCACGCCCCGATGACGCGCGCCTGCACTATCGACGCCGAAAGATGACGCGCCCGTTAGCCCCATTAGCCCCATTGGCCAATTACCCGGCGCTCCGACTCGACCGCGTTGCTGCTCGCGGCTAGCTGAGTGGGGATAATGCCGCATCGCTCCGCCGCGTGAAACCCGGCCGAACGGCATAGGCAAAAAAACGCAACGACATGTGAATCGGCCTATGTCTTCTGGCCGACTGGAAAGCGCGAACGACCGTGACTAACATCAACTGAACACGAGCTTTGCTCCGACGAGAACCAGCGTCGCGGCAAGCACGTGGCGCAGCAGCGCTTCCGGCGCCTTGGAGGACAGCGCGCTGCCGATGGCGATGCCCGGAATCGAGCCCACGAGGAGCGAGGCGAGCAGGGACCAGTCGACGGAGCCGAGCATCCAGTGGCCCGCCCCGGCAATCAGCGTGAGCGGCACCGCGTGCGCCACGTCCGAGCCGACGATACGCACCGTCGCGAGACGCGGATAGAGCAGAAGCAGCACCGTCACGCCGATTGCGCCGGCGCCCACGGACGTGATCGAAACGAGCACGCCGAGTATCGCGCCGGTGAGAACCGTCCAGGCAGCGGTGCGTACCGGGTGTTCGGGGCGGCCGTGGCCTTTCTTGTAGGCGAGACGCGCGAGCTGCGGCCGGAAGATCAGTGAAATGGCGGTGATGAGAAGCGCGGTGCCGAGAATCAACTGGATGAGTCGCGCCGTGCCGGGCGCCGTGATGCCGTGCGCGTGCAGGAAATACAGCGTGATCGCCGCCGCCGGCACGCTGCCGGCCGCGAGCCGGCCGGTGATGCGCCAGTCGACCGAGCCCTTGATGCCGTGCACGAGCGTGCCGGCCGTCTTGGTCGCCGCAGCGTAAAGCAGGTCGGTGCCCACGGCGGTCGCCGGGTGAATGCCGAACAGCAGCACGAGCAAGGGCGTCATCAGCGAGCCGCCGCCGACGCCCGTCAGGCCGACCAGGAAGCCCACCGCGAGCCCTGAGGCAGAATAGAGTAGATCGATATGCGGAAATGACATTGCGCGCGGAGAACCCGTCAGGCGTGGTTGGGTCGAAAAACCGTCGATGATAGCGGGTAAGCGGCCCGCTTGCTGCATGAAAGCAACGCACGACCGGGCGGGAAGGGCTGTGCCGGGACCTCAGGCGCGCTCCGATGCGGCTCACGAACACCCTTCAGATTACTTTCAGGAAGGTGCAATGGATAACCACGAACAGACGCAGCAACAGACGCAACAGCAGCAGCAACAGGCGCAGCAGCCGGCGCAAGTCGCGGACGATGCGTTCATTCCCACCGAGCACGCCAACATGGCGAGCGAACGCCAGTTCGTGCTGAAGTCCGGCAATACCTTTGCCGTGTACGACGCGAACGGCGACATCCGCGGCGGCGACGACGGCCTTTTCGTCAACGACACGCGGGTGCTGTCCGAGCTCGTGCTGACCTTCGGCGGGCGCGCGCCGTCGCTGCTCTCGGGCAGCGTATCGAGCGACAACGCTGTGTTCACCGCGCACCTCACCAACCGTCCGCTGCCGCCGATCGGCGGGGCGCGCACGCCCGAAGGCGTGATCCACGTCGAGCGCAAGCGGGTGCTGTCGGGGCACGTGCTGCACGAGAGCATCGTGCTCACCAATTACGGCATGGAGCCGTCCACCGTGCCGCTTTCCATTTCATTCGCCGCGGACTTCCTCGATATGTTCGAGGTGCGCGGCGCGAAGCGCGGCAAGCGCGGCACCTTACGGCCGCCGATGGTCGAGAACGGCGAGGTCGTGCTGCGCTATGTCGGCCTGGACGAAGTCGAGCGCACCGCGCGCATCCAGTTCACGCCCGCGCCCGACGTGCTTTCGCCGACGCGCGCCGATTACGCACTGCATATCCAGTCGGAGACGGCGATCTCCGTGTATCTGTCGGTGACGGCGGTCACGCTCGCGCTCAGCGACGCCAGCGAGGAAAGCAAGCGCAACGCCGCCGAAGCGGCGGAATGCGCGCCCGAATCCGGCCGGCCCGCGATCCGCGAAGCACTCGTCGATGCGCACCGGCGCATGCGCGACAGGCGTCGTGCGAGTGCGCGCGTGCGGTCGAGCAATCCGCTTTTCAGCGAATGGATCGACCGTTCGCTCGCGGATCTCGGTCTGCTCACCACCGATCTCGAAACCGGCCCGTACCCGTACGCGGGCATCCCGTGGTTTTCGACCGCCTTCGGCCGCGACGCGATCATCACGTCGCTCCAGATGCTGTGGCTGCATCCGACGCTCGCGCGCGGTGTGCTGCGTTTTCTCGCCGCCAATCAGGCGCGCGAGGACTCGGCGTTCCGCGATGCCGAGATCGGCAAGATCATGCATGAGACGCGCAAGAGCGAAATGGCCGCGACGGGCGAGGTGCCGTTCGCGCTCTACTACGGCGGCGTGGACAGCACGCCGCTCTTCATCGTGCTGGCGGGTGCCTATGCCGAACGCACCGGCGACCGCGCGCTGATCGATGAAATCTGGCCGGCGCTGCAACTCGCGGCGCAATGGGTTGCGCGCCATTGCGACAAGAATCCGCAAGGCCTGCTCGACTATCAGCGCGCGTCGGAGCACGGCCTCGCGAATCAGGGCTGGAAGGATAGCCAGGATTCGGTGTTCCACGCGGACGGCCGGTTCCCGATCGGCCCGATCGCGCTCGTCGAAGTGCAGGCGTACGCGTCGACCGCATTCTCGACCATGGCGCGCCTTGCCCGCGAGCGCGGCGAGGATGAGCGCGCGCGCGACTTCGAGCGGCGCGCGCGCCACATCCGCGAACGCGTCGAAGAGATGTACTGGATGCCGGACATGGAGTTCTACGGCATCGCGCTCGACGGCAAAGGGGAACTGTGCCGTGTGCTGTCGTCGAACGCGGGGCATCTGCTCGCCTTCGATCTCGTCGAGCGCAAGCGGGGCGAGGCTGTCGCGCGCCAGCTCGAATCGACGCTCTTTCACACCGGCTGGGGCGTGCGAACGCTTGCGGCGGGGCAGCCGCGCTTCAATCCGATGTCGTATCACAACGGCTCGGTTTGGCCGCACGACACGGCGCTGTGCGCGCGCGGCCTTGCGCGTTACGGCGATCGCGGCGCGGCGGTCGGCTTGCTGCAGTCGCTGTTCGAGGCGGCGGTCACCTTCGATATGCGCCTGCCGGAGCTCTTCTGCGGATTCACGCGCCAGCGCGGCGAGCGGCCGATCGCGTATCCGGTCGCGTGCCTTCCGCAGGCGTGGGCGGCGGGCGCGCCGTTCATGATTCTGGAAGCGTGTCTCGGCGTGACCGTCGACGCCGTCAATAATGAAGTGCGAATCGATCGGCCCGAGTTGCCGGAGGGCATCGACTGGCTGGAGATCGGCGATCTGCGCCTCGGCGACAAGAACGTGACGATCACGTTCCGGCGCGTCGGCGGGCAAGTGGTTCCGTCGGTAGATGGAGACGCGCGGGTCGTCGCGGTGCTTTGATGCGAAAAACGCACGGCGCCATCGCGGCGCCGTGCGTGACCTTCGTTAAACCGCCACGCTGCCGACGTAATTCTCGGCGAGCGCGGTGGCCGCCGCGCGCGACGTCGTCACGTGCTCGAGTTCCGCCACTTGCAGGCGCTGCTCGAAGGGCGACGTGTCGTCGAGCTTGTGGAGCATGCGCGTCATCCACCACGAGAAGTGCTCGGCGCGCCATACGCGCTTCAACGCCGTCTCGGTATAGCGCGCGAGCTTCTCGCCGCTGCCTTCCTGGTAGAAGTCGAGGAGCGCGGCGTTGAGCACGCGCACGTCCGAGACCGCGAGGTTCAGCCCCTTCGCGCCGGTCGGCGGCACGATGTGGGCGGCGTCGCCGGCGAGGAAGAGCTTGCCCGACTGCATCGGCGTGGAAACGAAGCTGCGCATGCCGACGATGTTCTTCTGGAAGATCTTGCCTTCCGTGATCTGCCAGCCATCGGCGGTATCGACGCGTGCGTGCAGTTCGGCCCAGATGCGGTCGTCGGACCAGGCATCGACGGAATCCTTCGGGTCGCATTGGAAGTACATGCGCTGCACGCCCGGCGAGCGCGTGCTGATGAGCGCGAAGCCGCGGTCGTGGCGCGCGTAGATGAGTTCATCGGAAGAGGGCGGCGCTTCGACCAGAATGCCGAACCAGCCGAACGGATAGATGCGCTGATAATCCTGGCGGACCGCTTCGGGAATCGACTGGCGCGAGACGCCCTGCGAGCCGTCGCAGCCGATGATGAAGTCGCACTCCAATTCCTCGTCGCGGCCTTCGTGCTGATACTTGATGCGCGGCTTGCGGTCGCTGCCTTCCTGGAAATCGTGCAGCGACACGTTCGACACGTTGAATTTCAGCGCGCCATTGGCCGCGATGCGCGCTGCGACGAGATCCTTGATGACTTCGTGCTGCGCATAGACCGTGATCGAGTGCCCGGTCAGCTCGGTCAGCGCAATGCGGCGGCGCTGACCTTCGAACGCGAGCTCGAAGCCGTGATGCAGCGCGCCTTCCGCCTGCATGCGCGCGCCGAGACCGGCCTGATTGAGCGTGTCCATCGTGCCTTGTTCGAGCACGCCGGCGCGGATCGTCGATTCGATGTCGTTCTGGCTGCGCGCTTCGAGCACGACCGATTCGATCCCGCGCAGATGAAGCAGATGAGAGAGAAGAAGCCCGGCGGGGCCCGCGCCGACGATACCGACTTGAGTACGCATAGTTGTCTCCGGGAGGCAGTGGTGATGTTGTGCGTACAGTGTCGGCAGAGCGGCCTTATGCCGCAACGCGATAGGGAGGATAAGGTCTATGCGATTTCGAGATAAAGGCCTCAAACGGGGCGAAAACAGCGAAAACTGCGGGTAAATCCCTACGAGACGCGAGCGAGCGCCCGCGTCCCGGAGGACCTTACTCCGCCGCCTGTTCCTTCAATTGATTGCGCCGGTATTCCCCTTGCCGCGTCAGCATCCAGCCGGGATATTCCGCAGGCAACTGGCTCACTTCATCCAGCGCGGCGAGCTCGTCCTCGTTGAGCCTGACCTTCGTCGCGCCGATGTTGTCATCGAGCTGCTCGACGCGCTTCGCCCCGACGATCACGCTCGACACCGCCTTCTGATGCAGCAGCCAGGCAAGCGCGATCTGCGCGACCGAGACGCCCTTGGCTTCGGCCATGTGCCGCATCACGTCGACGCAGTCGTACGCGCGCTCGACATTGACCGGCGGAAAATCGAACTTCGTGCGGCGGCTGCCTTCCTCTTTTGCGCCCTCGCGCGTGTACTTGCCCGACAGCAGCCCGCCCGCGAGCGGACTCCACACCATCAGCCCGACATTCTCGCTCTTCAGCAGCGGCACGATCTCGCGCTCCAGATCGCGGCCAGCGATCGTGTAATACGCCTGCAGCGACTCGAAGCGCGCGAGCCCGAGCCGCTCGGAAATGCCGAGCGCCTTCATGATCTGCCACGCCGCCCAGTTCGACACGCCGATGTAGCGCACATGCCCGTGCTGGACGAGATTGTCGAGCGCGCGCAGCGTTTCCTCGATCGGCGTCGCGGGATCGAAGCCGTGAATCTGGTACAGGTCGACGTGATCGAGCTGCAGGCGCTTCAGGCTCGCCTTCACGCCATCGATGATGTGATAGCGCGACGCGCCGCGCGAGTTCGCGGTTTTGGTGCCGGTCTCGCCGAGAATCTTCGTCGCGACGACGACGTTCTCGCGCGGCACCTTCAGATTTCTGAGCGCCTGGCCCGTGATGATTTCCGACTGGCCGTCGGCGTAGACGTCGGCGGTGTCGATGAAGTTGATGCCCGCATCGAGCGAGCGGCCGATCAGCGTGTCCGCGTCCGTCTGCTGCAACTGGCCGATGTTGTCCCAGATTCCGCCGGTCCCGCCGCCGCCGAAGGTCATCGTGCCCAAGCACAGTTCGGAGACGAAAAGACCGGTATTGCCGAATTTCCTGTAGCGCATGGTTGCTCCCGAGTGACTGGAAAGGCGCGGCATCGCACGACCCATGCGAGACGATCCGCGCCGGCAATGCAGTATCGTTCCGGCGCGCGCCCGGTTCATAGCCTGATCCTGTTCAATCCTTGCCTGTTCCTGCAAACGCGGAGGGCGGTCGCGAGCAATCCCGCGCCCGCGCGAGTAAGCTAGGCGGACTCCTCCTTCATCTCGAAATCAGTCAGCCATGGCTCTGAACGACACGCCCGGTCTCGCCGGAAAAGACAGTCACGACCAGCCACAGGAGGTGCGCCACGGCGACGCGCCCGATGCCGCGCTGGATCAGGCGCGCCTCGATCTCGTCGCGCTGCTGGACCGTTTCACCGACGGTTGCGAGGGCTCGGTCGAAACGCCGGTGCCGGGACTCTTCCTGCATCGCATCATGAATCCGGGCGGGCCGAAGCACGGCATCCAGACGCCGGCGCTCGCGCTGATCGCGCAAGGCAGCAAGCGTCTCATGGTCGGCGACGAGGTCTATATCTACGATCCGATGCACTATCTGGTGTCGTCGGTGGATCTGCCGGTGTGCGGGCAGGTGTCGGTGGCGAGCGAGTCGGAGCCGTATCTCGGCTTGCGGCTCGATCTCGACGTCGAGGAAATCACCTCGCTGATCCAGGACGAAAGCCTGCCGCCCGCGACGCAGGCCGACGCCTCGCGCGGCCTCTACGTGAACCGTCTCGGCAACGCGATGCTCGACGCCGTGCTGCGCCTGCTGCGGCTCGTCGACACGCCCGAGGACGTGCCGATCCTCGCGCCGCTCGTGAAGCGCGAGATTCTCTATCGCCTGCTGATGAACGGCTCCGGCGCGCGGCTGCGGCAGATCGCGCTGCAGGACAGCCAGACGCAGCGCATCGCGAAGGCGATTCAACTGCTGCGCCAGCATTTCGATCAGCCGCTGCGCGTGGAGGACATCGCCCGCGACGTGCACATGAGCGTGTCGTCGCTGCATCATCATTTCAAGGCCGTCACCGCGATGAGCCCGCTGCAGTATCAGAAGCAGCTGCGTCTTCAGGAGGCGCGCCGTCTGATGATGCTCGATATCGTCGATGCCGCCACCGCCGCGCATCGCGTGGGCTATGAGAGCGCGTCCCAGTTCAGCCGCGAGTACAGCCGGCTCTTCGGCGCGCCGCCGCTGCGCGACACGCGGCGCTGGCGCGATGCGACCGCGGCCGCGGCAGGCGTCTGAGCGCCGGTTTCACCGTCCCGCCGACGAAATTTCGATGAACCTCTGGCAACGCGCGCGCGAATGGTCTTGAATGGATTGCCGGGCCGCGATGCGACGGCGCTGCCGCATCGACTTATTTCATCGTCCGCGGAATAGTGCAGCGCTTCCGAACGTTCTACGGATACTTCTACAACAAGGAAAGATGAAATGAAGAAGCGCATCCAGATGTTCGCCGCTGCCGCAACGGTCGCCACCGCTTTTGCCTCCATCGCTTCATCCGCCCATGCTGCGGCGCCGAAGGAGGCGAACGGCATGTTCGTCGATGAAAAAGGCATGACGCTCTACACGTTCGACAAGGACACGAAGGGCGGGCCGAGCGCCTGCACCGGCGGCTGCGCGCAGGCGTGGCCCGCCGCGATGGCGGGCGCCTCCGACCAGCCGAGCGGCAAGTGGACCATGGAAGCCGCCGACGGCGGCAAGCAATGGGCCTACGACGGCAAGCGCGTCTATCGCTTCGCGAAGGACACGAAGCCCGGCGACAAGAACGGGGACAACTTCCGCGACGTCTGGCACGTCGCGAAGCCCTGAGCGCTTCGGTAACGCCGGAGCAATCTTTCGCAAGGCGGCGGGTTCGCGGAATAAAACCATGAGCCTGCCGGTCTATGAGTCAATGGGAAACGATCATGAAACGAGCGATCGGAGTGACGGTGCTCCTGGTCGCGCTCGGCCTCGCGCTGGGCGCGGCGGGCTGTGCGAGCGGCACGCAGAGCGCGCCGAATTCCTCGGGCGCGCCGAGCGGGACGTCCGGCGGAGGAAGCTACTGATGGCGCAATCCACGACCACCGCCTGCGGCGTTCGGGGCATCCCGACGGGCGCACGGCCTTGAGCTTCGAGAGCGATCTTCTCGCGCATCTGCCGCAGTTGCGCCGCTATGCGCGCGGGCTGACGGGCGATCGCGCGTGGGCCGACGATCTCGTGCAGGACGCGACCGAGCGCGCGCTCAATCGCGCCAAATCGTTTCAGGCGGGCACGAACCTGCGCGCGTGGCTGTTCACGATCATGCGCAATCTGTACATCGATCAGTTGCGCGGGCGCCGCGATATCGCGGTCGATGACGAAACCGCGCCCTGGCGGCACATGGCCGCGCCGCGCGGCGAAGTCGACGGTCTCGTGCTGCGCGACGTGCAGCGCGCGCTCTATTGCCTGCCGGTCGAGCAGCGTGAGGTGATGCTGCTCGTGTGTGTCGAGGAAATGAGTTATCAGGAGGCATCCGTGGTATTGAACGTGCCGACCGGAACCGTGATGTCGCGCTTGTCGAGAGCGCGGGAGCACATGCGGGTTCTGCTCGGCGAGGAACCGGGCCGCAAGGCATCGCCGTCGTCGCTGAAAGTGGTGAGCCGCTCATGACGAATCAAGACCGTCCTACCGAAGGCGGCGACCATATGGGGCCGCCGAAGCCCGATCGCGATCTGCAGGCGCTGTCCGCCTTCATCGACGACGAGCTGACCGGCGACGAGCGCGACGCCGTAGCCGCGCGCATCGCCAGCGATCCCGCGAGCGAGGCGACCGTCGCCGCGTATCGCGCGCAGGACAATGCGCTGCGCGCGCTCTTCGCGGATCAGCGCGAGCCGCAGGTTGTCCGGTTGCGGCCGCCCGCGCGCGAGCGTTATCTGATCGCGGCGTGCTTTCTCGTCGTGGGTGTTGCGTGCGGATTCCTGATGCACATGCTGCTGCCCGAGTTCGGCGAAAGGCCGCGCTTCGCGGAGCGCGCGGATATCGCCTACGCGGTGTATGCGCCCGAACAGCGGCATGCGGTGGAAGTGGCGGCGTCGCAGCAGGATCATCTCGTCACGTGGCTGTCGAAGCGGCTGAATCGCGCGGTGACGATTCCCTCGCTGGCCGAGTACGGGTTCCAGCTCGTCGGCGGACGGCTGTTGCCGGACGAGGAGGGGCCCGCCGCGCAGTTCATGTATCAGAACGCGGCCGGCGAACGCCTCACGCTCTACATGACGACCGCGACGATCCGGCGCAACGACAGCAAGATCAGAACGCTCAAGGACGGGCAGCGCACGACGTTCTATTGGGCGTGGGACCGCGTCGGCTATGCGCTCTCCGGGCAGATCGGCGAGGCGAAGCTGCAGGCGATCGCCTATGACACGTGCAAGGAACTCGGCGGCGATCCCAAGAGCTGGTGAGCGGCCGATCAGAAAAAAGCCGCAGCGGATCGCTCCGCTGCGGCTTTTTCATGCCTCATGGGATCAGTAGTAACGATGCGCGGGCGGCGCGACGTGATGATGACGCTCCCACTCCTTGCGTTCCCAGTAGCGATGGCCATCCCAGTAGCGATCGCCATGCCAGCCCACGCTCACGTGATGCGGTGCGTAGTGATGCACGTCGGCGGAAGCGACGTTGGCGAGTCCCATGCCCAGCGCGGCGGCGAGGGTGGCGATCAGCAGGCTCTTCTTCGTCTTGTTCATGATGTTGACTCCTTGTTCGTATGCTTGCGGTCCAAACCGCGATTCACGTGGTAGCAGTTATGCCGAAATCCGGTGAGTGATTCAGCACCGGTTCAGTCGCGGTAATAACCGTGGTGATGGTGATATCCGCCACCGTCCGGCACGACGATGCAGCCCGATAGCGCGCTGCTCAGCAACACGCCCAACGCTGCAAGGATCGCTAGTTTCTTCATGGTTTTCTCCGTGTGAATCAATGGAGACCAATGTAGCGGTTCGCAAAATGACAAGCCGTGTTCGTTTGTAAGCAAACGTGTAACCTGAAATATTTTCGAGCGGCGCCCGTAAGGGTCCGGCGCGGCGCATCGGATGCGTTGCACGCGGCCCTGCGACACGTTATCCTGAACTACGATTTATATTGTCGGAGTGGATATGTCCCACATCAGCACGGGCGTCGAGTACGCGCTGCACTGCATGCTCTATCTGGCGGAACCGCCGCACGGCGTGCGCGAGGCGAGCGTACGCGATCTCGCGGAATTGCAGGGCGTGCCGGCGGAATACGTCGCCAAGCTCTTCACGAAGCTGCACAAGGCGGGCCTCGTCGTCGCGACGGAAGGCGCGCGCGGGGGCTTCGCGCTCGCGCGGCCGTCGCGGGAAATCAGCGTGCTCGATGTCGTCGACGCGATCGACGGCGACAAGCCGCTCTTCGATTGCAGGGAGATTCGCGCGCGCTGCGCGGTGTTCGGCGAGGACGCGCCGCCCTGGGCGACGAGCGGCGTGTGCGCCGTGCACGCGGTGATGAAGAACGCCGAGAAGCGCATGCGCGAGGCGCTGGCGGCGGATCGGCTATCGGATCTCGCAGGCCGGGTTCACGCGAAGGCGCCGCGCACGTTCGGGCCGCAGGTCGTCAAATGGCTGGACGAGCGCACCAGCCAGCGCCGCGCGGCGAAGAACTAAAGGAACTCAGCGCACGATCTTCGGCTTCATGTTCGGCGTGAGCGAGACGCCGACCACATGACCGTCGCGGACGCCGCAGCGGCTGTCCACGCGCGTCCATTGCGCCGTGCCGCGCGCCTTCGCGAACGCGCGCATCACGATGACCTTGTCGACCGGAATCGGGTTGCCGACACTGAAGATCGGAGTATCGTCGTCGATCTTCGCGGACAGCACGCGCCGGTCGGGCACGATGAGCGTGTCGTACTTCGGCGCGTTTTCCACCCAGCGGTCGAATGCGGCGACGCATTGCGCGACGGCATCGGGCACATGGAGTTTGGCGAGATACGAATAATCCTCGGGCAGGTCCGGCGCTTCCTGTGCCGCGACGAGCTGAAACATCGACGCCGACAGCGCGAGCGCGAACAAGGCGGGAGCAAGAATGGGCTTCATGCGATGGGCGATGAAAAAGGGGCGTTCGGGATGGTCGGGCAGAGCGCGGATCGCCGGGGCACGGATCGCGTGAATGGCGCTGTGAGTGCGGTGCGCGCGCCTGCGCAGGAATGGCGCGGAGTATACCGTGTGACGTTTTGTGACGTCGAGCAATTCGCGCATGTCGAATGCTGATCGAAAGCATTGCGCGGCGCGATGTATCCTTCGAAGCAGACGAACACACGAAAGAGGTGCGCGATGAAAGCGGTGCGATGGTCGCAACAGGAAGGCCCGGGGCTCGAGCATCTCGTCTTGAACGAGGCGCCCGATGGCATCGTGATCGAGAGCGCGGTCGTGGGCGAGGATGAAGCGCATGCTTTCGGCCTCGTGTATCGGATCGAATGCGATGCGCGCTGGCAGGTCACGCGTCTCGCCTTGAAGCTCGCGGGCGGCGCGACGCTCGATCTGCATCGCAGAGGCGGCAACAACGGCGACGCGCACGCATGGACCGACGCGCACGGCGATCCGCAGGACGCGCTGCGCGGCTGCATCGACGTGGACATCACCGCGACGCCTTTCACCAACACGCTGCCGATCCGGCGCCTGCAACTGGAGCGCGGCGAGCGGCGCGTGATCCGCGTCGTCTACGTGCGCGTGCCGGAGCTTTCCGTGAGCGCGGTCGAGCAGGCGTACACGTGCATCGAGCCGAATCATCGCTATCGTTACGAAGGGCTGGATACGGGCTTCACGGCGGACATCACCGTCGATGAAAGCGGGCTCGTGCTCGACTATCCGGGGCTCTTCAAACGCATCGCGTGAGCAACGGCGATAATACGCAGACTCTCGCTCCAACGAATTCCACGATGACCGACACCACTTCCCCCCGTCTCACGAGCCTGTCCCACGGCGGCGGCTGCGGCTGCAAGATCGCGCCCGGCGTGCTCGCCGATCTGCTCAAGCGCGCGACGCCATTGCCCGCGTTCCCGAATCTCCTCGTGGGCAACGACACCGCCGACGACGCCGCCGTCTACAAGCTCAACGACGAGCAGGCGATCGTCGCGACCACCGATTTCTTCATGCCCATCGTCGACGATCCGTTCGACTTCGGCCGCATCGCCGCGACCAACGCGCTGTCCGATGTCTACGCGATGGGCGGCAAGCCGATTCTCGCGCTCGCGCTCGTCGGCATGCCGATCAACGTATTGCCGCATGAAGTGATCGCGCAAGTGCTGAAGGGCGGCGAAGCGGTGTGCGCCGAAGCGGGCATTCCGGTCGCGGGCGGCCATTCGATCGATTCCGTCGAGCCGATCTACGGGCTCGCGGCGCTCGGCATCGTGCATCCGTCGCGCGTGAAGCGCAACGCGGCCGCGCGCGCGGGCGACGTGCTCGTGCTCGGCAAGCCGCTCGGCGTCGGCGTGCTGTCGGCGGCGCTGAAGAAAGACAAGCTCGACGCCGCCGGCTACCGGGCGATGATCGATGCGACGACCAAGCTCAATCGCCCGGGCGCGGAGCTCGCGCAGCTCGACGGCGTGCACGCGCTGACGGACGTGACCGGCTTCGGCCTGCTCGGCCATACGCTGGAACTCGCACGCGGCGCGCAACTCACGGCGCGCATCCGTTATGCGGACCTGCCGTGGCTGCCGCAGGTGCGCGAGTTTGTCGGCGCGGGCATCTACACGGGCGCGTCGGGCCGCAACTGGGCGGCCTATGGCCACGACATCACGTTGAACGTTGACGGCAAGGAAAACGATGAGGCCCGCGCCTTGCTTACCGATCCGCAGACGTCGGGCGGCCTGCTCGTATCGTGCGCGCCCGAAGCGGTGAACGACGTGCTCGCGATCTTCCGCGCCGACGGCTTCGACGAAGCGGCGGTGATCGGCGAGATGGTGGACGGCCCGAGCCGCGTCGACGTGTCCTGATCCGATATAAAAAGGCATGAAGGAAGAATCTCCGAAAGCCATCTTCTACGCGCTCGCCGCGAATTTCGGCATCGCCGTCTGCAAGTTCGGGGCGGCGGCCTTCACCGGCTCGGGCGCGATGTTCGCCGAAGCCATCCATTCCACCGCCGATTGCGGCAACCAGTTGCTGCTGCTCTTCGGCCTGAAGCGCGCGCAGAAGCCCGCGAACGCGCTGCATCCGTTGGGCTCGGGGCGCGAGATCTATTTCTATGCGCTGATCGTCGCGCTGCTGCTGTTCTTCGTCGGCGGGGCGTTCTCGGTGTATGAAGGCGCGCATCGGCTGCTCCATCACGAGCCCTTGTCGAATCCGATCGTCGCGCTCGTGATTCTCGGCGTCTCCGTCGTGCTCGAAGCGTTCTCGCTCGCGGGCGCTTTACGCGAAATCCGCAAGGGCGCGCCGGACAAGACCTTGTGGCGATGGTTCCGCGAAACGCGCGAATCGGAGTTGCTCGTCGTCGCGGGCGAGGATGTCGCGGCGCTGCTCGGTCTCGCGATCGCGTTCGCCGCCGTGCTCCTGACCATGCTCACCGGCAATCCGGCGTATGACGCGGCGGGGTCGATCGGCGTCGGCGTGCTGCTGATGGTGATCGCGTATCTGGTGGCGCGCGAAGTGAAGTCGATGATCGTCGGCGAATCCGCGAGCCCCGAAGTGCGCAAGGCGATCGACGCGCACTTGCGCACGCGTCCCGAGATCACGCGCATCATCAGCCTCATCACGCTGCAATGGGGCAAACACGTGGTCGTCGCGGTCCAGGCCGAGATGATCGACTACGCCAGCGGCCGCGCGATGATCGATGCGATCAATATCATCGAGGAAGACCTGCAGCGTGCGTTTCCGCAAGTGCGCTGGGTATTCTTCGAGCCCGACATCGCCCGCGATCGCGGCGAACCCGCGATGCTGTAGGCTCGATTCGCGCCAATTCATGGCGGGGCAGGAGCGCCGCGTGCTAACGACCTGAGGGTCGTCCGGGGCCGCTTCTGCCGCGCTGGCGGCATCGCGTTAACATACGTCGTGCGCGTCGTCCGCATCGAGTCCCTGAAATTTCGTGATCTTCATCCGACCCATGCGCAAATTGCTCCTGGCAGTGCTGCTCGTCGCCGTGTCGAGCCTTCTTCCGATCTTTTCGCAGTCCTCCTTCGCCGCAGCCGCTCCCGCGCAGCACGCGTCGCAGCCGGCCGTCGCGCTGACGCCGCAGCAGGCGCGCGATGCGCTCGCGGTGCTCAACGATCCCGCGCGCCGCTCGCAGGTCGCGGATACGCTGCGCGCCATCGCGGCGGCGGGCGCGCTCGCCGCGCCCGCGAGTGCGCCGCAGGCTGCGTCGTCGTCGGCGGCGGCGCCCGCATCGGGCGCATCCGGCGTGCTCGCGCATTCATTGACCGCGAACGGTCTCGCTTCGCAGATATCCCGGCAGGCGGGCCACTGGCTCGTGCAGTTCGGCGGGGGCATGCGGCGCGCGGCGGCGACGCTGCTCGATTTCGGCTCCGTGATCTCGTGGTGGCGCGACCGCACGTCGAGCGCGGACGGGCGCGCGCTCATCGGTCATGTCGCGTGGACCGTGCTGGCGTCGCTGCTGCCCGCGCTGCTGCTCGAATTCCTGTGCTCGCGCTTCCTGAAGAAGCCGCGCGCGAAAATCGCGGCGCGCGGCATCGCCGATGCCGAGGAGCAGGATCCGAACCTCGTGCGCCAACAGCACGCCGCCGAGCGCGCGGAAGACGCCGCGGCGCGAAGCGGCGACGAAACCGCGATGCATCTCGCGGAGCGCAAGGCCGACGACGCGCGCGGACAACGACATGCGGCGCGTCACTGGACGCTGTTGCAGCGCCTGCCGAGCGCGCTGCTCTACGGCTTCCTCGCGCTGGTTCCGCTCGTCGTCTTCATCGGCGTGGTGACGCTGCTGATGTCGGTCTTCATCAACGACGACACGCCCGAAGCGCGCGTCGCGGGCTCGCTCATCGACGTCTATCTGGTATGCCGCGCGATCGTGATCGTGAGCGGCTTCTTCGTCGCGCCGCGCGCGCCCGGCCTGCGCCTCATCCAGATGCGCGATGTCTACGCGGTGTACACGCATCGCTGGGTGCGGCGCATCGTGAGCGTCGCGGGCGCGGGCCTCGCGCTCGCCAATGCCGCCGAGCCGCTGGGTTTATCGGGCGACGCCCATATCGCCATTACGAAGGGCGTCCTGCTGATCGTGCATCTGATGATCGCGTTCGTGATCTTCGAATGCCGCAGACCCGTAGCCGAACGCATTCGCGCGCGCGCGCGGGCGAACCGCTCCGTCAAGCTCTTCGGCAACTGGCTCGCCGATATCTGGGCGGGCGTCGCGATCTTCTTCGTGATCGCGCTGTGGTTCGTGTGGGCGCTCGACGTGCAGAACGGCTATCGCACGCTGTTCCATCTCGGCGGCCTGTCGCTGCTCGTGCTCGTCGGCACGCGCGTGCTGGCGATCGTCGCGTTCGGCGCGCTCGGCCGCGTGTTCCATCAGGACGACGAGGACGATCTCGCAAACGAATCGATCGCGCGACGGCGTGCGTATCGCTATTACCCGGCGTTGCGGCGCATCGTGCAGGCGCTGATCTCGGTCGTGACGGTCGTCGCGCTGCTGGAAGTGTGGGGCGTCAACATCGTGCATTTCTTCACGTCGGGCGGCGTCGGCAACCGGCTCGCGTCGGCGCTCGTCACGATCGTGATCGCGGCCGTGTTCGCCGTGCTCGTGTGGGAAGCGGCGAACATCGTCGTCGAGCGGCGGCTCGAGCAGTGGACCGCGAGCGGCGAACGCCTGCGTGCCGCGCGTCTGCGCACGCTGTTGCCGATGATGCGCACCGGCCTCTTCATCGTGATCGCGATGGTCGTCGTCCTGACGGGGCTTTCGGAGCTCGGCGTGAACACGGCGCCCTTGCTCGCGAGCGCGAGCATCTTCGGCGTGGCGCTCGGCTTCGGCTCGCAAAAGCTCGTGCAGGATCTCATCACCGGCATCTTCCTGCTGATGGAAAACGCGATGCAGGTGGGCGACTGGGTGACGCTCGCCGGGGTGTCGGGGACAGTCGAATATCTGTCGATCCGCACGGTGCGTCTGCGCGGCGGCGACGGCTCGCTCTACACCGTGCCGTTCAGCTCGGTGTCGACGGTGAACAACACGAATCGCGGCATCGGCAACGCGGCGGTGCGCGTGTCGATCGCGCTCGGCCAGGATGTCGATCTCGCGATCTCGACGCTGAAGGAGATCGGCACGGCGCTGCGTGAAGACGAGGCGTTCCGCGACGGCATCCTGTCCGATTTCAGCTTCTGGGGCGTCGATGCCGTCGACGGCTCGACCGTCACGCTCGCCGGTCAGATCCAATGCCGCGACAGCGCGCGCTGGCCGGTGCAGCGCGAGTTCAACCGGCGCATTCTCAACGAGTTCACGGCGCGCGGCATCGAGATTGCGAATCCGCAGCGCAACTTCGTGATCGTGAATGGCGGGGGCCAGGAAGGCGGTCAGGATTCCGTTGCCGATGCGGAGGAGGCCGGCGCGGATCAGCGCGGCGAGCCGTCGAAGGCCGCGCAGCATCCGACGAGCGAAGCCGCGGGTCCGGCGAACGCCGCATCGAATGCGCCGCCGCCGCGGGCCTCGCAGAGCGGCACGTGATCCTATAATCGTTCGGCCCGATCGCGCCCCCCGAGGGCGCGATTTTCTTTCGAGGGTCGAACTTTTACGAGGATCACGCCTGCCATGAAAGCCGCCGCATCGGAACCGAAGAAGACCACGAAGCAGTTCCGCCGCGCGATCGTCGCGATGGCGTTCGCGGCGAGCCTCGCGGGATGCGCCTCCGCCCCGCGTTCATCCGACGCCGCCAACGGCTCGCGCGAAGTCAAGGTCATGATCGTCACGATGTTCGCGCCCGAAGGCAAGGTCTGGCTCGACAGGCTCGGGCCGTGGGACGCGATCGAGGTGCCGGGATTGTCGCCGGATTATCCGGCCGTGCATTGCAATCGCGACGATGTGTGCGTCGTCACGACGGGCATGGGACACACCAACGCCGCCGCGTCGATGATGGCGCTCGCATTCTCCGACCGCTTCGACTTGCGCCGCGCGTATTTTCTGATCGCCGGCATCGCGGGCATCGATCCGGCGCAGGGGACGGTCGGTTCGACGGCGTGGGCGAAGTATCTCGTCGATTTCGGCCCGCAATGGGAACTCGACGCGCGCGAGAAGCCTGCGAGCTGGCCGAGCGGGTTCACCGGCATCAACACGAAACGGCCGGACGAGAAACCGCCGCTCGACTATCGCACCGAATTGTTCGCGCTCGACGCGACGCTCGCCGACACCGCGTACGCGCTGTCGCGCAACGTCACGCTCGCCGACAGCGACGAGGCCAAAGCCGCGCGCGCGAAGTTCGATTACGCGCCGGCGAACCGGCCGCCCGGCGTGATCCAGTGCGACACGCTCGCCGGCGATACATGGTGGTCGGGCAAGTACATCGGCGAGCGGGCGCGCGCCTGGACGCGTCTACTGACCGATGGCCGCGGCGTCTATTGCACGACGCAGCAGGAAGACAACGCGACCTACGAGGCGCTCAGGCGCGCGGCGAGCGTCGGGCGAGCGGATGTGTCCCGCGTGGCCGTGCTGCGCGCCGGCTCGGACTTCGATCGCCCTTATCCGGGGCAGAGCGCCGTCGACAATCTGCTGAATTACGCGGCGCAGGGCGGCTTTGCGCCCGCTATCGAAAATCTGTATCGAACGGGCCATCCGTTCGTGCAGACGGTTGTTACACATTGGGATGCGTGGCGCACGGGCGTCCCGAAAAGGTAACGCGCCACGTTACAAATCGGGGTAACAAAAGCCGTTTCACGCGTGTAACAAGCTGAAGGTAATTATTACCTCTCTCAACGGTCATCGGTACGGCCCGATTATCAGGCTGTTTTCCTGCTATTTTCATCGGATGAATCATCTCGAAAATAGCTGTTCTGAGTGTCAACCGAATCGCAAAACCCCCGTTATTACTGGCGTCGAACGATTTATCCGATCAAAAACGAAACCGCGCCAGATGGACCTCGCAAACGTATGACAAATACGAAGCGAGCGCGAAACCAAGGTAAATTCGACTGACCGAAAAAATTACCGATCGAAAGTGTTGTTTGCAACAAAATATTATTGAGATGCCCTTGCTTTCGATTCGGAGCGTACTTAGAATCCGTTTCACAGTGTTGTTACAAGATGTAACGCACTGAAACAAAGATTACGCAGTACGTAGCCGGGCAGAACTAGCCCGGTGAGGCATAAAAAAGATATCGGCAAAAAGCCGGCTGGAAATTCGGGGTTTTACTGGAAGTTGCAACCATGAACGGTCGCGAAACGCTGGAATCGATCCGGGAAATCAACCTGTCGTACATCATGCTCGCGCAGCGTCTCCTGCGCGAGGACCGCGCCATCGGCATGTTCCGGCTCGGTCTGTCGGCGGAACTCGCCGATCTGCTGTCGGGCCTCACGCTCGCGCAGGTCGTCAAGTTGGCGTCGTCGGATAACCTGCTTTGCGCTTTCCGCTTCAACGATCACACGATGCTGTCGGCCTTGACGCAACCCGCGAAGAACGCGGACATCGCGCCGACGCACGCGGCAATCCTGCTGGCTGGCCAGCCGGCCGAACAGTTCGCTTAAGAGACGACGGAGCGAGCCATGCTGAAGAAGAGCCTCACCGAAGACGCCCAGGAAGTGTTCCGCGCCATCGCGCTGATCGAGCTCGGCGCGCGCATGCAAGTGCTGGAGAGCGAACTCACGCTCTCGCGCGATCGCATGATCCGCCTTTACCGTGAAGTGAAGGGCGTATCGCCGCCGAAGGGCATGCTGCCGTTCTCGGCCGACTGGTACATGACGTGGCTCGCCAATATCCACGCATCGCTTTTCTATAACACCTATACGTTCCTGAAGAACGAAGCCGGTTGTTCGCATCTCGATGCGTTGACCAAAGGGTATCGGCTGTATCTCGAGCACTGCAACCATAGCGGCGCCGAGGCGGTACTCGACCTTACGCGGGCCTGGACTCTTGTGCGCTTCTTCGACGCGGGCATGCTGCAGATGACGCCGTGCTGCCGCTGTACCGGGAAGTTCGTTGCACACAAACATGATTTGCAGAACAACGTGGTGTGCGGGGCCTGCCAGCCGCCGTCACGCGCGGGGAAGACCAAGAAAGCGGCGGCCGCGAAGCAGGCCACTCGAGAAGCCGCTCTGGAGGTGGTGATGTCGAAGAAGGAAGTGCCGGAGCATGCGGAGCAAACGGTACTCGGTAACGTAGCGGCGTTACAGCCGCAACGGGCAGGCCTGGTCGCACAGGCCGCTTAGGCGGTGGCGGCGGCCAGCCGTTCTCCGGGGACTGTCCGTGAGGATGGTGGACGACGGGCTCGCCGCCACCGCGTTTTACTTCCGCTTGCTTTTCTCCCAGATTTCGAGACCCGGCGCCCATATCCGCGCCGGGTTTTTCATTTCCACGCCAAGTAAAATGTGTCGATGGCACGCGCTATCGAAGGTAAGGGCTTGGCTCCCGCACAACAGGGTTTTCTGCTGACTCGTCACTGGCGCGATACCGCGGCAGGGACCGAGGTCGATTTCTGGCTCGCCACCGGCGACGGCCCCAAGAAGATCCGCATCGCCTTGCAGACGAGCGTCGCGTTCATCCGCGCCGAGGATCGCGCGAAGGCCGGGCCGGTCATCGCCGGCGCGCGGGATGCGTATCTGCGCGAGCTGCCGCTGAAGGATTTTCGGCAGAAGCCGGTGCTCGGCCTGTACTGCCCGCAATACCGTCAGTTGCTCGCGCTCGAAAAGAATCTGAGAAGCGCGGGCGTCAACGTCTTCGAAGCCGATATCCGTCCGCACGAACGTTATCTGATGGAGCGCTTCATCACCGCGCCGGTGTCGTTCGAGGGCGTGGAGCGCGACGGTTGCGTGTCGAGCGAACTGAGGCCCGCGCCCGATTACCGGCCATCGCTGAAAGTCGTGTCGCTCGATATCGAAACGAGCGTCAAGGGCGATCTCTACTCGATCGCGCTCGAAGGCTGCGGCGCGCGTCAGGTGTATATGCTCGGCCCGCCCAACGGCGCACCCGCCGAGACGGATTTCGCGCTCGACTACTGCGACACCCGCGCCGACATGCTGCGCCGTTTCAACGCATGGATCGCGGAGCACGATCCGGACGCGATCATCGGCTGGAACGTCGTGCAATTCGACTTGCGCATTCTCCAGCGGCACGCCGACGACTTCAACGTGCCGCTCGCGCTCGGCCGCGACGGCAGCGCGGTCGAATGGCGCGAGCACGGCATGAACCGCAATCACTGGTTCATCTCGATCGCGGGCAGGCTCGTGATCGACGGCATCGAGGCCTTGCGCTCGGCGACGTGGAATTTCCCGTCGTTCAGCCTGGAATACGTCGCGCAGTCCTTGCTCGGCGAAGGCAAGTCGATCGACAGTCCCTACGCGCGCATGGACGAAATCGAGCGGCGGTTTCAGGAAGACAAGCCCGCGCTCGCGCATTACAACCTCGGCGACTGCGAACTCGTCACGAAGGTCTTCGAGAAGACGGAACTGCTGTCGTTCCTGCTCGAACGCGCGACCGTCACCGGATTGCAGGCCGATCGCAGCGGCGGCTCGGTCGCGGCGTTCACGCATCTGTACATGCCGCGCATGCATCGGCTGGGCTTTGTGGCGCCGAATCTCGGCGACGTGCCCGAGGAAGCGAGCCCCGGCGGCTTCGTGATGGACTCGCGCCCCGGCCTCTACGATTCCGTCCTCGTGCTCGATTACAAGAGCCTGTATCCGTCGATCATCCGCACGTTTCTGATCGATCCCGCCGGGCTCGCGGAAGGCATGGCCACGGGCGATGACGCCGCCACCGTGCCCGGCTTTCGCGGCGCGCGCTTTTCACGCGGCACGCACTGTCTGCCCGCGATCGTCGCGCAGGTGTGGGAAGGGCGCGAGGCCGCGAAGCGTCAGCGCAACAAGCCGCTGTCGCAGGCGCTCAAGATCATCATGAACTCGTTCTACGGCGTGCTCGGTTCGAGCGGCTGCCGCTTCTTCGATCCGCGTCTCGCGTCGTCGATCACGATGCGCGGGCACGAGATCATGCACCGCACGCGCGAGCTGATCGAGGCGCGCGGCTACAGCGTCATCTACGGCGATACGGATTCGACCTTCGTGTGGCTCAGGCGCGCGCGCAGCGAAGAGGACGCGGCACGCATCGGGCGCGCGCTCGTCGCGCATGTGAACGAATACTGGCGCGAGCATCTGCGCGACGCGTTCGGTCTCGACAGCGCGCTCGAACTGCAGTTCGAAACGCACTTCACGCGCTTTCTGATGCCGACGATCCGCGGCACGGAAGAGGGCAGCAAGAAGCGCTACGCAGGCCTGACGACACGCGCCGACGGCAGCGAGGAAATCATCTACAAGGGTCTGGAGACGGTGCGCACCGACTGGACGCCGCTCGCGCAGCGCTTCCAGCAGGAGCTCTATCTGCGCGTGTTCAAGGGCGAGGCCTACGAGGATTACGTGCGCGATTATGTGGGACGCACGCGGCGCGGCGAACTGGACGAGCTGCTGATCTATCGCAAACGTCTGCGCCGCACGCTCGGCGATTATCAACGCAACGTGCCGCCGCACGTGCGCGCCGCGCGCATCGCCGATGAATACAACGCGCGTGCCGGCCGTCCGCTGCAATATCAGAACGGCGGCTGGATCAGCTATGTGATGACGACGGCCGGTCCCGAGCCGGTGGAAGCGCGTCATGCGCCGATCGACTACGAGCATTACGTGAGCAAGCAGCTTCAGCCGGTCGCGGACGGCATCCTTCCTTTCATGCGCGACGATTTCACCGCGCTGATGTCCGGGCAGAAAGAACTCTTCTAGCCTAGAACCGCACGCCGAATCCCGCCTCGATGATGTCCGAATCGCGGTCATAGCGCGTGATCATGCGGTTCCACGTGACGCGCGCGAGCCAGCGATCCGTGAAGCGATAACTCGCCGATACGGATACGAGACCGGAGAAGCGGCCGTCGCCGGTACGGTTCTGCGGCAGGTCGTCGTTTTGCGTGATCGACAGATACGGGCCGATGCCGGCGGCGAGGGTGAGCTTGTCGTCGAAGAACGCGCGCGTCGCCCAGATCTGCGCGGCGAGGCCGTCACGGCGCGACTGCACGTGCCCGCCTTCGTGCAGATAGGACGCGGTGAAATCGACGTACTCCCAGAGACCGCGCCGGTACTCGATGCTCTCGGACAGATTCGTTTCCGAATCGGGACTGTTGAGGATCGTCGTGCCGAGCATGACCGTGACTTCGTTGCTGGTGACGTTGGTGGTGCGCGGCACGGGGCGCGCGCGCGGTCCGGGGCCCTCGGGCGCGTCGAGCTGATAGCCCACGCCGAAGAGAAGGGCGGTCGTGTCGGGGCCGCCGAAGGCCTGCACGCGGTTCAGCTTCATCTGGGCGATCCATCGGTTATCGAAGTAATACGCCGCACGCAGCGTGAACATGGCGCCCCAGCCGTGCGTGTTCGAATAGTCGCCGCCGGCCTGCGCCTGGCTGGTGTCGAAATACCGATACGGCCCCGCGCCCGCCGACAGTTCCAGCCGGTCGCCCCGGAGCGGCAGGCGTCCCCAGAGCTGCAAGGCTTGTCCGTCACGATGATGATCCGGGACATGGCCTTCGTTCAGCCACGAAAAGCTCCAGGCGGCATAGCGTCCGAGCCCTTCGCGATAGTTCGCTTCCCAGGAGTACGTGGTCTGGCCGCCGCTCTTGAGCGCGCCGCCGAGCAGGGAGAACTCCTGAGCCTGAACCGCCTTGCTCGCGAAGCCGAGCGCGGCGCAGGCGATCACCCAGGCGGCGGTTCTGCAATGCCGTTCTTTTTTCGTGGCTGTCATTCTGTGGACCCCGAATTGCGGAACTTCCGGCACTCGTTGCCAAGGCCGTCCGTTCGAGAATAACGGCTCAGAAGAATTCCTGCACGGAATCGATCTCATTTCGGACGCTACGCTGCGCAATGTCAAACGTTTGCGGATCGTTTGGGCGGCAGCCGGAACCGACAATCGTTCGGGGTACGTTCGAAGCCACTCACACGCGGGGTTACGAAGTCGACGCGCCTTGCGTAGATTGTCCCCATGCTCCCGTCCATTCATGCAAGCGAGGTCCGCGATGGACTCCACTCCAGTCGAATATCGAGGTTGCGAGATTTCGGTCATCGTCCGGCATCTGGCCGGCGAGTTCGTCGCGACGCTTCTCATCGAGCGGCCCGGCGGCGTGCGGCGCGCGCTCGGGCCTTTTCGCGCATTTCCGACGGCGCACGCCGCCGAGTGCTTTGCGATCGAATACGCCAAGGCGGAACTCGACGGCGCGCTCGCCGGGCGGGGGCCGCGCATCGCGGTGTCGGGATGATCGTGTTGACGGGTTAGCGCGCGGCTTGCGCTCGCGACGCACCGCGAGCATCGTGCCGATGGGCATGCTTCGCTCGCTCATTTCATCGCAGCTATGTTCGGATATCGAACGATTTCGATGGGACTCCTCCTCGCGATGCTATCGGCATGCGCGGCGTCGGGCGGACCGATGTGTCGGACGGGCGAGCAGCGCGTCGTGAGCGATGTCGTCTATTTTGGGACGGGACGCGCGAAGGGCGACGTGACGCAGACGGAATGGGACGATTTCCTTCGCGTCGAAGTCACGCCGCGTTTTCCACAAGGCTTCAGCGTGTGGCGGGCGAGCGGGCAGTGGCGCGCCGCCGACGGCTCGGTCGTGCGCGAGGCATCGTATGTGCTGCAAGTCGCGCATCCCGATGACGAAGCCAGCGACCGCGCCATCGGGGACATTCGCGAGCGCTATCGGACGCGCTTCGAGCAGGAATCGACGATGCGGCTCAGGCAGCGCGCGTGCGCATCGTTCTAGGGAACGGGTCCTGCGCCCGCCTGCTTACGCGCCGTGGCTCGCGAGCCGTCGCAGCATCCGCACGCGCGGCGCAACCGCCGCCTGCAGCGCCGGCTCGGGCTCGGGCGCGAGCTGCCACGCAAGGCCGCGCGCGCGGACCCGGCGCGTCGGCTTGACGTTCTGACGGCGACGCACCAGCGTGCGCACGGCGCGGGCGAGCGCGAGGTCGATGGCGCCGCGCCAGTCGCGCGCGATCGAGGTCGCCACGACCTTGTTCTCCCGGTTCACCTGCACCTCGACCTGACAGCGCTTGTCGACGCCGCCACGCGGCCCGTTGATGTCGGACAGGCTCACGGTCGCCTTCGAGATGAGCCACGCGAGGCGGCGAAAGACGAATTCGCTGCGCACCTGCGCCAGCTCGTGCATCGCAATGGCTTCGGGGTCGCGGGACTTGAACAGGACTTTCATTGACGCCTCCTCGTTGAACATGGAGTCAGCGTAAGGCGTCCGCCCACTGCGAAAAAGCAGAACCAACGAGACACGAACTTCGTAAAAACCGAAGCTATGGCGCGGCACTCGCGAGTACGTGTTGCGTCAACGGATGATGCCGACCGCGCCGCGACACGATGGCGTGCACTTCCTCTTTCACATCCGGTGAACGGCCGAGCCGGCGCAGGCCGCGCAACAGCGGCGCATCGCCGGCGCCGAATTCCGCGAGCGGAAACACGCCGAGCCCGCGCGCACCGAACACGGCCATCAGCGCGCTGTCCTCGAATTCGCCGACGATGCGCGCCGCGATGCCCTGCGCCTCCAGCCAGCGGTCGAGCCGGGCGCGCAGCGACGAATGGCCGGTCGGCAGCAGAATCGGCAGCGCGGCGAGACACTGCGGGAACTGATCGACGGCGCTCTTGCGCACGAGCGAAGCGGGCCCGTACCAGTCGACGGGCGATGCGACCAGCCGCTCGCTCGTCAGGCGCAGATTCTGGTTGTGCGGCGCCGCATGGCTCGCGAGCACGAGATCGAGCCGATGCAGCGCGAGCTCGCCGAGCAGTTCGTCGGTCTCGCCTTCATGGCAGAGCAGACGCAGCGACGGATTGCCGAGCACCGGCGCGAGCAGCGCATGCGCCGCGAGCTTGGAGATGCCATCCGAGAGACCGACGGCGAGACGCGCGAGCGTGCCGCTCGCCGCTTCGCGCACTTCGTCCTGGATCAGCTGGCCGATCTGAAAGATTTCCTCGGCGCGCGCAAAGGCGGCCTGTCCCGCTTCGGTCATCGTGATGCCGCGTCCAGCGGGCTTGAGCAACTGATGGCCGAGCGATTTCTCCAGCTCGCGCACCTGTGCGCTGATGGTCTGCACGGCCATGTCGAGCCGTTCCGCCGCGCGCGCGAAACCGCCTTCCTTCACGACGACCCAGAAGTAGTGCAGATGACGATAGTTCAGCATGCGCGCCTGTCCTCGCTGTTTCGCCGGTTCGGCTGATCCTTCGAAAAAACCGAAGTTTGCTTTCGATTATCGCTGATTTTTACGAGTGCCCGATGCGCCGATCATGACGCGATACTCACGGCCAATCGAACGCGTCCCCCATGGAATATCTACTTTCGCTTGCAGCCGATCCCGCCGTCTGGGCGGCGCTCGTCACGCTGATCGTGATGGAAGTCGTGCTCGGCATCGACAATCTCGTCTTCATCTCGATTCTCAGCAACAAGCTGCCCGCCGCGCAACGCGCGCGCACGCAGCGCATCGGCATCATGCTCGCGCTCGTGATGCGGCTCGCGCTGCTCGGCACCGTCGCGTGGATCGCGCGTCTGACCGAGCCGGTGTTCGCCGTGTTCGATCACGTGTTCTCGTGGCGCGACATCATTCTGCTGGCGGGCGGCCTGTTTCTCGTCTGGAAGGCGACCAAGGAGATGCACCATCACGTCAGAAGGGATGCCGACGAGACGCCGGGCGTCGCATCGAGCGTGGGCAGCATCACGGCGTCGTCCGCGATCGGCCAGATCCTGCTGCTCGATCTCGTGTTTTCCGTCGACAGCATCATCACCGCGGTCGGCATGACCGAGCATCTGCCGATCATGTTCATTGCGGTCATCTTCGCGGTCGCGACGATGCTGTTCGCCGCGCAACCGCTGTCGCGCTTCATCGAACGCAATCCGACGGTCGTGACGCTCGCGCTTTCGTTCCTGCTCGTCATCGCGATGACGCTGATCGCGGAAGGTTTCGGCACGCACGTTCCGAAGGGTTATATCTATGCGGCGATGGCCTTTGCGGGGTTCGTCGAAGGGTTGAATTTGCTTGCGCGGCGCAGGAAGAGTAGCGGGGAGGCGCGGGACCGCGCGCGGTTCGATGGCGTGTCGGGTGAGGGAACATGAATCGAGGCAGCGGATGAAAACGACGCGATTCGAACGCAAGGCCCGCGAGACACGCGATCAGCGCGGTGAACCGAATGTAGTCGCAGGCAATAGATGACGTCGGGTTATTGCCTTGAAAGCATTTGAGCGTTTTCGTCGGTCGATCGTCGACCGCACACCTCTGCCGCGCGCGCTATCGACGCACAGCGCATGAAGAATCCCGCCCCGTCCTCATACGAAATGACCATTCGTCCGTCTGGTCCTCCCCGCGCTCCACGCCCGTGCGAGAGCGGGAATTCGCCTTGCTTCTCCTCCGGCAAGTCGCTACGTTATGCAATATCCATCGCCTCATTCGTTTCGGTTCCCGAAATATTACGATGAAGGAAGGCGCATGCCGTAGTCGCTCCGATCAATCATCGTCGGAAATAGCGTGATCGGTCAGGCGCAAAGGCCGCGGTCCCCGCTCCCTCGGAACGCAGGCAACAGGAGGGAAAATGAGCCCGCACTGGGAGATCCGCACGGCGAGCGACGGCTTCGGACCCATCGCGCCGCAAGCGCTCGCTTCCGTCACACGGGTCGATCCGTATAGCGTGTGGGCCAACGCGACGCACTATCGCGATCTGGGCGGCATGCCGCGCGGCCGCATTCCGATCGCGATCGAGATGAAGCCGGGCGGCGAGACCGCCAGACAATTCGCGCAGACGATCGAGCGCAACGGATGGCACGACTGGATCCGGATGCCCGCGCTGTATCGCAATCCGCCGCCCGCGCTCGATGCGACGCGCTTCTGCACCGCCCAGATCACGTGCGAGTTCTACGCGCGCCTCGGCACCGATCTCGCGGGCCGGTTCGAGCGCTTCACGGAAACCCTGGCGGTCGCGCCGCATGCCGATGCTCCCGTGAACCCGCTGCCGCTCGCGCCCGCGCCGATGCGCGCGGAGCCCGGCAACGCGATCGTCGGCGTGATCGACGAGGATCTCGCGTTCGCGCATCCGCGATTTTCCGAAGTCGAATCCGCGGCGCGCACACGCTTTGAATGCTTCTGGAACCAGAACGATGCAACCGATTCCGCTGCCGGTCTCGGCTATGGAAGCGAGCTGTTCAAACATCAGATGGACGCGCTTGTGCACGACGCGCGTCGGTCGGCCGAAGCGTCGCAGGCGGCCGGCGGCGCGCGCGTGTATCCCTTTGACTATCCGTCTCCCACGCCGCAACATGGCGACGACCTGGACGCGCCCTTGCCGATGATCGGCGTGCAGATCAAAAAGCGCAGCCGCACGATGCGCGACGTGTTCGGCCCTTCGCCCGACGCCACCATGCTCGATGCCGTGCGCTATATCGTGCAACGCGCGCAGGACATCGGCGGTGCGGCGTGCCATGCGCTCGTCAGCATGAGTGCGGGCAATGCGGCATGGCAGCCAGACGGCAGCTCGCTCATCGAAGGCGCGCTCGATGAACTGATGGACACCGGTGCCTGCTCCGTCGTGCTGCCGTCCGGCAACGCGGAACTGTCGCGCTGCCGCAGCGTGCTGACGCTCGCGGAGCACGCGCTGGCCGAATTGCGGTGGCCGGTGCGTGCGCATGCTTCATCGCCGAGTGTCGCGGAAATCTGGCTCGCCAGCGACGGCGGCGCACCCGGCATCGACGTGCAGATCGTGCCGCCCGGCGGGATCGCGAGCCCGTGGCTCACGCTCGGCGAAATCGGCACGTACACGCGCGGCATCGACGCGATCTGCACCGTCGTGCATCTGGGCCGAGGCGCGCGCGGCAACGGGCACATGATCCTGATCGCGCTCGCGCCGACATCGACGCGCAGCGGCATGCGCCGCGCGACGGCGGGCGAGTGGCTCGTTCGCCTGCGGAACAACGGACGCGCGAGCGCGACCGCCAGCGCGTGGATGCAGTACGACGCCGACGCCGACGCTGATAGCTGAGGCGCGACCGGCCTGGTTCAGCCGCGCGAATGCAGCGCGATGATCTCCTGAAGATCGAGATCGTGCTCCAGCGAATGCAACAGCTCGTCGTGGATCTCGCCGGCGCGATGCATGCGCAGCAACTCCGCGCGTCCGGCCGCGATCGCGGCCAGCACGACGTCGTAATGCGCGTGCCGCGCGTCCGTCGGAAATTCCTCCATGTCCTCGAAGCGCTTCGTCAACCCCGCGCGATACGAGTACTGCTCGAGCAGGCGCGGATGGATCACCTTGCCTTCGGCGTCGTGCACGAGCGGCTGAATCGCGGCCAGTTGCGCGGCTTCCATGCGCGCCCACGCCTGCGGCTCGGCGAGATGCCGCGACGAGCGCTCGTGGCCGCGCGTCAGCGAAAGCCATGCGATCAGCGGGCCGATCGTCGCGCCCTGCAGCAGCACCGTGACGAGAATCACCGCGAAACCCGCGAACACGATGAGATCGCGGCCGGGCATCGCCTCGGGGATGGACAGCGCGACCGCGAGCGTCACCACGCCGCGCATGCCGGCCCAGCTGACGACGGTCGCCGCGCGCCAGTCGGGGACGGCGGCTTCATCGCCGCGTTCGCGCTTGCGGCCGGTGACGCTCCACGCGACCGATTTCACGGCTTCGACGCCGAACACCCACACGAAGCGCGACAGGATCACGACGACGATCACCGCGGCCGTCGCGGGGCCGAGCAGCGAGAACGCGTCGCCGACGCCGCCGAGCCGCACCGCGATGCCGCGCAGCGACAGCCCGATCAGCACGAACACGAGCGCCTCCAGCACGAATACGACGACCTGCCAGAACGCCGTGCCGCGCATGCGCTGCGCGGCGGTGAAGACTTCGTGCTGATGCCAGCCGACCACCATGCCGCACGTGACGGTCGCGATGACGCTCGACACGCCGAGCTCCTCGCCCGCGACGTAACTGACCCAGGAGGCGAGCATCGACGTGGTGATGACGAGGTAATCGTCCTCCAGCGCGCGCAGCAGCTTCACCGTGATGAAGCCCGCGACGATCCCGACGACGATGCCGCCGATCGCGAGGCCCGCGAAGCTCGCGACGGCGCGCGGCGCGCTGAACACGCCGCTCATCGCGGCCACGAGCGCGAAGCGAAAGAGCACGAGGCCCGCCGCATCGTTGAGCAGGCTTTCGCCTTCGAGCAGCACCATGAGACGGCGCGGCAGCGCGACGCGCTCGAGCACCGCTTTCGCGGCGACGGCGTCGGGCGGCGAGACGACCGCGCCGAGCGCGAAGCACGCGGCCCACGGCAACGCGGGCACGACGAGATGCACCGCGACGCCGACGACGAGCGTCGTGAACGCCACCGCGCCGATCGCGAGCAGCAGGATGCCGCTCAGGTTGCGCTTGAAATCGTCCCAGACGAAGAAGTACGCGCCGTACATCAGGAGCGGCGGCAGGAACACGACGAGCACGAGCTCCGGGTTCAGTTCGAATGGCGGCAGTCCCGGCACGAAGGCCATCGCGACACCGCCGACGAGCAGCGCGGCGGCGGGCGGCAGCCGCAGGCGCTTGGCGAGCACTTCGAGCGCGATGATGGCGATCAGCGAGACGAGCACCAGATTGAATGCCGTTGCGGCGTGCATGAATTGTCCTCGGGTTGGGTGATTTCTTGTGATGCAATGCGCGGCGCGACACGCAGGCGGGCTCCGTCGTGCTGCTACCATCGACGCGGGGCCGGGCCGCGAGCCGGGGTCATCGTATCCGAAAGGGAGGGAAGATGAGACGAAAGTCGTCGGGCGTGGCGGTGGCGGCGGTGCTGGTGGGCGTCGCCGTCGCGGCCGTGGTGTACATCGCGAGCTTCGGCAGTTCGCGTCACGCGGATGCGCCGGTGCCGACGCCATCCGCGCTTGCCTCACAGGACGGCGCCGCGAGCGCGGCGGCTTTCGGCATCGCGCCGAAAGTGCCCGAAGCGGCGCAGGGCGAGCAGACAGCCGCGCGATAAAACGCGGCCAGCGGCGACGCGGTATCCTTTCCGTTCACTCTGCAAGCGAACGGAGGATCGGCGCATGAACGGCAAGACGGTCATGGCGTGCATCGACGCGGCGCGCGCATCGCTCGAAGCGCATGCCGACGAAATCGCCTCGCTCGATCAGGCGATCGGCGACGGCGATCACATCATCAATCTGTTGCGCGGCATGGATGCGCTCGCCGCCCTGCGCGCACAGATCGAAGCCGAAGCCTTCGCGCCCGCGCTCAAGCTCGCGGCGGCGAAGGTGCTCTCTACAGTCGGCGGCTCGTCCGGCCCGCTCTTCTTTTCGATGCTGACCGGCATCGCGAAAGCCTCGTCCGGCGATGCGGACGATGCCGGCGTGGCGGCGTTCGCCCGCGCGTTCGCGGCGGGCGTCGAGGCCGTCGGCCAGCGTGGCAAGACGGGCACCGGCAGCAAGACGATGATGGACGTGCTCATTCCCGTCGCGGGACGCTTCACCGCGATGGCCGATGCGGGCGCGTCGAAGAAGGAAGTCCTGGACGAACTGCCGCGCGTCGCCGAAGAGAACATGCTCGCGACGCGCGACATGCTCGCGACGAAAGGGCGCGCATCGTTTCTCGGCGAGCGCTCGCGCGGTCATATCGATCCGGGCGCGCGGTCGAGCCAGCTCATGATCGCGGCCGTCTGCGCGCAGATCGCCCGCGACGATGCCTGAACACAACGAGGAGCAGGGGACATGAAGAAGTTCATCAATCGCGTGGATGACTATCTGAGCGAGAGCCTCGCGGGCTTCGCCGCCGCGCATGCGGATCTCGTCACAGTCAGCGTCGATCCGCTCTACATCGTGCGCAAGACGCTCAAGCCGGGCAAGGTCGCGATCATCTCGGGCGGCGGTTCGGGCCACGAGCCTTTGCACGGCGGCTTCGTCGGTCACGGCATGCTCGATGCCGCGTGTCCCGGCCAGGTCTTCACGTCGCCGACACCCGATCAGATGGTGGCCGCGGCGCAGGCGGCGGACACCGGCGCGGGCGTGCTGTTCATCGTGAAGAACTATTCGGGCGATCTGATGAACTTCGAGATGGCCTCGGAGCTTTGCGAGATGCCGAACGCATCGGTGCTCGTCAACGACGATGTCGCCGTCGAGAACTCCAGCTTCACCACGGGCCGGCGTGGCGTCGCGGGCACGGTCATCGTCGAGAAGCTCGTGGGCAGCTTCGCGGAAACCGGCGCCGATCTGCAGGCGTGCAGGGCGTTCGGTGAACGCGTGGCGGCGCGCATCGCGTCGATGGGCGTCGCGTTTTCGAGCTGCACGGTGCCCGCCGCGGGCAAGCCGACCTTCACGCTCGCCGACGATGAAATCGAAATCGGCGTGGGCATTCACGGCGAGCCGGGGCGCAGGCGCGCGAAGTTCGAGACGGCGAACGCCATCGCGGACGAGCTGCTTGCGGCCATCGTCGAGGACTTGAAGCCCGCGGCCGATGCGCGCCTGCTTCTCTTCGTCAACGGGCTGGGCGGCACGCCGCTGTCGGAGCTCTATCTGCTCTATCACGCGGCGCGCACATGGCTCGACGGACGCGGCCTGAGCGTCGCGCGCTCGCAAGTGGGCGCGCTGACGACATCGCTCGAAATGGCGGGCGCGTCGATCACGCTCTGCGCGCTCGACGACGAAATGGCGCGCCACTGGGATAGTCCCGTGCATACGGCGGGATTGCGCCGGGGGATGTGAAGACCGCGGTGAAGAACGCGGTGAAGCCCGCGCATCACCGGCGGCTCTCGTGCTTCGAGGATTCGAGGTATTGCTCCGCCGTGCTCAAGAGCCAGTCTTCGAATGTCTTGAGCAGCGGCGAGTTCTGCTTGCGCTCCGGATAGACGAGGTAATAGCCCTTGTCGCTCGGCAGGGAGAGATCGAAAGGTCTCACCAGTTCGCCCGAGCGAAGCTCGTGCGCGACCAGGAATCTCGGCACCAGCGCGAGTCCGAGCCCGGCCTTCGCGGCCTCGACCAGCATCGAAAACAGTTCGTATCGCTGGCCCTTCATGCTGTCGACGTCATGCACGGCCGCCTGCGCGAGCCACTGGCGCCATGCGTCCGGCCGCGCCGACTGATGCAGCAGGGTGAAGCCGGCGACGTCGCGCGGCGCGAGCTTCGCTTTCCTGCCAAGCAATCGCGGACTGCAGACGGCGGTGATTTCCTCGCCGAACAGATACCTGGCCACCGAGCCGGGCCAGACCGGATCGCCGAAGTGAATCGCGGCATCGAAGGGCGTGTCCTTGAACAGGAACGGCGCGGCGCGCGTCGTCAGATTGACGACGATGTCGCCGTGGGCCGCGTAGAACGCCGGCAGCCTCGGGATCAGCCAGCGCGTGGCGAACGTCGGGATGACCGCGAGCTCCAGGATGCCGCCCGCGTTGCGATGCGCCATCGCGGCGAGCGTGTCGCGCTCCAGCCGCTCCAGGTTCTCGCGCACCCGCTTCGCGTAGATTTCGCCGGCTTCCGTGAGGCTGATGCGCCGCTTGAAGCGGTTGAAGAGCGGCGTCCCGAGATACTCCTCCAGGCTCGCGACCTGACGGCCCACCGCGCTCTGGGTGAGCGACAGCTCTTCGGCCGTGCGGGTGAAGCTCAGATGCCGGGCGGCGGCCTCGAACGCGACGAGCGCGTCGATGCTGGGTATTTTGCGTCTCACACATCCTTCCTGTTACGCACAACGTTGATTGTTTATATCGTTTGCCGACGTTTATCGGCGCCATGAGAATGATCCGGACATTTCGTTATCCCGGTGGCGATGCCATCGGATCCTCAATCGACCGCTCCGGACCAGAACATGAACTACTTCACCGACGACGACACATTGTCATTCCAGGCCATCGTTCAAGGCAACCTTTCGACGACGAAGCGCGTCGCCGGCAAGCCGGGCAGCTCGTCGTACTCGAAGCTGCTGGAAGGGCCCGTTTCCGTCATGGCCTGCAACGTGCCCGAGCGTTCGGACGCGAATTCGGCCGCCATCCTGGGCTACAACTGAACCGGAGGGCTGCGGATGCATCGCATCGTCATTGTGGGGGGCGGGGCCGGCGGACTGGAACTGGCCACCCGTCTGGGAAACCGCCTGGGCAAGAGCGGGCGGGCGCGCGTGACGCTCGTCGATCGCTGCGCGGTGCACGTGTGGAAGCCGCTTCTGCATGAAGTCGCGACGGGCAGCCTCGATACCCACGCGCATGAAATTGCCTACGCGGCGCACTCGCACTGGAATCACTTCACGTTCGTTCATGGAGAGATGACGGGCCTCGACCGCGAACGCCGCTGCGTCAGGCTCGGCCCGATGCTCGAAGCGGAAGACGGCGGCGACGAAGTGCTTCCGTCGCGCGACCTCGAATACGACACGCTGGTGCTCGCTCTCGGCAGCCGCACGCATTTCTTCGGCGTGCCGGGCGCGCAGGAGCACGCGATCGCGCTCGACACCTTGCAGCAGGCCGAGCGGCTGCGCAAACGGCTGCTGCAGGTCTGCCAGAGAAAGCGCGCGCTGGGCGCGACCGAAGCGCATGAGGCCGTCGATGTGGCGATCATCGGCGGCGGCGCGACGGGCGTCGAACTCGCGGCGGAACTGCGCCGGATGGAGAGCACGTTGAGGCAGTTCAGGCTGCTTTCGGAAAGCCCGCGCGCCGCAATGCGCATCACGCTTCTGGAACGAGGCGACCGTGTGCTGCCGGCGCTGCCGCAAAGGGTGTCCGACACCACGCAGACGACGCTCGAAAAAATGGGCATCGCCGTGAAGGTGCAGACTTCCGTCACGCGTGTGGGACCCGAGCACGTCGAAGTGGACGGCGGGGCGTCGATCGCGGCGGACATCACGATCTGGGCGGCGGGCATCAAGGCGCCGGGCGTGCTGGCATCGCTCGATGGCGTTGCCGTGAATCACATCAACCAGGTGAAGGTGACGAGCTCGCTGCAAAGCGAAACCGATGCGAACATCTTCGCGCTGGGCGATTGCGCGAGCTGTTCATGGACGGCCGGCGTCATGGTGCCGCCACGGGCGCAGGCCGCGCATCAACAGGCGATGTTCCTGTTCAAGGCGCTGAGCGCGCGCGTGAAGGGCGGACGGGTCGGTGAATTCAGGTACGTCGATCACGGCTCGCTCGTGTCATTGGGCTCGCCGACGGCAGTGGGCAGCGTCGCGGGCATCAACAGCTCAGGCCGGTTCTTCGTGGAAGGATTCGTCGCGAAGCTGATGTACGCGGCGTTGTATCGAAAGCATCTGGTGGCTGTGTCGGGATTGCGCCGGACTGTTTTCGCGATCGCGGCGCAAGGGCTCGGGCGTTTGCTTGCGCCGAGGGTCAAGCTGCATTGATGCGGCTGCGGGGCGCGCTCCGCTGCCGTGGACGCGCTCCCGATCCCTGCCGGCGCAGGGCCGCGTCAAGGCACATTGGTCCGCACGGTCGCCGGGTTCGCGATGGTGATCACGCCGCCCCACATGCACATGCATTGCGAGAGATTGTCGAGCGCCGGCATGTTGCCGATCGGCACCGTCACCGCGCCGGGCACCCACGGCGAGACGGTCGCGGGAATGCACGGCATTGGCGTGAGCACGCCCAACGCGGCCGCGGTCGCGCTCGCCACGGCGGGATTCGCGATCGACATGCACGCGCCGAACGAGCCGATGTTCACGAGCGGCACATGATCCTGGATGTTCGCGGCGGGCGCGCCCTCCGCATTCACGCGATTGACGGGCAGCACGCTGAGCGTGGCGGGCGCCATGCCGAAGGTGCACTGGAGCATGGCTCCCATTTTGACTTGCTGTGCCATGGCCGGACTCCTTCGGGGTTCGTCATTGCGTGACCCAGCCGAGCGGCCCGCAATGCGCGAGCATCGAGTCGCGCGTGGGCAGCTCGCCGTGGGCGGCGAAGCGGTTGTAATCGGCCTGCAGCACGGGACGCACGGCGGCCGTGCTCGGCTCGGGATCGGTCTGTTTCAGCACGCGCGCGAGCGTCCACGCGTTGAACTTCGTCATGTGCCGGATCACGCTGCGATATTCCGTCACGCTCGCATCCATCGTGGCGACGCTCGCGCCGATACGCTTCGCGAACAGATCGGACGTGCCGGACAGCCCCTCGGCGTCCGCGATGCGCTTGAACCGCGTGTTGTTGACGACGTTCTGCTGCTCCCGGCAAAAAAGATTGAAGTCGTGCGAAGTCGTCCGCACGGCGTCGTTGATGAGCGGAATGTCGCGGATCATCGACAGGCCGGCGTAGATGCCCGCGGCCACCAGTACGCTCGCCGCCACCATGTAGTACTTCCAGATGCCTCTGCGCTGATACGCCTCGATCGCCCGGATGAACTGCCTGCAGCCCTGATAGCGGTCCACCGGGCTTTTCTGCAGCGCGCGCTTCACCATGTCCGCGACACGGCGCCGGATCTTCGGATTGGCGGCGCGCGGATCGGGCACGGGGCTCGTCAACTGCTGCGCCTGCACCGTCTGGAACGACTCGCCCTGAAACGGCAGCTTGCCTGCGAGCATCTCGAAGAGGATCACGCCCGCCGAATAGACATCCGAGCGATGGTCGATCGCGCCGCTGTCGCGCAATTGCTCCGGGCTCATGTATTCCGGCGTGCCGATGACGCGGCCTTCCGGCGTGCGGGCGAGACCCGCCGCCCGCATCGCGATGCCGAAGTCGGTCAGGCGCGCGCGGCCTTCCTGGTCCACGAGCACGTTCGACGACTTGACATCGCGATGCACGATCGCGCGCTGATGCGCGAAGTCGAGCCCGGCCAGCACGCCGACGATGATCGACAGCGCCTGCTTCTCGGGCAACCCGCGCCCGCCCTTGCTGTCGACGAGATCGGAGAGCGCCTGGCCGTCGACGTATTCGAGGATCAGGAAATAGTCGTCGTCGATATGAAAATAGTCGAGCATCCGCACGATGTTCGGATGATCGAGCTCGGCCTGATGGCACGCTTCCTCGTAGAACCGCTGGGTGAAGCTCGGATCGCGCGTGAGTTCGGGCCTGAGCACCTTGACGGCGTACTTGCGGTCCGGAATCTCGATGTTGTGCGCGAGGTAGACGCACCCCATGCCGCCTTCGCCGAGCTTCTTCTCGATGAAGAGGTTCGAGCGAATGGTTCTGCCGATCAAACTGTCGTCGTCGTCTCGCATGAATCACTCCGTCGAAGGGGTGGCGTTCGCAAACGCGGCCGTGCCCGCGCCGGGCGCGAGCGCTTTCATCGGCGTGAGACCGCGGCCGTTGAACGCGAGGCCCCGGGGCGCGGTGAGATAGCCCGTGGTCAGGATCAGCGCGGAGCCGTCGGCGAGCTCGAAGATGTCCTGCCGGCTGCCTTTGCCGGCGCTCGGCATGCCGATCGAGACGCCGCGCCCGTTGCCGGTGAGCGCGGCGATGAACACTTCCGCCGCGCTCGCGGTGGCTTCGTCCTGCCACAGGTACGGCGTGCGTGCGGGCGGCGTCCTGTCGAGCGTGCTCGCATAGAGGCGCGCGCCTTCGCGGCCGGTCACCGTCACGATCGGCGCGCCCTTGTCGAGAAAGAGCATCGCGGTATCGACGGCGGCGTAGAAGTCGCCGCCGCCGCAGCCGCGCAGGTCGAACACGACCGGGCGCCTGGCATCCCAGCCCGCCAGCAAGGCGGCGACCTCCGAACGCGTATTCGGCGCGAACCGCGCGATCCGGATGACCTGGAGCGAGCCTGCCGTGTCGCGCGTGAGCGTGGGTGCGTCGATGTGCGCGCGCGTGACGCTCACGGGCCGCGTCGCGCCCTTCGCGTCGGCGATCTGCAGCACCACCTGCGTGCCCGCCGCGCCGGTCGCGAGCGCGGCGAGCACCGGCAGCGGCTTGCCCGCGACCGGCGTGCCGTCGATCGATACGAGCCGTTCGCCCGCCGCGATGCCCGCGCGTTCGGCGGGGCCGTGCGCGTACGGATAGCAGATCGTCTCGCCGGAGTGGCGCCGTTCGAGGTCCATGGCGATGCCGCCGTAAGAACCTTTCGCGAGCGCACGATATGCCGCGTATTCGTCGCGGGTCATGAAACCCGAGTACGGATCTTCGGCGCCGAGGTAATCGCTCAGCATCCGCGCGACGATCTGCCTGCTGTCGGCGGGCGCGAACGCCGCCTTCCGCGCGATCACCGCGAGCGCGTCGGCAAGCAGGCGCGCTGCGGCGGCGGCGTGGTCCGCCTGGCGCGCGCCGCTGTCGCCGGCACGCTGGCCGCACGCGCAGGCGAGAAGCGCCGCCGCGAGCGCCGCCAGCGCACGGCGCGCCGTGGTCGACGTGATCCTGAGCGGGCGCGAGGAACGGTTCACCGTGCTACTTCATCTGCGCGAGCAGTTCCAGCCGCTTCTTGATGTCGGCCTTCAATTGATCGATCTTCCGCTGCTGCTCGAAGGGGTCCATCGTCGTGTTCTGCGAGAGCGCCGCGAGCGCCGCGCGGTCCTGCGTCAGTTCCGCATCGAGCTTGCGCTTGCGCGCGCGCTGCGCGTCGTTGTCGGTGGCCGCCTGCTGGTTGGCGGCCTGCAGCTTCGCGAGACGCCGTTCGAGATCCTTGTTGCTCATCTGCTTCTGGTGCAGATCGGTGCTGATCGACTGCATCTGCTGCTGGAGCGCGGCCTGTTCCTGCTCGGCCTGCGTGAGTTGCACGGTCTTCGTGTCGATGCGCCCCTGCGTGGCATCGATTTGCCGGTTCTGCTCGACGAGCGTGCAGCCCGCGAGCGCCGCGATCAGCAAGGACGCGAATATCATCGATCTGCATGGTGCGGGCATGGCGGTTTCCATCCGTGGTTCGTCGCGCTAGATGCGCTGCCGCTGCGCGGCGAGGGCGCTGGTCTCGCGCTCGGTCTCGGCAAGCAGCATCTGCTGACGCTGGATTTCCGAAGTCAGTTCCTGCGACTTCACGCTCTGCTGCGCCTGGAACGTGCGCATCGAGGTGATCTGCTTGCGCTGCAGCGCGATGTTGTCGTTGGCGAGCCTGATCTGCGTATCGAGCGCCTTGCGCTGATCCGCGAGCTGCTGCTGGTCCACCGCCTTTTGCCGCATCTGCGCGACGAGATCATCGGTCTTCTGCTTCGCCGTTCCGACGTCCTTCGTGAGCTGCGCGTTGTACGCGGCGGTATCGCTGTTCACATCCTTGACGTACTTGAGGCGCGCATCGAGATCGTTCTCATGGCCTTCGAGTTCCTTCTGACGCCTGGCCATCTTGTCGGAATAGGCATAGCAGCCGGCGCCGCCCAGCACGCCCACGCCGGCGCCGATCGCCGCGCATTTTCCCGTGTCGCCGCCCGCGACCTTGCACAGGAGCATGGCCGCGATGGCGCCGCCCGCGCCGCATTCGAGCGCCGCATTCTGCTGAGGCGTGGCGCAGGCCGCGGTCAGCGCGGCGAGCAAGCTGATAAGAACGATCCGAAACATTGCGTGCTCCTGAGTTTTTCAAACACATCCGTCCTGCGTCGCAGGAAGGTTCATCCGCTCATGACGATCACCACGCCCGCGACGATGACCGCCAACACGAACGCGGTCATCGCGATGCGCATCGGCGAGCGGAGCAGGCCCGCGCGCACCTCGTCGTTGTCGCCGTCGCCGGCGGCGAGGCGCTTCGCGAATTCGGCGCAGCCGGGAATGCGCCGCGCCGGGTCCTTCTCCAGCGCGCGCATGACGAGCGCGTTCACGTGCGCCGGGATGCCCGGCACGCGCTGCTTCGGCGGCAGCGGCGCGGCGCTCAGGTGCATCGAGAGCACGGCGGCGAAGGCCGCGTCGTCGTTCTCGTCGTCCGCGCCTTCGGCCACGAAGGGCGGCCGGCCGGTCAGCGCTTCGTACAGCACGCAGCCCATGCTGTACACATCGGACCGGTAATCGATCGTGCCGGTCGCGCGAATCTGCTCGGGGCTCATGTACGCGCTCGTGCCGACCGAGCTGCCGAATTGCGTGAGCCGCTTCTCGCCGACCGCGAGCGCGATGCCGAAATCGGACAGGTACGCATGCTGATGCGATCGATCCAGCAGCACGTTCGACGGCTTGACATCGCGATGCACCATGCTCTGCCGATGCGCGTAGTCGAGCGCCCCGAGGATTTCGGTGACGAGCGGCAGCGCGGTCTCGACCGGCAGGCGGTGCTGCGGGCTCTTCTCCAGCAGTCCCGCGAGCGAGCCGCCCGATACCAGATCCATCACCATGCAAGGCTGGCCCGCGACGCTGAACACCTCGCGCACCCGGACGATGTTCGGATGACGCAGGCTCGCGTGATGCCGGATTTCGCCGATGAAGCGATCGGCGAACTGCCCGCCGCCGCACGAATCCGCGATGATCTTGATCGCCACCTGATCGCCGTGCCGCTTGTCCCACGCGCGCCAGACGCTCGCCATGCCGCCGCGGCCGAGCAGGCTGTCGATCACGTAGGCGCCGACGTGTTGTCCGCTGCGAAAACCCATGATCGGCTCTTCACAGCACCCTGGAGCGATCGCGCGGCGGCGGGTCGTCCGGTTCATCGGGATCGTCCGGATCGTCGCGGCGCGCGTGCTTCACGGCGGCTCCGGCATCGTCGCCGACGATCCTGCGGAACACCCAGACCGTGTCGCCCGTCTTGATCTTCGCGCCATCCTTGAGATCGACGCCGGTGGTCTCGACGAACGCGTCATCGACGAACGTGCCGTTCGTGCTGCGCAGATCGAACAGTTCGTAGCGGCCGTGGCGGCAGAGGATCATGGCGTGCTCGCTCGACATCGTCGGATCGGATTGCAGCAGCACGTCGCACGGCCGGCCGCCTTCGCTCGCGACTTCCCCCTTGCCGATCACGTTGCGTCCTTCATAGAGGACGAACAGCTCGCCCTGGCGCTCCCAGGTGAAGGTGACGACGACGCCGGTGATCTTGCGGCGCACGGCGGACTGGTACGCGCGCGGCTGCCCGATGCGCTCGTCGCCCGGATCGATGCGCGTGGCGCCGGAATCGCGGTTCGGCGTGCTGCCGGGCGTGACGGTCGGATTGCGTGACATGGCTGCGCTCCTGGTTGCGTGCGGCGACACGGTGTCGGCCGAAGTCTTGTCTTTCGACTGGCTCTCCGCCCGGCACACGGGACATTCGGTCCAGCTCGGGTCCATCGGATGTCCCTTCGGACACGTGGTTCCGGTCTTGCCATAGCCGGTGGCGGACGGTGCGCCGCCCCACAGCCGGCCGATGAAGGACTTGATGGTTCTATCGCTCATGAGGCACCGCCTTCGTGGGATGCGCGCAGGGCGCGGTTGAAAATGCGCCACGTCCCCGGCACGCGCGCGATGCATGCGCGCGCGCTTGCCCGAACCGCTGCGTGGTGGATCGACTGGATGTTCATGGAACGGCTCCGTTCGTGGGGCAGTGCTTTCATGGAGAACCTTCGGCCGCGTCCGTCGCGCTCGCCGGCGCGGCGGACACCGCCTGATGTTGCGATGACGGTGCCGCCGCTCTCGCGCCTGTCGTGCGCGCGGCCTTCCTCGCGCTCTCGGCGCGCGGCGCGACATGCGCGCCCGCGTGACTGCCGGCATCGAGCCGCTTCTCCATCCGGTCGATGCGTCCACGCAGCTCATCGAGTTTGCGATCGAGATCGGCATCGGCCGCGCGCTGATTCGCTGCGTTCTCCTGAACGCGCGCTTCGAGCGTGACGAGACGCGCATCGGGTGCAGCGGCCGATGCTGGCGTCGTCGATGCGGCCTTCGACGCAGCGTCATTGACGCGGCGCGCATCATCATCGGCGCTGAAGCGCTTCGATTGCATGCCGAGCCATCCCAATCCCAATCCCAGTCCCGGCGCCAGCGCCAGCGCCAGTGCCGCGAGCGCCCCGGCGATGACGCCGGGCAGAACCCAGCGCCGCCACCGCGCCTGCCGCGCGCCATAACGCAACACCTGCACGGTCACGTTGTCCTCGCCGCCGCGTTCGAGCGCGAGCCGCACGAGCGCGTCCGCCGTTTGCTGGGGCGCATGGCCGCTGCGCATCACGCTCGCGATGGCGTCGTCCTCGACATAGCCGCACAGGCCATCCGAGCACAGCATGCAGGCCTCGCCGGGATGCACGCGCAGCCAGCCGCTCACCTCGACCTCGACGCGCGGCGCCTGTCCCATCGCCCGTTCGAGCACGCTTGCATCGGGATGATTCGCCGCCTCCGCTTCGGACAGCACGTTCGCGTCGACCATCCGCTGCACGAGGCTGTGGTCCTTCGTGAGACGTTGCAGCGTGCCGCGCCGGTCGAGCAGATAGGCGCGGCTGTCGCCGACATGCGCGAGCATGACCTGATTGCCCGACGCGAGCAGCGCGACGGCGGTCGCGCCCATGCGGGCCGTCGCGGGATTGCTGCTCTGGCCGCGCGCGAACACGGCATCGTTGGCGGCCTGGAATGCGCTTTCCAGCGTCGCGGCCGCCCCGTCCAGCGACGCGAAATCCGCCAGCTTCCGCTGCAGCGTCTCCACCGTCAGCTGCGCCGCGAGCGCGCCGCCGGCATGACCGCCCATGCCATCGGAGACGACGAAGATATCGGCGGCCCGCGCGCGGATCCAGCTCATGCGGTCCTGATTCTCGGCGCGCACGAAGCCGGTTTCCGAACGTTGCCCCACCGACCATGTGTTCATAGTGCGTATCGTCCTGCCCGCGCTGTCGCGCTCGTCTCACTCGTCTCGTTCATCGCTTCGCGGCGCGTCACGGAACGCGGCGTTCATAGCGGTTCTCGCGGCGGCCCGCTTCGTCATACGGCGCCTGACGCTCGACGCCGCGCACTTCGTAGGTCGTGCGCGCGAAGCGCAGCACGTCGCCCGGCGCGAGGCTCACGGGTGCGTTGCCGAGGCGCACATCGTTGCGCCAGGTGCCGTTGCTCGAATTGAGATCGGTGAGATAGAGCGTGCCGCCATCGAAGCGGATAGCCGCATGCCGGCGCGACACGTAGCCGTCGTCGGGAACGACGAGATCGTTGTCATCGTCCGCGCCGATGCGCACCGCCGTCTTCTCGATCGGATAAGGCTTGCCCGGATGACGCTGGCTCGTGTTGACCAGAATGGCCGCGGGCCGACCCGGCGCGGGCAGACCGAACACGGCGCCGACGCGCGTGCCCTGATGCTCGCGCACCGTCTCGGCGCGCACACGGTTCTGCGCCGGCGCTTGCGTCTCGCGCTCCGGCTCCGGCGCGCGCTTGCGGCGCAGCGCGAAGAACATCGCGAGCGATCCGGCGATGAGCGCGAGCAGTCCGGCGAACAACCCCTTCGTATCGATGGTGAGGCTCAGGAACGTGAACTTCATGTCGAGCCACGAATGCGATTGCGGCGGCGTCACGACGGGAGGCTTCGGCTCCGGCTCCGGGTCCGGCGGCGGCACGGGCGCCGGTTCATTCGTGGCGGGCGCGGCGATGGCCACGTTGATCGGAATCAGCGCGACCGGCCGTCCGGGCGGCGCGTAGGCGAGGGCGGCCGTGCTTGCCGTCGCGGTGCCGGCTTCGGACCGATAACCGAACCTGACGTCGTAGGCGGACGCCTGCGTGGTGCCGAGCTCGTTGCGGATCGCGTCGGCCAGCTTCGGTCCGCTTTCGACGAGCACGAACTTTCCGCCCGTCGCGCTCGACAGCGACGCGAGCGATCCCGACCATCGCGGCGCGAGCGGACCGAACGCGATCGTATCGAGTGGCGCCTGACGCTGATGCGCGATGTCGACGAGCGTCTCGCGCGGCATCCTGCTGCCTTCGTCCTTGCCATCCGAAATCACGATGAGCCGCTTCGGCCCGCGCGCCGGATCGTTGGCGAGCCGCGCGCCGGCGCTCGCGATCGCGTCGAAGAGCTTGGTCTGTCCGTCGTGCCCGACTTCGCCCTGAATGCCGTCGATGACCCGCATCGACGCATTCGCATCGGAGGTGAACGGCGACAGCGGCGTGATGGTCGAACCGAACGCCATGATGCCGATGCGCAGATCGGGACGCGGCGTCGCGAGCACGTCGCGCAGCGCGTTCCTGATCTCGCGGACCGCGCCCTGCATGGAGCCGCTGCGATCGATGCAGATGATCACCGTCGTCGCCAGATCGGCACCGGGATTCGACGCGGGCGTGACCGCGCTCGCCGGCACGTGCATGTCGATGCCGCCGCTTTGCAGATTCAGATTGAAGGCGGAAGCCGGAGGCGCTTCGTCAGGCGATCGCACCGTGACGATGACCGTCCCGCGTTCGGGTTGCGCGACGGTGACCGCCTGCAGTTCGGCCGCGCTCACGGACACGTTCGCGGCGAGAAGGGCTGTCAGCATCCACGCTGCACGAATTGAACACAGGCTCACGTTGCCTCCCACTGACTGACCCTGCGAATCGCGCGGCGTGCGGGCGTGACGGAAGAAGCGTTCGATGGAATGAACGCGCTTTGCGGTACGCCTGCGATCCCCAGTTATGTCTATGCTGAATATCCAATGCGTGACGGCAGGCTGAACTCGTCGTGGTCTGCGACGAACCTTGCCGACTTAACGCGCCCTCGTTGAAGAATCCATAACAACGGTTTGTCGCCCGTGAAAGCCCATTCATCGTTCACTGCATTTTCTGGGGCTGCTTATCCGGGCTTGCCGCTTGCAACGTATTAAAGGTGAAAAAAGGATCTTCCCGAAGACAAGGAACTGGCGCATTCAGCCAGCTTTAGTAGCAATCCTTGACATTGCTAGGGGCGTCGCCTATCCCTCTAATCGTCGTTCGGCGGCGAAGGGAAAGCGAATCGCGGAACCTCGCCCGAGCGACAGGTTTTTGAGTCATCCAGCAGGCGCATCTACGGTCATCCGCGTTGCCCCGGTCATCCGGCCGGCGCCGCCGGGACGCAGTAGTGACCCGGCTTCACGCAGAACGGAATCAGTCATGATCGATGACCTCGACGAGACGCTCGCAGCGCTGTTGCGACGCGAGCTTGCGCCGGGCCTGTCCGAACAGATCCAGGTCAGCTTTGAAGCGCCTGACGATCAGTTCCCGCCGCAATCCGTCACGACACCGGCCGTCGATCTGTTTCTCTACGACGTTCGCGAGAACCTCGAATTGCGCAGCAACGAGGTCCACTTCGAACGCCGCAGCGATGGCGTGACGGAGCGCATGGCGGCGCCCGTTCGGATCGACGCTTCCTATCTGATCACCGCCTGGCCCCGCGAAGGACTCGCGAGTCCCGCCGAGGACGAGCATCGTCTGCTCGGCGAAGTGATGCGCGCGTTGCTCAGGCATCGCACGCTGCCGAGGGAGCTGCTGCGCGGCCGGCTCGCCGGAAGCGATCTGCCGCTGCCGGTGAGCGCGCTGCAGCCTGGCCGGTTGCAGAGCCTCGGCGAATTCTGGCAAGCGATGGGCGGAAAACCGAAGGCGGCGATCAATTACACGGTCACGTTGTCCGTAGACGTGAGTATTCCGAAAGAGGTGAGGCTCGTCACGGAAAGAGTTTTCCGCTACGACGCCTGGATGAGCAGCGCCGTCGTGCGCGCTCGCGTGGGAAGTCAATCTTGATGGCGGGTATCGACTGTAAGGGGACGTTTCTATGTCAAGCGCTACTTATCTTGCCCCTGGCGTCTACGTGGAAGAAGTGCCTTCCGCGCAGCAACCGATCGCGGGCGTGGGAACCAACGTGGTCGGTCTGATCGGCATCGTGCCGCCGACGATCTATCTTCCTGTGCCCAATCCCGACTACGATCCCGTCGCGGCGCGCGCCGCGCTCGAGCTCGAAGCCATCAGCGCGAGGCGGGCGGCGCTCGATCCGGGCAAGCCGGAGCATGCGGGCGAGATAGCGACACTCGACGAAGAGCGCGAGCGGCGCATCGCGAGCCTGCGCGGCACCGCGCAGGAATTGAAGACCAAGCTCGGACTCGCGCAGACGCGGCTGGCGTCCGCGAAAGCCGACCTGGACAAGGCCACGTCCGAACGCGACGACGCGCAGAAGGCGCTGCAGCCGCTCGAAACCGATTTCGAGTCCGCGTCCGCCGAAGACAAGCCGGCGAAGCAGACGGCGCTCGAAGCGGCGCGCACGACGCTCGCGAACAAGGAAACGGCGCTGCGCAAGATCACGTCGAGGCACGGTGCGGCGGACAACGACATCGCGCGGCTGCAGCGCGAACTCGATGAGACGTCCGCGCTCCTGCCGGCCGAGGCGGGCGCCGAAGGCGCGGCGGCGAAACCGGCCGAGGCCGCTGCCGCTGCGTCGGCGCCCGCGGGCGGCACGGAAACGGCCGCCGTGTCCACCCCATCCGCCGACAACGATCCGCTCGCGAGGGAGCTGGGCTATTTCGACGCCGATGCGAAGCCCGACGACAGCGCGCTCGCGCCGTCGATCCTGCGCCCGTACATCCTGCAGGCGTTCACGCTGAAAGCCGACGCCTGCGACACCAAGCTCTGCACCAACTTCACCGAGTACACGGAGCGCTTCGGCACGTTCTCCGCCTATCGCGACGATCCCGTGCGCCCGCCCGCCGACCCGGATCATCCCGACGCGCCGGACAACCCCGACAAGTGGATCTTCCGTCCATGCCATCCGGGCCATCATGCGCTGACGCATGCGGTCAACGGCTTCTTCAAGAACGGCGGGACCAAGGCATTCGTCGCGCGCATCGAGCGCATGGACCAGCTCGATCGCGTGCTGCAGAACTTCAGATCGATCGACGACATCGCCATCATCGCCGCGCCCGGTCTGCCGAGAACGCCCGGCACGTGGGAAGCGCTGATGTCGCATGCCGAGAACCGCGAGAACTGCTTCGCCATCCTCGACACGCCCGAGGAAGTGGCCGACGCCCGCGGCGATCTCGATATCGGCCAGCTCGAATACTCGGGCACCAACTCGATCCTGCCTCGCGTGTGCAAGAGCGCAGCGCTGTATTTCCCGCACATCGAAGTGAGCGATCCGGCGAAGGAACTGCAGGACACCGATCCGGGCCGCCGGGTCGCGGCGAAGTATCGCGGACGCACCTATGTGCCGCCGAGCGGGCATCTGGCCGGCATCTACGCGCTCACCGACACGCAGCGCGGCGTGCACAAGGCGCCGGCGAACGTGGCGGTGCGCGGTGCGCTCGAGGTGAAGTACTACATCAGCAAGCCCTTGCAGGAAATGTTGAATCCGCACGGCGTCAACGCGATCCGCATCATGAGCAACACGGTCACCGTGTGGGGCGCGCGCACCATGGGCGGCGACAAGAACGGCGAGTGGAAGTACATCAACGTGCGGCGTCTGTTCCTGTTCCTGCAGAAGTCGATCGAGGAGGGGACGCAGTGGATCGTCTTCGAGCCGAACGACGAGGCGCTGTGGGGCAAGATCAGGCTCAACATCACGGCGTTCCTGACCAACGTCTGGAGAACCGGCGCATTGTTCGGCACGACGCCGGAGCAGTCGTTCTATGTCAAGTGCGATGCGGAGCTCAACCCGCCCGCCGTGCGCGATGTCGGTCAGGTGGTGACGGAGATCGGCGTGGCGATCGTGCGGCCCGCGGAGTTCGTGATCTTCCGCATCACGCAGTCGACCGGCATGATCAACGCGTGAGCCGCGCCATGAGAGCCGCCCCGATATCCGCCGCCCTGGGTCGCCACGACGCATATGGCGCGCCCGGCCTGTATCTCGACTGGGTCCCGCAAGGGCTCGTGGGATCGCGGCGGCTCGCCTCGGGCGTGCCGGTGTTCGCCGGGTTCGTGAAGGCCGGATCGTTCGGCCCCGGCGAGCGGCACGCGCGGCAGTTCGACCGCTGGGAGCGCTTCGCGGCGGCCTATCGCGACGCCGCGCCGGGCGATCTTCTCGCCTGTGCCGTGCGCGGCTTCTTCGAGAATGGCGGCGAGCGCTGCGTCGTGCAGCCGGTGCAGACCCGCCTCGATGCCTACGCGGACAAGCCCGATCGTGCTCAAGCGCGCGAGCTCGCCGATCTGCTCATCTCGCCGTTCTCGGAGTCGGGCGTGCTGCGCGATCTCGAATATGTGGATCTCGTCTGCATGCCCGATGCGCTCGCGCCGCAACTGCGCGCCTTTCCCGAGTATGTGTTCGATGTGCAGAGCCGGATCGTCGAGTACTGCGCGCGGCTGCGCGACCGCTTCGCGATTCTCGACACGATGCCGTCGCCGGGCCAGCCGAATGCCGCGATGCGCGACGCGATCACGCAATGGCAGGCTCTGCCCGCCGATCACGGCGCGCTCTATTTTCCGTGGGTGCGCGTGCGCTCGCCGCGCCCGAACGCCGATGCGCGCGAGACGGTGCTGGTGCCGCCGTGCGGCCATATCGCGGGCGTATATGCGAGAAGCGACCGGCGCGTCGGCGTTCACAAGGCGCCGGCCAACGAACTGCTCGAAGGCGTGCTCGACCTCGACGTGCAGGTCGACGACCGCGACCAGGCCGATCTCAACGACGCGGGCGTCAACTGCCTGCGCGAATGGCCGGGGCGCGGATTGCGCATCTGGGGCGCGCGCACCCTGAGCGATCGGACCGCCGCGCGTTACGTGAACGTGACGCGGCTCGTGCTCGCGGTCACGCGCGAGCTGGAGCGCAACCTGCGCGATCTCGTCTTCGAGCCGCACAACACGGCGCTGTGGGGCGCCGTCGAGGACCGGGTGCGCGGCTATCTGCGCGATCTGCACGCGAGCGGCGCGCTGAAGGGCCGCGATGCGTCGGAAGCGTACTTCGTCGAGTGCAATGCCGAAACCAATTCAGTGGAAGGGCGCGACGCCGGCATGCTGGTCGCGCAAATAGGCCTGGCGGCAACCGCCCCGGCCGAATTCGTCATCGTTCGAATCACGCAGAGTGCAAACGGCGTGACCTTGGGCGGACCCGCGATGCACGCGTAAGGAGAGACACACCATGGCAACCGGAGATCGCAGAGACCCTTTTCGAGGCTTCAAGTTCAGGGTTCAGCTGGACGGCATTCAGCGGGCGGGCTTTCGTGAAGCGTCGGGGCTCGATGCCGCCACCGATGCGATCGACTATCGCGAAGGCGACGACAAGACCGTGACGATACACAAGCTGCCGGGCCTCAAGAAGTTCTCGAACATCACGTTGAAGCGCGGCATCACCGACGATCTCGATCTCTGGAAGTGGCGCAAGCAGGTCATGGACGGGAAGATCAAGGACGCGCGCAAGAACGGCTCGATCGTGCTGATGGACGACGAAGGCAACGATGTCGCGCAGTGGGATTTCGTCGCCGCGTGGCCGACCAAGTGGACCGGACCCGGCTTCAACGCGACGGCGAACGAAGTCGCGATCGATACGCTCGAGCTCGTGCATGAAGGCCTGGATCGCACGAAATGAAGATCCAGACGGAGTTTCCCTTCACGCTGCCGCGCGGCTATATCGACGGCGAGGGCAGCGTGCATCGCGAAGGCGTGATGCGTCTCGCGACCGCGAGCGACGAGATCGCGCCGATGAAGGACCCGCGCGTGCAGGTGAACCCCGGCTATCTCGCGGTGATCCTGCTCTCGCGCGTGGTGACCCGTCTCGGGAATCTGCCGCAGGTCAATCCGCGCGTGATCGAGGAATTGTTCGCCGCCGACTTCGCGCATCTGGAGGATCTGTACCGGCGCATCAACACGCAGGGACACAGCCGTCTTCATGTGGTGTGTCCCGGCTGCGAGAAGAAGTTCGAGGTGGAGGTCGAGACTTCGGGGGAGCAATAGGCTACCGCCCGGAGCAGATCTTCGAGGAGGTAGCCTATCTTGCCTATCACTTCCATTGGCCTTATACGCACCTGATGACGCTCGATCATCTCGAGCGCCGCCGCTGGATCGAAGAGGCAGCAAGGATCGTGAACCGGATCAACGACGCGCAGACCAACAGCCTGGAGTGAACCGACATGTCTCTCGACGTCCGTGGCGCGGATAGCCTGTATTCCGGCTTCCTTTATTCGGTCACGCTCAAGAATGCCCCCGAACCGGTGGCCGGCTTCAACGAAGTGTCCGGGCTCACCATCGAGACGGAAGTGGAGACGCTGCGCGAAGGCGGCGTGAACGACCGCGAGCATCAGCTCGCCGGCGCGACGAAGTACCCGTCGCGGCTGGTGCTCAAACGGGGCATCGGCGATCTCGCGCATCTGTGGCACTGGTACGCGGGCATCCTCGGCGCGAGGATCGAGCGGCGGGACGTCACCATCACGATGCTGACGCGCGAGGGCAAGCCCGGCATCAAATGGGTCTTTCTGGAGGCGTGTCCGGTCAAATGGACGGGGCCGGAGTTGCGCGCGAATACGTCGGCGGTTGCGTTCGAGTCCATCGAACTGGTGCATCGCGGCGTAGATCTGGGAGCCGGACGGTGAACGACGCGGACACGGCCTCCCGGCTTGCGCTCGGCGATGCGATCTGGCAGCGCCATGCGGGCACGCCGCTCATTTCGGGCGCGCGCGAGGAACATCGCGATGGGCTCGGCGCGACGGTTTTCGGCAGGCACAGCGATTTCGCCGAATCGATGATCGGGCGGCGCGGCGCGGGGCGCGGGATGAACTCGGGTCGCGGGAGCGGGCCGTTCGTGATCGCGAGAAGAAGTGTCGATGACGCGGCGCCGGCCAGCGATGGTCATGTGAGCGACGGCGCGGTGGCTAGCGGTTCGCATGGCTCGGGCGCGCAGACGGCACAGACGGCGAGACAGCGGAAGGCAGAGACCGGTCAGACTGCGAGCGCAAGCCGGGATGTCGCGGCTTTGCCGTTGCACGCGATGCAAGCGGACGAGCAACGGTCTGTCGCGGCTTTGCCGTTGCACGCGACGCAAGCGGACGAGCAACGGTCTGTCGCCGCTTCGCCGTTGCAGGCGACGCAAGCGGACGAGCATCGGTCTGTCGCGGCTGCGCCGTTGCACGCGACGCAAGCGAACGAGCATCGGTCGGTCGAGGCTTCGCCGTTGCACGCGATGCAAGCGAACGAGCATCGGTCTGTCGCAGCTGCGCCGTTGCACGCGAGGCAAGCGGACGAGCACCGGTCGCCGCATGACGGAACTGCCCGGTCTGCGTCGCAGGGCGCGGCGCATGGTGTGTCGGGGCAGGCTCCCGCTGTTTCCGCGACGCCGCTGGTCGTCGGTGCTTCGCCAACGCGGTCTCGGGGCGATGCCGTCATGCGTGCGCCGATGCCATCTCACGCCGATGTGCTTCGCGCGAATCCTTCCGCCGCCAGCGAACGTCATTCGCCGATGTCCGCGCCAACGCACACGCAGTCCGCTCCCGTGCCGCGTCCGCGTGAGACAACGGCGGCGCTGCCGGCGCTCGCGCCTGTCGCCCGCGCGCTGAACGCCGTGCATCGGCAGCGCGATGCGGTTGTGGCTCGCGATCCGGTACGCCGGGCAGCATCGACGGCTGATGAGGTTCGAGGCTTCGTATCGCCTGCCGCGATGGTTCCTGCCGTCACGCCAGCCGTCTTTAGCAATCCGGATCATATGTCGCGGGAGCGTGCGGCGGTTAGCAGGCCCATCGCGACGGACACGGTGCAGGCGAGCGCTTCGGATGAGGCGACGCCGGCTATCGGGGCGAGCCGCCCGGCGGATGCGCCGCTCGCTGCTTCAATGCCGGCGATATCCGCAGCGCAGTCGCTCGCACCCGCGCGCTCTGTCGAGGCATCGACGGGAATCGCGGCGGCAGGCAATGATGCACAGAATGCGCCGACGCCCGACCAAGCGCGCGTCGCGGATGCACGAACGCCAGTCCGCGCGACGGCAGGCCTTCAGGAACGGCTGCGTGTGGCGCTGAGTCAGGTGCGGGTCAGCCGGTTTCCCGAACCGACAGCGCCCGCGCGCGCGATCGACGCAACGGCATCATCGGACGATCGGACGCATGGGAGCGCATCGGCAGAGGCTTCGGGACGGATGCCTGTCAGCGAGACGGGTCGGTCCGCTGCGAGTACTTCATCGCCGACGGTCGGGACAGTGGCTCCCGTCGCCGCGCGGGATGTCGTGCGACAGCCGCTATCGATGGTTCCTTCAAGCGTAGCCATCAGCGCCGATAGGCCGCGTGCGCAGTTTCGCGACTCGTTGCCATCGATGCGGACGGACGGCATCGCGAGCGCGAGTGCAAGCGGCCCCATCGCCCGAAGCGCTGATGCGCCGCGCATCGATGCCATCGGGGATGCGGTTTCGGCTTCACTGTTGCCTTCATCCACGACTTCGCCACCGCTCCCCGGACCACTGATGGCACGACGCCCGCTTGCCGCCGCGATGCGCTCGATCGCGTCCGGTGCAACGGTTGCCGTACCGCAAGGCGCGCGGCCGTCCGTCCCGACGATGCAATCCGCACCTGTCCCGACGGCTACCGTGCGCGATACGTCTACGAGCGCATCGGGTTTCACGAAACCGTTGGTCGCGAGCCGGGCGCGCTCGACCGCTGCGCGGCCCGACGCGCCGCGCTTGCCCGGCTTCGGCGAACCGCACGACGCGCCACACGAACCCGCGCCGACGCCGCAACGCGATGTCGCGCGCATGACGGAGCAGGTTCACGAGACGCCGTGGGACGCATCGCCACCCGCGATGCCGACACTGCTGCACGCAGCGGGCGATACCGTGATCGCGCGGCAGTCCGCGGACCACGCCGTCCCGCCTCGGACCACGACACCCGGCACAGCTGCATCGCCGGATGCGGCGCGAACCTCGAGCGAGCTTCCCGTCGTGACGCAAGGAACCGACGACATCACGCGCATGACGCCTTCGCGCGCGACAACCCGAGGCAGAAGCGTGATCCAACCCGCCGCCGACCATACGGTTGCGCAGCGCTTCGCCATGAACCATCCGACGACCTCGAACCAAGCAGCAGATCGCGCGGTGGCGCATCCTCGGATGCTGCAAACATCGTCCGTAGCGGGCGCGGACCTCGACGACAAACCATCACGTTCGTTCGTCAGGAAGACGGTGTCGCAACCCGCGCCCGGCGCATCGTCATTCGCGACGACGTCGACGGCGCGTTCCATCGGCACGTCACCGTGGCAATCGACGCAAAGCGGCGCTGCCGACATCCCGGCAACGCCGCTTCGACATAGCCCGCAAGCCGACACCCATTCGGTGCCCGCGCGCGGCATGTCGCGCGCACCGGCGGTTCTGCCGCTTCAGCGCGCCGTCCAGCCGGCCCACGCGACGTCCACCGCCCCGGCGGCGCCCGCATCGACCGACACCGTCGCCGAATCCTACGGCGTCGTGCCGCTGTCCTTGCAGGCCGAGCCGAACTCGGCGGAAGCACCGCCCAAGCCCGCCAACGGCAACGCCGCGGCATCGCCGGATGCAAAGAACGCCGATGCCACCGCACCCGGCGCCGCCGAGCTCGCCGATCAGGCGTGGCAGATCATCATGGACAGGCTCGCCATCGAACGCGAGCGTCGCGGGGGAGCACCATGGCCCTAGACAAACTCACGATCGTGGTCGAAGCCGACGCGGGCAAGCTGCAATTCAACCAGCGCGACGACGCTCACTACATCGCGGCGATGTTCAACCCGAAGAGCCTCGGCGTGAACCGCTCGGTGCAATGGGAGAGCGCGAAGGCAGCCAAGCGCGACAGTCCCGAGCTGCAATACACGACCGCCAGTCCCGCCACGCTGACCATCGACCTGTTCTTCGATACCTACGACCGCGCTGACGCGAACAAGCCGAGCGTGTACGTCCATACGAAGAAGCTCGCCGATCTCACGCTCGTGCGCGGCGACAAGCATCGGCCGCCGGTCTGCCAGCTCTTCTGGGGCAAGCAGGGCATGATCTTTCAGGGCGTGCTGCAGCAGATCGACCAGAGCTACACGATGTTTCTGGAGAACGGCGTGCCGGTCCGGGCCACGGCCAAATGCACGTTCCTGCAATGGCGCGCGAACGCGACCGACATGAAAAAGCAGAACCTGATGTCCGCCGACGTGGCCAAGCTCTGGACCGTGCGGCGCGGCCAGACGCTCGCCAGCATCGCGGCCGACGAGTATCTCGATCCGGCGAACTGGCGTGACATCGCGTCGGCGAACGGCATCGACGATCCGCTCGCGCTCGGCCCCGGCACGACCTTGCTGCTGCCGGCGCTGCCCGCAGGAAGGCCCGCGTCCGGCGGCCATCGCAAGAAGGAGGCGCCGTGAACGCGCGCAGCGACTTCGATACCCTCGCGCCCGAGTTCTCGCTGCGCGTCAACGGCTCGCCCTTGCCGACCGAGGCGGCGGCGGATCTCATCGATGTCGTCGTCCTCGAGGATGTCGATGCGATGAGCATGTTCACGTTCTCGCTCACCTGCTACGACTCGGCGGAGATGAAAGTGAAATGGATCGACGACGCGCTCTTTCGCGAAGGCAATCCGGTCGAGATCGAGATCGGCTATCGCGACAACAAGCGCACCGTCTTCAGCGGCGAAATCACCGGGCTCGAGCCGACTTTTCTCGAAAGCAGCCCGCCGACGCTCACCGTGCGCGGCTACGACCGCCGTCACCGGCTCGCGCGCGAGCGCAAAACGCGCTCCTACACCAACGTGAAGGACAGCGACATCGCGAGCCGGCTCGCGGCGACGGCGGGCCTCACGCCCCAGGCCGACGACACGAAGGTCACGCTGCCGTACCTGCTGCAGCACAACCAGACGGACCTGGAGTTCCTGCTTTCGCGTGCGCGGCGGATCGATCATGAAATCGTCGTCGATGACCGTACGCTGATCTTCCGGCCGCGCAGGATCGATCGCGATGCGGCCCTCACGCTGCGCCGCGAGATCGAGCTGCTGGACTTCCGTCCGCGCATGACGACGATGGGCCAGGTCGAGGAACTGCTCGTGAAGGGCTGGAACGCGAAGGACAAGAAGGAGATCGTCGGCCGCGCGGGCACATCGGACGTGAAGAGCCTGATGGCGGGCAAGGCGTCGGGCGCGTCGAGCGTGAGTGGTCTCTTCGGCAAGTCGGGCAGCGCGAGCGTGGTGTCCGCGGTCCAGAGCCAGGACGACGCCGACGCGGTCGCGCGGCAACGCTTCGGCGAAATGGCGCTCGGCTACATCCGCTGCGACGGCCAGTGCATCGGCGAACCGACGCTGCGTGCCGGCGTCGTCGTGAAGATCGAAGGCGTGGGCGAGCGCTTCAGCGGCCTCTATTACGTCACGTCGGCCGAGCAGCGCTTTTCCCCGAAAAAAGGCTACCGCACGCGCTTCGCCGCGAGGAGGAACGCGACATGATGCACGACGAACTGCTGCGCAGCCTGCTCGCGCGCACCGACGGCGACGGCCGCTACTTCGGCGTCGTGGTCGGGATCGTGACGAACAATCACGATCCCGAGAACATGCATCGCGTCAAGGTGCGCTTTCCGTGGCTCAACCTCGACGACGAAAGCAACTGGGCGCGCGTCGCCAGCGCGATGGCGGGCAACGGACGCGGCGCCTACTTCCTGCCGGAAGTGGACGACGAAGTGCTGGTCGCGTTCGAGCATGGCAGCGTCGAGCATCCGTATGTCATCGGCGCGCTGTGGAACGGCAAGGACGCGGCGCCGGAATCCAACGCCGACGGCAACAACGACAACCGCGCATTCCATTCGCGCAGCGGCCACGTGATCCGCATGTCCGACAAGGCCGGCAGCGAGAAGATCGAAATCATCGACAAGACGGGGCACAACCGCGTCGTCATCAGCGCGTCGGACAACTCGATCTCGATCGAAGCGCAGGGCGACATCGCGATCCGCTCGCAGACCGGCAAGGTGACGATCGAAGGCGTCGGCGTGGAGATCGATTCGAAGGCCGGCGTCAAGGTGAGCGCGAACACGACCATCGACGCGACCGCCACCGCGACGATGAATCTCAAGGGCGCGCTGATCAACCTGAACTAGCGCGCCGCGAACAAGGGAGCCGAAGATGCCTCTGGAAGTGCTCGGAGTCGGATGGGACTTTCCGGTCGGGCTCGCCGCCGACGCGGAGGGCGCGTCGCGCATCTCGATCGCGCGCTACGAAGCGTGCGTGAAGCATTCGATCCTGATCATTCTCTCGACGGCGAAGGGCGAGCGCGTGATGCGCCCGGATTTCGGCTGCGGGCTGCACGATCTCGTCTTCGCCGTGAACGGCAGCGCGACGCAGGGCATGGCGGCGTTTCACGTGCGCGAGGCGCTGGAGCAGTGGGAGCCGCGTATCGACGTGCTGAACACGGAAGCCTACGCAGCGGGCGATCTCGACGAGCAGTTGCTGATCGAGATCGACTACCGCGTGCGTCTCACCGACAGCCGGTTCAACCTCGTCTATCCGTTCTATCTCGACAGGCCGCTCGCGTGACACCGTACAACGCCCCCCTCGTTCGGATGCAGCGCCTGAGCGCCTCGCGAATCGGCGCGGCGCTGGCGCGGGCGCTCGAAGCGGAGGCGGATCGCGCCGCTGGCGAGCGGGCGCGCGATCCGTTGCGCGAAGCGCTCGGACAGGTCTTCGCGCATTACTGCGACATCCTGACCGACCGGCTCAACCGCGCGCCCGATGCGCATCTGTCCGCTTTCGCGCAACTGCTCGGCGCGGCGTCCGAGCCCGCCGTGCCGGCCCGCGCGCCGCTCGTCTTCAAGGCGGCGCGCGCGGCCGCGAACGCGCCGGTGCCCGTCGTGCCGCGCTACACCGAAGTCGCGGCGCCGCCCGCGCCGGGCGAAACCGACGCGGTCGTGTATCAGACCGAGGCGGATCTCGACGTGTTGCGCGCCGATCTCACGCGCGTCGTCGCGGTCGATACGGGGCGTTGCGTCGTCGCGGAGGCGGGCGGCACGATCGCCGAAGCGGGGCTGCCGCCCGGCGTCACGCCTTTCACGCACGCGGTGCCGCTCGTGCGGGCGATGCATATCGGCCATCCGTCGCTGTGGGCGCAGAGCGATCTCATCGGCTTCTCATTGCAGGCGGAGATCGCGCATGCGGGTGCGCGCGAGCCGGGCACGCAGCTCGGCTGGGGCCTCACCACGGATGGCGGATTCGTCGCGCTCACGCCCTTGCTCGACACGACCGACGGCCTCGCGCAAAGCGGCGAGGTCCGCTTCGGCGCGCTGCCCGAAGGCGTGAAGATCGAGCCGGCCGCGCTGCGCGGCGTGATGAACTGCTGGCTGACGTGCCGCATCGTGCCCGCCGCCGCAGCCTCCGGGCCGCAAGCGCCGGTTCCGCGCGACGCGACGGCCGGCACGAGCGCGCCCGTCACCATCACGGCGCTGCGTCTGTTCGCGGACCGCGCGCTCGAGGCCACGCCCGTCGACGCGGCGCTGTCCGGCCGCATGCCGCTCGATGTGACCCGCGACTTCTATCCGTTCGGCGAGCGTCCGCGCTTCGGCGACGTGTTCTATCTCGCGTCCGGCGGATTCGCGATCGCCAACGCGCACGCCTTGCTCGCGATCGAGCTGACCAATCCCGCCTGCGCCGCGCCCGATGCCTCGCCGATCCCGCCGGTGAGCCGCGCGGGCGATCCGCGCGTGCAATGGGAGATGCACACCCGCACCGGCTGGCGTCCGCTGCCGGCCGACGACAAGACGCACGCGCTGACCCGCGACGGCGCCGTCAGCTTCGCGATTCCCTCCGACGTCGCGCCGGCCACGATCGGCGGCGTGACGGGCAACTGGCTGCGCGTGCGGCTGGTGTCGGGCAGCTACGTTCCGCAACCCCGCGCGACGGATGCCGCCATCGCCCCGGCCGATGCGCCGCCGTCGATCGCGCGCATCCGCGTGTCGGTGTCGCTGCATATCGGACCGGTGCTGCCGGAGCGCATCGTGATCGAGGACGGGCTGGAAGCGCGTCATGTCGTCGTCCCCGCGCTGCCGCCGTTCCCCGCGTTCAGCCTGTTCGATCCCTACGACACGGCAGGGCGCGCGCTCTATCTGGGACTCGCCGCCGATCCGGCACAGCTCGCCGGGCACACGCTGAACGTCTATGTCGCGCTCGCGGCCAGCGATGCCCGGCCGGTCTGCCGCGCCGACGATCCCGCGTCCGTGCAGCGCTGGCAGGTGCGCGGCGCGGCCGGCTGGCGCGATTGCACGGCGCTCGATCGCACGGGCGGGCTGAAACATGCGGGCATCGTGAGCGTGACGATCGGCGACGATGTGGCGCGCTGGAGCAGCACCGCGCTGGAGGCGAGCCCCGCGCTCGTCTGGCTGCGCTTCATGCTGGCGGCATCGGCGGACATGCGGCGCGAGGCCGGCGCGCTCGCGCCTCTGCCGGACCCGGACGCGCTGGCGGCGGCGAGGACATCGATACGACGGGCGGCGTCCGCGCCATGCGACGACAGCGCGATGCTCGCCGTGCGGCTCCTCGCGCCGAACGCGGTGAGCGCCGTTCAGGCGATCCGGCTCGAACATGAGCTGCTCGGATCGAGCAACGGCCGGCCGGCGCAGTCGTTCCGGCTCGCGCGCAGCCCGGTGCTGGGCGGGTTGCTGCTCGACGTGCGCGAAGGGCAGGCGGGCGACGCGCGCGACTGGGTGCGCTGGACGTGCATCCACGACTTCGCGGACGCGGGCCACGACGCGCGGGTGTTCACGCTCGACCGCGCAAGCGGCACGGTGCGTTTCGGCGACGGCCGGAAAGGGCGCATCCCGCCCGCGGGCGGCAACGGCCTGCGCGCGAGTTACAGCGCGGGCGGCGGGGCGCGCGGCAACCGGCCGGCGGCGGCCATCGCGCAGTTGCGCACGACGATTCCGTATATCCAGTCGGCCGCCAACTGCGACGCCGCGACGGGCGGCCAGGATGCCGTCGACGACACCTGGCTGCGCGGCGCGGCGCTCGCCCGCATCCGTCATCGCGACCGCGCCGTGTGCGCCGAGGATTACGCCGATCTCGCGCGCCGCGCATCGCCGCAGGTGGCAAGCGCCTTGTGCCGGGGCGTGCGGGATCTGTCCAGGGCCGGCGACGCGGCTCAGCCCGCACAGGGCATCGTGAGCGTGCTGATCGTGCCGGACAGCGCCGAGCCGCAACCGCAGCCCGCGCGCGCACTGCTCGAACGCGTGCGGACGTATCTGCTCGCGCGCTGCGCGGCCGGCGTCGAGGTGGTCGTGCTCGGTCCGGCGTATCTGCGCGCGAGTGTCGAAGCGCAGATCGCGGTGGCAGCCGACGCATCGCCGGTACGCGTCGCCGCGGCGTGCGAGGCGCGCGTGAACGCGTTCCTGCATCCGGTCTCGGGCAATGCACGCGGCGAGGGCTGGGCGTTCGGCGAAGTCCCGCACGCGTCCGACCTGCTCGCGGCGCTGCGCACGGTGCAGGGCATCGATCACGTGCGCGGACTGCGGATCTTCTTCGACGCGGGCGAGCCGGGCCTGCGCGAGCGCGGCGACTTTCTCGTCTGCGCGGGCGTTCACACGATTCGAGCGAGCGGACGATGATGCAGACCCCTCATCTCGACGATCGCGACTTCGACGACCTGGTTCGCGAAGGCCTAGCGCTGCTGCCGATCTACGCGCCGGAGTGGACCGATCACAATCCGTCCGACCCGGGCGTCACGCTGATCGAGCTGCTCGCGTATTTCGCGGACATCCTGCTCTATCGCATCGGACGCGTCACGCCTGCCGCGAAGCTGCAGTTCCTGCGCCTGCTCAAGGGCTCGCGCGACTACGACTTCAGCCGGCGCTTTGCCGATGCCCATGGCCAGCCGTCGCGCATCGTCGATCCGATGGATGAGCTCGCGCGCGAGATCCGCGAGGCGGTGAGCGAGCTTTCCCATCTGCAATGCGCGGTGACGCCGGGCGATTTCGAGCAGCATGCGCTCGCGGTGATCGGACGGGAGCTGCCGGGCCGGCGCGCTTGCGCGCACTGCATCGCGAACGCCGATCTGAGCGCTGGTCACATGCGCGCGTCACGTACCGACGCGCGCGGCCACGTGAGCCTGCTGATCGCGCTGCCCGAGGACGTGCCGCCGCACGAGGCCGCGCGCGTGCGCGACGCCGTGCGCGCCGACCTGCTGCCGCGCTGCCTTCTCACGACGCGCCTGCACGTGCTCGCGCCGCCGCCGCTGCGGGCGCGCATCGGCTTTGCGCTCGCGCTGCTGCCGGGGGCGTCGCGCGAGCGCGTCCTCGATGAGATCCGCGCGGCCTTGCGGCGCCGCTATGCGCTCTTCGCCGCGGACGATGACACCGGCATCAACGCCGATGCCGATGCGAGCCGGATCTTCGGCCAGCCCTTGAACCTGTCGGAAGTCGCCGCGCTGATCGACGACGTGGACGGCGTCGACTACGTGGAAGACGTGACCGTGCGCGCGATCGGCGGCGAGCCCGACGGCGCGGGCGCGGAGCTCGGCGTGCAGATCGGCGCGACATCGACCGTGGGCATCGACGCGCGTCTCGGCGGCCCGCACGACGCAGGCGAGGAGCGGCTCGAACGCGACAGCGCGGGGGCGCTTTCGTCGGTGATGCTGCGGCCCTGGGAAGTGCTGATGCTCGACGTCATGCCGGACGCGGTGCGCGTGATCGACAGGCCGGCGCCGCTCGTGCTGCGCGGCGATCCGGGCGAGGGCGCGGTGAGCGCGGACAGCGGCGCGGACAACGGCGGAGACAGCGATCGTGACTGAGCCCGCCGACCGCATGATGGCGGCGTTGCCCGCCATTTACCGCGCCACCGACGAGAAGGGGCAGCTGCGCGCGCTGCTGCGCGCCTTCGAGTCGATGCTGCTGTACAGCGGCGATGCCGCGGCGCCGGCCATCGCCGATGACATCGACATCATTCCGGAGACGTTCGCGCCGCTCGGCGTCGCGCAGTCGGGCGAGCTCGCCACGCCGAACGGTCTGTACCGCATCCAGCCGGGCGAGCGCGGCGCGGCGCCCGAGCGCTTCCTCGCTTGGCTCGCGCAATGGGTCGCGTTCAGTCCGTACGCGCTGTTTCCGCCGCAACGGCTGCGCGAGATCATCGCCGGCATCGTGCCGCTCTACGGCAGCCGGGGCACGCGCCGCTATCTCGCGAAGCTGCTCGCGCTCTGCTTCGACGAAGTGATCGAGTCCGAGATCGAGATCGAGGAAGAACCGCTGCACGGGTTCCTGATCGGCCGCGCGCGGCTCGGAACGGACACCGTGCTGGCCGCCGACGAGCCGTTCCGCTTCCGCGTGGCACTGGTCGTGCGCGAGCGCGGGGAGACGCTGTCGGGCGAATCGTGGGAAGCATTCGAGAAGCGCGTGCGCGTGATCGTCGATTTTGCCCGGCCGGCGCATACCGAGTACGAGTTGGTGCTACGAAGAGGCACGAGTCATGCACAAGAAACTGCTCATCAATAAGAAGCCGGCGTATTACCGCGGCCAGTTGCTGCTCGAGGACGATTTCATCGCGGAGCAGCGTTATCACGCGAACGCGCGTTACCGGCACTCGCTGAACCTGCACGGCTGGGGCGTCGTGCGCGGGCTCGAAGTGCGGCACGCTGGCACGAACGAGATCGTCGTGAGCCCGGGCTTCGCGATCGACGGACGTGGTCACGAAATCGAGCTCGTGCAGGAAGAGAAGCTCGAAGTGCCGTCGAACTCGGCGAACTCGACGCTCATGGCGAGCCTCGTCTACGACGAGGACGATGCGCCCGCCGCCGACAGCGAGCGCCGCACGCGCAAGTGCTATGCGGTGCTGTCGCTCGCGGCGGGCGTGCCGGAGGCAGCGGTCGTGCTCGCGAGCGTCGAGCTGGACGAGCACAGCCACGTCACGGCGCACGGCATCGGAACGACCAACCGCCGCACTCTGAAAACGCCGCTGTCGCCGGGCTGCGTCACGGCGCGCGCGCTCGATCCGCACTTGCGCACCGGCTGGCTCAGGATGCCGTTCCGGCCGACCGTCTGGCCTTCCGACGAGCAGGATGCGCCGCCGCCGTTTCGCGTCGGCCCGACCGAAGCGCGCTCGCATCGCGAGATCAAGAACGAGCCGAACACGCAAGGCGCGGGCGGGACGATGGCCATCTCGCTCGCGCCCGGCGTCACGCGCGTGCTGAAGTTGCGCATCGCCGGCGCGGAGAACGACGGGCGGCTCAAGGTCGAGCTGTATATCGGCGGCTGGGACGCGGCGAACAAGCGGCATGTCGCGGACGTCGTGCTCGCCGAGGAAGTGAAGGGCGGACCCTACGACCACACCTGGGACGTGTCCAGGGGCGACATCCATCTGGAGTCGTCGACGCTCTCCATCGCGATTCGCGCGGACGGCTACGCGCGGGTATCGCTCGTCGCCGTCGAAGTGACCTGCGATCCGGCGCTGCTGCAGATTGCGCCGGCGCTCGGCTGAAGCGGGGGATGCGATGCCGAGGGCACATCGTCCGGCCATCGAGCCTTTCGCCGGTTCGCTCGATCATCTGCTCGCGGAGCTGGAGCGGATCGATCTGCTGATCCGTTCGCGGGTCGCCGCCTTCCGCGCGTGCCAGTCCGGCGACGAGCAGTTTCGCGGGCTGTATGTGTCCGAGCAGCAGGTCGATCCGCCGATGGCATGGCGGGGCGTCTGGCGGAACTCGCGCGACGCAATTCGGAGCGCAAGCGACTGGCGCTGGAAGCGGGTACGGATCTGCGGCTCGAACGGCTCGCGCGCCTCTTCGGACTCGACGAGACCGATACCGATATCCTGCTCGTGAGTCTCGCCGTCGAACTGGACACGCGTTACGAGAAGCTCTACGCCTATCTTCAGGACGACGTGACCCGCACGCGCCCGAGCATCGATCTCGTTCTCGCGCTGCTCGTGCAAGAGCCGCTGCAGCGTATCGCGGCGCGCGAGCGCTTCGCCGCCGATGCACCGCTGCGCGCGGCCCGCATGCTCGACCTGTTCGACGATCCCGCGCGCGTCGCGCCGCCGTTCATCGGCAAGACGCTCAGGACGGACGCGCGGATCGCCGCTTTCTTGCTCGGCGCCGACCGGCCGGATGCGCGGGTCGCGCCGTATGTGGAACGGCACGACGACGGACCGGGCATCGATGCGCTCCTGCTCGACGACGACACGCGGCGCGGTCTCGCCGGCCTCGCGCGCGCCGGCGACGCCGCGAACGGCCCGCCGCTCGTCATGCATCTGCAGGGTCCGCGCGGCTCGGGCCGGCGCGCCGTCGCGCGCGGACTGTGCCACGAACGGCGGCAGGCGCTTTTCATCGTCGATCTCGAACGCCTCGTCGCCGATGCCGGACCGGAACTGGCGAGCGCACCGCACTTCGAACTCATCGATCGCGAAGCGCGGCTCGCGGGCGCGGCGCTCTGCTGGCGCGGCTTCGACACGCTGCTCGCCGCCGGGCGCGAGAGCGAACTCCGCGCGTGCCTGCGCATCGTGAAGCGCGCGCGCGGAATGTCGTTTCTCGCCGGCGAATCGCCGTGGTTCGAGAGCGGCGCGCTCGGCGACGCCCGCTTCGTCAACGTGCGGCTGCAACGGCCTGCGGTGCCGGCGCGCATCGACCTGTGGCAGAAGGCGGCGGCGAAGCACGAGGCGGAGGCCGCGCAACTGGATATCGTCGGCGTCGCGACGAAGTTCAGGTTCACGCCGGGCCAGATCGAAGCGTCGATGCATACGGCCGCGAGCCTCGCTGCCTGGCGCGATCCGGAGCACGCGCGGATCGCGTCGCAGGACCTCTACGACGCCTGCCGCGCGCATTCGAACCGCACGCTCTCGACGCTCGCCCAGAAGGTCACGCCGCGCTTCGGCTGGAACGATATCGTGCTGCCCGCGGATCGCATCCGGCAGTTGCGCGAGATCTGCAATCACATCAAGTATCGCAACCGGGTGTTCAACGAGTGGGGCTTCGATGCGAAGCTCGCATCGAGCAAGGGGCTCTCGTTCCTGTTCGCGGGGCCTTCGGGCACCGGCAAGACGATGGCGGCGGCGATCATCGCGGCGGAGCTGGGCCTCGACCTGTACAAGATCGACTTGTCGCTCGTGATCAGCAAGTTCATCGGCGAGACCGAGAAGAATCTCGCGAAGATTTTCGACGAAGCGGAGACCGCGAATTCCATTCTCTTCTTCGACGAAGCCGATTCGCTGTTCGGCAAGCGCAGCGAGGTCAAGGACTCGCACGACCGCTACGCGAACATCGAGGTGGGCTATCTGCTTCAGCGCATCGAGGAATACGAGGGCATCGCGATCCTCGCGACCAACTTTCGCCGCAACATGGACGAAGCGTTCGTCAGACGCCTGCAGTTCACCGTCGATTTTCCGCTGCCCGGCGAAGCCGACCGCTATCGCATGTGGACCGGCATCCTGCCCGAGAGCACGCCGCGCGATCCCGCGCTCGACCTCGCGATGATGGCGAAGCGCTACACGCTCACGGGCGGCAACATCCGCAATGTGGCGCTCGCCGCGGCCTTTCTCGCCGCCGACGACAGCGACATGATCCGCATGACGCATCTGATCGCGGCGACGCAGCGCGAGTATCAGAAGATGGGCAAGCTCGTGGGCGAACGCGACTTCGAAGCGGATGCATCGTCGTGAGCGCCGCCGCGACGGCGCTCGCGAAACACGATATCAGGTGATCGCGCTGCCGCCCGCGACGTCCGCGCCGAGCGCGTTGCTCGCCAGTTCGTACGCGTTGTCGCGGCCTTGCTCGCCCGCGTGCGCCGGATTGATCTTCGCGGTGATCTCGTGGAATTTGCCCTGATCCGCGAGCTCGTTGCAGCCGCGCGACTGCCAGAACCAGGCGGCGGCGAGGGCGGCCGTGTCGGGGTCGTTGCGCACGCTGTCCGGGTTCGACACCAGATCCATGCCGATTCCCCGGCCAACCGCGGCGAAGTTGTCCTTGAAGGTCAGCTGGATCAGGCCCGAGCCGCGATAACGCCAGCCGTCGCCGCTCGAAGCCGGCCCGTTGCCGCCCTTGTTCTGATAGACGAGGTTGGCGATCTGCTGCTGCCGGTCGGGCGGCACGCAGTTCTCGCCGGGCTGACGGCCCAGCGCATTGCATTGCGCCTGCGACAGCGACGAGAACACGGCGTCGAGCCGGGCGGCCGCATAGTTGAACTTCTCCGAGACGGGCGGCAGCGGGAAGCCGCCGCTCTCATAGCCGATCTGCGCGAGAAAGGCCGCCTGCCGCGCGGGCGTGTTGATCTGAAACCGGTCCATCGCGGCGGTGACCGGTCCGAGCCAGAACGCGGCGCTCGCCTGCGGCGCACCGGTTGCAGCCATGAAGGTTGCTTGATCCATCTAATCTCTCCGCATCGAATCTCGTCGGGAACAGGTGGCCTCGCGCATGGCGCGAGCCGTGCCCGAAAATGGAATGCCGCCGGGAATGTTGTTCGAAGGGAGCGCTGTTTTGCGGGGCGGGTGTGAAGGCTGGCATGGCGCTTCCGGATTGCTGCGAACGCCGGCCTGAATACTGTTGTAGCACGCAATCGTCGAAGATTTTAGTTCGGATAACGATGTATGAGCGCTACGTCACACTGCACGTCGAAGCATCGTCGGATTGCCGGTGCAGTGTCCGGTCACTCGTCGGTGTTGCCGCGTTCGCCCGGCTTCGTTTGCAAGACCGGACTGCCGCCTTGCTGAACCGTGTGCGCGAGTTCATGAGCCAGGAGATGCTGGCCCGCCGCGCTGTGCGGATCGTACTGGCCTTGATTGAAGTGGATGTTGCCGCCCGTGGTGTAGGCGCGCGCGTTGATCGCCCTGGCTGCCTCGACCGACTGCGATCCGGTATGAATGCGCACGCCGCCGAGATCCGCGTTGAGCGCGTCGCCGAATTTTCTTTGCAGCTTCGCGGGCAACGGTTCGCCCGCCGAGTTCGACGCGGCATGCACCGCGTGCTCCGCATCGGGATGGAGGTTCGCCTCGGGCTCGCCTGACGACGCGCGATCGATACGCCGCTGATGCTCATCGCCCGCCACGGAGGGCGATGCCATCGCCGGCTCGGGCGCGGCCATCACGCGATCGGCGAAGTGTTCCGCCTCCCGCTCGTGCACGTCCCCCGGCTGGCTCACTTCGAGCCGGGTCTGGATGACGTCCTGGACACGGCGGTTGCCCACCGTGCGCTGCATCTGCAGCAGCGTGCTCGCAGGATCGCGCATGGGTTTCGACGGCGATCGCGCGACCGCATCGCAGAGCGCGGAGCGTTGCGCGACCGCGGGCGCCATCGCTGCCGCGTTTTCCTTGTCCTTGTCTTCTTCCGTCATTTCCGGCTGGCGCGACAAGCGTGTGCCCGAACTGCCGTTGTCCGATGTGTATTCGCGTTGATACGTCACGATGAACTCCCGTCGATCGCCGGACTCGGGCCAGCCAGTCCGGCCTGCCGAAGGCCTTCGCGGTCCCCGACGATTCCAGAAAAGGTCACGGCGTCTCCCTTGTCAAGCTTCGTGGCGCCGTTTGACGGAATAGGCAGGACGTATGGCGAACGTGCTCGGCACGCGTGACCGATCACGTTGAACTCGAAAGCATTCCTGACGGTCTGCAAGCGCGAACGCATTCGATTCACGTTGGCGTGCGAGGTCGATGACCTGGCGGATTCATCGCAATCACGCGCCCGAGCATGCGCTTCATGGGCAGCGTCGTCGCCGTGCTGCGGGAAGCGCTTACATGCACTAAAGCGCGCGCCGAGGTTCGCGATCTGGCGCAGCGCTTCCCGATCATCGGCTCGTTCCGACCTCGGCGTGATGAGGCGCGGCGTCGTCACGCCTCACACTTCACTGCGCTTCAACAGATAGTCGAGACCGCCGACGCGATACCATCGATAGCCATACGGCTCCAGCACCACCGCATGCTGTCCCGCCTCGTTGCCCTGGCTGTGGTCGTCGGAAAGCAGGTTGACGAGCATGTCATGCTCGCCGTCTTCAATGCCGACACGGAACGTCACCGTGCATGCCGCCGCGCCGAAGTTGTGCAGGCAGACGACCGAGTTGTTGCGCCAGTCGTAGCGCAGCGCGAGCACATCGTCGCGCGATGTCTTCAGTATCGCGAAATCGCCCCAGCTGATTTCCGGCACTTCCTTGCGCATGCGAATCATGCGCTCGATCCAGTTCAGCAGCGAGTTCGGATCGCGGCGCTGGCTCGCGACATTCACGCGCTCATAGCCGTACGGCCCGCCCGTGATCACCGGACGCACAGGGCGCGGATGCTTCGTGAAGCCGGCATGCGGCTCGGTGGACCATTGCATCGGCGTGCGCACGCTTTCGCGCTCGGGCAGGCGCAGATCGTCGCCCATGCCGATTTCATCGCCGTAACGCACGACCGGCGTTCCCGGCAGCGTCAGCATCAGGCTGTAGGCGAGTTCGAGCCGGCGACGGTCGCCGTCGAGCATGGGAGCGAGGCGCCGGCGGATGCCGCGTCCGTACAACTGCATTTCCGGCTCGGGACCGAAGGCCGCGAACACGGTATCGCGCTGTTGCGGCGACAGCCCGCCGAGGTCGAGCTCGTCGTGATTGCGCAGGAACACGCCCCATTGCGCGGTCGCCGCGCGTGGCTCCGTCGCCTTGAGCGCTTTCTTCAGCGGTTTCGTGTCCGCGCTCGCGAGCGTATAGAACGCGTTCTGATTGACCTGAAAGTTAAACAACATCTGCAGGCGCTCGCCCGCATCGCCGAAATACTGCATGTCGGTGTCGGGCAGCACGTTCGCCTCGGCTAGGATGATCGCGTCGCCTTCGCGCCACTGCAGGAACTCCCGGAACATGCGCAGCATGTTGTACTGCTCGACCGGCTTCTTCACCTGCGCACCCTTGGTCGCGATGACGAACGGCACCGCGTCCATGCGGAACCCCGACACGCCGAGCTGGATCCAGAAGCCCATGATCTTGAGCAGCTCGGCCTGCACATAGGGGTTGGCGGTGTTCAGGTCGGGCTGGAAGTCGTAGAAGCGGTGGAAGTACCACATGGCCGCCTGCTTGTCGTAGGTCCAGGTGGACTTCTGCACGCCGGGGAATACCACGCCGTCGTTCGCATTGGCCGGGCGCTTCTTCGACCAGACGTACCAGTCGCGATACTTCGACTGCGGATCGCGCCGCGCCTCCCTGAACCACGGATGCTCGTCCGACGTGTGATTCACGACGAGATCGATCATCACGCGCAGGCCGCGCTGACGGCACGCATGCGTGAACTCCGTGAAGTCGCCGAGCGTGCCGTAGCGCGGATCGACGTTGTAGTAGTCGGAGATGTCGTAGCCGTTATCGCGGCCCGGCGACGGCTGAAACGGCATCAGCCAGATGGTGGTGATGCCGAGTCCCTGGAGATAGTCGAGCCGCCGCAGCAGCCCCTGAAAGTCGCCGATGCCGTCGCCGTTCGCATCCATGAACGCGCCGACGGACAAGCAGTAGATGACGGCGTTCTTGTACCAGAGGTCGTTGACCATGCGCTGGGATCGAAGCCCGGTTCGCGGGCGGATGGGGGAACGCCGGCGGCAGCGCCGGCGCGGCACGCGTCCAGTGTAATCGTCGCGCGCCGGCGCCGACAGCCGGCGACCGCACACACCTTGCGACGTCAGATCTGCGCCTGTCCGCCGTCGACGAACAACTCCGCGCCGTTCACGAAGCTCGCATCGTCCGACGCGAGGAAGAGGGCGGCCCCGGCGATCTCCTCCGGTTCCCCGACGCGGCCCATCGGGATGCGCGACGCCAGATAGTCGAGCAATCCCTGCTGTTGCGCCTTGTCCGGTCCGGCGAGATCGACCAGACCGGGGGTTCTCGTCGCGCCCGGGCTGATCGTATTGACGCGGATGCCGCGGTCTTTCAGATCGAGGATCCAGCTCCGGGCGAAGGCCCGGATCGCGGCTTTCGAGGCCGAATAGACGCTGAACGCCGCGGTCCCTTCGATGGTCGTGGTCGAGCCCGCGAGAATCACCGATGCGCCTTTGGACAGCAGCGGCAACGCCTTCTGCACCGTGAAGAGCGTGCCCTTCACGTTGCGATCGAACGTGTCGTGATAGTGCGCTTCGGTGATCTCGCCGAGCGGCAGCATCGTTCCGCCGCCCGCGTTGGCGAAAAGCACATCGAGACGGCCTTTTTCGCCGCGAATCTGTTCATACAGCGCTTCGAGCTGTTCAGCCTTCGACGAGTCGACGCGGACACCCGTCGCGTTGCCCACGGCGGCCACTGCCGCGTCGAGTTCGGCCTGACGGCGGCCGGTGATATACACATGCGCGCCTTCCGCCGCGAAGCGTTTGGCGGTGGCGAGGCCGATGCCGCTGGTTGCGCCTGTGACGAGTGCGATCTTGCCTTCGAGCTTGCGAGCCATGATGTTTCTCCTTCGTTCGGGTGGCCTTGCGTTCGTTGAGTGATGAAGCGATGTGAGGAGAATATCGACGGCCCGATCTTTTCGAAATAGAATCGGCTGCAAACCATCATTGCAAAAATGAAATGACGAAGCTGCCCGATTTCGAGGGCCTGGCGATGTTCGCCAAGGTGTCCGAGGAGGGATCGTTCGCGGCGGCCGCGCGCGCCATGGGCGTCTCGGTGCCCACGGTGTCGAGAGGCGTCGCGCGCCTGGAGGAGCGGCTCGGCGCGCGGCTCTTCAACCGCACGTCGCGCCAGCTCGCCTTGACGGAGTTCGGCCGCACGATTGCCGAAAAGGCCGGCGATATCTACCGGCAGGCCGAAGAAGCCGAAAGCGCCGCCCGCGAGATGTCGGTGCAGCCGCGCGGCCTCATTCGTCTCGCCGTGCCGATGTCCTTCGGCCTGCGCTGGGTGGCGCCGCTGCTGCCGCGCTTCCTGCAGACGTATCCGGAAGTATCGGTCGATCTGCATCTGTCCGATGCGACCGTCGATATCGTCGCCGAGGGCTTCGACGCCGCGTTGCGCATCGCCGCCTTGCCGGATTCGTCGCTGGTCGCCAAACGGCTGTGCCCGGTGTCGCAGCTCCTCGTGGCATCGCCGGATTATCTGAAGCGCTGCGGCCGTCCGATGCATCCGCGGGAACTGGCCGGCAGACCGTGCCTCTCCTATGCTTACCGTGCGCGCAGCGATGTCTGGCGGTTCGTCAACGATGCCGGGGAGGAAGAGGCGATCACGCCGGTCGGCCCGTTGCGCGTGACGAACGCCGATGCGCTGCTGCCGGCGCTGCTCGCAGGGCTCGCGGTTGCGGAACTGCCCGAGTTCATCGCGTGCGAATATCTGGCCGATGGGCGGCTCGAGGCGATCCTCACCGACTGGCATCTGACGCGAGGCGGGCTGTACTTCGTCACGCCGTCGGCGCGCTCGCGGCCGGCCAGAATCCAGGCGCTGGCGGATTTCTTCGCCGCAACCCTGTCCGAGCCCGCATGGTCGCAGCCGTCACGGCCGTGACAGCCTGATCGCGCAAAATCGCACCATTGCCCCCGGCGCAACAAAGCGTTGCCGGAGAAACTAATTTTTTCCGGCGGCGAGTATCCGTATTCTTCTCACATCGTTTTCGCAGTTCGAAGCACCCGCCGCCGCACGATGGCGGTTGTCATACAGGCGCCGGAAGATGCCGGCTATCGCTCCAGACTCGACAATCCCAAACAGGAGAAAGTCCATGCCGTACGTCACGACCAAAGACAACGTCGAAATCTTCTACAAGGACTGGGGCCCGAAAGACGCGCAGCCCATCGTTTTCCATCACGGCTGGCCGCTGTCGTCCGACGACTGGGATGCGCAGATGCTGTTCTTCGTGCAGAAAGGGTATCGCGTGATTGCCCACGATCGGCGCGGCCACGGCCGTTCGTCGCAGGTCTCCGACGGGCATGACATGGACCATTACGCCGCCGATGCCTTCGCGGTCGCGGAAGCGCTCGACCTGCGCAATGCGGTGCACATCGGCCACTCGACGGGCGGCGGGGAAGTGGCGCGTTACGTGGCGAAGCATGGCGAGCCGGCGGGCCGCGTCGCCAAGGCGGTGCTGGTGAGCGCGGTGCCGCCGCTGATGCTCAAGACGGAGGCGAATCCCGAGGGTCTGCCGCAAGAAGTCTTCGACGGTTTCAGGAAGGCGCTCGCCGACAACCGGGCGCAGTTCTTCGTCGATGTGCCGGCCGGCCCGTTCTACGGCTTCAATCGTGCCGGTGCGACGGTCCATCAGGGTGTCATTCAGAACTGGTGGCGTCAGGGGATGATGGGCAGCGCCAAGGCGCACTACGAGGGAATCAAGGCCTTCTCGGAAACCGATCAGACCGAAGATCTGCAGTCGATCACGGTGCCGACGCTCGTCCTGCATGGCGAAGACGACCAGATCGTGCCGATCGCCGATGCGGCGCTGAAGTCGATCAAGCTGCTGAAGAACGGGACATTGAAGACGTATCCGGGCTTCTCGCACGGCATGCTGACGATCAACGCGGACGTCCTCAACGCCGACCTGCTTGCGTTCGTGCAGGGGTAACGATGTACGGCCAGCCCGCTTCGGCGGGCTGGCTCGTCTGCTTCGCCGCGATGCTGCGTCAGTCGCGGGCCGCCAGCATCATCGCTTCGACGAGCGCGCCGGGCGCGTGCGCGCCGGACAGCGTGTAGCGGGCGTCGAACACGAAGTGCGGAACGCCGCTGATGTCCGCGTTGACGTGCGGCATCGCGCGTCCGGTCGAATCGGACAGGCGTCTCGATTCCGACAGATGGTTCACGAGGCCGTCCTGTTCGAGGCCGCATTCGACGCCGAGCCTCCCCAGAACATCCCGATCGCCGATGTTCTTGCCTTCGATGAAGTAAGCGACGAACAGGCCTTCGATCAGCCGCGCGCGCAGCGCTTCGTCGCCTCGTCCGGCCGCATAGGCCACGAGGTCATGCGCGGCAGCCGTGTTGGGCAGCACTTCGATCTGCTCGAACGCGAAGTCGATGCCGGCCTCGGTTCCGGCGCGGCGAACCTGTGCACGCCTCGCCGCCACCGCCTCGTGACTCCCCAGACGATCGAGATAGAACGCCTGATAAGGCATGCCATCGCGCGGCGTGTTGGGAAGAAGTTGGTGAGAACGCCACAGCACCTTCACGAGCACGTCCGGCCGCAAGACGGTGAAGCGGTTGATGGCCGCTTCCAGATTGCGCTTGCCGATCAGGCACCACGGGCAGATGAAATCGAAGAAGACCTCGACCGTCATCGTGCGACGATGACCGGCCGCGACCGCACCGCGCAGCTCAGACAAGTTCATGGATCAGCTTCTCCGCCATCGGCCATTCGCCAAAGCCCGCGGCGGGGTTCAGATGACCCACCTCGCCGAGATCGACGAGGCGGCTGCCCCAGTCCCTGGCCATCTGCTCGACGCGCTCGAAGCGCGCGAGCGGATCGTTGCGGCTCGCGCCGACGATGCTCGGGAACGGCAGCGGCGTGCGCGGGATCGGATGCCAGCCGTTCTCCGCGAGCGCATCGAAGGTCGGATAGCCTTCCGGCAGCGGCGTTTCGAGATCGACGGGCGCGGCCAGCAGCGCGCCGTGGATCTTGCGATCGTGCTGGCGGGCCCAATGCACGGTGATCATCACGCCCGCGCTGTGCGCGACCAGGATCACGGGGCCGTCGATTTTCGCGAGCGCCGCATCGAGCGCCGCGACGCGCGCCGCGCAACTGAGCTTGTCGTGCTCGAGCGGCGCCACCGAGACGGCGTTGGGCAGTTTCTGCTGCAACAGCGTCTGCCAATGCTCGGCGACGTGGTCGCGCAAACCCGGCACGATGAGAACGGTAGGTGTCTTATCGATAGTCATTGAATGTGCCTTCATTGTGTCGGAACGATGCGTCGCGTCGCGGGCTTACAGCGTGCCTCGTCAGTGCGAAGCCTCTTCGCGCAGCGCGGCGACCCGGTCCAGATCGCTTGAATAGTTGCGCTTGCCGATGGCGAACACGATCGCGGCGAGCAGCGGCGCGAACGGAACCAGTTGCAGCGCGCCCAGCAGCCCGATCTTGTCGGCAACGATGCCCGTGAGGATCGCGGCGGGCGCGAGACCGAGCAGGTTGTTGGCAAGCGTGAGCGTGGCGAACGCGGAAGCGTGGATCGAGGGCGGCGTGAGGTTCGCGACCATCGCGCCCGACGGGCCGGTTGCACCCGCGCTGAAGAACATGCCGGCGCCGATCAACGCGAGCTGCATGGGTCCCGCTTCCATCCGGAAACCGATCGCGAGCAGCGTGAAGCACGCGAGGCAGAACGCGATGGCGGTGAGCCACTTCCTGTCGCGCGCGTTCCGGCTGATGCGGTCGGTCAGGCTACCGCAGACGACCATGCCGAGGCCCGTCGCCATCACCAGCACTGCCGCGCCCAGCGCGGCCTTGCCCGGCGCCATGCCGTAGTAGCGGTTCAGGAAGCTCGGCATCCAGGCCCACAGCGCGGCCGGCACCAGCAGATGAAAGCCGCTGCCCACATAGGCGCACACGATCGATTTCGTCGAGAAGAGTCCCTTCATCAGCGCGCGGAAGCTCATGCGCATGCCGAGGCCCGGCTTCGCCGCGCCTTCGCCGGCGGTTTGCAGCGGCGCGAGCCGCTTTTCGGTGACGATCATCCGGTAGGCCACGACCAGCACGAGCCCGAGCACGGCCATCACGCCGAACGCCTCACGCCAGCCGAGGTGCGCCGCGACCGCGCCGCCGATCGCCATGCCCATCACCGAGCCGAACGCGCCGCCTGCCATGAAGGCAGCGGTCAGCGTTGCGCGCAGCCGTGCCGGGAAGATGCTGAGCACCACGGCGATGCCGACACTGCCGTAAGCCGCTTCGCCGATGCCGACGAATGCCCGCGCAATCAGCATCTCGCCGAAGTTGGTCGAAATGGCGCAGCCGAGCGTCGCGATACTCCACATGGCGGCCATGAGGATGATGCTCTTCACGCGGCCCCAGCGGTCGGCCAGCACCGACAGCGGGAACGTGAGCACGCCGACCATCAGCGCGACCACGCTGCTGAGCGAGCCCAGTTGCGTGTCGGACAGGCCCCATGTCGCCTTGAGCATCGGAAACACGGCATTCAACACCTGCCGCGACATGTAGTCGGACAGCAGCAAGCCGACCGTTAGCGCGAACACCACCCAGGCGTAGGCGCGTACGTCACCGCGTACTTTTGAAATTTCGCCCGTCGTGGGCTCCGCGTGCTGCATAAGCATGAACTGTCTCCTTCATGTGTCCCGTCAGCGGCCTGCGCGCGCAGGCGCAGGGCCGCTTGACGATGATTGTGATTCCCGCGATGCGAACCGCTCCGGTCTATGGATGCCGGTTACGCGGCGCGCAAGGGAAGATTCCGCACGCCCGCCTTGCGGTTCGGCGACATGCCGTTCGCGGCGAGCGTCTCGTCGACGGTCTCGTACTGCACGCCGATGCGATAGATCTCGCGCGCTTCCTTGCCGTTCGCGACCTCGCGGCCCAGTTCGCGCGCCACGCGCACGCACTGCTGAATCTGCTGCACCGACGTGAAACGCTGGCCGCTCTGGTCGATGATCGTGTCCTCGATGCCGCAGCGCGGATGCAGGCCCATCGACATCGCCATCATGTTGAACGGCAGCACGTTCTTCAGCAGCGACTCGGCCGTGAGCGTGCAGCCATCCGGCGCGCGGTGTACGAAGTTGAAGAAGTTGAACGGGTTCGGGCCGTCGAAGCCGCCGCCGATGCCGATCCACGTAAGGTTGAGCGGCCCCTTGTACACGCCCTTGCGCACGAGGCGATCGAGCGTCTCGAGCGCATGAATGCCGGTCAGCTGGAAGTGCGGCTGGATGCCCGAGGCCTGCAGACGGCGCAGATGCTCCTCGACCCATGCGGGGCCGGCCGGCACCGTCATTTCGCTGTAGGCGGCCATGAATGCCGGGTTGGAGAGCGACGTGCCTTCCAGATATTCCGGATACAGCAGCTCCATGATGTTCATCTGCGTGGTGTTGATCGCCACGGTCACCTGATCCGGCTTCGGATCGAGATCGGCGAGCATGTGGCGCGTATCGTCCGACAGCCACTTCGCGGCCTGACCGTCGTCTTCCGGCGCGAACGAGATCGAGCCGCCCACCTGGATGATCATGTCCGGCACCGCCGCGCGCACGCCGGCGATCAGCTCGTTGAACTTCGACAGGCGCTTGGAACCCTTGCCGTCCAGTTCGCGTACGTGCAGATGCAGCACCGTGGCGCCCGCTTCATAGCAGTCGACGGCTTTCTGAATCTGTTGCTCCATGGTCACCGGAATGTCTTCGGGGAAATCTTCCGGCATCCATTCGGGGCCGTACGGCGCGACCGTGATGACGACCTTGTCCTGGTTCTCGGGGTGCAGCGAATCATCGAGGAATTGCATGAGGAGGCTCCGGTAAGAAATGGGATCCGACCAGTTCGCGATGTGGACGCGCGTCGCGGTCGTCAAAGGGCGCTTTCGATAATCTGTCGCTTGCCCTTGCTTGATACGTATCCTATTGCGTGGGGGCCGCGCGCGCCCCTCTCTCGATGAGAGGGGAAGGGAGGGCGGCTCGCGATTCCCTCAGACGATTTCAGCTTGCGAACGCCAGTCGCGGCGCGCGGGGCGGAAGAGGAGTGATCAGATGAACGGGCTTTTCAGAAGGATGACTGCCGCCGGAGCCGCACGCACGCTGGCGCTGATCTTGACTGTGTTCGCGCTGGCCGGAGCCTGTCCGGACCTGTTCGGTGAAGAAGCCGGCAATGCGGGAGGGAGCAATGCGGCGCGTCTGCGCGCCAGGTACGAAAGCCTGACGCAGCAACTCAGCCATAACCCGTTTCATCGCCAGTTGTACCTGGAGTCGGCGGAAACCGGCTCATCGCTCAAAGGCGACATTTATGCCGTGGTGGACTATCCGTTCGCCACGGTCAACGGCGCGCTCAACGATCCGTCGCAAGGCCCCGCCAACTGGTGCGACGTGCTGATCCTGCATCTGAACGTGAAGTATTGCCGCCCGTCGGCGAGCGCCGGCGGCGGCACCCAGCTCATCGTGAATCTGGGCAGGAAGATCGAAGAGAAGCTCTCGTCGACCTACCGCGTGCAGTTCGACTACCGATCGGTCGCCACGAGCACGACGTATTTTCAGGTCGATCTCGACGCCGACACCGGGCCGATGAGCACCCGCGACTACCACATCGTGCTGGAAGCCGCGCCGGTCGCGGCCGGCCGCACTTTTCTGCACCTGACGTATTCGTATGGATATGGCATGGCGGGGCGCCTCGCGATGAAAAGCTATCTCGCCACCATCGGCAGCGACAAGGTCGGCTTCACCACCGCGCCGGATTCGACGTCCGGACAGCCGGAGTACATCGGCGGTGTCAGGGGGCTCGTGGAGCGCAACACGATGCGTTACTACCTGGCGATCGACGCGTATCTGCAGGCGTTATCGAGTCCCGCCGACAAGCGGCTCGACAAGCGGCTCTCGAACTGGTTCGACGCGACCGAGCAGTATCCGCGCCAGTTGCACGAGGTCGACAGGAGCGAGTACATGACGATGAAACACAACGAATACCGCAGGCAGCAGACGCCGCAATGAATGAAGCGTTTCCATCGATGGCGGATGCTCGCGCGTCACGCTGACGCGCCTCTCGCGGATCGTTTGCGCGCCTTCGCACCATGCCAGAACCTGTAGCGCGCCCGCACTTCGGGTAGTCAGACTGCTCGTTTTCCCTATTCCCTCCCGCCGCGAGAGGGGTTCGGCCCGCACGCTTTCGATAGTCTTGCATAAGTGCCAGCCGCGTGCTCCCGGCACGGGGTGTCCGAAGCAGACACCGGACGCGCAAAGAGGGCCGTGAAGTGTAAGCGTGCGCTTGCCAGATTGCAAAAGAATTCCTGGACGGCACGCGTGAATGATTTTTAGACAATAGGGATCTCTAATGAAAGCAAGAATGACTGGCGTTGCGGCTCTGATCGGTATTTCGTCCGCGGCCGCGCACGCTCAATCGGCGGTGACGCTTTATGGCGTCGTCGATTCGGGGCTGCTCTATCAAAGCACGGCGGCGGCGTCGTTCGCGCCCAATGCGCCGAATCTCGGCAAGGTGTATCGCTTCAAGGATGGCGGCATCTATTCGAGCGGCTGGGGCATCAAGGGCAGCGAGGATATCGGCGGCGGCTACAAGATCAACTTCAAGCTGCAGAGCTCGTTCGACAGCGGCACGGGCCGCTTCGGCCTGAGCGACACCGCGGGTGTCACCGCGCAGTTCAACCAGTACGCGACGCTCGGCGTCTCGGGTCCGTTCGGCAAGTTCGATGCAGGCCGCCAGATCGTCCCGATGATCTGGGCGATGTACGACACGGACGTGCGCGGCGCGCAGTACTTCGGCAGTATCCTGACCGCGTGGCTCGGCATGAACCAGGCCGCGGGCTGGCCCGGCACGAGCACGAACGGCGCGATCGGCGCACTGTACGACAGCAACGCGCTCGTCTACGAATCGCCGAAGTTCTACGGCGCGTCCTTCGCGCTGGAATACGCGCCGGGCGGCGTGCCGGGACACTTCCAGGGCGGCACGCGCGAATCGGCCGTCGTCAAGTATTCGAACTACGGCCTGAACCTCGCGGTGGCGTACTACAACGGCCACGACGCCAATCCGTTTCCGCCGACGTATCCCGCCAGCCCGGCCATTCCGGCGACAGGACAGAACAACAACCGATTTTTCTACGCCGGAGCGCAGTACACGTTTTATGGTTTCTCAGTGTCCGGCTCATACGGCCACGGCAAGAATCCGGCAAACAGCGGCCGTGCCGATATCGATATGTATTCAGCTGGTCTCGGCTATCGATTCACCCCCGCACTGAAAGTGACGTCCGGCTTTTATTACCTGAAGGACAACAACAACTCGAACAACCATTCGAGCGAGTTCGCGGTGGGCGCGGAGTACGGCCTGTCCAAGCGCACCACGGCCTACGCGCAGGTCGGTTACGTCGACAACGACGGCACGATGAACCAGACGATCGTGTATGGACAGCCTGTCGCACCGGGCAAGTCGACGACCGCGGCGATGGTCGGCGTGCGGCATAACTTCTGACGAGGCGGGCGCGTATCGCGCTCGCGCACATCGCGCACATCGCGCCGACGGCGCAGACAACAACGAACGGAGCAACGAATGAACGCAGCGAAGATTTTGAAACTGGCCGGGGTGCTGATCGTCCTGGCATCCGGATATGCATGGTCCCAGCCGGGCTCGGCCAGCGGCGCCCAGGCCGCTTCGACGACGCCCGCCTCGGGCGGAGCGGGTGCGCCGAAGCAGTCGAACCGCGCGCTGCGCAGGGCCGTGTATGCCGCGTTCGGGAAAGACAAGTCGATCGATGCGGGCAGCATCGGCGTGAGCGCGAAGAACGGCGCAGTGACGCTGACCGGCACCGTCGACGAAGCCTCGCAGATCGACAAGGCGGCGACGCTCGCGAAGGGCGTGCCCGGCGTCGTGTCGGTGCAGAACAAGCTGACCGTGAAGCGGGGCTTCAGCCAGTAAGCGCACACGCGCGACCCTACGAGCGACGCGCACGAACCGCGAAATCATCCGGCGACCAAAGGGCCGGGCCAAGGAGATTGAGATGCAGCACGCAGTATCCGAATCAACGCAGTCGGCATATGCCTATCCGCTTCTGGTGAAGCATCTTCTGCACACGCCGTTCACGCAGGCGCTCGACCAGGAGATCGTGTACCGCGGCGATTTGCGCATGACGTATCGTGACTTGCGCGAGCGCATCGCGCGTCTCGCCGATGGCCTCTCGAAGCTCGGCGTGCGTCAGGGCACGACCGTCGCGATGATGGACTGGGACAGCCACCGCTACCTCGAATCCTATTTCGCGGTGCCGATGATGGGCGCCGTGCTGCAAACCGTGAACGTGCGCCTCTCGCAGGCCGAGATTCTTTACACGCTCAACCATGCGGGCGCCGAGGTTCTGGTCGTGCATACCGACTTCCTGCCGGTGGTCGAGGCGATGAAGGATCAGCTCGAAACCGTGCGCACCTTCATCTGGATCGACGAGAAGGGCAGCGTCGCACCGGCGCACACGATTCCGTTCGCCGCCGAATACGAGCAGATGCTGGCCGCCAGCGCCACGCATTATGAGTTTCCCGATTTCGACGAGAACACGCGCGCGACGACCTTCTACACCACCGGCACGACCGGTTTGCCGAAGGGCGTGTACTTCTCGCATCGGCAGCTCGTGCTGCATACCATCACCGGCATGGCCGCCTTCGCGAGCCCGGTCTCGGGCCAGCGCTTTCATCGCGGCGATGTGTACATGCCCATCACGCCGATGTTCCATGTGCACGCCTGGGGCATTCCCTTCATCGCCACGGTGCTCGGCGTCAAGCAGGTCTATCCGGGCCGCTATGTGCCCGATCGCCTCGTGAAGCTGATCCGCGATGAAGGCGTCACGTTCTCGCACTGCGTGGGCACCATCCTGCACATGCTGCTCGTGTGCCCGGATGCAGCCGGCATCGATCTGTCGAAGTGGAAGGTCGTGATCGGCGGCGGCGCGCTGCCGCAGGGACTGGCGCGCTCGGCGCTCGAGCGCGGCATCGACGTGTTCGCGGGTTATGGCATGTCGGAGACCTGTCCGCTCCTGAGTCTCGCGCAACTGAGCCCGACCGAAGCGCCCAAGGATCTCGACGACGAAGTGCGCCTGCGCTGCAAGACGGGGCGGCCCCTGCCGCTCGTCGATCTGCGCATCGTGGATGAAGAGATGCGCGACCAGCCGAGCGATGGCCGTGCGAGCGGCGAGATCGTCGTGCGTACGCCGTGGCTCACGCAAGGCTATCTGAAGAACCCGGAGGCGTCCGCCGAACTGTGGCAGGGCGGCTATCTGCACACGCAGGACATCGCGAGCATCGATACGCAGGGCTATCTGCAGATCACGGACCGCATCAAGGACGTGATCAAGTCGGGCGGCGAGTGGGTGTCGTCGCTCGAAATCGAGAGCCTGATTTCGCAGCACCCCGGCGTGTCGGAGGTCGCGGTGATCGGCGTCAAGGACGAGAAGTGGGGCGAGCGTCCTGTTGCGCTGGTCGTCCTCAAGCCCGGCTACGAGTTGCCCGTTTCAGGCGATGACATCAGAAAGCACGTCCTCGATTTCAGCGAAACCGGGCGGATCTCGAAGTATGCGGTGCCGCAGGTCGTGAAGTTCGTCGACGAGCTGGAGAAGACGAGCGTCGGCAAGCTGAACAAGAAGCGGCTGCGCGAGCGGTTCGCTGCGTGAGGGAAGGGCGCCTTTGGCGCCGCTCTTTGAATCGAGGTCGAAATGAACATTTTGTTTCCACACATTGACAGCATTTACGTGGGCGAGGGCCCCATCTATTTCGATGCGATCGTCGACGGCGTCGCGGTCAACTGCGTCCTGACGGAGCATGCGCTGGCCGCAGCCGCCGGTATCGACCACGTCGTTTCCCGGCGCGAAGCCTTTGCCTTCGGGCAGCCCGCGATCAGGGAAGTCGTGGCGCGACAAGCCAGGGATACGACCGTCGGGCCGATCGTCATTACGCGGGCCGAATTCCGCATGTGAAGGCGGCGGGCCATCATCGAGACTCATGGAAATCATCACGAACATGAAGCAGTCCACTATCAAGGCGACACTCACTTTCAGCGACAACACGCCGAGCGTCGATATGCCGATCTACACGGGCACGATGGGCCCGGACGTGATCGACATCCGCAAGCTGTACGGCCAGACCGGCAAGTTCACGTATGACCCGGGCTTCATGTCGACGGCGGCGTGCAATTCGGCGATCACCTACATCGACGGCGACAAGGGCGAGCTGCTGTATCGCGGCTATCCGATCGAAGACCTGGCTGTGAACGCCGACTTTCTGCAGACCTGCTATCTGCTTCTGAAGGGCGAGTTGCCCGACGCCGCGCAGAACAAGGAATTCGTCGACACGGTCACGCGTCACACGATGGTGCACGAGCAGATGCACTTCTTCTTCCGTGGCTTTCGTCGCGACGCGCACCCGATGGCCGTGTTGACGGCTGCGGTCGGCGCGCTGTCGGCGTTCTATCACGATTCACTCGATATCAACGACCCGCAGCATCGTGAAGTGTCCGCGATCCGCATGATCGCGAAGCTGCCGACCCTCGTCGCGATGGCCTATAAGTACAGCATCGGCCAGCCGTTCGTGTATCCGAAGAACGAGCTGTCGTACAGCGCGAACTTCATGCGCATGATGTTCTCGAACCCGTGCGAAGAGTACAAGGTCAACGACGTGCTCGTGCGCGCGCTCGACCGTATCCTGATCC
>NZ_FCOX02000007.1 GCF_900044055.2 Caballeronia calidae | reverse complement strand
GGCCTATGAGGGCACTCGCTACTGCCGGACCACGAGAGTACTTCTGTGCCGGGGCCGGCATGAAGTACTTTGGATGGGGAAAGCTGTTTCTTTGGTTACTTTCTTTGCAGCAGCAAAGAAAGTGACTGCCGCCCCGCACAGGGGCAATGCAAATAGACCGACACGAAATTAGGTTTCATGACGTGCATGGCCGATGCAGTTAGATAACAGCGTAAGCAAGGAAGCACAAGCGTTCCCGATGGACCGGTCGGCCGCGAAGCGGGCCGGAGCTATTTGGCGCCTTACCAGTCAGTTGAGCGGCGCGATGTGACAGACCGTGCGCGATCCAAGCCCGGAAAGGCCTATGAGGGCACTCGCTACTGCCGGACCACGAGAGTACTTCTGTGCCGGGGCCGGCATGAAGTACTTTGGATGGGGATAGCTGTTTCTTTGGTTACTTTCTTTGCAGCAGCAAAGAAAGTGACTGCCGCCCCGCACAGGGGCAACGCAAATAGACCGACACGAAAGCAAGCTCCACAAACGAAAAAAGCTCAAGGCTGATCGATCAGCGACCGGGTCGCTTCAGCAACCAGCCCCCGCAGCCAGCGCACTTCATCCGAGTAATGACAACGCTCATGCCAAAGCTGGTAATACTGCATCGGCGGAAAATCGAGCGGCGCGGGCACGACCGCGAGCGGCAGGAACCGCGCATAGTGGTCAGCAAACAACCGCGTCGTAGTGAACACGAGATCCGACTTGATGAGCACGTAAGGCGCGAGATTGAAGTAAGGCAGCGTGACGACGACATGGCGCTTCAGTCGCTCCCGCGCGAGGTGCACATCGATCGCCCCGCGCTGTCCGACGGAATAAGGCGTGGGCGCGAGATGCGGCGCGTTGAGATACTGATCGAGCGTGAGCCCGCCGCGCTTGGCGAACGGATGCGTGTTGCTGACGAGACACACGATCTTGTCGACGAAGAGATTCGACAAATGCAGTTGCTCCGGCGGCTCCGGCCAGTTCCCGACGACGATATCGAGCTTGCCGTCCTCGAGCGCCAGTTCGTAATCGAACGCGGGGCCGAGCGAATGAAACTCGAGCGTGGCGTTCGGCGCGGCCTGGCGGAAGCGCTCGACCACCGTCGGCACGAACAGCACGTTCAGATAGTCCGGGCAGCCGATGCGATAACACCGCACGGACGTGGACGGATCGAAGTTGTGCTGCTGAACCTTGATGCGCTCGATCTCGCGCAACGCATTCTGCGTCGGTTCGAGCAGGCGCAGGCCGTACTCGGTGGGCACCATGCCGGACTTGCCGCGCACGAGCAACGGGTCGCCGGTGATATCGCGCAGGCGGCGCAACGCAGCGCTGATGGCGGGTTGTGACTGATTGAGCTTGACGGCCGCGCGGGTCACGCTGCGTTCCATTAGAAGGGTATGCAAGACGCGCAATAAATACGTATCGATCGCCTCGCGTTGCTGACTCATGTTATCTCCACTATATGTTCTGGCTGATCGACGCAGGGGCGTGACATATCATTTTTAATATGTCGCAAAAATTTCGTCAAGGTGTGGCTAACCCGCAAATAATGGCTCTGCGGAAAAATGGCGGGCTATTTTGAGTTGTCGACTTAATGACCCGAATTCTGTAAATTCTGGCCGCGGCCCAATTCGTGCGACATCGAGATGTCACGCACCGGCCTCGCGGTAACTTTTTCCAGCCCGGCCTGCTCGGTGGCCGAGCGCATTTCTGGATATCAATGGGCGACGCCATCTCCACGTCGACGACGCCACCGCGCCTGGCGTTGTCCGGTATCAGCAAGCAGTATCCGTCCGTCAAGGCGAACGACGGCGTGAATCTCGTCGTCATGCCGGGCGAAATCCACGCCGTGCTCGGGGAGAACGGCGCGGGCAAGTCCACGCTGATGAAAATCATCTACGGCGCCGTGCGCCCGGACGAGGGCGAGATCCGCTGGCAGGGCGAAGCGGTCGAGATCGGCAGCCCGGCGGCGGCGCGCAAGCTCGGCATCGGCATGGTGTTTCAGCATTTCTCGCTGTTCGAGACGCTGACGGTGGCCGAAAACATCGCGCTCGCGCTCGACGATAAGTTCGACATGAAAGCGCTCGGCAAGCGCATTCGCGAGGTGTCGAAGGACTACGGCCTCGATGTCGATCCGCAGCGTCACGTGCACAGCCTGACGGTCGGCGAGCGGCAGCGCGTGGAGATCGTACGCTGCCTGCTGCAGAATCCGCGCCTGCTCATCATGGACGAGCCCACGTCGGTGCTCACGCCGCAGGCGGTCCAGAAGCTCTTCAAGGTGCTGCGCCGCCTCGCGTCCGAAGGCTGCAGCATTCTCTATATCAGCCACAAGCTCGACGAAATCCAGTCCCTCTGCGAGAACGCCACGGTGATGCGCGGCGGCCGCGTGACGGGCAACGTCGATCCGCGCAAGGAAACGCAGGCATCGCTCGCGCAGTTGATGGTCGGCCATTCGCTACCCGACTACACGCGCCGCGAGCACAATCCCGGCGACGCGCGGCTCGCGGTGAAGAACCTGTCGGTCGCGAGTCCCGATCCGTTCGGCACGTCGCTCGACAACGTGTCGTTCTCCGTGCACGCGGGCGAGATTTTCGGGATCGCGGGTGTATCGGGGAACGGGCAGGCGGAATTGCTCGCGGCGCTATCGGGCGAAATCCGCGACAGGCACGTCGCCGCCGATGCCGTGTCGATCTGCGGCAAGCCCGCCGCACGTCTGACCGCGGGCGGCCGGCGGCGCCTCGGCTTCGCATTCGTGCCCGAGGAAAGGTTGGGGCGCGGTGCGGTCCCGGCGATGTCCCTCGCCGATAACGGCCTGCTCACCGCGCATCGCGAGAACATGGTGCGCGGCGGCTGGATCAAGGCGGGCACGGTGAAGGCGTTCGCGGAGCGCTGCATCAAGTCGTTCGACGTGCGCTGCGGCGGCAGCGATGCGCTCGCGCAAAGCCTGTCGGGCGGCAACCTGCAGAAGTTCATCGTCGGACGCGAGATTCTTCAGGAGCCGAAGGTGCTAGTCGTCGCGCAACCGACATGGGGCGTCGATGTCGGCGCGGCGGGCTTCATCCGTCAGCAGTTGCTCGATCTGTCGGCGCGCGGCGTCGCGATTCTCGTCATTTCCGAAGAGCTGGAAGAGCTCTTCGACATCTGCGACCGGCTCGCCGTGATCGCGCGCGGCAAGCTCTCGCCGGTGCGCAAGACGAGCGAAACGAACGCGGAGGAAGTCGGCCTCTTCATGGCCGGCCTTTTCGAAGGCAAGCCCGCTCCCTCGGCCGAACCCGGCTCTCTCCTGAAGCACTGAACGAACGATGATCTTTCCCTATCGACTCGAAGCTCGCCCGACGCCCTCGCGCGTCATGCAGCTCGCGGTGCCCGTCGTCGCCGCCGTCGCGACGCTCGTCATCGGCTTCCTGATTTTCAGCCTGGTCGGCCAGGACCCGCTGCGCGCGATGCACGCGTTCTTCATCGAGCCGCTGTCGAGCATCAACGGCTGGTCGGAGCTCGTGCTGAAGGCGTCGCCGCTATGCTTGATCGCCCTCGGGCTCGCGGTCGGCTATCGCGCGAACGTGTGGAACATCGGCGCGGAAGGGCAGATGCTGCTCGGCGGCATCGTCGCGGGCGGCATCGCGATTCATGCCGGCGATGCCGCCGGCTGGTGGACGCTGCCGTTGATGATGCTCGGCGGCATCGTCGGCGGCATGCTGTGGGCGGCGATTCCCGCGCTGCTCAAGAGCCGCTTCAACACGAATGAAATTCTCACGAGCCTGATGCTCACCTATGTCGCGACGCAACTGCTCATCTATCTCGTGAGCGGCCCGTGGCGCGATCCGGAAGGCATGAACTTCCCGATCTCGGCGATGTTCGGCGACGACGCGCTCTTCCCGCGCCTCTACGGCGACTGGCACTGGACGTGGCTCAAGGGCACGCGCATCAACGCGTCGGTGTTTCTGACCGCGATCGCGATTCCGTGCGTGTGGCTCTTCATGAGGAAGAGCTTCGCGGGCTTCCGGATGAACGTCGGCGGTCTCGCGCCGCTCGCCGCGCGCTACGCCGGTTTCTCCGACAAAAAAACGATCTGGACCTCGCTGCTGCTTTCCGGCGGCCTCGCGGGCCTCGCGGGCATGGGCGAAGTGGCCGGCCCGATCGGCCAGCTTCAGGCGGGCTGGTCGCCGGGCTACGGCTTCACGGCGATCATCGTCGTGTTCGTCGGGCGGCTGCATCCGGTGGGCATCGTGCTGGCCAGTCTGCTGATGGCGCTGCTGTATCTCGGCGGCGAAGCGGTGCAGACGTCGCTGCAATTGCCGCAGGCGCTCGCGGGCGTGTTCCAGGGCTTGCTGCTGTTCTGCCTGCTCGGCTGCGATCTGTTCGTGAATTACCGCGTCAAGCGCAGGACGCCCGCGCATCACGCCGCCTAACGAGCTTCGAAGAATATGGATATCAATCAAGCCAGCAATCTCGCCTCGAGCGCCGTGATCGCCGCCATTCCGCTGATGTACGCGGGCGCGGGCGAGCTCGTCGCGGAGAAGTCGGGCGTTCTGAATCTCGGCGTCGAAGGCATGATGCTGATGGGCGCGGTCACGGGCTACGCCGTCACCGCGATTACGGGCAGCCCGTGGCTCGGCATCGTCGCGTCGGTGTTCGCCGGGCTTGCGATGGCGCTGCTCTTCGGCTTTCTCACCATCACGATGCTCGCCAATCAGGTCGCCACGGGCCTGTCGCTGACGATCTTCGGCATCGGCTTTTCGGCGTATGTCGGCAAGCCGTACACGTCGGCGGCGGTGCGCTCGACCATCGACGTGATGCCGATTCCGGGCCTCGCGAACATTCCCGTGCTCGGCCCCGCAATCTTCTCGCTGACGCCGCTCGGCTATCTCGCGTTCATCATGTTCGCGGTGATCGGCTGGTTCCTCTACAAGACGCGCGCAGGGCTCGTGCTGCGCTCGGTCGGCGAATCGCCCGCGGTCGCGCATTCGGTGGGCTTTCCGGTCGTCGGCGTGCGCTATGGCGCGACGCTCTTCGGCGGCGCGATGGCCGGCATCGCGGGCGGCTATTACTCGATCGTCTATCTGCATGTCTGGCAGGAACAGTTGACGTCGGGCCGCGGCTGGATCGCGCTCGCGCTCGTCGTGTTCGCGACGTGGCGTCCGGGCCGCCTGCTGATCGGCGCGCTGCTCTTCGGCGCGGTGATGGCGCTGCAGTTCTACGCGCAGGCGATCGGCGTGCCCGTGCCGACGCAGTTCCTCGCGATGCTGCCGTATATCGCGACGATCGTCGTGCTCGTGCTCATCTCGCGCAATCCGAACACGATCAAGCTCAACGCGCCCGCATCGCTCGGCAAGCCGTTTTTCGCGGCGAGCTGATGTCGCGGCGTTGCGCTTGCGCAGCATCGCGGTTTCATCGACATTTTTGACCGATGAAACTGATGCCGGCCTGCATAGACCGTTTCACACACAACATCGACCAGGAGAATCACAATGAATAAACCATGGCTGAAGGCGATCAAGGCGACGGTGGCACTGTCCGCCACCGTCGCGGCGCTGAGCGCGCGGGCCGCGGACGCGCCGGGTGTCGCGTTCGTCTATCTCGGCAATCCGGGCGATGCCGGCTGGACCTTCGCGCACGACGCGGGCAGCAAGGAAGCCGAAGCGAAGTTCGGCAGCAAGATCAAGATCACGCGCGTGGAGAACGTGCCGGAATCGGCGGACTCGGAGCGCGTGTTCCGCGATCTGGCGAACAAGGGCAACAAGGTCATCCTGGCCACGAGCTTCGGCTATCAGGATTTCGCGCTGAAGGTCGCGAAGGATTTTCCGGACACCATCTTCCTGACGGCCACCGGCTTCAAGAAGGCGAAGAACTTCGGCACCTATGACGTGCGCATGTATCAGGGCGCGTACCTCGCGGGCGTCGCGGCAGGTTATGTGACGAAGACGAACACCCTCGGCTTCGTCGCGTCGGTGCCGATTCCGGAAGTGGTGCGCAACATCAACGCGTACACGATGGGCGCGCGTTCCGTGAATCCGAAGGTCCACACGAAGGTCATCTGGATCAACAGCTGGTTCGATCCGGGCAAGGAGAAGCAGGCGGCCGAAACGCTGATCGGCCAGGGCGCCGACGTGCTGCTGCAGAACACCGACTCCAACGCGACGCTCAACACCGCCGCCGAGAAGAAGGTCTATGCCTTCGGCTGGGATTCGAACATGAAGAAGTTCGGACCGAGCGCGCACCTCGGCTCGGTGGTCGCGCACTGGGGCGTGTATTACAACTCCGTGGTCCAGCAGGTGCTCGACGGCAAGTGGAAGAACGATCCGGTGTGGCTCGGCATTCCGCAGAAGGCCGTGGATCTCGAAGACCTGAACAGCGGCGTGATCCCGGCGAAGGCGATGCAGGCGGTTGCCGCGAAGCGTGACGAGCTGCATACCGGCAAGTGGGATGTGTTCAGCGGCCCGATCAAGGACCAGTCGGGCGCGGAGAAGGTGCCGGCCGGCAAGACGCTGTCCGATCCTGAACTGCAGCGCATCAACTGGTACGTGGAAGGCGTGGACGGTTCGCTGCCGAAGTAAGCGAACGGTTCGCCGCAAAGTACAAAACGCGCCTCGCTTCGCAGCGAGGCGCGTTTTTTTATGCTTTGCGCAAAAGCATCAATCCTCGATGCGCAGTCCCACCTTGATCGTCACCTGCCAGTGCAGGATCTTGCCCTCCTCGACGTGCCCGCGTGTTTCCACCACTTCGAACCAGTGCATGTTGCGCAGCGTCTTCGACGCCTTCGAGAGTGCGACGCGCACGGCGTCATCGCTCGATTGCGGCGAGGAGCCGGTGAGTTCGATCTGCTTGTAGACGTGTTCCGACATGGTGTTCTCCTTGTAGTCGAGCGACCAGTTGTGTCGCGAGAAGCCTGCAATACCGATGCAGCAAGGCACGCGCCATCACGCTCTCGCGCGTGGCTTCCATTAAAGGACAGGAAAGCCCGCGGGAGTAGTCGGGATTTGCGCGAAGCGCGCGGGACGCGCGAACGACGACGCGCCGGGCCTCGTCACGAGGTCCGGGCGCATCAGGGTGAAACAGGGAACGTCAGGAAAGGATCAGCGCAGCGGCCGCGAGGCGGCGTCGCCCGCGTCCTGACGGCGCGTGCCGCGGCGCCTGCCTGCGGAGACCGTCGCGCCGAACTCGCTCAGGATCTGCGTGCGGGCACGGCTCGCGAATACAAGGAAACCGAAACCGTTCGCCTCGTACCAGTAACCGCCGTTCTCCAGTCCGTCGAGCGGCTGCTCGAGCGCGTTGGTGATCGATTCGACACAGCGCCTGTGCAGCTCGTCGATGGCCGGATACGGCGGCTGGGCGCCGCGCACGCTGCACAGCAGGACATCGAGCCCGGGCAGAACGTGGGCGTACAGCACCGGCTCATCCTGGGCGCGAGCGCGCGCGATCTTCGTGTCGAGTTGACCGAATGGCTTGAAGTGCCGAAGCACGGCGAGAAAAGACTCGTCGCCATCGGCCTTCACGCGTTTACGCTTTTTCGGGAAGGACATAAAAACTCGCCTGAAAAAGAATTGCAAGAAACGCAGCGTCCTCATGCGGCCACTCCCGTCTTGCGCGCCGCACGTCGATCTTTTATAGCGCATCGATGTGATTAGGTCACGGTGAAATCGGGCCCGCCGTATCGTGACCGGCAAGCTGCCGGAGCACATAGCGGCGCACGATTCGTGCCGATGACCGTTTGGCGGCCCGCCTTGGCATCCCTCTGAGCATCTATCCCAATAATAGTCCCGCTGCTACCCGCGCGAACAGCTTTCCTAAAGAAAAAAGCGGGTGGGCGCACCAAGGGTGCAGGGTGGCATCAGGGGAGACCCACGCGCGGCGCGCGGGTTCCGCTGCTTTGGCGCGGGTTTGCCCGGCTAGACGCGCGGCGACCTCTTCAGTTCGTCGCGAATCTCGCGCAGGAGCAGCACGTCTTCCGGCGTCGCGGGCGGCGCGGCGTCGGCCGGCTTGCGCAGATTGTTGATGAACTTGACCATCATAAAAATGATGAACGCGAGAATGATGAAATTGATCAGCGTGGTGATGAACGAGCCGTAGCCGAACACCGCGACGCCCGCGGTCTGCAGATCCTTGTACGAATCGGGATTGCCCTTGAAGGTTGGCGGTATGTGCCCGAGCCGCACGAAGAGATTGGAAAAATCGAGCCCGCCTGTGGCCACGCCGACCACCGGCATGATCAGATCCTTGACGACTGAGTTCACGATCGTCGAGAACGCCCCGCCGATGATGACACCGACCGCGAGGTCCATGACGTTGCCCTTCAGGGCGAAGTTCTTGAATTCTTCGATCATGCTCATGCGCGGCTTCCTCCGGTTCGAGTTGGACGATTGTGCGGGCCAGGGCGGCAGCAAAGGCTATGCCATGAAGACGCCCGCGTGACGCGTTTCATCGCGGGCACCGTCCATGATAGTCAATTCGATTGCGCGCCGCCCGCCCGCCGAAAATCGCGCGGGCTCCCGTGAGCTGGTGTGAGCGTCATGCGGCCGGCACGCGCCCCACGCTGATCGCCGCGCAGAACGCGGCATGATCCGCGACCGTCTGCGCGCCGTAGCGCTCGGCCCACATCGCGTACGCGGCGTCGAGCCGGTCCGAGTTGCCGCAATAGCCCGCGATGAGCGCGGCGTCGCCGGTGCGCGCGTGCGCGCGGGCGAGCAGCAGGCCGAGGCACCACGCGTAGAAATCGAAGGTGGCGCCATGCAGCCAGTCGACCGGAATCGAACCGCGGATCTGTTTCATCTGGCGTACGTAGAAATCGCGGCCGGAGATGGTCGTCCAGCCGAGCAGCGCGTCCGACGAGCTTTGCATCAACCGCTGCCCGTGCACCACGCGGCGTCCCTGATGCCGATACGGCTCGTCGAGCGGCGGCACGAACGGCGCGGCGGCGGGGACGATGCCTTCCTTCACCTGAATGAAGAGCGGATCGCCGAGCGCGCGGCCCTGCATCAGCACGAGATACGCGCGCGTGCCGACGCTGCCCACGCCGACGACCCGATGCGCGACATCCACGACGTCATAGCGCTCGAGCATCATGCGCCATTCGCCCGCGATGGTCTGCAGATACGCCTTCAGGCCATCGATCACATGATTTTTCTCGGCGGCGTCGAGTTTCGTGAGGATCGGCGGATCGACCTTGAAGCGATAGCTCTTGCCCACCGGCTCGGCGACTTTCGCGAGCATCGTCGCGTGCGAGCGCTTCATCGCGCGATCGACCGTTTTTTCGATGGTCGCGCGTTCTTCGGCATCGAGCTTCGTCGGCGCGTCCATGTGCAGCGCGCTCGCGTAGGAGCGCATCTGCCAGAGATCGTACGGGCTCACCTGCCAGAGATCCGCCATCGTCGTGCGATACGCGGCGCACGCCGAGCGCACCGCGCACTCGCGCCCGGCGGCATCGACGCCGTTCTCGCGCGCCGCGACGTTGATGCTCGCGGTCAGGCGCTTCAGATCCCACTCCCACGGACCGACGAGCGTTTCGTCGAAGTCGTTCAGATCGAACACGACGTCCTGGCGCGGCGTGCGAAACAGGCCGAAATTGTTGACGTGCGCATCGCCGTCGATGATCACGTTGTGCCCGATCGATGGCGACCTGGCCAGATCCCACGCCATCACCGTCGCGGAGCCGCGCAGGAACGCGAACGGCGATTCGGCCATGCGCTGCATGCGCAGCGGGATGAGCCGCTCCTGCCGGCCCGCGTTGCCCGCGAGCACCCGCTCGACCGGGTCGGGGCGGTCCGGCGCGGGCGTCCAGGCGCCGTGTGCGTCGAACGGAACGGCGTCGCGCAGCGCGCGGCCATTCGCGCGGCTTTCTTCGGCGGCGCCGTTGATCGGAGAATGGGCGGAGGCGAAACCGGGGCGCGTGGACAAGGCGTGTTCTCCTTCGGTGGAGGGCGTGTCGGATTCGTCGAAGGCCAAGCATTCGGCGCTCCCGAGAGGAACGTTTTACACGCGGCGCGCTCGAAGCGCGAGCATCGGAGCATCACGAAGCGCATGATGAAACTGGCCGCGCGCTGCCGTGTGATACGGGCATGCGAAATGCTTTCGATAAGCCGCTCGAGGCTTCGCATCTGGCCGAACACCCCCGCACGATCCCGACGCCTTGTGCGTCAACCAATCGAATACATCATCTCATGCCGAACGAACTCCGCATTGCCGAAGGCTCCCCGTTCCCGCTCGGCGCGACCTGGGACGGAAACGGCGTCAATTTCGCGCTCTTTTCCGCGAACGCAACCAAGGTCGAGCTGTGTCTCTTCGACGACAAGGGCGAGCAGGAAACGCAGCGCATCGAGCTGCCCGAATACACCGATGAAGTCTGGCATGTCTACTTGCACGGGCTCGAGCCCGGCACGGTCTATGGCTACCGCGTGCACGGTCCGTACGAGCCTGAAGCCGGACATCGCTTCAATCCGAACAAGCTGCTGCTCGATCCGTACGCGAAGGCGCACGTCGGCGAGCTGAAATGGGATGACGCCGTGTTCGGCTACACGCTGCACGCCGAAGGCGACGATCTCACCTTCGACGAGCGCGACAGCGCGCCCTTCATGCCGAAGTGCCAGGTGGTCGACCAGAGCTTCACGTGGACGCACGCGACGCGCGTGCGCGTGCCGTGGGAGCACACGATCTTCTACGAGACCCACGTGCGCGGTTACACCAAGCTGCATCCGGCGATTCCGGAGCACATGCGCGGCACGTTCGAAGGGCTCGGGCAGGACGAAGTGGTCGAGCACATCAAGAGCCTCGGCGTGACATCGGTCGAACTGTTGCCGATCCACGCGTTCGTCAACGACAGCTACCTGCTCGACAAGGGCCTCACGAACTACTGGGGCTACAACACGATCGGCTTCTTCGCCGCCGATCCGCGCTATTTCGCGCGCGGTCCGGGCGTCGTCGCGGAATTCAAGGAGATGGTCGACCGCCTGCACGAGGCCGGCCTCGAAGTGATTCTCGACGTCGTGTACAACCACACCGCCGAAGGCAACGAGCGCGGCCCGACGCTGTCGTTTCGCGGCATCGACAATGCGTCGTACTACCGGCTCATGCCGGAGGAGGCGCGCTATTACATCAACGACACGGGCACGGGCAACACGCTCAATCTTTCGCATCCGCGCGTCCTGCAGATGGTCACCGACAGCCTGCGCTACTGGGTCACGGAGATGAACGTCGACGGTTTCCGTTTCGACCTCGCGACGATTCTCGGCCGCGAGCCGTACGGCTTCGACGAAGGCGGCGGCTTTCTCGACAGTTGCCGGCAGGACCCGATTCTGTCGAGCGTGAAGCTCATCGCGGAACCGTGGGATTGCGGCCCGGGCGGCTATCAGGTCGGCGGTTTTCCGCCCGGCTGGGCGGAGTGGAACGACCGCTATCGCGATACCGTGCGCGAGTTCTGGAAGGGCGACGAAGGCGTATCGCCGGAGCTCGCGACGCGCATGACCGCATCGGGCGACAAGTTCAACAAGCGCGGGCGCAGGCCGTGGGCGAGCGTAAACTTCATCACCGCGCACGACGGCTTCACGCTCAACGATCTCGTGTCCTACAACGAGAAGCACAACGAGGCGAACGGCGAGGACAACAACGACGGCCATTCGGACAACAAGTCGTGGAACTGCGGCGTCGAAGGTCCGACGGACGATGCGGAAATCCGCGCACTGCGCGAGCGCCAGAAGCGCAACATGCTCGCGACGCTGCTGTTTTCGCAAGGCACGCCGATGCTGCTCGCGGGCGACGAATTCGGCCGCACGCAAATGGGCAACAACAACGCGTACTGCCAGGACGACGACATCAGCTGGGTGAACTGGGACATCGACGACGACGGCCGCGCGCTCATCGAGTTCGTGCGCAAGCTGACGACGCTGCGTCACACGCTGCCCGTGCTGCGGCGCCAGCGTTTTCTGACGGGCGAATTCAACGAGAACATGCAGGTCGCCGATGTCAGATGGCTCGGCACGACCGGCGACGAACTCACGCAGGAGCAATGGGACGATTCGAACATGCGCTGCTTCGGCCTCGTCATCGACGGACGCGCGCAGGCGACGGGCATCCGCAAGCCGGCCTCGGATGCGACGCTTCTGCTGATCGTGAATGCCTATCACGACGTGGTCGATTTCACGCTGCCGGATATTCCCGGCCCCGACGAATGGATCTGTCTGATCGACACGAATGCACCGATCCGCGAGGAGTTGCCGGAGTTCGGCTCGGACGACGTATATCAGGTGACCGGCCGCTCGCTGCTGCTGTTCGCGTTGCAGCCGCGCGGCGCGACGAAGCGCATCTTCAAGCGGCTGGAAGAGGCGCTGACGGACGAAGTGCCGCCCGAAAGCGCGGAGAAGAAGGAGGGCGGCTGATTCTGGCCGCGTAGCGCGACCGGTTATGATGCGGTCTTTGCGATAACGCTCGGAGGCGGCGCAAGCCGCCTTCATTTTCTTGCACGATGCACGTATCACGAACGCATGAACGCGCGAAGCTTCGCGGCCGCGCGGCGCTGAACGCATGATCCTGCATGCCATCCTGCGCGTCGCGAGCTGGGATCAGCTCGAGCGCATCTGGGAATTCATCGTCGGATTCTTCAAATTTCTCTGGGGCCTCTTGCGCTTTCTCGGCGGCGGCTGATGCCCCGATTCTCCGCGCCGAAAAGACAAAGGCCCCGCGAACGGGGCCTTGATCTTTCATGTGCGGCGCGAGGTCAGGAATCGCGCCAGTTGTCGTCGTTGCTGCCCAGATCGAGTCCGCCGCCACCGCCGTCGTTCCAGTCGTTCGAGCCATTGCCGAAATCGAGTCCGCCGCCATTGTTGTTGCCGAAATCGAGTCCGCCGCCGTCGTTCTGAACCGGGCGATCGACGGGCACTTCACGTTCGATCACACGGTCGCGCCCATGCGACAGCGCCTGGCCCAGCAGCACGCCGGTGAGAAGGCCGCCCATGCCGCCACCCAACCCGCCGCCGCCTTGCTGGATGATGACGGGCGGCTGCTGACCTTGTTGCGGCGGATAGGGCGGATAAGGGCCCTGTTGCGGATACTGCTGCTGGCCGCGTCCGAAGCGCTCGGCTTCCTGCGCATACGGCGATCCGTTCGGCGCGCCGGGCTGTGTGTAATTGGCCGCGTTGGGATCGGGACGGCCTTCGGCGCGCGCTTTCAGGCTCGCGACCTGATTCTCCAGATCCTCGATGGCATAAGGCGGCACCGGATTCTTCGAGTTCGACAAGGACTCGACCATTTCGCGCAACTGCGTCTCCGCGCCTTCGACATCTTTCAGCAATGCCTCGTGGCCCGGCGCGGTGGAGAGGCGCACGTCGAGCTTGAGCGTGCGCACGTCGTTGAGCAGTTCGGTCGCGCGCTTGATCTGCGCGCGGCGGTCGTTCTCGGCCTGTCCGTCGTCGCGCGCGCGGGCGCGGCGCAGGCCCCAGCGCAGCACGAGCGCGATCGCTGCGATCAGCACCGCGAGACCGATCCATCCGGCCATGCCGACGCCGTGTTTCTGCGGCGCGGGTGCGGCCTGGTTCTGGTTCTGACTGAACGGATTCTGCGCGACCGTGGCGTTCGAGCCGTTATTCGAGCGCGGCGAGATGTTCGCGCGCGTCGCATCGGCCTGAATGCGCGCCTGCGTGGCCGCGAATCGCGAGGGATCGGTGAAGCTCAACGAAGGATCGAGCGATTTCGCCTGCTGCAGTTGCGAAAGCGCGTCGTCGTAGCGGCCCTCGCGATCGAGCACCTGCGCGTAGAGATAGTGAGCGTGCGCGTTCTTCGGATGCGCTTCGAGCACTTCGCTCAGTTGCGAGTCGGCTTTTTGCCAGTTGCCCTGCGTCATCGACTGCTCGACCTGCTGCGCGGTCGGCACGGCGAACGCGAGCGGGGAGGCGAGCGACAGCGACAACGCGAGAGCCGTCAAAATCTTCTTCATGATGCGGACCGGACGCGATGAACGTCCGTCTCCTGTCGATGCTGCGATCGGGTGATGCAATTCGTATTGCTCAAGGTAACGCATATTCGTGCGACGCGCCGCTCGCCCGGGAGTTCGCGGCGCGCGCACTTTTCAGATGCCGATGCCGATATTTATTGCGCCGGCGTATTCAACTGCTTCTTCAGCGCTTCGAGACGATCCTCGACCGAAGGCCCGCGATTCAGCGCGGCGAGCTTCTCGTCGAGCGCCTTGCCGGATTTCTGGTCGGCGGAATTGAGGCGCGCATCGGAGCGGGCGTTCGCGAGCTGGACCTTGTCTTCGAGTTTCTGGAAATCCTCCGCAAGATTCTTGCCGCCGATACCGCCGAGCGCCGTCGCCGCGGTGTCCTTCGCCTGCGCGATCTGCTGCTTCGCCTGAAGGATGTTCGAGCGCGCGTTGAGATCGTTGCGGCGCTGACGCATGTCGGCGATCTGCGACTTCAGATGCTCGACCGAAGGCTCGAGCGTTTGCAGTTCCGCCGCGAGTGCATCGCGTTCGGTATCGGCGTTCGCCTGCGCCGCGAGCGCTTCGCGCGCGAGTCCTTCGTCGCCCGCCTGCAGCGCGCGCCGCGCGCCGTCCTCGTACTTCTTCGCCTTGTCGGCGGCGGCGTCGCGCTTGCTTTGCTGCGTCGCGACCTGCGCTTCGATCTCGATGAGCGAGTTCTCCGCCTTCGCGATGCTGTCGTCGAGTTCGCGCACGATCTGGCGTGCATCGCGCGAAGGATCCTGCATGGTGTCGGCGGCGTCGTTCAAGAGCCCTTTGACCGTGCGCGTGATGGAATCGAAAAGCGACATGTATTTCTCCTGGATGAAGACGGCGGCGTGCTCGCCTGCGTACCACGCGGCTCGAATGTGAGGCGCAACGCGCGGGATTGCAAGCGGCGCGTGAGTCCACGCGCACGCCGGGTTTACCCGCTCATTAGAGCATGCCGCGACTTAATCGGGACTTAACGGAAGGTTAATGAGTGTAACGGCGCGCGATGACACGGCGCGCACGGCCCACGGTGTGAAAAAGGGGAGGCGGGCCGTCAGCGCCCGGAGCGCGTGCCATCCGTCAGGGAGGCGTCGTCGCCTTGATCGGCGTCGTGCTCGAGTTCGGTTTCGGAGGCATCGGGAGCGGGATGGGCGGGCGGCACGCTGCGCGCCTGCGCCGCGCGCTTGGTCGCGTTCGCCGCCGCCTCGCGGGCTTCGCGCGCGGCCGCTTTCTCGGCGACGCTCTTCAGCGCGGCATTGAGCGGGTCGGGGGCCTTGGGCGCGCGCAAACGGTCGACGAGGCCCGCCACCTTGATCTGCTCGCTCGTCGCGTTGAAGTTCAGCACCGCGCGCCGCATGAGTTCGCTCACGCTGATGCCGAGGGTGTCCGCTGTCTTGCTGATGGCCAGCTTCTGCGCGGGAGTCACGAAAACAACGATGCGTTCGCTGGGTTTGGTCGTCATGAGCGGCTCGCAAACAGTAAGGCGATCGTAACGTAACGATTCGCGACTTCGGTTCATCAAACGGGGACGACAGTGTTGCCGCAGGCTACCCGAAAGACGCGCCAGGGGCCTGCGATCCGTGCATCCATCATATCGGTTTGCGCGCGGCCGTGGGTGCGGCCCACCTCGCATCGCAAGCGATGAGCATCGCGCGAAAGCGGCGCGCGATCAACGACTTGGCTATTTTCTCATACGGTTGTCCACAAGGCTCTCAACACTTGCTGTGGGTAACCGCGCATTTCCGCGCGTCTCGCCGGGCGAGCGGCATTTACTTACAAAAAAATCCCGGCGGTTTTGTAGCGGTCCGCGCGAATTCTTTAAAATGCGCTGTTACTCTCGGTCGAAACCGGCCCGCACATCCGCTCGTCCCGTCTTTGCAGTAGCGCCGCCAACGGCGCATCGCAGCGCGGCAGCGCGCGCGCTTCGACAGCGCGCCGAACGATCCCAGTCATGCCTATCATCAAACGACCCGACTCATCGAAATCCTCGCGATACGATCGCGAACCCCGCTGGAACGACTCTCGCAACGATTCACGCAATGACTCGGGCGGCCGCGACGGCGGCGGACGCAACGGCGGTGGCGGCCGCAATGGCCGCGACGGCCGCGGCGACCGCAACGAACGCGGCGGCCGAGGCCGCTCTCCGTTCGGACGCATCGCGCTGTGGTTCGCGGGTCTCGCGGCCATCGGCGTGGTGGTCGGCGCGCTCATCGTCGGTTATGCGCTCGTCGTCATGGGGCCGAATCTGCCGTCGCTCGATGCGCTCATCGACTATCGGCCAAAGGTGCCGTTGCGCGTCTACACGGCGGATCACGTGCTGATCGGCGAATTCGGCGAGGAGCGCCGCAGCCTCGTGCGCTTCCAGGACATTCCCGACCAGATGAAGAAGGCCGTCCTCGCGATCGAGGATTACCGCTTCTATGATCACGGCGGCGTGGACTTCGTCGGCATTTTGCGCGCGGGCGTGACCGATCTGATGCACGGCGGCGCATCGCAGGGCGCGAGCACGATCACGATGCAGGTCGCGCGCAACTTCTTCCTGTCGAGCGAGAAGACCTACACGCGCAAGATCTACGAGATGCTGCTCGCCTACAAGATCGAGCGCGCGCTGACGAAGGACCAGATTCTCGAGCTGTACATGAACCAGATTTATCTGGGCGAGCGCGCGTATGGTTTTTCGGCAGCGGCGCGCGTGTATTTCGGCAAGGATCTGAAGGACATCACGCTCGCCGAAGCGGCGATGCTCGCGGGCCTGCCGAAGGCGCCGTCGGCGTATAACCCGGTCGTCAATCCGAAGCGCGCGAAGGTGCGTCAGCAGTACATCCTGAAGCGCATGCTGGACCTTAACTTCATCACGCGCGAGCAGTACCAGCAGGCCATCGCCGAAGAGATTCACACGAAGTCCGCGGGCACCGAGTACGGCGTGCATGCCGAATACGTCGCGGAAATGGTGCGGCAGATGATGTACGCGCAGTACAAGGAAGAGACCTACACGCGCGGTCTCACGGTCACGACCACGATCGATTCCGCCGATCAGGACGCCGCGTACAAGGCCGTGCGCAAGGGCGTGATGGACTACGAGCGCCGGCATGGCTATCGCGGACCGGAGGGCAACATCAACCTGCCGTCGAATACGGATGACCGCGCCGAGGCGATCGAAGACGCACTCGTCGATCATCCCGACAACGGCGAGCTCGTCTCCGCGGTCGTGACGGCCACGAGCCCGAAGCAGGTGACGGCGCAGTTCGTCGGCGGCGATACCGCGACGATCGCAGGCGAGGGCCTGCGCTTCGTGGCGGCCGCGCTGCGCAGCAATGCATCGAAGGCGCTCGCGATCAAGCCGGGCTCGATCGTGCGTCTCACGAAGGACGACAAAGGCAACTGGCAGATCACGCAGCTTCCGCAAGTGGAAGGCGCGCTCGTGTCGATGACGCCGCAGGACGGCGCGATCCGCGCGCTCGTCGGCGGCTTCGACTTCAACAAGAACAAGTTCAATCACATCACGCAGGCATGGCGTCAGCCGGGCTCGAGCTTCAAGCCGTTCATCTATTCGGCGGCGCTCGACAAGGGCCTCGGACCGGCGACCATCATCAACGACGCGCCGCTGTCCTTCCCGGCGGCCGGCGGCGGCGATGCATGGGAGCCGAAGGACGACGACCAGCCCGACGGCCCGATGTCGATGCGCACCGGCCTGCAGAAGTCGAAGAACCTCGTGTCGATCCGCATCCTGTCGTATATCGGCACGAGCTACGCGCAGGACTTCGTCACGCAGAAGTTCGGCTTCGACAAGGACAAGACGCCGCCTTATCTGCCGCTCGCGCTTGGCGCCGGACTCGTCACGCCGCTGCAGCTGAGCGGCGCGTATTCGGTGTTCGCGAACGGCGGCTATCGCATCAATCCGTATCTGATCGCCGATGTCGCCGATGCGCGCGGCACCGTGATCTCGCGCGCCAATCCGCTGACGGCCGGCAGCAACGCGCCGCAGACGCTCGAGCCGCGCAACGCGTACATCATGAACAGTCTGCTGCACACGGTCGCGACGCAGGGCACGGGTTCGGGCACCAACGTGCTGAAGCGCAACGATCTGCAAGGCAAGACCGGCACGACCAACGACGCGAAGGACGGCTGGTTCGCGGGCTATCAGAAGCAGCTCGTCGCGGTCGCGTGGATGGGCTATGACCAGCCGAAGACGCTCGGCAGCCGCGAGTTCGGCGCGCAGCTCGCGTTGCCGATCTGGGTCGAATACATGGGACGCGCGCTGCGCGGCATTCCGCAGCAGCAGATGCCGATGCCCGATGGCCTCACGACCGTCGACGGCGAGTTGTTCTACGCGGACCGCACGCCGGGCGCGGGCTTCGTCGCGAGCATCGGGCTGGATAACACCAACCCGATGGCGGGCGATGCCACGACGATGGGCGGCGTCGGTCCGGCGGGCATGCAGGCGCCACCGGCGCCGCAAGTCACGACCGACGAGCGCAAGCAGATCATGGATTTGTTCAGCAAGCACTGATCGGCTTTTGCATGGCCGATAAAAAAGCGCGCCGGGCTTCAAACCCGGCGCGCTTTGTTTTTGATCGCGATGCGCTCAGTGACCGACGGTTGCCGCCGACTTCACCGCGCAGTTCACGTTGAGCGTGGACTTGTCGGCGAACGAAAGCGTGAGGGGAATCGTCGAGCCGACCTTGAGCGGCTTGCCCGGCTCTTCGAGCATCAGGTGATAGCCCTTCGGCGCGAAGCTCAAGGTGCCGTGCGCGGGGACATCGACGGAATCGACGGCCGACATCGTCGCCGTGCCGTTCTTGCTCTCGGACTTGTGCATCATCGCCATGCCGAACGCGGGCGTTTCCGCGGCGGTGAGCGTCGCGGGCTTGTCGCCGTTGTTCGCGACCGTGAAATAGCCCGACGACGGGACGTTCGGCGGCATCGCGCGGACCCAGCAATCGCGCGCTTCGAGCGTCGCGGCCTGGGCGAAGGAAGCGCAGGCGAGCGCGCCCACGAGTACAGCGATTCTCTTCATTGTGTTCTCACTTGACGGTGAAGTTGTAGTGACCTTGCGTGCGGTGCCCATCCGCGGCGACCGCGGTCCATTGCACCTTATAGATACCCGGTGCGAGGTCGGGGAGCGCGACGCTCATGTGTTTTCTGTCGTTCGTATCGACGGTGGATTTCGCGGCGTTGACCTGCGTGCCTTGCGCGTTCGTGACGATGAGTTTGCTGAAGGTCGGTTCGAGGGCTTCGCCGAAGTCGATCGCGACTTCGTGCGGCGCGCTGACGGTCGCGCCGGGGCCCGGGTTCTGCAGCTTCGGCAATGCATGCGCGAGCGCGATATGCGCCGTGCCGGCGAGTGCCAGCGCGAGCGCGCCGCGCATGAGCGATGATGAAAGCATGATGTGTCCTTGCGTGCCCGAGGCGCAACGCGCATCGGGCGATGACCGATTGGATGATGGCGCTTCGCGCCGCGTCATGCGGCGAGCGAAGTCTTTGCGTATGAACGCGAATCAGGCGAGGGCGGGCGGGGCGCGGGGTTGCGCGGCGCCGGGCAGTTCGCGGCGCGGCGCGTCGGTGAGAAGGGGCGCATCGAGAACGTCGCGCGACGAAAAAGCGTGGACGGCCCGATCGGACGATGCAGGCGGCGTGGGCGCGTGCGCGATGAGATCGCAATAAGCACACGCCTGCAGATGACCGGCGACACCATGCTCGACATGACGATGCGCGTCTTTCGACGCTTGCGTATCGGATGCGCATACGGACGCGAGCAGTGCATCGATGCGCGCATGTTCGAGCGCCTGCGATGCGGCGGGCGCGAGCGAGAGCAGCAGGATCGCGCATATCGCTGCGAGCCCGCCGATCTTCCTGATGATGCCCCGACGCAATGAATGCATGCCGCGCTCTATCCGACTCGTTGCCGATACAAGGACGATGATGAACGGACGATTATGCCACGCGTGTTTCCATGCTCTTCGCTTCGAGCCGAGGCGCTTCGACGCAGCGTCGCTTCTTCGTTTCATCTCTTTTCTTCGATCGAAGCAAAGAAGGCATTGCATCGAACTAAGCGATGGCTTATAATCTTTTCTTCGACGGACGCGGGGTGGAGCAGTCTGGCAGCTCGTCGGGCTCATAACCCGAAGGTCGTAGGTTCAAATCCTACCCCCGCAACCAACCCGTCCAGCATTACATCGAAAAGCCCGGTCAAGCCGGGCTTTTTGCTTTTCTGCGCGCATGTCCAATGCGCTCGACGCAAGGCCCACCAGCCCAACGCGAAGTCGCAATTCACCCGGTTCATGACCGACCTGCACATCGCGGTATCGCGTTCGCATGTCAAAATCGCAAGGCACGAGGCTCGGCCAGGCCGCACACGCCACCTCCATTCCACGCACGCAAAAGGAGCCGCTCGCTCATGGACATTCCACACGTTCTGCAAGCCATTGCGCATCAGGAGCGCACGCTCGTGTTCCCGCAGTTTCACGCGGAGCATGCGTGGCAAATCGGCTCGCAACTGCGCGAGATGGCGCTCGCGCGCGACGCGGCCATCGTCATCGATGTGCGTACCTTCGGCTGCAAGCTCTTCTACGCCGCGCTCGACAACACCACGCCCGACAACGCACGCTGGGTCGAGCGCAAGTCGCGCACCGTCGAGCACTTTCGCCGCAGCTCCTATGCGCTCGGGCTCTCGCTGCAGCAGGCCGGCACGACGCTCGCCGACAAGTACGGCCTCGACCTCGCCGAGTTCGCGACGCACGGCGGCGCGTTTCCGCTGCGCGTCGCGGGCGCGGGCGTGATCGGCTCGGTCGCGGTGTCGGGCCTGCCGCAGCGCGACGATCATCAGATGGTCGTAGAAGCGCTCTGCGCCGTGCTCGGCGAGAACTTCGGCACGCTCTCGCTCGGGCGGGACTGAGCCGATCGACGAAGAACAGAACCCGGAGAGACTCCACGCCGATGCGCTCAACCGCTTATGTGCTCCTCGCCATCGCGATCGTCACCGAAGTCATCGCGACCTCCGCGCTGCGCGCCTCCGATGGCTTCACGCGCGCGCTTCCCGCAGCCATCGTCGTGGTCGGATACGGGCTGTCGTTCTACCTGTTGTCGCTGACGCTGCGCGCGCTGCCCGTCGGCATCGTGTATGCGGTGTGGTCGGGCGCGGGCATCGTGCTCATCACGCTCGTCGCCGCGCTGCTCTTCAAGCAGACGCCCGATCTGCCCGCCATGTTCGGCATGGGCCTGATCGTCGCGGGCGTGGTCGTGCTCAACGCGTTCTCGAAAATGAGCGCGCATTGAACGCGCGCTGGCGGGCGCTTACTTGCAGCGCACGATCATCGAGCGATTCTTGACGTTCGCCGAGATCACGTTGGTGATGCCGCCGCCGGTCGGGCCGCCTTCCTCGTTGTCCTTCGAGACGATGTCGTAACCCGTCGCGCCGCATTTCTGGCCGGCGAGCACGTAGCAGCTCGCCCAGCTCGATCCGGCATCCGCGCCGCTGCAGTTCACGGCATAGCCGGTCTGTCCGTCGGGCAGATTGATGAGCGACGCCTCGTTCGACGACGCGCACGCGCCGAGGCTCGCCACGGCAACGACAGCAGCGCCGAGCGCCGACGCGCGCAGCCAGGAGAAGCGCGAACGGGCGCCGCCATGCGCCGCGCGTGCGGAGATACGGCGCATGCGCCGACCGTGTTCCTTCATCTTTACCTCGTGATGAGCGAATTGCGATGCGCGCCGCCGGCCGTCGAATTCGCGGCGAGGGCGCATTTTTGAGATGTGCATTGTCCCATAGGCGCCTTACGCGACACGTAAGCGGATGTTAGCGGCGGAGCGCGCGCCGGGATGCGGCGTGGCGCGCGGGCGCGATGCTTGCGAATTAGGCAAGTGGCAGGCTCGCGCTCAATGCGCCAGACATACCGATGAACTATTTTCCGGATCGCGCGCCTTATTCATCTCGAATGTCGGTTGGAATTGCCTGCCGGAGACCGCGGGCGACAACGGGCGCACGCCGCACGCATATAGGGAGGCAAGGACATGGCGGAAAGAGTCACGGGGCCGTACAGAGGGTTCTACATCAGCGCTTCGGCGCGGCTCGTGCAGACGCACACCGAAGGCGACGGCGGCGCGCCGATCTATGTCGGCTCGGTCAGCCTCGCGCGTGGCGGGCCTGACGACGTGCATCGCTTCGAGGCGCTCGTCGATCTCGGGCCCGAGCGGCGCTTCGCGACCGAAGACGAGGCGCTCGCGCATGTGGAGCAGGCCGCGCGCGAATACATCGACCGCTTGCTGCAAGCGACGTGATGCGCCCCGTTCACCTTCGACACACTGTGCTGTACGACGTCGCGAGTTGCCTCATCGATCTCTTCCCGAGTGGCGCCGATGTCGCGGAAGTGGGTCTGGAGGCAACGCCCGCGCTTTTCGTGAGCTGGCGTACGGGCGGCGTGGCGAATCATCCCGGCAATATCGCGTGGGGCGTGCACTATCGCTTCGACGCGCAGGTGCTGCGCGACTATCCGCACCTGTCCGGGGAAGCACGTCAGCGCGTATGCGATCGCGTGCGCGACATGAGCCGGCTGCTCGACTTCAACTATGCGAATCCTTCGGCGAGTTCGCTGCTCGTCGTCGATGTCGACGAATCCGTGCTTGCCGCGTAAAGCGGGCGGCGCTGGACCGCGCGATGCGAGCGCGAGTACCATAATCGCCGAATCGATTCGTGGGATCGTTTGCGGCGGCGCAAGCGGGTTCGCGCGAACGAAGCGATGGAGCGTCTGAACGTCTTCGCGTCGGTCCCGGTCGGATGCCCGCCTCATCGGCGCCACGCCCCAGCAACGAGACAATCATGAATATTCGTTTCCTTCCGGATGCGCCCGACTACCGCGATTCCAACCTGACCGTCGAGTTCGCCGCGATCGTCGACGGCCGGCGCGTGCCCTGCGCGATTTCGGTTGAAGCGCTGGAAGATCATTTCGGCGCGCAGACCTACGACAGTATCGGCTGGATCAGCGCGTTCGATGCGGGCCGCCCGCGTATCGAAGAAGTCGCGCGCGAGCATCTGCGCGTGACCAACGGCATGCCCGTGCTCCTGAAAAGCGGACACTTTCCGCCGGGGCGCGTGACGGTCTGATGCGCTGACCGGCGCAGTCGCGCAAAGCCAACTTCCCGCTCTTACACGCCGCGATGTAAGTCCTCCATCGCATTGTGTTTTTATCGACGCGAGATGCGTCGCGCGCCTTCCGCGCGATCGCGCAACGGAGTACCATCCTTCTATTCGCCGCACGCGATGCGATTCGCTCGGCACATTACTTGCTCAACGGCTTGCGCTTTCGTTCGGGCAATCAAATATAAAAATCGCGCGGGGTCATCATGCTTCAGTCCTTTCTTCACTCACTTGTCGAGTCCAACGCGCTATGGCTCATCTGGGCAGCCGTCGGTGTCCTGATTCTTGCGTTGTGCATCGTGTTTGCGTCCGTCGTGCTGGGCGATTCGGAGGAGCCGCTTTATCGCGCGGCATCCCGGCGCCGCGACGACAGCAAGATGACCATCTGAGCGTGCGCCGCCGCGCCGCGATTTGACTTCGACAGAAGCGGTGCCGACAATGCCTCGCATGGGACTGCAAGAGCGCCGCACGGAGCAACGACGCGAGCAGCGCCAGGCGCTGCGCGAGCGCATACTCGAAGTCTCGCGCGAAATCGTGAAGCGTGAAGGCTTCGCATCGCTCTCGATGAGAAAGCTCGCCGACGCGATCGACTATTCGCCCGCCGCGCTCTATCTTCATTTCAGGAGCCGTGGCGAGATCGCGCGGGCGTTGCGCATGGAAGGCCACGCGCGCCTGCATGACGCGTTTCTCGCGCACGCGACCATCGCGGACCCGGCCGCGCGCCTGAACGCGATGGCGCGCGCGTATGTCGAATTCGGGCTGGCCGAGCCCGAGACGTATCGGCTGATGTTCATGGAGCCCGCGGGTTTCACCGACACGGATGCGAACGCACGTGGTGCCGATCCTGCCGATCGCACCGACGAGCCGGCCGGGTCAGGCGCGGCGACGCTCTCGCTGATCGCGGATGCGTTCGTCGAACTGCGTGCGGCCGAGCAACTGCCGCCGCATGCCGCGCCGACCGCGTGCGCGGAAGGGCTGTGGGCGAATCTGCACGGCATCGTCGCGCTGAAGCTGAACGGCGCGCCGCTGCCCGAGACGCCTGCCGCGACGCTCGTCGACTTGTCGCTCGATGCGTGGTTCGCGCAGGCGCACGCGCCTCGACCCGAGGGAACCGAACTTCGATTCAATTCAGCGAACCGACCCGACACTTCAACACGATGACCACCGAAGACATCCGTATCGACACCGCCAACGGCATCGGCTTCATTGCGCTCGATCGTCCGAAGGCACTCAACGCGTTGACGCCGCCGATGCTGCGCGCGATCGGCGAGGCATTGCGCGCGTGGCGCCACGATCAGGCGATCCGCGCTGTCGTCGTCTATAGCCCGCACGTGCGCGCGTTTTCCGCGGGCGGCGATATCCGCTTCCTGTACGAGTCCGCGACGGCGGGCGAGCGCGACGCGATCGACGCGTTCTTCACCGACGAATACAAGCTCAATCACGCGATCTTCACGTTCCCGAAGCCGTATGTCGCGGTCGTGAACGGCGTGGTGATGGGCGGCGGCATGGGCATCTCGCAGGGTGCGCATCATACGGGCGGGCTGCGTCTCGTCACGCAGTCGACCAAGATGGCGATGCCCGAGACGCGCATCGGCCTCTTCCCCGATGTCGGCGTGAGCTGGTTCCTCGCGCGCGCGCCGGGCGCGATCGGCCGCTATCTCGCCGCGACGGGCGCGAGCCTGGCCGCCGCCGATGCGCTCTATGCCCGCATGGCCGATGCCTATCTCGACGACGGCGCGCTGCCCGGCCTCGTCGAATCGCTGCGGCATCAGCGCTTTCTCGACGGCGTGGAGATCGTGCGCTTCGTGCAGAACGAGACCACGAAGTACAAGGTCGCGCCGATCCCCGAAAAGAGCGAGCTCGCCGCTGCGCGCACGATGATCGACAAGCACTTCGCGGCGGGCAACGGCGCGTCGATTCTCGCGTCGCTCGAGCGCGAGGCGGACATCGGCAACGACTGGGCGAAGCGCACGGCCGCCGAGCTGCGCGAGCGCTCGCCGCTTTCCGTCGATATCGCGTTGCAGCAGGTCGACCGCGCGAAGTTCTCGACGATGGCCGAGACGCTGCGACGCGATCTCGACCTCACGCGCACGGTGTTCGAGCGCGGCGACGTGCTGGAGGGGATTCGCGCGCGCATCGTCGACAAGGACAACGAGCCGCGCTGGCGGATCGCGCGCGCCGAGGATGTGGAGGCCGCCGATGTGGATCGGATGTTCGAAAGCGCGTGGACGCCGGCGGCGCACCCGCTGCGGCTTTTGAAGGACTGACGCTGAGAAGAGCGGCCCGCGTGGGCCGCTTTTGATTCGAGCGCGGCGTGAATCAGCGCTGAATCAACGCGGCTCGCTGCCCGCCATGAACGCGCGCATGAAGACGAGCGCGCCCCAGCCCCAGATCGCGTTCGCGATGAAGCCCGGCGCGAGACGCGGCAGCATATTGCCGCTCGGCCAGATGCCGCGCGCCGGATCGATCACGAACACGCCCACTGCCGTCAGCACGATGCCGCCGAAGACGAGTGCGCCGATCCAGGGCGCGCTGCGGTCGGGCGCGACGCGCAGCAGCCACGCCATCAACACGCCGAAGATCGAACTCCACAGCGCATTGGCGATGAATTCGGGGATGCCGAGCGGAAGGAACGGTGTGGTGGAGAAGCCGGCCGGATCGACGAGACCCGCTGCATGCAGCAGCGCCAGGGTCGATTCGCGGAAGAAGAGCGCGGCAAGGAAACCAGATACGAACGGCAGAATGACTTTTTGCATTGGCTAGACCGCTTGGAGCCGGAGGCGCGGTTCTCTCCGATTATCGAGACGAGCGCCATTATAGTGGCGTCGCGCGTGCTTCCAAGCCGGGTCCGAGGTTCTTGTGCGCTATTTTGCGATGGCGTCGCTCGCCGGGCTGTGATGCAGCATGCGGTCGCTGTTCGGCGGCGGGTTCGGGCGCTTCACGGGCATGTTGTCGGGGTTGTCGGGCCGCGTGGCGCTCGCGGAAGGCGCGCCGGGGGCGTTCGGCGGTTTCACCATCGATGCGCTGTCGTCGGGGCGGGCGGTCTGAGCGTGGGCCGCGAATGTGGTGACGAGCAGGAGAGCGGCTATCGCGAGATGTTGCCGGGGCATGATTGTTCTCCGCGAAGGGGAGAGTATCGACGTGCATGCCGCGTGCCCGAGGCGGATCGGAAAAGCAAAAAGCCCAGTCGGATGACTGGGCTTTTTGCATGAATTCTCGGTGGGGTGGCTGATGGGACTCGAACCCACGACGACAGGAATCACAATCCTGGACTCTACCAACTGAGCTACAGCCACCACTGTTACCGCGATCCTGACTGCTTCAGCGCTGCCGCAGCAATCAAGAAGCGAGATTATACGAACATTGATTGCACTTGCCTAGTCCTTTTTGAGCATCTTTTTCCGCAAGCCGCGCATCAGGATTCGATCGCTTCCACGGCCTCACGCAGATGAGCGCGCGCCTCGTCGAAAATCGTGAGATCGCCCGTCGCGAGCCGGCGGCTGTCTGACAGCACGCGGCGCCATCCACGCGCGCCCGCGACACCGCGATAAAGACCGAGCGCATGCCGTGTCACCGCGCCGAGATACGTGCCGCGCGCGAGTTCATGGCGCGCATAGCCGATGAGCCCCGCCTCGATCTCTTCGCGCGAGGGAATGGGCGTGTCGGCGCCATAGAAGCGCGTATCGACGCCGGCGAGCACGTACGGATTGTGATAAGCCTCGCGCCCGAGCATCACGCCGTCGACATGCTTCAGATGCTCCTCGACTTCATCCAGCGTCTTGATGCCGCCGTTGATCGAGATCTCCAGATGCGGGAAGTCACGCTTCAGCCGATACGCGTACTCGTACTTGAGCGGCGGAATCTCGCGGTTCTCCTTCGGGCTCAGGCCTTTGAGGATCGCGTTGCGCGCATGCACGATGAACACTTCGCAACCGGCATCGGCGATGGTGCCGACGAAGTCGCCCACGAACTCGTAATCCTCGACCGTATCCACACCGATGCGATGCTTCACCGTCACGGGAATGGACACGGCATCGCGCATGGCTTTCACGCAGTCGGCGACGAGACCCGGCTCTTTCATCAGACACGCGCCGAACGCGCCGCGCTGCACGCGCTCGGACGGGCAGCCGCAGTTCAGGTTGATCTCGTCGTAGCCCCATTGTTCGCCGAGCTTCGCGCTCTTCGCGAGATCAGCCGGCTCGCTGCCGCCGAGTTGCAGCGCGACGGGCGCTTCCGCCGGCGTGAACGCGAGATGGCGCGCGACATCGCCGTAGAGCAGCGCGCCCGTCGTCACCATTTCCGTGTAGAGCCACGTGTGGCGCGACACGAGCCGGTGCAGGGAGCGGCAATGGCGGTCGGTCCAATCCATCATCGGAGCGACGGACACGCGGCGGGGGCTGATCTTCGATACGGCTGACATGGGCGAAGCGGCCGCGCTTTCGGGCGAACCGCTTGAATCTGAAAGGGAATCCGCAATTTTACCGCAGTGCGGAAGATCGGTCGTGCCGCGCGATCGTTTCGCGCGGCGCAAACGTGCGCCGCCTTCGCCACACCATGTTACGATTTCCAAGTCACCCCCAACGACGACATTGGAGGCATATATGGCTACTTTGGCGATCGACGGTGTGCGCTGGATCAACGACCGCGTAACCAGCGTGCGCTGGGGCAGTTTCGATCCGGCCACCAACAACTGGGCCGCGCCCACCACCATCGTGGATATCCAGCAAGTCGTGGATGCCATCAAGAGCGGCAAGGAAGTCCGCACGCTCTTCACGCTCGGCGGCCACCCCTTCCTCGGCCCGAAAGTCAGCGCGCTACCATATACGAACGGACATATCGGCATCGAGGCGCGCGCGCAGGACGGTCAGATCGAGAAATCGCTCGAAGACCTGCCGCCCGTCTGAGCGCGTCGCAACGGGCGCGGCCTCGCGGCAGGCGTCCCGCTCGCGGAGACAAGCATTGAATCGACAACAGGCGCTCCGGTTCGAGACCGAGTTCATGCCGCGCATCGTCGAGCGCGTGGCGCGTGTCGTCGAGCGCGTGGCGCGTGTCGTCGATCATGGCGTGCGCGTCGAAGTCGTTCCTTATGAAAGTCCGCTCGTGCCGACGCGCCTGCGCGTCAGCGCGGAACGTGCGCCACGTGAGGGCGGCACGCATCGGCGCGCTTTCCCGTATCCGCTCAATGTTGTTCTGACCTGGGACGACGACGAGATCGAACGCGTGCTCGCCGCCGGCGGCGAGGCCCGATTCATGCGCTATCTCGATGCGATCGGCGCCAAGCTCGATGCCTGGCAGGGCGCGCGCGAAGTCGATCTCGTGACGCGCTCGCAGGCGGAACCGTCGGTGATGCTCGGCGGTCTCGACTTCGAGGCCTGATCACGGCGGCCGGCTGCCGCCTGCAAGCGCCCGTTCAGCCGACGCAGTGCATCGCCGGTGGCACCGCGTCCCGCGGCACCGGCAGGGCGCACCACCATGAACGAGGAGGTCGGTATGGCATCGTCGAATGAAGGCAATCTGCGCGCATTCGTGCAGACCGCGGAACAGGCGGGCGGCTTCGTCTGGGTCATCACGCTCGTCGATTTCGCGGCGCACGAGGTCAAGCGCGCCATGGTCTCCGAAGAGAACTTCTCCACCGCCGACGCGGCCCGCGACGCGGGCAACGATCGCCTGAAAGGCATGTCGAACGATCGCTGACGACGCATCGCGGCGCGCGGCCCCGCGACGCGCTCACTTCGTCGCGATCACCATCGAATCCGCTCCGACGAGCGGTTCGACGCGCGCCGACGCAAAGCCCGCTTCCTTCATCCACGCGCAGCATTGCGCGCCGGTGTAGTCGAAGCCGCCCGGCGTCTCGATCAGCATGTTGAGGCTCATCAGAAGGCCGAACGCGTTGTGACGGCGCTCGTCGTCGATGATCGCGTCGTACACGATGAGACAGCCGCCCGGCGGCAGCGCCGCGTGGCATTTCCGAAGCAGCTCGAGCTTTTGCGGCAGATCCCAGTCGTGCAGTATGTGGCCCATCACGAGCACGTCCGCCGACGGGCACGGGTCCTTGAAGAAATCGCCGGGGTAAAAACGCAGCCGGTCCTGCAGGCCGTTCGCGGCGATGTAGTCGTCGAAGATCGGGCCGACGACGGGCAAATCGAAACCGCCGCCCGTCAGATGCGGGTGTGCGCGCGCTACTTGCACCGGCAACGCGCCCTGCGCGGCGCCGATATCGATGAACGTGCGGTATTCGCTCCACGGAAACTGCTGCGCGATCGCCTGGGCCGCGCCCATGCTGACGCCGCTCATCGCATGGAGAAAGCCGCGCAGACGCGCCGGGTCGCTGTAGAGCGCGTCGAAGGGGTTGCCGCCGTGCTTCGCTTCGTTCTGCGGCAGCCCGGTGCGCAGCGCTTCGGTCAGCGAGCCCCAGAACGGATAGAGGCGCGCGTTCGCCATCTCCAGCAACCCGCCGACATACGAAGGCTTGTTGCGATCGAGGAAGAGATCGGCGTCGTCCGCGTTGGCGTAGCGGCTGTCTTCGCGCGTGAGCACGCCGAGCGCGACGAGCGTATCGAGGAAATCGAGCGCGGCGCGCGGATGCAGTCCGAGCGCCTGCGCGAGATCGTCCGCTTCGCTCGGGCCATTCGCGAGTTGCGTGAAGACCCCCAGCTCGACAGCCGAAAGCAGCGCTTTCTACGCCCAGAAACCCATGCCTATTTGCAGCAGCCGCTCCGGCGTGGGCTGCGCGTCGGGATTGCCGTGCGCGTCTTGCATGGTGCGCCTCCTGTTGAAAGTGCGGCGTCAGCGGGCCGAGAGGACCGCGTAACTCTAGGCGCCGGCCGCGTCCGATTCAAGGCGGATATGTACGCAGCGTCACGCAGACGAAAGACGTTCGATGAAACCGAACGAGTGCGCCGGCAACGTCGTACAACAAGGCGCAAAGCATTGTCCATAATGCCTTCACACTGATCAACGTTCACAAGGAGAGCGTCATGAATCGCTTCGAAGGCAAGACAGTTCTGGTTACCGGCGGCAACAGCGGCATCGGTCTCGCGGCGGCGCAGGCATTCGCCGCGGAAGGCGCGCGGGTCGTCATCACCGGACGCGATGAAACGTCCCTGGCGCAGGCACGCGCCTCGCTCGGCGCGAACGCGATCGCGATCCGCAACGTGGCGGGCACCGTCGCCGCGGCGCGCGAACTGGCGCAAAGCCTCGTCGACGCCGACATCCGGCTCGATGCCGTTTTCGTCAACGCGGGCGTCGCGAAGCTCGCGCCGTTCACCGACATCGACGAATCGACGTGGGACGAAACCTTCGCGATCAACGTGAAGGGGCCGTACTTCCAGATCCAGTCGCTCGTGCCGATCCTGAACGAAGGCGCGTCGATCGTGCTGAACGGTTCGATCAACGCGCATATCGGCATGCCGATGTCATCGGTGTATGCGGCGAGCAAGGCGGCGCTCGTGTCGTTCGCGAAGACGCTGTCGGCGGAACTGCTGCCGCGCGGCGTGCGCGTGAATGTCGTGAGCCCCGGTCCGGTGACCACGCCGCTGCATGACAAGCTCGGCCTCGGCGATGAAATGGGCGCGCAACTGCAAAGCCAGATTCCGCTCGGACGCTTCGGCAAGTCGAGCGAAGTGGCGGCGACGGTGCTGCATCTCGCATCGCCGGAATCGGGCTTCATCGTCGGCACGGAGATCGTGATCGACGGCGGCATGAGCCAGCTTTGAGTCGAACGCTTCGGGCGCAGGCGGGGCACAATCGCTGAAGTCCACCACGCGGATCATCGGCATGAGCGACAACCAGGAGCACAGCGATGCGCAGGCGGCCCGCGAAGCACGTTATCGCCGCTACGAGGCGGCGGGCGAGCCGTCGATCCGCGCGGACCTCGATGAATCCGCCGACACCGATCCCGAAGCCGGATTCAAACGCGCCTGGCTGCGCCGCAAGGAAGCGGCGCGCCAGGACGAACAGTTCCGCGCGATGTTCGCGTCCGTGACGTCCGCCAACGACGCCGCGCAGCTTGCGCGCGACTCCGCGCAGGCGTCGCGCCGCTCGGCCTTCTGGACGATGATCGCGGCGCTTGCGGCGACGATCGGCGTGATCGTCAATGCGGCCATCGCGCTCGGCTGGCTCGACTGGCTGCGGCGCTAGAGCGGGCCGTGCTCAGCGCATCGCGGGCTGCAACTCGCCCCAGCCGACGAGAATCTGCTGGATGCTGCGCGCGTAGGCATCGCGATGCTTCGGCGATTCCGAGTGATACGCGCCGATCGCCTGCCACGTGTTGCCGTACTTCACCATCTTCTGCTTCAGCAGCCACGCGGCGACGAATACGTTGACGCACGGATCGGCGAGCGCGCGATGCGGGATGCCGTGGCGCGCCAGATCGGGAAAATGGATGGAATTGATCTGCAACTGGCCGATATCGACCGAGCCGTTCGCGTTGCGGTTGATCGCGGCGGCATCGCCTTTCGATTCGCGCCACGCCACGGCGCGCAACACGAGCGGATTGACGCCCTGATAGGCGGCGGCCTGCTCGAAGCAATCGTCGGCGCGGGCAGCGCTCGCGGCGAGCAGCAGGCAAGCGGCGAGCGCCGCGTGAATCGGACGGAACATTGCGTGGCTCCTTCGATTACTGCGCGAGCGCGATCTCGATGCGCTGCTCGACGTCCTTCAGATACGAGCGCGATTCGCCGGACACGACGAGGCGCGGTTCCGGGCCGTTGCATTTGCAATCGACGACGCGGCGCGCCTTCCTGCCTTTCCTGCTCGCGGATTTGACGGGCGGATCGTCGTCGTCGCTGGCGGCGGGCGGCAGCATCGCAAGCGTGGGCAGCGGCGGATAGACCTTCTGCACGGCGGGCCCGAGGGCGGCGAGCGTTTGCACGGATGCCGGCGCGCTCACATCGAGCGGACCGGCGAAGGCGCCCGATGCGGCGATCATGCCGGCTGCCAGAATCAGGATGCGGCGCATGACGTCAGCCTCCCTGCGTCGGCTTGATCGACACGCTGTACGGCTGTCGTGCGCCGGCGGTCAGGTTTTCGAGGCTGAGCCTGACCGTGTGCTTCGGCGGCACGCCTTTCCAGATCGCCTGGTTGAGGTAGGCGAAGTCCTGCGCGAGCGCGGTGACGAGAATCGTCGTCGGTTGCTTCTGCGCGGCTGCGAGCGCGCCTGCTTTCGCGAGAACCGCGGTGAGTTGCGGGTCGCGCGCGCCGAGCGCGTCAGCGGGAATCTCGAAGCGGATGATCTCGGCGGACACCGCCGGCTTGTCGATCTGAGTCGTGTTGGCCGGGGGAATCGGCGCGCAGCCCGTCGCGGCGAAGGCGACCGCGATGGCGAAAAGTGACGCTGCCCACTTCACTGGCATCTCCTGATTGGGTCATGGCGATATGCGAGTTGTCGGCGCGCGTGCGCGCGACTTGATAGCCGCACGCAAACGTTTCGCCAATTAGCAAAAGTTGACTCAGAAGACGTCGATTCGGGGAATCGAATCATGCGGATCGCGGCTTTGCCGACGCGATGACGCAATGACGCGGCATATCGGTCAGATAGGCCACCACGCGCCGATGCTCGGCGCGGCGTCGAGCGCGCGCAGGAAGTCGTCGGCGAAAGCGTCCGCGGCGAGTTGGCGTTCGGGCGTGCCTTCGGGAAGGTCGTGCGGATTCTTGAGGCCGCGAGCGTGGCGGATGGCGGCGACCGTTTCGGTCAGGGCGGCGAGGGCATCGAGGGTGTGCGAGTTCATACCGCGGTTATCGGCGCGAAGGGCGCGGGCTTTAGGGATGGAACGCAGCGCCGTGCGCGATTGCTTTAATGTACCAAAATTGGTACGATCGATTCCGAGTGATGTTGCATGGAGAAATGATTTTGCTGCACGGCTTCATCAAGAAATCACAGGCGCTGCCAAAAAACGATTTCGATCTGGCCGAAGCACGCATGAAAGATGTTCACGACGGAGTGCGATATGACTAAGAAGCACGTCGGAAGCGACTTCGACGACTTCCTTCAGGACGAAGGCATCCTCGAGGAGGTCACGGCCACGGCGATCAAACGAGTGATCGCGTGGCAGATCGAGCAGGAGATGAAGGCGCAGCACATCACGAAAACCGCGATGGCGGCGAAGATGAAAACCAGCCGCTCGGCGCTGAACCGATTGCTGGACGCGACTGATACCAGTCTCACTCTCACGACATTGGCGAGCGCGGCGGCGGCACTCGGCAAGCGATTCAGATTCGAGCTCGTCAATGCGTCGTAGGTCGCGAATGCCTCTGGCGCGCTTCACGCCTTCGGCTTCCCATGCCCCGACACGAGCGCGCCCGCATCCCTCGCCAGCCCGAACAGATCCATCACGCCCACCAACCCGACGAACGCGACGATCAGAAACGCGACGCTGAAATCCTCCGGCCCGATGGACTGCGCGTCGTGCCCGTGAAACCACTCGCCGACGCGCAGCGCGATCGCGCCGACCGCGACGCCGATGCCCATCGTCATCTGAAAGAGCGTGCTGGACAGTGCCGACGCGCCGCTCATCTGCGCTTTCGGCACGTCGGCGAAGGAGAGCGTGTTGAGCGCGGTGAACTGCAGCGAGCGCGACAGCCCGCTCGCGAACAGCACGACGACGATCACGAGCCTGGGCGTCGATGGCGTGAGCAGGCTCATCGCGGCAAGCGACAGCGCGGCGAGCACGCCGTTCACGATCAGCACCGGCCGAAAGCCGAACTGCCGCATCACGGGCGTGGTGACGAGCTTCATCGACAGGTTGCCCGCGAACACCGCGAGCGTGAGCAAACCCGATTCGAACGCGTTCATGCCGAAACCGACCTGAAACATCAGCGGTAAGAGGAACGGCGCCGCGCTGATGGCGATGCGAAAGAGCGAGCCGCCGCCCATCGCCACGGCGAAGGTCTTCACCTTCAGCGCCGACAGATCCACGACCGGCTGCGCCGCGCGCCGCAGATGCCACCACGACGCGATGCCCGCCACCACGCCCGCCGCGACCAGCACGCCGACGAAGCGCCAGTCCACGTCGCTGCGGCCGATCAGCTCCATCGCGTAGAGCAGCGTTGTGCATGCGATGCCGCACAGCGCGAAGCCCGGCAGATCGAAGCGGCGCTTCGCGTCCTCGCGCACGTTGTCGATGTAGCGCAGCGTCAGCAACAAGCCGATCAGACCGAGCGGCACGTTCAGATAGAAGATCCAGCGCCACGACGAATACGTCGTGATGAAGCCGCCGAGCGGCGGGCCGATCACCGGCGCGACGAGTCCCGGCCACGTGATGATCGCGATGGCGCGCATCAGGCCTTCCTTGGGCGTCGCGCGCAAGACGGCCAGGCGTCCGACCGGCACCATCATCGCGCCGCCGATGCCCTGCAGCACGCGCGCCGCGGCGAAGGCGGGCAGGGTGGAGGTCGTCGCGCACAGCACGGAGGCCGCCGTGAACACGGCGATCGCGCTCGCGAACACGGTGCGCAGGCCGAAGCGGTCGGCGGCCCAGCCGGAAATCGGAATGAAGACGGCGAGCGTCAGAAGATAAGCCGTGATGCCGAGGCTCATGTCGGCGGGATGCACGTTGAACGAGCGCGCCATCTGCGGCAAGGCAGTGGCGATGATCGTGCCGTCGAGGTTCTCCATGAAGAAGGTCGCGGCGACCAGCGTGATGATGAGCGACGAGCTTTTTTTATTGTCGCGGTCGCGTGCGGACGGCATCGGTCGGGCGCTCCTTCACGGCATCGATGGAAGCTTGCCATTCTAGCCGCGAGAGCAGACCTTTCGCGGCTATGGTAGGTTTTGCGATTGCCGGAAGCCAGCCAGGGCAGCATGTCCGACAATGCGCCGACGGCGCGCAAACACAATGCCAACAAGAGGAACGAGCAAATGAAGTTTCGGAAACTGGGTGATTCGGGTGTCGACGTGAGCCTGATCGGGCTCGGCACCATGACCTGGGGCGAGCAGAACACCGAAAGCGAAGCGCACGAGCAGATCGACTACGCGCTCGCACAGGGCGTGAACCTGATCGACGCCGCCGAGATGTACCCGGTCCCGCCGCGCCCCGAGACGCAGGGCCGCACCGAGGAATACATCGGCACGTGGCTCGCGAAAAACGCCGCGAAGCGTGCCGACATCGTGCTCGCCACGAAGATCGCCGGTCCCGCGCGCCAGCCGCACAATCCGCGGCATATCCGCGGCGCGGGCAACCAGTTCGACCGCAAGAACCTGAACGAAGCCATCGACGGCAGCCTGAAGCGCCTGCAAACCGATTACGTCGATCTGTATCAGCTGCACTGGCCCGACCGCAGCACGATGACCTTCGGCCGTCCGTCGTACCCGTATATCGACGATGAGTACACCGTGCCCATCGAGGAAACGCTCGCCGCGCTGGCCGATCTCGTGAAAGCGGGCAAGATCCGCCATGTGGGCGTGTCGAACGAAACGCCGTGGGGCGTCGCGCAATTCCTGCGCGCGGCCGAGAAGGCGGGCCTGCCGAAGATCGTCAGCATTCAGAATCCGTACAGCCTCGTGAACCGCACGTACGAACAGGGCCTCTCGGAGTTCACGCACAAGGAAGGCGTCGGGCTGCTGGCGTATTCGCCGCTCGCGTTCGGCTGGCTGTCGGGCAAGTACGAAGGCGGCGCGCGTCCGGCGGGCGCGCGCATCACGCTGTTCGAGCGCTTTCAGCGTTACAGCAAGCCGCAGGCGGTCGCCGCGATCACGTCCTACGTCGAGCTGGCGAAGCGCCACGGCCTGACGCCGACGCAACTCGCGCTCGCGTTCGTCAACACGCGGCCGTTCACGACGAGCACGCTGATCGGCGCGACGTCGATGCCGCAACTGAAGGAGAACATCGCGAGCGTGAACCTGGAACTGTCGGAGGAAATTCTGGCTGAAATCGACGTGCTGCACGAGCGCCAGCCGAATCCGGCGCCCTGAAATTTCCTGTCCGGTCAGCGATTTGACGAAGAATCGGATGGGCAGGCCGCGAATGTGTCAGCATTGACGTTCGTGCGGCAGGCCAGCCCCTCCGCCTGAAAATACCGCCGTGCCGCGCGAGGCCCCATGTCTATCACGCCTCGCGCGCACGGCGCACCCCTCGCAATACCCGCAACACTCGCCGTGCGGTGCCGGCTGCAAGGCACTACACTTGCTCGATGGTCCTGGTTGCCCGCTGCGGCGCCGTTCGCCACAGCGCGCTCTTTGCAAAGGAGTCGTCGCTCATGTCTCAAGCAACACCTCAGGCCAAAGATCTCGATCAACTCACGATCGACACCATCCGAACCCTGTCGATGGATGCCGTGCAGAAGGCCAACTCCGGCCATCCCGGCACACCGATGGCGCTCGCGCCCGTCGCCTTCCATCTCTGGCAGAACCATCTCCGCTACGATCCCGACGCGCCGCTGTGGCCGAATCGCGACCGCTTCGTGCTGTCGGTCGGCCATGCGTCGATGCTGCTGTACTCGCTGCTGCATCTCGCCGGCGTGAAGGAATTCGACGACGACGGCAAGCCGACCGGCAATCCCGCGGTGTCGCTCGACGACATCGAGCACTTCCGCCAGCTCGACAGCAAGACGCCCGGCCACCCCGAATACCGCATGACGACCGGCGTCGAGACGACGACCGGCCCGCTCGGGCAAGGCCTCGGCAACAGCGTCGGCATGGCGATGGCCGCGCGCTGGAAAGAGGCGCGCTTCAACAAGGGCAAGGACGCGATCTTCGATTACCGCGTCTACGCGCTCTGCGGCGACGGCGACATGATGGAAGGCGTGTCGCACGAAGCGGCATCGCTCGCGGGGCATCTGCAGCTCTCGAACCTGATCTGGATCTACGACAGCAACCGCATCACGATCGAAGGGCACACGGATCTCGCCTACAGCGACGACGTGGAAGCGCGCTTTCACGGCTACAACTGGCACACGCTGCACGTCGACGACGCCAACGACGCGGCCGCGCTCGAAAACGCCATCAACAAGGCGAAGTCGCACACCGACAAGCCGACGCTGATCGTCGTGAAGAGCATCATCGGCTGGGGCGCGCCGAACAAGCAGGACACGGCGAGCGCGCACGGCGAGGCGCTCGGCGAGGAAGAGGTCAAGCTCGCGAAGAAGTTCTACGGCTGGCCCGAAGACAAGCAGTTCTACGTGCCCGACGGCGTGATGCAGCACTTCGCCGACGGCATGGGCGCGCGCGGCAAGAAGCTGCACGCGGAGTGGAAGCAGCGCTTCGATGCCTACGCGAAGTCCAATCCGGAGCTCGCGAAAGAAGCGTGGCAGATGCTCGAATCGAAGCTGCCCGACAACTGGGACGCCGACATTCCGACCTTCGAGCCGGACGCGAAGGGCATCGCGACGCGCGATTCGTCGGGCAAGGTGCTGAACGCGATCGCGCCGCGGGTTCCCTGGCTGCTGGGCGGCGCGGCGGACCTGGCGCCATCGACGAAAACGAACCTCAAGTTCGAGGGCGCAGGCAGCTTCGAGCACGACAGCTATGGCGGACGCAACCTGCACTTCGGCATCCGCGAGCACGGCATGGGCGCGGTGGCAAACGGGCTTGCGCTGTCGGGGCTGCGGCCGTACGCGTCGACGTTCCTGATCTTCAGCGACTACATGAAGCCGCCGATCCGCCTCTCCGCGATCATGGAAGTGCCGGTGATCTACGTGTTCACGCACGATTCGATCGGCGTCGGCGAAGACGGTCCGACGCACCAGCCGATCGAACAGCTCGCGTCGCTGCGCGGCGTGCCGGGCCTCTGCACGCTGCGTCCCGCCGATGCCAACGAAGTCAGCGAAGTGTGGCGCGTGGCGCTGTCGCAACCGAAGGAGCCGTCGTGCATCGTGCTGACGCGCCAGCCGCTGCCGACCTTCGATCGCAAGAAATACGGATCGGCCGATGGCGTGAAGCACGGCGCCTACGTGCTCGCCGACACCGAAGCCGGCAAGAAGCCCGAGGTGCTGCTGCTCGCGACTGGCAGCGAAGTGTCGCTGTGCGTCGAGGCGTACGAGAAGCTGAAGGCGGAAGGCATCGCGGCGCGCGTCGTGTCGATGCCGTCGTGGGACATCTTCGAGAAGCAGGATCAGGCGTACAAGGAATCGGTGCTGCCGCCCGACGTGCACGCGCGCGTCTGCGTCGAGCAGGCCGCGACGCTCGGCTGGGACCGCTACGTCGGCCGCCTGGGATCGCAGATCGTCATGCACACGTTCGGCGCGTCGGCGCCGCTCAAGGCGCTCAAGACGAAGTTCGGCTTCACGCCGGAGCGCGTCTACGACGAAGCGAAGAAGCAGATCGCGCGCGTGAAATCCAACGGCAAGGAGTAACCATCATGCAGATCGGCATCGTGGGACTGGGGCGCATGGGCGGCAACATCGGGCGGCGCCTGATGCGCAGCGGCCATGCGTGCGTCGTGTACGACCATGCTCCGCAAGCGACCGAAGCGCTTGCGGCCGAAGGCGCGACGGGCGCGAAGGATCTCGGCGATCTCGTCGCGAAGCTCGACGCGCCGCGCGTCGTCTGGCTGATGCTGCCCGCCGGGAAAATCACCGAGGACACGCTCAACGATCTGCACAAGATCCTCGGCGCGGACGACGTGATCATCGACGGCGGCAACAGCTTCTACAAGGACGATATCCGGCGCGCCGCGCAGTTGCGCGAGCAGGGCATCCATTATGTGGATGTGGGCACGTCGGGCGGCATCTGGGGACTCGAGCGCGGCTACTGCATGATGATCGGCGGCGATGAAGCGGTCGTGCGCCGGCTCGATCCGATTCTCGCGACGCTCGCGCCCGGACGCGGCGATATTCCCGCGACGCCGGGCCGCGAAGGGCGCGACTCGCGCGTCGAGAACGGCTATATGCATTGCGGGCCGGTCGGCTCGGGGCATTTCGTGAAGATGGTGCACAACGGCATCGAGTACGGGTTGATGCAGGCGTATGCCGAGGGCTTTCATATCCTCAGGCACAAGGAGTCGAAGGATCTCGTGGAAGGCGAGCGCTATACGCTCGATCTCGCGGATATCGCCGAAGTATGGCGGCGCGGCAGCGTGGTGTCGTCGTGGCTGCTCGATCTGACCGCGGGCGCGCTCGCCACCGACGGCACGCTCGAGCGCTTCTCGACGGAAGTCGCGGACAGCGGCGAAGGGCGCTGGACCATCGAGGCGGCGATCGAGGAAGCCGTGCCCGCGCAGGTGTTGTCGGCGGCGCTTTACACGCGCTTCCGCTCGCGCGATGCCGAGTCGTTCCCCGAGCGCATGCTGTCCGCGATGCGCTTCGGCTTCGGCGGGCACCACGAGTTTCCGGCCAAGTAGCGCGTATTGCCGATGATGTGAAAACGGCGATGGACCTTGCGAATCCATCGCCGTTTTTCATTTCATCATGCGCCGCCTGAAAAGCCACGCGCACAGGAAGAACGGCACGATCGTATACGCGACGAGCACGAGCACATGTACCGCGAGGCCATCGAAGGGGCGGGCGAGCATCGCCGGACGGATCAATTCCACTGCATGAAACAGTGGCAGCACTTGCGTCACGTGCTGCGCGACGGCGGGCAGCTGCGTGATCGGGAAGAACACGCCGGAGAGCAGGAGCATCGGCGTGAGCGCGAGCGTCTGATAGAACATGAAGAAGTCGTAGCTCGGCGCGAGCGCGGTGATGACCATCGCCGTACTGGCGAACGCGAGCCCCGTCAGCACGATGACGGGCAGCGCGATCAGCATCGACGGAAAGTTCGCATAGCCGAGCGCCCCCGCCACGATCATGATCGCCACGCCCGACAGCACCGATTTGCTCGCCGCCCAGACGATCTCGCCGAGCACGATATCGCCCAGCGTGAGCGGCGTATGCATGATCGCTTCCCACGTGCGCTGCACGTGCATGCGGGAGAAGCCCGAGTACATCGACTCGAAGCTCGCCGACATCATCACGCTCGATGCCGCCGTGCCCGCCGCGAGGAACGCGATATACGACACGCCGTCGACATGGCCGACCATGAGGCCGAGACCTAGTCCGAGCCCGAAGAGATAGATCATCGGATCGGCGAGATTGCCGATCATCGAGGCGATCGCGAGCTTCCTCCAGACGAGATAGTTGCGCCGCCACACCGACATCCAGTGCGTCGCGTTGGCAGGCAGCGCGCTCGCGAGCGGCGTGAAGCTTTCCGCGTGCTTCGGCTCGCGCTTTCTTTCCATGCGAGGTCGTTCGAGCGTATCCATGGATTCAATCCACCATCTCGCGTCCCGTGAGACGCAGAAACACATCCTCGAGATTCGCCGGACGATGCAGATAGCGCACGTCGGCGCGGCCTTTCACGCGCGCATGCACGGGCTGCGGATCGTCGACGTAGCAGAAGAGCGTCTCGCCGCTCACTTCCATGCGCTCGACGAAAGGCGCGAGCTCGGCGGCGAGCGCCTGAGGATCGGGGCCGTAGATCTCGATCACATCCGAGCCGATCACCGATTCGATCAGATCGCGCGGCCGTCCCTCGGCGATCTTGCGGCCTTCCTCGATCACGCAAAGGCGGTCGCACAAACGCTCGGCTTCTTCCATGAAGTGCGTCGTCAGAAGGATTGTTTTGCCGCGCGCAAGCAATGAGCGCAGCCGTTCCCAGATGAGATGCCGCGCCTGCGGATCGAGGCCGGTGGTCGGTTCGTCCATCACGAGGACGTCCGGATCGTTGACGAGCGCGCGCGCAAGCGTAAGACGACGCTTCATGCCGCCCGACAGTTCGCCGACGCGCGCATCGGCCTTGCTCTCCAGCCGCGCGAATTCCAGAAGCGACGGCACGAGCGCGTCCATCCGCGCGCCCGTCAAACCGAAATAACGACCGAACACGGTCAGATTTTCGCGCACGGTGAAATCGGGGTCGAGATTGTCGAACTGCGGCACGACGCCCACGCGCTCGCGTGCGAAACGGGCGCGCGCGGGCACCGGCTCGCCGACGAGCCGGATTGCGCCGCTATCGGGCGAAGTGATGCCGAGCAGCATCTTGAGCGTCGTCGTCTTGCCCGCGCCGTTCGGACCCAGCAGTCCGAAGCATTCGCCGGGCCGCACGTCGAACGACAGGCCGTCGACGACCGTGCGCTCGCCGTAATGCTTCCTGACTTCGCTGAACTCGATGGCCGCCGGCGTGCCGCTTTCATCGGCTTCGCTGCGCGTGGTCTGCTGCAATGTTTGATCAGTCATGCATTCGTGTTGCAAAGAGAAAAAGCGCATGAGGAATCCAGCGGGCTAGTGTAATCCAATGCACCAAGGCGGCGCTTGGCGTGCAAACGCAAACCGCGCGCCGTGTCAAATCTGTGCCTGGTGCACTGAACCCGCACTGAATCCGAGCTGAACCGGTTCCGGCCGAATGTGCCAGAGGCTTGTCCGTCGCGGTGTTCGGGGATCTGGCACGGTGCGAGCTAGCGTGTTCGCGCCGGTTAGCGTTTTCCAGCGTTGTCACTCGGCGGGCGACGCACGATGATGAAGCAACGCCGTGGGCAAGTCGCGCTCAAAGGCAAGTTGGCCAGGGAGGTCAGGATGGAAAGCTATCGAAAAATCCTGCTGTGCTACGACGGCTCCAGAGAGGGCCGCAAGGCGCTTCGTCAGGGCGCCAATCTCGCGCTGGACCTGAACGCGGAGACGCACGTGCTCGCGGTGGTGGACATGCGCTCCAGCATCGCGCAGAGCGCCGGACTGCTAACCGATATGGCTTGCGGACGCTTCGAAGAGGCCGCGCGCGACATTCTGCAGGAAGGCGTCGACTGGCTGCGCGAGCGCGGTCTGCAGGCGCAGGGGCATTTCGCGTTTGGCCATCCGATCGACGAGATTGCAGCCCTTGCGGACAGTCTTCAGGTCGATCTCGTCGTCGTCGGCCATCGCTGCCGCAGCGGTCTCGCGCGCTGGTGGATGGGCGCGGGCAATACGCCGCTGCTCGATCGCGTGAAGTGCAGCATTCTGGTTGCCGTGTGTCAGGCAGGTGAATCGGCCGAGGCGGAAGACGAAGCGGCGTACGCGGCGAAGCCGGTCAAGGCCGAAGCCGGGGCGTGAGCGCGTGAAGCGCCTCGCGCGCTTGACGCGTCAACCGTTCAGATCGACCGCCACGAGCTTCCACGACACGAGCCCGTCGCGATGGAAGATCGCCGAATAACGCGCATCGCCCGCGCCGTGCTGGTACGTGACGACGAACGTGTTCAGGCTTCTGTAGCCGGCGGTGGTCTGCGGCGGTTCCCTGGGCGGCTGTTGCGCGGTCGTGACACCGGATGAAGGCGCGTTCGCCGGCGTGGCCGACGAGCCATCGCCGGCCTGCGGCGGACGCTCGCCCGGAACGCCGCGCGGCGGAATGCCGTTCAGAATGGCCGCGACGCCGTCCGGCGTCGCATACGAATCGACCAGCGGACCGACGAGCGCCGCGCCGATCATCGCTCCGATGATCGCGAGCGGATTGCCGCTTTTCTGAATATCCACGCGCCGCGTCAGCAGCGCGGCGACCTGTTCCTTGAGACTTGCCCGCAGCGCGGGGAAATCGACGTATTGGTTGACGGTCTGCGCATCGCGCGCATCGGCCGCGCGCTTCACGCGATTCAGTGCGATGTACGGCGACGCGTAGATGAAACCGAGCGCCGCGATGAGAATCAGGACGACGAGCGCGGTGGCGACGGATCGGGTAGAGCGGGTCATGCGACGGCAAAGCCTCTCTTGCAAAACGTGAATCAAGGATTGACCACGCGGGCGCGGGTTATATCCCGGGAATTCACGTCGTTCGCGCGCTGGGTCTCGATTCGCCGCCGCAAAGCCTCGTAGATCACGCCAGCGTGCCGCCGGCCAGGTCCGCGCTTTCCTCGGCGATGCAGCGGTCGATCATGCGCGACACTTCGTCGATCTTCCCCACCAGAATGACGCGCGACTGCCCGCGATAGACGCGCACCGGCGCGCGCTCCGCGGGTTCTGCATGCACGGCGCTGTTCAAGGATAAGCGCGCGAAAGCCGGCTGACGCGACGGCAGCGCGGGCATCTCGTCGAAGAGATCGGGCGTAGTCTCGGCGCGCGGCATGCCACAACCGATCAGTGTGCGCAGATGGCGCAGACGGCCGAATTGACGGAAGGGCAGCAGACGGGCAAAACGTTCCATGATGACTCTCCAGACGATAGGGCGCACCGCGGCGCACCGCGAACGGTGGCCGTCATGCTTGTTTAGATGAAACCGAAATATCTCTGGTCGCGGTTGCGGGGCCGGATGTGGCCTTGGAGATATTTATCTTCTTACGATCGGCGGCCGGAAGGCTGCGCGCCGATCGCTGTTGATGAGGTTATTCTGCGTGTCCAGCGAGACATTTTTTGTCTCAAAAATCTCGAAGTCCCGATTTATTTTCGGCCTTCGCCGTGCCGCCTATGCGCGAGGCCGGACCGTCAGAACTCGCCCGAGCGGATCAATCCCACTGCAATGCCTTCCAGCGCGAAATCGCTGCTGCCGGAGCGCACGAAAATGTTTTCATAGTCAGGGTTCTCGGCGATCAGTTCGACGCCGTCCGGACGGCGCTTCCAGCGTTTCACCGTGACGTCGTCGCCGAGGCGCGCGACCACGATCTGCCCGTCTTTCGCTTCGCTGCGCTTTTGCACCGCGAGCAGGTCACCGTCGAGAATGCCCGCGTCGCGCATCGACAGGCCGCGCACTTTGAGCAGATAGTCCGGCTTGCTGGAGAAGAGCGCGGGATCGCATGCGTAATGCTGCGAGATGTGCTCTTGCGCGAGGATCGGGCTGCCCGCCGCGACACGCCCGACCAAAGGCAGCGAGAGCTGCATGATGGCCGGATGCGGCAGGGTGAGCTGATGCGGCAACTCCTCCGAGCGATCGATGCGCGATGCATCTCCGAGCAGCCGGATGCCGCGCGACGAGCCCGCCGCCAGTTCGATCACGCCCTTGCGCGCCAGCGCCCGCAGATGCTCTTCGGCCGAGTTCGCCGAGCTGAAGCCGAGCTCCGCCGCGATCTCGGCGCGCGTCGGCGGGAAGCCGGTGCGGTCGATGGCGCGCTGGATGAGTTCGAACACCTGTTGCTGCCGCGCGGTAAGTTTTGATGTTTTGGTCACTGGCTCGGGCCCCTGATGCACTGTATGTATGGACAGGTGACTGTATTTTTATACAGTATTTCGCGCTTTTCAAGCTTTACTTTAAGTTCGTGCCTGCCGGGCTTCCGAACGCTCGTACTACGCTCCTGCGTGCTTCTTCCATCCGGGAATATCGTTCTTAGCAGCTTTACGTATAAAAAAGTGAAGAACGATTATTTCTAATCATATAGACGCCTCGATAGACTGATTCCGTCAATTCGATAAGACGGAGAGCGGGGAATGCAAAGCATCAGACTGGGATTGGGCAAGGGGGCGCGACGCCTGTTCGCGGCGGCGGCATTGACGGCGGCGAGCGTCGGCATGACCGCGCATGCGGTCGCGCAGACGTCGTTTCTGAACGTCTCCTACGACCCGACCCGCGAGCTGTACCAGGATTTCAATCAGGCGTTCGCGAAGAAGTGGAAGGCGGACACCGGCGAGACCGTGACCTTCAAGCAGTCGCACGGCGGCTCGGGCGGCCAGGCGCGCGCGGTGCTCGATGGTCTGCAGGCCGATGTCGTGACCCTCGCGCTCGCTTACGACATCGACGCGCTCGCGAACAAGGGGCTCGTCGGCGCGGACTGGCAGAAGCGTCTGCCGGACAACGCCTCGCCGTACACGTCGACGATCGTGTTCCTCGTGCGCAAGGGCAACCCGAAGCACATCAAGGACTGGGACGATCTGACGAAGCCGGGCGTGTCGATCGTCACGCCGAACCCGAAGACCTCGGGCGGCGCGCGCTGGAATTACCTCGCGGCGTGGGCGTACGCGCAGCACAAGCCGGGCGGCAACGAGCAGACCGCGAAGGATTTCGTGACGAAGCTCTACAAGAACGCCGGCGTGCTCGATTCCGGCGCGCGCGGCGCCACGACGAGCTTCGTGCAGCGCGGGCAGGGCGACGTGCTGATCGCGTGGGAAAACGAGGCGTTCCTGTCGCTGAAGGAATTCGGTCCTGACAAGTTCGAGATCGTGGTCCCGTCGGTGAGCATTCTCGCGGAGCCGCCGGTCGCGGTGGTGGACAAGGTCGTCGACAAGCACGGCACGCGCAAGCTCGCCGACGCCTATCTCAAGTATCTGTACAGCGACGAAGGCCAGCAGATCGCCGCGCGCAATTTCTATCGGCCGCGCTCGGACAAGGTGCCCGCCGAGCTCACGAAGCAGTTTCCGAAGCTGAAGCTCTACACCATTGACGACACGTTCGGCGGCTGGACCAAGGCGCAGAAGACGCACTTTGCGGACGGCGGCGTGTTCGATTCGATCTATCAACCGCAGTAAGCGGAAGAAGCGGGCGACGCGGCGCGCCAATGACGCCGCGGGCCCGAAGCAATGCGCGCCCGACCCCGGCGCGCAAACAAGGATGAATCAAGGATGACGACCCTCACATTCAAGAAGCCGAGCGCGCTTCCCGGGTTCGGCCTGACGCTCGGCATCACGGTGGCGTACTTGAGCCTCGTGGTGCTGATTCCGCTCGCCGCGACCTTCGCGAAGACCGCGACGCTCGACTGGGCGCAGTTCGTGCGCGCGGTGAGCTCGCCGCGCGTGCTCGCGTCGTACCGGCTCACGTTCGGCGCGGCGCTCGGCGGCGCGCTCATCAACGCGGTGTTCGGCTTTCTCGTCGCGTGGGTGCTGGTGCGCTACACGTTCCCGTTCAAGCGCATCGTCGATGCGATGGTCGATTTGCCGTTCGCGCTGCCGACTTCCGTCGCGGGCATCTCGCTCGCGGCCGTCTATGCGAGCAACGGCTGGATCGGGCAGTATCTCGCGCTCGTCGGCATCAAGGTCGCGTTCACGCCGCTCGGCGTGCTCGTCGCGCTGACGTTCATCGGCTTGCCGTTCGTCGTGCGCACGGTGCAGCCGGTGCTCGAAGATTTCGAGCGCGAACAGGAAGAAGCCGCCGCGTGCCTGGGCGCGACGCGCTGGCTCACGTTCCGCCGCGTCGTGCTGCCGTCGCTCCTTCCGGCGCTCCTGACCGGCTTCGCGCTCGCGTTCGCGCGTGCGCTCGGCGAGTACGGCTCGGTCATCTTCATCGCGGGCAATGTGCCGATGAAGTCCGAGATCACGTCGCTGCTCATCATCACCAAGCTGGAGCAATACGACTATGCCGGCGCGACGGCGCTCGCGGTCGTGATGCTCTGCGTGTCGTTCCTGATGCTGCTGCTCATCAACACGTTGCAGTGGTTCCTGCAGCGTCGCACGAGCAAGACCGGCGCGGCGCCCGTCAATGTCGCGCTGGCTGCGGGAGAAACGGCATGAGCAAGGTTCTTCCGCTGCAAACGGCGACGCCGCGCGATACGCATAGCCTCAATCCCGTCACCGAGCCGCGCGCCGTGCGCTGGGTGCTGACCGGCATCGCGCTCGCGTTCCTCGCGTTCTTTCTCGTCGTGCCGCTCGTCGCGGTGTTCGTGCAGGCGTTCGCGAAGGGCGTCGACTATTACTTCGAGTCGTTGAAGGATCCCGACGCGTGGTCCGCGATCAAGCTCACGCTCATCACCGCGGCGATCGCCGTGCCGCTGAACGTCGTGTTCGGGCTGGCGGCATCGTGGGCGATCGCGAAGTTCGACTTCCGCGGCAAGGCGCTCCTGACGACGCTCATCGACTTGCCGTTCTCCGTGTCGCCGGTGATCTCGGGTCTCATCTACGTGCTGATGTTCGGCGCGCAGGGCTGGTTTGGCCCGTGGCTCGCGGCGCACGACGTGCAGATCATCTTCGCGGTGCCCGGCATCGTGCTCGCGACGATCTTCGTCACGTTCCCGTTCGTCGCGCGCGAGCTGATCCCGCTGATGCAGGCGCAAGGCAACGACGAAGAGGAAGCCGCGCACGTGCTCGGCGCATCGGGCTGGCAGATTTTCCGGCGCGTGACCTTGCCCAACGTGAAGTGGGGCCTGCTCTATGGGGTGATCCTCTGCAACGCGCGCGCGATGGGCGAGTTCGGCGCGGTGTCGGTGGTGTCGGGCCACATCCGCGGCCAGACCGACACGATGCCGCTGCACGTCGAAATTCTCTACAACGAATACAACTTCTCGGCCGCGTTCGCGGTGGCGTCGCTGCTTGCGCTGCTCGCGCTCGTGACGCTCGCGTTGAAGCTCCTCGCGGAGCGGCGCATGTCGCAAGCCGTCACCGAAGCCAAAGCCACCGCACAGCATTGAGAGGCCGATAACATCATGAGCATCATCGTTCGCAATCTGCAAAAACGCTTCGGCGATTTCACCGCGCTCGACAACGTCACGCTCGATTTTCCGGCGGGTGAGCTCGTCGCGTTGCTCGGGCCTTCGGGCTGCGGCAAGACCACGCTCTTGCGCGTGATCGCGGGCCTCGAATTCGCCGATGCGGGTCAGGTCGTGCTGCACGGCGAAGACGTTGCGGAAGTCGGCGCGCGCGAGCGGCAGGTCGGCTTCGTGTTCCAGCATTACGCGCTTTTCCGGCACATGACCGTGTTCGAGAACGTCGCGTTCGGGCTGCGCGTGAAGCCGCGCCGCGAACGTCCGAGCGAGGCCAAGATCCGCGAGAAGGTGCATGAGCTTCTGAAGCTCGTGCAGCTCGACTGGCTCGCGGAGCGCTTTCCATCGGAGCTGTCGGGCGGTCAGCGGCAGCGCATTGCGCTGGCGCGCGCGCTCGCCGTCGAGCCGAAAGTGCTGCTGCTCGACGAGCCGTTCGGCGCGCTCGATGCCAAGGTGCGCAAGGAGCTGCGCAGCTGGCTGCGCCGCCTGCACGACGATCTGCATATCTCGACGCTCTTCGTCACGCACGACCAGGAAGAGGCGCTCGAAGTGGCGGATCGCATCGTCGTGATGAATCACGGGCGGGTGGAGCAGGTGGGCAGCCCGCAAGACGTGTACGATCATCCGCAGACGTCGTTCGTCTACGAGTTTCTCGGCGCGGCGAACCGGCTGCAGGGCAAGGTCGATGCGACCGGCTTCATCGCCGATGGCGCCGCGAGCCCGATCGCCGCTGAGGCGCACTTCAGCGGTCGCGCGCTCGCGTATGTGCGCCCGCATGACATCGCGCTGTATCCGGCGGATGGCGCGCATCGCGACGGCATCGTGGTCGGCGTGCGGCGCGTCGTGACGCTGGGCGGCTCCGTGCGCGTAGAGCTCGAAGGCAGCGCGGGCGGCGTGATCGAGGCGGAACTGGATCGCGAGGCATGGCGCGCGCTCAAGCTCGATATCGGCGACGGCGTGACCGCCGTGCCGCGCGCGCTGCGCGTGTTTCCGGCGCAATGACATAACAACATAAAAGCATCACGAGAGAGGTACACATGAATTTCCAGCAATTGCGCTTCGTGCGCGAGGCCGTGCGTCAGAACATGAATCTGACCGAGGTCGCGAATGTGCTCTATACGTCGCAGTCGGGCGTGTCGAAGCAGATCAAGGATCTCGAGGACGAACTCGGCGTCGATATCTTCATTCGCCGCGGCAAGCGTCTCACCGGGCTCACGGAGCCGGGCAAGGAAGTGCATCAGCTGATCGAGCGCATGCTGCTCGACGCGGAGAACCTGCGGCGCGTCGCGCGTCAGTTCGCGGATCAGGATAACGGCCATCTCGTCGTCGCGACGACGCACACGCAGGCGCGTTACGCGCTGCCGAAGGTCATCCGCCAGTTCACCGAGGTCTTCCCGAAGGTGCATCTCGCGTTGCGCCAGGGCAGCCCGCAGCAGATCGCGCAGATGATCATCAACGGCGAGGCGGATATCGGCATTTCGACGGAAGCGCTCGACCGTTATCCCGACATCGTCACGTTCCCGTGCTACTCGTGGCATCACACGGTCGTGGTGCCGAAGGATCATCCGCTCGTCGGGCGCGAGCACATCACGCTGGAACAGATCGCCGAATATCCGATCGTCACTTATGACCAGGACTTCACCGGCCGTTCGCACGTCGATCAGGCGTTCGCGAGCGCGGGCGCGATGCCCGATATCGTGCTCACCGCAATCGACGCCGACGTCATCAAGACGTATGTCGAGCTCGGCATGGGCATCGGCATCGTCGCGGCGATGGCGTATGACGCGAAGCGCGACACCGAATTGGTGGCGCTCGACACACAGCATCTGTTCGAAGCGAGCACGACGCGTGTGGGCCTGCGAAAGGGCGCGTTCCTGCGCGCGTATGCGTACCGGCTGATCGAGATGTTCGCGCCGCAGCTCGACGAAGCGCAGATCGCGGCCCAGCTTCGCGAGGCGGCGTGATTGCAGCGTGAATCCAGCGTGAATCCAGCGTGAATCCAGCGTGAATCCAGCGTGAATCCAGCGTGAATCGCATGCCGGCTGATTTACAATCGCCGGCATGAACACATCCTCTCTACCTCGCATCGCCGTGCTCGCAACGGGCGGCACCATCGCCGGACAGGCGGGCGATGCATCGAAGACGGCGGGCTACAAGGCGGGCGTCGTCGGCGTCGACAAATTGCTCGATGCGGTGCCCGCGCTCGGCGCCGTCGCGCAGATTCATGCAGAGCAGATCGCGAGCATCGACAGCAAGGACATGAGCGCCGCGCTGTGGACCGCGCTCAGCCGCCGCATCGACGAACTGCTCGCGCAGGACGATATCGACGGCGTCGTCGTCACGCACGGCACCGATACGCTCGAAGAAACCGCGTACCTGCTGCATCTCACGGTGAAGAGCGCGAAGCCCGTCGTGCTGACGGCGGCGATGCGTCCGTCCACAGCGCTTTCCGCCGATGGTCCGCTGAACCTGCTCAACGCGGTCACGGTCGCGGCGTCGAAGGACGCGGCAGGCAAGGGCGTGCTCGTCGCGTTCAACAACCAGATTCACAGCGCGCGCGATGTCACCAAGACGAGCACCTATGCCGTCGATGCATTCCGTTCGCCCGAAACCGGCCCGCTCGGCTTCGTGCAGGACGGACGCGTGGAGTTTCAGCGCACGGTCGTGCGGCCGCATACCGCCGCGAGTGAATTCGCGGTGACGGAGCAATGGCCGATGGTCGAGATCGTCGCGAGCTACGCGGATGCATCGCGCGTGACGGTCGATGCGCTCGTCGCGGCGGGCGTGAAGGGTATCGTCGTCGCGGGCACGGGCAACGGCTCGATGCACGCGACGCTCACGCAGGCACTCGCCGATGCGGTGAAGCAGGGCGTCGCGGTGGTGCGTGCATCGCGCGTGGGCTCGGGTCATGTGATGCGCAACGGCGCGGCCAACGACGACGCGCTTGGTACCGTCAGCGCGGGCACGCTCAATCCGTACAAGGCGCGCGTGCTCTTGCTGCTCGCGCTATCGGCGGGCGCGAAAGATCTGCAACGCATCTTCGACAGCTACTGAAAAGCAAAAACGCGAACCAGGGTTCGCGTTTTCTTCATTCAGGCAATCGAGAAGTGTCAGGCCGCCGGAATGCGCAGCACCTGTCCCGGATAGATCTTGTCCGGGCTCTTCAGCATCGGCTTGTTCGCTTCGAAGATCAGATCGTTCTTCGAGCCATTGCCGTAATACTTCTCGGCGATCTTCCAGAGATTGTCGCCCGACACGACGGTGTAATACTGCGACTCGGGCGCTGCGTTCGGCACGGTCAGCTGATCGTCCACCTTGTCGACGTGCTGCACGTTGCCCGCGGCGACGAGGATCTTTTCCTTCGTGGCCTGATCCGGCGCCTGGCCCGACACGGTCACCGTATGCGATGCGCCGTCATACTTCACGTCGAGATTGTCGGCGTTGAGACCTTGCGAGCGGATGTACGTCGCGATGGCTTCACCTGCTTTCTGATTCAGCGCGGCGACATCGACGGGCGCGGCAGCGGGAGCCGCCTGTGCGCTCGGCGTGGCAGCGCCGAAGAGTTTCTCGCCTGCTTCCTTGATAAAGCTGAGGATACCCATTGTTTAACTCCTTGATTGACGATGTTGATACGGCCCGCGAAGTCTAGGCACGTTAGTCGCGATCGCTACCAGATAGTTCTGAGTTTCAACAAAAGGATTTGTAGCATCCCCCATGCATCAAGGATAGGACGCAGTTTGCAACAATCCGACGCGGACACCCGACGACAAACCGTCTGACCGACCAAGGCTTACCCGGCGCACCGCCGGGTGCCGCTCTCGGACCCCACTTGCCGCCCTCAGCCCAGAGCGACATTTGTCCCGCGTGCCCATACGCGGGACGCCCCACGGTTCAGGTATGGGACGTTACGCAGCCTTGGCTTGCTGCGGCTCGTCCGCCACCTGGAAGTTCGACATGATCTCGAGCGCGCGCACGAGCGCCGAGTGATCCCACGCCTTGCCGCCATTCGCCGCGCACACGCTGAAAAGCTGCTGAGCGCTCGCGGTATGGGGCAGGGCGAGGCCCATCTTGCGCGCGCCGTCGAGCGCGAGGTTCAGGTCCTTCTGATGCAGTTCGATGCGGAAGCCCGGATTGAAGGTGCGCTTCGTCATGCGCTCGCCATGCACTTCGAGAATGCGCGACGACGCGAAGCCGCCCATCAGTGCCTTGCGCACGCGCTCGGGATCCGCGCCCGAGCGGGCCGCGAAGAGCAGCGCTTCCGCGACCGCCTCGATGTTCAGCGCGACGATGATCTGGTTCGCGACCTTGCAGGTCTGGCCCGCGCCGTTGTCGCCGATGAGCGAGATGTTCTTGCCCATCAGTTCGAAAAGCGGCTTGGCGATGTTGAACGACTTTTCCGGGCCGCCGACCATGATCGTGAGCGTCGCTTCGCGTGCGCCGACTTCGCCGCCCGAGACCGGCGCGTCGAGGTAGTCGCAGCCGAGCGCGTTGATCTTCTTCGCGAACTCCTGCGTTTCCAGCGGCGCGATCGAGCTCATGTCGATGACGAGCTTGCCCTTCGTGAGACCCTTCGCGACGCCGTCATCGGCGAACAGCACATTGGCGACATCGGGCGTGTCGGGCACCATCGTGATGACGATCTCGCTCGCCTGCGCGACCGCGCTCGAATCTTCCACGACTTTCGTCTGCGCGCGGATATCGTCCGGCACCGGATACTTGCCGTTCACGACGAGCGAGTGGCCGCCCTTGATGAGATTGCGCGCCATGTGCGCGCCCATGATGCCGAGGCCGATGAAACCGATCGTTGCCATACTTCGAGCTCCTCCTGTGTGTCAGATTTAAGCGGCGGCGTGCGCCTTCATTCCGCCAATGCTTTGCAGCCAGCCGAGGCCCGCTTCGGTGCCGTTGAGCGGCTTGTACTCGCAGCCGATCCAGCCTTCATAGCCGATCTCGTCGAGCAGCCCGAACAGGAACGGGTAGTTGATTTCGCCCGTACCCGGTTCGTTGCGGCCGGGGTTGTCGGCGAGCTGGATATGCGCGATCTTCGGCAGGTTCTTCTTGATCGTCGCGGCGAGCTCGCCTTCCATGCGCTGCATGTGATAGATGTCGTACTGCAGGAACAGGTTGTCCGAGCCGACCGCCTGAATCACGTCGAGGCCTTCCTTCGAGCGGTTCAGCGCGAAGCCCGGAATGTCGTACGCGTTGCACGGCTCGACGAGCAGCCTGATGCCTTCCTTCTTGAGCGCTTCCGCTGCAAAACGCAGGTTCTCGACGATGGTCGCGCGCGCCTGATCCGCCGATACACCCGCCGTCGGAATGCCGACGAGGCAGTTCAGTTGCGGCACGTTCAGCGCCTTCGCGTATTCGATCGCGCGCGGCACGCCTTCGCGGAATTCCGCGACGCGATCCGGCAAACAGGCGATGCCGCGCTCGCCCGCTTCCCAGTTGCCCGCGGGCAGGTTGTGCAGCACGATCCGCAGGTCGTTGTCCTTCAGGCGCGTCTGGATATCGCTGATCGAGAACGCGTAAGGAAACAGGAACTCGACCGCCTTGAAACCCGCGTTCGCCGCCGCCGCGAAGCGGTCGAGGAACGGGACTTCGTTGAACAGCATGGTCAAATTCGCGGCAAATTTCGGCATTGTTCTTTCCTGATGGTCGGTCAGTGGAGGGGCGCCGCGCGTCCGGTCGATCGGACGCGCGGCGGCGATGCTTCAGTCCAGCGGCGTGATGGCGGTCGGCGCGTCGGCCTTCGTTTCGGCGAGCTCTTCGAACTCGTTGATCGCGTCGATCTCGGTGCCCATCGCGATGTTGGTCACGCGCTCGAGAATCATCTCGACGACCACCGGCACCTGATGTTCGGCGGCCAGGGCTTGCGCTTGCTTCAATGCAGGCGCGATGTCTTCCGGCTTGTGCACGCGCAGCGCCTTGCAGCCGAGACCTTCGGCCACCGCCACGTGATCGACGCCATAACCTTCGAGCTCGGGCGCGTTGATGTTGTCGAACGCGAGCTGCACGCAGTAGTCCATGTCGAAGCCGCGCTGCGCCTGACGGATCAGGCCGAGGTACGAGTTGTTCACGACCACATGCACGTACGGCAGCTTGAACTGCGCGCCCACGGCGAGCTCTTCGATCATGAACTGGAAGTCGTAGTCACCCGAGAGCGCGACGATCTTGCGCGACGGATCGGCCGCACGCACGCCGAGCGCGGCGGGAATCGTCCAGCCGAGCGGGCCGGCCTGACCGCAGTTGATCCAGTTGCGCGCCTTGAACACGTGCAGGAATTGCGCGCCCGCGATCTGCGACAGACCGATCGTCGTCACGAAGCAGGTGTCGCGGTCGAACGCGAGATTCATCTCTTCGTAGACGCGCTGCGGCTTCATCGGCACGTTTTCGAAGTGCGTCTTGCGCAGCATCGTGCGCTTGCGCTGCTGGCAATCCGCAACCCATGCGCCGCGATCCTTGAGCTTGCCCGCGGCCTTCCATTCCTTCGCCACTTCGACGAACAGTTCGAGCGCGGCCTTCGCGTCCGACACGATGCCGAGGTCCGGCCCGAACACGCGGCCGATCTGCGTCGGCTCGATATCCACGTGCACGAACTTACGGCCCTTGGTGTAAACCTCGACGCTGCCGGTGTGACGATTCGCCCAGCGGTTGCCGATGCCGAGCACGAAGTCGGAGGCGAGCATCGTCGCGTTGCCGTAGCGGTGCGACGTCTGCAGGCCGACCATGCCGGCCATCAGCGGGTGATCGTCGGGAATCGCGCCCCACGACATCAGCGTCGGAATGACGGGCACGCCGAGCGTTTCCGCGAATTCGACGAGCAGGTTTTCCGCCGCCGCGTTGAGCACGCCGCCGCCGGAGACGATCAACGGCTTTTCCGCGTCGTTGAGCATCGTCAGCGCCTTTTCGATCTGCGCGCGCGTCGCCTTCGGCTTGTAGACCGGCAGCGGCTCATACGTGTCGATGTCGAATTCGATCTCGGCGAGCTGCACGTCGATCGGCAGATCGACCAGCACCGGACCCGGACGGCCCGAGCGCATCAGATGGAACGCCTGCTGGAACACACGCGGCACGAGCGCCGGCTCGCGCACCGTGACGGCCCATTTCGTGACGGGCTTGGCGATCGATTCGATATCGACGGCCTGGAAATCTTCCTTGTAAAGACGCGCGCGCGGCGCCTGGCCGGTGATCGCGAGAATGGGGATGGAGTCGGCCTGAGCCGAATACAGCCCGGTGATCATGTCCGTGCCCGCCGGGCCCGACGTGCCGATGCAAACGCCGATGTTGCCGGGCGCCGCGCGGGTATAACCTTCCGCCATGTGCGATGCGCCTTCGACGTGGCGCGCGAGCACGTGGCTGATGCCGCCCGACTTCTTCATCGCCGAGTAGAACGGGTTGATGGCCGCGCCCGGCACGCCGAACGCGGTATCGATTCCTTCTTTTTCCAGCACGAGGACGGCTGCGTCAACGGCTCTCATCTTGGGCATGGTTGTCTCCTTCCTGGGGTCTCTATCCGAAAATTCTGTCTGCATTCATGCAGGGTTCCGTTGCACTTTAATTCTGTGAAAAAGGTTTGATAAGATCAGCTGGAGTCGCTTTTTCCCAAACAAAAAGTATGGAATGACGATGCCGCGCGGCTTTGCGGCCAGCGCGCAGCCGGAGACACGAGATGGACCGCTTCAAGCAGATAGAAACCTTCGTGCGCGTGGCCGAGGCGGGCAGCCTGGCCGCGGCGGCGCTGGAAGAGGGCGTGTCGCCCGTGATTCTCGGTCGGCGCATCGACGCGCTCGAAAAGCGGCTCGGCGTGAAGCTGATGTATCGCTCGACGCGCAGGCTGGTCGTCAGCGAAGAGGGCGCGGCCTTTCTCGAGCGCTGCAAGAATCTGCTCTCTGAGTGGGATCAGGCGGAAAACGAACTCACGGCAGGGCGGCGCGCGGTGGGCGGGCATCTGATCGTGTCGGCGCCGGCGGCGTTCGGACGCATGCATGTGGCGCCGCACGCGCCGCCGTTCGTGCGCGACAAGCCCGAATTGCAGGTGTCCTTCAATCTGACCGATCGCGTCGTCGATCTGGTGCGCGAGGGTTACGACCTGTCGATCCGCATCGGCGGAACGGTCGATCCGAACTTCGTCGCGGTGAAGCTCGCCAGCAACCGGCGCGTCGTGTGCGGCACGCCGGCGTACTTCAGGAAGCACGGGCGGCCGAAAACGCTCGAAGATCTGCCGAATCACAACTGCCTCGCGTTCAATCTCCAGGGCGGCCAGAACCGCGGCTGGTATTTCCGGCGCAACGGGAAAGTCGTGACGGTGCGCGTCACGGGCAATCTCGATTGCAACGACGGCGAACTGCTGCACCGCTGGGCGTCGGAGGGGCTCGGGCTCGGCTGGCGCTCGACTTGGGAAATCCAGCGGCAACTGGAGTCGGGCGAGCTGGAAACCGTTCTCGACGACTTCGAGCTGCCCGATTACGACATTCTGGCCGTGTATCCACAGCAGCGCTACGTTCCTGCGCGTGTGCGCTACTTCATTGATTATCTTAAGGAAATCTACGCGCAGACCGGTTACTGGAGCCGTCCGCTCACGCTTCCCGGAGAATCGCAGCAGGAGCCCGCCCTCGGGCGCTAACTGCTTGAAAAGACGCTCGAAATTGCATTTGCGTGAGCGGAGTCATCAAGCTATAATCTTGGGCTTCTCACTTGCCGCACCGGTCCGACGCCCGGGTGGCTTCAATCCACAAGTCAGCACAAGGAGTGAATATGCGTCATTACGAAATCGTATTTATCGTGCACCCCGATCAGAGCGAGCAAGTGCCCGCGATGATCGAGCGCTACAAGGGCACGATCACGTCGCACGGTGGCCAGATCCACCGCATCGAGGACTGGGGCCGCCGCCAACTGGCCTACATGATCGAGAAACTCGCGAAGGCTCACTACGTCTGCATGAACATCGAATGCGATCAAGCCACGCTCGAAGAGCTGGAGCACGCGTTCAAGTTCAATGACGCCGTTCTGCGTCACCTCATCGTCAAGATGAAGAAGGCCGAAACCGGCCCGTCGCCGATGATGAAGGAAGTGCAGCGCGAAGAAGCCAAGAAGGCGGCCAGCCAGCCGTCCGAAGCGCAGGCTTAAGGACAGTTTCGAACTGTCAAGCCACCAGGATCGAACACTTTAAGTGAACCGGCTGCAACTGACAGCAAGCGTCGTGGAACGCGAACCGGTGCGGTACACGCCCGCCGGCATCCCGATCGCGAGCGTCACGTTGCAACACGCAGCGGAAGTCGTCGAAGCGGGCATTGCCCGAAAGATCGAACTGACCATGCAGGCGGTAGCGGCCGGCGAAGCGAGCGGCAAGCTGGAAAGCTGTCCGATGGGCGTCGAAACACGCTTCACCGGCTTTCTGGCGAAAAAGAGCCGTAACGCGCGAACCCTGGTGTTTCACATCACAGAATTGCAGGACATTGGAAAGGACTAATCATGCCCCGCCCGACTGGTAAGAAATTCGACAAGCGTCGTCAGCAACAAAACCCGCTCTTCAAGCGCAAGAAGTTCTGCCGTTTCACGGCAGCCGGCGTCGAGTACATCGACTACAAGGACACGGAAACGCTGAAGGACTTCATCGGCGAAAACGGCAAGATCACGCCGGCTCGTCTGACTGGCACGAAGGCGCACTATCAGCGCCAGCTCGACACGGCAATCAAGCGCGCGCGTTTCCTGGCGCTCCTGCCGTACACCGACCTGCACAAGGCCTAATCAGACGACGCACTAAGGAAAGCCAAAAATGCAAATCATTCTTTTGGAAAAGGTCGTCAACCTGGGCAACCTCGGCGATATCGTCAAGGTCAAGGACGGCTACGCACGTAACTTCCTGATCCCCGGCAAGAAGGCTCGCCGCGCGACCAAGGACGCAATCGCTGAATTCGAAGTTCGCCGCGCGGATCTCGAAAAGGTCGCCGCTGAAAAGCTGGCAGCCGCACAAGCGCAAGGCGAAAAGCTGAACGGCTTCACGGTTCAGATCGGCCAGAAGGCTGGCGTCGATGGCCGTCTGTTCGGTTCGGTCACGAACGCGGACATCGCTGACGCGCTGAAGAAGCAAGGCTTCGCGGAAGTCGAAAAGGCGCAAGTGCGTCTGCCGCAAGGCCCGATCAAGATGGTCGGCGACCATCCGGTTCAAGTGGCGCTGCATACGGACGTGCTGGTCGACGTCACGGTGTCGGTGCTCGGCGAGCACGCGTAAGTTTCAGGCGAGGCTTCGTGCCTCGCGAGCAGTATGAAAATGGCAGGAGCTTCATGGCTCCTGCCATTTTTTATTGTCCACGCACGGCCATTGTTCGATAATCCCACCCCATGAACGCTCCGTCCAAAGACCCGCAACTCGACGCGCTGAAGGTCCCGCCGCACTCGATCGAAGCCGAGCAATCCGTGATCGGCGGCCTGCTGCTGGACAATGCCGCATGGGACCGCATCGCCGATGTCATGCATCAGGGCGATTTTTATCGCTACGACCATCGCATCATCTACGAGCACATCGGCAAGCTGATCGCGGCGACGCGTCCGGCGGACGTGATCACCGTCTACGAAGCGCTCACGATGGCCGGCAAGGCCGAGGAAGTGGGCGGGCTCGCGTATCTGAACGCGCTGGCGCAAAACACGCCGAGCGCGGCGAATATCCGCCGCTATGCCGAAATCGTGCGCGATCGCGCGGTGCTGCGCCGCCTGGTTTCGGTCGCGGATGAAATCTCCGCCGACGCCTTCAATCCGCAAGGCAAGGAAGTCCGCCAGATTCTCGATGAAGCCGAAGCGCGCGTGTTCTCGATCGCCGAGGAAGGTTCGCGCGGCACGCAGGGCTTTCTCGAGATCGGGCCGCTGCTGACGCAGGTCGTCGAGCGCATCGACACGCTTTATCACACGGCCAATCCGAGCGACGTCACCGGCACGCCGACAGGCTTCGTCGATCTCGATCGCATGACCTCGGGCATGCACGGCGGCGAGCTGATCATCGTGGCGGGCCGCCCGTCGATGGGTAAGACCGCGTTCTCGATGAATATCGGCGAATACGTCGCGGTGGAATACGGCTTGCCCGTTGCAGTGTTCTCGATGGAAATGCCCGGCACGCAACTGACGATGCGTATGCTCGGCTCGGTCGGCCGGCTCGACCAGCATCGCATGCGCACGGGGCGGCTGACCGACGAAGACTGGCCGAAGCTCACGCACGCCGTGCAGAAAATGAGCGAGGCGCAGCTTTTCATCGACGAAACCGGCGGTCTGAACCCGATGGAACTGCGCTCGCGCGCGCGCCGTCTGTCGCGGCAATGCGGCAAGCTCGGTCTGATCATCGTCGACTATTTGCAGCTGATGAGCGGCTCGGGCGGCGGCGAAAACCGCGCGACTGAAATCTCCGAAATTTCGCGTTCGCTGAAGAGTCTCGCGAAGGAACTCGACGTGCCGGTGATCGCGCTGTCGCAGCTGAACCGCGGTCTCGAGCAGCGGCCGAACAAGCGCCCGATCATGTCGGACCTGCGCGAATCGGGCGCTATCGAACAGGACGCGGACGTCATTCTTTTCATCTACCGCGACGAAGTCTACAACCCCGACAGCCCCGACAAGGGCACCGCCGAGATCATCATCGGCAAGCAGCGTAACGGTCCGATCGGTCCGGTACGTCTGACTTTCCACGGCCAATACACGAAGTTCGATAATTTCGCCGGCGCGCAGAACTTCTACGGCGGCGAATAAACGCTCCACCGCATCCACTGTCAATGTGTCGCGACACCCGCAAGTCGCGCGTCAGGCACGCGCGGTGCGCGGGGTAGTGTGCGCAGGTACAATATGTCAGTTTGATGTCCGCCTCAAAACTGACCCATTTAACGGGAATTTCATGTTCGGTCGTTTCATGCCCACCGAGGGCAAATTCTTCGAGATCTTCAACGCGCACGCGAAATGCATGGTCGATGCCAGCCGCGAGCTCGAACTCCTGATCGACAACCTCGACGAAGCCGAGGTCCACAAGCAGAACGTGCAGGCGAACGAAAAGCGCGCCGACAAGCTCACGCACGAGACCATCGATCTGCTGCACAAGACGTTCATCACGCCGCTCGACCGCGACGAAATCCACAAGCTCATCACCACGATGGACGACATCCTCGACCTGATGGAGGACGTCGCCACGGCCATTTCGCTGTATGACGTGCGCTCCGTGACGTCGGAGGCGAGCCAGCTCGCGCATATCTGCACGAGCACGGTCACGCGCGTGCAGCAGGCCGTCGAATTGCTGGCAGATATGAAGCGCGCAAGCGAGATCCTGAAGATCTGCGAGGAAATCGACCGCCTCGAGTCGGATGCCGACCGCGTGCTGCGCTCGGCGATGTCGAAGCTCTTCCGCGAGGAAGACGACGTGAAGACGCTCATCAAGCTGAAGGCGATCTACGAACTGCTCGAGACGATCACCGACAAGTGCGAGGACGTCGCGAACATCATCGAAGGCATCGTGCTGGAAAACGCCTGATCAAGTCGTCCGAACCCGCGGCGCGCGGCAAGCCAGCGCGCCCGCACGAAAAACCGGCAGCGCATTTCCAGACCGGTCAAAACAAAACCAACTGATGCATTCGATTCAACTTGCCATTTGGGCAGTCGCCTTGCTCGTCATAGTCGCACTCGCGTTCGACTTCATGAACGGCTTTCACGACGCCGCCAACTCCATCGCGACGGTCGTTTCTACCGGCGTGCTCAAGCCGCAGCAGGCGGTCGCGTTCGCCGCGGCGTTCAACGTCATCGCGTATTTCATCTTCCACCTGAAGGTCGCCGCGACCGTCGGCAAGGGCACGATCGATCCCGAAATCGTCGATCACTACGTCATCTTCGGCGCGCTCGTGGGGGCGATCGGCTGGAACATCGTCACGTGGATCTACGGCATTCCCTCGAGCTCGTCGCATGCGCTGATCGGCGGTCTCGTCGGCGCGGCGCTCGCCAAGTCGGGCTGGGCATCGCTGAACTGGGACGGGCTGCTCAAAACCGTCGCGTTCATTTTCATTTCGCCGCTGCTCGGCTTCGTGCTCGGCTCGTTCTTCATGCTGCTCGTGTCGTGGCTGTATTTCCGCACGCCGCCTTCGAAGGTCGACCGGCGCTTCCGCCGCTTGCAGCTCGTGTCCGCCGGCCTGTATTCGCTCGGCCACGGCGGCAATGATGCGCAGAAGACCATCGGCATCATCTGGATGCTGCTGATCGCGACCGGCTATTCCTCCGTGACGTCCGAAGCGCCGCCGATCTGGGTGATCGGTCTCTGCTATCTCTCGATGGGCCTGGGCACGCTGTTCGGCGGCTGGCGCATCGTGCGGACGATGGGTCAGAAGATCACGAAGCTCAAGCCCGTCGGCGGATTCTGCGCGGAGACGGGCGGGGCGCTCACGCTCTTCATGGCGTCGTTCCTCGGCATTCCCGTTTCCACGACGCATACGATCACCGGCGCGATCGTCGGCGTCGGCGCGACGCAGAAGTTCAGCGCGGTGCGCTGGGGCGTCGCAGGCAATATCGTGTGGGCGTGGATTCTGACCATTCCCGCATCCGCAGCGCTCGCGGCAGCGGGCTGGTGGGTCGGCCACCGCTTCCTGTAAGGGTTCCACCTTGCCTTCGGCCCCGAACGCTTTCGGGGCCGAAGCGCGTCAGATGATCGGCGACGACACTCCGTCCATCGGAATGATCGCGCCCGACACGTAACTCGCGCGGCGGCTCGCCAGAAAGAGCGCCACGTCGGCGATTTCCTCCGGCTTCGCGTAGCGCCCGAGCGGCACTTTGGCCTGGCTGTCGGCGAGTACCTGATCGCGCGTGATGCCCTGGCGCGTCGCTTCGAGTTCGAGCGCTTCCTCGACACGTTCGGTCAGCGTCGCGCCCGGATTGATCGCGTTGATGCGGATGCCGAGCTTCGCATAGTGATGCGCCAGCCCGACCGTGTTGAGCATCAGCGCCGCATTGGCCGCGCCGCCCGCGATGTGGATGTCCGTCGCGATCTTTCCGCCCATCCCGACGATATTGACGATCGCGCCGGGCTCGGTCTGCGGATCGTTGCGCAGGCGCTCGGCCATGCGCTTCAGCACCACTTGCTGCGGATAGACATAGGAGAAGTACTTGGCGTCCATCGCGGCCTTGTAGGCGGCGGCATCGAGCGTATCCGGATCGTAGCGGCGCGCGGCGCCGGCGCTGTTGATGAGAATATCGATCGGTCCGAGCGCGGCGCTCGCTTCCTCGACGACATCCTCGGCGCTGTGCGCCTCGTGCAGATCGGCGCGGGCGAGATGGACGTGATGACCGGCGCTCGCCAGCTGCTCGCGGGCGCGGGCGAGATTCGCGGCATCGCGCGAGACGATCGCGACTTTCGCGCCTTCGCTCGCGAACGCTTTCGCGCATGCGAATCCGATTCCCTTGCTGCCGCCCGTGATCAGGACGACCTTGCCCGCGAGTCCCAGGTCCATGATGCCGCGCTCCGATGAAGATGATCGGAACACGATAGCAGAGACGTACAGCGCGCGTCAGTTGCTGCCAGTGGCGAAGCGCGCGATGGGATCGTCGCTTTGTGCGGGGCGCGGCGCGGCGAGCGAGCCGGTGGACGCGCGCATCACGCGCACGGGCGGTTCGGTGGAGTCCGCGGGTTCGGCCGGTGCCTGGGCAGCGCGTGCCTGCTGGCGCGCGGCGCGCGAGGTCGGCGGCGGCGGCTCGAAGGCGTCGGCGGCGGCCTGGATCGGATCGGACGACGCGTTGATCGTCGCGACGGAAGGCGCGGTCGCGCCCGCGGCCTGCGCCTGACGCTGCGCCGCGTTCAGGGACGAGGGCGGCGGCTCGAAGGCGTCGGCGTTCGCCGGCGCTGCTTGCCGGGCGTAGGCCGGCGCCGGAGCGGGCGCAGGCGTCTGCGCCGGCGATGCCATGTATGTGGGCGCATCGAACGGCGTCGGCGCTGCCTTGGGCGCCGCAACGCGCCGGATGCCGTCGAAGCGCTTTGCCCAATACGGATTCGTCAGATAGTCGAGCCGCACGGTGCCGCCCGTCGACGGCGCATTCACGAAGCGCAATTTGCCGACGTAGATGCCCACGTGCGAATGCGGCCGCCCGGTCGTGTTGAAGAAGACCAGATCGCCCGTCGCGATTTCGTCCGGCTCGACGGAATCGCCGCGCGAACTCATCTCCGCCGTCGTGCGCGGCAGATTGACCGACGCCGCGCGATCGACGACATAGCGCACGAGCCCGCTGCAATCGAATCCGGCGTCCGGCGTATTGCCGCCCCAACGGTACGGCACGCCGACGAGCGACATCGCCTGAATGGAGATTTCCTCGCGCCCGACGCTGTGATCGACGAAATTCGGGAAGCCGGGCGGCGGTTTGTAGGTGCGATTGGCGTTCGTGCTGGCGGCGGGCTTGCGCGCCGTCTGCTGCGGCGCGGTTCCACACGCGGCGAGCACCACGGCAACGAGAAGCAGCAACCAGATTCGACGCATTGCAATAGGCGAGCGAAAACGCGCCAGAAAGGGCAGTGTGCCGATACTAATCCGCCGAACGGGCGTGCAGCAAGATGTCTTGAGGATTTACATGAAGTTTATGCCGTAAGTGTTGCAACCGCGGAACGTTCAGACAAAAGAAAGCGGCCCGGCGGATCGCTCCGCCGGGCCGCTCATCGCGATGAATGCCGCGCGCTTACAGAATGTCGGACGCGTAGTCGGCGAGACGCGAACGTTCGCCGCGCGCGAGCGTCACGTGACCGCTGTGCGTCCAGCCCTTGAAGCGATCGACGACATACGTGAGGCCCGAGCTGCCTTCAGTCAGATAAGGCGTGTCGATCTGCGCGATGTTGCCGAGGCACACGATCTTCGTGCCCGGGCCCGCGCGCGTGACGAGCGTCTTCATCTGCTTCGGCGTGAGGTTTTGCGCCTCGTCGATGATCACGTACTTGTCGACGAAGGTGCGGCCGCGCATGAAGTTCATGCTCTTCACCTTGAGGCGCGAGCGGATCAGCTCCTGCGTCGCGGCGCGGCCCCATTCGCCGGCGGCGTCGTCGGTTTTCTGCAGGACTTCGAGGTTGTCGTCGAAGGCGCCCATCCACGGCTGCATCTTCTCTTCCTCGGTGCCGGGCAGAAAGCCGATATCCTCCCCGACCGGCACCGTCGCGCGCGTCACGATGATCTCGTTGTAGCGCTTGTCATCAAGCACTTGAGCGAGGCCCGCGGCGAGCGCCATCAGCGTCTTGCCGGTGCCCGCCTGACCGAGCAGCGTGACGAAATCGACTTCCGGGTTCATCAACAGGTTGAGCGCGAAGTTCTGCTCGCGGTTGCGCGCCGTGATGCCCCACACGTTGTTCTTGTGATGACCGTAGTCGCGCAGCGTCTGCAGGAGCGCGGTCTTGCCGTTCAGCTCGCGCACGACCGCGTGGAACGACGGCTCGCCGTTCTGCGGCTCGAGATAGACGAACTCGTTGACGAGCATCGAAGGGCACAGCGGCCCGGTGACGCGGTAGTACGTCGTGCCGGTCTTGGTGTCCTGCCAGCTCTCCATGCCCTTCGCGTGCCGGGTCCAGAAGTCCTGCGGCAGCGCGCGCACGCCCGAGTAGAGCAGGTCCTTGTCCTCGAGAACCTGATCGTTGAAGTAATCCTCGGCGGGCAGGCCGAGCGCGTGCGCCTTGATGCGCATGTTGATGTCTTTCGACACCAGCACGACCTGGCGATCCGGACGCTCCTTCTGCAGCGCGCGCACGACGCCGAGAATCTGGTTATCCGCCTTGCCGACGGGCAGGCCCTGGACCGGCTCGATATCGGTGAGCGTCGTCTGGAAGTAGAGGCGGCCGAGCGCATCGCGGTTGCCTTGCGACGCGAGCGGAATGCCCTCGGTCATCTTGCCCGCGTCCGCGACAAGCGCGTCGAGCGTGCGGCTCACCTGACGCGCGTTGCGCGCCACTTCCGACATGCCCTTCTTGTGGTTGTCGAGCTCTTCCAACGTCATCATCGGCAGATAGACGTCGTGTTCTTCGAAGCGGAAGAGCGAGCTCGGATCGTGCATCAGCACGTTGGTATCGAGCACGAAAAGCTTGCGCAGTTCGGTTTCGGCTGCCGCGCTCTTGCGGCGTTTGCTCTGCGCGCGGGTTTCCGTGGCAGCGGCCGGCGCGGGCGCGACGGGCGTCCCGGCGCGCTCCGCGCGGACTTCGGCTTCGCCCGGCGTGGCGCGCGCGGCGGGCGCGGGCTGGAGCAGCGCCGCGGTCTGTTTCGATTTTCGGCCGCGCGTGGGCACGGTGCCGGGCGCGGGCGGCGGCACGACGGCTTCCGCGTGCGCTTCGGCGGGAATCTGAGTCAGCACGTCGCTCGCGATCGAGCGCAGCGTGTGCGCGGCGTTGGTCGCGGGACGTTCGGCGGCGACGGTCTCGACCGCGCCGTACGCGTCGTCATCGCTCGCCGCGGCTTGTTTTTTCGACTGCTTCGAAGGCCGGGCTTTGGCCTTGTATTCTTCAGCCGGTAGGAGATGGCCGAGCTTGGCCGGGGCGGTAGGCAAAGGCATGGTGTTCCCTCGAAAGGAATCGGGTTCGTGTATCGTGCGCCGCCTGTCGCATCCTGCTCGTACGCCCTCGAAGCGATACGGGTCCCGCAGTTTGCGCCCGGTGGCGCGCTTCGTTGTCGAAATCGCCGGTTCGCCTAAGTTTCGATCTGCTCCTTGGAGGTTGCATGCAACACGCCGCGCGCGAGCCGATGAAGCGTGGCTTTTGTGCGACGCCAAATAAAAAAGCCGCCGTTCCGACTACCGGAACCAGCGGCTCACTTCTGCTGCAGAGCGCCTTTCCCTTGCCGAGTCCACGTAGCCGGGGTCCATGCCGACCGCGCCGACTGGCGCACGGCGGCTCGCGCTAAGGCAAAGGGAATGGGGAGGACAGGCGCTCATTGCGGTCCAATATAACGTGCCTCAAATCGCTTGTACAGCCTCGACGATGGCCTCTACGTGGCCCGGCACCTTGACACCGCGGAACTCGCCACGAAGCACGCCTTTGGCGTCGATGAGGAAGGTCGAGCGCTCCACGCCGCGCACTTCCTTGCCATACATTTTCTTCATTTTGATGACATCGAAGAGCGAGCAGATGGCTTCGTCGCCGTCCGATACCAGCGTGTACGGCAGCTCCAGCTTCGCCTTGAAGTTGTCGTGCGATTTCACGCTGTCGCGCGAGATTCCGACGATTTCCGCGCCGGCCGCCTTGAACTGGTCGTAGTGATCGCGGAATTGCAGGCTTTCGGTCGTGCAGCCCGGCGTGTTGTCCTTCGGGTAGAAGAAGAGCACGACCTTCGTGCCGCGCAGGCTCGAAAGCGTGAACTCGCCACCCGTCGCGGGTGCGGTGAAATCGGGAACGGGCTGGTCGACTGCGACTGACACGAAGGCTTCTCCAGTTGTTGTGATTTGGTAGCTGAGAAATAGCGACGAGACGACGTGCCGCCACAGCGCGCTGCTTTCAGCCCGGCTGAACGATCAGCTCGCCCGCGCGGCCCGGAATCTCGCCCCACGTCACAGGGTACGTGGGCAGCGTCGAGCGGTCCAGCGCCGCATGGTAATCGCCCATCGTGGCGAAGCTGTGTCCCTGCGCGCGCCAGCCGGCGAGCAGTTGCTCGAACACCGGCGCGAGCTTCTGGCCTTCGAGCTCGGCGTGCAGCGTGAACACCTGATCGTGCGGATTGTTCTCCGTGCGACCCAGCAGATGCGCCGCGACATTGCTTACGTCGACGCCATCGACGCCCAGCACTTCATCGAGCGTGGGCAGGGTGGTGGGCATCTGGACGTGGTTGAGCGTGCGGCCGTCGAGCACGGGGATGTACGGCGTGTGGCCGCGCCCGTCCGATGCGTAACGCATGCCCCACGCATCGATCTGCTCGAACGCGTAGCCGTTCATCTGCCAGCCGGCGGCGCCGTGCGTGACGGGCGGCGCCCCGAAGATCTCGATGAAGCGCGCATGGCTCTGCCGCATCTGCGCGACGGTCCATTCGCGGTCGCGCGCACGCACGTTGTCCTGCCAGTAGACGTGGTCCCACGTGTGGATGCCGCATTCGAAGCCGGCCTCGTGGATGGCGCGCATCTCCGACACGGCTTCGCGGCCGATGTCCGGTCCCGGCAAAAGGACGCCGTACATGAGCGTCTTCACGCCGTAATGCTCGACCACGGACGTGCGCGACACCTTCTTGAGAAAGCCCGGCCGGAACACGCGTCTGAGCGCCCAGCCGGTGTGATCGGGGCCGAGGCTGAAGAGGAACGTCGCGCGGGCGCTGTACTTGTCGAGCAGACGCCCGAGATTGGGCACGCCCTCGCGCGTGCCGCGCAACGTATCGACGTCGATCTTGAGAACGATGCGGGCCACGCTTCTTCCTCTTGCTTACGCTTGCTCGACGAGCTTGCGGGCTTCGCCCACGTGTCCGCGGTACGCTTCGAAGATCTTCCGCAGCGCGTCGTCCATGGTGGCTTGCGGGGCCCAGGCGAGCTCCTGCATCGTGTTCTCGATCTTCGGCACGCGGTTTTGCACGTCCTGATAGCCCGTGCCGTAATACGCGCCCGACGAGGTCTCGACGAGCTGCACGTTCTTCGCGCTGTCGGCGTATTCGGGGAACTCGTTCGCGAGCGCGAGCATCTTGTTCGCGAGCTCGCGCACCGAGAAGTTGTTCTTCGGATTGCCGATGTTATAGATCTTGCCGGTCGCCACGCCGTTCTTGTTCTCGATGATCTTCATCAGCGCGCCGATGCCGTCGTCGATATCGGTGAACGCGCGCTTCTGCGCGCCGCCATCCACGAGGCTGATGTTCTCGCCGCGCACGATGTGGCCGAGGAACTGCGTCACGACGCGCGACGAACCTTCCTTCGGCGTGTAGATGGAGTCGAGGCCCGGGCCGATCCAGTTGAACGGACGGAAGAGGGTGAAGTTCAGCCCTTCCATGCCGTAGCCCCAGATCACGCGGTCCATCAGCTGCTTCGAGCACGCGTAGATCCAGCGCGGCTTGTTGATCGGACCGTAGGACAGCACGGAGTTTTCCGGATCGAACTGCTCGTCGGTGCACATGCCGTACACCTCGGACGTCGACGGAAACACCAGATGCTTGCCGTACTTCACCGCCGAGCGCACGATCGGCAGGTTCGCTTCGAAGTCGAGCTCGAACACGCGCAGCGGCTGCTTCACGTAGGTCGCGGGCGTCGCGATCGCGACGAGCGGCAGGATCACGTCGCACTTCTTCACGTGATACTCGACCCACTCCTTGTTGATCGTGATGTCGCCTTCGAAGAAGTGCATCCGCTCGTGATTCGCGAGGTCGCCAAGGCGATCGGTTTGCATGTCCATCCCGAAGACTTCCCAGTCGGTGGTCTCGAGGATGCGCTTGGACAGGTGATGGCCGATGAAGCCGTTGACACCGAGGATCAGAACTTTTTTCATGAATGACGAGAGGATTGAATGATTCGGCCGACTTCGGCGGGATCGACGGTGCGCGCTTCGCCTGACGGAGCGCCTTCGGCCTCGAGCGGCCGATGGCGCAACTCGCGGATGGCGACGACGCGGCCATCGCCGCAGACGCCAAACAGCGCATTATCCGCCACCCTTAGGCCCGGGGGCAAACTCCGCAGCTCACCGAGTCTTTCGGGAGAGACGCCGGGTGCGCCGGTTTCGGGCACGAGCCGCGCCCGCGCGACGATGAACCGGTGCTCGCCGATATCCGTGAATGCGCCCGGATACGGCGGCGCGACCGCGCGAATCAGGTTGTAGACGCGCTGCGCCGGCTGCGTCCAGTCGATGCGCCCGTCTTCCGGCTTGCGCCCGCCGTAGTAGCTGCCGGATGCGAGATCGTTCGGCAGATGCGGCGCTTCGCCCGCGAGCAGGGCGGGCAGCACGCGCCAGAGCGTCTGCTCGGCCGCGACGACGGTTTTGTCGAAGACTTGCGCCGCGGTGTCGTCGGGGAGAATGGGCACCGGCGTCTGCGCGAGGATCGCGCCCGCGTCGGGCTTCTCCGCCATTTCGTGCAGCGTCGCGCCGGACTCGGTCTCGCCGTTGAGCACCGCCCAGTTCGTCGGCACGCGGCCGCGATACTTCGGCAGCAGCGAGCCGTGCATGTTGTAGGCGCCGCGCCGCGCGAGCGAGAGCAGCGAAACCGGCAGCATGTTCCGGTAATAGAACGAGAAGATGAAGTCCGGCGCGAGCTTCTCCACGGTGTCGTGAAGCTCGGGCGACTTCGGATCGGCGGGCGTGATCGTGTCGATGCCGTGTTCCGCCGCGACCTGCGCGACGCTGCCGAACCAGATGTTCTCGCTCGCGCTGTCTTCGTGCGTGACGACGAGCGCGACATCGACGCCGCGCGCGAGCAGCACCTGCAGACAGCGCACGCCGACGTCGTGATACGCGAAGACGACTGCGCGCGGCTTCATTGGCCGTCTTCCTCGCGGACGATGGCCACGCGCTGGACCGGGTCCGGAAGCGGCTTGGCCGTCATGGGCAGGCCTTCGCGCTCCTCGAGGATCGTCTGCACGAGATAGCGCGGACGCGCGCGCACCTGCTGATAAATCCGGCCGATGTATTCGCCGAGCAGCCCGAGCGCGAAGATGATCACGCCGAGCATGAAGAACGTGATGGCGAACAGGGTGAACACACCCTGAACTTCCGCGCCGAACATGAAGCGGCGAATCAACAGCAGCAGGAACAGGCCCGCCGAGCCGACCGAAAGAATCACGCCGATGAACGACAGCCATTGCAGCGGCACGACCGAGAAACCCGTGACGAGATCGAAGTTCAGGCGGATGAGGCTGTAGAGCGAATACTTCGATTCGCCGGCGAAACGCTCCTCGTGCGCGACATCGACTTCGATCGGATTCTGCGCGAAGGTGTACGCGAGCGCCGGAATGAACGTGTTGATCTCGCCGCAGCGGTTGATCGTATCGATGATATGGCGGCTGTATGCGCGCAGCATGCAGCCCTGATCCGTCATCTTGATCTTCGTGATGCGCTCGCGCAGACGGTTCATCGCGCGCGACGCCTTCTTGCGCCACAGGCTGTCCTGACGCTGCTGACGGATCGTGCCGACGTAGTCGTAGCCCTCGCGCATCTTCCTGACGAGCTTGCCGATTTCCTCCGGCGGATTCTGCAGGTCGGCATCCAGCGTGACGACGATCTCGCCGCGCGACTGCTCGAAGCCCGCGAGGATCGCCATGTGCTGGCCGTAATTGCCGTTCAGCAGAATGACGCGCGTGGTGTCGGGCCGCACGTGGAATTGCTGCGCGAGCAGCGCCGCCGATTTGTCGCGGCTGCCGTCGTTGATGAAGATCACCTCGTACGACGTACCGAGCGCGTCGAGCGCCGGATAGAGGCGCTCGAAGAGGGCGGCGAGCCCTTCCTGCTCGTTGTACACCGGGATGATCACCGAAAGCTCGGGGGAGGTCGCCGGAAAATCCATATGACTCATGTTGCGCTGGTTGTCCTTGGTTACCCGTGGCTCTTGCTGTGGTCCGCGAACTGCTCGCAGATCTCATTGATCGATTTCACGACGTACGTCACATCGTCCGGGCTCATCAGCGTGAAGAGCGGCAGCGTGACCGTCGATGCGCCGTAGCGCTCCGCGTGCGGGAACATGCCTTCCCTGAAGCCGCGCGCGCGATACAGCGTGAAGAGATGCAGCGCCGGGTAATGCAGACCCGTGCCGATGCCGCGCTCCTTCATCTCGGCCATGAACGCCGCGCGCGTGAGCCCGAGCTTCTCGAGCGGCAGCGCGATCTGGAACATGTGCCAGTTGCTGTCGGTGAAATTCTCCGGCGGCAGACCGACGCCGAGCTTCACCGCAGCGCCGCCTTCGAACGCGTCGAAGTACGCGCGCGCGAGCTGCCGGCGCTTCTCGGTGAAACGCTCGACCTGGCGCAACTGGCCGAGCCCGACGCGCGCCGCGACATCGGTCAGGTTGTACTTGCCGCCCAGCACGTCGCAGTCCATCCCGTCGAAGCCCGTGCGCGTGATGCCCTGCAGCCGGTACTTGCGCGCGAGCTCCGCCTCGTCCTCGTTGTTCATGACGAGCGCGCCGCCTTCGATCGACGTGACGTTCTTGTTCGCGTGGAAGCTGAACGAGACGATGTCGCCGATCGCGCCGATGCGCTTGCCTTTCCAGGTCGAGCCGAACGCCTGCGCGGCGTCCTCGATCACGCGCAGCTTGTGGGCGCGCGCGATCTCGTAGAGCTTGTCCATATCGACCGGCAGGCCCGCCAGATACACCGGCATGATCGCTTTCGTGCGCGGGGTGATCGCACGTTCAAGCAAGTTCAGGTCCATGTTGCGCGTGACCGGATCGATGTCGACGAACACCGGCGTCGCGCCCACTTCGATGATCACGTTCGCCGTCGACACCCAGGTCATCGGCGTGGTGATGACTTCGTCACCCGGGCCGACGCCCGCGATGCGCAGGCCGATCTCCATCGTGCAGGTGCCGGAATTGAACGCGCGCACCGGGCGGCCGCCCACATACGCCGACAACTCGGCCTCGAACTGCTGATTCTGCGGGCCGGTGGTGATCCAGCCGGAGCGGAGCACGTCGACGACGCCCTGAATGGTTTCCTCGTCGATCTCGGGCTTCACGAAAGGCAGAAACGGCCGCGTTGTTTGAGTCATGGACTATGCGCTTAAAAAATGATTGATCCGGGCGAAGCCGCGATGCGGCCCACTAGCCGCGCGCGAGCACGACGACACCGACGAGAATGATGCCGATGCCGACGAGCCGCTGCATCGACAGCACTTCGCCGAACAGATACCACGCCGCGAACGCATTGACGACGTAGCCGAGCGAGAGCATCGGATAGGCGATCGACACATCCACCCGCGACAGCCCGACGATCCACACGACGACGCTCAGCACATAGCACGCGAGCCCGCCGATGATGGGCAGCTGCGTCGCGATCTTGAAACCGACCGGAATGATATTGGCGGGCGTGAAGTCGAAATGGCCCACCGCATTCACGCCGGCTTTGAGCAGAAGCTGGGCGCACGCGTTCAACGATACGCCGATGACGATGCAAATAAAGGAAATCGGGTTCATCGCGCGTTTTTCAAATGCGGAACAAGGATACTCGGTTCATCGGCGGATGCCGAACGATCGTGCGCCGCAGCATCGGCGCAAGCGGGGGTGAAATGGCTCACGGCTGCGGCTTCTCCACAATCACGCGGCGCTCGTCGCGTGCGATCACCTGCATCGGCACGTGGCGCGCGGCGAGCTCGTCGTAGCGGCCCGGCGGCATCAGCGCGAGCGCGTAGCGCTTCGAATCCCACAGCGTGACCCACTCGTCGATGCTCGGCACCCATTTCTGCGGCTCGGTCTGCACGCCGAAGGTCAGCTCGTCGGCCTCGCCGACCATGATCATCGTGTGGCCGAGATAGAAGGGCATCGTGTGATCGAGCTTCGCGATCGAATAGAACGGCGTGTCGGGCGGCAGCTTCGCCATTGCGGCCTTCACGGCCGGCACGAGGTTCACGCCCGAGCTTTGCGTGCCGAACACGTCGTGTCCCGAGCCCGCGATAGTGCCGAGCAGCAGCCATGCCGCGCCCAGTCCCGCCGCGCCGGCGAGCACGCTGCGCCGGTTCAGCCAGAGCGCGAGCAGCGTCACGACGAAGGCGACGGCGAGGCCCGCGTAGACCCAGACTTGGAACGCACGATACAGCGCGTTGGGCGTGTTCGCGCTGCCCGCCCGGCCGAGGAAGATCGCGCCGAACGCCGCCGCGATCAGGAACACCGCGTAGCCGATCAGATGCATGCGGTACTGCGGCTTCGTCAGCGACGGCAAATAGAGCCCGATCACGAGCGCGATCGCGGGCGCGACCGGCAGCACGTAGGAAATGAGCTTCGAATGCGACGCGCTGAAGAACAGGAAGATGAACGCGGACCAGACGAGCAGCAGCGTGACGGGCGCGAAGCCGTTGGGCTGGCGCGGCGTCTTCAGGCCGTGGCGCACGCTCTGAAAGGCGATCGACAGCCACGGCAGAAAGCCGACGATCAGCACCGGCACGAAGTAATAGAACGCGCCGGGGCGATTCTGCTCGGGCGTCAGATAGCGCTTGAACTGCTGGACGATGAAGAAAAAGTCGAAGAACTCGGGATTCTTCATCTGAACGAGCGCGAACCAGGGGCCCGTCACGATCAGGAACACGATCAGCCCGCTGCCGATGTAGAGCCGCTTCCAGAGCGCCCAGTCGCGCGCGAAGAGCGAATAGAGAACGAGCACCGCGCCCGGCAGGATCAGGCCGACCAGGCCCTTGGAGAGCACCGCCGCGCCCATCCCGGCCCAGCAGAGCCACATCCACAGGCGCACCTCGCGCGTCGGCAGGCCGGGGCGCTGGGCGAGCAGAAGCGCGCAGAGCGTCAGCTCCATCCAGAACGCGAGACCCATGTCGAGCGTGTTGAAGTGGCTCATCAGGTTCCAGTACGGGCAGGTCGCGAGAATGACCGCGGCCGCGAAGCCGGTCATCGCGTTGAATACGCGCGTGCCCGTGTAGCCGACGAGCAGCACGCCCGCGAAACCCGTGAGCGCGGTATAGAGACGCGCCTGCCATTCGCCGATGCCGAACCACGCGAACGTGAGCGCATTCGCCCAGGTCTGGAGCGGCGGCTTCTCGAAGTATTTGTAACCGTTGTAGCGCGGCGTGATCCAGTCGCCGGTGATGAACATCTCGCGCGCCATTTCCGCGTAGCGGCCTTCGTCGCTCGGCACGAGATGGCGATAGCCCAGCGGCGCGAACCAGATGATCGCGAGCGCGAGAACCAGAAGAATGAGCGAAAGACGTGTGAGCGGTAGCCGCGAAGGCGTATCGTTCATGAAGTCGACCTGTCCGATGCCGCGATGCGCGGCGCTAGTGAAACGAAATGGGCGATGAATGCGGGCAGCGCGACGATGCCGCTTGCGCATGCTCAGGCACGCATTTTCGCTGCAAGTTCGCAAACCCGGCCCGCCGCGCGCTACGCGCGCCCCATCGGCGGCCGGATTTGCGCGGCGAAACCATTCCGGCGAATGCCCGCCGAATCCGTCCGCGCCATGCCCGAGGCGCCCCGGAAAGCGAACGCCGGGCGGGAGTTTAGCGCACGACCGGCCGACACTCGTAAAATCGGCGCGCGACAGTCCGGGCTGCGCCGATCTCTGACGGGCGGCGGCAGTCTGCCAGCGCTTCCTTAGCGTTTCCTTAGGAATGTCGTCAGGCTTCGATCAGGAGCGCGGCGGCCACGCGCCGGCCTTCCGACATCAGGATGTTGTAGGTGCGGCAGGCGGCACCGAAATCCATCGTCTCGACGCCGATGCGATGCTTCGCCAGTTGCGCCGTGAGACGCGGATGCGGAAAGCGCAGGCGCGCGCCGCTGCCGAAGATGACGACTTCCGGCGCGGCCTCGACGAGCGCATCGAAGTGCTCGGGCGTGAGCGCATCGAACGATGACACCGGCCACGCCGCGACGGGCGTCTGGGGCATGATGATCACGCTGCCTTCGTGCCTTTCGAGATTGACCGCCACGAAACCGTCTCCGTAGCTCGTTATGGTGTTGAGCGCGCTGTTGGAATCCTGGTGAAGTTTCAAAACAGTGATCCGGCAAGGGAAAGAGGAGAGGCCCGGCGTCCGCGCAGCCATGCCAACCGGTGGGCGCGTGCATGCGAACCGCGATTTCCGCCGCGGCCGGCGCGTTCCTTTGGTGCATTGCGGAACTGGGCCATAATCAGTAAATTATAACTTTCCGGCTGCCGGCCTCGCTCGTGCGCCGCCCGTTGCGCTCGCGTGCCGCCACAAGCCGCCTCCGACACGCAATCCGGTCCGCATCGCCCATGCCTTACCTGGCGCGGCGTCTAAAATGCATCGTTCGGCGCTCGGAGACGAGCGAGTCGTCCGGGCGAGCCGCCTTCAGGCTTCAACCTCGGTTCCTTGCACCCCGCCCATCCGCTGCCCGCGCGCGGGGCTGGCTGTGCGGAATACCGGGCCGCGCCTGATCGGCACCAACAAAAACCAGTCCGCATCACCACCCAAGACCCAGAGCGCCAGCGTGAAACCGATTCTCAAATCCAACAAGCTGCAAAACGTCTGCTACGACATTCGCGGGCCCGTGCTCGAACACGCGAAGCGCCTCGAAGAGGAAGGCCATCGCATCATCAAGCTCAATATCGGCAATCTGGCGCCGTTCGGCTTCGAGGCGCCGGACGAGATCATCCAGGACATGATCCGCAATCTGCCGGGCTCGTCGGGCTATTCGGATTCGAAGGGTGTGTTCGCCGCGCGCAAGGCGATCATGCATTACACGCAGCAAAAGGGTGTGACGGGCGTCGAGCTGGACGACATCTACATTGGCAATGGCGCGTCCGAGCTCATCGTGATGGCGATGCAGGCGCTTCTCAACGACGGCGACGAAGTGCTGCTCCCGGCGCCGGACTACCCGCTCTGGACGGCCGCCGTGAGCCTGTCGTCCGGCACGCCGCGCCACTATATGTGCGACGAGAGCAACGGCTGGATGCCCGATCTCGACGACATCCGCGCGAAGATCACGCCGAACACGAAGGCGCTCGTCGTCATCAACCCGAACAACCCGACCGGCGCGCTGTACTCGGACGAGCTGCTGCTCGACCTGATCGCGCTCGCGCGGGAGCACGGGCTGATCATTTTCGCGGACGAGGTGTACGACAAGATCGTCTACGACGGCAAGACGCACACGTCGATGGCCGCGCTGTCCGAGGATGTGATCACGGTCACGTTCAACAGCCTGTCGAAAAGCTACCGGTCGTGCGGTTATCGGGCGGGCTGGATGGCGATTTCCGGATTGATCGAAGAGAACCGCCGCCGCGCGAAGGATTACCTCGAAGGCCTCGGCATCCTCGCATCGATGCGACTGTGCCCGAACGTGCCCGGCCAGTATGCGATCCAGACCGCGCTCGGCGGCTATCAGAGCATCAACGACCTGATCGTGCCGGGCGGGCGCCTCTTCAAGCAGCGCGAGCTCGCCTACGAGATGCTCACGGCCATTCCGGGCGTGACCTGCGTGAAGCCGCAAGCCGCGCTCTACATGTTCCCGAAGCTCGATCCGAAGATGTACCCGATTCAGGACGACCAGCAGTTCATCACCGATTTGCTGCTCGAGGAGCGTGTGCTGCTCGTGCAGGGCACGGGCTTCAACTGGCCGACACCGGATCATTTCCGCGTGGTCTTCCTGCCGAACGTCGACGATCTCGCGGATTCGATTCACCGCATCGCGCGCTTCCTCGACGGCTATCGCAAACGACATTCCGCTTAATTTCTCTTTTATAGACTCGCGCTGCATGGAACCGATCAAAGTAGGACTCTTGGGCTTCGGCACGGTCGGCAGCGGCACCTTCACGGTGCTGCGCCGTAACCAGGAAGAAATCAAACGACGCGCCGGACGCGGCATCGAAATCACGCGCGTCGCGGTGCGAACGCCGGCGAAGGCCGAAGCCGCGAAGCAGGAAGGCATCGCGGTGACGGACGACTTCAACGCCGTCGTCGACGATCCTTCCATCGATATCGTGTGCGAAATGATCGGCGGCACCGGCTTCGCGCGTGAACTCGTGCTGCGCGCGATCGCGAACGGCAAGCATGTCGTCACGGCCAACAAGGCGCTGCTCGCGGTGCACGGCACGGAAATCTTCGAGGCCGCGCGCGCGAAGGGCGTGATGGTCGCGTTCGAAGCGGCGGTGGCGGGCGGCATTCCCATCATCAAGGCGCTGCGCGAAGGGCTGACCGCGAACCGCATCGAGTACATCGCGGGCATCATCAACGGCACGACGAACTACATTCTTTCGGAAATGCGCGACCGCGGGCTCGACTTCGCGACCGCATTGAAAGCCGCGCAGGAGCTCGGTTACGCCGAGGCCGATCCGACCTTCGACATCGAAGGCGTCGACGCCGCACACAAGGTCACGATCATGAGCGCGATCGCGTTCGGCGTGCCGGTGCAGTTCGATCGCGCGTACGTGGAAGGCATCAGCAAGCTCGCGGCCATCGACATCAAATACGCCGAGGACCTCGGCTATCGCATCAAGCTGCTCGGCATCGCGCGCCGCTCGGAGAAGGGCATCGAGTTGCGCACGCATCCGACGCTCATTCCGGCGAAGCGCCTGCTCGCGAACGTCGAAGGCGCGATGAACGCGGTCGTCGTGCACGGCGATGCCGTCGGCACCACGCTGTACTACGGCAAGGGCGCCGGCGCGGAGCCGACCGCTTCGGCCGTGGTCGCGGATCTCGTCGACGTGACGCGCCTGCATACAGCCGATCCGGAGCATCGCGTGCCGCATCTGGCGTTCCAGCCGGACAGCCTCTCCAACACGCCGATCCTCCCGATCGACGAAGTGACGAGCGGCTATTACCTGCGTCTGCGCGTCGCGGACGTGACGGGCGTGCTCGCGAACATCACGCGCATTCTGGCCGACAAGGCCATCTCCATCGATGCCTTGCTGCAGAAGGAATCGGAGGAAGTCGACGGCGCGAACAAGGGCGAGACGGACATCATCCTCATCACGCACGCGACGCTGGAGAAGAACGTGAACGCGGCGATCGCGGAGATCGAGGCGCTGTCCACCGTGGTCTCGAAGGTGACGAAGCTGCGCATGGAAGCGCTCAACTAAGGGCAAGCACGATGAACTACATCTCGACGCGCGGCGCCGGCACGAACGAGCGCCACACGTTTTCCGACATCCTGCTGGGCGGCCTGGCGAAGGACGGCGGCCTGTATCTGCCGAACGAGTATCCGAAGGTCAGCGCCGATGAGCTCGCGCGCTGGCGCACGCTGTCGTACGCGGACCTCGCGTTCGAAGTGCTGTCGAAGTTCAGCGACGACATTCCCGCCGACGACCTGCGCTCGCTCACGCGCAAGACCTACACCGCGCAGGTGTACAGCAACGTGCGCCATGAAGAGAGCGCCGTGCAGATCACGCCGCTGAAGACCCTCGGCGAGGAAAACGGCACGACGCTGTCGCTGCTGGAACTGTCGAACGGCCCGACGCTCGCCTTCAAGGACATGGCGATGCAACTGCTCGGCAATCTGTTCGAGTACGCGCTGGCGAAGCACGGCGAGACGCTGAATATCCTCGGCGCGACTTCGGGCGACACCGGCAGCGCCGCCGAATATGCGATGCGCGGCAAGACCGGCGTGCGCGTGTTCATGCTGTCGCCGCACAAGAAGATGAGCGCGTTCCAGACCGCGCAGATGTTCTCGCTGCAAGATCCGAACATCTTCAATCTGGCCGTGGAAGGCAACTTCGACAACTGCCAGGACATCGTCAAGGCCGTGTCGAACGATCACGCGTACAAGGCCAAGCACAAGATCGGCACGGTCAATTCGATCAACTGGGCGCGCGTCGTCGCGCAGGTCGTGTACTACTTCAAGGGCTATTTCGCGGCCACGAAAAGCAACGACGAGCGCGTGTCGTTCACGGTGCCGTCGGGCAACTTCGGCAATGTGTGCGCGGGTCATATCGCGCGCATGATGGGCCTGCCGATCGATCAGCTCGTCGTCGCCACGAACGAAAACGACGTGCTCGACGAGTTCTTCAAGACCGGCGTGTATCGCGTGCGCGGCGCGGCGGAGACGTATCACACGACGTCGCCGAGCATGGATATTTCGAAGGCGTCGAACTTCGAGCGCTTCGTGTACGACCTGCTCGGCCGCGATCCGGCGCGCGTGCTGCAACTGTTCCGCGACGTCGAGGAGAAGGGCGGCTTCGATCTGGCCGCGAGCGGCGACTTCGCGCGCGTGAAGGCGTTCGGCTTCGTGTCGGGCAAGAGCGGGCACGACGATCGCGTGAAAACCATCCGCGACGTCTTCGAGCGCTATCAGACGATGATCGACACGCACACCGCCGACGGCGTGAAGGTCGCGCGCGAGAACCTGAAGCCCGGCGTGCCGATGATCGTTCTCGAAACCGCGCAGCCGATCAAGTTCGGCGAGACCATCCGCGAGGCGCTCAATCGCGAGCCGGAACGGCCGGCGGCGTTCGTCGGACTTGAAAAACTGCCACAAAGGTTCGATATCGTTCCTGCGGATGCAGGCGTCGTGAAGGCGTTCATCGCCGAGCGCACATAACGCGAGAGGCGCATCCGCCTCGTGCGGATCGCCTTCGGAACGCATGGGGCGCGGCCGCATCGGCTGCGCCCTTTTTTCATGATGCGGCATGCGCGCCGCATTCGGGCGCGGTTCGCCGGAATTGCGCCATCGGGCAAAACCCCGCCAAAAGCTGTTAAAATCTCAGGTTTTTCGTCGTACCCCATTCAAAAGGACGCGCCGTGCTGTCTACCGCCAATATCACCATGCAATTCGGGCCCAAGCCCCTCTTCGAGAACATCTCGGTCAAGTTCGGCGAAGGAAACCGCTATGGACTGATCGGGGCGAACGGCTGCGGCAAGTCGACCTTCATGAAAATCCTGGGCGGCGATCTGGAGCCGAGCTCCGGCAACGTCGCGCTCGAGCCGAACGTGCGTCTCGGTAAATTGCGCCAGGACCAGTTCGCGTACGAAGACATGCGCGTGCTCGACGTCGTGATGATGGGCCACACCGAAATGTGGGCCGCGATGACCGAGCGCGACGCGATCTACGCGAACCCCGACGCGACCGACGACGACTACATGCGCGCCGCCGATCTCGAAGCCAGGTTCGCCGAATACGACGGCTACACGGCCGAGGCGCGCGCGGGCGAGCTGCTGCTCGGCATCGGCATCGACATCAACGATCACAATGGCCCGATGAGCAACGTCGCGCCGGGCTGGAAGCTGCGCGTGCTGCTCGCGCAGGCGCTGTTCTCGAAGCCCGACGTGCTGCTGCTCGACGAGCCGACCAACAACCTGGACATCAACTCGATCCGCTGGCTGGAAGACATCCTCAACCAGTACAACTCGACGATGATCATCATCTCGCACGATCGGCACTTCCTGAACCAGGTCTGCACGCACATGGCGGACATGGATTACGGCACGCTGAAGGTCTGGCCCGGCAACTACGACGACTACATGCTGGCGTCGACGCAGGCGCGCGAGCGTCAGCAGGCCGCGAACCAGAAGGCGAAGGAGCGCGTGGCCGACCTGCAGGACTTCGTGCGCCGCTTCTCGGCCAACAAGTCGAAGGCGCGTCAGGCGACCAGCCGTCTCAAGATGATCGACAAGATCAAGATCGAGGAATTCAAGCCGTCGTCGCGTCAGAATCCGTTCATCCGCTTCGAGTATGAAAAGAAGCTGCACAACATCGCGGTGGTCGCGGAAGGCATCACGAAGAAGTACGACCGCACGATCTTCCAGAACTTCGATCTCAGCGTGCAGCCGGGCGAGCGCATCGCGATCATCGGCGAGAACGGCGCGGGCAAGACGACGCTGCTCAAGTCGCTCAAGGGCGCGCTCGATCTCGACGCCGGCAACGTGAAGTGGGCGGAGAACGCGAACGTCGGCTACATGCCGCAGGACACCTACGAAGAGTTTCCGAAGGACGAAACGCTCACCGAGTGGATCGACCAGTATCGCAAGGAAGGCGACGACGAGCAGATGATGCGCGGCACGCTCGGCCGTCTGCTCTTCAACGCGGACGACATCAAGAAGAACGTGAAGGTGCTGTCGGGCGGCGAGAAGGGCCGCATGATCTGGGGCAAGCTGATGCTCGGCCGCCACAACGTGCTGCTGATGGACGAGCCGACGAACCACATGGACATGGAGTCGATCGAATCGCTGCAGATCGCGCTCGAGAAGTTCGAAGGCACGCTGATCTTCGTGTCGCACGACCGCGAGTTCGTGAGCGGGCTGGCGGACCGGATCATCGAAGTGAAGACCGATGGCACGTTGCGCGACTTCGGCGGGAATTACGAGGATTTCCTGTTGAGTCAGGGGATTCAGTAAGTCCGCGCCTCCAGCCGCATTTCGCAAAAAAAGCCGCATTTGCGGCTTTTTTTGCGTGGAAGCGTACCGGTTTTGTTGTGTCGGGAAACCGGCAACCCCGCATCGGCAGCCCATCCCGGGTTTCGCCATGACGGAGGCGGATACGGCTCTCCGGGTCCGCCGATTGTCATCTTATCCGGCTGGCGGACGGGCGTTCACAGCCTGTCGTTCCGGAACCGCATCGCCGTTCCCTCGCGCGTGATGCGCTCCCAGATCGCGCGCTTTTCCTCATCGGAAAGAAACACCCAGTTGGACACTTCGCCCGCCGTGCGGCCGCAGCCCTTACAGATTTCGTCGAACAGCGTGGAGCACACGCCGATACAGGGGCTGTCAGGAAGATCGTGAAGATTCGAAGACATGAAGGCAAGCTCTAAGCCGCGTCATCGCGGGGAAAAAAGGGCGATAACGCGACGGTCAAATTCGAAAAAAACTCAGCGCGATACTTTAGCCTATTCGCGCGATCCGGTGATGCCGCTGATGTCGTCGGGGGCGGCGTTACTCCGAAACCACCGCCTGCCACAGCATCGCGCCATTCAACGCGACGATCACGCCCGCGCACGACCACGCCAGCGCGAGCGGCACCCGCGTGACGCGCCATCGGCCCATCAGGCCTGCATCGGAGGCGAAGCGCACGAGCGGAATCACCGCGAGCGGCAATTGCAGGCTAAGCACCACCTGTGTCGCGACGAGCAGCGCGTTCGAGCCGTGCTGCCCGAAGCCCGCAACCGCAACGAGCGCGGGCCCGATCGCGAGACCGCGCGTCAGAAGCGCCCGCGCCCAGCGCGCCACCTTCAGGCGCAGGAAGCCTTCCATGACCGCCTGACCGGCCAGCGTGCCGGTCACGGTCGCATTCAGCCCGCAGGCGAGCAGGGCGGCGGCGAACACGACACTCGCCCAATGGCTGCCGACGAGCGGCGCGATGAGCCGGTGCGCATCGGCGAGATCGTCGACCTGGGTGTGGCCGGCCGCGTGGAACACCGCCGCCGCGACCACCAGCAGCGATGCGTTGACGATGAACGCGAGCCCGAGCGACGCGAACGTGTCGATGTTGACGCCGCGCAGCGCGTGCCCGATGGCCGCGTCGTCGCGGGCGTTCGCATGCTCCTTGACGAGCGCCGAGTGCAGATAGAGGTTGTGCGGCATCACCGTCGCGCCGAGCACGCCGGCCGCGAGCCACAGCATGCCGGCGTCGCGCACCAGCTCGCGCGACGGCGCGAGGCCGCGCAGCGCCTCAGCCCAGACCGGATGCGCGAGCGCGAGCTCGACCACGAAGCAGACGCTCACGAACAGGATCAGCACCGTCACGGCGCGCTGCAATGGGCGTTTGCCGCGGCTTTGCAGCGCGAGCATCGCGAAGGTGGCGACCGCCGAGATCAGCACGCCCGCGACGAGCGAGAGGCCGAAGAGCAACTGAAGCGCGACCGCGCTGCCGACGACTTCCGCCACGTCGCACGCGATGATCGCGATTTCGCACGCGATCCACAGCACGAGCGTCGTGCGCGGGCCGTAGCGTTCGCGGCACAGCTGCGCGAGATCGCGCCCGGTCACGACGCCCACACGCGACGCGACCCATTGCAGCAGCATGCCCATCAGGCTCGCGAGCAACACGACGACGAGCAGCGAATAGCCGTAGCGCGCGCCGCTCGACAGCGCCGTCGCCCAGTTGCCGGGGTCCATGTAGCCGACGGCGACGAGGGCGCCCGCGCCCGCGAACGAGGTCCATCGTCCGCGCGGACGCGGGGCGGGCGTCGTGTCCTCGCGGGCGGGCCGCTGCGTGCCGGATTTCGCGGCGGAAAGCCGGCTGAGCACGGACGGATTGGTATTCATGCGGGAAGCGGCCTCGATAGCGATGCAACGGCGGCGAGTCGGTCGTCTGCGCGTGCGTTGCCGGTTCAGAAGACGCCGCTGTGGGCGGCGCACGTCGAATTGGCTCGCAACAACCGTTCCGCTGGCTATTCGTCAGGCTCGGGGCGCCCGTCATCGCGGGGCTGGAGGCCGATCATGAATAATGACATTGCATCGGGCTTACGCGTCCGTGTCACTTTGCCGAGTGTGGTTTTCTGAGGTGCCGCCGGGGTCGATTAGGGGCTAAAATGCGCGGTCTTTACGGCCGCCTCGAGCAGCGGTCGCGGCCGGCAAATACCGTATGCCGGAGCTGCGCGGGCGCATGGCGTGAGGGCGTGTACATTTTGCGCGACACGCCGCGCATTATTTTTTGTCGCGCTTGTGTTTAGTGGTAGTTTTCGGGGTTTTAAAGGGAGTCGCGGGCCAGACCGGCGATGGGACAATGCGCCGGGTCCGCGCGGCACGACGCCGTGACAAGTCGGAAAAAGGGAGAATCGAGATGAACGAGAAACTGGCAAGCCCCGTGGCGAAGCTGGCGGGCGCCCTCGCATGCGCCGCGATGTTGGCGCCGCTCGCAGCGTCGGCGAAGGACACACAGTTGAACGTGTACAACTGGTCGGACTATATCGCCAAGGACACGATCCCCAACTTCACCAAGCAGACCGGCGTCAAGGTGAAGTACGACAACTACGACAGCGACGACACCCTGCAGGCCAAGCTGCTCACCGGCCACTCGGGCTATGACATCGTCGTGCCGACGAGCAACTACGCGGGCAAGCAGATCGCCGCGAACATCTTCGCGCCGCTCGACAAATCGAAGCTGCCCAATCTCAAGTATCTCGATCCCGACCTGATGAAGCTCGTCGAGGGCGCGGATCCGGGCAACAAGTACACGGTGCCCTGGGCGTACGGCACGACCGGTCTCGGCTACAACGTCGACAAGGCGAAGCAGATTCTCGGCGCGAACGCCGAACTCAACAACTGGGACATCCTCTTCAAGCCCGAGAACATCTCGAAGCTGAAGGCCTGCGGTGTTTCCGTGCTCGACGCGCCCGACCAGATGTTCGCGGCCGCGCTGCATTACATCGGCAAGGATCCGATGAGCACGAACCCGGCCGACTATCGCGAAGCGCTCGCGATGATGAAGAAGATCCGCCCGTACATCACGCAGTTCAACTCGTCGGGCTATATCAACGACATGGTCGGCGGCGACATCTGCTTCACCTACGGCTGGTCGGGCGACGTCGTGATCGCGAAGCATCGCGCCATCGAGGCGAAGAAGCCGTTCAAGATCGAGTACTACATTCCGAAGGGCGGCGCGCCCGTGTGGTTCGACGTGATGGCGATCCCGAAGGACGCGAAGAACAAGGAAGCCGCGCACGAGTGGATCAACTACATCGAGACGCCGCAGGTTCACGCCGCAATCACGAACGCGGTGTACTACCCGAGCGCGAACCTCGAAGCGCGCAAGTACGTGGACAAGGACGTCGCGAACGATCCGGCCGTGTTCCCGCCGCAGGACGTCATCAAGACGCTGTTCCTGCTGAAGCCGCTGCCGCCGGAGATCCAGCGCCTGCAGACGCGGCTCTGGACGGAATTCAAGTCCGGCCGATGAAACTGGTAAGCCGGTTATTCTTTTGAATCGACGAAGCCCCTGGACCTCCGGGGGCTTTGTTCGTGGTCGCATCGCACGTCGGGGCGAGCCACGAAGGACGCATGGAAGCAAGGAGTTGAACAGGCAATCATGAGTGAGCAGTCGAGCGCGTTGAAGGCAGCGCCTAATTCCGGCCGGCGCGAGCCGGGCAGTTCTCCGTCGTCGCTGGGTACGGACGACAACTTCGTGCAGATCGTCGACGTCGTGAAGAAGTTCGGCGAGACGACGGCCGTGCGGGGCGTCAGCCTGTCGGTGAAGAAGGGCGAGCTTTTCGCGCTGCTCGGCAGCTCGGGCTGCGGCAAGTCGACGCTCTTGCGCATGCTTGCCGGGCTCGAGTCCGTGACCGAAGGGCAGATTCTGATCGACGGCGAAGACCTCGCGAAGATGCCGCCGTACAACCGGCCCGTCAACATGATGTTCCAGTCTTACGCGCTCTTTCCGCACATGAGCGTGGAGTCGAACGTCGCGTTCGGGTTGAAGCAGGAAGGGGTGCGCGGCAGCGAGCTGAAAGACCGCGTGCATAACGCGCTGCAACTCGTGCAGATGGCGCAGTACGCGAAGCGCAAGCCGCATCAACTCTCGGGCGGCCAGCAACAGCGCGTCGCGCTCGCGCGCAGTCTCGTCAAGCGTCCGAAGCTGCTGCTGCTCGACGAGCCGATGTCCGCGCTCGACAAGCAGATTCGCCAGCGCACGCAGATCGAACTCGTCAACATTCTCGATCAGGTCGGCGTGACCTGCATCATGGTGACGCACGATCAGGAAGAAGCCATGACCATGGCCAATCGCCTCGCCGTGATGAGCGAAGGCCAGATCGTGCAGCTCGGCACGCCGCATGAAGTCTATGAGTATCCGAACAGCCGCTTCTCGGCGCAGTTCATCGGCTCGACCAATCTCTTCGACGGCAATGTCGTGGAGGACGAGCCGGATCACGTGTTCGTCGAATCGGCGGAGCTGCCGGTGCGTCTCTATGTGAGCCACGGCATCACCGGGCCGCTCGGCATGCCGGTGACGATCTCCGTGCGCCCGGAGCGCATCGCGCTGACGAGAAAGCCGCCCGAGGGCGCGTACAACTGGGGCCGCGGCAAGGTGACGAACATCGCGTACATGGGCGGCTACACGCTCTATCACGTGACGCTCGATTCCGGCAAGGTCGTGGTCGCGAATCTGTCGAGCCTCGCGATCGGCGAGATCGATTCGCCCACGTTCGACGACGAAGTCTACGTGCGCTGGAGCGCGTCGGCGGGCGTGGTGCTGACGTCATGATGAATCTGCTCAAGCGCGTCGGCGTGAGCGGGCGCACGCTCGTCATCGGCGGGCCGTATCTGTGGCTCCTGCTGCTGTTCTTCGTGCCGTTCCTGCTCGTCGTGAAGATCAGCTTCTCGGACAGCCAGCTCGGCATTCCGCCGTACACGGATCTCGTGTCGATGGAAGAGGGCGTGATGCACATCGCGCTCGACTTCGCGCACTACGCGTTCCTCGTGCAGGACAGCCTGTACTTCGCGACCTACATGAACTCGCTGCTGGTCGCGGCGGTATCGACTGTGCTGTGCCTCGTGATCGGCTATCCGATGGCGTATTACATCGCGCGCTCGAATCCGGCCACGCGCAACATCCTGATGATGGCCGTGATGCTGCCGTTCTGGACGTCGTTCCTGATCCGCGTGTATGCGTGGATCGGCATTCTCAAGAACAACGGCCTGCTCAACAACTTCCTGATGTCGATCGGCCTGCTGCATTCGCCGATCGAGCTGTATCACACGAATATCGCGGTGTATATCGGCATGGTGTATTCGTATCTGCCGTTTCTCGTGATGCCGCTCTACGCGCATCTCGTGAAGATGGACCTGACCTTGCTCGAAGCCGCCTACGATCTCGGCGCGAAGCCGTGGAAGGCGTTCGTGCAGATCACGCTGCCGCTGTCGAAGAACGGCATCATCGCGGGCTGCCTGCTCGTGTTCATCCCGGCGGTGGGCGAGTACGTGATTCCTGAACTGCTCGGCGGCGCGGATACCCTGATGATCGGCCGCGTCATGTGGAACGAGTTCTTCAACAACGCCGACTGGCCGATGGCCTCCGCCGTCACCTGCGCGATGGTCTTGCTGCTGCTCGTGCCGATGGCGCTTTTCCAGCACTTCCAGGCGAAGCAACTGGAGGAAAAGCGATGATCAAGCCCAGCCGTCCGTTGCAAATCACCGCGCTGGGCCTCGGGTTCGCATTTCTGTATATCCCGATCCTGAGTCTCATCGTCTATTCGTTCAACGACTCGCCGCTCGTGACCGTATGGACCGAGCCGTCGCTCAAGTGGTATCGCGCGCTCATCACCGATGACGAGCTCATCAACGCCGCGTGGCTGTCGTTGCGCATCGCGTTTTTCACGGCGTGCGCGTCGGTCGTGATCGGCACGTGGGCGGGCTTCGTGCTCGCGCGCATGGGCCGCTTCAAGGGCTTCACGCTCTACACGGGCATGATCAACGCGCCGCTCGTGATTCCCGAAGTCATTCAGGGCATTTCGCTGCTGCTGCTGTTCGTGGAGATGGCGAAGCTGATCGGATGGCCTGAGCGCGGCTTCTTCACGATCTGGATCGGCCACGTGATGCTGTGCATCTCGTATGTGGCGATCATCGTGGAGTCGCGCGTGCGGGAGCTGAATCCGTCGCTGGAGGAAGCCGCGCTCGATCTCGGCGCGACGCCCCTGCGCGTGTTCTTCTCGATCACATTGCCGCTGATCTCGCAGGCGCTCGTCGCGGGATGGCTTTTGTCCTTCACGCTGTCGATCGATGACCTCGTGCTGTCGGCGTTCCTGTCCGGCCCCGGCTCGACGACGCTGCCGCTCGTCGTGTTCTCGCGCGTGCGTCTCGGCCTGAATCCGGAGATGAACGCGCTCGCGACCTTGTTCATCGCGCTCGTGACGATCGGCGTGATCGCGGCGAATTACTTCATGCAGCGCAGTGAGCGCAGAAGGCTCGCAGCCGTGATGTAACGCAGGACGCAGCAAAAGAGGCGGCCCCTTATCGACGGATAAGGGGCCGCGTGCGTTTCAGGCGTTCGCCAGATGCTTCGCGAATGTCGCCGGATCGGTATTGGTCCCGCACAACAATACGCCGACGCGCCGGCCTTGCAGACGCTCGCGCAACGGGCCGAGCAGGGCGGCCGTGGCGGCGGCGCACGCCGGCTCGACCGCGAGTTTCAGCTCGTTGAAAAGCTGCAGCATGCCGTGACGCAATTCGTTGTCGGACACGGTGACGATTTCATCGATATGCCGCCGGCAGAGTTCATAGCTGTACTGCTCGGTGTGCGGCGCCATCAGCGAATCGGCGATGCCGTGCATCGCGCCCATCTTGATCGTGTGATTCGCTTCGAAGCTGCGCCGCATCGCGTCCGAGCCTTCCGGTTCGACGCCGTACACATGCAGCGACGGATTCGCGAGACGCATCGCCGTCGATACGCCCGCAGCCAGTCCGCCGCCGCCGATCGGCAGAATCACCGCGTCGAGATCCGGCGCCTGCGATGTCCATTCGTAGCCGAGCGTCGCCGTGCCGAGCACCGTGCGATAGCCGTTGAACGGATGGATGAACACGCGTCCTTCTTCCGCTTCGATGCGTCGTACGACATCGAAGGCCTCGGCGACGTTCTCCGCGAACACGACCTCCGCGCCGAAGCGCCGGCATAGCGCGACGCGCGCCGGGCTCGCGCTCTTGATGATGACGACCTTCGCGCCCACTTCCATGCGCTGCGCGGCATATGCGACCGCCACCGCGTGATTGCCCGCCGACACGCACGTGACGCCGGCCGAACGCTCGCTGTCGCTCAATGCGAGGATGTTCGAGAACGCGCCGCGCGCCTTGAACGTGCCGCTCGCCTGCAGCAATTCGAACTTGAACGTGATCGGCGTGCCTTCGAGCGTCGGAAAGTCGTGGCGCTCGAAGGTGGGCGTGCGCGCGACCCAGGGCGTGAGCGCCATGTGCTGCTCGGCGATGTCGTCGAGCGTCGGAATCGGCGTGCCGTCGATCGTATTGTCGGAATGCTGCGTGGCAGTGGACATGGTTCTTCTTGCTCTGAAAAGATCAGCGGCCCTGTGCTTCGACGGACATGCTGTGAATGAACTTGCCGAGGAATGCCTCGCACTGCGCGAGCTGTTCGAGCGACACGTATTCGTTCGCCTTGTGCGCCTGCTCGATGTTGCCCGGCCCGCACACGATGCTCGGCACGCCAGCGTTCGCGAACAGACCCGCTTCGGTGCCGTACGCGACCTTGCGCTTGTCCTGGTTCTCCGTGAGCGCGCGTACGAGTTGCGTGATGGCGGCCTGCTCGGTGGCGTCGAGGCCCGGCGCGGAGGCGAGCTTCGTGAATTCGATGGCCGCGTTGCCGTGCTCTTTCAGCATCTTCGGCAGCAGCGTGTCATGCGCGTACGATTCGATGCGCCTGAAGATCTGCTCGGGGTCCATCGTCGGCAGATTGCGGAATTCGAATTCGAAGTTGCATTCGGCGGGCACGGTGTTGATCGCGTTGCCGCCTTTGATCGTGCTCGTCTGGCTGGTGGTGAAGGGCACGTCGTAGAGTTCGTCGAAGGGTCCGTTGGCGCGGAATTCGTCGGCGATATCGCGGATGTGGCAAATCAGCCGCGCGGCGTATTCGATTGCGTTGAGGCCCTTCGGCGTCAGCGACGAGTGCGCCGCGAAGCCGCGCACGCAGCAGTGATACGTGTTGATGCCTTTATGCGCGATGATCGGGCGCATCGACGTGGGTTCGCCGACGATGCAGCCGTCCGGTTTCACGCCGCGCTTCAGCAGGTCGGCGATCATCAGCGGTGCACCGGCGCAACCGATTTCTTCGTCGTACGAAAGCGCGAAGTGGATGGGTTTCGCGAGCTTCGTCGCCTGCATCTTCGGCAGCATCGCGAGTGCCGCGCCGATGAAGCCTTTCATGTCGCACGAGCCGCGGCCGTAGAGCAGGCCGTCGCGGATTTCAGGCCTGAACGGGTCGCTCTGCCAGTCCTGACCATCGACGGGCACGACATCCGTGTGACCCGAGAGCACGATGCCGCCGTTGGTCTCGCCGTCGTGCGCCGGGACCGTGGCGAAGAGGTTCGCCCATTGACCGCGCGGATCGGTGGTGATGGTGGCTTCGATGCCTGACTTGCGCAGTTCGTCGCGGACGGTTTCGATCAGGCCGAGGTTCGGATTGCGGCTGACAGTATCGATGGAAACTAGCCGTTCGATCCACGGCAGGGAAATGGGCGTTTCGGTTCTGGATTGAGCTTCGAGATGCGCCGGATCAGCGATCTGTGACATTTTTTTACTCCTGCGGGTAGGGTTTGATCATAGCCGAAATGTGGGGGGCTGGCCCGCCGGCTGGGGCTTTTGGTTTTTTGGTTTTGGGTTTTTCGTTTTTTGGTTTTCGCCGGATCCCATATTCGCGTCGGTCTATTGGCGTTGCCCCTGTGCGGGGCGGCAGTCACTTTCTTTGCTGCTGCAAAGAAAGTAACCAAAGAAACAGCTATCCCCATCCAAAGTACTTCACACCGGCCCCGGCACAGAACTTCGCACGTGGTCCGGCAGTAGCGAGTGCCCTCATAGGCCTAACCGGGCTTGGACCGCGCACGGTCTGACAAGCTAGTCGGTGTAGCGCACTGGTTCAGCACCAAATAGCTCCGGCACAGCGCTACGCGCTGCCGAAGGGTATGCAAGGGAAACCAACGGAAGGCCGACGCAGTGAGATAGAAGCATCAGCCAGCAAAGAAGCGCGCGCAGACCCGATGGACCGGTCGGCCGCGAAGCGGGCCGGAGCTATTTGGCGCCTTACCCGTCAGTTGGGCGGCGCGATGTGACAGACCGTGCGCGATCCAAGCCCGGTATGGCCTATGAGGGCACTCGCTACTGCCGGACCACGAGAGTACTTCTGTGCCGGGGCCGGCATGAAGTACTTTGGATGGGGATAGCTGTTTCTTTGGTTACTTTCTTTGCAGCAGCAAAGAAAGTGACTGCCGCCCCGCACAGGGGCAGAGCAAATAGACCGACACGAATACAGGAAGTCTATAGAAGCACCAGCGAACCATCCCCAAAACACGTCACCGCGCTGCAGCAATCGACTGCCTAACCGGCCCCCCCAGCGCCCGCAGCGTCTCCTTGACCGTCGAGAGCCTCACAGCCAGATCAGGGCTGCGCGTCTCGATCCGCAACTTATCCTGCCCAGCCAGCTTGATGTGCTTATGCTTCTGCACCATCTCGATGATCTTCATCCCATCGACAGGCGGATTCGGCACGAACTGCAGCGAGATGGACTGCTCGGCCGCATCGATCTTGGAAATGCCGAGCGGCTTGGCCGCCAGCCTCAACCGATGCGTCTCGACGAGCGCATGCGCCTGCGGCGGCAGCTTGCCGAAGCGATCCACCAGCTCTTCGAGAATGCCGTCGATCGCATCGCTCGATTCGCAGTTCGCGAGCCGCTTGTACAGCGACAGACGCTCCTGCACATCGCCGCAGTAATCGGCCGGCAAGATCGCGGGCGCGTGCAGATTGATCTCGGTCGTCGCCGCCAGCGGCGCGTTCAGATCCGGCTCGCGGCCTTCCTTCAGCGCGCGCACGGCATCGTTCAGCATGTCGGTGTAAAGCTGGAAGCCGATCTCGTGAATCTCGCCCGACTGCTTGTCGCCGAGCACTTCGCCGGTGCCGCGAATCTCGAGGTCGTGCATCGCCAGATAGAAGCCCGAGCCGAGTTCCTCCATCTGCTGAATCGCTTCGAGCCGGCGCTGCGCCTGCTTCGTCAGCGACTGCGGATCGTGCACGAGCAGATACGCATACGCCTGGTGATGCGAGCGCCCGACACGCCCGCGCAACTGGTGCAACTGCGCAAGCCCGAACTTGTCCGCGCGATGCATGAGGATCGTGTTCGCGCTCGGCACGTCGATGCCGGTCTCGATGATCGTCGTGCACAGCAGCACATTCGCGCGCTGGCCGACGAAGTCGCGCATCACGCGTTCGAGTTCGCGCTCGTGCATCTGTCCATGCGCGACCGCGATGCGCGCCTCGGGCACGAGCGCTTCGAGCATCGCGCGACGATTGTCGATGGTCTCGACTTCGTTATGCAGGAAGTACACCTGGCCGCCGCGCTTCAGTTCGCGCAGCATCGCTTCGCGGATCACGCCGTCTTCCTCGCGGCGCACGAAGGTCTTGATCGCGAGGCGCTTCTGCGGCGCGGTCGCGATCACAGAGAAATCGCGCAGGCCTTCCAGCGCCATGCCGAGTGTGCGCGGAATCGGCGTCGCGGTGAGCGTGAGCACGTCGACCTCGGCGCGCAATGCCTTGAGCGCTTCCTTCTGCCGCACGCCGAAGCGATGCTCCTCGTCGATGATGACGAGCCCGAGCCGCTTGAACTTCACATCGCTCGACAACAGCTTGTGCGTGCCGATGACGATATCGACGCTGCCTTCGTTGATCTGCTGCACCGCCGTCGACACTTCCTTGCCGGTCTTGAAGCGCGACAGCTCCGCGATGCGCACGGGCCAGTCGGCGAAGCGGTCGGTGAAGGTCTGCGTGTGCTGTTCGGCGAGCAGCGTGGTGGGCGAGAGAATCGCGACCTGCTTGCCCGCCATCACCGCGATGAACGCGGCGCGCAGCGCGACTTCCGTCTTGCCGAAGCCGACGTCGCCGCACACGAGGCGGTCCATCGGCTTGCCGCTCGTCATGTCGCCGATCACGGCCGCGATCGCCGCCGCCTGATCGGGCGTCTCCTCGAAGCCGAAGCTTTCCGCGAACTTGGTGTAGTCGCGCGGTTCGAGCTTGAACGCGTAGCCTTCGCGGGCCGCGCGGCGCGCGTAGAGGTTGAGCAGTTCGGCGGCAGTGTCGCGGATCTGCTGCGCGGCCTTGCGCTTCGCCTTTTCCCACTGGCCGGAGCCGAGCTGATGCAAAGGCGCGCTGTCCGGGTCCGCGCCGCTATAGCGCGAGATCACGTGCAACTGCGAAACGGGCACGTATAGCTTCGCTTCGTTCTGGTACTCGAGATGCAGGAATTCGGTTTCGCCTTCGCCGAGATCCATCGACACCAGACCCATATATCGGCCGATGCCATGCTGCGCATGCACGACCGGATCGCCGACCTTCAGCTCGGCGAGATCGCGCACCATCGAATCGACGTTGCTCGCCTGTTCCTGTCGACGTCGACCGGCGCGGCGCGCGAGCGGTCCGTAAAGCTCGGTCTCGGTGACGATCGCGAGCTTCTCCGACGGCAGCACGAAGCCGTTGGCCAACGGCGCGATGCCGAGCGTGAACTTGCCGTCGCTCGTGAGCCATTCGTGGAACGTGTCGCGCGCGTCGCCGCGCAGGCCGTTGTCCGCGAGCAATTGCTGAATGGTCTCGCGCCGTCCCGCCGATTCCGCGACGAGCATCACGCGGTTCTCCGTCTGCTCCAGATAGTGGCGCAGCGCGAGGAGCGGCTCGTCGGCGTGGCGGTCGATCGCGAGTCCCGGCAGCGGCACGGCCCAGCCGCCTTCCGGCGTGCTCGGGAACTTCAATTGCGCGAAAGGCTTCGCGAACGTGAAGAAATCGTCGTCGGTGAGAAAGAGCCGGCGCGGTTCGAGCAGCGGGCGCTCGCGGTCATGCGAGAGAAAGTCGTAGCGTTGCTTCGTGTCGCTCGTGAAGCGCTTGATGGCCGCGTCCATGTCGCCGACGAACGCGAGCTGCGAGCCTTCCGGCAGATAGTGGAAGAGCGTCGCGGTTTCTTCGAAGAAGAGCGGCAGATAGTATTCGATGCCCGCCGACGGCACGCCGTTGCCGATGTCCTTGTAGATCTGCGAGCGGCTCGGATCGCCTTCGAAGACCTCGCGCCAGCGGCTGCGGAAAGCGGTGCGCGCGGCTTCGTCGAACGGAAACTCGCGGCCGGGCAGGAGGCGCACGTCGCGCACGGGATAGAGGCTGCGCTGTGTGTCCGGATCGAACGCGCGGATGGAGTCCACCTGATCGTCGAACAAGTCGATGCGATAGGGCAGCGCCGAGCCCATCGGATAGAGATCGATGAGCGAGCCGCGCACGCAGTATTCGCCGGGACGCACGACCTGGCTCACGTGCTCGTAGCCCGCGAGCGTCAGTTGCGCCTTCAGCTTCGCTTCGTCGAGGCGCTCGCCCTGCGTGAACGAGAACGTATAGGCGGCGAGAAACGACGCCGGCGGCATGCGATACAGCGCGGTCGTCGCCGGCACGATGAGGATGTCGCAGCGGCCTTCGCCGAGATCGTGCAATGTGGCGAGACGCTCGGAGACGAGATCCTGGTGCGGCGAGAACGTGTCGTAAGGCAGTGTTTCCCAGTCGGGCAGGAGGCGCACGCGTGCGTCCGGCGCGAAGTAGGGAATCTCGGCGGCGAGACGTTGCGCATCGACCGCGCTCGCCGTGACGACCGTCAGCAGCGGCACGCTCTCGCGATAGGCGGCGTAATAGCGCGCAATGGCGAGCGCGTCGGACGAGCCGGTCGCGCCGTCGAAGGCGAACCGCTGGCCCGGCTTCACGAGCGCGATGGGGGAACTGGACTGCGCTTTGACGGCTTTGGAAGGCATAAGGTGTGCATGGAGCCGACCGGCGAACGCGGGTTCAGGAACCGAACCGGCGTGCGCGGGACGTGGTCGCGAAAGACCTATTATAAAATCCGGGCTTCAACTTTGACTCGCCCACTTCATTTGCCCGTGACTTCGCGCCTGTTTTCACTGATTCCCTGCGCCGGAACCGGCAGCCGTTCCGGCGCGCCGATGCCGAAGCAATACCAGACCGTCGCGGGCCGTCCGATGCTCGCGTACACGCTCGCGGCGTTCGACGCGTGCTCCGAATTCTCGCAGACGCTCGTCGTGCTCGCACCGGACGACCATCATTTCGACGCGCGCCGCTTCGCCGGGCTGCGTTTCGCGGTGGAACGCTGCGGCGGCGCCTCGCGGCAGGCGTCGGTGTACAACGGGCTCATCGCGCTCGCGAAATTCGGCGCGCGCGACGACGACTGGGTCCTCGTGCACGACGCCGCGCGCCCCGGCATCACGCCGGAGCTGATTCGCAAACTTGTCGCGGAACTGCGCGATGATGCGGTCGGCGGCATTCTCGCACTGCCGGTCGCGGATACGCTGAAGCGCGTCGCACCGAACATGCCCGATGTGCCGTCGCCCGCAGGGGAAGGCGAGACGCGCATCGCCCGGACGGAATCGCGCGACGGCCTCTGGCAGGCGCAGACGCCGCAGATGTTCCGGCTCGGCATGCTGCGCGAGGCGATCGAACGCGCCCGTCACGACGGACACGACCTGACGGACGAAGCGAGCGCCATCGAATGGCTCGGGCACTCGCCGAAGCTGGTTCAGGGCAGCTTGCGCAACTTCAAGGTGACTTATCCGGAAGATTTCGCGCTCGCGGGCGCGATTCTTTCCGCGAACGCCTGACTCACACTCAACCAAGGTTTGGATCGATGGATTTCAGAATCGGACAAGGGTACGACGTCCACCAGCTCGTCGAAGGTCGCCCGCTCATCATCGGCGGCGTGACGATTCCCTACGAACGCGGCCTGCTCGGCCACTCGGACGCCGACGTGCTCCTGCACGCGATCACCGACGCGCTCTTCGGCGCGGCATCGCTCGGCGATATCGGACGGCACTTTCCGGACACGGCGACCGAATTCGCCGGCGCGGACAGCCGCGTGCTGCTGCGCGAAGCGTTCAAGCGCGTGTCGGAGGCGGGTTTCGCGATCGCCAACGTGGACAGCACGATCATCGCGCAGGCGCCGAAGCTCGCACCCCACATCGACGCGATGCGCGCGAACATCGCCGCCGATCTCGACCTCTCGATGGATCGCGTGAACGTGAAGGCGAAGACCAACGAGAAGCTCGGCTATCTGGGCCGAAAAGAGGGCATCGAGGCACAGGCGGCCGTGTTGCTGCGCCGCACGTCCATCGACGGATGAAGCAACGCCACGCTGACTTCCGCGTGGCGTCTAGGAAAAACTTACTTCCCTTCCGCTTCGATCGTCAGCGCGACCGCGTTGACGACCGCCGCGATGCGGCCGACGTCGCGCAATTGCGTCGTCGACATGCCTTCGGTCACGAGATTCTCGTAGTGCGACTTCACGCAGAAGTGGCACTTGCCGACGATCGACGCCGCGAGCGCATACATCTCGAAGCGCCGCTTGTCGACGCCGCCGTGGGACGCATACGCGTTCATGCGCAGACCGGCGGGCTGCGTCTTCAGATCGGCGTTGTCGGCCATCTCCAGATACGGATACCAGACGTTGTTCATGCCCATCAGCGCGGCGGCGGTGAGCACGGCGTTCGTCTCTTCGGGCGACAGCACGCCCGCATTGCGGATGATGCCGACGAGCTTCGTCGCCTTCGCGGCATAGGCGGCGGCGAGCGCGACGCCCACCGCATCATTGCCTTCGAGCGACGACCGGGCGATGGTGCCGTCGACGTTCAGGCGGATATCCTTCGCGTAGTCCGGCACCAGTTCCTTGATCGCAGACAGGAATTCCATTGTTTTCTCCTATTCGATGGCGTTAAAAAGCCCGCCAGCGCCGAGCGATCACTCGGCCGAATGGCGGGCTTGCGGCATCCGGAACGCTTACAGCGTCGCGCCGCCGACAGCGCGGTTGCACGGGCACAGTTCGTCCGTTTGCAAACCGTCGAGAATACGCAGGACTTCTTCCGGGCTGCGGCCCACGTTCAGGTTGTTGACCGACACGTGCTGAATGACATTGTCCGGATCTATGATGAACGTCGCGCGCAGCGCCACGCCGGCTTCCTTGTCGCGCACGCCGAGCTGGTCGATCAGCTCGCCCTTCACGTCGCCGAACGCGTAGTGGTTCAGCTTGTTCAGGTCCTTGTGCTCGCGGCGCCATGCCAGCTTGACGAACTCGTTATCGACGCTGCCGCCGAGCAGAACCGCGTCGCGGTCCTCGAAATCGTTCGCGAGCTTCGCGAACTCGACGATCTCGGTCGGGCACACGAACGTGAAGTCCTTCGGGTAGAAGTAGATGATCTTCCACTTGCCCGGGAAAGACTGCTCGGTGATTTCCTCGAACGCGGACTGGCCGTTTTCTTCGTGATGGTTGAAACCCGGCTTCGCAGCGGTGACGGTGAATGCTTCGACTTTATCGCCAACGGTCTTCATGCAGTAACTCCTGTCGAATCGTTGAAGGGACAAACTCCAGCCAAACTACGTGATCGCCGTAACGCTCGCGTGACACGCTCATGCCAGACGCGCTGCGCGTTAACCCGGTCATCTTAACTCTGATTGAAAATTCGCCTCAATAGGTTTTAACTAACCGATCGGGGCAGCAACTTTAGCCGTCGAAGCGCGCGCCGCCCTTCATCGGCGGGAAGTCGATCGTCACTTCGAAACCCGGCAGCGGCGTGCGGTTGCGCAGGCGCAGCGTGCCGCGCTGACGCGTGACGAGGCGCTGCACGATCGCCATGCCGAGGCCCGTGCCGTTGGCCTGCGTGCGCGCCGCATCGACGCGATAGAACGGGCGCGTGATGAGCGCGACCTGATCGTCGGGGATGCCGCGGCCTTCGTCCATCACCGAGAGCTCGACCTTGCCGTGTGCGACGCGCGTCTGCAGCGTGATTCGCGCGATGTCGTCGTGCTCGCTGCGTCCGTACTTGCGCGCGTTTTCCAGCAGATTGCCGACGACGCGGCGCGCGTCCGTCGGATCGCCTTCGATCACCGCGCCCTGCGCGAGATCGGTGTGCATCACGACGCCGTCGTCCGCCTGGAAGCGCACGGCGAGCTCGCTCGCGATCATCGACAGATCCACGGCTTCGGGCATGCGCTGCATCGGCCGCGCGTAATCGAGGAAGCGGCCGATGATCATGTCCATCTGCTCGATGTCGTCGATCATCGCGAGTTTGGTCGCTTCGTCCGACGGGCTCATCTCCGTCTCCAGACGCAGGCGCGCGAGCGGCGTGCGCAGATCGTGCGAGATGCCCGCGAGCATCAGCGCGCGGTCCGCTTCGAGCTGCTCGAGGTCCTGCACCATCTGGTTGAAGCTTCGGTTGGTTTCCGCCGCAACGCCCATGCCGCGTTCGGGCAAGGGCTCGGGGGACTGACCCGAGCCGAGCTTGCGCGCCGCGAGCGCGAGGCGCGCGAACGGTCGGTTGACGAGACTCGTGATGAACGCCGCGCCGAACAGCGACAGCGCCAGCGCGAACACGCCCCAGCCGGCCCATTGCAGGCCCGTGACGGTGTCGAGCTGATCGCGGTCGAGCGCGACCCAGTAATCGTCGTCGTCGATCTTGAAGCTGATCCACACGCCGGGAATGTCGTTCACCGACTGCGCGATGATCGTCTCGTTGCCGAGCCGCCCGCGCACGTCGCGCTCGATGAGCCGGTTGAGCGATTCATCGGGCTGGAGCTTGTATTTGTCGGTGGTCTCGCGCGGATACACGCGCACACCCTCGTTGCTCTCCAGATCCTGAAGCAGCGCGCGGCGTAAGTCGGGATCGGAATAGAGCAGGGCGGTACGCGTGAGCTTGACCACGGCGACGAGTTGCAGCGCGACGCGCTGCGCGCGCGGCTCGCGCTCGATCACGCGAAAGCTCTGGAACCACGCCGTCAGACTGACGGCGATGAGCAGCGCGATCAGCGCGAAGGTTCGCCAGAACAGGCCGCCGAACGCGAGCGCCAGTAGCCGCCTGTCGATGCGCATGGGTCTGTCGGGTTCAGCTCGGTGGAGGGGAGAAAGCGTGACGATAATCGCTCGAAGATCGATCAGGCCGCGCCGTCGGGAATGAAGACGTAGCCGAGACCCCACACGGTCTGAATGAAGCGCGGACTGCTGGGATCGGGCTCGATCAGCTTGCGCAGACGCGAGATCTGCACGTCGAGGCTGCGATCGAACACTTCGTATTCACGGCCGCGCGCGAGCTCCATCAGCTTTTCGCGCGAGAGCGGCTGGCGCGGATGACGCGCGAACACTTTCAGCACCGAGAATTCGCCGGTGGTCAGCGGAATTTCCTGGCCGTTCTTCGTGAGCGTGCGCGTCGCGAGGTTGAGCGCGAACTCGCCGAACTCGAACACTTCGGTGGTTTCGGACGGCGCGCCCGGCAATTCGGACGGCGTCTGACGGCGCAGCACCGCATGAATGCGCGCGACCAGCTCGCGCGGATTGAACGGCTTCGGCAGATAGTCGTCGGCGCCCATTTCGAGGCCGACGATGCGATCGACGTCTTCGCCCTTCGCCGTGAGCATGATGATCGGCGTGCGATCGTTGCTGCCGCGCAGACGACGGCAGATGGAAAGACCGTCTTCGCCGGGCAGCATCAGATCGAGCACGAGCAGATCGAAACGCTCGCGCACCCAGAGCTTGTTCATCGACGGCGCGTTCTCCGCGACATACACGTTGAAGCCCTGCTCACCGAGATAGCGCCGCAGCAGATCGCGCAGGCGCGGATCGTCGTCGACTACGAGAATTTTTGAAGGGTTCTTGGTTTCCATGGCGGCATCTTAGCGCGTTTGATCAAACGCCGAGTTTGTAACAAAAGCGAGTGTAACAGTTGGTTACAAAATTTACGGGGGCTGTGGCACGGCCCAGGAGTTTGGTGCGTACACTGCTTTACCTAAGCCCGCCATTCGGTAGATACTCCATTAGACCAGCGCATCATGCGGCCCGACCAAGCCGTGGCAGACGCGCGCGAAAAGACTGAGGCTGTCCGGTTGTCGAGCAACGAAGGGAACAACATGAAGGGAGCGCGGCAGCGCGGACCCGTGCGCGCCGAGCGCATTTTCAGACAGACACTTCTTGCCAGTGCGCTCTACGCAGTACTGAGCGCACCTCACGCCTATGCGCAGTCCACCGGTTTCGATCGCGGCATCGCCGGTTCGTCGCATCGTTTCGATGGCCATATGATTCGCGCGCAGCAGCGCATGAGCAAAGGCTCGGCTGCTTCGAGCCGCGATCACGATCCGAAGGCGGCCATGCAACCCATCCAGCAGGTCGATCAGACACCGCCCGCGCGTCCGCCGCGCCACACCGTGATGACCGCCGATGAGCGGCGTCTCTTGCGGCAGCACATCGAAGAAGCGGTGCGCGATCTCTACAAGCGGTAAGCGGCCCGAACCGCGATGAACCGACGTCAATTCCTCTCGATTGCCGGCGCGTTCGCGGCATGGGCGGGCAGCGTCGGCGAGACGTTCGCCTTCGATCGTGCCGATGCTTCCCCGTCCATTCGCTCGCTCGTGCTCGTCGATCTCGACGGTGGCAACGATGGCCTCAACACCGTCATTCCAATCGCCGATCCGGGCTATCGTGCGCTCAGGCCCAAACTCGCGATATCGAAAGACCGGGCGTTGATGCTCGATGAGCGCACCGCCTTGCATCCGTCGCTGCTTCCGTTGATGAGCGCATGGCGCGCGGGCGAACTGGCGATCGTGCAGGGCGTCGGATACGACGCGCTCAACCGGTCGCATTACCGCTCGCGGCAGATCTGGGACACCGCTTCGCACGTCGATGAATATCGCACCGATGGCTGGCTCGATCGCATGAGCCTCGCGCAGACGCACGGCGTCACCGAGGTGGCGACGTTTGCCGCGGCGAGCGATGCCGTCGCGCGCGGAGCATCGCGCGGCGTGAACGTGATCCATCTCACGCTGCACGGCTTCGATACGCACGAGAATCAGGGCTATCGGCACGCGTCGCGTCTTGCGCAGCTGGCCGATGGACTGGCTTCACTGCGCGCGGCGTCGATGGCATCCGGCGTATGGGATCGCACGCTCGTCATGACGCGATCGGAATTCGGGCGCACCGCGCGCGAGAATGCCGCGGGCGGCACGGAGCACGGCGCGGCGGCGGCGCATTTCATGATGGGTGGAAGCGTGCACGGCGGCCTTTTCGGCACACCGCCACGCCTCGATCGACTCGATGCGGGCGGCGGCTTGGCCGTCGGCATCGATTTCAGAAGACTCTATGCGACGGTCCTCGGCGCATGCTGGCGGATCGATTCGGCATCGGTGCTCGGTCAGCGCTTCGAGCCGCTGCCGGTGCTGCGCGTCTAGCGCTAGCGCGTCTTCCACGTGATCCACAGCTTGCGGATCGGCGTGAGCGAGATGCGTTGATGCAGCACCTGAAAGTTTTCCCGTTCGATTTCGTCGAACCGCGCGAGCGACAGCGCGGCCTGCGCGCGCAGCACGCGTTGCGTCGCGCGTTCCGAAGCGGGCATGGCCGCGAGCGCATCGCCGAGCGCCTGACGCGCGCGGCCGGTCTGAAAGCGCATGAGATCCGCGAATGCATCGCTGTACTTGCGATTGATGATATCCGCGGCCGTCACGCTGAAGCGCTGCAACTCGTCGATGGGAATGTAGATGCGGCCATTGCGCGCGTCATCGCCGATCTCCTGGACGCGCTCGGCCAGCAACAGCGCCGAGCCGAGCGGCGCGGCCCATGCGGCGGCCTGCTGCGGATCGCGTGCGCTCGCCCGCGCGATGGCCGTCGCGAACGCGCCGCCGGTCTGATCGAGGTAGCGCCTGAAGCCGGGCCAGTCGAGATAGCGCGCCTGATCCAGATCCATGCCGAAGCCATCGACGAGCGCCGCGAGCGATGCACGTCCGGCATCGTCGAGCACGGGATGCGCGGCGTCGCCGGCATGCGCCTTCAATGCCTTCGTCACCGGATGCGTGGGCTCGCCGCCATCGAGCCGGCCGAGCTCGCCTTGCCACCACGCGTGCTTGGTGCGGCCGATGGTCGGATCGCTGGTTTCCTTCACCGTCTCTTCGAGCTCGCGATAGAGCGCGTAGAGCGCGGTCAGAAGCGGCTGGCTCGCGGCGGGTGCGCGCCGCAGCGCGTAGTACGTGCCGGAGCCATCGGGGGCGGCCTTTTGTTGGCAATAGTCGTCGAAGTTCACGAACGGAGCTTGTGGGGTTCGAAGGATGGGCGTCGCGGCCGGTCTTGCCTGTTCTTGTCTTGCGTCTGCGCGTTGCGCGTGCGCCAGGCGCGTGGCCGCTCATTTTATCCGGCGGGGCGCGGCTTCGCTGACCGACGCCTGAGCTTGCGAAATCACGATGTTCGAATCGGACGACATCGACATCGAGCACGCAACGATCGAGCCGCAGAAACAAAAAACCCCTTTGCCGATGAAAGGGGTTTGATGTGGTGCGAGGAGGGGGACTCGAACCCCCACACCCTTGCGGGCGTCAGGACCTAAACCTGGTGCGTCTACCAATTTCGCCATCCTCGCAGCACGGCGTGTGCGGCCGTGTCCGGCACCGGTCCAATGTGCGGAGCCAAAGATTCTAACCGATCCGTCTGGCAATGTCTGCGAAATTGCGTCGATGCCCGGAGCATGGCGAGCAAGACACATCATGCGCGTCAGATTTCCGATGCCGACCATTACGCACCGCGAGATTGCGGCATCTTCCGGGCCTGCCTACAATTCCGTTCCATCCTCCGCTTCGTCACGCACTGTCCCTCATGACTCGCAACGCGCGCAATCGCTTCGTCGCATGGCTCGGCATCGCCGCCATGTGGCTCGCCATTGTTGCGCCGGTCATCAGTCAGACGCTCGCCGCGCGCAATGCCGCGAACGATCCGCAAGCGATCCTGTGCGCCGTCGACACGACTGCGGCCGATGCGCACGAAGGGCATCACGCCGTCGTGCAGGAGGACACCGGACACACCGGCCATCACGACGCCGCGAGTCATTTCGACGCCTGCTCGTACTGCGGACTCCTCGCGCACCATCTGCCGATCGCCACGGACATCGCGCATGACATCGCGCGCATCGAGCGCGTCACGCGTGTCCCGGCCTTCGCGGATATCGACAGCGTCGTTTCCAAGTCCTTCAACGCCGCGAGCCCGCGCGCGCCTCCCGTCCTTTCCTGAAACCGTCCATCGTCCGATCGCTTCGACGTTCACCGCGCGCATGAGCGCGACGGTGCGCGCGGTCGTCCGTCATCTTTCAGGAATTCACGATGTTCACGCTCACAACGCGAGCGCGACGGCGTTCGCGCCGCCGTGCCATGGCGCATGCGCGCGCCTGGCTGCCGCTATCGCTGATGGCGCATGCGGCCTTGTCCGCTGCTGCTGCTCCCGTCTCTACATCGGCGCAAGCCGAAAACAGCACGTCCGCCGATCCGGCCGATGCCGCGCTCGCGCCGGTCGTCGTCACGGCGCAGGCGGCGCCGCGCGCGTCGTCGCTCGATCCGAATCTGCCCGCGAGCGTCAATACCGTCACCGCCGACCAGTTCCAGTACTGGAACGTGACGACGCCCGAAGACGTGCTCAAGTACGCGCCGAACATGGCGGTGCGAAAGCGCTTCATCGGCGACCCGAACGCGACGATCGCCGTGCGCGGCACGAGCAATTCGCAGACGGCGCGCGGCCTCGTCTATGCGGACGGCCTGTTGCTCAGCAACTTCCTCGGCAACACCTGGACGTTCGCGCCGCGCTGGTCGATGGTCTTCGCCGACGACATCGAGCGCACCGACGTCATCTACGGTCCGTATTCGGCGCTCTACCCGGGCAACTCGATCGGCGCGACGGTCGCGATCACGACACGCATGCCGACGAAGTTCGAGGCCGACGCGAAAGTGCAGGGCTTCACGCAGCACTTCGATCTCTTCGGCGTGAACCGCAACTTCAACGGCACGAACACGACGGCGACCGTCGGCGATCGCATCGGCAAGCTGTCGTTTCTGATCGGGGTCGATCATCTCGAGAACACGGGGCAGCCGCTGCAATTCGCGACGCTCCCGCAATCGAAGACGCCCGCGAACGCCGCCGACAAGCCCGTCACCGGCGCGACCTTCTACAACGATCAATTCAATGCGCGCACCGCGGTGCTCGGCACGTCGAGCGAGGGCATCGAGCGCACGTTTCAGGACCAGTTGCGCGTGAAGCTCGCGTACGACCTGACGGACACGCTGCAGGCGGGTTTCACGCTCGGCTACTGGCATCAGAAGTACAACAGCGACACGCAGACCTTCCTGCGCGACGCGGCCGGCAATCCGGTGTATAGCGGGCGCGTGAATATCGGCGGATTCGAGTACACCATTCCGGCGGCGACGTTCGCGCCGAGCATGGGATCGAGCGAGAACTTCCTCTACGGCCTGTCGCTGCGCACGCACAACGACACGGGCTGGAACGCGGAAGCGATCGCGTCGTACTTCGACATCACGCAGAGCTTCGCGCGCACAGCGAGTTCCGGCGTGCCCGGCGACGGCCCCGGCACGCTCACCGACGGCAGCGGCTCGGGATGGAAATCGCTCGATGTGCGCACGAGCTGGACGCCGACCGCGCGTTCGGGTCTCGCCGCGCACGCGCTGTCGTTCGGCTATCACTACGACAACTATTTCCTCGACAACGTGACGTCGAACACGGATGCGTGGCGCGACGGCCCCGGCGTGTCCTTCGCCAATTCGTTCGGCGGACGCACGCGCACGCAGGCGGTCTACGCGCAGGACGCGTGGCGCTTTCTGCCGCGCTGGGCGTTCACGTACGGCGCGCGCTACGAGAACTGGAACGCGTACGACGGCACGCGCGCGGTCGGTTCGACCGCGCTCGGGTATGCGGACGCGAGCGAGAGTCACTGGTCGCCGAAAGCATCGCTGTCGTTCGACGTCACGCAGGATCTGACGCTGCGCGCATCGATCGGGCGGGCGTACCGGTTTCCGACCGTCGGCGAGTTGTTTCAAGGACAGATCAACGGCATCTCGATCGTCAACAACAATCCGAACCTGAAGCCCGAAGACGACCTCTCGAAGGAACTCACGGCCGAATGGGTGCGCGGCAACGGCCTGTATCGCTTCACGCTCTTTCAGGACGACGTGAAGAACACGATCTTCAGCCAGACCAACACGACGGTCATTCCCAACGTCACGAACTTCCAGAACATCGACAAGGTGCGCTCGCGCGGCGTCGAGTTCGCTTACGAAGGACAGGACGTGCTCGTGCGCGGTCTCGATCTGATCGCGAATGCCGCGTACACGCAATCGAAGATTCTCGCGAACAGCAACAATCCGGCGTCGGTGGGGAAGTACTTCTATCGCATTCCGTTGTGGCGCGCGAATGTGGCCGCGACCTATCACACGCCCGGGAATACGGCCACGACGCTCGCGGTCCGTTACTCGGGCCGGCAATACAACACGCTCACCAACACCGACGTGAACCCGGACACGTACGGCGGCACGAGCACCTACGCGGTCGTCGACGCGAAGTTCACCTGGAAGCCGACGAAGCGCACGGAACTGGGCGTCGGCGTCGACAACCTGTTCGACAAGCGCTACTACGTGTTCCATCCGTACGCGGGGCGCACGTTCTATCTCGAAGGGCGCATCGGCATCTGATGCTCTTCAACTGACACGCACACATTCAACGAGAATCGCCATGCTTGCACCCAACTCGAACACGGCAGCGGCAACGTCGAACGCGGAGGTCATCGCGCATCGTCGCACGCTCTGGCGCTGGCATTTCTATGCGGGCCTCTTCGTGATGCCGCTCCTCATCGTGCTCGCCATCACGGGCACGATCTACTGCTTTCAACCGCAGATCGAGCCGCTGCTGTATCGCGACAGGATGATCGTCGCGGATACGCACGGCCCGCAACTTCCACGCGACGTGCTGCTCGCGAAGGCCGCCGCGAGCGAGCCGCGCGGCGCCGTGCCGACGCTCGCGCAAATCGAAACCGATCGCACGCGCAGCGCGGAGTTCGTGTTTCGGCTGCCTTCGGGCGAGAGCGAGAGCGTCTACGTGAATCCCTACGATGGCGCCGTGCTCGGCACGCTCTCCGTCGAACATCGGCTGATGAAGCAGATCCGCAATCTGCATCGCGGGCTGATGCTCGGCAAGACCGGCGAGCTGCTGATGGAACTCGCGGGCTGCTGGACGCTCGTGATGATCGGCACGGGCGTCGCGCTGTGGTGGCCGAATCGCGCGAACGCGAGACAGGGCGGGGTGTGGCTGCCGCGTCTGTCGCTGCAAGGGCGCGCGTGGTGGCGCGATCTGCATGCGGTCGGCGGCATCTGGCTCGCCATCGGCGCGCTCTTCTTCGTGCTCTCCGGGCTGCCGTGGTCGGGATCGTGGGGCAAGCAGTTCAAGGCGCTGGCGACATCGGCGTCGCTTGGTTATCCGAAGGGCGCGTGGGGCGAGGCGCATGTGCATTCGACGGCACTCGGCGCTGCGTCGAAAGACGCGGATGAACACGCGATGCACGGCATGCACATGAAGATGGACGATCTGCCGCTGCATCAGACGCCGTGGGCCGTCGGCGCGACGACGGTGCCGGACGGCGCGAATGCGTCGGCATCGGCCGCGCGCGTGTCGATCGACGATGTCGTCGCGCTGGCGGCACAGCACGGCGTTGCCGATGACTACGGCATCGCGCTTCCCATCAAGCCGACGGGCGTCTACACCGTGTCGTATTTCCCCGCCGATCCGCGCGCCGAACGCACGCTGCACATCGATCAGTACAGCGGCCGCGTGCTTTCCGATATCGACTACGCGAGCTACGGACGCGTCGCGCAATGGATCTCGTATGGCACGTCGCTGCACATGGGGCGCTACTTCGGGCTCGCGAACCAGATCGTCTGCTCGGCGATCTCGCTCGGGCTCGCGGCGCTGTCGGTGACGGGCTTCATCATGTGGATGAAGCGCCGGCCCTCGCGCGAACTCGGCGCGCCGGCACGCCCGGTCAAGCGTCCGCCGATGCGCGCGTGGCGCGGCGGCCTGACCTTCCTCGGCGTGATTTTCCCGTTGATGGGCGCGACGATGCTCGCCGTCTGGTGCCTCGACCGGCTCGCGTTCGGCGGTAAGCGCGCGGCCGCCTGAGGCACCCGCGCGCATCGTCCCGGAATTACTTCGAGCCGAACTTCAGGCGCGTGAGCTGCTCGGCTTCGTTCGCGAGCAGCCGCGCGGCATCACGGATCGCGACGTCCAGCGTGATCGGGCCGGGGGCGGGCGAAAAGCAGCCGCTGAAGTACTCGGAGAGGCGCGGCAGCGCGGCCGAATCGACGGCGCCCGACAGCAGCGACGCCGGCACGCCCGCATCGCGCGCGTGCTTGCAGGCGATGAAGGGCGCCTTGCCGTGCAGCGTCTGCACGTCCGAGCGGCCTTCGCCCGTGATGAGCCAGTTCGCGCCTTCGAGCGCAGCGTCGAGCCCGATCTCGCGCGCGACCACTTCCGCGCCCGTCTCGAAGCGCGCGCCGAGCATGTGCAGCGCGAAGCCGAGTCCGCCCGCCGCGCCGGCGCCGGGCTCGTTGCGCTTGACCACGCCCATCGCGGGTTCGAGCACATCGGCGAAATGGGCGAGCACGGCGTCGAGCGTCGCCACCTGCTCCGGCGTCACGCCTTTTTGCGGACCGAAGATCGCGGTCGCGCCGTGGTCGCCCGTGAGCGGATTATCGACATCGGACATGCCGACGAACTCCGCGTCCTTCACGCGCGGGTCGAGCCCCGACGCATCGATGCGCGCGATCCGCGCCAGCGCCGACGGCACCGGCTCGAGCTCCTTGCCGTTAGCATCGAACAGCTTCAGCCCGAGGCCGACGAGCAGACCCGCGCCGCCGTCGTTCGTGCTGCTGCCGCCGAGCGCGACGTAGAACGTGCGCGCGCCCGAGTCGAGCAGCGCGCGAATCGCCTCGCCCATGCCGAGCGTGCTGCGTTCGGTGACGGGTACGGCCATGCCGTCCGGATCCGTGATGCCGACGACTTCCGCCGTCTCGATGATCGCGCCGCCATCGGCGAGCAGGCCCGTCGCGGCATCCCGGCGCGCGGCGGCCGCGCCGCGCACGTTGAGCATGCGCCGCTCGCCGCCCGCCGAGAGCATCGCGTCGAGCGTGCCTTCGCCGCCGTCGGCCATCGGGCGGATGCGGATATCGGCGTCCGGCCGCGCGCGCCTGATGCCTTCCGCGATGGCGTTCGCGACGCCTTCCGCGGAAAGCGAGCCCTTGAAGGAATCGGGAGCGATGACAACTACTGGAGCAGCAGACGTAGCGTTAGGCATGGTGTCTCGAATGTTCTCGTGTGGAAGGAGCGATTGAAAAGCCGCGGTGAGGCTCTATCTATGCACTTGCTGCATGCGCTTCATGCGCTGCGGCAATGGATTGCGCGTTCGGCGGCTTCGTCGCGTGAAACATGCGCCGGCAAGCTTAGCAGCGTGGCGCGCGACGCAAAATAGCGGCGTGCCGATAGCGGGAATTGTGCGCGCGCGCAGGCGTCGGGAAAACGCGGGCTTACGCCGAAATCCGCACGGAAACCGCGCAGTTCCAGGGCAAATCCGCCCGAAACGCCGTGTTGATGAATTCGTCGGACAGACCGGCCGGAATTGTTTGCTAAAATGCTTGGCTCTGTTGACTGACACCGTGTCGGGCGACGGCCCGGCTCTCCGGCGAAGCGCGTTTTGCGCGTCTTCCGGCGCCAGGCGTCGATTTCGGCCGGCTCGCGCAGAGCCCGCATCCGGACCCGCGCCTTAAGAACCGCGGAAGAACCGAACACCGAATTTACGATTTACTCTAGGACGATTTCAGCCATGGCTAACGTAGTTGAGAACCTCGGCAAGCTCGAACGCCGCGTGACGATTTCCCTGCCGAAAGACACCGTGCAGAAGGAAGTGGATTCGCGTATCCGCCAGTTGGCCAAGAACGTGCGCATGCCGGGTTTCCGCCCGGGCAAGGTGCCGCTCAAGATGGTGACGCAGCAGTACGGCGGCCAGGTCGAGGCCGAAGTGCTGAGCGACAAGGTCGGCAAGGAGTTCTTCGACGTCACGCGCGCCGAGAACCTGCGCGTCGCGGGTCAGCCGAGCTTCGCGCCGAAGTCGGAAGGCACGGAAGACCAGTACGCGTTCGACGCGACCTTCGAGGTCTATCCCGAAGTGCAACTGGGCGATGTGGCGACCGCTGAAATCGAACGCACGGTCACGACCATCTCCGAAGCCGAAGTCGATCGCACGCTGGACATCCTGCGCAAGCAGCGCGTGCACTTCCACGCGCGCGGCGAAGCCGGCGAGCACGGCGACGGCGGCGAGCAAACCGCGGCCAAGGAAGGCGACCGCGTGACGCTCGACTTCGTCGGCAAGATCGACGACGTCGCGTTCGAAGGCGGCAGCGCACAGGACTTCGCGTTCGTGCTGGGTGAAGGCCGCATGCTGCCGGAATTCGAGCAGGCCGCGACGGGCCTGAAGGCCGGCGAATCGCGCGAATTCGACCTCAAGTTCCCCGAGGACTATCACGGCAAGGAGGTGGCGGGCAAGACGGCGCAATTCACGATCACGATCAAGAAGGTCGAGTGGCCGCATCTGCCGGAAATCAACGCGGACTTCGCGAAGTCGCTCGGCATCGAAGACGGCGATCTCACGAAGATGCGCACCGAGATCAAGGACAACCTGGAGCGTGAAGCGAAGCGTCGCACGCAGCAGATCGTGAAGAACCAGGTCATGGACGCGCTCCTCAAGATTTCCGAGCTGGACGTGCCGAAGGCGCTGATCGAGCAGGATCAGCAGCGCCTCGTCGAAATGGCTCGCCAGGACCTGCAGCAGCGCGGCGTGCCGAACGCCGCCGACGCGCCGATCCCGGCCGAAATGTTCGCCGAGCAGGCCGAGCGCCGCGTGAAGCTGGGCCTCGTGCTGGCTGAACTCGTGAAGGCCAACGAACTGCAGGCGAAGCCCGAGCAGATCCGCGCTGAAGTGGACGAATTCGCCAAGAGCTACGAAGACCCGAAGGAAGTCGTCCGCTGGTATTATTCGAACCAGCAGCGCCTCGCCGAGATGGAAGCGTACGTCGTGGAAAGCAACGTCGTCGATTTCGTCCTGGGCAAGGCCAAGGTGACCGACAAGGAAGTCAGCTTCGAGGAACTGGCCAGCGCAACGGCGCAAGCCTGACGCGTCAGGCAAGGGGCGTGCGGAGTCGTCGGACTGACGGCTCGCACGCCTTTTTTGCATTAAAGTTTGGGCGTTTGCATGCCGTTTTAGTGGATGTTCCTTTGTCGTTCAGTATCCCTATTCCGAACAAGGAAATTGCATGACCTTTCGCGCTGAATTGCTCGACACGTTGGCGTCCCACGCACCGCGGGATTTCGAAGCCCAGGCGCTCGGCCTCGTTCCGATGGTCGTGGAAACGAGCGGCCGCGGCGAGCGTGCCTATGACATTTACTCGCGCCTCCTCAAGGAGCGCGTGGTGTTTCTCGTCGGCGAAGTGAACGACCAGTCGGCGAATCTCGTCGTCGCGCAGTTGTTGTTCCTCGAAAGCGAGAACCCGGACAAGGACATCAGCCTGTACATCAACAGCCCGGGCGGTTCGGTCTCGGCCGGCATGGCGATCTACGACACGATGCAGTTCGTGAAGCCGGACGTTTCGACGCTGTGCATGGGTCTCGCCGCAAGCATGGGCGCGTTCCTGCTGGCGGCGGGCGCGAAGGGCAAGCGCGTCGCGCTGCCGAACGCGCGCGTGATGATCCACCAGCCGCTCGGCGGCGCACGCGGTCAGGCATCGGATATCGAGATCCAGGCGCGGGAAATCCTGTACCTGAAGGAGCGTTTGAATCAGTTGCTGTCGCATCATACGGGTCAGCCGGTCGAGCGCATCGCGCGCGACACGGATCGCGACAACTTCATGTCGGGCGACGACGCGCAGGCTTACGGCCTCGTCGACCAGGTGCTTCACAAACGTCCCTGAAGGCGTCCGGAGCGGCGCCGCGCCGGTGATCGGAGACGAAACCGGCCAAGAGTGCGAAGTCGCGCATGCGGCCCAACGCCAAAACGCGCTTCGTTCGTCCTCGCGGGTGTGAATCTGCGTGGGCGAATTGAAGGGCGTATCATGTAACAAGAGTGTCCGGAGGCTTACACATTTATGGCGGACAAAAAAGGTTCCAGCAGCGAAAAGCTGCTGTATTGCTCGTTCTGCGGCAAAAGCCAGCATGAGGTGAAAAAACTCATCGCTGGGCCGTCGGTGTTCATCTGCGATGAATGTATCGACCTGTGCAACGAGATCATTCGCGACGAAGCAGCCGGCGCGGCGGAAGAGGCCGGGCTGACCAAGTCCGACCTGCCGAGCCCGCAGGAAATCAGCGATATCCTCAATCAGTACGTGATCGGCCAGGAACGCGCGAAGAAAATTCTCGCGGTGGCCGTGTACAACCATTACAAGCGGCTCAAGCATCTCGACAAGAAGGACGACATCGAGCTGTCGAAGAGCAACATTCTCTTGATCGGGCCGACCGGCTCGGGCAAGACGCTGCTCGCGCAGACGCTCGCACGCATGCTGAACGTGCCGTTCGTGATCGCGGACGCAACGACGCTGACCGAAGCCGGTTACGTCGGCGAGGACGTCGAGAACATCATTCAGAAGCTGCTGCAGAACTGCAACTACGAAGTCGACAAGGCGCAGCGCGGAATCGTTTATATCGACGAAATCGACAAGATCAGCCGCAAGTCGGACAACCCGTCCATCACGCGCGACGTGTCGGGCGAGGGCGTGCAGCAGGCATTGCTCAAGCTGATCGAAGGCACGATGGCGTCGGTGCCGCCGCAAGGCGGGCGCAAGCATCCGAATCAGGACTTCATCCAGGTCGACACGACCAACATCCTGTTCGTCTGCGGCGGCGCGTTCGACGGGCTGGAAAAAGTCATCACCGATCGCACCGAGAAAACTGGTATCGGTTTCGGCGCGAGCGTGAAGAGCAAGCAGGACCGCGATGCGGGCGAAGTGCTGCGCGAAGTCGAGCCGGAAGATCTGATCAAGTTCGGTCTGATTCCGGAACTGATCGGCCGTCTGCCCGTCGTGGCGACGCTCGGCAAGCTGGACGAAGCCGCGCTCGTGAAGATTCTGATCGAGCCGAAGAACGCGCTCGTGAAGCAGTATCACAAGCTCTTCGCCATGGAGCGCGTGGAATTGGAAATTCGTCCGGCCGCGCTGCAGGCCATCGCGCAGAAAGCGATTCGCCGCAAGACCGGCGCGCGCGGCCTGCGTTCGATTCTGGAACAGGCGTTGCTTGACGTGATGTACGAACTGCCGACCATGAAGGGCGTTTCGAAGGTGATCGTCGACGACAACACGATCGACGGCGACGGCAAGCCGCTGCTCATCTACGAAGACGCACCGAAAGTAGCAGGATCGAACTGAAGCAGGCTGTGTGTCGGCGAAAGGCCATTCATGGCGACGTGAACGGCCTTTTATTTTTGTCGGTTTATCTTGTGGACGTTACTGACGCGATCTTTGACTAACGACTTTTCCCTTCCGATAAAGGCTTGCAATAGCTCTGAACGGCCTTACTTACGATTGAACTGATTCCACTCATGGGGAAATGAAATGTCAGGAACCCAACTCCTCCCGCAGGAACGCATTACGCTGCCGCTGCTCCCGCTGCGCGACGTAGTCGTTTTCCCGCATATGGTGATTCCGCTCTTCGTCGGGCGGCCCAAGTCGATCAAGGCCCTCGAAGCCGCGATGGAAGGCGGCAAGCACATCATGCTCGTCGCCCAGAAAACGGCGGCGAAAGACGAGCCGACCGAAAAGGACATGTACGAAGTGGGATGTGTCGCCAACATCCTGCAAATGCTGAAGCTGCCTGACGGCACCGTGAAGGTGCTCGTCGAAGGCTTGCAGCGCGCGAAAACGCTGTCGATCGAAGAGCAGGAAACGCAATTCTCGTGCGACGTAATGCCGCTCGAGCCCGATCACGCCGACAGCGCGGAAACCGAAGCGCTGCGCCGCGCGATCGTCTCGCAGTTCGATCAGTACGTGAAGCTTAACAAGAAGATTCCGCCGGAGATCCTGACGTCGCTGTCGGGCATCGACGAGGCGGGTCGTCTTGCGGACACCATCGCCGCGCACTTGCCGCTCAAGCTCGATCAGAAGCAGCACATCCTCGAGATGTTCCCTGTCATCGAGCGTCTGGAGCACCTGCTCGCCCAGCTCGAAGCCGAAATCGACATCCTTCAGGTCGAGAAGCGCATCCGCGGCCGCGTGAAGCGCCAGATGGAAAAGAGCCAGCGCGAGTACTACCTGAACGAACAGGTCAAGGCCATCCAGAAGGAACTGGGCGAAGGCGAAGAGGGTGCGGATCTCGAAGAACTCGAGAAGCGCATCACCGCCGCGCGCATGCCGAAGGAAGCCAAGAAGAAGGCCGACGCCGAGCTCAAGAAGCTGAAGCTCATGTCGCCGATGTCCGCCGAAGCGACCGTCGTGCGCAATTACATTGACACGCTGATCGGCTTGCCGTGGCGCAAGAAGAGCAAGGTCAACAACGACCTCTCGAACGCCGAGCGCGTGCTCGACGAAGACCACTTCGGCCTCGAAAAGGTCAAGGAACGCATTCTCGAATATCTCGCGGTTCAGCAGCGCGTCGAGAAAGTGAAGGCGCCGATTCTGTGTCTCGTCGGGCCTCCGGGCGTCGGCAAGACGTCGCTCGGTCAGTCGATCGCGCGCGCGACGAACCGCAAGTTCGTGCGCATGGCGCTCGGCGGCGTGCATGACGAGTCCGAGATTCGCGGCCACCGTCGCACGTATATCGGTTCGATGCCCGGCAAGATCCTGCAGAGCCTCGCCAAGGTCGGTGTGCGCAATCCGCTCTTCCTGCTCGACGAAGTCGACAAGATGGGCATGGATTTCCGCGGCGATCCTGCTTCGGCGCTGCTCGAAGTGCTCGATCCGGAACAGAACCACACGTTCGCGGACCACTACATCGAAGTGGATTTCGATCTGTCGGACGTGATGTTCGTTGCGACGTCGAACTCGCTGAACATCCCGCCGCCGCTGCTCGACCGGATGGAAGTCATCCGCCTGTCGGGTTACACGGAAGACGAGAAGGTCAGCATCGCGCAGCGTTACCTGCTGCCGAAGCAGAAGCGCAACAACGGCCTGAAGGACGGCGAGATCGAAGTCACGGAACAAGCCATCCGCGACATCATTCGCTACTACACGCGTGAAGCGGGCGTGCGCTCGCTCGAGCGTGAAATCTCGAAGATCTGCCGCAAGGTCGTGAAGATGCTGCTGCTGAAGAAGGCCGAAGGTGCCGTGAAGGTCGACGGTTCGAACCTCGACACCTTCCTCGGCGTGCGCAAGTACGACTTCGGTCTGGCCGCGAAGGAAAACCAGATCGGCCAGGTCACGGGTCTCGCGTGGACGGAAGTCGGCGGCGATCTGCTGACGATCGAAGCGGCGGTGATGCCCGGCAAGGGCGGCGTGATCCGCACGGGTTCGCTCGGCGACGTGATGAAGGAATCCGTCGAAGCGGCGCGCTCGGTGGTGCGTTCGCGCTCGCGGCGTCTCGGCATCACGGATGAGTCCTTCGAGAAGAAGGACATTCACATCCACGTGCCGGAAGGCGCGACGCCGAAGGACGGTCCGTCCGCCGGTATCGCGATGACCACGGCGCTGGTGTCGGTGCTGACGGGCATTCCGGTTCGCGCGGATGTCGCGATGACGGGCGAAATCACGCTGCGCGGCGAAGTGCTGCCGATCGGCGGGTTGAAGGAGAAGCTGCTGGCGGCGCATCGCGGCGGCATCAAGCTCGTGCTGATCCCCGAGGAAAACACGAAGGATCTCGCGGACATCCCCGACAACGTGAAGAACGCCATCGAGATCGTGCCGGTTCGCTGGATCGATCGCGTGCTGGAGTTGGCGCTCGAACGTGCGCCGGAGTCGTTGCCTGAAGACGAGGCAAAGGCGACGCCGGTCGGTGCGGAAGCGCAGAAGGACGCGCCGGCTTCGGGCGACTTCGTGAAGCACTAAAAGCGCATCGGAGGCGCGGTTCATCGCCGTGCTTTGTGAGTGAAGCTAAAACCCGCGGGTTCATCCCCCGCGGGTTTTTCTTTTTCCGCATCGCGTTTTCGAAGAGGTCTTCTAATCGCCCCGCAAACCGCGCCGGATCAGGCTGAACCCCCGTTGACACGTCTGTTTCGGCTACGTTAAATGAGCGCCGCATCAAACAACATCGACATGCCATTCGCTTCGATGCAGAACCAGATCGATTACAACGTGCCATCACAGATTCGGGGAACACAATGAACAAGACGGAACTGATCGACCATATCGCGCAGCAAGCCGATATCTCCAAGGCAGCCGCCGGGCGCGCGCTCGATGCGGTCATCGGCGGCGTGCAGGCGACGCTGAAGAAGGGCGACACGGTGACGCTCGTCGGCTTCGGCACCTTTGCCGTGGGCAAGCGCATCGCGCGCACGGGCCGCAATCCGCGCACCGGCGATGCGATCAAGATCGAGGCCGCGAAAGTCCCGAAATTTCGCCCTGGCAAAGCGCTGAAGGATGCGCTAAACTAGCGGACTCGCTGGATGCAGCGCTTCACAAAACGAAGCCTTCAATTCAGCGCAGCGCAAACCGAGTGAATTTGCGGACCGGGTGCTTAGCTCAGTTGGTAGAGCGGCGCCCTTACAAGGCGTAGGTCGGGAGTTCGAGCCTCTCAGCACCCACCAGGTCTCAATTCATTGCGCGCTACCCAGGAGCGGTAGTTCAGTTGGTTAGAATACCGGCCTGTCACGCCGGGGGTCGCGGGTTCGAGTCCCGTCCGCTCCGCCAGAATCAAACAGGAAAGTCCCGTCAGCCGCATGGCTCACGGGACTTTTTTGTTTTGCGGCATGCTTTGGCCTTTCGATCAAGAGTGCTAAACAATGGCGGCCGATGCGTCGTGACTTGCGTTGCGCCGAAGCATGACGCGCGTGCCACATGCGTTGCGCAAATTGAATCAATTCAAGACTAAATGCTTGATCTATAGAGCAATTTGTATCGTCCGGAAGAGTGCGCCCCGCACATCGACACTTCCCGAAAAACCATTCGCCCGCCGCCTTTCGCCTTTTCCTCCGCCACTGTTGTAATATCGAGCGTTTTGTTCTGACAACGCAGCGCTACGCATGCTCGACTTCTTCCGAAATCACCAGCGCCTGATGATGGCCTTGCTGATCCTGATCATCGTGCCCGGACTGGGCATGGTCGGGATTCAGGGTTTCAGCAATTACTTCGACGAGAGTTCTTACGTCGCCAGCGTGAATGGTCACAAGATCACGCGCGCCGAATTCGACAGCGCCTTCAGGCAGCAAGTGGACCGTGCCCGCTCGATGCTCGGTTCACAGTTCGACGCCAAGATGTTCGACACGCCCGAGACGCGCGCCGCAATGGTCGACAGCCTCGTGCAGCAGCGCGCAATGGCCGACGAAACGCAGCGCCTGCATCTGACCGCATCGGACGACGCCGTGCGCCGCGCATTGCTGTCGGATCCGGTGATCTCGTCGCTGAAAAAGCCCGACGGCACGATCGACCTCGAACGCTACAAGCAACTGCTCGCAATGCAGGGCATGACGCCCGCGCAATACGACGAGCGCATGCGCTACACCATCGCGACCGAGCAGATTCCGGGCAGCATCCAGTCGACGTCGTTCACGTCGAAGTCGCTCGCGCAGAGCCTGACCGAGCTCGCCGAACAGAAGCGCTCGGTGCAAGGACTGTCGCTGCGCACGGCTGACTACCTTACGAAGATCCAGCCGACCGACGCGCAACTGAGCGCCTATTACGAAGCGCACCGCAAGGACTTCGCGACGCCCGAGACGGCCACGATCCAGTACCTGGTGCTGTCGCCGTCGACGATCGCCGCGGCATCGAAGCCGGGCGACGCCGATCTCAAGAAGTACTACGACGACAACATCCAGCGCTATCGCACGGAAGCGGAAGTGCGCGCGAGCCACATCCTCGTTAATGCGCCGAAGGACGCGAGCGCCGCCGACAAGGCGAAGGCCAAACAGAAGGCCGAGGAACTCCTCGCGCAGGTCAAGGCGCATCCGGATCAGTTCGCGCAGATCGCGCAGAAGAGTTCGGACGATCCGGGTTCCGCCAGCAAGGGCGGTGATCTCGGCTACTTCGCGCACGGCCAGATCGCGGGCGGCAAGGCTTTCGACGACGCCGCGTTCAGCCTGAAGAAGGGCGAGGTGAGCAATATCGTCGAATCGGACTTCGGGTATCACATCATCCAGGCGACCGACGTGAAGCCGTCCGTCACGAAGCCGTTCGATGAAGTGAAGGACTCGATCGCGAAAGACTATGCCGCGCAGCAAGGCACGAAGGGTTTTGCCGACGACGCGCAGGGCTTCACCGATCTCGTCTACGAAAAGTCGAAGTCGCTTCAGCCGGCGGCGGACAAGTACAAGCTGGCGATCCAGACCGCGACGGTCGGTCCGAAGCCGAATCCGCAACTGCCGCAGGACAATCCGCTCAACAATGCGAAGCTTCTCGCGGCCGTGTTCGCGCCGGACTCGGTGAAGGACCGCAACAACACGCAGGCCACGGATGTCGGCAACAACACGCTGATCGCCGCGCGCGTGACCGATTACAAGGCCTCGACCGTGCCCGCGTTCGACGCGGTCAAGGACGATGTGCGCAAGAAGGTCATCGCCGAGATGGCGGCTTCGACGGCGAAGAAGGAAGGCGAGGCGAAGCTCGCCGACCTGCAGAAGTCGAAGTCGACCGATGGCTTCACGTCGCCCGTCACGGTGTCGCGCAACGACGCACAGGGCTTGCCGCCCGCCGCGCTGAGCGCGATCTTCAAGGCGGACGCGTCGAAGCTGCCGGCCTATGTCGGCGTGGACCTCGGCGCGGACGGCTATGCGATCTACCGCGTGAACGGCATCGAGAAAGCGGCGCCGGTCGCGGCCGACCGTCTCGCGGGCGCGCAGCAGCAGGTCGCGCAAGTTTATGCGCAAGCGGAAATGGAAGCGTACATCGACTCATTGAAGGCGCGCTCCAAGGTCAAGCTGAGTCAGGCGCCGGCGACGTCGTCGAACTGATCTTCCGCGCTGGCGTCACAAAAAAGCCCCGCTTCCGAAAGGAGGCGGGGCTTTTTGCTTGGCTATGCAGCCACCAGGCAGCATTGAGGCATGCGAGCAGTGCTTACAGGCAGGCCTGAATGTCGCCGGTCGCCTGGCTGCCGGCAGCGCCCGAGGCGCGGAAACCTACCCACGTACCCGAACCCGACGGTGCGGGACGGATGATCGCCGCCGCGCCGGTCGGCGGCTGCTGGCCGGGAACGTACACGTCGGCGGCCTGATCGTTCGCGAGCGTGTTCTGCGACACGACTTGTTGTTGCGACTTGTCGGCCCATTTCTGGGCGACGCATTGCGCTACGAGCTTCGGGGCTTTCTGACTCGTGCCGACTTGCTGCACCCCGGCGGGCGGCTGCGCGGCGCAAGCCGAGAACGCAACGGTCAGGGCGAGAAGAGGGGTAAGTTTCACGTGACCTCCTTGTAAGGTCGCTCACAAGACGAGCGGGTTATAAGAGTTACGCGAAAGTCTCAGATATCTGAATCCTGGCCGTGTTCCGCGTCGATAGAAAAAGCTGTCGCGGCCAGCGTCGTCTTCAATGCGCGGCGCTGGCGCCCAGCAAGGGTTTCAAGATTGGCCAGACGTTATCCAATAGCAAGGGCTGCGCCTGCACCGTCGGATGAATCTGGTCCGCCTGGAACATCGACGGCTTGTCGGCGATGCCCGCAAGCAGGAACGGCACGAGCGGCACGTTCTTGTCCTTTGCGATGCGCTCGTAGACCGCGTGGAACTTTTGCGTATAGTCCGGGCCGTAATTGGGCGGAACGTACATGCCGATGAGTAAAACCTTCGCATGCGCGGCCTGCGATGCTTCGACGATGCCGCGCAGATTCGTCTCCGTCGTCGCGAGCGGCACGCCGCGCAGCGCATCGTTCGCGCCGAGCTCGACGATCACGACCGCGGGCTTGATACGTGCAAGCACCGCGGTCAGGCGTGCGCGGCCGCCGCTCGTGGTGTCGCCGCTGATGCTCGAATTGGCGACGCTATAATCGAAACGCTCCTTTGCCAGCCGATCGCGCAACAGATTGACCCAGCCGGTATCGCGCGGCAGGCCGTATTCGGCCGACAGACTATCGCCCAGCACGACGATCGCGGGCTTCGGTTGCGTTGCCGCCTGCGCTTCGGCGGCATGCGCGGTCGCGGAACATGTCGCCATCAGCGCGATTGCGGGAAGACAGCCGCGCCAGTTCATTTTCAAGGTGTCCATGCAAAACAATATCGAGCCGGTCATCGAAGTACGGGGATTAAGCAAGCGGGTGAAGGACGCAACGGGCGAGCTCACGATTCTCGATCAGATCGATCTGTCGATCGCGAAGGGCAGCAGCGTGGCGATCGTCGGCGCATCGGGCTCGGGCAAGTCGACCTTGCTCGGCCTGCTCGCCGGATTGGACAGCGCGAGCGAGGGCTCGGTTCGTCTGCTCGGCAAGGAGCTGTCCACCTTGAACGAAGACGAGCGCGCCGCGCTCAGAAGCGGCGCCGTCGGCTTCGTGTTCCAGTCGTTCCAGTTGATGCCGCATCTGACCGCGCTCGAAAACGTGATGCTGCCGCTCGAACTGCGCGCCGAGATGCCGCATAGCGAGATCGCGGCGCGTGCACGCTCGCTGCTCGATCAGGTCGGGCTGTCCCAGCGCACGGGCCATTATCCCAAGCTGCTGTCCGGCGGCGAGCAACAGCGCGTCGCGCTCGCGCGCGCGTTCGTCACGCATCCGGCCGTGCTTTTCGCCGACGAGCCCACCGGCAGTCTCGATGCCGCCACGGGTTACGCGATCATCGATCTGATGTTCGAGATGAACCGCCGCAACGGCGCGACGCTCGTGCTCGTCACGCACGATGCGGAACTCGCCGAGCGCTGCGACGCCACGGTGACGATCGAAGCGGGACGGCTCGTCAACGGCCTGAGCGTGTAAAAAAGCCCGCAACGCGCACGCGCTGCGGGCCACATGCCTCAACGCGCGCCTCAGCGCTTCAACGCCTTGCGCGCACGCGCGATCAACGCCGAGGTCGACGAATCATGCTTCGCGGCATCGACGCTCGCGGCGGTGATATCGGCCTCGACGACCTTGCCGAGAATCTTGCCGAGTTCCACGCCCCACTGATCGAACGAGTTGACGTCCCACACGGTGCCCTGCACGAGCACCTTGTGCTCATACAACGCGATGAGCGCGCCGAGCGATTGCGGCGTGAGCGCATCGAGCATGATCGTCGTGGTCGGACGGTTGCCGGGGAAGCTCAGATGCGTCGCGAGTTCTTCCTTGCCCGGGCCCGCGACTTTCTTCGCCTCTTCGAGCGTGCGGCCGAGCATCAGCGCCTCGCTTTGCGCGAAGCAGTTGGCGAGCAGCTTCGCATGATGATCGACGAGCGGATGCTCCGGCGTCAGCAGGGCGATGAAGTCGATCGGAATGAGCGTCGGCCCCTGATGCAGCATCTGGAAGAACGCGTGCTGGCCGTTCGTGCCCGGCTCGCCCCAGATCACGGCGGCGGTCGGATAGTCGACCATCTTGCCGTCGAGCCGCGCGGACTTGCCGTTGCTTTCCATCTCCAGTTGCTGGAGATACGAAGGCAGATAGTGCAGCGCCTGCGAGTACGGCGCGACCAGATCGCTCTGCGAGCCGAAGAAGTTGCGATACCAGATGCCGATCATGCCCATCAGCACCGGCAGGTTCCTGTCGAGCGGCGCCGTGCGGAAGTGCTCGTCCATCGCGGCCGCGCCTTGCAGGAGCGCATCGAAGTTCTTCGGACCGACCGAAAGCATGATCGACAAACCGACCGCCGACCACAACGAGTAGCGGCCGCCGACCCAATCCCACATCTCGAAGACGTTTTCCTTCGCAATGCCGAACTTGACCACTTCCTCCGGATTCGCCGACACGCCGACGAAATGCTTCGACAGTTGATCTTCGGGGCAGCCGGACTTGAGGAACCAGTCGCGCATCGAATGCGCGTTGGTCATCGTCTCGAGCGTCGTGAAAGTCTTTGAGACGACGATTGCGAGCGTCTCCTCGGCGTCGACTTGCTGAAGGACGTTCCAGAGATCGGCGCCGTCGACGTTCGATACGAAGTGCGTATCGAGCTCCTTCGACGCCAGATGATGCAGCGCGTGCACGACCATCTTCGGCCCGAGATCCGAGCCGCCGATGCCGATGTTCACCACATGACGGATGCGCTTGCCGGTGTAGCCCGTCCACGAGCCGTCGCGCACGCGGTCCGAGAAGGCGGCCATCCTGGCCTTTTCCTTCTGCACCTGCTCGTAAAAAGGCGCGTCCGGCGATTGCGCGCGCAGCGCGGTATGGAGCACCGCGCGATGCTCGGTGATGTTGACGATATCGCCGCGGAACATCGCGTCGCGGCGATCGGTGACGCCTGCCTGCTGCGCGACCTCGACGAGCAGCTTGAGGGTTTCGTCCTTGACGCGGTTCTTCGAGAAGTCGATCGACAGGCCGCCGCCTTCGAAGGTCAGGCGCTCGGCGCGCGTGGGCGTAGTGTCGTTTTGCGGCGCGAACCAGTCGCGCAGGCGCTCGCCGGAGATGGCATCGTAGTGCGACTGGAGCGCCGACCAGGCAGGAAGCGAATTGAGCATCGAGGTTTGGGTCATGAGCGGTCCGTTAGTCTGAGATTGACAGAGGAATACGTTCGTGCGATTGCGGCCCGGCTTGCCTGTGCGTGTCGCGTTTGGTGAACGCGACTAAACACGCCGCGGTTGCCCGAATCAAAAAAGAGTATAGCGACGATGCATGAACGGATGCTTGCAAAGCGTTACGTCGGTGGGCAAGGCGAGGCGCGCGATCGCGCTCAGCTTCGCGCGTGCTCCGCGTAGAAACGGCGGTTGATGAGACCGCGCACCGCCGGCGCGAGTTCGCCCGCGGTCAGTCCCGCCGGGCCGATGCCGTCATCGGTGAGCGTCTGCGCGGCCAGACCGTGCAGATACACGCCCGCGAGCGCGGCTTCGTAGGCGGGCAGCTTCTGCGCGAGCAATGCTCCGATCAAACCGCCGAGCACGTCGCCGGTGCCGCCCGACGCGAGTCCGGCGTTGCCGGTCGGATTCACGGCGACGCGGCCGTCCGGCGACGCGATCACCGTGCCCGAGCCTTTGACCACCGCGATCGACGCATAGCGCGCGGCCAGCTGGCGCGCGGCGGCGATGCGGTCGGCCTGAACCGCCTTGGCGTCGGTTTGCAGCAGCCGCGCCGCTTCGAGCGGATGCGGCGTCAGGATGCACGGATCGCCTTGCGCGCCGCGCGCGGCCACGGCGGACGCGAGCGCGTCGTCTTTCGCGACGAGATTGAGCGCATCGGCATCGAGCAGCTTGGGGACATCGAGCTCGAGCACGTCCGCGAGCACGTGCTTCGCGCGCTCGCTCGTGCCCATGCCGCAGCCGATCGACAGCGCGTCCATCTTGTCGAGCGCGAAGCCGTCGGCGCGATGCAGCATGAGTTCCGGATGCGGCGGATCGTAAGGCGGAAAGCCATCGCCGAGAAACGCGACATGCACCTTGCCCGCGCCGCCGTAGAGCGCCATGCGCGCCGCGAGGATCGGCGCGCCGCACATGCCCGTGTCGCCGCCGATCACCGCGAGCGAGCCGAACGTGCCCTTGTTGGTCGCGTTGTCGCGCGGCGGCATGCAGGCGCCGAAGAGTGCGGGCGTGTTGAGCACGATCGACGGCGCGACGCTCGCCTCGACCTCGATCGTCGCGACGAAGAGACGTCCCGTCAGATCGCGCCCTTGCGACGTGAAATGCCCCGGCTTCGCGCCGATGAAGGTGATGGTGTCCGTCGCGCGCACCGCCTCGCCGCCGCTCACGGACGCGCCGGTGTCGCTGTTCAGGCCGCTCGGCACGTCGAGCGCGAGCACGCGGCCGCCGTCGTGCGCCTGGCGCGACCGGCGCGTCATGCGTGCGGCGATATCCGCGAACACGCCTTCGAGCGGCCGCGTGAGACCGATGCCGAACATGCCGTCGACGAGCCAGCCGAAGCCGTCGAACGACGCGGGCGGCTGGCTGTCGATCGGCACGCCCGCCGCACGCGCCGATTCGAGCGCCCAGCGGGCATCGTCGGGCTTGACCTCGACGGGCATGCACACGCGCACCGCGATGCCCGCGCGATGCAGGCGCTCGGCCATCACGAGCGCGTCGCCGCCGTTATTACCGGGGCCGGCCGCGAGCCAGACGGGCCGCGCGCGCGAATCGGGATCGTGCTCGAACAGATCGATCAGGCATTGGGCCGCGGCCGCGCCCGCACGCGCCATCAGCGTGTGAGGCGGCAGCGCGGCGGCGGCGCGCGCTTCGAGCGTGCGCAGCTCGGCCAGCGTCAGCAGCGCGAGCGGATCGTCTTTCGGGGTGAAGTAGGGGGAACGGGCAGCGGTCATGGCGGCGGACGGAAGGGGCTCGAAGTCGTTCGGAAACCCGGCGTCGCTTGCAGCAAGCGTGCCCGTCGCGGCCATGCGGGCCGCGTGCATCGCCGATGCGCCGCTAGAAGCGTTCGAGGCTCAGCGCGGCGAGCGTGTCGGCGGGAATGTCGGGCGTGACGCCGGAGACGAGATCCGCGACCACTTTAGCAGACCCGCACGCGAGGCCCCAGCCCGCCGGGCCGTGCGCCGCGTTGACGAAAAGCCGCGGATGACGCGTCGCGCCGACCACCGGCAGGCCGTCGGCGGAAACGAGCCGCAGACCGTCCCACGCGCGCGCAGCGGATACCCGCGCCGCGCCCGGGATCCAGTCGTGCGTGCCCTGGCCGAGCAGATCGAGCGCGCGGCGGGAGAGGGCGGCGTCGAGCGGCTTGTCGGCCTTCGACGCGCTCTGAAGGACGCCCGCGCCGCCCACGCGCAGGCGCTGGTTCACGCGCGACATCGTGATGCGCTTGATCGAATCGACGACGGTGAGATGCGGCGCGCGCTCCTCGTAGGCGACGGGCGCGGTGAGCGTGTGCACGCGCAGCGGAAAGAGCGACGCCGCCGACTTGATGCCGCCGATGAGTGCGGGCGTGCCGGTGCCCGCCGCGACGACGATCGCATCCGCCGTGATCAGTTCGACATCGGCGGAGCGCTTCTTGCCCTCGTTCGGATCGGCGAGCTCGACCGCGGCGCGCGCGCCGTCCAGACGCACCGACGCGACCGCGCGGTGCATGCGGAACTGCACGCCGCCGTCTTCGAGCACCTGCTTCAGTTGCTTGGTGAAGAGCGGGCAGTTCGCCGTGCGCTCGTCGGGCAGCAGCACGCCGCCCGCGAATTCGGGATAGTCGGGCACGGACGGCTCGATCGCGACGCATTCCTCGGGCGTCAGCAGCCGATGCGGCACCTTGAAGCGCTTGAGCAGGTCGATGGCGGGTTGCGCCTCCTCGAGCTCGCGCGGCTGCCGGAACACGTGCAGCATGCCGCGGCGCTGCTCGAAATCGAGTTCCAGACGGCTTTCGATGTCCGCGATTACGCGCCGCGACACATCGACGAGCGCCTGCATGTGCGCGTACTGCGCGGCGAACGCCTCGGGGTCGCGCAGCATCGCGAGCTGCCTGACGAAATCGCGCGCGGCGGAGTCGAAGCCGGTCTTGACCACCATGCCGCTTTGCTTCGAGCGGCTCGACGCCAGGAACGTCGGCCCGTACCAGACGTCGAGCGGCGAGGGCAGGAGCGGGCCGCCCTGGCCATAGGTGGCGCCCTGCGCGACGGTCGCGTGGCGTTCGATCACGCAGACGCTGAGGCCGGCCGCGTGCAGCTGCCAGGCGGTGGCGATGCCGGCGATTCCTCCGCCGATGACGATGACATCCATGACTTTTTGTGCCCGAAGGCGCGAGATTGCAGTGCTGCGTGGCGCGACGCGCGAGCGCGCGTGACGCGTTCAGTGGAACGAAGGACCGGCGGCGTGCCGCGTGCGCCGGGCCCGGAGAAAGCGCGCCATGATAGCGCCAAAATCGTTCGCGGGGGACCGTAGACGGCGCGTCGATCCGGCGCGCGAACCGCCCTGCAGGCCCGTCTCGTGGCGCGCGAAGGTAATTTCGGGATGCGCAGCGACGCGTCTGCCGTGGCGTGGCCGCTGCCGCAGGGCGCCCGGACGGTCCGCCCGGGCCGATTTCGAGACGCTTCCGGGTTATAATCGCGGTCTTCCTTTCGCCTCACGCCGTTTTGCGTGCTCGAATCCGAATTTGCGAAAGTTCTGGATTTTGCGAGGCGCGCGAGCGGCACACAGACGTCATCGACGCATCGTCACAATGGCCCACTTCTCGTGTTTCCCCGGCGCTTCGGCCCTCTCCGATTTCCGTCAGACCCGCCTGCTCGAAACGCTCGCCCGCATCGACGCGAATATCGTCGGCGTGCGCGGCCAGTTCCTGCATTTCGTCAACGCGTCCGAGCCGCTCACGGACGATGACAACGGCCGCATCGAGGCGCTGATGCACTACGGCGCGCCGTTCGAGGAATCGAAGGAGCGCGGCCACGTCGAGACCTTCATGGTCGTGCCGCGCTTCGGCACCGTTTCGCCGTGGGCGAGCAAGGCGACCGACATCGCTCATCACTGCGGGCTCGACAAGGTGCGGCGCATCGAGCGCGGCGTCGAGTACTCGGTCATCATGAAAAGCGGCTTTCTCGGCGGCAAGAAGGCGCTGTCGGACGAGGCGCGCGCGGCCGTCGCCGATGCGCTGCACGACCGCATGACGGAAAGCGTCGCGGCCTCGCGCGATCAGGCGCTGCATCTGTTCGACGAACTGCCCGCGAAGCCGTTGCAGACGGTCGACATCATCGGCGCGGGTCGCAAGGCGCTCGAAGCCGCGAACACGGAGCTCGGCCTCGCGCTGGCCGAAGACGAGATCGACTATCTGGTGAGCGCGTTCGAAGCGCTGAAGCGCAATCCGACCGACGTCGAGCTGATGATGTTCGCGCAGGCCAACAGCGAGCACTGCCGCCACAAGATTTTCAACGGCGAATGGACCATCGACGGCGAGAAGCAGGACATGTCGCTGTTCCAGATGATCCGCAATACCGAGAAGCTGAATCACGCGGGCACGATCGTCGCGTATTCGGACAACTCGGCGATCATGCAGGGCGGCATGGCCGAGCGCTGGTTCCCGCGCGGCGCCGACGAGCAGTATCGGCGTCACGAAGAGATGACGCACACGCTGATGAAGGTCGAGACGCACAATCACCCGACGGCCATTTCGCCATTCGCGGGCGCGGCGACCGGCTCCGGCGGCGAAATCCGCGACGAAGGCGCGACGGGGCGCGGCGCGCGCCCGAAGGCCGGTCTCGCGGGCTTCACGGTGTCGAACCTCGATCTGCCCGACGCGCGCGAGAAATGGGAAAACGACCGCGACTCCGCCGTTCCGCTGACATCGCGCAACCCCGCCGACAAGAACGAGCCGTATGGCCGCCCGGATCGCATCGCGTCGCCGCTGCAGATCATGATCGACGGGCCGATCGGCGCCGCCGCCTTCAACAACGAATTCGGCCGTCCGAACCTCGGCGGCTATTTCCGCACGTACGAACAGAACGTCGCGGGCCGCGTGCGCGGCTATCACAAGCCGATCATGATCGCGGGCGGCATCGGCAATATTTCCGACCAGCACACGCACAAGCACGATCTGCCGGCCGGCACGCTGCTGATCCAGATCGGCGGCCCGGGCATGCGCATCGGCATGGGCGGCGGCGCGGCGTCGTCGATGGCCACCGGCGCGAACACCGCCCAACTCGATTTCGATTCGGTCCAGCGCGGCAATCCGGAAATCCAGCGCCGCGCGCAGGAAGTCATCAACACCTGCTGGCAGATGGGCGAAGGCAATCCGATCCTGTCTATCCACGACGTCGGCGCGGGCGGCATCTCGAACGCGTTCCCGGAACTCGTCGATGGCGCGGGCAAGGGCGCGCGCTTCGAGCTGCGCAAGGTGCAACTGGAAGAAAGCGGCTTGTCGCCGCGCGAAATCTGGTCGAACGAGGCGCAAGAGCGCTATGTGCTGGCGATCTCGCCCGCCGATCTTCCCGCGTTCCAGGCCATCTGCGAGCGCGAGCGCTGCCCGGTGGCGGTCGTCGGCGTGGCGACGGAAGCGCGTCAGCTGAAGCTCATCGACGAAGCCAACGACGGCCAGGAACCCGTCGACATGCCCATGGACGTGCTGCTCGGCAAGCCGCCCAAGATGCATCGCGACGTGAAGCGCGAAGGCGCGCAATTCACGCCCGTCGATGTGACCGGCCTGCCGCTGTCGGACGTCGCGGTCGATGTGCTGAAGCATCCGACAGTCGCGAGCAAGTCGTTCCTCATCACGATCGGCGACCGCTCGGTCGGCGGCACGACCGCGCGCGATCAGTTCGTCGGTCCGTGGCAGGTGCCCGTTGCGGATTGCGCGGTCACGACGATGGACTACGCAGGCTTCCGTGGCGAAGCCATGACGATGGCCGAGCGCACGCCGCTCGCCGTCATCGACGCGCCCGCGTCCGGCCGCATGGCGGTGGGCGAAGCGGTGACGAACATCGCATCGGCGCCGATCGAATCGCTGAACAAGCTCAAGCTGTCCGCGAACTGGATGGCCGCGTGCGGCAGCGCGGGCGAAGACGCGGCGCTCTACGACACCGTGAAGGCGATCGGCATGGAGCTGTGCCCGGCGCTCGGCATCAGCATTCCGGTCGGCAAGGATTCGCTGTCGATGCGCACGAAGTGGCAGGACGCACGCGGCGGTGCGCGCGAAGTCGTGTCGCCGGTGTCGCTGATCATCTCGGCGTTCGCGCCGGTCGAAGACGTGCGCCGCCATCTGACGCCGCAGCTCGTCGACGATGCGAACACGGTGCTGATCGCGATCGATCTCGGCCGCGGCCGCAACCGCATGGGCGGCAGCATCCTCGCGCAGGTGACGCAGCAAGTCGGCGACGCGGTGCCGGATGTCGACGATCCCGAAGACCTGAAGCGCTTCTTCGCCGCGATCCAGGCGCTCAACGCCGACGGCAAGCTGCTCGCCTACCACGACCGCTCCGACGGCGGCCTGTGGGCGACGGTCTGCGAAATGGCGTTCGCGGGCCACGTGGGCGTGTCGCTGAACGTCGACATGCTGACGCTCGACGCGGAGCACGAATCGGATTATGGCGACGCAAAGGACTGGGCGAAGCAGACGAGCGGCCGCCGCGACGATCGCACGATCCGCGCGCTGTTCTCGGAAGAGCTGGGCGCGGTGGTGCAGGTGCGCGCGTCGGACCGTGACGCGGTGCTCGGCGCGCTGCGCGAACACGGTTTGTCGGCGTGCTCGCATGTCATCGGCAAGCCGAACGAGAGCGGCGCGATCGAGATCTATCGCGACGCGAAGAAGATCTTCGATGCGCCGCGTGTCGAGCTGCATCGCGCGTGGAGCGAAGTGAGCTGGCGCATTGCGCGTCTGCGCGACAATCCGGCCTGCGCGGATGCCGAATACGACGCGCTGCTCGATGCCGCCGATCCGGGCATCTCGCCGGTGCTGACCTTCGATCCGGCTGAAGATGTCGCCGCACCTTTTATTGCGACGAAGGCCCGTCCGCGTGTCGCGATCCTGCGAGAGCAGGGCGTGAATTCGCATCTGGAGACGGCCTATGCGTTCGACCGCGCCGGCTTCGACGCCCACGACGTCCACATGAGCGACCTGCTCGAAGGCCGCGCGACGCTCGCCGATTTCGCGGGCGCGGTCGCGTGCGGCGGCTTCTCGTACGGCGACGTGCTCGGCGCGGGCGAGGGCTGGGCGAAGACGATCCGCTTCAACGCGCAACTGGCCGACATGTTCGCCGCATTCTTCGCGCGTCCGGATACGTTCGCGCTCGGCATCTGCAACGGCTGCCAGATGTTGTCGAGCCTGGCGTCGATCATCCCCGGCGCGGAAAACTGGCCGAAGTTCACGCGCAACAAGTCGGAGCAGTTCGAGGCGCGCTTCTCGCTCGTCGAGGTGCAGAGCTCGCCGTCGATCTTCTTCGCCGGCATGGAAGGCTCGCGCATTCCGGTCGCGGTCGCGCACGGCGAAGGCTTCGCGGACTTCTCGCAGCAGGGCGACCAGAGCAAGGCGCTCGTCGCGATGCGCTACGTCGATCATCGCGGCAATGCGACCGAGCAGTATCCGTTCAACCCGAACGGCTCGCCGCAGGGCATCACGTCCGTCACGACACCCGATGGCCGCTTCACCGTGCTGATGCCGCACATGGAGCGCGTGCATCGCAACGTGCAGATGAGCTGGACGCCCGACGACTGGATCACCGACGGCAGCCCGTGGCTGCGCGTGTTCCAGAACGCGCGACGCTTCCTCGGCTGATCGCTTTCATCGCCGGACAAGACACCCCGAAGCCGACACTTCGGGGTGTTTTGCTTTTGACGTTCGCCGCGACGCTGCCCGCGCCAACCTTGCCGATCAGCATCTTTCCCAAAATAATGCGTCTGTAAGTTGCGGGTATAGTCATCCGCACGCCGCGATGCGCGGCTTACGGAGGAGATATGAGGCAATTTCAAGCAAATCATTTAGGCAAACTAAATTTATCGCGGCGTTTATCGGCGATGACAGGCGCGGCGCTCGTCGCGATGTCGTGTTTCTTGACGGCTTGCGGCGACAGCTCGAGTTCGGGCTCGGACAATCTGTCGCCGACGGCGCGTGCAGCCGCGCTCGGCGAAAACCTGATGGTGCGCGTCGACATCGACGCCAACGATGCGGCGAAATCCGGCACGAACTGCGCGGACCTCGGCGCTGACTGGGCGAGCTGCGCGCGCGGCAAGCTGATTCTCGAGAACACCGGCGGCCGCAGTATCGCCGCGGGCGGCTGGACGCTCTACGTGCATAGCATTCGTCGCATTCTGATGGTCGAGCATCCGGCGTTCGCGTGGAAGCACGTCACGGGCGATCTCTACGCGCTCACGCCGAGCGCCGGCGCTTTCACGCTCGGAGCGGGCGAGCGCATCGAAGTGCCGTTCGTCGGGGAGTACTGGTATCAGCGATACAGCGATCTGCTGCCGCGCGCTTACGTCGTCGCCGACGGCAACGCGACGCCCGCCATTCTCAAGCACAACGATACCGACGACGAGACGCGCTACGTCGATCGCATTCCGCCGAGCGCGGACGACGCGGCCGCGTTCGCCGCGACGCCCGCCCAAGTGCAACGCGCCCGCGCGGAAGCCGCGCTGCCATCGGCGCAGCAGACCGCCGCGCGCGCCCTGCCTGCGGCGCTGCGCTCGGCGCCGGGCGAAGGCGCGGCGCAGGTCGGCGGCATCGATTTGTCGGTGTCCGGATTGACCGCGTCGCAAGCGGCGGCGCTCAAGTCGCGCGCCGCGACGCTCGGCCTGAACGGCGCGGCCGTGCGCGTGAGCGGACAGATCGTGGGCGGCGCGCTGCCCACCGACATCGCGCGCTCCGGCGGCTATCGCCTGACGATCGCGCCGGCGGGCGTCAACGTCGATGCTTTCGACGCGTCCGGGCTCTTCTACGGCGTGGAGACGCTGCTGTCGCTCGCGCCCGCGGGCGGCGGCAGCGTGCCCGCGATGACCATCGAGGACGCGCCGCGCTACACGCATCGCGGCATGCACGTCGATGTCGCGCGCAACTTCCGGCAGCCCGCCACGCTGCGCCGGCTGATCGACCAGATGGGCGCATACAAGCTCAATCGTCTGCATCTGCATCTGTCGGACGATGAAGGCTGGCGCATCGAGATTCCCGGCCTGCCGGAGCTCACCGAGATCGGTGCGAAACGCTGCCACGATCTCACCGAAACGAAGTGTCTGCTGCCGCAGCTCGCCTCGGGCCCGGACAACCGCTCGGGTGGCGGCTATCTGAGCCGCGCCGAGTATGTCGCGCTGGTGCGCTATGCGGCGGACCACTTCGTCGAGATCATTCCGGAGATCGACATGCCCGGGCACGCACGTGCCGCGGTCGTCTCGTTGGAAGCGCGATATCAGCGTCTGCGTGCGCAGGGTAATCAGACGGCCGCGAGCGCTTACCGGCTGCTCGATCCCGCCGATACGTCGAACACGACGACAGTCCAGTTCTACGACCGGCGCAGCTTCATCAATCCATGCTCGGACGGAGCGCAGCGCTTCGCGTCGAAGGTGATCGGCGAAATCGCGGCGATGCATCGCGAGGCGGGCGCGCCGCTCTCGGTGTGGCACTTCGGCGGCGACGAGGCGAAGAACATCCTGCTCGGCGCGGGCTTTCAGGCGCTCGACGGCACTGACGCAGGCAAGGGCCACGTGAACCTCGCAGCGCAGGACAAGCCGTGGGCACGCTCGCCGCAGTGCGCGGCGCTGATCGCATCGGGCAAGGCCGCATCCGTGGACGAATTGCCGTCGATGTTCGCGCGCGAGGTCAGCCAGATCGTGCGCGCGAACGGCATCGGCACGATGGCCGCGTGGCAGGACGGCATCAAGCATGCGAACGGCCCGCAGGATTTCGCGACGTCCAACGTGATGGTGACGATGTGGGACACGATATTCTGGGGCGCATCCGACACCGTGCAGTCGCTCAGCGGTCAGGGCTACAAGACGGTGCTCGCGCTGCCGGATTATCTGTACTTCGATTTCCCCTATGCGTTCGATCAGCACGAGCGCGGCTATTACTGGGGATCGCACGCCACGGACAGCTTCAAGACGTTTTCGCTCGCGCCGGACAATCTGCCGCAGAACGCGGAGATCATGGCCGATCGCGACGGCAAGCCGTTCGAGGTGACGAGCGCGGGACCGGCGCCGCGCATCGAAGGCATTCAGGGACAGGCGTGGGCCGAAGTGATGCGCACGGATCAGCAGTTCGAGTACATGGTGTATCCGCGGCTGCTGGCGCTCGCGGAACGTGCGTGGCATCGCGCGGCGTGGGAGTTGCCATACACGCAGGGCGAGCGCTACAAGCTCGGCGACACGAACAAGGTCGACAAGGCCGCGCTCGCGCAGGACTGGGCAGGGTTCATGAGCGTGGTGCAGAACCGCGAGTTGCCGAAGCTGACGCGGGCGGGCATGGTGGTGAGGGCGAAGCTGGGCGGGTGATGGTGTGAGAAGAGGGTAAGAACGACAAAGCCGCCCGAAGGCGGCTTTGTCGTTCGATCGCATCGAAAGGGTGCGTTACTTGATCACGGCCTTGCTGCGCAAGCCTTCCTCGAACGCCTGCAGCTTTTCCTGCTGGATCTGCTGCGCGATCTGGGCCTTCACCTGATCGAACGGCGGCGGGGCGACTTCACGCGAGTCGTCCAGGCGGATGACGTGCCAGCCGAACTGCGTCTTCACCGGCGCGGGCGTCACTTCACCCTTCTTCAGCTTCTCGGCGGCCGCGCCGAATTCCGGCACGTAGGCCGACGGCGACGACCAGTCCAGATCGCCGCCATTCTTGCCCGATCCCGGGTCCTTCGAATATTGCTTCGCGAGATCCTCGAAGCTCGCGCCGCCCTTGATCTTCGCGATCAGGTCCTTTGCCTGCGCTTCGTCCTCGACGAGGATGTGATGCAGATGCAGCTCCTTGCCGCCGCCGTTCTGCTTGACCAGTTGGTCATAGCGCGCCTTGATCTCGGCATCGGTCGGCGTGTTCTTCTTCACGAAGTCTTCGATCAGCGCACGCAGCACCACGGTCTGCTGCGCGACGGCGATTTGCGCCTTCACGTCGGGACGCGACGCGATGCCTTCGCGCGCGGCTTCCTGCATCAGGATCTCGCGATTGATGAGTTCCTCGCGCACGGCCTGCTGAAGCTGCGGCGAATCCTGCTGACCTTGCGCCACGAGCTGCTTCACGAGCGCATCGGCGCGCGACGTGGGAATCGGCGTGCCGTTCACGACGGCGATGTTTTGCGCAAACGCGGGCGCCGCCGCGAATGCAGCCAGCAACACCCAGACGCGGGTTTTTTTCAAAGTCATCGGAGGTTCCTAACTGGACGAACTGACGCCTTCAAGAGGCGAGATTTAAAGAGGCAAGGCGTATGGGTGAAGCGCGCGCGTGTCTATTCGAATTGTTCTGCGAACTCCTGCGGCGTATAAGCCCGGATCGCGAGCGCGTGCACGCCGCGCCGCATTTCCTCGGCCAGCGCATCATACACCAGTCGATGCCGCGCGACGCGCGCACGGCCAGCGAAGCATTGCGCGACGATCGTCACCGTGTAGTGGCTGCCGGCATCCGCGCCGGCATGGCCCGCGTGCGCGGCGCTGTCGTCCTCGATATGCACCGACTCCGGCTGCAGCACCGCATTCAGGCGCGCTTCGAGATGCGCGATCTTGTCCGCCGCCGACGCGCTCATGAAATCGAAGGATGCGCTCATTGTCCGTCCTCCTTCATATACTTTGCGAGCCAGAAGCTCTGCGCGACGATGAACACGACCAGACAGCCCGTCGCGCCGAAGAGCTTGAAGTTCACCCACTGATCGGTGGTGAAGTTATACGCGACGAAGAGGTTCACGACGCCCAGCAGCGCGAAGAACACGGCCCACGCGACATTCAATTGCCCCCACACGCGATGCGGCAGCACGATCTGCTTGCCCATCATCGCTTCGATCAGATTTTTTCTGAAACCGATCTGCGCGACGATCAGCGCGAACGCGAAGAGCCAGTAGAGCGCGGTCGGCTTCCATTTGATGAAGGTGTCGTTGTGCAGCACGAGCGTCGCGCCGCCGAACACGACGACCACGCCGAGACTCACCCACAGCATCGGATCGACCTTGCGGTGCCGGAACGCGACCCACGCGATCTGCACGAGCGTCGCCGCGATCGCGACGGCCGTCGCGGTGTAGATGCCCCACACCTTGAATGCGACGAAAAAGAGGATGATCGGAAACAGATCGAACAGAAATTTCATTGGCGTCCGGACGTGATGGGCATCGGATGAGATGTGGGCGCGCGTGTGGCGAACGCCCGCTCGAACAGCAGCAGGCGTCGGTACGGCTTGAATGCAGGGGCGCGGCCGGGCGCCCCGTGCCTGGCTCGCGCTTACTTGGGTTCGAATTGTAGCGCAGCCGAGTTGATGCAATACCGCAGGCCGGTGGGCGCGGGGCCGTCCTCGAAGACGTGGCCGAGGTGCGCGCCGCAGTTCTTGCACAGCACTTCGATGCGCAGCATGCCGTGCGAGCGGTCGGTCTTTTCCTGAATCACTTCGCCGTTGATCGGCTTGAAGTAGCTCGGCCAGCCGCAGCCGGCGTCGAATTTCGTGTCGGACTCGAAAAGCGGCGTGCCGCAACACACGCAGTCGTAGACACCGCGCTCCTTGTGATCCCAGTATTTGCCGGTGAACGGGCGCTCGGTCGCGGCGTGGCGCGTGACCTGATACTGCATGTCGTCGAGTTCACGGCGGTAGGCCGCGTCGTCTTTTTGCAGCGGGTAGCTCGTCGGGGTGTCGTCTCTGCTCATCTGTCGTTCCTTTGATGTGGCCGGGAAGGCCCTGTATGTGAGGGCGAAGCTACGAAGAACAACTGACTTCGAGATCGCTCGCCCAGTCAGGCGGCAGGCCGGCATAGGCCTCGTATTGCGGCTGTTCGTCGTACGGATGGCGCAGCACGTCCAGCAGGCGCTCGACTTCCGAGAAGTCCTTCTCGCTCGCCCGGCGGATCGCCTGTTCCGCCAGATGATTGCGCAGCACGTACTTCGGGTTCACGCGGTTCATCGCGGCGGCGCGCGCGGCGTCGTCGCGCGGTTCGTGGGCGAGGCGCTCGCGATACTGCACGGCCCACGCATCGAACGCGGCGCGATCGAGGAAGAGATCGCGCACGGGCGCATCGCGGCTCGCGTCGGATTTCGAGAGCTTCGACAGGTTCCGGAACGTCAGCGTGAAGTCCGTGCGATTCGCATGCATGATCTCGAAGAGACCGTTGGCGAGCTTGTCGTCGCCTTCGCGCTCGATCTCGAGGCCGAGCTTCGCGCGCATCGTCGCGACGAGCGCGGGCGCGAAACGGTCCTTGTATCGCTCGAGCACCTTCTGCGCCGCTTCGACCACGCGCTCGGCGCGGCCTTCTTCCGGCAGATTCGCGCCGAAGAGCGGCACGAGCGCCTGCGCGAGACAGAAGAGGTTCCAGTACCCGACCTGCGGCTGGCGGCTGTACGAATAGCGGCCCTGCGTATCCGAATGATTGCAGATGTGATGCGCGTTGAAGCCGTCCATGAAGCCGAACGGACCGTAGTCGATCGTGAGGCCGAGGATCGACATGTTGTCGGTGTTCATCACGCCGTGGCAGAAGCCGACGCCTTGCCATTGCGCCATCAGCGCCGCCGTGGAGCGCACGGCTTCGTCGAGCAGCGCGAGATACGGATCGTCCGCGTCCCGGCAATGCGGATAGAAGCGGTCGATGACGTGATCCGCGAGCTTCTTCAGATCGTCGACGCGATCGTTCGAATAGAAGTGCTCGAAGTGTCCGAAGCGCACGAAGCTCGGCGATACGCGCGTGACGATCGCCGCCGTCTCGATGGTCTCGCGGCGCACCGGCAGATCCGAGCCGATGACGGTCAGCGCGCGCGTCGTCGGAATGCCGAGATGGTGCATCGCTTCCGAGCACAGGAATTCGCGGATCGACGAGCGCAGCACCGCGCGGCCGTCGCCCATGCGCGAATAGGGCGTGCGTCCCGCGCCCTTCAGCTGCACTTCGAGCCGCGCGCCGTCATGCTCGACTTCGCCCAGGGTCAGCGCGCGGCCATCGCCGAGCTGACCCGCCCAGACGCCGAACTGATGCCCCGAATACACGGCGGCATAAGGCAGTGCATTGCTGGCCCAGTCGCGCGTCGGATTGCCTGCGAAGTACGCGGCGAATGCATCCTTTTCAGGGCCGCTCGCGATGTGCGGATCGAAACCGAGCGATTCGGCCATCTCGCGAGAGATGCCGACGAGATACGGGTCGGGCACCGGCGCGCCGGGGAGACGCGTGAGAAAAGCGGTGCCGAGCGCGGCGAACGAGCCGGGCTCGCCGACCCGGATCCCGCCGGCGATTTCGCTCATGGAACGCGCGTCGGCGGGCGTCTCGTCGCGCGCTGAGCGCACGGCATTGCTTGGGGAAAACGACATATTGAGCGCCTCTGAGTTAAACGATATTGTAATTCCGCGCCCGCGGGCCTGCAGGAGCCCGATCGTCGACCCCAACCCAGCATTCGACTCGTCCGAGGATCTCGCCTATGACGTCGCCGCTTCACGGCCAGATGATGGAAATACCGCTGCTCGCGTCGTCCCTGCTGTCCCATGCCTCACGCCACTTCGGCGACAACGAAATCGTGTCGCGGCGCATCGAAGGCGATATCCACCGTTATACCTACCGCGATTGCGAGAAGCGCGCGAAACAGCTCGCGCAGGCGCTCGTCGCGCTCGGCGTCGGAGAGGGCGAGCGCATCGGCACGCTCGCGTGGAACGGCTACAGACATCTGGAGTGCTATTACGGCGTGAGCGGCATGGGCGCCGTGTGCCACACGATCAATCCGCGTCTCTTTCCCGATCAGATCGCGTTCATCATCGATCACGCCGACGATTCGTACGTCTGCTTCGACATGACCTTCGGCCCGCTCGTCGAGCTCATCGCGCCGGAGTGTCCGAACGTGAAAGGCTGGATCGCGCTCGGCGACGCCGCGTGCATCGCCGAGCATCTGTCGAACATGAGCGTGCCGGTGATGAGCTATGAGAGCCTCATCGGCGAGCAGGACGGCAACTTCGACTGGCCGATGCTCGACGAGCGCCAGGCTTCGTTTCTCTGCTACACGTCGGGCACGACGGGCAATCCGAAGGGCGCGCTGTACTCGCATCGCTCGACGGTGCTGCACGCGTACGGCGCGGCGCTGCCCGATGCGATGGGCGCATCGTCGAGCGATTCGATCCTTCCCGTCGTGCCGATGTTCCATGTCAACGCATGGGGCATTCCGCACGCGGCGCCGCTCGTCGGCGCGAAGCTCGTGTTCCCCGGCAAGGACCTCGACGGCAAGTCGCTCTACGAGTTGATGGAAGCCGAAGGCGTCACATACTCCGCCGGCGTGCCGACCGTTTGGATGGGCCTGCTCACCTACATGAAGCAGCAGAACCTGCGCTTCTCGTCGCTGACACGCACGGTGATCGGCGGGTCCGCGTGTCCGCCCGCGATGCTGCGCACCTTCGAGGAAGACTACGGCGTGCAGGTGATCCACGCGTGGGGCATGACGGAAATGTCGCCGCTCGGCACGCTCGCGCGCCTCAGTTTCAAGCAGAAGCAGCGCCCGCTGGAAGCGCAGCGCCGCTCGCTGGAAAAGCAGGGCCACGCGCTCTTCGGCGTCGACATGAAAGTGGTCGGCGACGACGGCCGCGAGCTGCCCTGGGACGGCAAGTCCTTCGGCGATCTGTATGTGCGCGGGCCGTGGGTCATCGACCGCTATTTCCGCCGCGACGATTCCCCGCTCGTCGACGGCTGGTTTCCGACGGGCGATGTCGCGACCATCGACGAGGACGGCTTCATGCAGATCACGGACCGCAGCAAGGACGTGATCAAGTCCGGCGGCGAATGGATCAGCTCGATCGATCTGGAGAACATCGCGGTGTCGCATCCGCAGGTGGCGGAAGCGGCGTGCATCGCGTGCGCGCATCCGAAATGGACGGAGCGGCCCTTGATCGTCGCGGTGCTGAAGCCGGGCGCGACAGTCACGCGCGAGGAACTGCTCGCGCATTTCGCGGGCAAGGTCGCCAAATGGTGGATTCCGGACGATGTCGTGTTCGCCGAGTCATTGCCTCACACCGCGACCGGCAAGCTGCAGAAAGTGCGGCTGCGCGAACAGTATTGCGATTACGTGCTGCCGAACGCGACGGAAAACCCGGTCTAGCACCGCGTCCGTGCCCAAAGCCCCGGTCCGCCAGCGCGGAGCCGGGGCTTTTGCATTTCGGCGCAAGCGAAATGCATGATCTCCGCAATTGAACGATCGTGCTTTTGTGTGTATTCTGCGCTCATCACCCACCATAATTCCGTTATCCGCTCGACAGGAGTCACCTTCATGGCAGTGGACTACACGATCCGCGACGGCGTCGCCGTCATCACGCTCGACAATCCCCCCGTCAACGGACTTGGCCATTCGACGCGCCTCGGCATCGTCGAAGGCATCGAACGCGCGAACGACGATGCGAGCGTGCGCGCCGCCGTCATCATCGGCGCGGGCAAGGCGTTTTCGGGCGGCGCGGACATCACCGAATTCAACACGCCGAAGGCGACGCAAGAGCCGACGCTCATGACCGTGATCAAGGCGCTCGAAGCCAGCGCGAAGCCCGTCGTCGCGGCGATTCACGCGGTCGCGATGGGCGGCGGTCTCGAGCTCGCGCTCGGCGCGCATTACCGCATCGCCGCGCCCGGCGCGCAGATCGCGCTGCCCGAAGTGAAGCTCGGCCTTTTGCCCGGCGCGGGCGGCACGCAGCGCCTGCCGCGCGTGGTCGGGCTCGAGACGGCGTTGAACATGATCGTGTCGGGCACGCCGGTGCCGTCCGAAAAGCTCGCGCAAACCGCGCTCTTCGACGAACTCGCCGAAGGCGATCTGCTGGACGCCGCGCTGTCGTTCGCACGTCAGGCGGCGGACCGCGGCGGTCCGTATCCGAAGGTGCGCGAGCGCCCGATCGAACATCCGAACGCCGAGGGTTTCATCCAGTTCGCGAGAAACGGCGTCGCGGCTGTCGCGAAGCATTTTCCGGCGCCGCACAAGTGCATCGACGCAATCGAGAAGGGCGTGAAGGAAGGCTTCCAGCGCGGTCTCGCATTCGAGCGCGACTGCTTTCTCGCGCTCGTGCAGACGCCCGAGAGCCGCGCGCTTCGGCACGCGTTCTTCGGCGAGCGCGCGGCCGCCAAGATCGCCGATGTGCCGTCGGGCACGCCGGTCAGGAAGATCGAGCGCGTGGGCGTCGTCGGCGCGGGCACGATGGGCGGCGGCATCGCGATGAACTTCCTCAACGCGGGGCTGCCCGTCGTGATGCTGGAAACGAAGCAGGACGCGCTCGATCGCGGCATCGCCACGATCCGCCGCAATTACGAAGCGCAGGTCAGGAAGGGCAAGCTCACGCAAGAGAAGGTCGAAGAGCGCATCGCGCTCATTGCCCCGACGCTGTCCTATGCCGATCTCGCGCAGGCGGATCTCATCATCGAAGCCGTGTTCGAAGAGCTCGGCGTGAAGGAGCAGGTGTTCCGTCAGCTCGACGAAATCGCGAAGCCCGGCGCGATCCTCGCATCGAACACATCGACGCTCGATCTGAATCGCATCGCCGCGTTCACGAAACGTCCCGGCGATGTCATCGGCATGCACTTCTTCAGTCCCGCGAACGTGATGAGGCTGCTCGAAGTCGTGCGCGGCGAGAAGACGGAAAAGGACGTGCTCGCCACCATCATGCAGCTCGCGAAGAAGATCAAAAAGACAGCCGTGGTGTCGGGCGTATGCGATGGCTTCATCGGCAACCGCATGATCGAGCAGTACATCCGGCAGTCGCTTTTCATGCTCGAGGAAGGCGCGCTGCCCGCGCAGATCGATCGCGCGATCGAGACGTTCGGCTTCGCGATGGGTCCGTTCCGCATGAGCGATCTCGCGGGCAACGACATCGGCTGGGCCATTCGCAAGCGCCGCTATCGGGAGCAGCCGGAACTGCACTATTCGCGCATCGCCGATCGTCTGTGCGAGCTGGGCCGCTTCGGCCAGAAGACCGGCGCGGGATGGTACGACTACGAGCCGGGCAAGCGCGACGCGCAGCCGTCGAAACTCGTCGACGAGATGATCGTCGCGTATTCGAACGAACGCGGCATCGAGCGGCGCAAGATCGGCGATGACGAGATCGTCGAGCGGCTCGTGCTCTCGCTCGTGAACGAGGGCGCGAAGATTCTCGACGAAGGCATCGCTTCTAAGGCGTCGGATATCGACATGGTCTATCTGACGGGCTACGGCTTTCCGCTGTGGCGCGGCGGCCCGATGCTCTACGCGGACACCATCGGCCTCTACAACGTCGAGCGCGCGATGCGCAAATACGCGAAGCAGGCCAACGGCGACGCGTGGCGGCCGGCCGCACGCGTGACCGAACTCGCGGCCGCCGATGGACGCTTCAACGTCTGAGAATCGAACGCCATGATCAAACCCGTCGAAGACGCACTTCTCGTGGTCGATGTGCAATACGACTTCATGCCCGGCGGCGCGCTCGCCGTCGCAGCGGGCGATGAAGTCGTGCCCGTCATCAACCGCCTTGCGCGCGCGTTCTCGCATGTCGTGCTGACGCAGGACTGGCATCCGCGCTCGCATGTGTCGTTCGCGGCGAATCACACGGGACGCAAGCCGTTCGAGATGATGACGCGGCCCTATGGCGAGCAGGTGTTATGGCCGGTGCACTGCGTGCAGGACACGCCAGGCGCGGCGCTGCATCGCGATCTGCACGTGCCGCATGCGCGGCTCGTCGTGCGCAAGGGGCATCACGAGCACGTCGACAGCTATTCGGCATTTGTCGAAGCGGATCGCGTGACGCCCACGGGCCTCGCAGGCTATCTGCGCGATGTCGGCGCGAAGCGCGTATGGCTCGCGGGACTCGCGACCGACTATTGCGTCGCGTGGTCCGCGCTCGATGCGCGCGCGGCGGGCTTCGACGTGATCGTGATCGAGGACGCGTGCCGCGCGATCGATCTGAACGGCTCGCTCGAACGAGCCTGGCAAGACATGAACGCGGCGGGTGTGTGCCGCATGCTTTCCGAAGACATCGTGAGGAAGACGACATGACCGATGCAGTGATCGTATCGACGGCGCGCACCGCGCTCGCCAAATCGTGGCGCGGCGCGCTCAACATGACCCACGGCGCGACACTCGGCGGCCATGTGACGAAGGCCGTCGTCGAGCGCGCGGGCATCGATCCGGCGCGCGTCGAGGACGTCATCATGGGCTGCGCGAATCCGGAAGGCGCGACGGGCGCGAACATCGCGCGGCAGATCGCGTTGCGCGCGGGCCTGCCCGTCTCCGTGCCGGGCATGACGGTGAACCGCTTCTGCTCGTCGGGCCTGCAGACGATCGCGCTCGCCGCGCAGCGCGTGATGACGGGCGAGGGCGATGTCTTCGTCGCGGGCGGCGTCGAATCGATCTCGTGCGTGCAGAACGAGATGAACCGCCACATGCTGACCGAAGGCTGGCTCAACCGGCACAAGCCCGAAATCTACTGGTCCATGCTGCAGACCGCCGAGAACGTCGCAAAGCGCTACGAGATCTCGAAGGAGCGGCAGGACGCGTACGGCGTGCGCTCGCAGCAGCGCGCGGCGGCCGCGCAGGCAGCCGGCAGGTTCGACGATGAAATCGTGCCGATCACCGTGCTCGCCGGCATCGCCGACAAGGCGACGGGGCGCTTGTACACGAAGGAAGTGACGCTCGCCGCCGACGAAGGCATCCGCGCCGACACGACGCTCGAAGGTGTCTCGACGATCCGCACCGCGTTGCCGGGCGGCGTCATCACGGCGGGCAACGCGAGCCAGTTCTCCGATGGCGCTTGCGCATGCGTCGTGATGAACGCGAAGCTCGCGGAGAAGGAAGGGCTTCAGCCGCTCGGCATTTTCCGCGGCTTCGCGGTCGCGGGCTGCGAGCCGGATGAAATGGGCATCGGTCCGGTGTTCGCGGTGCCGAAGCTTTTGAAGCGCGCGGGCTTGTCCGTCGATGACATCGACTTGTGGGAACTGAACGAAGCCTTCGCCGTGCAGGTGCTGTACTGCCGCGACCGGCTCGGCATTCCTGACGAGCGGCTGAACGTGAACGGCGGCGCGATCGCGGTCGGGCATCCGTACGGCGTGTCGGGCGCGCGTCTGACGGGCCATGCGCTCATCGAGGGCAAGCGGCGCGGCGCGAAGTTCGTCGTGGTCACGATGTGCATCGGCGGCGGGCAGGGCGCGGCGGGTCTGTTCGAAATCGTGTGACGAGTCCGCGTGCTTCGAAGCACGGCGATTTTTGCTACGCTTCAGGTCTCGTTCGATATCAGGAGCCGCCGTGCTACGTCACATCGTCATGTGGAAACTCAAGGAAAACGCCGAGGGCGCGAGCCGCGCGGAGAACGCGCAGAAACTCAAGGCGAAGCTCGAAACCTGCCGCAGCATCGTGAAGGGGCAAGGGCATTTCGAGGTCGGCACCGCGCAGCCGGGTTTCGAATGCACGTATGACGTCGTGCTCGTCTCCGATTTCGACGATCGCGCCGCGCTCGAAGCCTATCAGGTGCATCCGAAGCATCAGGCGTTGAAGGACTTCGTGGCGGCGGTTCGCGAAGACCGTCAATGCGTCGACTACGAAGTGTGAACGCGATGTCCACATCCGATACACCCGCAGGCACGGGCGGCGTCTCGATCGAAAGCCCGTTCATCGACGCCCTCGGCGTGCAGCTCGTCCAGGCGAAGGATGGCGAAGCCGAAGTGCGCATGCCGCTTCAGGAAGCGCATCTGAATACGTGGGGCATCGCGCACGGCGGCGTCACGATGACCTTGCTCGATGCCGCGCTCGCGCTCGCCGCGCGCAGCGTCGCGGGCGATGGCATCGGCGTCGTCACCGTCGAGATGAAGGTGAACTTCATGCAGCCGGGACGCGGCGAGTTGCGCGGCTACGGGCGCGTGCTGCATCGCTCCACGACGATGGCCTATTGCGAAGGCGAAATCCGCGACAGTGAAGGCCATTTCGTCGCGAAGGCGCTCGGCACGTTCAAGTACATGAAGCGGCTTGCGGTCGGGCGCGATATCGTCCGGCAGAAGATGCGCTCCGATCCGAAGGCGACGCCGGGACCGAGCGACGCCTGAACGCCAACCCGAAGGAGAACCCGCATGGCAGACGCACAGATCAACCGTCAGATATTGCTCGTGTCGCGCCCCGAGGGCGAGGCGTCGGTGTCGAACTTCAAGCTGGTCGAAACGCCGCTCGCGCCGCTTCAGGACGGCGAAGTGCGCGTGCGCAACCACTATCTTTCGCTCGATCCGTACATGCGCGGCCGCATGAGCGACGCGAAATCGTACGCCGCGCCGCAGCCGCTCGATGAAGTGATGATCGGCGGCACGGTGGGCGTCGTCAGCGAATCGCGCAATCCCGCGTTCAAGCCGGGCGATAGCGTCGTCGGCGTGCTCGGCTGGCAGGAGTACGGCACGTCCGATGGGAAAGGCCTGAACAAGGTCGATGCCTCGCGCGTGCCGCTGTCCGCGTATCTCGGCGCGGTCGGCATGCCGGGCGTCACGGCGTGGTACGGGTTGAATCGCATCATCGAGCCGAAGGCGGGCGAGACGGTCGTCGTGTCGGCGGCGAGCGGCGCGGTGGGCAGCGTCGTCGGGCAACTCGCGAAGGCGGCCGGCTGCCGCGCGGTGGGCATCGCGGGCGGCGCGGAGAAATGCCGCTATGTCGTCGAGACGCTCGGCTTCGATGCGTGCGTCGATTACAAGGCGGGCAAGCTCTACGAAGACCTCAAGGCCGCGACGCCCAATGGCATCGACGGCTACTTCGAGAACGTCGGCGGCGAAGTGCTCAATGCCGTGCTCGCGCGCATGAACGCGTTCGGGCGTATGGCGGTATGCGGAATGATCTCGGGCTACGACGGCAAACCGACGCCGATGGACGCGCCCCGGCTCATCCTCACGCAGCGGCTCAAGCTGCAAGGCTTCATCGTCTACGAACATCTGGATATCTGGCCGCAGGCGCTGAAGGAACTCGGCGAGCGCGTCGCGACGAAGAAGCTGCATTTTCGCGAGAGCATCGCGGAAGGACTCGAGAATGCGCCCGAAGCGTTTCTCGGCCTTCTGCGCGGCAAGAACTTCGGCAAGCAACTGGTGAAGCTCATCTAGCTTTCCCTCAAGCAAAGGAACGCACGTGGATCGCTTCGAAGGCAAGGTCGCCGTCATCACCGGTGCGGGCAGCGGGTTCGGGCGGGCGTTCGCGATGAAAGGCGCGGCGCTCGGCATGAAGCTCGTGCTCGCGGACGTCGATGCCGCCGCGCTCGCCGCGACCCTCGACGCGGTGCGCGCGGCGGGCGGCGCGGCGATCGGCGTCGCGACGGACGTATCGGACGGCGCTCAGGTCGACGCCCTCGCGCGCGCATCGCTCGATGCGTTCGGCAGCGTGCATCTGCTCTTCAACAACGCAGGCGTCGGCGCGGGCGGCTTCGTCTGGGAGAACAGCGCGAACGACTGGCAATGGGTTTTCGGCGTGAACGTAATGGGCGTGGCGAACGGTCTGCGCGCGTTCGTGCCGGTCATGCTCGCGCAGAACGAGCCGGCGCACATCGTCAACACGGCGTCGGTGGCGGGCCTGCTCGCCGCGCCCGCGATGGGCGTCTACAACGCGTCGAAGCATGCGGTCGTCGCGCTGACCGAGACGCTTTATCACGATCTGCGGCTCGCGGGCGCGTCGTCGATCGGCGTGTCGCTGCTGTGTCCCGCGTTCGTACCGACCGGCATCGCGGATGCCGAACGCTCGCGGCCCGGCGCGCTCGCCAACGACGCGCCTTACACGGCCTCGCAAAAACTCGCGGCGCGCCAACTGACGAGGGCGGTGGAGGGCGGCAAGCTGTCGGCAGGCGACATCGCCGAACTGACATTCGATGCGGTGCGCGAAGGGCGCTTCTACGTCATCACGCATCCGGCCATCATGGCGTCGGTGCAACTGCGGCTCGACGACATCGCGCAACTGCGCAATCCCACCGATCCGATGTCGCTGAAACGTCCGCGCTGACGGCGCGCGGATCGTGGCATCATCGTGTCCCTTTGACGCTTTTTCCGCCGATGCCGCTCAATCCGAAGATCGCGCAAATCCTGGAGATGGTCGCGCGCGCCAATCGCCCGCCGTATCACACGCTGACGCCGCAACAGGCGCGCGCCGCCTACGCGATGAGCGCGCAGATTCTCGATATCGCGCCGCTGCCGATGCACAGCGTCGAAGACCTGCGCATTCCGGCGCGCGATGGCGAAACCATCGGCGTGCGCGTGTATCAGCCTGCCGAACCGAGCTGGGCCGAACCTTCTGCCGCGCTGCTGTATCTGCATGGCGGCGGATTCACGGTCGGAAGCGTGTCGACGCACGACGCGCTGTGCCGCAAGCTCGCGCACGACGCGAGTTGCGCGGTCGTATCGGTCGATTACCGGCTCGCGCCGGAGCACAAGTTTCCCGTCGCGGTGCACGACGCGTTCGATGCGCTGCAGTGGCTCGCGCGCGAGGCGCCGACGCTCGGCATCGATCCCGGGCGGCTCGCGATCGGCGGCGACAGCGCGGGCGGCACGCTCGCGATCGTGTGCGCGGTGCTCGCGCGCGATGCGGGCATCGGCCTGCGGCTGCAACTGCTGATCTATCCGGGAACGAGCGCGTGGCAGGAGAGCGCATCGCATGCGCGGCTCGCGGAGGGCTATCTGCTTTCCGGCGAAACGATTCAATGGTTCTTCGAGCAGTATGTGCGCGACGAGCGCGACCGCGACGACTGGCGCTTCGCACCGCTCGATGCGGCGCGTGGCGTGCCGGATTTCACGGGCGTCGCGCCCGCATGGATCGCGGCGGCGGATCATGATCCGCTCTATGACGAGGACATTGCGTTTGCTTCAAGACTCGAGGAAGCGGGCGTGCCGGTCACGCTCGTGCGCTACGAAGGCATGATCCACGAGTTCTTCAAGATGGGCGGGTTCGTGCCGGAAGTGGCGGAAGCGCATGCGGATGCGGTGAGGGCGTTGCGGACGGTGTTCGAATAAAGAATCCGAGTTTTCGCCTGCAAGGAATCTGCTTCGGAATGTTAAATGGCGTTTCAGCCATTCGATCGGCACAGATTCGCCGTGAACATCACAACCCTGCAAACCAGGCTTGGCGCCGCCGGTCCGATCCCTTGCCCGTGCTCGGGGCAGTCGATGTCATCACTGCGCTGCTCGTCGCCGCAACCGTGTATGTCACGCGACCTCGAACCCGAACGCCCGCTCGAACGCCCCCGGCCTGACGATGCGATGCGAACCGTCATCGTCGCTGCGTTCCTTGATATCGACCGATAAGCCACGCGCCGAAGGCATCACGCGCAAAGCCGTCGTGCTGCGTGTGCCGTAGTCCGCCGTTTCGATGAACGCCGCCGACAGCACGCGCTCACGTTCGATCGAAATGCCCGTCGACGGCAAATGCTCGTCGTTCGCGATGCGCGGATCGCGCAAGGTCTCGATGAGCTCATCGAGCGACGGACGCTCATCGGCGTGGATCAGATCGCACAAGGCCTCGCGCTGCGCGACGAGCTTCGGCCACGGCGTGTTCAGAAGGCTGTTGGATAAGCCATGCACGCCGGCATCGAGCAGGGCGGGCGGCGCATCGGCGCGATTGCCGTACCAGCCGAGCTCGCGTCGCGCGAAATCCCCGCAAAGCAGATTGAAACCGTTGTAACGGTGACCTTCCTCGGCCACGCGCTCGAGATAATCGAGCGGCGCGAGACGCTCGCCGGCGAGAAACGCGCTCACGAGCGTACCGCGCGTCGGCGCATTCGGCCGCACTTCGCCCGGCGCGCGATAATTCGTCAGCGCGGCGAAGCGGCCATCGCGCGATATGCCGAGCCACGTTCCGCCGCCCGTGAGATCGCGGCCCGCAAGAACGCCGGGCGCGTCGCTCCACCAGTGCATCGGCTCGGCGTCGCGGCGAAAGAACTCGTCGCGGTTCGCCGAGAGCGTCAGCAACGCGCGGCCGTTCTCACGCGAAGCCGCAGGCTGCCAGTCGAAGACGATCAGACACATGCGCGCGAAACCTCAGGCGTCGGCGGGAAACGCATAAGGCAGCGGCACGAAGCCGAGCGCCGGGCCATCGGCGGAGCCGACGTGCACCGTGCCGTCATCGAGCGCGGCGAGCTTGATCTCCACGAGACAATCGACGCCGCCGCCCTCCGCGGGCGCCACATTGACGACGAGCCCGCACGGCTGGCCGGGATCGCCGGAATGAAAGAGCTCCGCGCCGGGCGTCGCGGTATCGGCATGGGCGAGTGCCGTGCGCCGCTTGATCGTGCCGCGATACTGGCTGCGCGCGACGATCTCCTGGCCCGGATAGCAGCCTTTCTTGAAGTTCACCGCGCCGAGCACGTCGAAGTTCACCATCTGCGGGACGAACTGCTCGACCGTCGCGTGCGTGATGCGCGGCTCGCCCGCGTGGATGTCGAGCCAGTCCCACATCGTCTCCGGCACGCGCTGCAGTTTTTCGTCGAGCTTGGCGAGCCGGGCCTCGACATCGGCCTTCGGACCGACCCACAGAAAGCGCGGACGGTGCGCCGCGTCCGGCACGCGGATCAGCGAGCCGTGCGGGCCTTCGACCTTCACGTGGACGCCGTCGGGCAGCGCATCGAAGATGCCGGACAGCGCCGCGCGCACGTCGCCCGCGAAACCGACCGCGGCAACTTCGGACGTCGCGTCGGTGAGCTTCGCCTTCGAGCGCAGCACGAACATCGACAGACGCTTTTGCACGGCGGCCTGCACGTCGCGCGCGATCAGAAGGCGCACCGCGTCGGCCGTGCGCCACATCAGGAACGAGCCGAGAAGGCGGCCCTTCGGGGAGCAGTAGCCCGCGAGCCGCGCGGTGGATGCATCGAGATGCTGGACGTCGTTCGTGACCTGGTTGTGCAGGAACGGGGCGGCGTCCTCGCCCTTGACGTCGATCACGCCGAACTGCGTGAGCGGCATGTACGCGCCGGCGGTCTTGACGGTTTCGAAATCGGAAGCGGTGAGGGCGGTGGTCTGGGAATTCATGAGCGGGCGGGCTGTCAATCCTGTCATTTGGGCGCGGGCCGGCGAAAGCGGCTCTGGCGCAGGCGGCAAGTTATTATATTGGTCTTATCTCAAGTGTGTTTCGCATGTCCTTTCTGAAGAAATGCGTCGTGGCGGCGGTGCTTGCCGCGATGCTCGCGGCGGCCGTCGCCGGCGGCGTCTGGTGGTGGGCCAACCGGCCCATGGAACTGTCGACGCCCGAGCTCGACGTCACCATCAAGCCCCATAGCAGCCTGCGCAGCGTGAGCGCCCAGTTGAACCGCGGCGGCGTGCCCGTCGAGCCGGAGTTGTTCGTGCTGATGACGCGCGTGCTCGGCCTGTCCGCACAACTGAAGTCGGGCAACTACGCGTTCAAGAGCGGCGTCACACCTTACGAGGTGCTGCAGAAGATCGCACGAGGGGACGTGAACGAATATGTCGCGACCGTCATCGAAGGCTGGACGTTGCAGAAAATGCGCGGTGAACTAGACAGCAATCCCGCGCTGAAACACGACACCGTGGGCATGACCGACACCGACCTCTTGCGCGCCATCGGTGCAGCGGAAGTGGACAAGGCATCGGCCGAAGGGCTGTTCTTCCCCGACACCTATCTCTTCGACAAAGGCACGAGCGATCTCGCGGTCTACAAGCGCGCGTATCGGACGATGCAGGCGCGGCTCACCGAAGCATGGAACACGCGCGCGCAGAATCTGCCTTACAAGACGCCTTATGAGGCACTCGTCATGGCGTCGATCGTCGAGAAGGAGACGGGGCGCGCGCAGGACCGGCCGCTCGTCGCGGCGGTGTTCGCGAACCGGCTGCGCATCGGCATGCCGCTGCAGACGGACCCGAGCGTGATCTACGGCCTCGGCCCGGCCTATGGCGGCAAGCTGAGGAAAAAGGACCTGCAGACGGACACTCCGTACAATACCTACACGCGCATGGGCCTGCCGCCGACTCCGATCGCGCTGCCCGGCGTGGCCGCATTGAACGCCACGCTCAATCCCGCCGCGAGCAACGCGCTGTATTTCGTGTCGCGCGGCGACGGCAGCAGCATCTTTTCCGACAATCTGGGCGACCACAACAAGGCCGTCGACAAATACATCCGGGGTCAATGAATGGCGCGCGGCAAGTTCATCACGTTCGAAGGCATCGACGGCGCGGGCAAGACCACGCACCTCGACTGGTTCCGCCAGCAACTCGCGGCCAAGGTCGCACCGGGCGGACATCAGGTCGTGATGACGCGCGAACCGGGCGGCACGCCACTCGGCGAAACGCTGCGCGGCATTCTGCTGAATCAGCCGATGGATCTCGAAACCGAAGCGCTGCTGATGTTCGCCGCGCGCCGCGAGCATCTGGCGCAGGTCATCGAACCGGCGCTTTCGCGCGGCGACTGGGTGCTGTCGGACCGTTTCACGGACGCGACTTTCGCGTACCAAGGCGGCGGGCGCGGTCTGCCGCGCGACAAGCTGGAAGCGCTGGAACGCTGGGTTCAGGGCGGTTTTCAGCCGGATCTCACGGTGCTCTTCGACGTGCCGACCGACACCGCGAGCGAGCGCCGCTCGGCCGCGCGCGCGCCGGACAAGTTCGAGAGCGAGTCGCAGGCATTCTTCGAGCGCACGCGCAACGAATATCTGCGCCGCGCGGAGGAATCGCCGCAGCGCTTTTACATCGTCGATTCGACCCGGCCTATCGGCGATATTCGCAAAAAGCTCGAAGAAATCGTTTCAAGCCTCTGATTAATTTAAAAACCTATCGATGATCTACCCTTGGCAAACCGACGACTGGCAGCGTCTCCAGCAATTGCGTGCGCACTGGCCGCATGCGTTGTTGCTGCATGGGGAAGCGGGCATCGGCAAGTTGCAGTTCGCGCAGCATCTCGCGCAGGGGCTTCTGTGCGAGACGCCGGCCGCCAACGGCGAGCCATGCGGCACATGCCCGGCTTGCCTGTGGTTTTCGCAGGGCAATCATCCCGATTACCGCGCCGTACTGCCTGAAGCGCTCGCCGGTCTCGCGGCCGGAAGCGGCGATGCAACCGATGCCGCCGAAAAAGCCGATGGCGACGAAGGCAAGAAAACGCGAACGCCCAGCAAGGAAATCAAGATCGAGCAGGTGCGCGCGCTGCTGGACTTCTGCGGCGTCGGTTCGCATCGCGGCGGCATGCGCGTCGTGCTGCTGTATCCGGCCGAGGCGCTCAACGTCGCGGCGTCGAACGCGCTTCTGAAAACGCTCGAGGAGCCGCCCGCGGGCGTAGTGTTCCTGCTCGTGTCGGCGCGCATCGACCGGCTGCTGCCGACGATCATCAGCCGCTGCCGTCAATGGCCGATGGGCGTGCCTCAGCCGGATGAAGCGAGCGCGTGGCTCGCATCGCAAGGCGTCGACGATGCGGCGGGGCTGCTCGCGCAGTCGGGCGGCGCGCCGCTTGCCGCGCTTGCGCTCGCGAACGACGACAACCGCGCCTTGCGCGACTTCACGCTCGCGCAGCTCGCCGCCGGCCCGAACTGCGATGCTTTCGCCTGCGGCGAGAATCTGCAGAAGCTGCCCGTGCCGCTCGTGCTCGGCTGGCTGCAGCGCTGGCTCTACGATCTGCTCGCCCAGCGCACGGCGGGCCGGCCGCGTTATTTCCCCGGCGCGGCCAAGGCGCTCGCGCGTTGCGCGCAAAGCGCCGATGCCGCCGCGCTCGCCCGCTACATGAAAACCGTCACCCGGCAGCGCGCGGTCGAAAATCACCCGCTCAACGCGCGCCTCGTGTTCGAGGAACTGTTCATCGGTTATCGCGGGATTTATACGGCCTGACGGCACACGACAGCACAGCCATGAATCCCAGCTACCGCGACGCCACACTCGACGATTTGCCCGCTATCGTCGCCATCTACAATTCGACGATCGCCTCGCGCCTCGTCACGGCGGACCTCGATCCGGTCACCGTCGAAAGCCGTCTCGCGTGGTTTCAGGCGCACAGCCCGCAATCGCGTCCGCTGTGGGTCGTCGAGGAAAGCGGCGACGTGATCGCGTGGCTGAGCTTCTCGGACTTCTATGGCCGTCCGGCGTATGCGCGCACCGTCGAAGTAAGCATTTATCTGGACGAGCGCGCGCGCGGCAAGGGCCTCGGCAAGAAGCTGCTGCGCGAGGCGCTCGACCGCGCGCCGTCGCTGAACGTCGATACCGTGCTCGGCTTCGTCTTCGGCCATAACGCGGCGAGCATGAAGCTCTTCGCCGGCTTCGGTTTCGAAGCGTGGGGCACGCTGCCGCGCGTCGCCGTGCTGGACGGCGTCGAGCGCGATCTCGTCATTCTCGGCCTGCGCCTCGACGGGCAGCGGGCCGCGAGCCAAGCCATGCAAGGCATGCATTAAGGAGCACCGGATGTTCGTCGATTCGCACTGTCATATCAACTTCGAAGGGCTCGCCGACCGTCTGCCCGACGTCCTCGACAAGATGCGCGCGCACGCGGTCACGCATGCGCTGTGCGTGTCCGTCGATCTCGAGACGCTGCCTTCGGTGCTGGAGATCGCGGAGCAGCACGAGAACGTGTATGCGTCGGTGGGCGTGCATCCGGATCACGAGGACATGAGAGAGCCGAGCGTCGCGGAACTCGTCGAGCTGGCGAAGCATCCGAAGGTCTGCGCGATCGGCGAGACCGGGCTCGACTACTATCGTCTAGAAGGGCGCAGCATCGCCGACATGGAATGGCAGCGCGAGCGCTTTCGCACGCACATCCGCGCCGCGCACGCTACGGGCAAGCCGCTCATCGTGCATACGCGCTCGTCGTCGGAGGACACGCTGCGCATCATGGAGGAAGAGCGCGCGGGCGTGCCGGGCGGCGTCATGCATTGCTTCACCGAGCCGTGGGAGGTCGCCGAGAAGGCGCTCGCGCAGAACTTCCATATCTCGCTGTCGGGCATCGTCACGTTCAAGAATGCGAAGGATGTGCAGGAGGTCGCGCGGCGCGTGCCGATCGAGCGTCTGCTCATCGAGACCGACTCGCCGTATCTCGCGCCCGTGCCGTATCGCGGCAAGCCGAATGAACCTGCGTACGTGAGTTATGTCGGACGTTTCATCGCGCAGTTGCGCGAACAGCCGGAGGAAGCGGTCGCACAGGCAACCACCGACAACTTCTTCCGGCTATTCAAGATCGCGCGGCCAGCCTGAGGGCGGCCGGCCCGCGCGCAAAAAAACTGTTTCAAGGCAATCCGAAGGTCTCTTATGAACAATTCCCCGATGGTTTCCACCCTGTCCGCGGCGAGCGCGCCAAACGTTTCCCGCACATCGCGCAAGGGCGCGGCCGTGCGCGGCCTGGTCGCCGGCGCACTGCTGGCGGCCTGCGCCGTCGCGCAGCCGGTCTGGGCCGCATCCGTGGACTCGCTCATCAAGGCGGTCAAGTTCGACGACGTCTCGGCTGTCAAGAAACAGCTCGCGCAGGGCGCGGACCCGAACACGGTCGACGACACCGGCACGCCGATCATCGTGATCGCGGCGCGCGAGAAGTCGGACAAGGTCGGCCAGTTGCTCGCCGACAATCCGAAGACCGATCTGGAAAAGCTCGACCCCGCCGGCGAGAACGCGATGATGCTCGCCGCGCTCAACGGCGACGCCACCTTCGTGAATCTGCTGATCGCCAAGGATGCCGAAGTGAACAAGAAGGGCTGGACGCCGCTGCACTACGCGGCGACCAACGGTCATGACGATATCGTGAAGATCCTGGTCGACCATTCGGCGTATATCGACGCGGGCTCGCCCAACGGCACGACGCCGCTCATGATGGCCGCGCGCGGCAATCATCTGTCGACCTGCAAGCTGCTGCTCGACGAAGGCGCGGATCTGCGCGTCAAGAATCAGCTCGGCATGACAGCCGTGGACTTCGCCCGGAAGTACGAGGCGAGGGATGTCGCCGCGGGCCTGCAGGCGCGCCTGGATTCGATGCCGCAAGGCGGCGGCGCTCCGCAAAGCGGCTCAAACGGTGCAAAATAGCGCAGCGCGCGGTTTCAGGATTCGGGGCGAGGGCGGCCAGGCGCGGCCGCGCGTCGCTCCGCACCCGTTGTCCCAATCGAGCCGCCGCTCAACATAAAAGGAAGACCATGCTGCGGGAATTCGTCATCGCCTGTGCTCTCGCGACGCCCGTGTGCGCGTTCGCGTTCACCGGCAACGATCTGAACAAGCTCTGCACCAAAACGGATCCCAACTCGCGGACCGCCTGCGCGGCCTATATCGAAGGCGCAGCGGACGGCATCTACAACACGATCGAGGCGATCGGCGGAACCTCCGGGCCGCAGATCGGCCAGTACTTCTGCCTGCCGGCGGACGTGAAGCCGCAGCAGCTCACGGACGCGGTGCGCAAGTACATCGCCAACAATCCCGACAAGGCCGACTACAACGCGACCACGATGGTCTCGCTCGGCCTCGGCAAGGCGTTTCCCTGCAAGGCGGAACGCTGAGCGCTTGTTGACGCCGGCGCGCCTGCGCGCGTCGTGGCGTCACGCTTGCTGACACGGCAGGCACGGTGGCCGCGCCCGCACGGCCGCCCGGCAACATCGCGCAGCATCCCGCATCCGTGCGATGCGACCGCCGTATCCACCTCGACGCTCGTCACTTCACGAGGCTGATCCCGCGACGCTCATGCTCTCACTGAATCACTTCCTGGACCTGGCCGAACGGCCGCTCGGCACCTGGCCCGGCGCATTCGTCGTCGCCGCGATCGCCGTGGCGGTCGCGATCGGCGTGCATCGCATCGGCGCGCGCATCCTGACGCGCATCGCGCGCCCGTATCCGCTGATGAGCGTCGTGTTGCGCTACATCGACGCGCCCGCGCTCATCCTGCTCGTCTTCCTCGGCATCGGCTTCATGATCTTCGAGGCGCCCGATTCGCTGCCGTTCATCGGCGTGCTGCGCGATATGGAAACCGTCGCGCTGATCGGCGCGCTCACGTTCCTCGCGGCGCGCTCGGCGGGCGCGGTGGGCGAGGCGATCGTGCAGGCGCATCCGCTCGACACCGACGACAACCTCAACGCGCGCCGCATCCACACGCAGGCGCGCGTGCTCGCGCGCTCGGTGATGGTGGTGATCGTCATCATCGGTTTCGGCGCGGCGCTGATGGCGTTCCCGAGCGTGCGGCAGATCGGCGCGAGCCTGCTGGCTTCGGCGGGCGTCGCCGGGCTGGTCGCCGGTATCGCGGCGCGGCCGGTGCTCGGCAATCTGATCGCGGGGCTGCAGATCGCGCTGTCGCAGCCGATCCGCCTCGACGATGTCGTCGTGATTCAGGGCGAGTGGGGACGCGTCGAGGAAATCACGGGCACGTATGTGTCGATCCGCATCTGGGATCAGCGCAGGCTCATCGTGCCGTTGCAGTGGTTCATCGAGAATCCGTTCACGAACTGGACGCGCAATAGCTCGCAGATCATCGGCACGGTGTTTTTGTACGTGGATTACCGCATGCCGATGGCGCCGCTGCGCGAAGAGCTCGAACGCATTCTCGCGCACGCGCCGGAGTGGGACGGGCGCGTGCAGGTGCTGCAAGTCACCGACGCCACCGATCGCGCGATGCAGCTTCGCGTGCTCGTCAGTTCTTTCGATTCGGCGCTCAACTGGGACTTGCGCTGCCGGGTGCGCGAAGGGCTCGTGAACTTCGTGCAGGCCGCGTATCCGCAGTATCTGCCGCGCGCGCGGGCGGATTTGTCGACGGATAAGGACCATCATGTCGATTTCGCGCCGCCGCTCGAACGCGCGGGCACGGCGCAGACGGCGAGCACGGCGAACACCGCCGCCGACCCGGTCGCGAGCCGCGGCGAGCCGACCGGGCCGAACCCTCGCGCGCATTCGGCGGCGTCCACCGCGCCGACGCCCGCCGAGAAAACCTGACTCGAGGGAAAGAAACCCGCACGGCGTTTTTCAGTCGAAAATTTCGGGATTATCCTGAAATCAAACGTTCGAAGAGGAAAGGGAAAGCATATGAGCCGTCTCGTCGTCGTATCCAACCGGGTCGCCACGCCGACCGAAACCAAGGGCTCCGCGGGCGGGCTCGCCGTCGGCGTCTTCGGCGCGCTGAAGGACAGCGGCGGCGTCTGGTTCGGCTGGAGCGGGGACGTGGTGAGCGAGACCGTGGCCAACCAGGGGCCGAAGCTCGAACAGGACGGCGCGGTGACCTTCGCGACCGTCGGCCTGCCGAAAAAGGACTACGACCAGTACTACCGCGGCTTTTCCAACGCGATGCTGTGGCCGGTCTTTCACTATCGCAACGATCTCGCCGTCTATGACCGCGACGAATACGCGGGCTACCGGCGCGTGAACGCGTGGCTCGCGCACAAGCTCATCAAGCTGCTCGAACCCGACGACATCATCTGGGTGCACGACTATCACCTGATTCCGTTCGCCGAGGCGCTGCGCTCGGCCGGCATCAACAATCGCATGGGCTTCTTTCTGCACATTCCGTTTCCGTCGCCGCAGATTCTCTTGAACATCCCACCGCACGAGGAGCTCGTCAGGTCGCTGTGCTGCTATGACGTCGTCGGTTTTCAGACCGAAGGCGATCGCACCGCGTTTCACGATTACATCATCCGGCACGCGCACGGCACCGCGACGCCCGGCGGACACGTCGAAGCGTTCGGCAGGAAGCTCAGGACGAACGTCTACCGGATCGGCGTGTTTCCGGACGAGATCGCGGAGCAGGCCGAGCGCGGCGAGGCGCGTCAGGACGTGATGGACCTGAAGCAGAGTCTCGAAGGCCGCAAGCTCATCATGAGCGTGGACCGGCTCGATTATTCGAAGGGGCTCGTCGAGCGTTTTCGGGCATTCGAGCATTTCCTGGAAAAGTCGCCGGAGTGGCGCGGCAACGTCACGCTCGTGCAGATCGCGCCGCCGACGCGCTCCGACGTCGAGACCTATCAGCAGATCCGCCAGAATCTGGAGTACGAAGCGGGGCGCATCAACGGACGTTACTCCGGGCTCGACTACACGCCGATCCGCTATCTGAACCAGCGCTACGACCGGTGGAAGCTGATGTCGCTTTTCCGCGAATCGCAGATCGGGCTCGTCACGCCGCTGCGCGACGGCATGAATCTCGTCGCGAAGGAATACGTCGCCGCGCAGAATCCGGACGATCCCGGCGTGCTCGTGCTGTCCCAATTCGCCGGAGCAGCCGACGAAATGACCGGCGCGGTGATGGTGAATCCGCACGATATCGTCGGCACGAGCGAGGCGATCGGACGCGCGCTCGCGATGCCGCTCGCCGAGCGCAAGGAGCGCTACGCAACCAACATGGCTGCGCTGCGCAAGCACGATCTGGGCGTGTGGCGCGACGATTTTCTCGCGGATCTGCGCGGCGGCGCCAAAGCGTAACGGCCCCGCGAAACGAATGTTTCGGCCCTGTAACAGAGCGATGAAAATGCAAGAGACGTCCGTAACGGGCGCATTTGCACTCCATAATGCGCTCGTCGTGGTGTCGTTTTCGCGACCCGCGACAGGCATCGACCCGTGACGCGAGACGGAATAACGCCTAAGGGCAAACCTCGTTGGCGGTCTTACATTCCACTGTCATACTCGATGCGCGCCGCGGCCGGCCCACGTAGTCGTGCCGCACGTCGAAATCCGCATGGAGACGAGAACGATGAGAATTGCCCAGATTGCTCCGCTGACCGAATCGGTGCCGCCGAAGCTCTACGGCGGAACCGAGCGCGTGGTGTCGTACCTCACCGAGGCGCTCGTCGAGCTCGGTCACGAGGTGACGCTATTCGCAACCGGCGATTCGCAGACCAGCGCCAACCTGGAACCCGTGTGGCCGCGCGCGCTGCGGCTCGACCCGGCGATCCGCGACCGCATCGCGCCGCATATGCTGCTGATGGAACTCGTGCGGCGCCGCGCGGAAGAGTTCGATGTCCTGCACTTTCACATGGACTATTACTCGTTCTCGCTCTTCAAGCGTCAGGACACGCCGTTCATCACGACCATGCACGGGCGTCTCGATCTTCCCGAGCAGCAGCCGGTGTTCGACACCTTCAACACGGCGCCCGTCGTGTCCATCTCGGATTCGCAGCGGCATCCGCTGCCGCAGGCCAGATGGATCACCACGGTCTATCACGGCCTGCCGGAGACGCTCTATGTGCCGCAGCCGGTCGAGCAGAAGTACCTCGCCTTTCTCGGGCGCATTTCGCCGGAAAAGCGCGTCGATACGGCCATCCGCATCGCGGGCCGCTGCGGCTTGCCGATCAAGATCGCCGCCAAGGTCGATGCCGCCGATCACGAATATTTCGAGCGCGAAATCGCGCCGCTTCTGGAATTGCCGTACGTCGAATTCATCGGCGAGATCAACGACACGCAGAAGGCCGAATTCCTGTCGGGTGCGCATGCGCTCCTGTTCCCGATCGACTGGCCGGAGCCCTTCGGCCTCGCGATGATCGAAGCGATGGCGTGCGGCACGCCTGTCATCGCGTTCAATCGCGGCGCGGTGCCCGAAGTGGTGGACGAGGGCGTCTCGGGCTTCATCGTCGAGGACGAGATCGGCGCGGTGGCGGCGGTGAACCGCCTGCATACCTTGCCGCGCGAGTGCGTGCGCAAGCGCTTCGAGGAGCGCTTCACGTCGCATCGCATGGCGCGGCAGTATCTCGACGCGTATCAGGCCGTCGTGCGCGCGCAAAAGCGTTCGCGCTTCAAGCTGATCGATCGCGCGACGACGAGCTGATCGCTCGGAAAACCAAGAAAAAACCGCCGTGTGGCGCGACCCGAAGGTTGCGCCACACGGCGGTCATGCTCTGCGGTCAGGCGCCGCCAGCGGCGCGCGCTCACTACTTCAGGCGCGAAACCTTCGTGCCTTCCAGCGAGACATCGGCCATCAGACCCGCGTTGGTCAGCACGATGACCTCGACCGGCTTGGTCGCGGTGGTCGTGTCGATGCTGCCGTTCGCGCCCATCTTGACCAGCGCCACCGATGCGTCCGCGCCAGCCGACCAGCCGTCCGAATTGCGGAATTTGTCGAGCGCGTCCTGCGTCATGAACAGGAAGATCAGCGCCTTCGATTGCGCGCCCGCCGTCAGGCCGAATGAGCCGGAGGTGGTGCTGTAGTAGCCCACGGTGCTGCCGCCCACGCGCAGCGAACCCTTGCCGTATTGCGCGCCGACGATGAAGCCCGCCTGGAGCACCGACGGGAACACCAGCACGCCGCGCGCTTTCGCGACCAGTTCGCGCGAGCCGGAAACGGTGGCGTAGAGACGCTGAATGGTGCTGTCGACGTCGGCGTCAATGGACCGGTGCTCATCGGCGGCGCCCGCGGCCTGTTCCGCGCCGGCATTCCTGTTCGTCGTGCAGCCGGCAAGCGCTAGGCCTCCCAGCGCCAGGACGGCAGTCGACTTGAGCATGAAGTTTCGTCTTTGCATCATTGTTCTCCATCGTGGAAGTAGGAAACCCCATAGAGCGGGAGGGTGAGGCACGCAAAGTTATAGCACAGCCATATGAAACGCGAACCGCGGCCCGCACGCCCAAAGCCTTGTCACTCGCGGTTCTCGGGCTTCGCGACGCGCAAGTGCACCAACGGCTCAAAGCTTACTCCGAATCCGGCCCCATCAAGCCGGTGACGCGGAAATTTACATATTACTTTCGGCCGGATGGTGCGCCTCCTATCAGGTTAGGCGAAGCTTCGGCTAAACCGAAATGGAAACGGCGTTTTCGCCCGAATCCTCGATTCTGAGCAAGCACAATTTTCGCGGCAGTGCCTTCGCGTGGCCGGAAAAACTGCAGAAGAAAGTAGCAACGACCGTACCCGGCCGTCACTCACGGATGACTCGTCGTTTTTACTTCGGCAGAGGACGTCGAGCGCGGTGGACGCCGCAGCGCGCGCCTGATTCCGCCGATCAGCATGCCGAGCACGAGCAGGAACGCCGCGGGCACGATCCAGTAGCCGACGAACGCATGCCACAGATAATCGGCGAGCGTCGCCTTGCGATGGGCATATTCGTCGAGAGCCGCCTGATGTTTGGCCTCGTTGGCCAAAAGGACATCGGCGGGGCAGCCTGCGGCGCGCGCTTCGTCGGGCACGCCGTGGCAGCGCGCGGCGGCGCCGGCCGCGCGTTGTGCGTCGGTCAGCTCCCACGTCGAGAGCGACTTCCGGAGATCGACATTGTTGTACGCCATCTCCTCGCGCACTTCATTCACCGCGACGATCAGCACCGGCACGAACCAGAACGTGATCGTCACGAGCCACCGCCTGAACCAGCGGTTCTTGTGTTTCCATGCCATCCGATGCCTCCATGCGCGGCTTCTCGCCTCGCTCGAAACGGGGGCGGCCGATGGCGTATTTCTTGTATTTCGTGAGGGGCCGCCTTCGCGCCATCTTATGAGAAAAAGACGACGGTGCGAATCAATTGCTTGGGTGCAGTGCAATAACGGCAGGTAGACAGCGTAAATACGACAGGGACGCCGCGCGCGAACGGCGCGGCGCGAAGCGACATTCGACGAACTCAGCCCTTGCTGCTGAGGCAGCTCTTCATGAACGCCTTGCGGTCGTCGCCTTTCTTGTCGCCCGCCTGGCTGTTGCAGGCGGTCATCTTCTCCTGTTGCGTCATCGGTGTGGAGGCGGCGGCGGGCGCGGCGGGTGCGGCGGACAGGCAGCTCTTCATGAATGCCTTGCGGTCGTCGCCTTTCTTGTCGCCTGCCTGGCTGTTGCAGGCGGTCATCTTTTGCTGTTGCGTCATCGGCGCGGAGGCGGCGGAGGCGGCGGCGGGCGCGGCGGACAGGCAGCTCTGCATGAACGCCTTGCGGTCGTCGCCTTTCTTGTCGCCCGCCTGCTTGTTGCATTCGGTCATCTTGCTTTGCTGGCTGTTGGCGGCAAAGGCTGCGTTCGAGCCGAGCGTGAGGCTCAGCACGGCAACGAGGGCGGTGGCTCGAATGTTCATCTGACGCTCCCTGATTTGATTGACAGTTGTTTTTCGACGGCGCGCGTCTGTGCGGCATGTCGCCCGCGCATTATGGCAAAGCCAATATGACCGGTGTGTGGGATAAGGTGAAATCGGGAGGCTGCGGGAATGCTGCTTGCAGACGCCTTACATGACCGGCATCAACGACGCGCTTTCGCCAATATCGGCCGAGCCGCACGAAGCAGGCGCCCGACGTATGATCGTGCGATGCGCGTCCAACCCAGAGGAGACGGTTCATGTCCACGCCGCTGTCCGATCATTACAAGGGCTTCGAAATCAAGGTGCAGGCATTGCGGCGCGCGAAGGAGCGCGACGAGCCGGACGACGGCCCGCGCCACTTCGATATCGTCGTGACGATCGCGAAGAGCGCACACGGCGAGAGCGGCCGCTCGGTCATGTTCGGCGTGCCCGAGCAGGAACCCTTCGAAAGTCCGATCGATGCGACGCGCGCGGGCATCGACTACGCGCGCGACATCATCGACAACAAGGTGGAAGGGCAGTCGGTCGAGGATCTCTGAGTCCGGCGCGCCGAGTCACGCGGCAGCCCGCTTTCGACGGGAGCCTACACGTTAGCCCGATTGACCTCGCGCGTCTCTGCACCGAGAATCGACGGCGAGCAAACGTTCAAACCGCGCCTGCACGGGCGATCGGGGGCTTGCGGCGCGTAATGCGGCGATGAAGGAAACGCGGGCGCGACAGGGCGTCCGTCATCGCTTTTCCCACCGTGTCCCTCCGCCGTCCGGCGCGCAACGAGAACGCCTTGCTCGTGTTCGCTGCATCTCGCATGACCAGACAAACCAGAACAAAGCACTGGAGATCCGCATGAACCACACCATCCGCCGACGCGTCCTGTCGGCAGCCGTCGCGCTCGCCGCTTGCACCGTACTGCCGCTTGCATCGTCATCCGCGTTCGCGCAAACGCCGGCCAAGCCGAAGGTCGCGCTCGTCATGAAATCGCTCGCCAACGAGTTCTTCCTGACGATGGAAACCGGCGCGAAGGAATATCAGGCTCACAACTCGAGCCAGTTCGACCTGATCACCAACGGCATCAAGGACGAAACCGACACCGCGGCGCAGATTCGCATCGTCGAGCAGATGATCGTCTCGAAGGTCGACGCGCTCGTCATCGCGCCGGCCGATTCCAAGGCGCTCGTGCCGGTGATCAAGAAGGCGGCGGACGCGGGCATCATCGTCGTGAATATCGACAACCGGCTCGACCCGGACGTGCTCAAGTCGAAAGATCTGAACGTGCCGTTTGTCGGCCCCGACAACAAGAAGGGCGCGCGCAAGGTCGGCGACTATCTCGCCCCGCGCCTCAAGAAGGGCGATGAAGTCGCGATCATCGAAGGCGTGACGACCACGACGAACTCGCAGGCGCGCAGCGCGGGCTTCAAGGCTGCGATGGACGCGGCCGGCATGAAGGTCGTCGCGCTGCAGTCGGGCGAGTGGGAAATCGACAAGGGCAACGCGGTCGCCGCGCAGATCCTGAACGCGAATCCGAACGTGAAGGCGCTGCTCTGCGACAACGACAACATGGCGATCGGCGCGGTGTCGGCGATCCGCGCGGCGGGCAAGGCGGGCAAGGTGCAGGTCGTCGGCTTCGACAACATCGGCGCGATCAAGCAGATGCTCAGGGACGGCCGCGTGCTCGCGACCGCCGACCAGTACGCGGCGAAGCAGGCGGTGTTCGGCATCGACGTGGCGCTGAAGGCGATCGCCGGTCACAAGAAGCAGTCCGAGCTTTCGCAGGTCGTGGAAACGCCTGTCGATCTCGTGACGAAGTAAGTCCCGCGCGCTGCGACGCATTGCGACGTGTTGCAGCGCCGCCCTTGCAAAGCCGAAAAAAAGAAGGCCTCAAGTTCGCGGCCGACATGCCGATAAGACACTGACGAGCGCGGAAGGCAGACGGCGCGGTTTCGAGCCGCGGCCGCCGAAGACTTCCGTGCGCAGATTTCGGGAAACGCTCCGAGCCGCACCGGACAAGGCGCGGGCCGTTATCCGAAGCCATGCGCAACCCCCATCGAGGATGCACAGCGAAGCCTTGAAGCGCCCCATGACCGGATCGAACGATGCGAACGTGCTGACGGTGACGGGCATCGGCAAGACATATGTCGAGCCGGTGCTGGCCGACGTTTCGCTCGAGCTCGTCCCGGGCCAGGTGCTCGCGCTCACGGGCGAGAACGGCGCGGGCAAGAGCACGCTGTCGAAGATCATCGGCGGGCTCACGGACCCGACCACAGGCACGATGACGCTGGCGGGCCATCCCTACGCGCCGAAAAGCCGTTCCGATGCCGAGGCGCTCGGCGTGCGGATGGTGATGCAGGAGTTGAACCTGCTGCCGACCTTATCGGTGGCGGAGAATCTGTTTCTGAACCGCTTGCCGCGCAAGGGCTTCGGATGGATCGACCGGAAGCGGCTCGCCGAGGACGCGCGCCACGCGATGGCGCAGGTCGGGCTCGACGCGATCGATCCGGACACGCTCGTCGGCGGTCTCGGCATCGGGCATCAGCAGATGGTGGAAATCGCGCGCAATCTGATCGGCGATTGCCGCGTGCTGATCCTCGACGAGCCGACCGCGATGCTCACCGCGCGCGAAGTCGATCTGCTGTTCGAGCAGGTCGAGCGGCTGAAGGCGCGCGGCGTGGCGCTCGTGTATATCTCGCACCGGCTGGAGGAACTGCGGCGCATCGCGGAGCGCGCGGCCGTGCTGCGCGACGGACGGCTCGTGCACATCGGCCCGATGGACGCGCTGACGAGCGACCGGCTCGTCACGCTGATGGTCGGGCGCGAGATCGGCGAGCGCATCGATCTGGGCGAGCGCCGGATCGGCGGCGTCGCGCTGAAGGTGGAAGGCATGACGCGCGCGCCCGTGGTGCGCGACGTGTCGTTCGAAGTGCGCGCGGGCGAGATCTTCGGCGTGAGCGGGCTGATCGGCGCGGGCCGCACGGAGCTCATGCGGCTGATTTACGGCGCGGATCGCGCGGACGCGGGCAGCGTGTCGGTCGCACGCGGTGGACAGCCGTTGCGCAAAGTTCATGTGCAATCGCCGTCGGATGCGGTCGAGGCAGGCATCGCGCTCATCACGGAGGATCGCAAGGGCGAGGGCCTGCTGCTCAGCTTGCCCATCGCCGCGAACGTTTCACTGGGCAATGTGAGCGCGGTGGCGCGGCACGGCGTCGTCGATACGCGCAAGGAGGCGGCGCTCGCGCAGCGGCAGATCGACGCCATGCGCATCCGCACATCCGGCCCGGCGCAGGCGGTGTCGGAACTGTCGGGCGGCAACCAGCAGAAGGTCGTGATCGGCCGCTGGCTCGCGCGCGACTGTTCGGTGCTCCTGTTCGACGAGCCGACGCGCGGCATCGATGTCGGCGCGAAGTTCGACATCTACGGGCTGATGGGCGCATTGGCCCGCGAGGGACGCGCGCTCGTCGTCGTGTCGAGCGATTTGCGCGAGCTGATGCTGATTTGCAACCGCATCGGCGTGATGTCGGCAGGACGCATGACGGGCGTGTTCGAGCGGGCGAACTGGACGCAGGACGCGCTGCTCGCCGCGGCGTTCTCCGGATACGCGAAGCGCGAGGCGATCCTGCACGAGCCGATCGCGCCGGACGCGAAGGCGCCCGAAGACAACGTGGAGCATTGAATGAGCGAAGCGAACCTGCCCGCCGATGCGCCGACGAGCACGAAAGGCGTCGGCACGCGCCTGGGTTTTTCGAATTACCTCGGTCTCGCGGGCGCGCTCGCCGCGATGATCGCGCTGTTTTCGGTGCTGAGCTCGCACTTTCTGACGTACGACACGTTCAGCACGATCGCGAACCAGATTCCGGATCTCGTCGTGATGTCGGTCGGGATGACGTTCGTGCTGATCATCGCGAGCATCGATCTGTCGGTGGGCTCGGTGCTGGCGCTCGGGGCATCGGTGGTGAGCGTGGCCGCGCTGAAGTGGCACTGGCCGGCGTTTCCCGCCGCGCTGATCGGCCTTGCGGCCGCCGCGCTGACCGGCACGGTCACGGGCCTCGTGACGGTGGCGTGGCGGATTCCGTCGTTCATCGTGTCGCTCGGCGTGCTGGAAGGCGCGCGCGGGCTCGCATACCAGATGACGAACTCGCGCACGGCGTACATCGGCGATGCATTCGATTTTCTGTCGAATCCGATCGCGTTCGGCATCTCGCCCGCGTTTTTAATTGCGGTCGCGGTGATGATAATTGCGCATCTGGTCTTGACCCGGACGATTTTTGGCCGATATCTCGTAGGGATCGGCACGAACGAGGAAGCGGTGCGGCTCGCGGGCGTGAATCCGCGGCCTTACAAGGTCATCGTTTTTGCGCTGATGGGCGCGCTCTCCGGACTCGCGGCGCTGTTCCAGATCTCGCGCCTCGAAGCCGCCGATCCGAACGCGGGCGCGGGCCTCGAATTGCAGGTGATCGCGGCGGTGGTGATCGGCGGGACGAGTCTGATGGGCGGGCGCGGCTCTGTCATCAGCACGTTTTTCGGTGTATTGATCATCTCCGTGCTGGCGGCGGGGCTGGCGCAGATCGGCGCGAACGAGCCGACCAAGCGCATCATTACCGGCGCGGTGATCGTGGTGGCGGTGGTGCTGGATACGTACCGCAGCAGAAGGAAGCGGGGCTGATCGTAATCGATTGAAGCAACCGAAGCAGCAAGCAGGGCGCGGGGAAACAAGCGGCGCATCGAAAGCAGGTCGCGCCGCCCGCCTTACGACCAATAAGAGAGCAGTTGGACCAAAGATAGCGAAGGACGATGTATGGCGACGATCAAAGACGTGGCAGCCATTGCCGGGGTGTCGTTTACGACGGTATCCCACGTAGTGAACAATTCGAGGCCGGTGTCGGCCGACGTGCGGGCGAAAGTCGAGCGGGCGATCCGCGAGCTCGACTACGTGCCGTCGGCGGTCGCGCGCTCGCTGAAGGCGCGTTCGACGGCGACGATCGGTCTGCTCGTGCCGAACGCGACGAACCCGTATTTCGCCGAACTCGCGCGCGGCGTCGAGGACGGCTGCGCGAAGAACGGCTACTGCGTGTTCTTCTGCAACTCCGACGACGATCCCGCGAAGCAGCGCAGCTATCTGCGCGTGCTGCAGGAAAAGCGCATCGACGGGCTCGTGATCGCATCGGCGGGTGAGGACTCGGTGCTCGCGCAATGCCTCGCGGGCGCGCGCGAGCCGCTCGTGATCGTCGATCGCAATATCGAGGGGCTGCAGTCGGACCTCGTGCAGATCGACCACGAAAAGGGCGCGTATCTCGCGACCCGCCACCTGCTGCAGCTCGGGCACTCGCAGATCGGCTGCATCACCGGGCCCGTTGCGACGGCCGTCTCCGCGATGCGCCTGCACGGTTTCATCCGCGCGATGGCCGAGCGCGGCATGGAAATCGAGCCGAACGCGATCGTGCAGAGCGACTTCTCCGCGACGGGCGGCTACGCGGCGGCCTCGCAATTGCTCGACCACATGAAGCCGACCGCGATTTTCGCGTGCAACGACATGATGGGCATCGGCGCGCTGCGGGCGGCGGCCGAGCGCGGCATCAAGGTGCCGACGGATTGCTCTATCATCGGTTTCGACGATGTCGAACTGTCGCGCTATACCTATCCGGCCTTGTCGACGGTCGGTCAATCGGTGCGCGCGCTCGGCGAAATGGCCGCGCAGACGCTGATCGACCGCATCACCGGCAAGCTGACCGGCACGACGCGCCGGCGCGTGGTGCCGCCGCGCCTCGTGCGCCGCGAATCGACCGCGGTGGCGCCCGAGCCGCGCAACGCCAAGGCGTAACGAAGGCCGATATTCAGGATGTGAGCCAAGATGAGTGACAACGCAGCGACCGGCCGCGTGACCGTGGTCGGCAGCCTCAACATGGATCTCGTCGCGCGCGCGCCGCGTCTACCGAAGCCGGGCGAGACGCTCGCCGGACACGCATTCGCGCAGGTGCCGGGCGGCAAGGGCGGCAATCAGGCCGTCGCCGCGGCGCGCCTGGGCGCGCAGGTCGCGATGATCGGCTGCGTCGGCAACGACTCGAACGGCGCGACGCTCAAGCGCAGCCTCGAGACCGAAGGCATCGACTGCACCGCGCTTGCGACGAGCGCGGATGCGCCGACCGGCGTCGCGCTCATCGTCGTCGACGATGCCAGCCAGAACGCGATCGTCATCGTCGCGGGCAGCAACGCCGACGTGACGCCGCCGCGCATGGAGGAGCACGAAGCGCTGCTCGCGCGCGCCGATGTCATCGTGTGCCAGCTCGAAACGCCGCCGGAAACGGTGCGCGCCGCGCTCGCGGCCGGCCGCCGTCTGCAACGCACGACGGTCCTCAATCCCGCGCCCGCCGCGCGCAAGCTGCCGCCGGACTGGTTTCCGCTCATCGACTATCTGATTCCGAACGAACTGGAAGCGGCGACGCTCTCCGGTGTGACCATCTCGACGCCCGACGACGCCCGCCGCGCCGCACAGGCGCTCAAGGCGAAGGGCGCGCGCAACGTGATCGTGACGCTCGGCGCGCAAGGCGTGCTGGCGCTGCTCGACGGCGCGGGCGATGACGGCGTGCATCTCGCGCCGCCGAACGTCGAGGCCGTCGACACGACCGCCGCCGGCGACACCTTCATCGGCGGCTTCGCGGCGGAGCTTGCGCGCGGTGCCGCCGCGATGGACGCGATCGCGTTCGGCCAGCGCGCGGCGGCGATCGCGGTGACGCGGGAAGGCGCCCAGCCTTCCATTCCGCGCCGCAGCGAACTCACGGAATAAGTGGTCGACGTTCGCTGAAAAACGGCGCGCGTGACGCGTCGTTTTCTCTTCATACGAAACAATTCCCTCAAGTGCGGTCTCTCTGGCGCCGTTTACGTCAATAGCGGACGCGCAATCCCTCGCGCGCACGCCCATCGACGGAAAGGACGGCGCGCCTCGGCCGCGCGGACGTCTTCGGCGCGCGTTTCGTGCGGAAATCGCGCGCCGGCCGTCAACCGGCCGGGAGACCCGCTCGCAAGCGGCAAGGGAAAACTCAATGAAAAAGGCTTTGACGATCAAGGCGCGCCTCGGCATCTCGATGGCGTTTCTGGGTGCGCTGCTTATCGCGATCGGCGCGTTGGGGCTCGCGGGCATGAGCCACTCGAACGACGCGTTTCTCGCGACCTATTCGGTGCAGATGCCCGCGGCGATCGCGGTCGGGAATGCGGAAATGTACGCGGCGCGCGAGCGGCTCGTGTTCGACCGCGCGGCGCTGCTCGCCGGCACGTCGGAGGTCGCCGCCACCGTCGAGCGCTCGCGCATGATGCGCGAACGCGCCGACGGCTACTGGAAGCAATACGCGTCGCTGCAGCGCTCGCCGGAGGAAAAGCGTCTCGCCGATGCCGCGCAGGACAAGCGCCTCGCGCTGCAAGGCATTGTCGACAAAGGCATTGCCGCGATCCTCGCGAACGATCACGACGGCATCATCGCGAACGCCAAGGCGATGCAGGTCACGTATAACGAGCTCGCCAACGCGAACGACGCGCTGCGCACATTCCTGACGCAGGCGTCGAAGACGAGCTATGAAGCAACGCAGAACCGCTTCCTGTGGTTCCGTGCGCTGAGCCTTGGCGCGATCGCGCTCGGCATCGCGGCGGCGGCGTTCGCGTGGGTCTCGCTCAGGCGCGCAATCGCGCGTCCGCTCGAAGCCGCGCTCGGCCATTTCGAGGCGATCGCCGCCGGCGATCTGCGCCGCGAGGTCGTCGTGACGTCGCGCGACGAGATGGGCCAGTTGCTCGAGGGCCTCGCCAGGATGCGCGCGAGCCTGCTGACGACCGTGCGGACCGTGCGCTCGGGCAGCGAATCGATCGCGTCGGCGACGCAGCAGATCGCCGCGGGCAATACCGATCTGTCGTCGCGCACGGAGGAGCAGGCGTCGGCGCTGCAGGAAACCGCGTCGAGCATGGAAGAGCTGACCGGCACCGTCCGCCAGAACGCCGACAACGCGCGCCAGGCGAGCGCGCTCGCGGCGAACGCATCGGACATCGCGGGCAAGGGCAGCGCGGTCGTCACGCAGGTCGTCGACACGATGCGCGAGATCAACGGCAGCTCGTCGAAGATCGCGGACATTATCACGATCATCGAAGGGATCGCGTTCCAGACCAATATCCTCGCGCTCAACGCGGCGGTCGAAGCGGCGCGCGCGGGCGAGGAAGGGCGCGGCTTCGCGGTCGTCGCGGGCGAGGTGCGCAGTCTCGCGCAGCGCTCGTCGGCGGCGGCGAAGGAAATCAAGGAGCTGATCGATACCTCGGTGGCACGCGTGCGGACGGGCACGACGCTCGTCGACGAAGCCGGGCGCACGATGAACGAGATCATCGGCGCGGTGCAGCGCGTGACCGACATCATGGGCGAGATCGCGGCGGCGTCGGAGGAGCAGTCGAGCGGCATCGAGCAGGTGTCGCGCGCCGTCACGCAGATGGACGAAGTGACGCAGCAGAACGCTGCGCTCGTCGAGGAAGCGGCGGCGGCCGCGCAATCGCTCGAAGATCAGGCCGCGCGCCTGCGGCAGGCGGTGGCGGTGTTCCAGGTCGCGGACGGCGCGCCGCCCGCAGCGGCCGTATCCGCACAGGTCACGAAAGTTGCATCGCGTGCAACGGTGAGCGCGCGCGTCGCGGCGAAACCGGTCGCGCCCGCGCCGGCGAAGCGCGCCGCATCGGTGCCGCTCGCGCCCAGGGCGCCCGCGCACGCGGGCGAGGCCGGCGGCGACTGGGAAACGTTCTGAGCGTGTGACCTGCGCGCGGCGGGAATGCGCGCGATTCCACACGCGCGCGACCAACGTCGATCCGGTAACCCGTACACTGGTGGGAATATGCGTGACTGTTCACACGAGGATATCGCCATGACCGGATCGACACTCGCCGCGAAACTCGCGGACGCCCGCCGCCGGCATCAGCTGATCGAAACGCTGGAGCCCGCGGATATTCCGGCCGACGCGCCCACCGCCTATGCCATTCAGCATGAGATGCTGAAAGAGTCCGATGCACGCATCGGCGCCTGGAAAATCGGTGCGCGCGCGCCGGATGCGCTCGCCGCGGGCGCGCCCATCGACACGGCGCTCGTCCACGTCTCGCCCGCGCGTCTGCCTTTTCAATCGTTTTTCCGGGTGCTCGTGGAACTCGAGATCGCGTTCCGCTTCGCCTATGCGCTGCCCGCGCGACACGACCCTTACACGCGCGAGGAAGTATTCGATGCGATCGGCGGCATCGCGGTCGCGCTCGAAGTCGTCGACAGCCGTTTCGCGCAATGGCCCAATCTCGACCCGCTCGCCCAACTGGCGGATTCGCAGAACAACGGCGCGCTCGTCGTCTCGGGCATGGAGCCTTACGACGTCGTCGCGCCCGGTTTCGACTTTCTCACTCCGCGACTGGAATTCACGCTCGACGGCGAGTCGATTGCGCCGGCCGCGCTCGGCAATCCCGCGGGCGATCCGCGCGAGTTGCTGCCGTGGCTCGTCAACCACTGTTCCCGCATGGGCCTGACCGTCGAGCCGTTCTGGACGATCACGACAGGCTCCTATACGGGCGCGTATCGCGTCGACGGACCGGCGATGCTGCATGGCGCGATCGATCGCATCGGGGAACTGGAGCTGGTGCTTGCATGAAGCGGAAACACCATGCAGCGGGAATGATTATTGATGGTGTCGCGCACACTGCGACGAATTGCATCGCACGAGACGCATGCATAGCGATGCCCGAGCGATGCATGGACATGGGCAGCGAGCGTGAGGCATAGGCCGCATTGGCGGACAAAAGCAGCGTGCAAGTAGCGGCGAGCGCGGGGAAGCGAACAGGCAGGACCGGTGTCCGGGCAACACGATACGTACATTGGGATGAGGATTGTAGGTGAACGAAAATAGCTCACCAAGCGAGTCATACTTCGAAGCAAATGAACAACAAATGAACAACGCAAGTGCGTGAAAAAAAATTCGAAAGGGTTTAGGATGATTTCAAGCGATGTCGTTTCGATTACGCGCTTTGCGCACGGCATAGCTTTCTGACTTCGGCGAGGAGGTAGCATGGATATCTACAGCAGTTTCGCGACCCGCTTCGAAAAAACCCGCGAGGAGGAGTTCTCGCTCGAAGAGTATCTCGCGCTCTGCAAAGAAGATCCTGCCACATATGCAACAGCGGGCGAACGCATGTTGACGGCCATCGGGGAGCCGGAGCATGTCGATACGCGCCTCGACCCGCGGCTTTCGCGTGTGTTTGCAAACAAGGTCATCAAGGTGTATCCGGCATTCCGCGAGTTCTACGGAATGGAGGAAGTGATCGAGAACGTCGTGTCCTACTTCCGGCACGCGGCGCAGGGTCTGGAAGAGAAGAAGCAGATCCTGTATCTGCTGGGTCCGGTGGGCGGCGGCAAGTCGTCAATCGCCGAACGACTGAAGCAGCTCATGGAGCGCGTTCCGTTCTATTCGCTGAAGGGTTCGCCCGTCAACGAATCGCCGCTCGGCCTCTTCGACTACGACGAAGACGGCCCGGTGCTCGAAGAGCAATACGGCATCCCGCGCCGCTATCTGAAGAACATCCTCTCGCCGTGGGCCGTGAAGCGCCTGCACGAGTACAACGGCGACATCCGCAAGTTCCGCGTGGTGCGCCGCTATCCGTCCATCCTGCGTCAGATCGGCATCGCGAAAACCGAGCCGGGTGACGAGAACAATCAGGACATCTCGTCGCTCGTCGGCAAGGTGGATATCCGCAAGCTCGAAACCTATTCGCAGGACGACGCTGACGCGTACAGCTATTCCGGCGGCCTGTGCCTCGCCAATCAGGGCTTGCTGGAATTCGTCGAAATGTTCAAGGCGCCGATCAAGGTGCTGCACCCGCTGCTCACCGCGACCCAGGAAGGCAACTTCAAGGGCACGGAAGGCTTCGGCGCGATTCCTTTCGACGGCATCATCCTCGCGCACTCGAACGAGTCGGAGTGGAAGGCATTCCGCAACAACAAGAACAACGAAGCGCTGCTCGACCGTATCTTCGTCGTGAAGGTGCCGTACTGCCTGCGCTATGGCGAAGAGATCAAGATCTACGAGAAGCTCCTGCGCAACTCGTCCCTCGCCGAGGCGGTGTGCGCGCCGGGCACGCTCAAGATGATGGCGCAGATGGCCGTGCTCACGCGCCTGCACGAGCCGGAGAACTCGAGCCTCTTCTCGAAGATGCAGGTCTATGACGGCGAGAACCTGAAGGACACGGACCCGAAGGCGAAGTCGTATCAGGAGTATCGCGATTACGCGGGTGTCGACGAAGGCATGACGGGCGTCTCCACGCGCTTCGCGTTCAAGATCCTGTCGCGCGTCTTCAACTTCGATTCCACCGAAGTCGCCGCCAACCCGGTGCATCTGATGTACGTGCTCGAACAGCAGATCGAGCGCGAGCAGTTCCCGCCGGAAACGGAGCAGAAGTATCTGTCGTTCATCAAGGACGTACTGGCTTCGCGCTACGCCGAGTTCATCGGCAAGGAGATTCAGACCGCTTATCTGGAGTCGTATTCGGAGTATGGACAGAACATCTTCGACCGCTATGTGACCTATGCGGATTTCTGGATTCAGGATCAGGAGTTCCGCGATCACGACACCGGCGAGAGCTTCGACCGCGCGGCATTGAACGCCGAGCTGGAGAAGATCGAGAAGCCCGCGGGCATCAGCAACCCGAAGGACTTCCGCAACGAGATCGTGAACTTCGTGTTGCGCGCGCGTGCGGCGAACGGCGGCAAGAACCCCGCGTGGATCAGCTATGAGAAGCTGCGGGTGGTGATCGAGAAGAAGATGTTCTCCAACACCGAAGAACTTCTGCCGGTGATTTCGTTCAACGCGAAAGGATCGGCCGAAGAGCAACGCAAGCACGAGGACTTCGTCAATCGCATGGTCGCGAAGGGCTACACGCCGAAGCAGGTGCGGCTGCTGTGCGACTGGTATCTGCGTGTGCGCAAGTCGTCATGAAGTAAAGTATCAGGGCCAGCGCCCGGTTTCATTGCAGGCGCGAAACCCATAGACCGGAACGGCGCTTCAACGCCGGTTCCGGTCCCGCGCAGCGCGGGAGTTATGATGTCCCTGAGCCGTGCGGGCGCGCGGATTGCATCCGGCCGGCACAGTGGACAGTTTGCGAGACAGAGACGCTGCGAACGATTCAAGGCTCGCGCAGCGCCTCGCCATCTCGCCAATAACGCGGGAGACTGGATGTGCTGCACCAAATCATCGACCGCAGGTTAGCCGGCAAGAACAAGAGCATCGCCAACCGCGAGCGCTTTCTGCGACGCGTCAAGAGTTATATTCGCCGCGCGGTTTCCGACGCGGTGCGCGATCGCAGCATCAAAGACATTCAAAGCACCCAGAGCATCACCATTCCCAAGAAGGACATCTCCGAGCCCTCGTTCCGTCATGGACCGGGCGGCAAGCGCGAGTATGTCCATCCGGGCAACGCCGATTACATTCGCGGCGACAAGATTCCGCGTCCGCCGGGCGGCGCGGGCGGCGGCGGCAAGAGCGCGAGCAACGAAGGCGAAGGGCAGGACGATTTCGTCTTCGAACTCTCGCGCGACGAGTTCATGCAGTACTTCTTCGACGACCTCGAACTGCCGCGCCTCGTGAAGACGCAACTGCTGGCCGTGCCGACATGGAAGAACGTGCGTGCGGGTTGGGCGGCGGAAGGCACGCCGAACAACATCGATGTGGTGAGATCGCTGCGCAGCGCGCTCGGGCGGCGCATCGCGCTCGGCTGGCCGCTCGCGTCGCAGTTGCGCGAGATGGAACGCCAGCTCGAGCAGCTGAAGGAAGAGAATGGCGACGCCGAGGAAATCGCGCGGCTCGAAGCGGATATCGTCATCATGCAGGGCCGGATCACGCGCATTCCGTTCATCGATCCGTTCGATCTGCGCTATATCAATCGCGTGAAGCAGCCTACGCCGTCGAGCAAGGCGGTGATGTTCTGCCTGATGGACGTCTCCGGCTCGATGGACGAGCAGCGCAAGGATCTGTCCAAGCGCTTCTTCATCCTGCTGTATCTGTTCCTGCAGCGGAACTACGAGAAGATCGAGGTCGTGTTCATCCGGCACCATACGCGCGCCGAAGAAGTGGACGAGGACACGTTCTTCCATTCGACGGAAAGCGGCGGCACGGTGGTGTCGAGCGCGCTCGAGCTCATGAAGAAGATCATGGACGAGCGTTATTCGCCGACTGAATGGAACATTTACGGCGCGCAGGCATCGGACGGCGACAACTGGACGGACGATTCCCCCAAGTGCCGCAAGCTGCTGGCGGAAGACATCCTGCCGAAGGTCCGGTATTTTGCCTATATTCAAGTTGCGCCGGAGGAGCAAAATCTCTGGCTGGAGTATGCTCAGCTTGCCATGGGCGCGCCCGAGCTGGCTATGAAGAAAGTCGATTCGGCCGCGGACATCTATCCGGTGTTCCGCGAACTGTTCGAAAAACAGCAGGCGGCCGCATGACGACGCGGCATTTGCACAATGAGACGCGCGGGTATCAGCTGGATGGCACGGACGATCGTGCCGCCGCGCGGCCTGGGCCTGATGCAGGGCAACGCAATGCGTCCGCGAAGACAGACGAGGCGCACAAGGAAGGCAGAATGAATGTTTCTGAGAAACGGCGGCCGCTGCCGTGCCCATCGGACTGGAGCGTCGAGCTGATCGAGGAGTACGACGCCGAAATCTCGCGCGTCGCGAACCGCTACGGTCTCGACACTTATCCCATTCAGCTCGAAATCATCAGCTCCGAGCAGATGATGGATGCGTATGCATCCGTCGGCATGCCGGTGAACTATCGGCACTGGTCGTTCGGCAAGCACTTTCTCGCGACGGAGAAAGGCTATCGGCGCGGGCAGATGGGCCTGGCGTACGAAATCGTCATCAATTCGAATCCCTGCATCGCGTATCTCATGGAAGAGAACACCATGACGATGCAGGCGCTCGTGATCGCGCACGCCGCTTACGGGCACAACTCGTTCTTCAAGGGCAATTATCTGTTCAAGCTCTGGACGGATGCGCACGCCATCATCGATTACCTCGTCTACGCGAAGAATTACATCGCGGAATGCGAGGAGCGTTTCGGGCTCGACCGCGTCGAGGAACTGCTCGACTCGTGCCATGCGCTGATGAATTATGGCGTCGACCGATACAAGCGTCCGCAGAAGCTGTCGCTCGCGAAGGAAGCGGCGATGCGGCGCGAACGCGAAGCGTATCTGCAGTCGCAGGTGAATGAACTGTGGCGCACGCTGCCGAAAGGAAAGGAGCCTTCGCAGGAGGAAATCGAAAGCCGGTATCCGCCTGAGCCGCAGGAAAATCTGCTGTATTTCGCGGAGAAGAACGCGCCGTTGCTGGAGCCGTGGGAGCGGGAAGTCATCCGCATCGTGCGCAAGATCGGCCAGTATTTCTATCCGCAGCGGCAGACGCAGGTCATGAACGAGGGCTGGGCGACATTCTGGCACTACACGCTCTTGAACACGCTCTACAACGAAGGCCGCCTGGAAGACGGCTTCATGATGGAGTTTCTGCATTCGCATTCGAATGTCGTGTATCAGCCGCCGGTGACGAAGCCGTATTACAGCGGCATCAATCCGTATGCGCTCGGCTTTTCGATGATGAGCGATATTCGCCGCATCTGCGAAAACCCCACGGACGAAGACCGCGAGTGGTTCCCGGAGCTCGCGGGCAGCGACTGGCTGGAATCGCTGCACTACGCGATGCGTAATTTCAAGGACGAGAGTTTTATCGCGCAGTATCTGTCGCCGCACCTGATTCGCGAGATGCGTCTCTTCTCGATTCTCGACGACGACATGCGCGACGCGCTCGAAGTCTCCGCGATTCATGACGACAGCGGGTATCGGTATGTACGACAGGCTTTGTCACGGCAATACGATATTCACCATCGCGAGCCGAACATTCAGGTGTATTCGGTGAATACGCGCGGGGATCGGAGTCTCACGCTGCGCCACTTCATGACCGATAACCGGCATTTGTCGAACGACAGCGACGAAGTGCTCAAGCACATGGCGCGCTTGTGGCAGTTCGATGTCTATCTGGAAAGTGTCGACGAGAACGGGACCGTGAGGAAGCGGTTCGAGTGTCGGTATACGGCGCCGAATACGCGGTGAACGACGCATGCCTCGAAACAAAACCGGCTCTGATCCAGAGCCGGTTTTTTCTTCGCCGCTATTGCGTCCCTGCCTGATCCTGCGAAAACAAATCCCAGCTCGCCATGAAAAGCGCCGCCACGAGCGGCCCGATCACAAACCCGTTGATCCCGAAGAGCGCCATTCCGCCGAGCGTCGAAATGAGCACGACCCAGTCCGGCATCTTCGTATCCTTGCCGACGAGAATCGGCCGCAGCACGTTATCGACGAGCCCGATCACGACAACGCAGAACACGACCAGGATCAGCCCCTTGAGAATTGCGCCTGTCATGAAGAAGTAGAGTGCCGCGGGCACCCACACGATCGCCGCACCGACGGCGGGCAGCAATGACAGAAATCCCATCAGCACGCCCCACAGCAGCGACCCGCCGATGCCCAGAATCCAGAAAATCAGCCCGCCGAGCAATCCCTGCACCGCCGCGACCGCGATATTGCCCTTGACCGTCGCGCGCACCACCGTGGTGAACTTGGCGATCAAATGAAGCTTCGGCTCCGGATCGAGCGGAATCGCGCGGCGGATGCGCCGGCCGATTTCGCCGCCATCGCGCAGCAGAAAAAACACGAGATAGAGCATCACGCCGAAGCTCACGACGAACTGGAACGTGTTCTGCCCGATCGACAGCGCCTGCGCCGCCGCAAACTGGCTGATCTGCGCCGCGCCTTCCATCAGCTTGCGCTGCACGCCGACGATATCGTCGAGACCGTAGCGCCCGAGCAATTGTTGTATCGAAACCGGCAGCGCATGCAGCACGTGCTGGAAATACAGCCCGAAATTCAGCTCGCCGCTCTTGATCCGCGCGTACACGAGCGCGATTTCCTGCACGAGCGTCACCGCGACGACCGCAAGCGGAATGATGACGATGAGAATCGCGGCGGCCAGCGTCGTCAGCGCGGCGAGATTGCGGCGCTTGCCGAAGCGCGCGGCGAGATAGCGCTGCATCGGCTGAAAGAGGATCGCGAGAATCGCGCCCCAGAAGATCGCGCCGAAGAAGGGCAGCAGCACCCACGCGAGCGCGAGCGTCACGATGGCCAGCAGGATATGGAAGAAATTCTGGTGAACGGTGTGGTTATCCATTGGCGAACGATAAAACAGGCGGGGAGCTATTCAGCAATCGCGAGGCCGGCCATGCTATCACGGCCCTTCGGGCGGCTTTCGCGCTCTGGGTTCGAGCGCCAATTCGTCCAAGGGTTCGTTAAACAGTTCGCAAAAGGGCGTGCACGCCGCTGGAGCCAAACCGCGCGCGTCGACTAAAATCCGGCTTCCAATCCTTGCGGAACGCTGCCGGTCAGCCGGCAAGCACGCCCGAGAACGAGCCGATCGTTCGTGCGCGGCCATTTCCGCTCAACGCATCGAACAATGAATCCAGGCGTCGTCTACGCATTCGCGGCCTTTGCCATCTGGGGCCTTTTTCCCATTTACTTCAAGGTCCTGCATTCGATCGGCGCGGTCGAGATGCTCGCGCATCGCATGGCATGGTCGATGCTCTTCCTGCTCATCGTGATGACCGTGCGCCGTCAGTGGAAGTGGCTCGGGCCGGTTCTGCGCGACCGGCGCCTGCTCGCGCGCTTCGCGGCGAGCGCCGTGCTGCTGTCGGCGAACTGGGGCATCTATATCTGGGCGGTGAACGACGGACGCATCGTCGAGGCGAGTCTCGGCTACTTCATCAATCCGCTCGTCAACGTGCTGTTCGGGATGGCGTTCCTGCACGAGCGACTGCGGCCGGTGCAATGGATCGCGGTCATCATCGCCGCGCTCGGCGTGCTGTGGCTGACGTGGGTGAACGGCGCGCCGCCGTGGATCAGCCTCGCGCTCGCGCTGACATTCGGCGGCTACGGGCTCTTGCGCAAGACCGCGTCGCTCGGCGCGCTCGAAGGGCTCACGCTCGAAACCATGCTGCTGTGTCCCGTCGCGCTGCTGTATCTGTTCTTCCTGAACGCGCACGGCGGTAGCGGCTTCGAGCACGCGTCGCTCGGCGTAAAACTGCTGCTCGCCGCCGCCGGGCCCGTGACCGCCGTGCCGCTGCTGCTCTTCGCGGCGGGGGCGCGGCGCATTCCGCTGTCGATGCTCGGGCTCATCCAGTACATCACGCCGTCGCTGCAATTGCTGATCGGCGTCGTCATCTATCAGGAGTTCTTCGGCCACGATCAGTTGATCGGCTATGGCGCGATCTGGACCGCGCTCGCGATCTACTCGCTCGAAGGCGTGTATCGCGCACGCGCGGCCCGCGTCTGACGAATCAGCGCAGCGCGTCGCCGAAGCGATACTCGACCGTCGCTTCGTCGAGCTTCGCCTTGATCTCCGGATCGAGCGGCTGATCGACGGCCGCGAGCGTCTCATTCAGCTGATCGGGCCGGCTCGCGCCGATGATCGCCGAGCTCACCGCCGGATTCGCCAGCACCCACGCGAGCGCCGTGCTCGCGAGCGAGCGTCCGGTCGGCGCGACGATCTGGTTGATCTGCTCGATGGTGTGAAACTCGCGCTCGTGCCAGTAGCGCTCCGTGTACATCGCGCCCGCCTTGCCGACCGCGCCGGTGAAGCGGCCCTCGCTCGGGCCCGCATCGAATTTGTGCTTGCCGGTGAGAAGGCCGCCCGCGAGCGGGTTGTACGGAATCACGGCGAGGCCTTCCTCGGTTGCGAGCGGCAGCAGTTCGCGCTCGATCTGCCGGAACAGCAGGTTGTAGCGCGGCTGCACGGAAACGAAGCGCGCCGTCCGCAGAACGTCCGAGCGGCCGAGCGCCCGCGCGAGCCGGTACGCCAGAAAGTTCGATACGCCGATATAACGCGCCTTGCCTTGCCGCACGATGATGTCGAGCGCTTCGAGCGTCTCGTCGAGCGGCGTGTCGCGGTCGTCGTTATGGAGCTGGTACAGGTCGATGTAATCGGTATTCAGGCGCTTGAGCGATGCGTCGATCGCGTCGAGCAGATGCTTGCGCGACGCGCCCTTGTGCCAAGCGTGCGGCCCCATCTCATGCACGGCCTTGGTCGCGAGAATGAAATGGTCGCGCCGGCCCTGGAGCCAGCGCCCGACGATCTCCTCGGTGCGGCCCGCGAGATCATGCCCGCTGCCGAGCGGATAGACGTTCGCCGTGTCGATGAAATTGACGCCCGCATCCGCCGCGCGATCCATGATGCTGCGCGATACGTCTTCCTCGGTCTGCAGCCCGAAGGTCATCGTGCCGAGCGTGAGACGCGAAACGGTGAGGCCGGTGTTGCCGAATTTGCCGTATTGCACGGTTGCGCTCCAGAAGAAAACGGTTCGATGGGACCGACAGAATAGCCGCAACGGCTAGGACGTGCCGGCGCGGGCGGGCGCGGCGCCTTGCGGCGCGGAATCGAGATAGCGGAACACGACGCCCGACAGCAGCGTCACCACGCCCATGCACACGAAGCTCAGCTTGAAACCGGTCGACGCCGAGAACGGCCCCTGGAAAAGCTGCACGAGCGAGCCGCCGATCGATACGCCGAGGCCGATCGCGAGCATCTGCACCATCGAGAAGAGGCTGTTGCCGCTGCCCGCATCCTTTTTCGACAGGCCCTTGAGCGTGACGCTGTTCATCGCGGCGAACTGCATCGAATTGCTGGCGCCGAACACCGCGAGGATCGCGATTTCGACGGCGAGCGGCAGCGTCGGCGAGAAGAGCGCGAACGCGACGATCGACGCGCCCACGAGCGCCGTGTTCACGAGCAGGAAGGTGTCGTAGCCGTAGCGCTTGACGAGCTGCGCGATCCAGCGCTTGCTGATCGTGCCGGCGATTGCGATGGGCAGCATCATCAGGCCCGAATGCAGCGGGCTATAGCCGAGCTCGAGCTGCATCAGAAGCGGCAGCAGGAACGGCACCGCGCTCGATCCGATCCGGCACAGCAGATTGCCGATCAGCCCGACGCTGAAGTTCGGCTCGTGAAAGAGCGCGAGATGAAAGAGCGGATGGCGCTTGTGCCGCGCGTACGGCACATACGCGAACGCCGATACCGCCGCGAGCGCGAAAAGCGCCGCCGACACTGCGCCGCGATGCGTCTCGACCGGGCAATCGAGCGCGAGCGAGAACGACACCATGCACATCGACAGCAATCCGCAGCCGACGAAATCGAAGGGCGGCGCATCGTGCCGCGTGTCGTTCGGCAGATAGCGGTGCACCGCGTACAGCCCGACCGCGCCGATCGGCACGTTGATCAGGAAGATCCAGTGCCACGAGAACGACTCGACGAACCATCCGCCGAGCGTCGGGCCGAGGATCGGGCCGACCTGGCCGGCGACGGAAATCATCGCGAGCGCGGAGACGTAGGCTTCGCCCGACACGGCGCGCAATACGGCGAGACGTCCGATCGGCAGCAGCATCGAGCCGCCGATGCCCTGCAGCACGCGCGCGAGCACGAGTTGATTGAGCGTGTGGGCGCTCGCGCAGGCGAGCGAGCCGATCACGAAAAGCGAAATGGAAACGAGATAGACGCGGCGCGTGCCGAAGCGGTCGGCGAGCCAGCCGGAGGCGGGCGTGAAGAGCGCCATCGTGAGCGTGTAGGCGACGACGATCGATTGCAACGCGAGCGGCGCGGCGTTCAGGCTTCGTGCGATGGAAGGCAGCGCCGTGTTGACGATCGTCGTATCGAGCGCCTGCATGAAAAAGCCCACGGCGACGATCCATAGAAGTGCCGTGTGCGAAGACTGTCTGGTCATGTGGAGAGGCGTTTTTGCAGGTGACGCGCACGATCGAAAGCCGGGAGAAAGCGCGTTGAAACCGGTTTCTCTGGCGCATTGTGAAATCTTAGTGACTCGGAGAGTCATCGGGAAGACCGCTAACCGCATTGACTGTCATCGGATTTAGCGATCACAATGCGGGATGCTCAATCCAGTCTGGCTGAACACCTTCGCGACGGTGGCCGCGTCGCACAGCTTCACCGACGCCGGCCGGCAGCTCGGGCTGCGCCAGTCGAGCGTGTCCGAGCATATCCGGCGTCTGGAGGAGAGCGTCGGGCGGCGGCTTTTCGTGCGCGACACGCATTCGCTCGCGCTCACAGCCGACGGCGAAGCGATGCTCGTGCACGCCCGCGTGATCCTCGAAGCGATGGCGCACGCGCAGTCGCAGTTCAGCTCGCCGCGCCTGCGCGGGCGCGTGCGGCTCGGTTCATCGGACGATATCGCGCTCGGGCCGCTGCCGAGCGTGCTCGCCGCGTTCCGCGACACGCATCCGGACGTCGAGCTGGAAATCACCATTGGCATGACGGGGCGGCTGTATCAGATGGTCGATGCGGGCGAACTCGATCTCGCGGTCGGCAAGCGCCGTCTCGGCGATGCGCGCGGCATGCGCCTCTTCTCCGGGCGGCTCGAATGGCTCGCGAAGCCCGGCACCGTCGTCGATACGAGCGGGCCGCTGCCGCTCATCCTCGTCTCGGAGCCGAGCGTCACGCGCGGCGTCGTGCTCGATTCGCTCGCGATGACCGGCGCCAGTTGGCAGATGGTCTGCACCAGCAGCAGCCATGCGGGGTGCATCGCCGCGGCGCGCGGCGGCCTGGGGCTGACGGTCCGTTCGCATTTTCTGGCGGCCCGGGGACTGGCGGCGCCGGTGAATCGCGCGGAGTTGCCCGTGCTGCCGGAAGTGGAGTTCATCGCGTTCGGCGCGAAACATTTGAGCCGCCCGGCCGAAACCTTGCTGCAGCTCCTCGAGAACAGCGACCTGCGCGGCGAATGGGACGGCGAATGACCACGACAACGACCCGCGAAGAAACACGCGAGGGCAGGGAAGCCGGTTGTGCCGCTGCAACGACCGGCAGACCCGAATGGCTATCGACAATCTGTTCTTATATATTGTGCGGCGTTTGAAGTAGCCACTTCCAAGACGTGTTCCGTTTCCTGCGCCTGCTTTCCTCCTATCCGTTCCGCTTGCCGGCGTTTTTCGTCGCGATGATGCTCGCGGCGTGGTCGAACGCGCACGCCGCCGCCTACGTGACGAAGCACTGCGACGACCTCGAAGGCAAGACGGTGCCCGCGTCGATCATCGGCCTGCCGACGCGCGGCGCGACCATCGTGTCCGCGTGGGTCGTGAAGGCGGCCGCGCCCGGCAACCGCAACGGCGAGTATTGCCGGATCACCGGATTCATCAGGGCGCTGCAGGACACGACGCCCGACATCCGCTTCGAAGTGAACCTGCCGAGCCGCTGGAACGGCCGCGCGCTGCAGATGGGCGGCGGCGGCTACAACGGCACGATCGTCTCCGGCACCGATCCGATGCCTTTCGCGCCCGATTCGACGCCGCTCGCGCGCGGCTACGCGACCTTCGGCTCGGATTCGGGCCACGTCGGCAATTCGGGGCGCGCGGACTTCGCGGTGAACGACGAGGCCATCGTCAACTTCGGCTTCGGGCATCTCAAGAAAACACGCGACGTGGCGCTCGCGCTGATCCAGATGGGCTACGGGCGCACGCCCGACAAAACCTACTTCGCGGGCGGATCGACGGGCGGCCGCGAAGGCTTCACCGTGATCGAGCGCTTTCCGAACGACTACGACGGCGTGATCGCCAACGCGCCGGCGATCAATTTCTCCGGCGTGCGGCTGATGGGCGTGCAGATCGGACAGGCGTCGTATGCGAAGCCGGGCGGCTTCGTCGGGCTCGCGCAGCAGCGGCGCGTGTTCGAGACCGTCGTGCATGAATGCGACCGGCTCGACGGCGCGGCGGACGGCATCGTCGGCAATGTGGAGGCGTGCAGGACGCTGGAGCCGCAGATCGTCGCGTCGCTGCGTTGCGCGAACGGGCAGCGTCCTTCATTGCGCGACAGTTGCCTCTCCGATGCGCAGATCGACACGCTGGAAATGCTGCGCGACGGCCTTACCTTGCCGTATGCGCTCGCCTACGGGGTCGATGCGTATCCGGGCTACAACGTGTTTCAGGGCGTCGATTTGTCCGGCGCGCTCGGTCTCGGCGATTCGCCGACGCTGCTGAATCCGCCGACCTTCGCCGCGAACGGCTATCTCTTCGCGCAAGGCGACGCGTATATCCGCCACTTCGTCACGCGCGATCTCAACTTCAGCTCGCTCGCGTTCGACCTCGACAATCCGGGCCGCTTCAGGCAGCGCCTGAGGACGCTCGCGTACACCGTCGGCGCGATGAACCCGGACTTCTCCGCGTTCATCGAGCACGGCGGCAAGCTCATCGCGATGCACGGCCTCGCCGATGAAGTCATCAGCCCCAATCAGACGATCGCGTTCTATCGCGGGCTCATCGACCGATACGGCAACGAGACCGTCGATTCGTTCATGCGGCTCTACATGGTGCCGGGCTTTCAGCACGGCAACGGCGTGTTCATCCCCGCATGGGACGAGCTCGGCGCGCTCGACGAATGGGTGAGCAACGGCGTAGCGCCCGAAACGCTCATCGGCAGCGACATCGCGCCCGCCACCAACGGACGCACGCGGCCGATATGCCGTTATCCGAACTATCCGCGCTACATGGGGCGTGGCAGCGTCAATCTCGCGGCGAACTTCCGTTGCGTGGAGCCTTGAACGCTAGAACGCGTTCGTATGCCGCTGCGCCATGCGCGGCCAGTACCGCGCGAGCCAGCGCGACACGAAGCCGCGTTGCGTGCCCCGATACGACGTGAGCGACACCTCCAGCGGCTCGTCGCTCTCGGATGTCAGCCACACGCGCTCGCCGCGCGAAAGACGCACGACGTCGCCGGGCTTCATCCAGTAGTCGTACGGATCGCGATGACGCGTGAGCCAAAGGGAACACGCGGGTGCATCGCCGATACGCAGCTCGGCATCGCGCGTGAGGCGCCACGACACCATCTGATGCGGATGCACTTCGACATAGACCACGACGCGCGCGCCCGATGCGCTCAGGCAGCCCGACGCCACGCCGTGGCCGACGCCATGACGCGCGAAAACCTGCGATACCTCTTCCATCTCTGCTCTCCATGATGTGAGCCGAAGACGGAAACCTTGCACGCAAAAACAAGAAGGCCCCGTCTTGCGGCGGGGCCTTCGGAATTTGTTTGCTTGCCTGTTTCGCTAGCGCACACGCTGTCCCGATGACCCGCCACGGATGGCGTTCATACGGTTTTTAATCGCGGCGATGGAGAAAAGGATGGCTGCGTGCATGTGTCGCAGTATCGTGTGGCGTGAGGGCGCTTGTCAATATCGAGATAGATGCGTGATGCAGAAAACCGGAGCGGGGCGGGCCTTGCCGGCGCGCGTGCGACGGTTTAACTTGGACGCCATCGCGAAAACATTCGGAGACTCGTCGTGGCTTATCTGCTACTCGTGGTGGAACCGGTCGAACAGCGCGGCCAGCGCACGCAGGAAGAAGGGCGCGAGGCGTATCGCCAGATGGTGGGATTCGCGGAGGGACTGAAGGCGCGCGGCGTGCTGCGCGCGGTCGAATCGCTGACGTCGCTGAAGGATGCGTCGCGCGTCACCGCGAGCAATGGCGATACGCGCGTCATCGACGGTCCCTTCGCCGAGGCCAAGGAGATGATCGGCGGCTTTTTCCTCATCGATTGCGAAACGCATGCGGAAGCGGTCGCCATTGCCGCGGAATGTCCGGCGGCGCAGTGGTGCACCATCGAAGTCCGCAAAGTCGGACCGTGTTATTCGTGATCGTCGTGTCGATTCCGGCGTGCGCGGATCGTCGTGTAGTTGACGGCCAACGATGAAACGCCCCGCGTAACGACCCAACCAGGAGACCTCCGCCATGCACAAGCAGATTTTCGTGAACCTTCCGGTGCGCGACCTCAAGCGCTCGATGACCTTCTTCAAGGCACTCGGCCTCCACTTCGACCCGGCGTTCACGAACGACGACGCCGCGTGCCTCGTCATCGGCGAAAACATCTTCGCGATGCTGCTCGTCGAAAAGTTCTTCCAGACCTTCACGGAAAAGACGATCGCCGATGCCCACACGAGCACCGAGACGCTCGTGTGCCTGTCGTGCGAGAGCAGGGCGGAAGTCGACGAGCTCGTCGCGAAGGCCGTCGCCGCGGGCGGACGCGCGCCGCGCGAGCCGCAGGATCACGGCTTCATGTACGGCCACGGCTTCGAGGACCTCGACGGCCATATCTGGGAACTCGTGCACATGAATCCGGAAGCGGCGTGAGCGGGCCCGAGCAGCGGAACGATGCCGCCCGGCGCGCCATCGACGCGGTATGGCGCATCGAATCGGCGAAGGTGATCGCGAGCGTGGCGCGCGTCGTGCGTGATGTCGCGCTCGCCGAGGAGCTGGCGCAGGACGCGTTCGTCGCCGCGCTGGAGCATTGGACCGAGACGGGCGTGCCGGAAAAGCCGGGAGCGTGGCTCATGACGACAGCGAAGAACAAGGCGCTCGACCGGCTGCGGCAGCACGCGCTGCACGCGAGGAAGCACGAGGAATACGGCCGCGATCTCGACGCGCGGGAGGCGCACGTCACGCCGGATTTCGTCGATGCGCTCGACGCCGCGCGCGAGGACGACATCGGCGACGATCTGCTGCGGCTCATTTTCACGGCGTGCCATCCGGTGCTGTCCGTCGATGCGCGCGCCGCGTTGACGCTGCGTCTGATCGGCGGCCTCACGACCGACGAAATCGCGCGCGCGTTCCTCGTGCCGGAGCCGACGATCGCGCAACGCATCGTGCGGGCGAAGCGCACGCTGTCGGCGGCCCGCGTGCCGTTCGAGGTGCCGAAAGCCGACGCGCGCGCGGCGCGGCTGGGAACGGTGCTGGAAGTCATCTATCTGATCTTCAACGAGGGCTATTCGGCGACGGCCGGCGACGACTGGATGCGCCCGGCGCTGTGCGAGGACGCGCTGCGGCTCGGACGCATTCTCGCCGGACTGGCGCCCGACGAGAGCGAGGTTCACGGGCTGGTCGCGCTGATGGAGATTCAGGCGTCGCGTACGAAGGCGCGTGTCGATCGGGAAGGCAGACCGGTGTTGTTGCCGGATCAGGATCGCAGCCGCTGGGATCCGCTCTTGATCCGGCGCGGGCTCGCGGCGCTGGAGCGTTCGGAGGCATTGGGCGGCGCGCGCGGCGTGTACGCGCTGCAGGCGGCGCTCGCGGCGTGCCACGCGCGCGCGCCGAGCGCCGCTGATACCGATTGGCCGATGATCGTCGCGCTCTACGACGCGCTGATGCAGACGGCGCCGACACCGGTGGTCGAGCTGAATCGCGCGGTGGCGGTCAGCATGGCGTACGGGGCGGAGACGGCGTTGCCGATCGTCGATGCGCTTTCCGATGCGCCCGCGCTCAGGAATTACCACTGGCTGCCGAGCGTGCGCGCGGATCTGCTCGCGAAGGTAGGACGCAAGGACGAGGCGCGCGTGGAGTTCGAGCGCGCCGCGTCGCTTGCGAAGAATGCGCGGGAGCGGGAGTTTCTGTTGGAGCGGGCCGGAGCGATGGGATGAAGGGAGCGCGGGCGGATTGCTGCCGGCGCAATATCCAATTTTACATAAGATAAATTAGCGAAGTTTTGCTTGTAGGTCCCAAGTTCAAATGTCGTGTTCTGGCTATTTACAGATGTCGGGTTTTTAGCCGGTGGCAAGCTGGCGGCTGACCGCTTAGCGGGAGCCTGCCATGTCACCGAACCCAATGGTGAGTTTTACCTTGCGCGAACGGGATCGCTTGAAGATCATCGAGGCCGGTGGTCGATGCGCGGCTGATGACCTGATGCTCCGAACTCGACGGCCTGGCATCCATCGACGCGTCTCGTCCGCGCCCGCCGGATGGGCGGCTCGACGGACGACGCTCGCAATCCGCAACAACGTCTCGCGCTCGCCGGGCGCTGAGCGCCCGGCGGCAAGGCGCGTCCACGCGCCCCGCATCAAGCAAAACGCGCCGCGAGCGTCTGCGGGATCGGACTGCGGCGCGTGAGCGCGCAGGTCGGCAGCTCATGGTCCGGACCGCGCACATAGGTCTCCAGCTGATCGATCGCGAACTGCTGCTCCTCGATCAGATGCCGCACCATATCCCCGATTGAGATCATCCCGACGAGCGCACCGCCCTCTATCACCGGCAGATGACGGATGCGGTGCTGCGTCATCAGCGCCATGCATTCGTCGGCGCTCGTCCTGAGGCTCGCGGACATCACGGGCGCGGTCATGATTTCGCAGACCGTCGTCGTGCGCGATGCCTTGTCCTGCAGGATCACCTTGCGGGCATAGTCGCGCTCCGTGACGATGCCGCACACGGCATCGCCCACCGTGACGACGAGCGCGCCGACTTCCGCCCTCGACATCAGCGCCACGGCTTCATAGACGCTCGCTTCCGCGTCGATGCTGTGAACCGTCGTATCGCTCTTCGTCTTCAGGACTTGCTTCACCGTTGCCATTGCCGTTCTCCGTTGCAGTTTTCCGATGCATCCGCGGGTGCGGCGTGCTGCGCTTCAAAAGCTCGTCGATGAATCGGGCGTTTTCGCATTCAGTCGAAGTCGAAAAGATCGCCGAGGAAGGATTTCTTGCGGCGCGGGTGCCCGCGCTTGTCACGCGGGTCGCCATAGTGATAGCCGTCGTGATGATGGGCACGGCGCTCGCGCTCGCGATCGCGCTCCTGCCAGTCGTCGCGCTCGGCCGCCTGCGCGTCGGCCAGCGACGCCTGCGCCGCGCGGCGGATGATCTGATCGAGTTCGCCGCGATCCAGCCACACGCCGCGGCATTGCGGGCAATAGTCGATTTCGATGCCCTCGCGCACGGTCATCAGCAGTTCGGTGGCGGGACATACCGGGCATTTCATGTCGATTCCTTTCTGATTGCTTTCAATGAAAACAATCTAACCGAAAGAACGACATCGAAAAATGCGAGATTCCGAGCGGTTAAGTTCGGAAAAACCGCAATTGTCGGCGCGGTGCGCGGACGGGCTCGGCCGATTCGCCGGATCGGTGAGCGGCGAAGGTCTGGTAAATGCTTGAAACGAGCAGCATCGGTCGATGTGAAACCATCAGACGATCTTTCAACGCAAAAACGCCGCAAGCCGACCGCAAAGCCGCACTACGCCGGCGCGCATGCCGGGCATGAGCACGGCCGACTTGCGATCCATCTCAAAACCTCGCAAGCTTTCGGCTTGAGACGGCGCGCGGGGGCGCGCGCCGCGACCGCACAACCAAGGCGAGATCATGCCCGACAAAACCACGATGGAAGAACGCGACGGCGCCGAGACGCCCGATCTCCTGTATCTGCTGCAAGGCGCCGACGACTTCAGCCGCCTCGTGTTCCCCGACAGCGAAGCGCTCTTCAAGAGCCTCGCGCGCCGGCAGACGCCGCACACGCTTTTCATCACCTGCGCGGATTCGCGCGTGTCGCCGGAAATGATCACGCAGACGCGCCCCGGCGAGCTTTTCGTGTGCCGCAACATCGGCAATATCGTGCCGGCTTATGGCGAGATGCTCGGGGGCGTGTCGGCGGTCGTGGAATACGCGGTGCTCGCGCTCAACGTGCGGCAGATCGTGATCTGCGGACACTCGGATTGCGGCGCGATGAAAGGCCTCGCGTCGGGCGCGACCATCGCCGATGAAATGCCGACCGTGCACGCGTGGCTGCGCAATGCCGAAGCCGCGCGCAGTGTCGTGATGGCGCGAAAGCTGGAAGAGGAGCGCATCGTCCAGGCGATGGTCGAGGAAAACATTCGCCTGCAGCTGACGCACCTGCGCACGCATCCCGCGGTCGCCGGAAGGCTCGCGCTCGGCAAGCTGCAGGTGCAAGGCTGGGTCTACGACATCGGACGCGGCAAGGTCTCGGTGTTCGACGAAGCCGACAGCAAGTTCGAATCGCTGGAACAAGCGCGTCTGCGGATGTTGCGCAAGGACGCGCGCTGACGGATTCGCGAAGCCGCGCGCACGGGCGGCGCGCGGCGCAGGCGCGTTACTGCACGCCCTTCTTCGCGGCGAGATCCTGCGCCATCTTCAGGTGCTGCTGAATCGTCGGCAGCGCCTGCTGCGCGGCCTGCTTCAGCTTGGCGTTCTGCCCTTCCTGCGCTTCCTTTTCGAAGAGCTGGACGGCCTGCTGGTGTCCCTCGACGCCCACCTCCTGGATGTACGCGGTATCGAACTCCTTGCCGTGCAGCGGCTTCAGCGAATCGAGCACGGCCGGATCGGAGTTGTCCTTCGGCACGGTCACGCCGTGCGGGGCGGCCATCTTGAGCTGCATCGTGAGCTTGGTGTGATCGACCATCATGTGATGCGCGAAGCTCTTGACGTCCTTGTCCTGCGACTGCTTCGTGGCGAGCTTGGCGGCGTCGATTTCCGTCGATCCCGCCGCCGACGCCGCCTGCACGAAAGCCTTGTCGACGGGCGGCAGGTCGTTCGCCATCGTCGTGCTGGCCGCCTCGGTCTGCGCGAGCGCGGCAAGCGGCACAGCGGCGATGAGGGTCGAAGCGAGCGCCGCGCACAGCGTTGCATTGCGTTTCATGAGGCCTCCTTGAGCAATTAGGTCCGCCTCTTTTTCAGCAATGGCGGTGCCACGGCGCATCGGGGCCGGGAACGAAAACCGCTTGCAACAGGCTTGTTAAACTGGATCAATACGCAATCTGCAATCGAGTGGAATCGCCATGCCTGTCTACGATTACGAGTGCGCGCGCTGCGGCGCATTCGAAGCCGTCCGCCGCATCGCCGAGCGCGACGAACCCGCGGCCTGCCCGCAATGCGGCGCGATCGCCGCGCGCGTGACCATCGGTGCGCCGAGCGTGGGCAGCGCGAGCCCGTCCGGCGCCGACGATGCCGGCAGCTACGGCATGCAGCATCGCGGCGGCTGTCTCTGCTGCCGTTAGCGCACGTCGGGCCGCCTGCCCGGGCACAGCCATTGCAAAGTCACCACGGCGCCCGCCTCGCGCGGGGCGGGCGTATGATGCAAGACGACGGTGCGTGGCGCACAAGGCCGCGCGCAGTCGAGGGCATCGCCATCGCGGGCCGCGGGTCGTTGCGGCCATTGCGATGATCGCGCTTAGCGTGTTCCGATCGAATAACAGGAGGTGATAAGGATGACGATAGAGTTCAGCGGGCGGCGTCATGTGGTGGCGGCAGCGCGTGTCGCGTTCGAGGCCAAGGTAGAGGGCCGCGAGGTCTGGTGCAGCGTCTCCCTCGATGCGCTCAACGATCACTTCGGCAACAGCGGAACGTCCTCGCACGATCTCCTCGCCGCGTTCGAAGGAGGACGCGTGCAGATCGAGGACGCGGCCCGGCGCGCACTGGAGCGCAACGGCGGTCAGTCGGTCGAGCTGGAAACGAACGATTTCAAGGCGTCACGGGCCGTCTGAGGCCGCGCAGCGGGCGGCGCATCGTCAGGATCCGCCGCCCCGCATCGGCGCAATCAGCGCGCATAGAAGCACTTCAATACGTCGAACATCCACCAGACCGGGCACGGCGTCCGGCAAAAGCCGTCGTAGCCCGCGTCGAAAAGGACATCGCGCGGGTCGCGGACGGCATCCGCGGCCAGCGCGATGAGCAACTGGACTTCACCCTCCACCGGATCCTGAGCCAGCGTCTCGCGCAGCCTGTGCGCCAGCGCGTGGTCGTGCGCGTCGCCGATGAGCGTATCGACGAACAGGACCTGCGGCCGCCACGTGCGGACGAACTGCAATGCGCTCTCGGCATCGCCGATCTGCACGGCCTCGAAGCCGCGCATCGCGAGCAGGAGCGCGAAGGAATCGCCGACATTCGATTCGGAATGCACGATCAGAACGCGCCGCGTGCCGGCCAGCGCCGACGTCGACGGGTTCCATACTTCGCACCGTTCGGTGCAGAGATCGTACGATCGTTCTTCCATATCGGCGCGGCACGGCGATTGGCGCCGTGCCGGTACCGTTAGTCCAGCAAGGTTAAGGCCCGCTTGATCCATCGCGCCGATGCGGGCCCATGCACCGCTCAACGCGCAGCCAGCAAACCGACGATCAGCCCGGCGACCGCCGCCAGCGCGATCGATTTCCAAGGGTTTTCGTGCACGTAATCCTCGGTGCCTTCCCTCGCCTGCCGGTAGCTCGCCGCGACGACATCCTGCGCATCCGCGAGCACGGCGCGCGCGCGGCGCGGAACCGGCCGCGCGGGATGGAACTGGCTGCCCTGCCCCTCGGCCCTGGCGGCGGCGGGCTGGGCGAGCACCGTCGGGCTGTCGCCGCCCTCGAGCACGCTGCCGTGCACGTGATACGGCGCGTACATCGCCGGCTTGTGCGCCGCACCCGGCGCGAGCGGCGTCACGCTCGCGCCCTGCCCCTGCGTCATGCCGGGCGTGAGCGCCGCTTCCATCGCGCTCGCCACCGTCCGGCGCGCGAGCGGTGGCTCGCCCGAGGGCATCGTCTGGATCGTGGATGCGCTGCCGTTTGCCTTTTCCATGTTCCTCTCCCGTTGACTCCGTTCCCCGCCTTTCGATGAGCAAGAGTCGCACCGAATCGGCGCGCCGGCAACCCATCCGATCGGGGCCACCCGGTCCGCGCGGCACATGGCAATTTTTCTCACATAACGGTGAGAATTGCTCGTTTGCCGCCGCGCCCGCGCGAGCCTACGATCCGTGGCGTAGAGCGAAGCCGGGCGCGTGTCCCGAAAGAAGCGGCGCAGCACGAGCCGTGCGCCGGCGCTGCATCTTTCGTTTCACGCCACGCGGAAACGTCGGCCGGCCGCGCGCCGCTACGATGGCTTCGCTTTCCGACTCCTTCAGCGAAGCCCGCCATGAATCCCGTCAACCTCGTTCAGCTGTTCATCCTTGCCGCGCTGTGGGGCGGCTCGTTCCTGTTCATCCGCGTCGGCGTGACCGATCTCGGCGTCGCGCCGCTGATGGCGTTGCGCGTCGGCATCGGCGCGGCGTTTCTGCTTCTCATGTTGATGCTGCGCGGCACCGCGCGCCAGGCCTTCTCCACGATGCGCGAGCGCGCGTGGCCGCTCTTCGTCGTCGGCGTGCTGAATTCGGCCGCGCCGTTCTGTCTGTTCGCCTATGCGGAGCTCACGTTGTCGGCGGGCGTCACGTCCGTCATCAACGCGACGACGCCGCTCTGGGGCGCGATCGTCGCCTTCTTCTGGCTCGACGACCGCCTGACGCGCATGCGTGTCGCGGGCCTCGCGATCGGCTTCGCGGGCGTGCTCGCACTCGTCTGGGATCAGATGTTCGCGCATGACGCGAGCGCGGCTCCCGTTTCGCCGACGGCAACGGCGCTGGCCGCACTGGCGGCGCTCGCGGCGTCGGCCAGCTACGGCGTCGCGGCGAGCTACACGAAGAAGCATCTGATGGGCGTCGATTCGCTGACGGTCGCCGCCGGTACGATGAGCGCGGCGACCGTCGTGCTGCTGCCCTTCGCGATCGTCTTCTGGCCGGCCGGCACGGTGTCGCTCCACGCGTGGGGCGCGGTGCTCGGGCTCGGCGTCGCGTGCACGGGCCTCGCCTACATGATGTTCTTCCATCTCATCTCGGTGGTCGGTCCCGCCCGCGCGATCACCGTCACCTTTCTGATTCCGATCTTCGGCATTCTGTGGGGCGCGCTGTTCCTCGCCGAGCGCGTCTCGATGGGCATGGCGGCGGCATGCGCGATCGTGCTCGTCGGCACCGCGCTCGCGACGGGCGTCGTCAAGCGCATGCCTTTGACGGGCACGCGCCGGACGCAATGCGCGAAAGAAAGCGAGGCGTGATTCAGTGCCAGTGGCGCGCGAGCGGCCCGTCTTCTCCGGCGACGGGATCGCTCCTTGGAAACGGCAGCGCTTCCATCGCGATGCGCTCCGGCTCGCTGATCGCTTCACGCCGGATATCCCATTGCTGGCCTGGCGGATAAGCGCCGACCACCTGAAAGCGGCGTCCGGACGTGAGCAGGCAATGGCCGGTGCCCGCGGGCAGGACGAGCACATCGCCTGCGGAGACGGCGATCACGCGCCCGTGCGGGCCGCCGAGAATCAGCTCGGCGTCGCCCGACGCGATGCCGAGCGCCTCATGCGCCGTCGAATGGAAATGGTGATAGTCGAAGACACTGTCGCGCCATTGCGGCGGCCAGCCGTTCTGCGCGAACAGGGCTTCGAAACGGGCGGCGAGGTCCGCCGCGTGCGGATCGATCGCGCCGCGCCAAACGAGCACCGGTAGGCGCGTATTGTTCGGCACCCAGCCGTTCGGCGGCAGCATGAAATGCTCGCAGCGGGCGTCCTGCGCCAGCAAGCCTACGGTTTGCTCAGCCATCTTGCGCTATCTCCAGAGAAGTCTGGAGAAAGCGCAGCAACAGATGTTCCAGTGCGGTTCAGTGCGGCTCGACGCTATCTGGCCGATGTCCGCATCAGTGGCCGTGCCAGTGCCCTCCGCCACTGCCTCCGCTGAAGCCGATACCGAGCGACACCGACGGCGCCGCGTAATATCCCGGCCCGTACGCGTAGCCATAAGCAGGCGCGTAGCCATAGGCCGGCGCGGGCGCATAGCCGTAAGGCGGCGCGTAGACGCAGCCGCCGAGCGCCGCCGCCAGCACGAGCGCGCCGGGCACGATCAAAGCGCGTGCGACGCGCGCCCCGGTTTGAGTTCGAGTTGAATTTTTCATGGTGATGCCCCGTTCCCCGAGTTCCTGCGCTTACCAGTGCCGATAGCCGTAGCCGCCGCCGTGATGCGCATACCAGTCGCGGCGTCCCCAGTAACGGTAGCCGTCCCAGTAGCGGTCGCCATGCCATCCGACGACGATCGCGGGCGCCGGCGCGACGACGACCGGCGCCGGCTGATACATGACAGGCGGAGGAGGCGGCGCGACATAGACCGGCGCGGGCGGCGCATAGACAGGCGCGGCATAGACCGGCGCGGCATAAACGGGAGCGATGGGAACCCCGAGATTGATGCCGACGCTCACGCGCGCCATCGCCGCTTCGCAGGCGAGCCCTGCCGACAGCGCGATTCCGATCCCGACCAAGCCCTTGATGTTCATTTCTTCCTCTTCTGAGAAGGCCGTCATGAAGACCGCCATGCGATCCCGAATTCACATCCGGCCATGAATCCATGGTAGCCGCGCCCCCTGCGCGCTGAGTTACAAGCCATGTAACAGATGTGAACTCTGAAACGAATGTGCGGAAACACGCGCGGACGGAGCGCCCTCGTGCGCGGGTTGCGCGGCCTTGCGCCGCCGTGGGATAGTTCCGGCTTCGTCAAACGGACGGCGGGACGATGGATCTGTTGCGGAGCATGAGGATCTTTGCGCGGGTGGCGGAAGCGTCGAGCTTCACTGTCGCGGCGCAGCATATGGACATCACCACGGCGCAGGCATCGCGCGCCGTCACCGAGCTCGAGACGCATCTGCGCACGCGCCTCCTGAATCGCACGACACGTCGCGTCGCGCTCACCGATGCCGGCAACCGCTATCTGACACGCTGCAAGGAAGTGCTCGAGCTCGTCGATCTCTCCGAGGCCGAAGCGAGCAACGCGCAGGTTTCACCGAGCGGCGTGCTGCGCATGCATGCGCCGATCACCTTCGGCCAGCACTACGTCGTGCCCGCGCTCACGCGCTATCTGGAAGCGCATCCGCAGGTCCGCGTCGAGCTGACGCTTTCGCAGCAGGTGCCCGACATGCTCGACGAAGGCTACGACGTCTTCCTGCAGGTCACCACGTCCACCCTGCCCGACTCCGCGCTCGTCTCCACGAAAATCTGCTCGATGCCGAGCGTGCTCTGCGCATCGCCGGCTTATCTGAAGAAAGCGGGCATCCCGCGCGATATCGGCGATCTGTCGGGCCACGCGTGCCTGCAACTCGTGACGACGTTCTTCCCCGTCGACCGATGGACCTTCGAAGGTCCGCGCGGACAGGTCGAGATGGAGCTGGACCCCGGCCGCCTGCGCGTGAATTCCGCCGATGCGCTCGCCGTCGCGCTGTCGAACGGTCTCGGCATCGCGCCCTTGCCGATGCTCTCGGCGCTGCCGTGGCTCCAGAGCGGCGCGCTCGTGCGCGTGCTGCCCGAGTGGGAACTCCAGACGATGACCATCTACGCGATGTACGCGTCCCGCCAGTATCTCGACGCGAAAATCCGTACGTGGATCGCGTTTCTGCGCGAATTCGTCGAAGGAACGCTCGCAAACGAACCGGCCTGAGCACGCCGGCAAACATCGCATCCCTAATACAAATCGACTGCCCAGGTGCGAGACCCGGCGCAACTGAACGCATAGTTGCAAGCATGCTTCGGAACACTAAACTGCTTGATGGTGCGCCTGCATTCGTCGACGACGATGCACCGCAACAGAAAGGAGTCGGCCGACATGATCAGGACTCTGCGCACAGGCATCGCGTCCCCCGCGCTGCGACTCTGCATGGCCGCGCTTCTCGGCGCGACATTCACGCTTGCACATGCGGGGCCGAGCGGCGGGCGCGTCGTCGCGGGCGCCGGCTCGGTCACGAGCGCAGGCGCGAGCACGACCATCCAGCAGAACAGCGGCCGCCTCGCGATCGACTGGAATTCGTTCAGCACGCGCCCGGGTGAATCCATCACGTTCAATCAGCCCGGCGCGAATGCGATCGCGCTCAATCGCGTCGTCGGTCCGCGCCCTTCGGCGCTCTTCGGCAGGCTCGACGCGAACGGCCAGGTCTTTATCGTCAATCCGAACGGCGTGATCTTCGGGCCGGGCGCACAGGTGAACGTGGGCGGGCTGCTCGCGTCGACGCTGAATCTGTCGACGAACGATTTCATGAGCGGCCATTACACCTTCGCGGGCGGCGAGCGCTGGCATCACCATCATCACGACGACGGCGCGGCGGTCGTCAATCTCGGCTCGATCAAAAGCGCGCCGGGCGGCTATGTCGCGCTGATCGGCGCGCGCGCGATCAACGCCGGCACGATCGACTCCCCCGGCGGGTTCGCCGCGCTCGCAGCGGGCGAGCGCATCGCGGTGACGCTCGGCGATCACAGCATGATCGGCCTGTCGGTGGAACGCGGCGCACTGCACGCGCTCGCCGCCAATCACGGTCTGATTCAGGCCGATGGCGGTCAGGCATGGCTCGCCGCGAGCGCCGAAGACGCGCTCTTCGCGAATGTCGTGAACAACACGGGCATCATCCGCGCGCGCAGCGCCGTGAACCAGAACGGCGTGATCCGGCTCGTGGCCGACAGCGGCATCGTGCAGGTCGGCGGCACGCTCGACGCGTCCGCGCCGGGCGGCGGCAACGGCGGCATCATCGAGACGGCGGGCACGCAGGTGCGCGTCGCGCCCGATGCGCAGGTCACGACGGCGGCGGCCTCGGGGCGAACCGGCACGTGGCGCATCGCGAGCGATTTCGCCGCGCTCGTCGGCTCGGGCGACCGCTTCGGGCAGCGCTTCGGCACGATCCAGAGCACGACGCTCTCGCGCGTGCTCGAATCGACCAATGTGTCGATCAGCGCGGCTGCGCCTTCGGGCTTCGAGCCGTTCGGCTTCGTGCTGATCGATGGCCCGGTCGCGTGGCGCGGCGCCAACACGCTTGCGCTCGCGGCGCAAAGCGGCATCCAGCTCGACGCGCCGATCAGCGCGCCGCGCGGCACCCTGTCGATGACGACCGCCGGCGCGGCCACGCAGCGCGCGCCCATCGAAGCGGCCAATGTCGCGCTGCAAGGCGGCGGCACGTATCGGCTGACGAACGCGGGCAATCGCATCGGCACGCTGGCCGCCGATGCCGCCACGGTCACCATCGACGATAGCGCGCCGCTCACCATCGGCAGCGTTGCCGGATTGACGGGCGTGTCGGCGAGCGGCGCGGTCACGCTCACGGCGCCGTCGCTCACGCTCGACGCGCCGGTCTCGAGCCGCGCGAGCGGCACGGCCATCACGCTCGCCGCCGCGACCTTCGACAATCGCGCGGGCTCGCGGGCGCTTTCCGCGCCGAACGGCCGCTGGCTCGTCTACACCGATTCGCCCGACGCCGACGCGTTCGGCGGCCTGCAAAGCGGCAACCTCGCGCTCTGGGGCGACGCGTACACGGGCGGCGCCGATGCACGCGCGGCGGCGTCGCCGGGCAACCGCTTCGCGTTCGACGCGCTCCAGCAGGTCACATTGACGGCGATCAACATCGACGTGCCGTTCGCCACGCCGCGCACGCTCGGCCCCAACGACGTCACGATCGCGCTGCGCTACAACGGCGCGAAGTACGGCAACGCCTTCGCGGACAGCCCGACCGTTCACGAACCTTTCATCTTCACGGTGACGAGCACGGGCGCGGCGCCGGGCGCGCCGAGCGGCACCTACGCGATCACGGTCACGGCGTCGGGCGGTCCGACCGGCTACAAGATCACGACGCAAGGCGGCACGCTGCGCATCGCCGGCGCGCCGACGCCGCCCGCTCCCCCGGCGCCGCCTACGCCGCCTGCGCCGCCCCAACAGCCCGTGGCGCCGCAACCGCCGGAATCGGTCGTGACGACCGTGGCGGCGCTGCCCGGCGTTCTCGATTCCGCGCGCACCGACGCCGCCAATCCCCCGCATCTCTTCGACGCGACGCCGGGCCTCCAGCCGGTGTCGGCACCGCTCGTGCGGCAGCGCACCGATTCGTCGAGCGACGGCAGCCGCCTGCCGGACGACGCATGGCCCGGCCACGTATGCCGTATGTGAGGGCGCGGCGCGTGCGACGCTTCGGGCCTCACGCACAATGCCGGCGCGTCGCGGCGCGGCGGCTCGCCGTGCTGTTCGCGACGCTCGTCGCCGCGACCGCGCGCGACATGCGCGATGTGCACGCACAGGCGCTGCCGAACGCGGGCAGCACCCTGCGCGAGCAGCAGCAGCAAGCGCCCGTGCCGCCGCCGCCGTCCGATCTGCGCCTGAACGTGACGCCCGCGCCCGAGCCGCCGCCGCCCGCAGCGGGTGCGCCGGGCGGCATCCGCTTCGAGGTGAAAGGCTTCGCGTTCACCGGCAACACGCTCTTTTCGTCGGCGGAATTGCTCGATGTCGCGCGCCCTGTCATCGGTCCGGATCGCTCGCTCGACGATCTCGAAAACGCCGCCGATCGCGTGAGCGCGTTCTACCGCCGCCACGGCTATCTGGTCGCGCGCGCCTATGTGCCGCCGCAGCAGATCGATAACGGCATCGTGCGCATCGCGGTGAGCGAGGGGCGCTATGGGCACATCGGCATCGACAACCGGTCGCGCACGCGCGATCCGGTCATCGCGCGCTTCTTCAGCACGCTCAAACCGGGCGATGTCATCGACGAGCACGCCCTCACCCGCGCGACGCTGCTCGCGCAGGACGCCGCCGGCACGACGGGCGCGAATGCGACGATCTCGCCGGGGCTTCTGCCGGGCACATCGGACATGACACTGCAGATGCCGCAGGCGCGGCCGCTTTCCGGCAGCGTCCAGGCCGACAACTACGGCCAGACGACGACCGGCACCGCGCGGCTGATCGGCGCGCTGCAATGGAACAATCCGCTCGGCATCGGTGACCAGCTCGGCGCGCGGCTGCTCGGGTCGATCACCGGGCAGTTCTACGGCAACATCGGCTATACGGTGCCGGTCGGCGGCAGCGGGCTCGCGTGGGGCATCGGCTACACGCGCTCGACGTATTCGGTCGGCGGCCAGTTCGACGAGCTCGACGCCTACGGCAGCGCGAACGTGTTCTCCACCTTCGTCAGCTATCCGCTATTGCGCGCGCCGTCGGCGAACGTGTACACGACGCTCGGCTACGACCACAAGCTGCTGTCGGATCACCTGGGCGCGTTCGATTCCGTCAGCGACAAGACGAGCGATGTCGGGCGGCTCGGGCTGTCGGGCAATCTCACGCTCGAAAAGAGCATCACCACGTTCGATACGAGCATCCAGCAGGGCAATCTGCGCTACAAGTCGCCGCAGCAGGAGCAGATCGCATCGCAGATCGCGGGCTCGTTCACGAAGTTCGTGTTCGCGGTGACGCACCTGCACGTGATCGGCGATCAGGCCAACGGCACGCAGCTCTACTTTTCGCTGACCGGCCAGGCCAGTTCGCACAATCTCGATTCGTCGGAACAGATCTCGCTCGGCGGCCCGTACGCAGTGCGCGCCTACGCGACCGGCGACGCGCCCGTCGACGAAGCGTATATCGCGACCTTCGAACTGCGGCAGACGATCAAACAGTCGCTCGTGCCGGTGCTCGTCACGCTGGCCGGTTTTGTCGATACCGCCGATGGCAGGATCGTCGCGCATCCGGTCGTGCCGGGCACCAATCACGTGCGGCTCTCGGGGCTGGGCGTCGGCGCGACCTTTACCGCGCCGCACGACTATTTGCTGTCGATGTCCTACGCGCACACGCTCGGCCATGTTCCGCCGACGCTCGGCACCGGCCACGCGAACCGCTTCTGGGTCGCGCTTACGAAGTCCTTCTGAGGCCGATCATGACGCGCGCCCGACACCTTCTCCTGCTACTTCTGCTGCTGACCGTGCGCGCCGCATGCGCCGAGCCGGTCGCGACGATCACCGCGCTCGTCGGCAATGTCGCGATCCAGTCGGCGGGCGGCGCGCAGCGCGTGGCGGCGGTCGGCGGCGGCATCGACAACGGCGACACCGTGCAGACCGGCGTCGCGTCCGAAATCGTGATGATCTTCACCGACAGACAGCGCGTCTATCTGAAGCCCGGCTCGGTGTTTCGTGTCGACGATTTTCATTACGCGGCGAACGCCCCGCAGGAAGATCGCAGCTTTCTCTCGCTCGTCAAAGGCGGCTTGCGCGCGGTCGACGGGCTCGTCGCGAAGGAAGGCAAGCCGGAGAACTATCGCGTGAAGACGCCGACCTCGACCATCGGCATACGCGGCACCGAATACTCCGTCACCGATTGCGCGAACCTCGAGCCCGGCGGCAACGCCGACTGCAAGGGCGACCAGATCGTCGTGTATGACGGGCAGATCGTCGTGATCAATCAGGTCGACAGGCAGATCGTGCGCGCGGGCGAAGGCACGATCGTCATCAGCGCGCGGCTGCCGTTTCACGTGCTGCCGGCATCGCGGGTCACGCCGGTGGTGCCGTCGGCGGCGTGCCGCTAGCGGGAGCCGCGATGAACGCGCACGGCATCGCGGGCGAGCAGATCCGGGCGGCGCGATGAACAGGCGCGAGCCGCTCGCGTTCGCGCTGCGACGCTCGGGCGCGCGCTGGGCGCTGGGGCTCGCGATCGTCGTCGCGCTCGCGGGACACGTGCTTGCGCGCTACGACATCCGCTTCGTCGAGTCGCTCGACGCGATGATCTACGACGCGAAGGTGCGCCTCTTCATGCCGCGCACGACCGATGCGCGCATCGCGATACTCGACATCGACGAGAAAAGTCTCGCGGAGCTCGGCCGCTGGCCGTGGGATCGCGCGCGCATGGCGGCGCTCGTCGATGCGCTTTTCTCTCGCGAGCGCATCGCGGTGCTCGGCTTCGACATGGTGTTCGCGGACCCCGACGCGAGCTCGGGCCTTCCCGTGCTCGACGAGCTCGCGCGCGGCGCGCTCGCGGACGACGCCGGTTATCGCCGCGCGCTCGACGCACTCGCGCCGCGCCTCGACTACGACCAGCGCTTCGCCGATGCACTCGCGGGCCATCCCGTCGTGCTCGGCTACTACTTTTCGAATCAGGATGCGTCGAGCGGCGCGATTGCCGCGCCGCTCATGAGCGCGGGCGCGTTCGGCACGCATCCGTTCACGCTCTTCGACTGGACGAGCTACGGCAGCAATCTTCCCGCGCTGCAAAAGGCGGCGCGGCGCGCGGGCTATTTCAATCCGGTGATCGATTTCGACGGCTCCGTGCGCCGCGTGCCGCTCGTCGCCGCATACCGCGACGGCGTGTACGGCGCGCTGTCGCTCGAAGTGATCCGCGCGCTGTTCGGCGACGCTTCGGTCACACCGATCTTCGACGACCCTCACGATCCCGCCGCGCCGCTCGCGGGCCTCGCGCTGACGACGCCGCGCGGCACGCGCATCGTTCCCGTCGATGAAAACGGCGCGGCGCTGGTGCCGTATCGCGGCGCGGCGGGCAGCTTTCCGTACTACTCGATCGCCGATGTGCTCGCGAAGCGCATTCCGGCGGGCGCGCTCGCGGGCAAGATCGCGCTCGTCGGCACCACGGCGCCGGGCCTGATGGATCAGCGCACGACGCCCGTCGGCGAGGTGTATCCGGGCGTCGAGGTGAACGCGAATCTGATCGCCGGCATGCTCGACGGCACGATTCGCTTCGAGCCGCCGTTCGCCCCGGCGGTGCAGACGCTCGCGCTCGCCGTCGCCGGTCTCGCGATGATCTTCCTGTGGCCGTGGCACACGCCCGCCCGCGCGACGCTCCTGAGCGCGCTGCTGGTCGCCGCGATCGTCGCGGCGGACCTGTACGCATTCGCGCGGCCAGGCTGGTCGATTCCGGTGGCGTCGCTGCTGCTCGCGGTGCTCGCGCTCTATGTGCTCAACATGTCGTACGGCTATTTCGTCGAGGCGCGCGCGAAACGCCATTTCGCCGCGCTCTTCGGGCAGTACGTGCCGCCCGAGCTCGTCGAGGAGATGAGCCGCCATCCCGAGGACTACAGCATGGCGGGCCGCCGCGCGGAGCTGACCGTGCTGTTCTGCGACGTGCTCGGCTTCACCGCCATCGCCGAAACGCTGGAGCCGGAAGCGCTCGCGCGCCTGATGAACGAGTATCTCGGCACGATGACCGCGGTGATCCGCGCGCATCGCGGCACGCTCGACAAGTACATCGGCGATGCGATCATGGGCTTCTGGGGCGCGCCCGTCGACGATCCGGATCACGCGCGCCATGCGGTCGCGGCGGCGCTCGGCATGCGCGCGGCGCTCGTCGATCTGAACCGCACGCTGACGGCGCGCGGCTGGCCGACGCTATGGATCGGCATCGGCATCAATACGGGGCCGATGACCGTCGGCGACATGGGCTCGTCCGTGCGCAAGGCCTACACCGTGATGGGCGATGCGGTGAACGTCGCGGCGCGGCTCGAAGGGCTCACGCGGCGCTTCGATATCGACATCATCGTCGGCGAGGCGACGCGCGAGCAGGTGCCCGATGTGATCTTCCGCGAGATCGACCGCGTGCGCGTGAAGGGACGCGTCGCGCCGATCGCGGTGTTCGAGCCGCAGCCGCCGCATGAACATGCCGATGCGCTCGCGCGCTGGCACGCGGCGCTCGCGCACTATCGCGCGCGCGAGTGGAACGAGGCGGAAACGCTACTCGCGACGCTCGCGGCGCAGTATCCTGAGCGGCAGGTGTATGCGATCTATCGCAAGCGTATCGATGCGCTGCGCGGCGTCGAATTGCCCGAAGACTGGGACTGCGTGAGCGCATTCGATACGAAGTGATATCGGTTGGGCGGACCAGCAAGGCTGCATCATGAACGTTCGGGTACTCGGCTGTAGCGGCGCGATCGGCAGCAGCAGCGGCGCTGCGCTGGAGCCGGGCGGCACGACGGCGCTGCTCGTCGACGACGACCTGCTGATCGATGCCGGCACGGGCGTCGGCGTCTTGAGCGACGACCAGCTCGCGCGCATCGATCATGTGTTCCTCACGCACTCGCATCTGGATCACATGGGGTATCTGCCGCTCATGATCGACGCCGTGAGCGATGCACGCGACGCGCCGCTGACGGTCCACGCGAGCCGCGCAACGCTCGATATCCTGCGCGCGCATGTCTTCAACAATCTGATCTGGCCGGACTTCACGCGCATTCCTTCGCCGCAGGCGCCGGGCGTATGTTTCGAAGCGCTGGAAACCGGCGAACGTGTGACGCTGAATGGTCGCATCGTGACGGCTTTGCCCGCGCGACACGTGGTGCCGTCGATGGGATATGCGCTTTCCACCGATCATGCGTCGCTTGCGTTCAGCGGCGACACCACGACGAATCCGGAATTCTGGGCCGCGGTGTCTGCGTTGCCGGGATTGCGTTACGTGATCGTCGAGACCGCGTTTCCCGATGCGCAAATCGGTCTGGCGCGCGCGGCGCATCACTACTGCCCGAAGCTCATCGCCGACGATCTGCGCGGCGTCGGGATTCACGCCGAGCTGCTGATTTCGCATCTGAAACCGCCGCACGGCGCGCAGATCATCGACGAACTGCGCGCCGCGTTGCCGGGGGTTGCGTTGCGTGCGTTGCGGGCGGGTGAAGTGCTGGAGCTGTGATGTCCGGGCGATAGTTGCATCGCTAACTAGTTGCGCGCTTAAGGCATAGTTCAGCGCGTGCCCGCCACCGCGCGACGTTCGATGGACGGCATGTTCGGCAGCAAATCGCCTCGCGCCATCGCTCGCACCGTTCCCGCGATCAGCACGCCGATCACCACGTTCGCCACGATGAACGCCACAGGCGCGATCCACTCCACCGGTCCCGTCGCGCCGCGTTCGAGCATGCGGATCGTCATCGTCGGCAATGCGGCCGCGCCGAAGCTGAACGCCCAGTACGAAGGCGTGAACGCGTTCTGACGAATCCACGGGACGAGACGCGCAAGCATCAGCGCCTGATAGAGCCCGTAGCCGAGCAGCATGTAAGCGAACGTGTCCGGTGCGCCGTGCGTGATCGCGAGATACGACACGCCTCCGACCACCGGCGGCGCGAGCTGGATGCCCAGGCTCGGGCGCAGCGCTTCGGGCAGCGGCTCATGCACCGCCGCGCGATGCAGCACGATCGATTCGATCGCGAGCCACGAGAACACGCCCGCGCCGAAGAACAACATGCCGGTCTGCGTGAAGCCGAGGCCGGCTGCCGCCGTCCCCGCGACGAAGCTCGGCGCGACCGTCGGCAGATAGACGGCCGGCGTGGTCAGCTCCGGCTTGCGGCCGCCTTGCCAGAAGCGTCCGTGCAGATACGCGCCGAGCGCGAGCGAACCCGATACGCCGACGACGAACAGCGCAATCGCGAGGCCGCGCGAATACGTCTGCACGGCTTGCGCGGCGAGCATCGTCGACACCGGCACGAGCGCCGCGAACGAAGACTGCACCGGATGACGCATTTCGGCGCTCGCCGCGTCGCGTTCGACGAGCCACTTGCGCCCGTAGGCGATCAGAAGCGCGAGCCAGACGACCAGTGCCAGCGCCGTCAGCAGCGCGGGCGCGGCAGCGGGAATCGGCCATACGCGGGCCGCCGCGCGCCATGCACCGGCGAGCGCGAGCGCGCCGACCGCGATGCCGAAGAACGCCACCGGCATCGGTGCACCTTGTCGCGCGCCATTGTTCGTATCATTGTTGCCGTTCATTGCCCTTCTCCTTGAAGTGCGTCGAAAGCGCGGAACGCTCTCGTTGCGTCGTTGGAGAAAGGTTAGTGGCGGCGGCTTCGCGCGCGAATGTCGCAGCGTCTCGTTCGTCTGCTCGCGCGTCTCAAAGTCGTATCACTCGCCGCCGCGCAGCTTCACCGCGATATCGTGCCAGTCGCTCACCGCGTGCTTCAGTTCCCGGCACAGCTTCGGGTCGAGCGCATCGAGACGCGCCCACAAGTTCGTGAGGGTCTCCTCGCGCGCCTCGAACACGGCTACCGCCGCGAGCCTGCTTGCGCCGCACAGACGCGCCTCGGCATCGACGCACTCCATGTAGAGATGCGCGAGATGCGGGTCCGCCAGCTCGACAGGACGCAAAGGAACAGCGGTAAAGCGTGACTTCATGATGATTTCCCCGGTCTTCTTTTTTTATCGACGTGAGCGCTTTCGCATCACGATTGGGCAAGAGTATGAAGGCCCGGTAATTGCCCTGACAAGCCGAATCATGTGCGCTTCGTGCGATACGGATCCAGCAAACGTTTTCGCTCTCGACGCATGGGATATCGCGACGGCCAAGCGGTAACATGACCGTTATGAACCGTCCCACTTCTTCCACTTCGCGTGCTTCGTCAACCTCCGCAAAGCAGGCACACGGCAAACGCCGCGGCCTCCTGCGCGGCGTCTTCGCGCTGCGTCATTCATGGGCCGGCCTCGTGGCAACGTGGCGGGAGGAAAGCGCGTTTCGTCAGGAAGCGTGCGTCGCCGCCGTGCTGCTGCCGATCGCCGCGTTCGTTCATGTGAGCGCGCCGGAGCGCGTGCTGCTCGCGGCGTCGGTCCTGCTGGTCTTGCTCGTCGAACTCATCAACTCCAGCATCGAAGCGGCCGTCGATCGCATTTCGCTCGAACGTCACGAGCTCTCCGGACGCGCGAAGGATTGCGGCAGCGCAGCGGTGACCGTCGCGCTCGTGATCGCCGCGATGACCTGGGGCGTGATCTGCGGGCCGCTCGCATGGCACTGGCTGCGCGGGCACCTGTAGAACGGGGAGATTCATCGGGAGGAGTCATGCACGCGTCCGTCTCTCATGCGTGGCCCACCGCGGCGGATATCGTGATGATCCCCGCTGCCCTCATCGCGCTCGCGGTCGTCGAAGTGTTTCATCCGCATCCGCACGATCTGATGCAACTCGACACCAACGCGTGGCTCGCCGTGCATTACGCGCAGATTCCGCTTTTCGCGCTCGCGGCCATCGCCATCGCGGCGCTGGTGCGCGGGCTTCCGGGCATCGCGCCGGTCGTGTGCCGCATCGCCATGTTCGTGTTCGCGACGAGCTATATCGCGTTCGATACGGCGGCGGGCGTCGTCGTTGGCATCGTCGTCGAGGCCGCGCGCGCCTCGGGCGATGCGAACGCGTGGCGCATGGCCATCGACGCGATCTGGACGCATCCCGTCGTCGGCAGCGCGCCGAAGTTCGCGCTGCCGCTCCTCGCCGTGCTGGGATCGATCGCATTGAGCGTCGGCGCGGCGGCGGCCGCCGTCGCATTGCGCGCAGACGGGCGCTCGTGGCCGCCGCTCGTGCTGCTCGTGATCGCGAGCTTCGGCATCGCGCTCTTCAGGACGCATGCGTGGCCTGGCGGGCCGCTCACGTTCGGCGGCATGGGCATCGCGGCGGCATGGCTGCTGTGGGAAGCGCGGCGCGGCTGAATCGCTTCGACACGAACGCGTGACGCGCCCGACGTCGGCGGAGAATAATAGGCGGCGAATCCCGCGCCTTCAATACGCCCTCAACGACAGGAATTCAAGCCGATGAATCGACGCTTCCGCTCGTGCGTTCTTCCTTTTGCCGCGCTCCTTCTCGCCGCCTGCAGCACACCCGTCGAATTCTCGGCGAGCGCGAACCCGCCCTCTTTCAACAACGACGGCGACGCCGATTTCAGCGGCATGGACAACGCGATGTCCACGTGCAAGGCCGCCGCGAAGAAAGCCGGCGCGGGCCGTTGCACGCAGGTGCGCGCCTACGAGGCGTGCATGAAGGACAAGGGCTACATCACCGTGCTCGGCCCGGAGAATCCGCCGAACTGCGGCCAGCCCGAATGGGAGCAGGACGTGCGCAAATGGCTGAAATGAGACCGTGCTATTTTCGGTGGGCCATGCGCATGAACAGCACATAGAGCAACGCGCCCACCGCAGCGCCGATCAGCCAGCCGAGATTGTTCGGCGGCAGGAGCTTGAGCATCTGCGTCGACAATTCCCACCCGACCGAAATCACGCCCGCCACGAGCAGCGCCGCGAGCCCGACCTTGTTCCAGCCGCCGTCGTAGTAGAAACGTCCGCCGGGCTGCATCGTGTAGAGCTCGGCGGTCCTCACCTGCTGGCGCTTCACGAGGTAATAGTCCGACATCATCACGCCGTACATCGGCGCGAGCACGGCACCGAACACGGACACGAAAATCGTGATCGCCTTCGGGCTGTCGACGAAGATCCACGGGCACACCATCACCGCGAGAATCGACGCAATCAGGCCGCCCTTCTTGAAGTCGACGTGCTTCGGAAACAGATTGGCGATGTCATACGCGGGCGAGACGAAGTTCGCGACGATATTGATGCCCATCGTCGCGATGATGAACGTGATGCTGCCGATCGCCACCCACACCTTGTTCTCGATGCGCGAGACGATCTCGACGGGGTCCATGATCATCGTGCCGAACACCTTTTCGCTGCCCGCCGTGACGATCACCGTGATGATTGCGAACGCAACGAAATTGAACGGCAGCCCGAGAAAATTGCCGATTTTCATCTGCCGCTCGCTCTTCGCGAAGCGCGAGAAGTCGCCGAAATTCAGGAGCAGCGCCGCGAAGTAGCTCACGACGAGCAGGATCGCGTTGATCATCGCGTGCAATTGCTCGTCGCCGGTGAGCACCTTGCCGGAGAGCGTGAGATTCAGGCTGCCGAGACCCGCGCGATAGAGAATCCATCCCATCAGCACGAACATCACGACATACACCGCCGGCCCGCAGAAGTCGATGAACTTGCGGATGATCTCCATGCCGCGCTGAAAGATGATGAGCTGCAACAGCCACATGAAGAGAAAGCCCACCCAGCCCAGCAGGTCGAGCCTGAGGAAGCTCGTGTCGCGCCAGGCGGCGACGGACGGCACGAACAGGAGCAGCAGCGTCACGACGGCCTTCGACGCGAAATACGTCTGCACCCCGTACCACACGATGCCGACCACGCCGCGAATCAGCGCGGCGAGATTCGCGCCCATCACGCCCATCGAGACGCGCGCCATCACCGGGAACGGGATGCCGTGCCTGAGGCTCGGCTTGCCGACCCAGTTCATCAGCACGTAGACCACGAGAATGCCGATGGTGAGCGCGAGCAGCACCTGCCAGCCGGAGATGCCGAGCAGAAAGAGGCTCGCGGCGAAGGTATAGCCGCCGACGCTGTGCACATCCGACATCCACATCGCGAAGATGCTGTAGCCGGTCCAGGTGCGCTTCGCGCGCGGCACGGGAGCGAGATCGTGGTTGTAGAGGCGCTCGTCGGCGTTGACGATTTCGGCGTCGGCGCCGAGCGCGATGTCGTCGGCGGAGGTTGCGTGGGATGCGGCCATGATGTCCTCCAAAGCCTTCGACGGGCTCGTGTTATGTACTCAGAGTAATGCATCAAAAACCGAAGGTGAAACCGCGTGCGCGCTGCGCCGCCGCACATTAAAGTCCGGCCGTGCGGCTGCCGTTATGCGGAGCATGAGAAAAAAACGCCTTGATTCACGGGATATGAACCTCGCCTTCGCCGCCGCGGCCGAGGCGCTCGCGCTGTTCTGCCGGCTGCGCAACGTCGATGCGGCCGATCTGCCCGCGCGCGAAGTCGACGTTATCCTCGATCTTGCGTTCGAGGAAGCCGCGCAGCAGGCCGCGGCGCGCACCGAAGTCCGCCGGGCAGGCTGACGCGCGCGTTTCGACCTCTGCGCTGCGCGATGCGCTCACAGGTGCGAAACTTGCTCGTACCGCGTGGTGGTTCATAAGGGATGGGCAGCGTTCGCGCCGCGGAGGTCCCATGTCGAAGATACTCGGCCCTGTGCTGGGCCCGCAGGTAAGAAGCGTCGCGCGCCATCCGCTCGGCTTCGCGATACGCACGGTGAAGGCCTTCCGTGCGAACCAGGGCCTGCTGCTCGCGGGCGCCGTCGCGTACTACGCGCTGCTGTCGATCGTTCCGCTGCTGATCCTGATCGTCATCGTGCTGTCGAAATTCGTCGGACAGCAGGCCTTGCTCGACGCGCTGACGCATCTGCTCGAATGGCTCGTGCCGGGCCAGGCGCGCGCGATCGTGCACGAGCTCGCGAATTTTCTGGCGCATCGCGCGGTGCTCGGCTGGCTGCTGCTCGTCACGATGATCTTCTTCAGCTCGCTCGCCTTCACGGTGCTGGAGAACGCGATGTCGGTGATCTTCGTGCATCGCGTCGCGATCCGCCGCCGGCATTTTCTGCTCTCGGCGCTCCTGCCTTACTGCTACATCCTGTTTCTCGGCGTCGGCATGCTGATCGTCACACTCGTCTCCAACGGCCTGCAGGCGATGGGCACCAGCAGCATCGATCTGCTCGGCGTCGAGGTGTCGCTGAAGGGCGTGTCGCGGCTCCTGCTCTATCTGCTCGGCTTCGCGGGCGAGATCTTCGTGCTCACGTCGATCTACATGGTGATGCCCGTCGGCCGGCCGTCGATACGGCTCGCGCTGCTCGGCAGCATCACCGCCGCCGTGCTCTGGGAAATCACGCGGCACTTTCTCGTCTGGTACTTCGCGACGCTCTCGCAGGTGAGCGTCGTGTACGGCTCGCTGACGACGGCGATCGTCGTGCTGTTCAGCCTCGAAGCGCTCGCGACGCTGCTGCTCTTCGGCGCGCAGGTGATCTCCGAGTTCGAGCGCTTCGGCATCGAGGGCGATGCGCCGCCGCCGCGCTTCACCACCGATTGAAGCGGTGCAGCATGTTTTCCTCGCGCGCGTGCGCTACAGTGGTGCGCCCTCCCAAAGCGCGCTGCCGATGTCCAAGCTCACGTCCGACGCCGCCTCATCCGCCGCGCCATCGCACGGCGCGCGCCTCGTCGTTTTGACCGTCGTCGCGATGCTCGCCTTCGCGGGCAACTCGCTCCTCTGCCGTCTCGCGCTCAAAGGCACGCAACTCGATGCGGCAAGCTTCACGCTCGTGCGGATCGCATCGGCGGCGCTCGTGCTGTGGGCGATTCTGCTCGCGCGCGGCGGCGGAGGCCAAAGCATGCGGCGTGCGGGGAGCTTTCTTTCGGCGCTCGCGCTGATCGGCTACGCGGTGACGTTCTCCTATGCGTACGTGCGGCTCGCGGCAGGCACCGGCGCGCTGCTGCTCTTCGGCGCCGTGCAGGCGACGATGATCGGCTATGGCATCGCGATCGGCGAGCGCCTTGCCGCGATCCAATGGCTCGGCCTGCTGCTCGCGCTCGCCGGGCTCGTGTGGCTCGTCCTGCCGGGGCTGGCCGCGCCCGATCCGCTGTCGTCGGCGCTGATGATCGCCGCTGGCGTCGGCTGGGGCGTCTACTCGCTGCGCGGGCGCGGCCAGGCCGATCCGGTCGCCGCCACGGCGGGCAACTTCGTGCGCGCGCTGCCCTTCGCGATGGCGGTGTCGGCGCTCGCTTTCGCGCACGCACGCTTCGATGCGCCGGGCCTCGCCTACGCCGCCGCTTCCGGCGCGGTGACGTCGGGGCTCGGCTACGTCGTCTGGTACGCGGCGCTCAAGAGCCTGAGGCCCGCGACGGCCGCCACCGTGCAACTGAGCGTGCCCGTCATCACTGCCGCCGGGGGCGTGCTGCTGCTCGGCGAGACGCTCACGGCGCGGCTCGTGGCAAGTTCCGTCGCGATACTCGGCGGCATTGCGCTCGTCGTGTTGCCGAAGCGCCACTGACGCGATCCGCCGCTTTCCCGCTGAACCGTGCCGGTGGGCACGTTCACGCACCGCCGTGCTTCGTATGTGCGCAAGCTCACATACGTCCGGGAACTTCCTCTGAAGAATGATGCATGCGCGATCCATCAAACGGGGCAGGAACGGTAACTGCTGAGATAGGGCGCGAATATGCATCGCCGTCGCGTGGCGCCATGCGGGGAAAGCGCCGTGCGCCGGTATGTCGGGCGCTGCGGGAGTGCGCCGCGCAGACATCGGAGAAAGCGTTCGCGACTTCGTTGTCGACGCCTCATCGCCGCCCCTGATTGTCGCGGTATGTGGTGCGAGTTACATTGATTGGCAAAAATGGGCCGGACAGCGCAGGCTGGACCGGCAACCCGCTTTTATGCCCGACGAAGCCGCAACGCGTTCGAATGTTCATACGATGAGACGCGCCGCATCGCGCCATCCGGCTGTAGCGGACCCGGCGCGCGCCGTGCGTTCGCGCTGGTCCGCCGTCCGACGAATAGGTTCTGGAGAGCGCTGTCATGCCTCAGCACGCAAAGCTAACCGAAGAGAGCATCGCGGACCACGCGAGTCCTGCGAATGATCCGACTGTCATCAACTTGCCCGAGCCTGCAATCGATTTCTCAGACGAAACTGAACCCTCGCGCATGCCGCAGCGCTTCGGCCGTCTCGCGCTGTGGATGGCGTCGGCGAGCGCGCTCGGCATCGGCGTGCTCGGCACCGTCGCGTACGGCATGTGGTTCAACCATGACCAGCGCGTCTACGCCGAAGCGATGGCGAGCGCGCGCAGGACGCTCGGCATCGATCAGCCCGCCATCGCCGTGCGGACGGAGTCGTCGGGCATCGTCGAAACGCCCTTGACGACACCGCCGCCGCCCGGCTACACGAACAGCTACGCCACGACCGACGCGCCGATGCCCGCCGATACCACCGCAGCGCTCGCGGACAACGCGCCCAGCCCCGACGCCGCCGACGAGGTCACGCTCACCGATGCGTCGGACGGCGCAGGCGTTGCCGGCGCGGCCGCCCTGGTGACGGCCGCGGCGGCGTCCGCCCAAACGCAATCCCGCCCGCAGGTGGATGCATCGTCGGCCGCCGCGCCCGCGCAGAGCGCCGCCGTGCAGCGCCGCCGCAATCCGCCGGGGACGCAGCAGGCCGCGGCGAACCGCGCCAACCCGTCCGCGCAGGCAAGCAGGCATCAGGCACGCGCGAAGTCCGAGGGCGGCCTGTTCGCGCGCATGGGTGCGTTCTTTCATCGAGTGAGCTATCGACACAATGTTCCGACCCGTCAGCGAGAGGAGTATTCCCGTCCCTGAAGAGACGCTGGCGAGCCGCGTGCGGCGCGCCTTGCAGCGCGTTCGCGTGCCCGGCCCCACCCCGCTCGCGGGCGCCGCGCTGCTGTGTCTGCTGATCGGCCTGCTGTTCCTGGCGTTGCAGGTGCGCGCGATCTTTTCCGCGCAACTGCAGCAGGAATATGTCGGGCTCGTCCTCGAAGCGGTCGAGCGCGCGGATGCCGCCCGCGCGGCTGCGCTGTCCCTGCAGAACACCTCCGACGACGACGTGCAGCATCGGGCCGCCTATCGCGAGGCGCGCATCGAACTCGCGACGCGCCTCGCCGCGCTGCACGCGCTGGTTTCGTCCAGTCCGATGTCCACGCCCGCCTTGCCCTCCGCCGTGCTCTCGCCCGCGGCCGCCCTCGGCGACGCGAGCGCCGCGCTCGATTCCGCGTACGCCTGGTGGCGCACCGAGCGCGACCGGACGAGCGCCGATGTGCGCGATCGCATCCTGAGCGTGTCGCACACGCTGATCGCGCTGTCGGCGATCGTCTTCGGCGTGCTCATCACGGCGCTCGGCATGTATGCGAAGCGCAACCGGCAGCTCCTCGGCATCTCGAACGAGTTCGAGCAAGCGTCGCTGCACGATCCGATGACGGGCCTGCCCAACCGCCGCAAGCTCTTCGCCGCGCTCGAAGATGCGGCCAACGCGATCGCGACCGGCACGCGCGGCTCGGCGCGCATCGCGGTGCTGTATATCGACCTCGACGGCTTCAAACGCGTCAACGACACGCACGGCCACCGCATCGGCGACGAATTCTTGATCGCGGTGTCGCGGCGTTTCCGTCAGACGGTGCGCGGCGGCGATCTGGTGGCGCGCATCGGCGGCGACGAGTTCGCGCTGCTCGTGCGCCAGTTCTCGACCGATGGCGAGCTCGCCGCGATCGCGCAGAGGATCATCGCGTGCGTGGCCGAAACCGATGCGCAGATGGGATTGTCGATCGTGCGCGCGAGCATCGGCATTGCGAGCTTTCCGGATCGCGTCAGCGATTACTGGCGGCTCGTCGCCGCCGCCGACGACACGATGTACACCGTCAAGCGCAACGGCAAGAACGGCTACGCGTTCGCGTCGGCGCCCGTCGCCGAGTGACGCGCGGTTTCAGGCCGCCGCGCGCAGGTCCTCTTCGCCGCCGAGCGCTTCCGTCACGTCCGCGAGCATCCGCGCGAGTTCGCCCGTCATCAGGATGAAGTCGGACTCGAAACGTTCGTCGTCGTTCGCGGCGGTGGGATCGGCGGCTTCCTTGATGACGTCGAGCGGACTCACGCGCTTGAGCGTGAGCGACGGCGTCAGCACGAACGACACGCGGTCGTTCCAGGTCATCGCGAGACGCATGCACTGCTTGCCCGCTTCGATATGGCGGCGCATGTCTTCCGTTTCGAGCGCGTGGCCGACATAACGGACCGTCGCATTGCCTTCGCCGGTCGAGCGCAGCTCGGTGTCGCGATCGAGCGTGAAGCCCGCGGGGCCTTCGCCCGACAGCAGCCACTCGGTCATCGCGGACACGGGCGAGCGCGCGGTGCGCACGCTCGCGAGCGGCAGATCGGTGACGGACTTCACGAGCAGGCCGATGATGTCGTCGCACAGCGTCGCCGATGACGAATCGATCGCGAGCCAGCCGTTCACGGGATCGATCCACACGCGCGTGTCGCGGCGAATGCTGAAGGCGCGCGGGAGCAGTTCGTCGGTGATCTGCTCTTTCAGTTCCTTCATCTGCTTGCGGCCGGGTTTGAAACCCTGCTGCTCTTCGAGTTCGGCCGCGCGCTCCTTCACGAACTGCGTGACGACTGATGCGGGCAGCAGCTTTTTCTCCGCGCGATAGACGATGAGCATCTGACGGTTCGCAGTGTAGACGAGTTCATCGTCGCCGCGCGGCGCGACCCAGCCGCGCCGCTCGTTTTCGACGCTCGACGCCGCGCTGAACGCGAGCGGCGCGAGCCATTGCTGCATCTGATGCGGCGTGACGGACCAGTGAGCGGGAAGACGGTGAAGCTGAAGATTCTTGAACCACATGGCGCGGGATTTCGATGTAGTCGGAGGGGGCGCCATTCTATACGAGGTGACGTCAATCGTTCGCGCGCTGTTTTCCCGGCACGATCCGCCACTTCAGATTCACCCCCGCCGCCGCGAGCAGAATCAGCACGGCCCCGGCCACTTGCGGCCACGCGAGCCGCTGCCCGAACGCGAGCCAGTCGACGACGATCGCCACCACCGGATAGATGAACGACAGCGCGCCCGTCGTCGCGGTCGGCAGCTTCTGGATCGCGCCGTAGAGCAGCACATACATGAGTCCCGTGTTCACGACGCCGAGCACGACGAGATCGGACCAGCCGGACATCGACGCCGGCGTCTGATCGAAGCGCGCGAACGGCGCGAGCATCACGATGCCGAAGAGCACATGCAGCATCGCGATCAGATGCGGCGGCGTGCCCTGCAAGCGCTTCGTGACGATCGACGATATCGCGTACAGGAAGGCCGCACCGAGCGCATACGCAATGCCTTCGAGATACTCCCCCGGCATGGCGAGCACGGCGGGCTCGACGCGCACCACCATCACGAGCCCGATGAACGCGATGCCGAGCCACGCGAACGTCGACGCCGACACGCGCTCGCGCAGGAAGACGATACCCAGCGCGACGAGCATGAACGGCTGCGTGTTGTAGACGGTCGTCGCCATCGAGATCGACGCGCGCGAGTACGCGGCGAAGAGCAACAGCCAGTTGCCGACGATCGCCACGCTGCCAAGCGCGACGAGCGCGATCATGCGCCACGAGAAATAGCGCTTCTTCAACAAGCCCAGCGCCGCGCACACGGCGATGAGCGTCGCCCCGCCGAACACGCAGCGGAAGAACACCACGTTCCACGGCGTCTGCCCCGACGACACCACGAGCCAGCCGATGGTGCCCGACATCAGCATCGCGACCGACATCTCGATCGCGCCGCGGCGAACGTCGTTTGCATTCGATGCACCCGCAAAGCGCACATTGATTCTTTCGGTATTCATTTCGTCCCTGCCCTGCAAGTTTCGATGCGTTCAAGTCTATCGATGCGCTCCGCCCAAAACCATGCCTAAAATTAGGCGCGTACACCTTTTGACCTCTGAATCGAAGGCCGCCATGGCAAAGAACCTGATTAGCCCGTCGCACGCCGATATCGACGCCATCGATCGCGAGCTCATCGGCGTGCTCGCGAGCGACGGACGCATCGCGATCAGCGAGCTCGCGAAGCGCGTCGGACTGTCGGCGCCGAGCACCGCCGAGCGCGTGCGCCGCCTCGAAACGCAAGGCGTCATTCGCGGCTTCACCGTCGATATCGATCCGCGCGCGCTCGGCTATACGCTGCAGGCCATCGTGCGCGTGCAGCCGCTGCCGGGGCAGTTGCATCTCGTCGAGGAGGCGATCCGGCGCATTCCCGAGTTCGTCGAATGCGACAAGGTGACGGGGGACGACTGCTTCGTCTGCCGCCTGTGGCTGCGGTCGATCGCGCATCTCGACGACATTCTGTCGCGCGTGACCGAGCGCGCCGCGACGAGCACGGCCATCGTGAAGGCGACGCCGATCGAAAGACGCCTGCCGCCGCTAGCCTGAGCATTCTGGACGTTTTTACCGCAGACGAACGGCGTTACACTAAGAGCGCTTGAAAACGCATCACAGGCTATGCGCGAGAGGAGCGGACATGAGTGACTTCGACGCCAGCAGCACCTTCCGCGGGCTTCCGTTGACTCCCGAACAGGATGCCGAAGTGCGGCATTACATCAAGAAGAAAAGGCAGCGCGGCGAGCCGTGGGAGACGCCCGAACTGGAGGCGATGCTGCAGGACATGCTGGAGCCGCCCGGCGACGAGGACGCCCTCGCCGACGACGGCACCGAAGAGGAAACGCGCGCGGTGGCGGAACGCGCGTCGGCGTTCATCGACGAAGGCATGGACCCGATCGAGAACAGCGAGGAATGGCACGCCGCGATGGAAGCCGAGGCGATGAAAGGGCCAAGACGCTGAGTCCACGCGCGACGTTCGCGCAAAAAAATGCGCCGGTCGATGCCGGCGCCGCATGCATTTAATTCACCTTGCACTGCACGTTCAATGCCTGTGCCGCCAGTCGCGCGGCGGATGCGTATCCAGCCAGCGTGCCTTCGGGTTGTGGATGTGCGGATGCCGGTGATGCATCACGATAACCACCGCGACGCATAGCACCAGGACGACTCCCGCCATCAGGCTGATCATCGGCTCGGCCATCGCTATCTCCTCGTTCATGAAAGGGGCGATGCCTCTATTCTACGCGCTGATTTCCGATGCCGAATCGCGCGCCACGCGCAAGCTATCCACGAAAGCATCTAAGCGAAGCGACGACGGCAAGAGCGTCCCGCGTCCTTGTGTCCTATAGTTTTTGCACGTGTGCTTCGAAAGTCGGCAAACCAACTGGGAGACGCAGCATGGCGACCTGGAAACCGGATCCGAGCTTCTACCCTTCCCCGCGGCTCGCGGCAAAGGCGCCGCGCGAAACGCTGGCCTACGTCGCGACGTTCGATCCCGAGCGCAAGTCGCCGGACAAGATCGCCGTGGTCGATGTCGATCCCGATTCGCCCGGCTATACGAAGATCGTCGGCGAGATTTCGATGCCCGATACCGGCGACGAGCTGCATCACTTCGGCTGGAACGCGTGCTCGTCGTGCCTCTGCCCCAATGCGCCGCATCCGCACATGGAGCGGCGCTATCTCGTCGTGCCGGGGCTGCGCTCGTCGCGCATCCATATCATCGACACGAAGCCCGATCCGACGAAGCCCGTCATCGTGAAGACGATCGAGCCGGAAGAACTCGCGGAAAAGACCGGCTATACGCGCCCGCACACCGTGCATTGCGGGCCGGGCGGCATCTATATCACCGCGCTCGGCAACGCCGAGGGCAAGGCGCCCGGCGGCGTGCTGATGCTCGATCAGCAGAGCTTCGATCCGCTCGGCCGCTGGGAAGTGGATCGCGGACCGCAACGCCTCGCGTATGACGGCTGGTGGCATCTCGGCTACGACACGATGGTCACGAGCGAATGGGGCACGCCCGACACCTTCGAGCAGGGCCTCGTGCCCGAGCTGCTGCTCGGCGCGAAGTATGGGCGCAAGCTGCATTTCTGGGACTTCACGAAGCGCAGGCACATTCAGGAGATCGATTTCGGCGACGAATATCAGCTCGTGTTCGAACTGCGCCCGGCGCACGATCCGACCAAGGCCTACGGCTTCGTCAACTGCGTGATCAGCCTGAAGGATCTGTCGTCGTCGATCTGGACCTGGTATCGCGACAAGGACAAATGGGCGGTGAAGAAGATCATCGACATTCCCGCCGAACCCGCCGATGCGTCCTTGCTTCCGCCGCTTTTGCATGGCTTCGGCGCGGTGCCGCCGCTCGTCTCCGACATCGATCTGTCAATGGACGACCGCTTCCTCTACGTGTCGTGCTGGGGCACGGGCGACATGCTGCAATACGACGTGTCCGATCCGTTCGCGCCGAAGCTGACGGGCAAGGTGCGCATCGGCGGCGTGGTCGCGCGTGCGACGCATCCGGGCGCGTCGAACGGCGCATTGAACGGCGGCCCGCAGATGGTCGAAGTGAGCCGCGACGGACGCCGCGTGTATTTCACGAACTCGCTCTACGGCGCAGTCGATGCGCAGTTCTATCCGGAAGGCATCGAGGGATGGATGGTGAAACTCGACGCCGATCCGAACGGCGGACTCGCCGTCGACGAGAAGTTCTTCATCGACTGGCCGAAGGGACAGCGGCCGCATCAGATCCGGCTGCAAGGCGGCGATTGCTCGTCGGATTCGTACTGCTATCCCTGACACGCCGCGAGCCGCCTTGCATGGACGCCGCATCGCCCGCGCTCCTCTATACCGCCGCGGGCCTCGGCGCGTTTCACGGCCTCAATCCCGCGATGGGATGGCTCTTCGCGGTCGCGCTCGGCTTGTACGCCCGCAGCCGCCGCGTCGCGCTCGTGTCCCTGGTGCCGATCGCACTGGGTCATGCGGTGTCGGTCGCGCTCGTGCTCGCGGGCGCGCTCACGCTCGGCGCGGTCGTCGGCCATGACGTGCTCGCGCGCGCGTGCGGGGCGCTGCTGATCGGCTGGGGCGTGTGGCGGGCATGGCGCGGCCATCGCGGACGCCCGACCGTCGGCATGCGCACCGGGCTTGCGGGGCTCGCGCTGTGGTCCTTCGTGATGTCGAGCGCGCACGGCGCGGGCCTGATGCTCGTGCCGGCGCTCCTGCCGCTTTGCACGGGCAAGGTCGCGGCGGGTGCGTTCGAAGCCAGCGCGCTCGCGCTGACGGTGCACACCGGCGCGATGCTCGCGGTGATCGCCGTGATCTCCATGTTCGCGATGTCCGTTCAGGAACGCGGCGGACTCGGCTTCCTGCGAAGCGGCTGGATCAACGTCGACTGGCTGTGGAGCGCAGCGCTGATCGGATGCGGCGTGTTTCTGTTCGTGTAGTTTCGACACCGCCTTCGGGCATCGTTCGCGCGCCGGAAAAATCGCATTTTGCATACGTTATGCGCGATGGCATTTTGCATGCATCGCGCAAAATTCAATCGCGCCGCGAGACTTCTTCCGCGCTCGGCAGCGCCGCCGTGCTCCATCCACCGCCCAGCGCCTTCACGAGCGCGACGCTCGCCGCCATGCGCCGCCGCTCGATGCGCACCGCCGTGCGCTGATCCGACAGCACGATGGCCTGCGTCACCACCACGCTCAGGTACGTGATCGCGCCGTTCTCGTAGCGGTTGCTCACCTTGCCGAGCGCGCGTTGGGCGGCATCGACCGCATCGCGCTGCGCCTCGCTCTCGCGGCGCAGCACTTCCAGCGCGTTCAGGTTGTCCTCGACCTGCCCGAAGGCGGTCAGCACCGTTTGCCGATAATCGGCGACGCTCTCGTCGTAAGCGGCGCGCGCCGCATCGCGGGCCGCGGCGCGGCCGCCGAAATCGAGCACCGTGAACGCGAGCTGCGGCCCGAGCGACCAGAATCGGCTCGGCGCTTCGAGCCACGATGTGAAGCGCGTCGCTTCCAGACCGCCCGTCGCGGCGAGCAGCAGATTCGGGAAGAACGCCGCCGTCGCGACGCCGACGCGCGCATTCGCGTCGGCCACGCGCCGCTCCGCCGCAGCGATGTCCGGGCGCCGTTCGAGCAGCGCGGACGGCACGCTGAGCGGCAACGCGGCCAGCGCCGCCGACGGATGCGGCGAATGGTCTTCATTGAGCGGCGCGACATCGAGCGTGAAGCGCGACGGCGCCTCGCCGACGAGAATCGCGATCGCGTTGACGAGGCTCGTGCGCGTGGTTTCGAGATCGATCAGTTGCGCCTGCGTCGCGCGCAACTGCTCTTCCGCCTGCGCGACGTCCGATTCCGCCGCGACGCCGCCCGCGAAGCGATCGCGCGTCAGCGCAAGCGCCTTTTCATACGCTTGCAGCGTCGCCTGCAACAGCCGCTCTTCCTCGACGGTGCCGCGCAATTCGAAGTAGCTCGTCGCGAGCTCGGCCTGCATCGAAAGAATGGCGCTTTGCAGATCCGCCGCGCTCGCCTGCGCCTGAGCACGCCCGCCTTCGACGGCGCGCGAGATGCGGCCCCACAGATCGGGCTCCCACGAGATCTGCGCATCGATCAGATAGTCGGGCACGGTGATGCCCGCGCTCGACTTGTACAGCACATTCGACGACACGCGCGACTGATTGAACGCCGCATTCGCGGTGACGGTCGGGAAGTACGCCGAACGCGCTTGCGCCGCCGCCGCGCGGGCGCCACGAAAACGCGCGGCGGCTGCGGCCACCGTCTGGTTCGCGGTCGCGACGCGTTCTTCGAGCGCATCGAGTTGCGGATCGCCATACACTTCCCACCACGGCGCGCGTGGTTTGCCGTCCGCGGGTTGCGCGGGCTTCCAGTCTTGCGATGCCATGACGGATGCGGCGGCGGGCGCATCGAGCGGCATCGGCGATTTGTATGCGGCGGGCACCGTCATCTCGGGCCGAACATAATCCGGCCCCACCGCGCAGCCTGCCGACGCGGCGATAGTTAGCCATGCAACGAGTCGAAGCGATGCGCGCATCATCACGACTCGCTTCCTTCGGACTTCGCGGCGCCGCCACTCGCACCCTGACCTGAGCCAGCATGGCCGATCCGCACCGTCGCACCATCGACGATCGAATCGGGCGGATTCACGATCACGCGTTCATCGCCGTTCAATCCGGAGACGATGGACACGCGCGTGCCATAGTCGGTGCCGAGCGTGATGGGCAGAAGCTTCACGCGATTGTTCGCATCGACGCTCGCGGCATGCACGCCATCGGGGCGAAACAGCAGCGCGTTGCCCGGCAGCGTGTATGAAGGATTCGCGCTCGTGAGACGAAAGCGCACCTGCGCATAAGCACCCGCGAGCAGTTCGCCGGCCGGGTTCTTCACATCGACCTCGACGCGCATCGTGCGCGCGACCGGATCGACCGCGCCCGCCGTGCGCACCGTGACGCCCTCGAACTTGCGATTGCGGTCTTCGTTGAGCAGCAACTCCGCGGGCAAGCCGACGGTGACCATTCGCGCATAAGCCTGCGGCACATCGACGAACACGCGCAACGTCGACGCATCCTGAATGTGAAAGAGCTCGCGACCCGCCGCGCCGCTGCCCGCGTCGATCAGTTGACCCACATCGGTATTGCGCGCGGTCACGACGCCATCGAAAGGGGCATAGATCTTCTGGAACGACACGAGTTGTTCGAGCCGCGACACGTTCGCCTGCGCCGCATTGAACGCCGCTTCCTTTGCGAGCATGTCGCCCTGCTTCTCATCGGTTTCCTGACGCGATACCGAATTGTTCTTCAGCATCTGCGACCAGCGCTCGGCCGTCGTCTTCGCGAGCAGATAATTCGCGCGCGCCGTTTGAGCATCGGCGCGGGCCTGACGAAGCTGATCGTTGATTTCGGGCGCATCGATCTCCGCGAGCAACTGGCCCTTCTTCACTTTCGTGCCGATATCGACGGTCCATCGCTTCAGATACCCGCTCGTGCGCGCGAAAATCGGGGCATCGGAGAATGCGCGTATATCGCCCGCGAGCACGAGATCCTGCGACGCCTTCATGCGCGCCGGCTTGATGACCTCGACCGTCTGCACGCCATGCTCGTTCGCATCGCGTTCGAGTTCCGCATGCGCCGCACGCCGTGAAAGGATGCCTTGCGCGACGAGCGCCACGACCACCACGAGCGCGATCACGAGCCACACGCGCCCTCGTCGCCGGTTGCCCGATCGTTGCGACACCTGCTCTTCCATGCTCACTCCGCCTGCTGTTCGATTGTTATTGCGCTGCTTCTTTGGCCATCACGCCCGGACCTTTGCCACGCGCTTCCATGCGCCGATAGATCATCGAGAACACGACCGGCACGAAGAACAATGTCGCGACCGTGCCGACCATCAGGCCGCCGATGACCGCGCGCCCGAGCGGCGCGTTCTGCTCGCCGCCTTCGCCGAGGCCGATGGCCATCGGCACCATGCCGATCATCATCGCGAGCGCGGTCATCAGCACGGGCCTGAAGCGCGTATAGCCCGCTTCGAGCGCGGAGCGCACCGCATCGCCGTGCTCGGCGAGCGCCGTGCGCGCGAAGCTCACGACGAGAATGCTGTTGGCCGTCGCGATGCCGATGCACATGATCGCGCCCGTCAACGCGGGAATCGACAACGTCGTGTGCGTGAGGAACAGCATCCACACGATGCCCGCGAGCGCGCCCGGCAATGCCGTGATGATGATGAACGGATCGAGCCACGACTGAAAATTCACGACGATCAGCAGATACACGAGCACGACCGCGAGAATGAGCCCGAACGCAAGACCGGAGAACGAGCCGTTCATCGTCTCGACCTGACCGCGCATCTCGATCGACGAACCCTTGGGCAACTCGCCGCGCGCTTCGTCGATGATGCGCTGCACGTCGTCCGATACCGCGCCGAGATCGCGCCGCTCGGTGGTCGCATACAGATTGATGGTGGTCTGCGCGTTGTAGTGATACACGACCGCATCGCGCGCGCCGCGCGAGAGCGTTGCGAGCGCGCCGAGAATATTGGTCTTGCCGCTCGCGGACGTGACCGGAATGTTCGCGACCGATTGCAGCGAGTTCATGTCGTATTGCGGCGCCGTCGTGATGACCTGATAACTCACGCCGTTCGCGGGATTGAGCCAGAACGTAGGCGTCGTCTGCTGGCTGCCCGACAGCGTGATCAGCAGGTTGTTCGCAACATCGCGCTGCGTGAAGCCCGCTTGCAGTGCTTTCGTTCGATCGACTTCGACATTGATCGCGGGCAGGTCGGACGGCTGCTGGATGCGTGCATCGACGAGACCCGGCACGCGGCGGATCTTTTCCAGCAAACGGTTCGCGAGTGCGCGATTGCCGCGCACGTCGCGTCCGGTGATCGATATATCGATCGGTGCGGGCACGCCGAAGTTGAGAATCTGGCTCACGATATCGGCGGGCAGAAAAGAGAACGTCACGCCGGGAAACGCTTGCGGCAGGCGCTTTCTCAGTTCGCGGATATAGCCTTCGGTCGGCGCGTGATCTTCGTTCAGGCTGATGAGCACGTCGGCATCGGCGGAACTGATCGTGCCCGTGTTGTTGTACGAGAGATTGATGCCCGACACCGGCAGGCCCATATTATCGATGATCGAGCGGATCTCGCCACGCGGAATCAATTGCCTGATGCGCGCATCGACACGATCCGTCAACGCTGCCGTTTCCTCGATACGTGTGCCGGTTTTCGTGCGCATGTGCAGCGCGATCACACCCGAATCGACCGACGGAAAAAAGTCACGTCCGAGGAACGGCGCAAGCGCGAGCGACGACACGCAGCACAGCAGAAACAATGAGGCGAAGCATCCGGGATGCGCGAGCCGGGCTTCGAGAAAGCGTCGATAGCGACCGCGCACGGATTCGAAATGACGCTCGAACGCGAGATGAATGCGCACGAACGGATTGCGCGAGCCCTTCATCGATTCGACATCGCCGCCCATATGCTCGTGATAGCGCAGCAGATACTTCGCGAGCGTCGGAATCAGCGTGCGCGAGAAGAAGTAGGATGCGAGCATCGCGAACACGACCGCCTCGGCCATCGGCACGAAGAGGTAATGCGCGACACCCTTCAGCAGGAACATCGGAATGAACACGATGCAGATGGACAGCGTCGAGACGAGAGTCGGCACCGCGATCTGCTGCGCGCCGTCGAGAATCGCCTGCTCCAGTTCCTTGCCCTGCTCCAGGTTCTGGCTGATGTTTTCGATTGCAACGGTCGCATCGTCGACGAGAATACCGACCGCGAGCGCCAGGCCGCCCAGCGTCATGATGTTGATGGTCTGCCCGATCGCGGAGAGCGCGACGATCGACGTGAGCATCGAGAGCGGTATCGAGATCGCGATGATGAGCGTCGCGCGCCAGCTTCCGAGAAAGAGCAGGACCATCAGCGCCGTGAGGCCCGCTGCGATCACCGCTTCGCGCAATACGCCCGACACCGATGCGCGCACGAAGAGCGACTGATCCGCTACGGGCTCGATCTTCAGCGACTCGGGCACCATGCCGCGTAACGTGGGTAGCAGGTTCTTCACGCGCGCGACGATATCGAGCGTCGATGCGTTGCCGCTCTTGTTGATCGTGAGTAATGACGCGCGCGTGCCGTCCACGCGCACGATATTCGTCTGCGGCTGAAAGCCGTCGCGCACATGCGCGACGTCCTTGATATAGATCGTGCCGCCGGGGCCGGTGCGAATCGGTATGTCGTTGAGACCTTCGATCGAGCCCGGGCTCGCGTTCAGGCCCACCGAGTATTCGGTCGAGCCGATCTTGGTCGTGCCCGTCGGGAGAATGAGGTTCTGCGCGCTGATCGCGTTGACGACATCGGTCGGCGCGAGGTTCTTCGCCTGCAGCTTGCGCGAGTCGATATCGACCATGATCTGCCGCTGCTTGCCGCCATAAGGCAGCGGCACGGACGCTCCCTGCACGGTCGCAAGCTGTGTCTTCAGGAAGCTATTGCCGAAGTCGTAGAGTTGCTGCTCCGTGAGTTCCGCCGATGACAACGCGAGCCGCAGAATCGGCACCGTCGATGCATTGAAGCGCAGGATGTTCGGCGGCGTGATGCCCGGCGGCAATGAGCGCAGTTGCGTCTGCGAAAGCGCGGTGATCTCGGCGATGGCTTCGTCGACATTCGCGTTCGGCTGAAAGTAGATGCGAATCACCGCGATGCCCGGCAGCGATTCCGACTCGATATGCTCGATGTCATTCACCGCCACCGACAAGCCGCGCTCATAGTTGAGCGTGATGCGGCGCTCCATCTGATCGGGCGGCAAGCCCGTGTACGACCAGATGACACTGACGACCGGAATATCGATGTTCGGAAAGATATCGGTTGGCGTGCGGACGATGACGAGCGGACCGATGATCAGCAACAGCAGCGACAGGACGATGAACGTGTACGGGCGCTTGAGCGCGAGTCTGACGATCCACATCGAAATTCCGCCTGCCCCGTTTGGTGTTCGTTATTCGAATACTGTTGGATGCTCGAATAGGTCCGAGCAAACGCACTCGCTACGATGACACACTTGAAGCTTACAAAACAATTTGCGCAAACGGTTGCGCGGGTTTATGCGGAAGATATTCTGCTGAAGAATGCGTGGCCGCACCGGGATCGGAACTACACGCTCCAATTGATGGGAAAAGATAACGCCCCGCGATGTGCGGGGCGCTCGATGTCGATATGACTTAAACGGCTGCGGGACGCATATCGACGACGCGTTTCGCCTTGCCGGTCGCGGTCGTCGGCAGTTCGCCCGAATCGAGCACGCGCACTTGCGTCGATACGCCGACCATCGTCTTGACGCGATGCTGAAGCTCGCGCGACAAGCCGGTGCGATCGCTGTCGCTCAACGTCGCGCAGACTTCGGCACGCGCTTCGACGGACACCGACAGCGAATCCATGTGCCCTTCGCGCGACACGCACAACTGATACTGACCGCTCAGGCGCGGAATCGCGAGAATCAGTTCCTCGATCTGACTCGGGAACACGTTCACGCCGCGAATGATCAGCATGTCGTCGGAGCGGCCCGTGATCTTCGCGAGGCGGCGCATCGAACGCGCGCTCGGCGGCAGGAGCGACGTGAGATCGCGGGTGCGGTAGCGGATCATCGGCATCGCTTCCTTCGAGAGCGACGTGAAGACGAGTTCGCCCGTGCTGCCTTCGGGAAGCACTTCGCCCGTCACCGGATCGATGATCTCGGGATAGAAATGATCTTCCCAGATCGTCGGACCGTCCTTCGTTTCGATGCATTCGCACGCGACGCCCGGCCCCATGATCTCCGAAAGGCCATAGATGTCGAGTGCCTGAATGCCCGCGCGCGTTTCGATCTCGCTGCGCAAGCCCTGGCTCCACGGCTCGGCACCGAAGATGCCGATCTTCAGCGACGTGCTCGCCGGGTCCATGCCCTGACGCGTCATCTCGTCGAGCAGATTCAACATGTACGAAGGCGTGACGAGAATGATCTTCGGCTCGAAGTCGCGGATCAGTTGCACCTGCTTTTCTGTCTGACCGCCCGACATCGGCACGACCATGCAGCCAAGACGTTCCGCGCCGTAGTGAATGCCGAGGCCGCCGGTGAAGAGGCCATAGCCGAATGCGTTGTGCAGCGTGTCGCCCTTGCGGCCGCCCGCCGCGCGAATCGAGCGCGCGGTCACGTTGGCCCAGGTGTCGATGTCCTTCGCCGTGTAGCCGACCACTGTCGGCTTGCCCGTGGTGCCGCTCGATGCATGCACGCGCACGACCTGATCGCGCGGCACGGCGAAGAGCCCGAAGGGATAGTTGTCACGCAGATCGGTCTTGGACGTCGTCGGGAAGCGCGCGAGATCGGAGAGCTCGCGCAGATCGTCGGGATGCACGCCGGCCGCATCGAATGCGCGGCGATAGTGCGGCACGTTCTCGTAGGCGTGACGCAACGACCATTTGAGGCGTTCGAGTTGCAAGGCCTGAAGCTCGTCACGGCTTGCGCGTTCGATCGGTTCCAGTTCGCTCTGCTGTGCAATGGATTGGACCACGGTTGTCTCCTGCATGAATGCTCGATAAAAGATGATGCGAATGCTTCAATGAAATCGCTGGGCCGAGTAACGCAAGCTCGCGATGAGCGGCGACGCGCGATAACGGTCTTCGCCGTAATGTGACGCGAGATGGAGCAGCACATCGTGAACGCGATCGATGCCGATCCGCTCGCCCCACGCGAGCGGACCGAGCGGATAGTTCACGCCCTTTTCCATCGCGAGGTCGAGATCGGCGCTCGTGCAGACGCCCTGATTCACGGCGTCCGCCGCTTCGTTGACGAGCATCGCGACCGTGCGCATCACGGCCATCCCTGCGATGTCTTTCAGCGGCACGACCGCATAGCCGCTATTCGTCAGTGCGCCGGCTACGGCGGCATACGCTTCGTCGGCGCATTGACGCGCACGCGTGAGCGCCACGCTTTGCGCGCTCGCATAGTCGAGCGCGAGATCGATCAGCACGACGTTATCGATGCCGAGCGCATGCGCGCGTTCGGTCGCGGTGCGGCCATCGGTGAGGAACAGGTAGGCATCGTCGATCTGCGCGATGAGGCCGGGCATGTCGTTGCGGCCGGCGTTCGCCTGCGCGATGCGCGCCTGCAAGTGCTCATACACCGGCGCGCTTTCACCGGGCACGATGGTCGAAGGCGTGCGCGTGTGCGTCTCGACGCGCGCGGCGGGCTTCGCCGCATCGGCGGCGTAGTCGTAGAAACCGCGGCCCGTCTTGCGGCCGAGAAAGCCCGCATTCACGAGCTCTTGTTGAATCAGCGAAGGCGTGAAGCGCGGATCGTTGAAGTACGCGTTGAACACCGATTGCGTGACGGCGAAGTTCACGTCATGACCGATGAGGTCCATCAACTCGAACGGGCCCATCCTGAAGCCGCCCGCATCGCGCATGACGACATCGATGGAAGCTGCATCCGCGCCCTGCTCGTTGAGCACGCGCAAGCCTTCCGCATAGAACGGCCGGGCAACGCGATTGACGATGAAACCCGGCGTCGATTTCGCATGAACGGGCTTCTTGCCCCATGCCGCCGATGTGGCGTACACGGTTTGCGCGACGGCATCGGACGTCGCGAGGCCGTGCACGACTTCGACGAGCGCCATCAACGGCGCAGGGTTGAAGAAGTGCATGCCGACCACGCGCGACGGATGCTTCAACGGCGCGGCGATCGCGGTGATCGAAATGGACGACGTGTTGGTCGCGAGAATGCACTCCGACGTCACGATGTTTTCGAGCTCGCCGAAGAGCGCGCGCTTGACGTCGAGCCGTTCGGCGACGGCTTCGATGACGAGCGCAGCCGTGCGCAAGTCAGAGAGGCTCGTGATGATGCGCACGCGTTCGATGGCTTCATGTCCCGCGGTTTCATCGAGCTTCTTCTTGTCGATCGAACGCTGCACGTTCGCCGCGATGCCGTTGCGCGCCTTGTCGAGCGCCTTCGCGTCGAGATCGTAGAGCAGCACGGTATGTCCCGCGAGCGCCGCGACTTGCGCGATGCCCGCGCCCATCGCGCCCGCACCGATCACGCCGACGATCGCCGATGTCTGGATGGCCTGTGTCATGTGGTGCGGCCCTCAGACGCGCTCGATCGCAATCGCGATGCCCTGCCCCACGCCGATGCACATCGTGCACAGCGCATAGCGGCCGTTGCGGCGCTCGAGTTCGTACATTGCGGTCGTCACGAGACGCGCGCCCGATGCGCCGAGCGGATGGCCGAGCGCGATGGCGCCGCCATTCGGGTTCACGCGGGGATCGTCTTCGGCGAGCCCGAGTTGACGCAGCACCGCGATGCCTTGCGATGCGAAGGCTTCGTTGAGCTCGATCACATCGAACTGATCGAGCGTGAGGCCCGTGCGCGCCAGAAGTTTCTTCGTCGCCGGCGCAGGGCCGATGCCCATGATGCGCGGCTCGACACCCGCCGTCGCCATGCCGATGATGCGCGCGCGCGGCGTCAGTCCATTGCGCTTCGCCGCTTCCTCATTCGCGATGATGAGCGCGCATGCGCCGTCGTTCACGCCCGATGCGTTGCCGGCGGTCACGCTGCCATCGGGGCGCACGACGCCCTTCAGCTTCGCGAGCGTTTCGAGCGAGGTTTCGCGCGGATGCTCGTCGCGATCGATCGCAATGGTTTCACCCTTCTTCTGCGGCACATTCACCGCGACGATTTCCTGCGCGAACGTGCCGTCGGCCTGCGCGCGTGCGGCGCGCTGCTGGCTGCGCAGCGCGAAGCGGTCCTGCGCATCGCGCGAGATGCCGAAGTCGACAGCGACGTTCTCTGCCGTCTCGGGCATCGAATCGACGCCGTACCGCTCACGCATCGCACGATTGATGAAGCGCCAGCCGATGGTCGTATCGAAGATATCGGCCGAACGCGAGAATGCGCTCGATGCCTTGCCCATCACGAAGGGCGCGCGCGTCATGCTCTCGACGCCGCCTGCGAGATAGAGCGAGCCATCGCCTGCCTTGATCGCGCGTGCGGCGCTGCCCACGGCGTCCATGCCCGAGCCGCACAGGCGGTTGATCGTCGAGCCGGGCACGTCGATGGGCAGGCCCGCCAGCAGGCCCGACATTCGTGCGACGTTGCGGTTGTCCTCGCCGGCCTGGTTCGCGCAACCGTAGATGATGTCGTCGACGCGCGCCCAATCAACCGATGCGTTGCGCTGCATGAGCGCGGTGATGGGCACGGCGCCGAGATCGTCCGCGCGGACGTCCTTGAAAACACCGCCGTAGCGGCCGATGGGCGTACGAATCGCATCGCAGATGAAGGCTTCAGTCATGACAAGTCTCGATGTGTTGGATGTTCGATTACGACGAAGCCGCGCAATGCTTGCATTGCTAACGACTTCGGCGTGCATTAGTGGGGAACGCTTCGGCTTCGCGCACCGTTGCGATGCGCGTCGTTCACAGGAATCAGGGACGGCGCTTAGCGCTCGTCGTAACTCACGACCACGCGCTCGCTGACCGGATGACACTGGCAAGTCAGCACGAAACCGTCGTCGATCTCGTGTTGTTCGAGCGTGTAGTTCTTTTCCATCTTCACTTCGCCTTCGAGCACTTTCGCGCGGCACGTGCAGCACACACCGCCCTTGCAGGCATACGGCAGCGCAAGTCCGGCCTTCAGGCCGACATCGAGCACGCTCACGCCTTCATACGGAAGACGCAGCTTGCGCTTCTTGCCATCGATGATCAGCTCCAGATCCGCCGCCGGCGTGTTCTCCGTGATCTCGATCGGCGGCACGCCCGCCTGCGGCAACGGCGAGCCGAAGCGCTCGACGTGAATCTGCTTCTGCGCGACACCCGAGTCCTTCAATGCCGCTTCGGCTGCATCCA
>NZ_FCOX02000006.1 GCF_900044055.2 Caballeronia calidae | reverse complement strand
GGTCCAGTTTTCGCGCATCAGTTTTCGTATTCATACTTCTCTAACGCACGAGGCAGTATTTGGTGCACCGGTCAGTAACATGGTCGTCTGCACGCTATGCTCGTGCTATCCGTGGTCGGTGCTCGGGCTGCCGCCCGTCTGGTACAAGTCGGCGCCGTATCGCTCACGCGCGGTGATCGATCCGCGCGGCGTGCTGAAGGACTTCGGCGTCGAACTGCCGGCGCACGTCGAGTTGCGCGTGTGGGATTCGACCGCCGAGGTCCGCTATCTCGTCGTACCGATGCGTCCCGCCGGCACGGATCAACTCGACGAAGACGCGCTCGCGAATCTCGTCACCCGCGATTCGATGATCGGCACGGGCGTCGCGCTCGCGCCATCGCACGCAGCGGGAGCACCGGCATGAACGCGGCGCACGACATGGGCGGCATGCAGGCGTTCGGTCCCGTCGAAATCGATGCCTGCGACGCGCCGGGCGCATCGCCTTTTCATGCGGACTGGGAGCGGCGCGTGCTCGCCGTCACGCTCGCGATGGGCGCGACGGGCCAATGGAACATCGACACGTCGCGCGCGGCGCGCGAGAGCCTGCCGCCCGCGCAGTATCTCAACAGCACCTATTACGAAATCTGGTTCGAGGGCTTGAAGAAGCTGCTCATCGCGAAAGGGCTGGCGAGCGCGGATGAAATCGCGAGCGGCCATGCGCAATCCGCGGCCAAGCCGAACGTGCGCGTGCTGAAGGCCGCCGACGTGAGCGCGGCGCTGTTGCGCGGCTCGCCGGTCGAGCGTCCGGCGACATCGGCGGCGCGCTTTGCCGTCGGCGATGAAGTCCGCACGAAGCTGATGAATCCGCCGACGCATACGCGTCTGCCGCGCTATTGCCGCGGCAAGCTGGGGCGCATCGTGGCCGTGCGCGGCACGCATGTTTTTCCCGACGAAAACGCGCTCGGTCACGGCGAGCATCCGCACTGGCTCTATACCGTGCGCTTCGATGCCACGGCACTGTGGGGAAAGGACACGACGGCGTCGTCGGTCTGCGTGGATTGCTGGGAACCTTATCTCGATGCGGCGCATGCGTGACATGAATTCGAACGAACCGAAGCTTCACGAACTGCGCGCCGCCTTGCCCGAGTTGCCGTTCGATGACGACGGCCCGGTGTTTCGCGCGCCGTGGCAGGCGCAGGCTTTCGCGATGACGCTCGCGTTGCACGAGCGCGGCGTGTTCACGTGGAAGGAATGGGCGCATGCGTTGAGCGTCGCGATCAAGGACGCGCAGGCCGCGGGCGATCCCGACCACGGCGACACCTACTACGCGCACTGGCTGGACGCGCTGGAGCGTCTGGCCGCGCAGAAGGGCTGCGTGAGCGAAGAGACGCTCGCGCGCCGGCGCATCGAATGGGACGAGGCCGCGCGTGCCACGCCGCATGGCCAGCCGATCGTGCTCGGGCGCACGCATACGCTGCCCGCCGCGACGCTCGATGCGTATTGCGCGGCGATCTATCGTATCGACGGTTGCGATGCCCAGCCGGACATCGACATGAAAATCGGCGTCACGAATGGCGACGTTGCTTCCTTGCTCGCGAGGCACGGCGTCGGGAGCGCGGTGTTCGTCACGGCGTTCAATCCGTTCGGCCATGTGCTCGCGCCCGAGGACAACACGGCGCGGCAGCGCAGGCTGACCGAGCGCGTCGGACAAATGGGACTGCACGCGCTGCGCGGCGAAGGCATCGATCCGATGAACATCTGGGTGGCCGAGGCGAGCCTTTTCGTGCTCGGCGCGACGCCCGATACCGCCGATGCGCTGATGACGGAGTTCGAGCAGAACGCGGTCGTGTATGTCGATCGCGCGGGGCTGCCGGAACTGTTGCCGCATCCGGACTTTCGGTGAAACCATCCAAGAGGAGAAGACGATGCCGCTCGTTCGAATCGATCTGCAAAAGGGCAAGGACGGCGCGTATCGCGCGGCCATCGGCGACGTGGTGTACGACGCGATGCGCGCGACGCTCGACGTGCCCGAGAACGATCGCTTCCAGATCGTCGCGGAGCATGGCGCGACGGATTTCATCATCGACCGCACGTATCTCGGCATCAGCCGCACCGACGATTGCGTCGTGATCCAGGTCACACTCAACGAAGGCCGCGATCTCGCGAAGAAAAGCGCGTTCTACAAGGCCGTCGCCGATGGCCTGCACGAGCGGCTGAAGTTGCGGCGCGAGGACGTGTTCATCAGCCTCGTCGAAGTGAAGAAGGAGAACTGGTCCTTCGGCAACGGCGAGGCGCAATACGCACCCAAATGACCGAAGCAACGATTCCCCTCGACGTTACCCCGATTCCGCTTCCCGCCGCAGCGCCCGATGACGTGCGCGTGTGGCTGGTTCATATCGATCTGACCGCGCCGCTCGACGGCGCGTACTTCGCGGTGATGCACGCGAGCGAGCGCGCGCGGGCGGCGCGCTTTCTGCGTCACGCGGATGCCGCGCGCTTCGCGACCGTGCGTTGCGCGCTGCGCTATATGCTCGCGGCGGAGACGGGCGCCGATGGCGCGAGTCTCGTGCTCGACGCCGGCGAGAAGGGCAGGCCGTTTCTCGCGCATCCGGACGCGCCGGATTTCAACGTATCGCATTCGGGCGCACATGGGTTGATCGCGATATCGCGCGGAAGACGCGTGGGGGCGGATATCGAGGAAGTGCCGCAGGCATTCCGCTGGCGCGAGCTGGCGCCGGCCGTGCTGACGGACGCCGACCGCCGCGCGATCGACGCGCTACCCGGCGATGCCGCCCAGAGCGGCGCGTTCTTCGACTGCTGGACGGCCAAGGAAGCGGTGCTGAAGGCGCACGGCGACGGCATCGGCGGCGGCGCGATTTCGATGAACGGCTTTTCGGTGCTGCCGCGCGACGGCGTTCGCTATGCGGTCACGCAGAGCGCGGGCGCGTTCGATGCAATTTCGCTCGCCGCGCCTTCCGGTTACGCGGCGGCGCTCGCGTGGTCCTTGTGAGGCAATGCAGCGAGACTCACGCCGCCTTGGTGCGAAGCAGATCGCGATGCGTGAGATAGAGCCGCAAGTCGAATTCGATCTGATGGTAGCCCGGCTGCATCAATTCACACAGCCGATAGAACGCCTTGTTGTGATCGCTTTCCTTCAGATGCGCGAGCTCGTGCACGACGATCATCCGAAGAAACTCGGGCGCGGTGTCCCTGAATAGCGAGGCGATGCGGATTTCTTTCTTCGCCTTGAGTTTCGCGCCCTGCACGCGCGAGATCGCGGTGTGCAGGCCGAGCGCGTGACGCAGCACGTCGAGCTTGCTGTCGTAGAAGACCTTGTCGATCGCGGGCGCGACGCGCAGGAACTCCTGCTTCAGGTCTGAGCAATATGCGTAGAGCGCGCGGTCGGACTGGACCGCGTGTCTGTTCGGATAGCGCGCGTCGAGGTACGTGCCCAGTTGTTGCTGGGCGATCAGTCGGCGCACCTTGTCCTGTAGCGTGTTCGGGTAAGCGCTCAGGTATTTCAGGTGTTGCATGACGGCCAGATTCAGATAAATACGTTCAATGCCTGAATGCGCAGGCGGGCGTGGGGCGCATCGGGCGGCGTCCGCAGCGTTAATTGCGCAGCAATCTAGCAATCATTTTAGACAACGCGGCGCCGCCTCGCCGCCGATGTGATCACAAGCGTGTTTCGACCCGCGCAATTCCGTAAGTTTATGTTTCAGCCCGGCCCCCATTGCCGGCGCCGTGCGAACATTGCGCGCTTTCCCGGCAAGGCGACAAGGCAGGCTTCTTCATGGCATCGAGCAAGGCGCATCACGCGACCGGATGGGCCGCGGGCATCATCGCGGCGGCTGTCGTGACGCATCCGGTCACCGCGGCGGGCCCGGACATGCTCTCGGGAGTGCTCGCGCTCTTCGCGGGCGTCGTCGGCGCGACCGCGCCCGACTGGCTCGAAGTCGCGTGGTGGACGCGCGCGCGCAAGCTCTGGATCACGCATCGCACGCTCACGCATTGGGGCGTCGGCTGGGCTGCGCTGCTCGCGCTTTCGTATCATTTTCTCGGGCGCCATCCGGCGGCGCCCATCGCGTTCGGCTTCGCGTGCGGCGGGCTCATGCATCTCTTCGCGGACTGGCCGAATCCGCTCGGCGTGCCGTGGATCGTCGCGCGTCATTCGCTCAATCTGTGGAAGAGCGGGCGTTGCGATCTGATCATCGTGGCGGCTGCGTGGGGTGCGGCGCTTTTCGTTATCGACGATGTCTGGTTTCATCATGTCTATGGCCGCATGCTGCTGAACGCGCTGCGCATCTAGCACGCTACCGGGGAGTCACGTTCTCATGCAATCGAATCACACGCGCCGCCGCTTCGTTCTTTCTCTTGCAGCCCTTCCTGCGATGCTGGCGCTCGACGGCTGCGCGGGCTTCTTCAACCACGATGCGATGCGCGTGAGCGTCGCGGGCATCGAGCCGCTCGAAGGGCAGGGCCTCGAACTGCGTTTCGCGGTGAAGTTGCGCGTGCAGAATCCGAACGACGCGCCGATCGACTTCGACGGCGTCGCGCTCGATCTCGACCTGAACGGCCACGCGTTCGGCAGCGGCGTGAGCGACCAGCGCGGCTCCGTGCCGCGTTTCGGCGAGATCGTGCTGTCCGTGCCGGTGACGGTGTCGGCGTTGTCGATCGCGCGCCAGGCGTTCGGCTTCGCGAGCGGCGATACCGTCACCAAGGTCTCGTATGCGGTGCGCGGCAAGCTCGCGGGCGGCGCGTTCGGCGGCGCGCGCTTTGCCGACACGGGCTACGTCGATCTTCCCGGCACGGGCGCTTCCGGCTTCTAAGGCGCCGGCGCTTCGCGCGGATCGTAGGGCACGACGCGCTCGGCCTCGTTCGCGTCGTTGCGCGCGACCACGGCGCGCGCCGGCTCCGTCGCGCTCAGATTGAACGGCTGATGCGGCACGCCCGGCGGAATGAACAGAAAGTCGCCCGGCTCGCTCACGACCGATTCCGTCAGTCCCGGCCCATAGCGCGTTTCGACGCGCCCTTCCAGCACGTAGAGGCCGGTCTCATAGCCGACGTGAACATGCGGCTCGCCGTGTCCGCCGGGCGGCACGACAACGAGATGCATCGACAGGCCGCGCGCGCCCGCGGTCGCCGCCGACAGCCCGATGAAATAAGGCAGACGCTGAACCGTCGCGATCTCCGCTTTCGGCCGCACGGCGACCACCGTCTGTTGCGCTGTCTCTTTCGACGTGTCCTGCATGGCGGTTCCTCCATCGGATCGATGCGCCGTTTTTCGACGATAGCCCAAAGCCGATGTCGCGCAAAGGTCACGCGGCGCGGCTACCGTACGGGAACGCGCGGTGCACTTTCGTTGTGCAAGCGCACATGAGCGGCGCGCGGCTAAATGCCCGGCCCGGCGCATAATCTCCGGTGAACGCGAAGAGCGGGCGGCAACGGCATCGCAACCGAAAGCCTCGGGAGGACACCATGCTGGTCAAGAACGAAGCGCGGGTAGAACAGCTCATCAACGATCTTCTGGAGTTCGCGCGGGGGCGATTGCCGGAACCCGCGTTCAAGGTGATCGAGCCGCTTCTTCGCTATTACTACGAGCAGGTCGACGTCGAGGACATCGCGAGCCGCGACGTCGCCGATCTCTACGGCGCCGCGATGGCGCACTGGCAGACGGCGCAGAAGTTCGTGCGCGGGCGCGAGGTGCTGCGCGTCTACAACCCGAATCTGGAGCAGCACGGCTGGCACTCGGATCACACGGTCGTCGAAATCGTCAACGACGACATGCCGTTTCTCGTCGATTCCGTGACGATGGAGCTCAACCGGCTCGGCCTCGCGCTGCATTCGGCGATCCATCCGGTGTTTCGCGTGTGGCGTGCCGGCAAGGGCGCGCATTCGGGCGAGATCGAGCGCATCGGGCAGGGACACAGCGAAGCGGGCGACACCCATTCCGAGCTCGAATCGTTCATCCATTTCCAAGTGGACCGTTGCAGCGACGCCGAGCGTCTCGAAGAAGTGCGCGACAACATCGCGCGCGTGCTCGGCGATGTGCGCGCGGCGGTCGAGGACTGGCCGAAGATCACCGAGGCCGCGCGCATCTCGATCGGCGATCTGAAGACGCGCGACACGACGCCCGATGGCATCGAGTCCCGCGCGTTCCTCGAATGGATGGTCGCGGATCATTTCACCTTCCTCGGCTGCCGCGATTACGACCTCGTCGAGCACGAAGGCGGCTTTGCGTTGCGCGGGGTGCCGGGCTCGGGCATGGGCATTCTGCGCGAGACCTTGCGCGCCCCCGCCGCGGGCGACGTGACGCCGCTGCCGCCGGGCGCGGCCGCGATCATCGAGGGCGCGGCGCCCATCTTTCTGACGAAGGCCAATTCGCGCGCGACGGTGCATCGGCCGGGCTATCTCGACTACGTGGGCGTGAAGCGCACGTCGCCCGATGGCAAGGTGACCGGCGAGCGGCGCTTTCTCGGGCTCTACACGTCGACGGCGTATCTCGTGCCGACCTCCGAGATTCCGATCGTGCGGCGCAAGTGCGCGAACATCGTGCGGCGCGCGGGCTTTCTCGAGAAGGGGCATCTGGCGAAGTCGCTCATCTCGGTGCTGGAGCAGTATCCGCGCGACGAGCTGTTTCAGGCCGATGAAGACGTGCTCTTCGATATCGCGATCGGCGTGCTGCGTCTGCAGGAACATCAGCGCACGCGCCTGTTCGTGCGGCGCGACCGTTTCGACCGCTTCGTGTCGTGCCTCGTCTTCGTGCCGCGCGACAAGTTCAATACCGATCTGCGCCGCCGCATCAGCCGTGTGCTGATGGAGGCGTTCAACGGCAAGAGCATCGAGTTCACGCCGCTTTTGTCCGAATCGCCGCTCGCGCGCATTCATATCGTCGTGCGTGCCGACCGGGGCGCGATGCCCGAAGTCGATACGCGCGAGCTCGAAACGCGCATCGTGCAGGTCGCGCGGCGCTGGCAGGACGATCTCGCCGATGCGCTGATCGACAGTCACGGCGAGGAAGCGGGCAATCGCCTGTTGCAGCGTTATGCCGATTCCTTCCCGGCGGGTTATCGCGAAGATTATCCGGCGCGCACGGCGGTGCGCGACATCGAGTTGATCGAGGCGACGCATACGCAACCCGGCGGCCTCTCGATGAGTCTCTACAGGCCGATCGAAGCGGGGCGGCGCGCGTTCCGCTTCAAGGTGTATCGCGCCGGCGATCCGATCGCGCTGTCGCACAGCTTGCCGATGCTCGAACATCTCGGCGTGCGCGTCGATGAAGAGCGTCCGTATCTGATCGAGCCGACCGGCGCGCCGAACGCGTGGATCCACGATTTCGGCCTCGAATTGCAGGACGATGTCGAGTTCGATATCGATCGCGTGAAGCCGCTCTTCGAGAACGCGTTCGCGGCCGTATGGTCGGGCGAGATCGAGAACGACGACTACAACCGTCTCGTGCTGCGCGCACAGTTCGGCGCGCGCGACGTGACGATCATGCGCGCGTACGCGAAGTATCTGCGACAAGTCGGCTCGACCTTCAGCGATGCGTATATCGAGCGCGCGCTGATCGGCAATCCGCTGATCGCGAAGAAGCTGCTGCAGCTCTTCATGGTGCGTTTCGATCCGGCGCGCGGCGGCTCGATGGAAGATCGCGACACGGCGGCGGAGCGCGTGCTCGCCGATATCGAAGGCGCGCTCGATCAGGTGCCGAACCTCGATGAAGACCGCATTCTGCGGCAGTTCCTCGGCGTCATCACGGCGACGGTGCGCACCAATCACTTTCATCGCGATGCGAGCGGCCAGCCGCGTCCGTATGTGTCGTTCAAGCTGGACCCGTCGAAGGTGCCGGGCCTGCCCGAGCCCAAGCCGATGTTCGAGATCTGGGTCTATGCGCCGCGCGTCGAAGGCGTGCATTTGCGCGGCGGGCGCGTCGCGCGCGGCGGGCTGCGCTGGTCGGACAGGCGCGAAGATTTCCGCACCGAAGTGCTCGGCCTCATGAAAGCGCAGATGGTGAAGAACACGGTGATCGTGCCGGTGGGATCGAAGGGCGGCTTCGTCGTGAAGAATCCGCCACCGGTGACGGATCGCGAGGCGTTTCTCACCGAAGGCGTCGCGTGCTATCAGATGTTCCTGCGCGGCCTGCTCGATGTGACCGACAACCGCACGCCCGACGGCATCGTGCCGCCGCCCGATGTCGTGCGCCATGATCCCGACGATCCGTATCTCGTCGTCGCGGCGGACAAGGGCACCGCGACGTTCTCCGATTACGCGAATGCCATTGCGCACGAATACGGCTTCTGGCTCGACGACGCGTTCGCGTCCGGCGGCTCGGTCGGTTACGACCACAAGAAGATGGGCATCACCGCGCGCGGCGCGTGGGAATCGGTGAAGCGTCATTTCCGCGAGATGAACTTCGATACGCAGACGACCGACTTCACGGTCGTCGGCGTCGGCGACATGTCCGGCGACGTGTTCGGCAACGGCATGCTGCTGTCGCGTCATATCAAACTGATCGCGGCGTTCGATCATCGGCATGTGTTTCTCGATCCGTCGCCGGATACCGAGAAGAGCTTCGAGGAACGTGCGCGGCTCTTCGCGCTGCCGCGCTCCAGTTGGGCCGACTACGATGCCGCGCTCATCTCCACAGGGGGCGGCGTCTATCCGCGCACGGCGAAGTCGATTCCGATCTCGCCGCAGGTGCAGGCCGCGCTCGGCATCGGCACGGCGACGCTCGCGCCGAACGAGCTCATTCGCGCGATCCTGCTCGCCGAAGCGGACTTGCTCTACAACGGCGGCGTGGGCACGTATGTGAAATCGAGCGCGGAGACGCATCAGCAGGTCGGCGACCGCACCAACGACGGCGAGCGCGTGAACGGCGCGGAACTGCGCGTGAAGGTCGTCGCGGAAGGCGGCAATCTGGGCTTCACGCAACTGGGGCGCATCGAGTTCGCGCAGCACGGCGGGCGCATCAACACGGATGCGATCGATAACTCCGCGGGCGTCGACTGCTCCGATCACGAGGTCAACATCAAGATTCTGCTCGGCCTCGTCGTCGCGGATGGCGAGATGACCGAGAAGCAACGCAACGCGCTGCTGGCCGAGATGACCGATGAAGTCGGCCTGCTCGTGCTGAAGGACAACTACGCGCAGACGCAGGCGCTCTCCATCGCGAAGCGTCACGAAGCGGAGACGCTCGATGCCGAGGCGCGCATGATGCGCTTTCTCGAGCGCGCCGGGCGTCTGAAGCGCAGGATCGAGTTCCTGCCGTCCGATGATGAAATCACCGAGCGCGCCGCGGTGAAGTCCGGGCTCACGTCGCCGGAGCGCGCGGTGCTGCTCGCGTACGGCAAGATGTGGCTCTACGACGAGCTGCTCGACTCCGACGTGCCGGAAGACGCGCTCGTCGCCGACATGCTGCCCGAGTATTTCCCGAAGCCTTTGCAACAGCGCTACAGCGATACGATGCAGCGCCATCCGCTGAAGCGTGAAATCCTCGCGACGCATCTGACGAATGCGCTCGTGAATCGCGTGGGCTGCACGTTCGTGCATCGGCTGATGGAAGAGACCGATGCGCGCCCGAGCGATATCGTGCGTGCGGCGCTGATGGCGCGCGATGTCTTCGATCTCGACGATCTGTGGCACAGCATCGACGCGCTCGACAATATCGTCGCCGATGAAGCGCAGGCGCGCATGTTCGTCGATGTCGTGCGGCTGCTCGACGACACATCGCTCTGGTTCCTGCGTCATCTGAAGCACAACGGGTCCGGCCTGCACGAGGCGAAGGGCTTGCTCGCGCGTTGCCGCGAGGCGGCGCAACGGCTCGCGCCGCAACTGCCGGCGCTGCTGCCCGCGACGCAGCTCGACGCGTGGTACGGGCGCCGGCGCGAGCTGGAGGACTCGGGCGTCGAAAGCAGTCTCGCGGCGCGCGTCGCGAGCGGCGAGATCGCGACCGCCGTGCTCGACAGCGCGGAAGTGGCGGCGTGCTCGGAGCGCAGTCTGGAACTCGTCGCGAGCGTGTACTTCGGCATCGGCACGCTGCTCGATTATCGCGGCATCGCCGAGCGGGCGATGGCGCTGCCGATCGTGACGCACTGGGATCTGCTCGCACGCGCCGCGGCGATGGAGGAGCTTGCGCGGCTGAAGCGCGCGCTGACGATCAGCGCGCTCGAACAGTCGCGCGGCATCGATGCACCCGATGTGATCGTCGAAAGCTGGCGCGCGAAGCGGGAGGCGGCGATCGATCGCTATACGCGGCTGCTGGCGGAACTGCGGGCAAGCGGCGGGGCGAGCCTGTCGATGTTGCTCGTGGTCGTGCGCGAGATGGCGGTGCTGGAGCGGGCGTGAGCGGCTTTGCATCGACGGAATTCGACGGTGACGGCGCGGACTGATCCTCCGCCGTCGCCGATCGGATTTTAGGAATTCTCTTTCCTCTCCAGCTTGAAAATTGCCAAATAATCGTCGGTTTCCAAAATCACCGTCATACGGCAGGTGATTCTGAAGTTCGACGGTAAAGGCAATCAATGAAATTCACAAAAAGCCATATGGCCATCGTCATCGCCTCTGTTGCAGCGATGTTGAGCGGATGCGCGACCGAAGCCTCGCGCGCGCTGGCGGTACCGGAAGTCGCGAGCGCCCAGAAGCCCTTCGCGGGCAAATCCGTGCCGGTCGCGATCGGCAAGTTCGACAATCACTCGAGCTATATGCGGGGCGTGTTTTCGGATGGCGTCGATCGTCTCGGCAGCCAGGCGAAGACCATTCTCATCACCGACTTGCAGCAGAGCCGGCGCTTTGCCGTGCTGGATCGGGACAACCTGAGCGAAACGAAACAGGAAGCCGGCTTTTCCAACAAGGCGCAGGCCATCCGGGGCGCGAATTACGTCATTACGGGCGACGTCACGGAGTTCGGCCGCAAAGAGGTCGGCGACCGTGAGCTGTTCGGTATTCTCGGGCGCGGAAAGACGCAGGTGGCCTACGCGAAGGTCAGTCTGAATATCGTCGATACGACCACGTCCGAGGTGGTGACATCGAGCCAGGGTGCCGGCGAGTACAGCCTGTCGAGCCGCGAAGTGATCGGCTTCGGCGGCACTTCGAGCTATGACTCCACGCTCAACGGCAAGGTGCTCGACCTGGCCATCAGCGAAGCGGTCAATCACCTGGCCGAAAAGGTCGACGCGGGCGCGCTGCAAGTCGCACGCTAATTCACTCACTCTCATCCGAAGAACATGATCACGAAGAATTTCCGGCTGGCCAGCCTCGCGCTGCCGGTCGCGGTGGCGTGCGCGCTGCTCACGGGCTGTGCCACCAAGACCCCGTCGCTCTATCAATGGGACGGCTATCAGCCTCAGGTCTACGAGTATTTCAAGGCACAAAAGGGTGCGGAAGATCAGATCGCTGCACTCGAGACGGCGCGCGAGAAGATCACCGCGAAGAACGGAGCGTTGCCGCCCGGATTCCGGGCTCATCTGGGCACGTTGTACGCAAGCGTCGGCAAGGGCGCCGAGGCGCGTCAGCAATTGACGGAAGAGAAGGCGCAATTCCCCGAATCTTCCGCCTTTATGGATTTCCTGTTGAGCAAACTTCAATAAGCACCGACCATGACCTTCAATATTTCCCGCAAACTCCTCGCGGTGCTGTCGATCGTCGTGGCCCTGACGGCATGCGCTTCGCGTTCGCCGACCCAGACCGACCACACCGCATTTCGCAACAGCAAGCCGAGCTCGATTCTCGTTCTCCCGCCGATCAACGACACGAACGAAGTCGACGCAACCTACGGCATGCTGTCCCAGATGACGATGCCGCTCGCCGAAGGCGGCTACTACGTCGTGCCGGTCGCCGAGATGGAGGAGACCTTCAGGCATAACGGCTTGACGACGCCCAACGACATCCAGGGCGTCGCGCCCGACAAGCTGCGCAGCATCTTCGGCGCGGACGCCGCGTTGTACACGAAGATCACGAAGTACGGCTCGTCGTATCGGGTCCTCGCGACTACGACCGAGGTCGCGGCGGAAGCCAGGCTGGTCGATCTGCGCTCGGGCGAGACACTGTGGAAGGGTTCGGCAAAGGCGAACGGTAGCGAGACCGGCAACGATTTCACCGTGGGCGGAGGACTCGTCACGGCGCTCGTGCAAACGGCGGTCAAGCACGCCGTCAATGTCACCACCGACAAGTCGTGGGCCGTCGCGGGACTGACCAGTGCACGTTTGCTGGCGACGGGCGGATCGAACGGTCTGTTGTATGGTCCGCGCTCGCCGAACTACGGCAAGGACTGATCGATACAGATCGCACGAAGCATCAGCGCGCCGGCTCCCCGGCGCGTTTTTTTTTTGCGTTTCTTAAGCGGAAGTTTCCTTAATTGATCTGGATTAAATAAGGAATACATATAAAGCGAATGAAACGCTGCATGCGCTAATCCATCGCATCGGCAACTTTGTCCGATACATGCTAGATCACATGCACGATTTCACTGGTCAGCCCCTTTACATCCCGTAAACCGAGGCATTAAATCAGTGAGCGGACCGATGCGTCCGTTGTCGCAATTCTTCCCGCCCCCGCGGTCTCCCAGGTGTGCATCCGATCGACACGCCACGCGTGATCCGATGGCGGGTTCCGTGCGCTTTCGCCGTACCAGCTGGCAGGGTCGGGCACGTCGCGGCGCTTTATCTAGCAGCGAGGTCTCACAATGATCAACATCTCAGGCGAAGCGATCGATACCCTCAAGGCGTCGGTGAGAGGCAAGGTCATCTCACCGTCGGATGCCGACTACGACGAAGCACGCAAGGTCTGGAACGCGACCATCGACCGGCGCCCCGCGCTGATCGTGCGTTGCGCGGGCACCGCCGACGTGATGGGCGCGCTCGCGTTCGCGCGCGCCAACAGCCTTCTGGTCTCGATTCGCGGCGGGTCCCACAACATCGCGGGCAGCGCGGTCAGCGACGACGCATTGATGATCGATCTCTCCGCGCTGAAATCCGTGCGGATCGATCCGGAAGCGAAGCGCGCCTATGTCGAGCCCGGCGCGCTGCTCTCCGACTTCGATCACGAAGCGCAGGCGTTCGGACTCGCGACGCCGCTCGGCATCAACTCGACGACGGGTGTCGCGGGCCTCACGCTCGGCGGCGGCTTCGGCTGGATCAGCCGCAAGTTCGGCGTGACGGTCGACAACCTCATCGCGGCGCAGATCGTCACGGCGGATGGCAAATTGCGGCGCGTGAGCGCGGACAGCGAGCCGGATCTCTTCTGGGCGCTGCGCGGCGGCGGCGGCAATTTCGGCGTCGTCACGCTCTTCGAATATCAATTGCACGAAGTCGGGCCGCAAATCTATGGCGGACTCGTCGTGTATCCGCTCGAACAGGCGGAGACGGTGCTGCCGAAGTACCGCGAGTTCGTCGCGCAAAGCCCCGACGAGCTGACCGTGTGGGCCGTGCTGCGTCTCGCGCCGCCGTTGCCGTTCCTGCCCGCCGATGTGCACGGCAAGCCGGTCGTCGTGCTCGCGAGCTGCTATATCGGTCCGGTCGAGAACGGCGAAAGGGCGCTGGCGCCGGTGCGCGCGTTCGGCACGCCCTACGGCGAGCATCTCGGGCCGATGCCCTTCGCCGCATGGCAAAAGGCCTTCGATCCGCTGCTCACGCCGGGCGAGCGCAACTACTGGAAGTCGCATAACTTCGCCACGCTGAACGACGAAACGTTCGATATCCTGACGAATGCGGTGAAGTCGCTTCCATCGACGCAATGCGAGGTCTTCATCGGCGCGATGGGCGGGCAGACGAACCGCGTGCCCGTCGATGCGACGGCTTACGCGAATCGCGATTCCATCTATACGATCAACATTCACGGCCGCTGGAGCGATGCCGCCGACGACGAGCAGTGCACGAAGTGGGCGCGCGACATGTTCGCCGCGATGACGCCGCATGCGCTCGGCAGCGTCTACGTGAACTTCATGACAGGCGAGGAAGGCGATCGGGTGAGGGCGGCGTATGGCCCGAACTACGAGCGGCTCGCCGAAGTGAAGCGGCGTTACGATCCGGACAACCTGTTCCGCAGCAATCAGAACATCATGCCCGCGGCGTGACGCGCGGCGCGCCGCTTCTCTCGCGGAAGCGGCGCGTCGGCAAGAGTGGATTCAAGGCCGGTCGAGATGACGGCGAATATCGCGCGTGTCCATGTTCGACACGTCGTTGCTGACTTCCTCGTAGACGAGCTTGCGCGTTTCGCTGCTCAGATGATCGCGCAGCAGGCCGAGAAACTTCGGCTCGACCGCGAGGCGCAAGCGATCGAATCGTTGATGCAGGCGACTCCTTTCGAGAAACTCGGCGACGGTTCTCGCGAACTTCTCGCGCTCCTTGTCCGCCGATTCCGCCGTGCGCGGCGCCGGATTCCTGAGGTCCTCGACCTGCCGCAAATCGAGCTTCAATCCTTCCGTCTCGAAGATTCGCGCGCGGCTGCCGTCGGCGGCAAGAACCCAGGTGATGGCGGTCATGGTGCTCCTCCTGTTCGCCAGCCCAAGCGGGCTCCCGCCATTGTGCGCCTAATCTCGCGGTCACGGCTTCGTTCTAGCGCGCCATTCGCTTTCGCGCCGCAGCATGGCGCGCGCGATCATGTCAAAGCAGTGTTCAGGGCAGCATCGATCCACTCGCCGCAAAGCGCGTGTGAAACGAAAACGCCTGATCCAGACGATGCGGCGTGTGTCCGCCGAGTGCTGCTGCATCGCGGTAATAGTCGCGCAGCAAATCGCGATACATCGGATGCGCGCAGTTCTGGATCACGTTCATCGCGCGTTCGCGCGGCGCGAGGCCAGTGAGATTGGCGAGCCCGCGCTCGGTCACGACGATATCCACATCGTGCTCGTTGTGATCGCAATGCGGGACCATCGGCACGATGCTGGAAATGCGTCCTTCCTTCGCGATCGATTTCGTCGCGAAGATCGCATAGGCCGCGTTGCGCGCGAAATCGCCCGAGCCGCCGATGCCGTTCATCATGTGCGTGCCGCCGACATGTGTCGAGTTCACGTTGCCGTAGATATCCGCCTCGAGCGCCGTGTTGATCGCGACGAGACCGAGGCGGCGAATCACTTCCGGATGGTTGCTCACTTCCTGCGGCCGCAATACGAGCCGCTCGCGATAGCGGTCGATCTCGCCGAACACCTGCGCCTGCCGCTCCGCGGACAACGTGATCGATGCGCCCGATGCGAACGTCGCCTTGCCGGAATCGAGCAGATCGAAGGTCGAGTCCTGCAGCACTTCGGAATAGATCGTCAGCGCTTCGAACGGCGACGCCGCGAAGCCCGACAGCACCGCATTGGCGATCGTGCCGATGCCCGCCTGCAGCGGCGGCAACTGCTTCGGCAAGCGTCCGCGCGACACTTCGTGCTGAAAGAACTCGATCAGATGCCCCGCGATGAGCGCGGTGTCCCGATCGGCGGGCAACACGGTGGATGCGCTGTCCGGCTTGTCGGTGATGACGATCGCGGCGATCTTCTCGATGGGAATCTCGATGGCCCTCTCGCCGATCCTGTCATGCGCGCGCACGATCGGAAGCGGCTCGCGCTGCGGCCGGCGCTCGGGAATCCAGATGTCGTGCAGCCCTTCGAGCGCGGCAGGTTGCGCGAGATTGATCTCGACGATCACGCGCTCGGCAAGGATCGCGAAGCTCGCCGAATTGCCGACCGACGTTGTCGGCACGATGCCGCCCGTCTCCGTGATCGCGGCGGCTTCGACGATCGCGACATCGAGTTTGCCGAGCCGGTTCGCGCGCAGGAACTCGACCGTCTCCGACAGATGCTGATCGACGAACATCACCTCGCCGCGATTGATCGCTTTACGCAAGGTCGTATCGACCTGAAAGGGCAGGCGGCGCGCGAGCACGCCCGCTTCGGTCAGGATGCGGTCGGCATCATGTCCGAGCGATGCGCCCGTCATCAGCGTGATGCGCAACGGCTCGCTCTCCTCGCGGGCGCGGCGCGCGATTTCGAGCGGCACGGCCTTCGCGTCGCCCGCGCGCGTGAAGCCGCTCGCGCCGACGATCATGCCGTCGCGCACGAGCCGCGCCGCGTCGGCGGCCGAGGTGACTTTCCCGCGCAAGGCGGCACAGCGAATACGATCTTCGTACATTGACATCTCCACGAACGCTTTCAGGCTCAATCGGGCGGGCGATTATAGGCAGCACGCGCGCCTTCGAAGCCGCGGCATTGCAAGACATTGTTCCAATGCCGTGCAACGTTGCGCTTCATCTAATTCCATGCGGGTTTCATGCGTCGCATCGTGCGGCAAATGGGCGCTAATCAAGGGCCGCGCGTCGCTATGCGAACTATAGGGCGCGGGCGTGCGCGGATTAATCGCCGCGCCAGGAAGGCACATTTCCATCCCGGGAAAAGATGCGCTCAGCGATGCGCATCGAAAGGCGCATCGGGATCGACGAGCGCGGTGCGGATGAAATGCAGGCACGCGAGCACGCGTTGCATGTCGTGCCTCGCGTCGCGTTCGTCGGGTTCGTCGCGCACGGCGTCGAGCATGCTTTCGGCGATGAGGATCGACGCGACGACCGAACCGATCGCGCGACGCAGCGTCTCGCTGTCCGGCGCGCGGAACAGCACGGCGATATCGCGCAACACGCGCGCGAGCGACGTGCTCCACGCGATGCGCAACGCATCGGCGAAGCGCTGTGCGGGCAACGCGCGTGCTTCGCGACGCAGATCGATCATCGCCTGCCCGACTTCGAGCGTGACGAGCATCCACGACAGCGCCTGCCGGTGTTCGCGCGAGCGCCGCGTGAGCAGGCCGCGCAGTTGCGACATCAGATCGTGCGTGCCCGAGTGAAAGCGCTCGCCGAGTCCCGCGAGCTTGCCTTCGCAGGCGAGCGCGGCCTGGGCGCGCAGTTCCGCGAGCGTCTTGCCGACGAGCCACGCGGTGCGCGGCGGCACGATGACCGCGCAGGCGATGGCCGCGGCGAGCATCGCGACGACAACGGCGACGCCGTTGTTCAGGAGCAGGCCCGGATCGTAGACGATGCGGTTGTCGGGCGCGGCGAGCAGACAGAAGAACACGCAAAAGCCGATGCCGTATCCGGCGGCGGCGGGACGCATCGCGAGGAACGCGCCTGCCGCGAGGGGCGGCGCGAGCACCGCGCACAGAAGCGCGAAGCCGTCGATGGCGGGATAGACGTGGCACAGGAACACATAGCCCGTCACGACCGCGCACGCCGCGCCCGCTGCCATCTGCGCGATGAACTTCGACGGCCGCGCCGATGCCGACGACAACGCGCACGCGAGCGTCGCGCCGATCACGGCATAGCCGCCGCTCGGCCACGCGGTGACGATCCAGAACCACGCGGTCGCCGCGATCACGCTGCCCGTCCGCGCGAAGGTCGCTGCAATGACGAAGCGGTTGGTCTTCGCTTCATATCGGGACGGCGCGCGATCGTTCGACGGTTCGCCATTCGCGATCGACAGATAGCGCATCGTGTCGTCGACGAAGCGATACAGCAGCTCGCCCGACGTGGTGAAGTCGAGCTGCGTCGCGTGATCCGCGCTTGCGAGACTGCGTTGCGCTTCACGCACGCGCCGCGGCAGTGTCGCCTTGTAGCGCGCCAGATGCGCTTGCAGCGAGTCGCGTTCTAAGATGCGCGCGAGCTCGTCGAGGAAGGGCGCGAGCGCATCGTGCGCGCATCGCGTGTGATCCGATCGCAGACGCTTGACCGACTGATCGAGTGCATGCAGGCGCGCGCAGGCATCCATGAACGCGCTGTTCAGTTGCGCGAGCGCGCCGTTGCCCTGACGCATCGCGTGCGATTCGTAGGCGGCGATGCCGCGCGTCGCTTCGAAGCCGACGATCTCATCGACGAAATCGGCGAAGCGGCGCTCACGCGCGATGCGTGACAGACGCCCGCGCAACACGCCCGCCGCGAACGCGGCGAAGTCCGTCTGACGCCGCGCGAGCGACTGCACGAGCGTCGCGCTCGCATGACGCGGAAACACGAGCGCGCTCACGACGCTCGAGCACACGATGCCGAGCATGACTTCCGCGCCGCGCGTGAGCGTGGCGATCAGCAAGGTATTCGGATCGGTGACGGCGGGAATGCCGATGAGCGCCGCCGTATAGCCCGCGAGCACGAAGCCATACCAGCGGAACTGCCGATAGCGCACCGCGAGCGCGGTGCACGCGGCGACCCATAGTGTCAGGGCGAGCACATAGAGCTCGGTCTGCTGCACGAACACCGCGCCCAGCACGAGCGCGGCCAGCATGCCGAGCGCCGTGCCCGCGAAACGATAGACGCTCTTGGCGAGCACCATGCCGGAGAAGGGCTGCATCAGCACGAAGGTGGTCGTCATCGCGACGCGCGGCTGCGGCAGTTCCAGCCGCATCGCGATGCCCATCGCAAGGAACGCGGCGAGCAGCGTCTTCGCGAGATGAAGCCAGATGTGGCCATCGGTGGCGCGCCAGTCGCGCATCGACACGCGTGCTTCCAGGAACGACATGCAGTCCGCCGACAGGCTCCTCATCGTGAAGGCGCCGATTGTAGGCAACCCGTTCACGGCGATTAATGAGGGAATTCGGGAACATTCTTTCCGGATTCAACAACAATCGCCCCCGGGAAAAGTCGGACAATGACGCTTCCGAAGTATTTGTGACCGTTTGATGGATACCCTACAGAACATGCGGGTCTTCACCCGCGTGATCGAAGCCGGCAGCTTCACGGCTGCGGCTCAGTCGATGAATTCGACGACCGGCGCGATGTCGCGCGCCGTCTCCGAACTGGAAGCCCATTTGCGCACGCGCCTGATGAACCGCTCGACGCGGCGTCTCGCGCTCACATCGGCGGGCGAGCGCTATCTGAAGCGCGTGCGGCAGATTCTCGCCGACATCGACGGCGCGGAAGAGGAAGCGAGCTGCGCGCATGAACATCCGTCGGGCACGCTGCGCATGTTCAGCTTCGCGAGCGTGGGCCAGCATTACATCCTGCCGGCCATCGCCCGGTATCGCGCGCTGTATCCCGATGTCAAGGTCGAGCTGACGCTGTCGCAGCGCATGCCCGATCTCTTCGAAGGCAGCAGCGACGTGGCCGTGGTCTCGGCGAGCGCATTGTCGGATTCGGAAGTCATCTCGAACAAGCTCGGCGCGACCTTCAGCATTCTGTGCGCATCGCCGGAATATCTGCGCTCGCGCGGCGCGCCCGAAGTGACCGCCGATCTCGCGCAGCACGATTGCCTCACCTTGCAGACGCCCGCGTTTCCCGCGCGCGAATGGACGCTCGAAGGGCCGGAAGGCCGCGAGACGCTGCAGATCAGCGGGCCGGTGCAGGTGAATATCGCGGAGTCGCTCGTGGTGGCGATTCGCGAAGGCATGGGCATCGGCATGTTGCCGTTGTATGCGGCGATCGAAGGCTTGCGCAACGGCTCGCTCGTGCGCGTGCTGCCGCATCACACGCTGCAGCGCACGAACCTCTATGCGCTCTATGCGTCACGCAAGTTCGTCGATGCCAAGACGCGCACGTGGGTCGAGTTTCTGCGCGCGCATCTGCCGGATGTGATCGCGCGCGACGAAGCCCTGCTTGCCGAAGTGGGCAAGGGCAAGCCGAACGTCCTGCGCGCCGCGTGAATCACGTATCGCTCCACATGCGCAACAGGTTGTGATAGCAGCCGACGAGTGAGCGCTTCGCGGCTTCGTCGCCGTCGGTGGCGTTGAGGCGTTGGATCGAGTTGTCGAGATCGAAGAGCAGCGCGCGCTGCGCATCGTCGCGCACGAGGCTTTGCGCCCAGAAGAAGCTCGACACGCGCGCGCCGCGCGTGACCGGCCGCACCTGATGCAGGCTCGTGGCCGGATAAACGATCGCATGCCCGGGAGGCAGCTTCACTTCCTGCACGCCGTAAGTATCTTCGATGATGAGCTCGCCGCCGTCATAGTCCTCGGGCGGCGTGAGAAAGAGCGTGACCGAGACATCGGTGCGCACGCGCGCGCCGTGACCGGGCACGATGCGGATCGCGCCATCGACATGACTGCCGAAATGCATGCCGCCTTCATAGCGGTTGAAGAGCGGCGGATACACGCGATTGGGCAGCACCGCGCTGATGAATAGCGGATGACGCTCGAGCGCGCCGATGATCGCATCGCCCAGTTCCTGCGCGATCGGCGAGCCTTCCGCGATCTGCATGTTGCGCTTGACCGGCGCGCCCTGATAGCCCGCGGTCGCGCGGCCATCGACCCAGGAGTCGCTGGCTTCGAGACGCGCGCGCATCGCGGCGGTGTCTTCGGGGCTCAGCACGTTCGGTATCGAGAGGATCATTGTTATGGCCTTCGGGCGCGCGCCATGTATCGCGGCGCGCGCTCATTTCACATCAACGGAAGCGGTAGTTCAACGTCGCGAGGAACGTGCGGCCGAGGCCCGGCACCGCGCGCCCGCCATCCGACGGAATCAGTGCGTCGTAATACTTCTTGTCGGTCATGTTCAGCACGTTGAGCTGGATATCGTAGCGCTTCTGATGATACGCGGCCATCACGTCCCAGCGCACGTAGCCGCCCACTTCCACCAGATTGTTGTTCGCCGCATAGCGCGACGACACATACGTCGGCCCGCCGCCGATCTGCCACGCCGGCGTGAAGTCGTAGGTCGTCCACAGCGTGAGCATGTTATGCGGCGTGTTCGCGAGCTGGTTGCCGGTGGTGCCGTCGAACGCCTTCTGCACCGTGCCGTCCATGTACGTGTAGCCGCCGAAGATCTGCCATTGCCGTGTGATGTGGCCCGCGACGCCCAGCTGATAGCCGCGCACGCGCACGTCGCCGTCGAGCGTGTATTCGCCCGTCGATGTCTGCGTGCGCGCGTTGGTCTTGTCGATGTTGAAGAGCGACTGCGTCACCGACAGCCCGCCGTTCAGCAGATCCCACTTCGAGCCGATCTCGTACGAGCGGTTATGCTCGGGCGGCGTGTTCTGCTGGCCGTTGGTGAGCGTGAGCGCTTCGAGCGACGGATTGAACGACGTGCCGTACGACACGTAGTACGACTGCCAGTCGGTCGGCTGCCACACGACGCCGGTGCGCACGCTCGTGAAGTAGTTCGTCTGCGTCGCGTAGCCGGGCGCGTTGATCGAGTTGTGGATCGACGCCTCGTAGCGGTCCCAGCGCACGCCGCCGATCCACTTCCAGTGTTCGCCGATCGAGATCGTATCGTTCAAATAGATGCCGATGCCGTTCGCGCTCGATTCCGCGAGATTGGTCGCCACTTCGCGATAGTTCGACGGGCGCGGCACGTAAGGCGGATTGACGAGCGGCACGATCGCGAGCGTGTTCGACGGCAGGCCCGGCGTGGTCGCGGTGAAGGTCTGGTTGCTGTACGTCTCGTGGCTCAGATCGACACCGAAGAGCATGTCGTGCTTCAGGAGGCCGGTCGCGAACTTGCCCTGGAAGTCGGTCGTGTTGTAGACCGAGTGATCGTTGATGTTGCGGTCCTTGCCTTGCAGCCGCACATAGAGCGACGTGAGCGGCAGCGTCGTGTAGTTGCCGTTCGAGAGCGCGGGCGACGTGCCGAGCGGTCCCGTCAATACGGCCGCCGGGTTGGTCGCGCGCGCCTCGGTGCTGTAGTGGCTGAACTGCGTCTGGTTGCGCAGCGTGAACATGTCGTTGAAGCGATGCTCCACGCGGGCGTTCACGGTTTGCACGTCCTGGATCGTGCGGTCGTCGGTGAAGCCGTAGAAGGTCTTCGTGTCGACGGGCGCGGGATGGCCGTTCAGCGGCGGGATGCCGTAGTCGGGCTGATCGCGGTTGTGCTGGATCAGCGCGGACAGCGTCACCTGCGTCGGCGTGCCGATGCCGAACTTCACTTCGGGCGCGATGCCGTAATCCTTGTTGTGCATCTCGTCGCGCGTCGAGCCGAGCGACTGGCCGAACGCGTTGATGCGGAACGCGGAGGTGTCCGTCATCGGCTGATTGATATCGACCGTCGTGCGATAGCGGTCGTGCGTGCCCGCCTGCAGCGAGACATCGGCGCGCGGCTTCAGGTTCGGCTGCTTGCTGACCTGATTGATGACGCCGCCCGTCGAACCGCGTCCGAAGTACAGCGACGACGGGCCGTAGAGCACGTCGATCGATTCGAGATTGAACGTATCGCGATAGTACTGGCCGCGGTCGCGGAAACCGTCGAGATAAATGTCCGTGCGCGCCGAGAAGCCGCGCAGGTTGATGTTGTTGCCGATCTGCCCGCCTTCGGCCGCGCCGATCGTGACGCCCGGCACGTTGCGCAGCGCGTCGGTGAAGGAGCTCACGCCCTGCGAATTCAGCACTGCCTTCGGCACGACCACGACCGCCTGCGGAATATCGCGCAGCGCGGTCGGCACCTTGGCGCCGACGCTCGACATGTCGGGCTGGAAATCCGGCGCGTCGGCCTGGCCCGTCACCTTGACGGCGGGCAGGGCGGCGGTTTCGGGTGCGGTGGCGGCGGAAGTGCCGTCGGCAGGCGCCGCTTGCGCGACTTGAGATGCGGAAGGAGCGTTCTGCGATGCGGCTTGCGTGGACTGCGCTGCGGCTTGCGGTGCGGTTTGGGCGTAGAGCGGTGCGGCCATGGGAACCGCGGCAATAGTCACCAATGCCGCTGCGAGCGGCGTTTTCCTCAACATGTCGTTCTTATCCCGATGCTTGTTAGTGATATCCAAATCGGCAGCGAAGCGGGTTTTCGTCTGCGAAAGTGATCGAACAGCGATCAAAGCGGAGCGGGCGGCGACGCCTTGAACCTGTTAGCGCATCCGGTCGCGGCGGGCCTGATTGAACTGACCTATCGTTGCGATTGTTATAAATGCGAATCAGTATCATTACATGTCTCAAAAACATTTGGAAATAAACATTGCAGAATGCGGGTCTTTTTGCCGGCGACCGTGACGTCCGTGCAACGAAAAAATGTGTGGTTCGCACGCTGGGGTCGGCGCGCGCTGAGGGCCGCGTAATAACGGTTCGGAGGAAAAGCTCAGCTGTCGCGGCGTTCGCGCGGACCTAGACGGCGCGCATTGCGGACAAAAAGTGGCGGATCACTATGGCGCCGTGCCGACGCGCCCGACCGCCCTCAGAATCCGGCGACGCCGGACGTGACGAGCGCATAAGGACCGCTCGTCAATTGCTGGCGCAGGAAATCGATGCACACGCGGATCTTCGCGGAATGCGACGAACGCGCCGACGTCACCGCCCACACGTCCGCGCGTTGCCGGTAGGCGGGCAGCACGGGCACGAGCGTGCCGTTCTGCAGGCTCGATGCGACATCCCAGATCGATCCCATCACGATGCCGAAGCCATCCTCGGCCCACTGGCGCACGATGTCGCTGTGATTCGACGCGATCGGTCCCGTCACCTTGACGCTTTCCTCGCCGTTTGGCCCGGCGAGCCGCCAGACGCCGAAGCGCTGATCGCGTCCGCGGAAAAGCAGGCAATCGTGCTGTGAGAGCTCGGCGAGCGTCTTCGGCGCGCCGCGCCGTTCGAGATACGCGGGCGCGGCCGCGAGCACACGAAAGCTCTCGACGATCTTGTGCGCGATCAGATGCGGCTCGTGCACTTCACCGACGCGAATGTCGATATCGAAGTTCTCGCCGACGAGATCGACGCGCCGGTCGAGCAGTTCGAGCCAGATCTCCAGCCCCGGATGACGCCGCCGCAGCAAGGTGAGCGCGGGCGACACATGCTCGCGCCCGAGCCGCAGACTCGTGCCGATGCGCAACAGCCCGCGCGGATCGTCGAGGCCGGAAAACGCGTCGGCCATGCCTTGCACGTCATCGAGAATCTTCTGCGCCCACTGGAAGGCCGCTTCGCCGTCGCTCGTGATGGACACGCGGCGCGTCGTGCGCATGAAGAGCTTCACGCCGAGACTCGTCTCCAGCATCGCGATGCGCTTGCTGACATGCGCCGGCGAGATGCCGGTCTCGGTCGCGGCCGCGATGAAGCTCGAACGCCGCGCGACGATGCAGAAGAGCTGCAGGTCGCGCAGGAATTGGTCGTTGTTCGCGACGAGCGCGCTTTGTGTTTTCATCGGCTGATCTTGCCCGTGTGCCCGCTTGCGGCCGTGGCCCTAAGCCTAGCCGCAAGCGAAGCGCACGCGCAAGAACATCAGTTCGACAGCGACAGATACGGCGAGCTGAACGCCTGCGGCGGGAAGGCCGGCTGCACGCCGCCCTGTCGCGTGAAGCTGTAGCGCACGTACACGGCGGCGAGCCACTCGCGATACTGATACGCGTTGCCGAACGATGCCGTCGCGCCGAACGCGAGTTGCGGCGCAAGCTGATATTCGCCCGTCGCGCTGAGCGAGTACGACACGCCCGTCTTGCTTTGGCCCGGATAGACCGCGCCCGCATCGGGCGTCGCGCCGGAGCTCGCGGCCCGCGCCTGGTAGGTGGCGTTCGTCGGGAAATAGTTCGACGCGTCCTCGCGGTAGTGCTGCACGCCGATCGAACCCTTCAGGTCGTAGGAGAACAGCCCCGTGCGCCCCATGTACTCGACCGGGAAGTTCAGGATCACGTACTGCTGCGGGCTGAAGTAGCCGCCTTGCCCGTACGTGAAATACGACAGGTTCTTGTCGTAGTGCATCAGCGTGGTGTTCGCGCCGACGGTGAGCGTCTGGTCCGGGTCCTTGATGATGCGCGTATAGATGCCGCCGCCGCCCTTCACCGCGTTGTTGGTCGCGACCTGATTGCCGTCGAGGAACTGATACGCAGCGTTCACGTAGACGCCGCTCGTGCCGTCGTCCCAGCCGAGATCGGCGCGTGCGCCCGTCGATGTCACGCCGCCCCATTCGAGGCCCGCGCCCTGATCGCGCGTGCCGGCATACGAGAGCAGGCTGTCGGTCACGGCGCGGCGCGCGACCGCGAGCGAGTACGAGACCTTGTCGGTGATCGCGTTCTGATACTGCAAGCCGCCGACGACGTTGGTCTCGCGGAAGCCGAGCGGCGTCGTGCCGATATCGCCCTTGATGTTGCGGTTCTCGTAGCCGACGGAGAGGCCGACGCCCGTCGCCGTCTGCGAGCCGTAGTTGTTGGTCGGCGGATTGGCCACCGCGCCGAGACCCGAGCCGAAGCGCGCGAGCGTATTCGGCTCGCTGCTCGCCGTGCCGGCGTCGAGCGTCACGGGCGTCGCGCGCACGATCACGTGGCCGTTGCCCGCCTTGATGCGGCCTTCGATGGGCGCTTCGATGTCGGTCAGGTTCGAGAGGCCGTCCTCGCCGTCGCGGCTGCGGAAGATGAGGCCGCCCGAGATCGTGCTCGCCTGCTCGCGATTGATCTGCGCAAGCTCTTCCGCGACACCCGCCGTCTGTGAATTCGCGACCGGCACGGGGACGCCGCCGGCGCTCATTGTCGCGGCGGTGGCGGCGCGCTGCGCGGGCTGCGCCTGCGACGGATAGTAGGGCTGCGCGTAGCCCGCGGGCGGCTGCGGGATGTAGGGCTGCTGCGCGTACTGCGGCGCGTAGGGTTGCGGCGGCGCGTAATAAGGCTGCTGGCCGTACGGCGCTTGCGCGTATGGCTGCGGTTGCGGCGGCGCGGTGTAGGCGTAGGGATCGGCGGGACGCGCCGCCGTCGCCTTGTTCGACGCCTTCTGCTTCTTCGTCGCGCCGGCAGCAGGCTGCGGCGCGTAGGCGTTTGCTTGCGCGTCGCGCGCGCCGGGCGACATCGGCCAGGGCGCGGCGTACGGGTCTTGCGCGGCGTAGGGCTGCTGCTGCGGGTAGGGCTGCTGCTGCGGATAAGCCTGCTGCTGCGGATAAGCCTGCTGCTGCGGATAAGCCTGCTGCTGCGGATAAGCCTGCACCGCATACCCGGCCGAAGCCCCCGCATCCTGCCCCGGATACGGCTGCAACGGCGCGCCGGATTGCCCCGAGCCGTAAGCGTCGGGTCCATAGCCGCCGCTCGAAACCGGACGCGGCGCGCCCTGAGGCACGGGTGCCGGCGAGGGCGCGACATAGGGCGCGGTATAAGGCGCGGGCTGAGGAGGCGGCAGATAGGTCGGCACGGGCTGCGAGTAACTCTGAGGAAGGGCCTGACGATAAGACGCGCCGGATGCGAGCGCCGGATTCGACGCCGTATCGACGGCCGTCTTGCCTTCGAACGGATTGGTGCCGGGGAGCGGATTCGAGCCGATGCGGCTCATCGCGCTTTCCCAGCCGCGCGGGACATTGCCGCGCGCCTGACCGGACGCGGCGGCCGGCGCGGGCGTATTGGCCGCGACGAGCGAGCGTTGCAGGAACTGTGCCGCGAGATCGAGCTTGCCTTGCGCGCGATACATCCGGCCGATCGCGGCCAGCACGCCGGGATCGTTGGGCGCGGCGGCATACGCCTGATTCGCGTAGGTCTGCGCGAGCTTGAAATCGTGCACGCCGCTCGCGGCCGACATCGCCGCCGTCTGCAAGCCGACATCGTCGGGGCGGCGCGACAGCGCGTTCTGATAGCAGGCAAGCGCGCTGCGGTCATCGCCCGCCGATGTGTACATGCGGCCGAGCGCGGCCTGGAGATCGGCGTTGTCGGGCATCGCGGCGAGCCACGGCGCGATGACGTCGTACGCGGCGGCGAGATCGCCCTGCCGGCGCACGGCATCCGCGCGCGCGACGACGATGCCCACGTTCAGATTGTTGAAGTCGGCGCGCTGCTGCGTCGTGAGCGGCATCGACTGCAGGCGGCGCATCACGGAGCCGAGCTCGGCTTCCTGCTGCGTCGCCGACAGAATGCCCGCGTATTGCAGCAACAGGCCGGTGTCGTTCGGCGCACTGGCGATCGCGCCGCGCACGAGCGACAGCGCCCGTGCCGGATCGCCCGCCTTCACATACGCCGACGCCACCGCGCCCATCAGTTCGGCATTGCCTGCCGCGACCGGCTCGGCGCGGCGCAGGATCGCGAACGCCTGCTCGCGCTGGCCCGCCGCAGCGGCGCGCGTCGCGAGATCGGCCTGCTGATGAACCCAGAGGCGATGCTGCAAGGCGGTCATCGCGGGCGTGCGTTGCGTGGCGGGAATGCGCTCGAGCTGCGCGAGTCCCGTCGACCAGTCCTGCGTTTCGGCCGAGAGCAGCGCGCTCGCGTAGAGGGCGTCGGTCATGTCGGGATGCGTGGCGAGCAGGCCGTCCATCATGCTGCGCGCATTGCCGACCGCGCCCTGACGCACGTAGATGCGCGCGAGATCGAGCCGCAGCCACGGATCGTCGGGATTGTTGAGCAGCGCGTCCTCGAAGAGACTGCGCGCCGCGCCGAGATCGCCGCGCGCTTCCGCCGCGCGCGCCTGCGCGGCCTGCGCCTCGCCGCGCAGCTTGTTGATGCCGCCCGCTTTCGCCTGCTGCTCCGTGTTCAGCCGATTGGCGAATTCGAGCGCTTCGTCGCCGCGCCCTTGCGCGGCCAATGCGCCGACGAGCCCGCGAATCGCGTCGGGATTGTCGGCCTGACGGCGCAGCGCCATGCGGTACGCCGCTTCCGCGCCGCGCGGATCGCCGTTCGCGAGCAGCATTTCGCCGAGCAGCACCTGCGCGGTGACATCGGAGGGATTGATCGCGATCGCGCGCTCGAACAGCGCCTTCGCCTGCGCGATCTGGCCGTTGCTGCGCGCGCCGATGGCATCGCTCGTATAGGTCCAGTAGGTCGCGCTCGTGAGGGCGTCTTTCCAGCGCGCCGGATTGCCCGCGCGCGAGGCGCGTTCGAGATACGTGCGCGCCTCCGCGAAACGCTCCTGCTTGAGCGCCGCGACGCCCATGCCGCCGAGCGCGTCGGCGTCGTTCGGATTGCTCGCGAGCACCGATGAAAAGCGCGCGCGCGCCGTCACGAGATCGCCGCGATCGAGCGCGGCGAAGCCTTCCGCGACCGTGCGGCCGCGCGTATCGACGACGGCATCGGCCTCTGCGCGCTCGCGTGCCGACTTGTCCTGCTGCACCATCGAATCGAAGCGCGCCTTCACGGCGGCGTCGCCGGGCGAAACCTGCAGATACGCCTGATAAAGCGGCGCATCCGACGCGCGCGCGCCGAGCCAGAGCAGCGCCTGCCGCCAGCTCTTCTTCGCGTCCGCGCCGACGGCGCTGTCGTTCGCGAGCTTCGCGAGCCGTGCGATGCCGTCGCGCCGCGTCGAATCGCGATAGGTCAGGTGTTGCGCATAGGCGAGCTGGTAGCGCGGCTCGTCGGGATTCTCGCGCGCCAGCTGCTCGAGGCCGCGGCGCGCTTCGTCCCAGCCCTGGGGCGTCGCGGCGAGCGCCTGGTAGTACTCGAGCTGAAGCTGCGGCGTCGTCGGCTTGCCTTCGATCGCGCGCCTGTATTCCTGCACCGCCGACGCGCTCTGTCCGCTCTGCGCGAGCCGGCGCGCGTCGTTCACGGTCTGGTCGCGCGAGCTGGTTTCGCCGAGACGGCGGCCGAGCTCGTCGATGTTCGGATAGTTCGGCGCGACCTGACGCAACTGCGCGAGATACTGCTGCGCGCCGCTGCCGTCCTTGCGGTCGGCGAGCACCATGCCCATGCCGAAGAGCGCATCGGGCTGCTTCGGATTGATGCGCAGCACCTTCTGCCACGCCTGCTCCGCGAGATCGCCGCGCTTGTGCGCCTGCCAGTACTTGCCCTGGTCGATGAGCACGGTCAGCGGGTCGGCGGCGGCCTGCGCGAAGGCCAGTACGGGCGTGGCGCAGATCAGCGCCGCGAGCACGCGTTTTCTGGTCCGGATCAGCATGCGCGTCTCCAGTTCGGCTGGAGACGGCCGTTTTCGTCGAAGCGATATCGTCCGTCGATGAAACCGCCACCGAACAGCCCGAGCACGCGGTCGTAGTAGACCGGCTCGCGGCCCGCGCCCGGCGGCGCGGCCAGCGCTTCGAGATGGGTGCGCGCAAGCCCGAGGCCGCGCTCGTCGTTCAGCGCCTTGAAGTAGGGCGCAAGCGCGCCCCAGTAGGAGAGCGGGCCTTCGCCGGTCGCCGCGCCGGTCGTCACGTTGACTTTCTCAGGCGGAAAGCCCGTCTGCGCCACGCTCTGGCGCATGCCGCCGAGCGCATCGAGCCACGGCCGCGCGAGCGGATCGCCGCTCGCCGCCATGCCGGCCCACAGATAGACGCGAATCGCGTCATAGCTGCCGGTATCGCCGTTCTTCGGATCGACGGCGAACTGGCCGTTTTGATAAGCCGCCCAGTCCGGCGCGTAGCCGCGCGGCGACGTGACTTTGACCATCTTCGCGGCGTTTTGCGCGAGCTTCGCCCACGGGCCGTCAGGCATTTCATGCGCGAGGCCGCGCAACAGCGGCAGCGGCAGATAGCTCGGATTCAGGCGCGTCACGTCGCCAGCGCGAAAGCCTTGCGGACCGGGCAGCAGCATCGGACCGAGGCCTGGTAAGTCGACGATTTCCTGCTTCACGATCTGCGTCGCGAGCGCGTAGGCGAGCTTCGTGTACGCCGGCTCCTTCCACAGCCGGCCGGCCTGGAACAGGTCGTAGGCGATCCACAGATCGGCATCGGATGCCGGGTTCGGATCCATCACGCCGAACGAGCCGTCCTGCTTCCTGCCCCATTGCCACGCGGGCAGGCGCAGGCTGTTCGCATCGAACTGATTCGCCGACAGATTGCTGCGCGTCCAGTTGAGCAGACGATCGAAAGTCGCGCGGTCGTTCGCGACGAGCGCGAAGAACATGCCGTAGGACTGGCCTTCCGATGTGGTCTGCTGCGCGTCGGTCGAACGGTCGATGACGCGGCCATCGGCCTGCACGACGCGCTCCACGAAGAGACGGTACGCGGGCCAGTCGCATTGCTGCGCGGCCTGCGCGCTTGCCGCCGAGACGGCGATGATTGCACCAGCGAAAAACCTGGTGGTGAATACCCGCATATCAATCCCTCAGGCGCCGCGCGGCGATCGAGCGCAGCGCGCGGTAGAACAGAGCGGCGATGACGAGCGCAGCGAGCACGCCGCTCAGCACCAGCAGAAGCGGATGCGACGACAGCGCCCAGCGCATGTAATGCATCGGCGACAGATGACCGACGTAATACGCCTCGCCGTTCGACGTCACCGTCACCGTGCGCCCGTGGATCACGGCCATCGCGCCTTGAATGGACGGCAGCAGGTCGTTGTCGAGCAGGGCGGCGGAAAGATCGGCGTCCGACTGGCCCGCCGCGCTGATGAGCGCGACCGCGCTGCGCCCGCTCTTCAGCGGCGATTCGAAGCCGGTCAGGAGCGCATCGCCGTTCGAGCTGACGAGCGACAGATCCGCGCGCGCCGGCGAGCGTTCCGGGCCTTGCTCGCCGTGCCACCAGTCGACGACCTTGAACGCGACATCGGAGAGCTGGAAGGTGCGCGCGTCGCCGTCGCCGGAGAAGGGCATGTTCTTGGTCCAGCGCTGCAGGAGCGGCTGGCGGCCGGGCGAGCCGAGAATCAGCAGGTCCTTGTCGGCGAAGCGGTCGACATCGTTTGCGCTCGTCACGGTGACGCCCGTCACCGGATAGCCCGTCGATGCGCCCATGCGGCCCATCTCCAGCAGATACAGGCTGTAATCGGCCGAGTTCGGCTCGTTCGGCAGCACGACCGCCGTCTGCGAAAGATCGGCCATGCGCGTGAACGGGAAGCCGCCGTTGGCGAACGCGGCCAGATCGGGCAGCGCCATGTAGTGCGGGAAGCCGGACAGATCGATGGTCGAGTTCGGATCGATCGCGCCGACGACGTTATCGAGCACGCGTCCCGTGCATTCGCCGGTCTTCGGGATGTCGTAGTAGAAGTGCAGGCGCAGTTGCGCGCGCGGCGTGATGAGCAGCGGCGGCAGATAGATCTCGCGGCGCGCGGCGACGGTCTTGTCCGGCAGCACGCGGCTGAAGTAGTGGCCGAGATCGAAGGTCGAGGTGGCCACCGCCGGAATGCGCAGCGACTGCACGAAGCCGTTGTTCACGCTGATATTGAGCGACGAGCGATCCGGCGCCGGGCGCACGGTGTAGCGATAGCCGAGATCGACCGGCACGCCTTTGGTCTGCCACATGAAGAGATCGGGCGGCACGCGCAGATTGACGCGCACGGCGTCGGCGTCGTAGCCGTGGGCGGTCAGATCGCGCGCTTCCGCAAGCTCGCCGAAGCGCACGGGGCGGTCGGTCGGCAGCCAGTTCGGCGCGTCGTAGGGGCGGCGCGGCTGCAGGTCGTTGAACTGCGTGATGGTCGCGCTCGTGCCGCTCAGTGCGTTCTGGCCGACGCCGAGCGCCTTCGCGGCGGTTTTCAGTTCGGCGTCGTCGCGGCCGAGCACGAGCAGGATGCGGCCGCGCGCGTTGGCGTCGCGTTCGACGAGCGCGATCGTCGGGCCGGAGACGGGCGGAATGTCGACGCCCGCGACCTTCGCATCGCCGACCGCGAACACCACGGCATTGCCCGAGAGCGGCACGTTGTCGGTCTGCGCGGGGAAGACCGCGCCGCGATAGCCCGCGAGCGAGCCGAAATACGACGCGACCATGCCGGCCGCTTCGAGCGCGGGCAGGCTCGGCTTGCCCGCGAACACGAAGGGCAATTCGAGGCGGCGCACGTCGCGGCGGTCGAAGAACGGCTGCGGCAGCGCGGCGAGATCGGGCTTGCTCGCAATCGACGCATACGTGAGATCGAGCGAGCTCGCGTTGCTGACGGTCGCCCACAGCGTCGAGTTCGACGGGTCCTCGCACTGCTGCGTGTAATGGCCGATCAGCTGCACGTTCAGGTGATTGAACTCAGTGATGAAGCGCGGATCGATCGCGACATCGCGCGCGACGAGCACGCCGGCCTGATCGCGCGGCACGGGCAGCGTCGCGGCCACTTCGCCGTTGATCAGCACCTTCAGTTGCGAGATCGACGGCAGCAGCGACGGCGAATAGCTGTAGATCAGATGCAGGATCGCGCCCGTCACGACTTCGTCGCCGCGCACGGAGAACGCGATGCCGTTCTGGCCATCGGTGCCGCGCAATTGCAGCGGATCGAGCGCGCCGTAGTCGGCGAAGCTGAGCGTCTGGCGGCGGCCGCCCGGCACCAGCGTGCCGGGATCGGCGGTGGTGGGCGTGCGCGAGGCGAGGGGTTTGTCGGACTTGCCGGAGAACGCGGGCACGGGCATCGCGAGCGCGGGCTGGCCGATCGTGGCCGGGTTGTAGACGACGGCCGGGCTCGGCGCGGGCACGGCGCCGACGCCGGTGGCCTGCTGCGCGCCCGCCGCGGCGCTGTCCGATGCGGCGGCCGCCGCAGCCGATGCGACCGGCGCCGCGAGCGCGGTCTGCAACGCCATGAAGACGGCCAGCGCACGCACAAAAGGCCTTTCGCAAAAACGCGGCGCGCGCGCGCCCGTCTCGTTTTCAACGCGCAACTTCGACATACCCATGCCCATTATTGGTCTTTGGTTTTCAGCTTCTTCACATCCACCGGGCGCTTGTTCATCCAGGTACGAAGGTCGCTGTACAAATGCTCGAACAGTCCCGCGATGCCGCGCGTGCCCACCAGCAGCACGTGCGACAGCCCGCGCAGCGGCGTATCGGGGCGGCGTCCCTCGGACCAGCCGGTCCAGGCGTCCGCGCGCGCGAAAGTGGTCTTCACGAAGTCGTATTCCTGCTCGCGCGTGAGCTGCGAAAAGCGCAGGCCGACGCGGCCGGGTTCCGTATAACCGACAGTCGCGGGGAACGCATACTCTTCGTCGCCGCGAAAGAGCGAGACGGTGACGCGCTCGTGCATCGGCACTTCGATTTTGGCGGGCAGTGCGACGCCCACGCCGCCTTCCGAATAGTCGATGGTCTCGCACGCGAGCGTGCGGCCGGTCGAGAATTTGAGCATCACGGGCATTTTCATCGTCACGCGATGCGTGGCGCGCACCTGCTTGCGCTCGCTCGCCGCCGCCACCGATGCACCGAGGATCAGCATGTTGTAGACCGTCCAGCAGAGGTTGAGGATGGTCGTGTTCACCTCGCTCCTGATGTGCCAGTACATGACGATATGCACGATGCCCGCGACGAAGCCGAGCAGATTCAGCAGCAACAGGAATAGATACGGGCGCGAGATATACCAGTCGAAGTAATCCTTCGCGATCTGGCCGCCCTTGGCCGTCACGTTGAACTTGCCGAGCTTGGGGTTGATGACCGCGAGCAGCGTCGGCGCGGTGATGTACGACGCCAGCACCGACTCGTACACTTCGGCCCAGAACGAATGGCGGAAGCTGCGCTGCATGCGCGAGTTGGTGATGCTCGCGTGCATCATGTGCGGCAGCGCGAAGACCGCGATGCTGCTCGCCGCGGCTTCGATCACATGCGCGCCGAAGAAGAGATACGACAAGGGTGCGGTAAGGAACACGAGACGCGGCACGCCATAGAAGAAGTGCAGCATGCCGTTGAGATAGCACAACCGCTGACCGATTTTGAGGCCCTTGCCGGTGAGCGGATTGTCGATGCGGAAGATCTGCGTCATGCCGCGCGCCCAGCGGATGCGCTGCCCGATGTGGCCTGACAGACTTTCCGTCGCGAGCCCCGCGGCCTGCGGAATCGCGAGATACGCGGTCGTATAGCCGAGCCGATGCAGCTTGAGCGCGGTGTGTGCATCCTCCGTCACGGTCTCGACCGCGATGCCGCCGATCTCCTCGACCATCGAACGCCGCAGCACGGCGCACGAGCCGCAGAAGAAGGTCGCGTTCCAGAGATCGTTGCCGTCCTGCACGAGGCCGTAGAACAGCTCGCCTTCGTTCGGCACCTTGCGGAACGTGCCGAGATTGCGCTCGAACGGATCGGGTGAGAAGAAGTGATGCGGCGTCTGCAGCATCGACAGCAGCTTGTCGCGCAGGAACCAGCCGAGGCAGATCTGCAGGAAGGAGCGCGTCGGGATATGGTCGCAGTCGAAGATCGCGAGGAATTCGCCCTTGGTGATCTTCAGCGCCTCGTTGATGTTGCCCGCCTTCGCGTGACGGTTGTGCGTGCGGATCGTCCAGTTGACGCCCACTTCCTCGCAGAACGTCTTGAACTCGGGACGGCGGCCGTCGTCGAGCACGTGGATGGCGAGTTTGTCGGCCGGATAGTCGAGCGCGAGCGCCGCGTAGATCGTCGGCTTCACGACCGAAAGCGGCTCGTTGTACGTCGGGATGAAGACGTCGACGGTCGGCCACTGGCTGCGGTCGGCGGGCAGCGGCAGCGGCTTGCGCTTGAGCGGCCACGCGGTCTGGAAGTAGCCGAGCAGGAGAACCAGCGCCGCGTAGACCTCGGCGGCGACGAGCAACAGGCCCCAGGCGGCGTCGAGCGGACGCTCCCAGTAGGTCGTCTCCGTCAGGCGCCAGAACATGTAGCGGCCCGATGCGGCCACCGACAGCATGATCATCACGAGCGTCGCGTACTGGCCTTGCAGACGCCGGAAGCCGAGCGCGCAGGCGAAGCAGATCGTCGCGAATGCGAGTTGCTGACCGAACGCGAGCGGCACCGTGACGACGAAATAGAGCGCGAACGCGGCGAACACCGTCAGCAGGATCACGACGATCCGGCTGCTCCAGATGCCGGCATCGACGAAACGTTCGAGACGCGAAGTCGCGACGCTGACCTCCGTTTCCGGCGATGGGATCTTCGCGGAACTCATGCGAGTTTCCTCGATGAGGCGGCCATCGCGTCGATCGCCGACAGGAGCCAGGCGCCGCATGCGCGCAGATCGGCGGCGGCTTGCGAAAGCGGATCGTAATGGATCAGGGTCGTGTCGCATGCGAGCGATTCGGAGACGCCTTCATCCTGATGGATCACGCCCGGAAACAGCTTCGTGCCGAGCATGTTGCGCAGCACCTTCAGCACGTCCTTGCTCAGCTGGCGCGACTGATCGACCTGGTTCACGACATAGCCCTGGCCCGCGAAATCCGGGCGTGGCGCGGCGTAGGCATCGACCATGCGCTCCATGCCGGGGATCGCCGCATAGGACGCGGCATCGGCGAGCACGACGTTGAGCGCGAAGTTCGCCGCCGTGAGCGCGGTGCGCGTGTAGACCGACGAGCCCGGCGGCGTGTCGACGATCACGATATCGTTTGCGTCGAGCGCAAGAGAATCGAGCGAGTGCGCGAGCCACTCGGGATCGCTGTCGACGAGCGCCTCGAAGCGGCGGCGGTCATCTTCGGTCACGGCGCCGTAGGGCAGCACCGTCACGCCGTCGACGCCGTCGAACATCACGGTCTGCCACGGATCGCGGCTGAGCGTCGCGCGCGAGATGCCGTCGATGCTGTCGAGCGGAATGCCGAAGTGCAACCGCAGCGCGTTCTGCGGATCGAGATCGAGCACGATCACGCGGCGGTTGCGCGCGGCGAGCACCGAGGCGAGATTGGCGGCGAGCGTCGTCTTGCCGACACCGCCCTTCGCGGAAACTACCGTGATGACTTTCATGAGCGTGAGAGGCGGCTCGCGCGCGCGGCGTGGCCCGCGCCTGCGTGCATGTTCGTGGGGTCGTCGGCGTGCGGGCTGGCGCGGCGCAGCCGCTCGAATATTGCGTCGAGCGAACTCGCGGGCGCGCTCGCCGTGGTCTGGGCGAGCGGCTTGAAGAGCTTGCCGAGAATCGATTGCGCCGCAGCGGGCGCGGGTTCGGGCGCGCGCGGCGCTTCGGCGGCGGGCGTGACCGGTGAAACCTGCGTTGTCACGCGGCGCGCGGCGAAGTTCGATCCGAAAGTGGCTGCCGGGCGCGAGGGATTCGCCCCGTCATTCCTGACGAGACTGGACGCGACCGGCGCTTGAACAGGCGGCACGCTCGGCGCGCAAGCGGCAGCCGAATCCGGACTCGTTCCGATTTGGTTCGACGCCGATTCGCCGAGCACCGAAAAGCGCAGCGCGCTCAGCGATTCCGTCGCGGGCGGATTGACCGGCGGAATCGTGCGGCGATGGGGGCGTGTGAAGAGCGGCTGCTTGCCGCGATGAATGGGCGTCGGCTTTTCGGGCGGCTCGCCCGATGGTTCGTGCGAGCGTGCCCGCGGTGCGCCCGGCTGCGCATCGCGCGGCGGCGCGATCTCCGGAATCGACGGCTGCGCGAAGTCGAGCGTGGCGAGCAAGGGCCAGCGGGTGCGAGCCGTCATAGCCTCGTTCTCCCGTCCGATTTCCTGATAGTTGCCTGCATTGCCGCCGAAATGATCGAACAGCTTCTCGATGTCGCGCGAAGTATTCATGGTGCCGCTTCCTCGTCGTGCTTTTTGGTGCCTGGCCGGTGCCGCATGTTTTGAGCCACCCGTCGGGGCGGTCGATGCCGCCGCATCGTGGCGGCGGTCGGATTGCGCTGGACGCTTCAGGCCGCGACGCGCGCGAGCCTGAACTCGATGGCCGCGTCGTCGCCGAACTCGCTGGCCTGCCGGATCGCGAGTCCTTGCGCGCCGAGCGCGGCGAGCCACTGCTGATAAGCCCCTTCGAGAAACGCGGGCGTCCACGCGAGCGCGCGCTCGCCGAAGGCGGGCAGGGGTGCGCAGTAATGCACGATGCTCAGATAGTCGCGTTCGTCGGACAGTTCGACGAAGCCCCAGTCGGTGTCGCGCCACAAGGTGTTGAGCGCGTCGGCGAGCGCCGCCGTCGAGTCGCAGGGCGGCAGGGGACGGGCATCGGCAAAACGGCTGCCCACGCGCTGCATCAGCTGACGCAGTTCGTTGCGTCCGATCTGCGTTTCGAATTCTTCGGCCAGCGCGGCCAGGAGCCCGCGCCATTGCCGGGAAATCTGACTGTCCAACAGGTAATCGAAAATAGCGGCCATGTTCTCGTTCGGCAGGGCGCGAGCCGCAGCACGTGGTTGATCGGTCTTGTCTATGTGCTCGCCGGATTTCCACTAACCCTCGAGCACTGATCCGGACATTTGTCCAGGCGCTATTACACGTCTGAACTTACTTCAATGTGGTTTTTTTCGCCAGTAGAAACACTAGCAGCGGACTGATTTGTCGAATCGGCGGAAAAGGCCGCGGCAGAAGGCTCAATTTGCCCATTTAGCGCCCATGAGCATGGACGAAATATCGACATGCGCGAGGCTCGTCGCGGCGACACAGCACGGAGCCGGCGCAACGGAGGCGGCAGTGTACCATCTCGTTAATGAGCGGATCGGCGTCTTTGGCTCAGATTCGCACCGATTGACATTTGTCGGAATCGCTTAACGGGAAAGCTTGCTAAACGCCTGATTTGTCTGACTTAACGACACCACGGAGCCACGTGTCCACTACAGTCGGCAGCCTGCGCGGCCCAAAAAAAAGCGCCCCGAGTGGGGCGCTTTGCATGAGCTGTTGAACGCTTACGGGTTCGCGCGTACCGCGTCCCTGACTGCGTCCATCACGATGCCGTAATTGAGCGGGATGTCCAGCGAATCGGAGTAGCCGGGTTGATCGGCTGATTCCTTTGGGACTGCGCGAACCGGAATCGGTTCGTAGGCGGTTTCGCCTGCCGGATTGTCGCGTCCTTCGATGGCACCCTGCAATTGCGGATTCTTCACGATTAACTCCTTCCGGTAATGGAGCGGCGAGGAACTGCAATATAAACCAATGTCATGACATTTTGGCGACTTCGATTTGAAAACTCGCTCCGAAACTGCTGCGCGCGGCGCGCCGGTAATCGCCGCTGTCGCGCATCTCGAAAGAGTGCGGGGCCTCTAGTCTAATAGGGAGCGGTGCTGTCGAATGCGCAGTTTCATTATGACCACGGCGTGTCGGTATGGCGGGCCATGCCGTAAATCGGCCCGGAAATTGCATCGCCCTATGCTTGCCAGTATGCTTTTAATCATGAAGGCGCGGTAATCGGTTCTCGAATTCCGTCCCGCGCGGAAATAAACTCTATCGAAAACGCCGGCTGTGCCAAGGTTTATTTCCCTTTATCATGAACCGTCCGGTTGGACGACGCCGTCTTGAACGCCGCTAGAAAAAGGAGAAGCTGGCAATGAGCAATATCGCGATCATCGGTGCGACGGGTAATGTCGGCAGCCGTCTGCTGGAGGAAGCGTTGCGGCGCGGTCACACGGTCACGGCGATTGCTCGCGACGCATCTGGAATTCCGGCGCGAGACCGCGTGACGCCGCAAAGCGTCGATGCGCTCGATGCCGACGCCCTTGCGACCGCCATTGCCGGTCACGACGCCGTGTTCAGCGCCACGCGCTTCGTCAGCGTGTCGGAACAGGCCATCGTCGGTCCTGTGAGGTGCGCCGGCGTGCGGCGCCTGCTGGTGGTGGGCGGCGCGGGCAGCCTGTATGCCGCGCCGGGTCAGCGCGTGCTCGATCTGCCGGACTTCCCCGTTGCGTACAAGCCGGAAGCGACGGCAGGCGCGGACTTTCTGGATGCGCTGCGCCGTGAGCGCGATATCGACTGGACCTTCGTTTCGCCGTCGGCGGAATTTGTGGCCGGACCGCGCACGCAGAAATTCCGGATCGGTGTGGACGAACTCCTCGTCGACAGCGGCGGCCGCAGCTGGATTTCCTTCGACGATTTCGCGATCGCCTTCCTCGACGAGTTCGAGCGCGACGCTCATATCAGACAGCGGATCACAGTCGGTTATTGATTGCGCACGGCGGCAGCGTCCGGGATCGGCCAGCGAGGCCGGTTCTGCCGCCGTTTTCTTCTAGCGCGCGTCAGCCGTGCATATCGACTTCCATCTCTTCGCTGTTGCGAGGCATTGCGGCAGCGAGAATCATGGCGGAGGCGTTCTGCGGCTTCGGATCGCGTTGCGACGGCCGATACACCTGATCGCCGCGATGAATCGGCATCCCCGAGAGCGAACAAACGCCCTCCGCCGTCGCCGTGGTCGCGCGCCAGCCCTGATAGCCGTAGTGGCACGTTCCGGGGTCGGACCAGTAGACGAGCGCGGTCGCGCTGCTCGGGCGCTCGATCACGCGCACGATCGCCTGCGGGAACGGCGAGCGATCGTCCGAATGATGCGGATGCGTGCGATTCCAGTCGCGCGTCAGGCGCTCGAGAAACGCGCTCTCGGCGCGGGCGGATTTTTGGGATGGTGCGGTGCGAGCGATGTCCGTGGGCATCGCTTCGAGCAGGTGAACCGTCTGTGACCACGGGTCCGCTCTTTTCGAAACAGCTGTCATGGCATTGTTCCAGGCTTTGACTGGACCTAGAACGTACGCCATTAAGCATATTCCGATAAATACTGCATCAGTGAATACACTATCCCGCTGATACGAATAATCGGGGCGGAAGAGGCCGCAGGCCTTTGGCGGTGGGCCGGGAGCGGAACGCGCGGCCCGGTTTGTTTCTTTGCTGGCGGGGCTTCCGGGCGACCCGAAGGCCTTTTGGCGGACCGATACGCGAGGCCAGTTCCGGCCACGAATTGCAGCGTGCCGCAGTTCAATTCGCGCCATGTGGGTCCGCTAGGCGCCGCTCGGCCGAAGGCGACTGCGGGCCTTGGCGGGAGGCTTTGAGGGAACGGGGGAGGTTTATTTCTTTACTGGCGGGATGCTGAGCGATCCGAAAGACCCCCGGCGGACGATATGCGAACCCATGCCGGCGACGATTGCTGCGTGCGCATTCAATCGCGCCACGTGAATCCGATAAGCACGGCCCGGAGGAGGTGGCCGCGGGCCTTCTCGGCGGGCCGGGAGGCGAAGGCGTGGCCCGTTTTGATGCTTTGCTGGACGGGCTTCCAGGCGATCCGAAAGGTTCCCGGCGGACCAATATGCGATGTCGATTCCGGCGACGTTTGCAGCGTCCGCATTCAGTCACGCCATGCGAGTCCGATAAGAAGAACGGTCTGGCCAGAAGCGGCCGCGACTCTTGCGCGGTTGGCCGGATGGAGAACGCGCGGCCCGGTTTATTCCTTTGCTGGCGGGGCTTCCAGGCGATCCGAAAGGTTCCCGGCGGACCGATACGCGACGCCAATTCAGGCGACGATGGCAGCGTCCGCCGTTCGATCGCGCGATGTGAGTCTCATAAGAATGCCCCGTCCGCGAGTCAGTGGCCCGCGAAAGCCTCGGATCGACTGCACCCGTGACCCTTCGCAAAAGCACATGGCCCAACCAGGCGGCCCACCGCGCGGGCGTTCCCGCCAGTCCGCCCTATCTGCAGCGGTCCGGCGCCCGCCTCATCCCGCGACCGCACGCTTCGCCGCCCGTCCCCGCAGCCACTCCAGCGCCAGCAGCAGACTCGTCGAGAACACGATGAGAATCGTGGCGAGCGCCGCAATGGTCGGGCTGATGTTCTCTCGAATACCGGTGAACATCTGGCGCGGCAGCGTCGTTTGCTCGGCGCCGGCGAGGAAGAGCGTGACCACGACTTCATCGAACGAGGTCGCGAACGCGAACAGCGCGCCCGAGATCACGCCCGGCGCAATAACGGGCAAGGTCACGCGGAAAAACGTCGTCAGCGGGCTCGCGCCGAGCGATTGGCTCGCGCGCACGAGATTGTGGTTGAAGTTCTGCAGCGTCGCGCCGACCGTCGTCACGACGAAGGGCACGCCCAGCGCCGCGTGCGCGAGAATCAGCCCGAAATACGTATTGGCGATGCCGAGCGGCGCGAAGAACAGATACATGCCGACGCCGACGACAATCACCGGCACGATCATCGGCGAAATGAGCACGGCCATCAGCACGCTCTTGCCGATGAAGTTCGCCTTCGTCAGCCCGACCGCCGCGAGCGTGCCGAGGATCGTCGCGACGAGCGTTGCGGAAGGTGCAACGATGAAGCTGTTCTTCGCCGCCATGCGCCATTCCTGCGACATGACGAGGTTGTGATACCAGCGCATCGACCAGCCTGGAATCGGGTAGACGAGAAAGGTGCTCGATGAAAACGACAGCGGCACGATCGCGAGCACCGGCAGGATCAGATACAGCAGGATCAGCACGCACAGGATGCGCAACGTGAAATACCAGGCGCGCTCGATGGCTGACGTATGCGGCGCGAACATCGGTTTGGCGAGTTTCATCTTTGTTTACCCCAGGCTCACGTTCGAGCGCGTGAAGCGTCCGTAGATCACATACAGCACGAGGGTCGCGGCCAGCAGCAGCGCACCGAGCGCGCAGGCCATGCCCCAGTTGATCGTCACGTTGGTGAAGTAGGCGATGTAATAGCTGACCATCTGGTCGTTCGGCCCGCCGAGCAGCGCCGGCGTGATGTAGTAGCCGATCGCGAGAATGAACACGAGCAGCACGCCCGCGCCGATGCCCGGATAGGTCTGCGGCACATACACGCGCCAGAATGCGGCGAACGGATGGCTGCCCAGCGATACCGCCGCGCGCTGGTAAGTGGGCGGCACGGATTTCATCACGCTGTAGAGCGGCAGGATCATGAACGGCAGCAGGATGTGCGTCATCGATATATAAACGCCCACGCGGTTGAAAAGCAGCGCGAGCGGCGAGCCGATCAACCCGCTGCCGATCAGCGCCTTGTTCACGAGGCCCTCGCTCTGCAACAGCACGATCCACGCGGCGACGCGCACGAGCACCGAGGTCCAGAACGGAATCAGCACGAGCACCATGACGAGGTTCGCGCGGCGCGCGGGCAGCGTCGAGATCCAGTAGGCGAGCGGGTAGCCGAGCAGCAGCGCGAACAGCGTCACGCCGAAGCCGATCACGAACGTGCGGCCGAAGACGTTGAGGTAGATCGACTGATCCGGATCGGCGTGGACGATATCGCCGAAGCCGTTCTGCTTGTGATCGAGCGATGCGAGGATGTAGAAGGGCGAATATCGGCCCGCGTTCTTCGCGATCGCTTGCCAGTAGGCGGGATCGTTCCAGCGTTCGTCGATGTCGAGAATCTTCGACTTGATCTGCGCGGCGGGCAGGGCCTTGCCGTCGTCGCCGGTCAGCGGCATCGCGCGCGCCGTCTTTGCGACGAGCGAGCGGTAGCCTGGAATTTCGGTGTTCAGGCGCCGGGCGAGCGCGCCCATCGATTCGCCGTCCGAGATCGCGGTGAGATCCTGTGCGAGTGCGGCATACGCTTCGTCCGATGGCGGCGTCTTGCGGTCCCATTTCGCGAGCGCGGCGCCGGTATGCGGCAGCGCGTTCGCGACTTCGGGATTTTCGATCGCGCGCGTGAGCAGCGCGCCGATCGGCACCACGAAAATCAGGAACAGGAAAATGGCGAGCGGCGCGATGAGCATAAGCGCCATGGCGCGCTTCTTCGCATCGGCGATCTTCAGTTCGCGCTTGAGACGCGCGCTCGATTCGCGCGAGTCGTCCGCGGGGATCGTCATGGTGTTCACGTTGGTGTCTCCTTCCCGGCCGCGCCCTACGCGAGCGCGGCCGTCATGCCGGCTGAAATCCGCTTATTTCGATGCCCACGCGGTGAAGCGCTGCTCGAGCTCGTCGCCGTGGTCGGTCCAGAACGCCATGTCCTGAAGCACCGCGTTCTTCGCGTTCTCCGGCGAATTCGGCATATCGGACTTGGTCTTCGCGTCGAGCGCGGAGATCGCGGCCTTGTTCACCGGACCGTACGCGATGTGCTGCGCATAGACTTCCTGCGGCTTCTGCGACACCGAATACGCGATGAACTGTTGCGCCACGTCCTTGTTCGGCGAACCCTTCGGAATGGCCCAGTAGTCGAGGTCGTAGATGCTGCCGTTCCACACGACCTTGAGGTTCTTGCCTTCCTTGCGCGCCGCGTCGATGCGGCCGTTGTAGGCGGTGGACATCACGACATCGCCCGCGACGAGGAACTGCGGCGGTTGTGCGCCTGCTTCCCACCACTGGATGTTCGGCTTCAGTTCGTCGAGCTTCTTGAACGCGCGGTCAGCGCCGGCCTTCGTGCCGAGCACCTTGTAGACGTCCTTCGGCGCGACGCCATCGGCCATCAGCGCGAATTCGAGGTTGTAGCGCGCGCCCTTGCGCATGCCGCGCTTGCCGGGGAATTTCTTCGTGTCCCAGAAGTCCGCCCAGCTTGCCGGGCCGGTCTTGAGCTTGTCGGCGTTATAGGCGAGTGCCGTCGACCATACGAAGAAGCCGACACCGCACGTCGCCGGCGATTCGGGCACGAGGTCCGATTTCTTCGCGATCTTCGACCAGTCGAGTTTCTCGTAAAGGCCTTCGTCGCAGCCGCGGCCGAGATCGCCCGATTCGACCTCCACGACGTCCCAGTTGACGTGCTTCGCTTCCACCATCGCCTTGACCTTGGCCTGTTCGCCGTTGTACTCGACGGCCGTGACCTTGTTCTTGGTCGACTGCTCGAACGGCTGGTTGAACGCGACCTTCTGCGCGTCGCCGTTCGCGCCGCCGAAGTTGACGACGGTGATCTCCGCCGCGTTCGCCAGATGAGCGGCGGACGCGAACAGGAGCGCGGCGGCAGCCGCCGTTGAGCACGATGCGAACTTCTTCATGATGGTTTCCTCTGTCGGTTTGGTTTTATCAGTGAAACGACGGGTGGGAAGCGAAGCGCTTGCTTCGGATTCAGGCGAACACGCGCAAATGCTCGGGTGCGAATTCGAGTGCGATGGGCGCGCCGGGCGCGAAGCCGTCGAGCGCCGCGGTGCCGAGCGGCACCTTGACGAAGCACTCGTCCTGCTCGCGCACGCCGCAGCGCATGCGTACGTGATCGCCGAAATAGATGAGGCTCTTCGCCTCGCCGGACAGCGCGTTGACGTTGCCATTGGCGTGTCCGTTGCCTTGCGTGAGCTTCATGCGCTCGGGCCGGATACACGCGATGGCGGACGCTCCCGGTTTCGCGTTCGCGACATTGAGGCCGGACAGGCGCGTGCCGTCCGCGAGACGGATCTCGCAGTAATCGCCTTGCGCCTGTTCGATGGTGCCGCGCAGCCGGTTGCTGTCACCGATGAAGTTCGCCACGAACTCGTTGCACGGCGCTTCATAGAGATGATCGACGGTGTCGAGCTGCTGCACGATGCCCTTGTCGAACACGGCGACGCGGTCGGACATCGTGAGGGCTTCGCCCTGATCGTGCGTGACGTAGACGAAGGTGACGCCGAGCTTTTCATGCAGCGCCTTCAGCTCGATCTGCATGTGCTCGCGCAACTGCTTGTCGAGCGCGCCGAGCGGCTCGTCCATCAGCACGAGCTTGGGCTCGAACACGAGCGCGCGGGCAAGCGCGATGCGCTGCTGCTGACCGCCGGACAACTGCGCCGGATAACGCTTGGCGAAGCTCTCCATGCGCACCATCTTGAGCGCGTTGTTCACGCGATGCGCGCGTTCCTCCGCGGACATCTTGCGCACCGTCAGCGGATACTCGACGTTCTGCTGCACCGACAGATGCGGGAAGAGCGCGTAGTTCTGAAACACCATGCCGATGTCGCGCTTGTGCGGCGGCACCTTGTTGAGCAGCTTGCCGTCGAGCCAGATCTCGCCGCCTGTCGGGAACTCGAAGCCCGCGAGCATCATGAGGCAGGTCGTCTTGCCAGAGCCGGACGGCCCGAGCAGCGTGAGAAATTCGCCCTGATAGATATCGAGATCGAGCGATTTGACGACGAGCGTTTCGCCGTCATAGGTCTTTCGCACGCCGCGAAAGCTGACGATCACCTGATCGGTTTTCATCTTCCGTGTCTCCTTCGGAAAACCCTGATACTGCCGAACGTCCCGCGGACGCCCGGAAATTTTTTCCACTGCTTGGGATAACTATAGCTCGGGACGGTTCTAAAATGGGGAGCCATTTCAATATTCAGAATAGAACCACTTCGGCGTTCTGAAGGGATGGTTCCGACCGCGGAGAACCGATGGACACGATCATCCTTGCCGACTGGCTGAGCGCGCGGCTCGACCGCGCGGCCGCCGAGCCGATGTACCGGCAGGTGCTGGAACTGATGCAGCAGGCGGTCCTCACGAGCCAGCTCGCGCCGGGCACGAAGCTGCCGAGTTCGCGCACGCTCGCGCTCGATCTCGGCATTGCCCGCAATACCGTGCTGCATGTCTACGAGCAGCTCACGGCCGAAGGCTATGTGACGTCGACGACGGGCAGCGGCACCTATGTCGCCGACACCGCGCCGCGCGATGGCGCCCTCAGGCAGCCGCCCGAAGCAACGAAGGCGCCGTGCACGATATCGCGCCGCGGCGAGCGGCTGATCGCGCAGGCGGGCGTATCGCCGAAGCAGTGGGGCGCGTTCATGCCGGGCGTGCCGGATGTCGCGGAGTTTCCGGCGCGCACATGGAGCCGCCTGCAGGCGCGCCTCTGGAAGCGCGCGAGTCCCGAGCTGCTCACGTATGCGCCCGGCGGCGGCTATCGGCCGTTGCGCCGCGCGTTGTCGGACTATTTGCGCGTCGCGCGCTCGGTGAAGTGCCAGCCGGACCAGATCATCATCACGACGGGCATTCATCAGTCGATCGATCTCGCCGTGCGGCTGCTGACCGATTTCGGCGACCGCGCGTGGGTCGAGGAGCCGTGCTATTGGGGCGTGCGCAGCGTGCTGCAATCGTCGGGTCTGACGCTCGTGCCGGTTCCCGTCGACGTCGAAGGCCTGAACCCGACCGCCCGCGACATGGCCGAGCCCCCGCGCATCGCGCTCGTGACGCCGTCGCATCAATACCCGCTCGGCATGGTGATGAGCCTCGCGCGACGTCGCGCGCTGCTGGAGTTCGCGCGTCAGCACAAGGTGTGGATCATCGAGGACGACTACGACAGCGAGTTCCGCTATGGCAGCCGGCCGCTGTCATCGCTGCAGGGACTGGACGATGCGGGGCAGGTGATCTATGTCGGCAGTCTCGGCAAGATGCTGTATCCGGGACTGCGGATGGGCTATATGGTGGTGCCGGAGAATCTCGTCGATTCGTTTCGTACCGGCGTGGCCGAGCTCTATCGCGAGGGCCAGCTGATGCAGCAGGCCGTGCTCACCGAGTTCATCCTGGACGGCCATCTCACCTCGCATGTGCGCCGCATGCGCGGCCTGTACGGCGAACGGCGCGAGTTACTGATCAACGCGATCCGGTCGCGCTTCGGCGATGCCTTGCCCGTGCGCGGCGATGAAGCCGGCCTGCACTTCGTGCTCGAACTGCCGGATACGGCAGACGACCGCGCTGTCGCCGCCGCCGCGCTCGGCGCCGGAGTCGTGACCCGGCCGCTCGGCCATTACTACATGAACCGGCTCGCGGCGAAAAAGGGCTTGATGCTGGGTTATGCGTGCGTGCCGAACGATCAGATCGCCACGAACTTCGACAGGCTGGCGGAGGTGGTCGAAGGGATGATGGCGTCGATCGTGGTGAGTTAATAGCTTTTAGGCAGCAATTAAGGCGCGGGTTTAGCTCAAAGCGTTACTCCATTCATAAACCTTATGGCTTCTGAATTAGATCGGCAATTAGCGTGCGGGACCGCCACGGTGCATATCGAATTTATTCGATGAGAAAAAGCAATCAACGCACAAAAGGGGGTGCTTTTTCGCAGAGGGTGCGCATTGTTTTATTCAATCTTCCATGCATCCCTAATTTTTTAGGATTAATCGCGCTAGTGATTAGTACGGCAAAAATATAAGATTCATTTGCCCAAACGCAACGGGTATCTTCTCCAGCTAACGGAGACGATCGACTGCGACTTTCCGATGACTGTATCGGTACGTCGCAGCGATTTTCTGTGTGTTCACATTCAGGTGTGGGCATGTTTTTTTAAAACTAGTTATTAGTGAGGTTCAAAATGCAAAAGATTGAGCGTAGCGCATTGGTTCAAGCTCAAATCGCCGGTGGTGCGGCTAAGGACGTGATTTCGTCCACGGCGACGAACAACACGACCCTGGACGTCAACGTCTCGAAGTCTGAATAAAGGTAAGTCATGCAGAAAATCGAGCGCACCGCGTTGATGAACTCCGGACTGGCTGGCGGTTGCGCGAAGAACTCGCGCGCTAATGCGAGCAATACGGTCTACATCATCATTCAGGCAAAGTAACAGCCGCTCGAGGTGCGAGCATTGCGTCAAATCAAGGCGCGATGCTTCGCGATGCAACGGCCGTAATGTTTCTTTAAATTTTCGAAAAGGAATTAAATCATGCAAAAGATCGATCGCAACGTTCTGGTTCAAGCTCAAATCGCTGGCGGCACGGCAAAGTCGTCGGTCAATTCGTCGGCAACGAACACGACGGATCTGACGATTAGCATCACCGGCTAAAGCAGAATAGCGGTTAGGAATTAATTCCTGACCGCTCTCGTGTTAGCGTTTTTAATCTGGAATGTGTGGCATGCAAAAACTCGATCGCAATATGCTGGTTCAATTGCAACTGGCGGGTGGTGGTAATAAGTCGACTACGACTACGACTGCGACCAACACAACGAACATTAATCTTACGATTACAGCGGAATCTGTAGTGATAGGGTAATGCGGATCTCTCAAAAGAGAGATCTGGGCGCGCCTGTGTGGGTGCGCCTGAAAATTCTGTTACCTAAACGGAGTCCGCGATATTCACTTGCGCCGATGGCTAAAAGCACTCTACCTCTTTCATTGCGGTGCTGTTCATTGAGCAATTGGGTTTTTTTCGAATTCAGTCTATCCGTAAATGTCTGCCATTGTTCGATCGATCAGGAAGTGGGTTGCGCGACAAAACTTCCGTGCGCGCCGTTCCTTGATTGGCCGCATTCCGGTGAAAAATATCGAGCGTCTCGCCAACGTCGGATGGTTGATGCGTAGCTGGTGCGACGTGCGTTGGCGTGCGACCGGAGTCAGTCGCGCTGAGCTTGGTCGCGATCTTTTGGGATTACCCGCCGAGATCGCGCAGCGCGCTCGCGCTGGCATATTGCTCGAAAAGCTGATCGACCAGCGCATCTACTTTGGTCGCGCGATTCGAAACGGCGAATCACTGCCGGATCTCGATGCCGTGGCGCAAACACTCGCAGACGAAGTGCGGCGGCTAAAAAGCATCGCGCCTGGCAAGCCCATATTCGTTTCCCCGTTTCACTACGTTTCGCAGTACGCGAACATCTACGTCGTCGAAAAAATGGGCGCTTTGCTCGGGATCGATTCGCTCGCCGTGGTATCGGGAGTTCCGCAAAACCAGTATGGCGATGATCACGCATTGATTCCCGGCATCAAGGTTCTCTATACCTACAACGATCCGAATCGCGGCGGCTTGGGCGTGCGCGTCGCCCGTGCGCTCAAACGTCACGGCGTGGCCGTGCTGTTCTCGGACGTGCCGCCGTACACGATGCATCGTTATCCGATGGAAACGGTCGGTGTATCCATGTTCGGGCGCAACGCGAGAATCCATAACGGTGTGTTCCGCATGGGCGCCACGTTCGACGCGCTGCTGCTGCCGTTTTATCTCCGATTCGAGCAGGGGCGGTTCAAGGTCCGTCTGTTCGACCCTATCCGGCTTGCCGACGAGGGCGCGCCGCAGCGCCTTGCGGGCGATATCGAAGCCGCGCTCTCCGAAAACTACCCTCAGTGGCTCACTTCGGGCCACCCGGCGATGTATTCGTTTGCCGCCGCGAAATAGCGCTTTCGCCCAACAATCCGCGCGTTGACCGGACCGTCTGCCACGAGCGGCAGACAGCTTGCACGCGACACATATATTGCCAACCGACATCCATCATCGAGCGCTATGCAAGCAACGAGCCTCCCCGAATTCAAGGACGTGCCTTGGCGCTGGATCGCCTATGCCACGTCGACATTTGTCGTCGGTGCAATCGCCTTCGGGTTCATGCATCAGGTCGAACTCAAGCAGGATGTGCCAAGCGAAATCGTCTCGCCCGCCGAAATCAAAATTCGCGGCCTCGCGGGGCTCGTGTCCGCCATTTATGCGAAGCCTGCCGAGCGCGTGGCATTGGGCGCGCCGCTCTTCCGGCTGCAGCGCGACCTTTCGTTGTCGGCCAACGGTCAGCGCCGGCAAGTCTTCGACGAACAGGCGCGGGACGAACAGATTCGCGCCGCCGACGACCAGTACGAGCAGCGGCGTGCCCAGTTGAACGCGCAGCTCGAGGCCTCGCGTGTGACGGAAGCAAGCCGGCGCGCGGAACTGGCCGCGCTCGACGAGCAGATCGCGCAAGGCCGTCAACTCGTCAATGAATCCGAGCGCAAGGTGACGCGTCTGAATTCCGTTTCCGAATATGTGACGGCCGATCGAATCGAGCAGGCCCAGGCGGATGTCCATCAGGGCAAGGTCGCGGTCGCGCAGACGAGAGCACGCCGCCAGCAGCTGGCGGGCGACGTCGACGCGACGCGCAGCGCGCGCGCGGACCTCGACGCGCAGGTGCGCGAACTCGAAGCGCGGCACGACAGAGAGGTTCAGGACATTCGCTCGCGCTACGAGCGCGAGCGTCAGGACGCGACCGTGTCGGCGCCGGGTGCGGGCGTCGTCACCTTTTCGAGCCTGGTGGCCGGCCGCACGCTCACCGAGGGTGACGTTGCGCTCGTCATCGCGACGAACGACCACGGTCCGCTGCGCGCCGCTCTGCGCATTCCTTCCCGGCGGCGCGGCTTCGTCAAGGAGGGCCAGATTGTCCGGCTCAAGTTCGATGCCTTCCCGTACACGAAATTCGGTACCTACGAAGCGAGGATCGATTCCATCTCCGGCACGACCATCGGCATGGGCGAGCAGGACGGCGCGAAAAGCGGCGATGGCGAATACATGGCATGGGCCACGCTGAAAAGTAAAACGTTCGACTTCGACGGGCAGCACCTCGCCATCCTGCCGGGCATGAAGGCGACCGCGAGCATCGTGGTCGAGCGCAGAACCATCGCCGAATGGGTGCTTGCACCTTTGTTCCGAATGCTAAGAGGTTGACAGTGCGAGTCATTTACCAGAACGAAGTGGCGGAGTGCGGGTACGCCTGCCTCGCGATGGTGCTATCCCATCACGGACGAGCCACCGAAGTGCGCGAACTATCCGCGTACAAGCCGATTTCCGCCAACGGTCTCACGTTGATGGATCTCTACGACGTTGCGATCGATTTCGGGCTGTCCGTTCAGGCGTACCGCTTCGATCCTTCGGATCTTTCACCGATCAAGAAAGGTTCTGTCCTCCACTTCGGCGGCGCGCATTTCGTCGTCTTCGAAAAGTACGGCCGGGGCTTCGTCCAGGTGATCGACCCGGCGAGCGGCCGGCGGCGCGTATCGATGGACCTGTTCATCAGCACCGTCTCCGGTTTCCTGCTCGAGTTCGCGCCGACGCCGGAGATGCCCCGCATCTCCGCGAAATCGCGCGTGCCCGCCGCGGTGAAGCGCGTGCGCGCGCTCAATCCCCAACTGAACGCGCAGATCGCCAAAGTGCTGTTCGTGGCGCTGGGCAGCCAGTTCGCGATTCTCGCGTCTCCTTACTTCGGCAGCCTGGTGCTGGACTATGTCGTCGCGGCGGATAACCGCAATCTCCTGAACGTGCTGGTCGTGACTTTCGCCAGCATCTTCGTGATCGGCGCGCTGAGCCAGTATGTACAGGCCTATCTCACCGAGCTGGTGAACGGCATGGCGCAGGTCAACGCTACCGAGGGGCTCGTCGGCCACCTGCTGCGCAACCCGATGTCGTGGTTCGAGAAGCGCCACGTCGGCGACGTCTTCGCGAAGGTGAAGGCGCAGGACGAGATCAATAACTTCGCGACGCGCACGACCGTCTCCCTCTTCATCGATCTGATAGTGGGCGCGCTCGCCCTGGGGCTCATGATCATTCAGAGCCCGAAGCTCACGATCATCGCCGTGCTCGTGTTCGCGCTGTACTTCGCGTTCGCATTCAGCATGTATCCGTCGATGCGCGACACGCACGCGCTCGTTCTGGAAACCTCCGCGCGCTGCGACGACTCCATGATCGAAACGATCCGGGCGGCTTCACTGCTCAAGCTCGCGCAGGGCGAAACACGCCGTACCGCGATCTACATGACGATCTACAAGACGTATGTCGCAGCCCGGCTCTCGAGCAGCCGGCTGGCCTCGACGCGCGATTCGATCCTCAAGCTGCTTCAGTATGCGGATACCATCCTCATCACGTGGATGGCCGCGCGCCTGATGCTGGGCGGAAAGATCTCCGTCGGTGTGTTCTATTCGTTCCTGATCTACAAGGCGCTGTTGTCGGAACGCTTCTCGCGCGCGATCAACGCGGCCTTCGAGTATTTCATGCTGACCGTGCCGACCGCGCGCGTGGACGATATCGTGGAGGCGAAAAACGAACGCTACACGCCGTTGAAGGATAGCCAGCGCGCCACCGAGATTCGCGCTTTCGACAGGCTGGACGTGCGCGATGTCACGTTCAGTTACGGCGTGTCCGATGAACCCGTGCTGCGCGACGCGAGCTTCAGCGTGCGCAAGGGCGACAAGATCGCCATCGTCGGGCCATCGGGCAGCGGCAAGTCCACGCTGTTCAAATTGCTCTCGGCGGCGGAAACGCTGCAGCACGGTCAGATCGCGCTGAACGGCATCGCGTGGCCGAACCTGACCGTCGACGAGATCCGCCGTCATCAGGCGCATATGCGCCAGGGCGACATCATCCTGCATGGCTCCATCGCGGATAACGTGACGCTCTTCGCCGGCAATCCGGACGAGGATCGCATGCACGCTCTGCTTGAAAAGGTCGGCCTGATCGACGACATCATGCGCCTGCCCATGCGAACCCGCACGATCATCAGCGACACCATCGCCAATATCTCCGCGGGGCAGCGGCAGCGTCTGTTGCTGGCGCGCGCGCTGTATCAGGATCGTGAGTTGTTGCTGCTCGACGAACCCACGTCCAACCTCGACCCGGTTTCCGTGCGCCGGATCGCCAGCTTGCTGCGCGAACTGGATCGAACCGTGGTCGTCATCACACACGACATGTCCCTTGCATCCACGTTCGATGTGCGCTTTCGCTTCACCGATGGCGCGCTCGTGCGGGACAACGGCGTCAATACCGAGGCTGGCGAGGAAGTCGTCGCATGAGAAAGAACAATGTTGCGGGCTGGATTCTCGCTGGCACGCTGGCGTGCGTTGCGCCGGCACGCGCGGACGACTTGCGTTCCATCGTCGACATGACGCTCGGCCACGATGCCGAACTCGCGCAGGCACGCGCCGACTACGAGGCAGCGAAGCAGGCCCTTCCGATCGCGCGCGCAGCGTTGCTCCCGCAGATAGGAGGAGGCTGGGGGCGAACGTATAACCGCATCGAAGTGGAGAGCTTTCCGAGGCAGACCTACTGGCAGAGCGGCTGGATGGTCAGCGTGTCGCAGGCGCTGTTCGACTGGAGCAAATGGACGGCGTACAAACAATCGGACTATGTCGCGGCGAAGGGCGTGGTCGATCTTGCCGGTGCACAGCAGAGCGCGATGCTTCGCGCCGTGAAGGCCTACTTCGAGGAGCTCGCAGCCGAGGACGAACTGAAGCGCACGATCGAATATGGTGCTGCCATCCAGGCGCAATCGGAGGAGATTCGTCGCAAGCGCGCGGCCGGTGAGGCGACGCTGATCGACGTGCGCGACGGTGAGGTGGCTCGCGAGCAGGCGCACCTTCAGCAGTTGGACGCGCAACAGGAGCTGTCCATCAAGCGTCGCGCTGTCGAGCTGGTGAGCGGTCAACCGTTCACTTCGCTCGCCGCGCTGCCGCGCGATCTTCCATTGCCGAAGCTTTCTCCGGAGAGCGCGGAAGTCTGGGTCGACGAAGCAAAGGCGCGCGGCTACGACGTGCAGTCCAAGCAGATCGACTGGGAAATTGCCAAGTACGACACCAAGAAAGCGCGCGCCGCTGGCTATCCGGTTGTCAATCTCACGGGGTCATACACGCCGGCCGGCGCGGCTGCAGGCTATGCCATGCCCACCACGACGACCACGGGCATGCTGTCGGTGAGCATTCCGTTGCTGACGGGCGGCGAAATTCAAGGGCGTGTCAGACAATCCCTTGCGCTGGAGGACAAGGCGGAACAGGGAGTCCTGCTGGCATCGCGACAGGCGGAGAACTCGGCGCGCGACAATTACGCGCGCTATATCCAGGCGCGCGAGAGGACCACAACGCTCGCGCGCCTCGTCGGATCGACGCGCGAGGCGCTCGACGCGACGAAGATCGGCTATCGAACGGGCAGCCGCACGAGCGTCGATGTCTTGCGTGCCATCGACACCTTCTACGTCACGCAACGCGATCTGATGCGAGCGCGCTACCAGGCCGTCGTGACCTTGCTCAACCTGAAGGCCGACGTCGCAACGTTGAGTACCGAGGACATCTCGCAGATCAGTTCGATGCTGTGTTGCTCGGTGAAGACGCAATCCGGCGAGCGCACGCCTTCTGCGAACGACGGCGCAACTAATGCCCCGAAGCCAGCCGAGCTGACGTTCGAACTGCAACCGTCTGTTCCGTTGATCGAAAACGCAACGGTCAGGTAGCGCCTGACCGGCTCATCCGGCGATCTGGCGCTCCGTTGCGCTGGCCCGGATCGCGCGGACCACGCGGGCGAGCGCCTTCAACGCATCGGCTGGCGAGTCCGCGAACTGCGCGGTCACGATCGCACCGTCGACGGCCAAAGCGAGCGCCTGCGCGTCCGCCTTCGCGGTGCGCGAAGCCGGCATCAGCGCGCGAATGGCCGCGGTCATGTCGCGCTTGTGACGCCGCGAAATATCCAAGGCCTGCGGCAGCGTCGCGCCGACTTCCACGACCGAATTGATGAACGCGCAACCGCGATAGCTCTCGCTGCCGAACCATTCGGCGAGCGCCGGCACGAGCGCATTGAGCGTGCCGCCGTGGCGAGCCAGGGCATCGCGGAACCACGCGATCCAGTTCTCGTGACGAAAGTCCAGGAACGCGACGATCAGATCATCCTTGCTCGGAAAGTAACGATAAAACGTCTTCTTCGCGACGCCCGATTCCGCGATCACGCGATCGATGCCCGTCGCGCGAATGCCGTCGCGATAGAAGAGATCGTGCGCGGTGTGCAGGATGCGCGCGTCCGGCGCGAGCTCCGCGAGATCGAAAGACGATGCCGATGGTTTCATGCAATCTATTGTAGACAGGTTCGTCTACCTGCGCTAGAGTGCGTCGGGTAGACAGATCTGTCTACTTTCTAACTCATCGCTTCGAAGGAGAAATTGCCATGGAAAGCAAACCGCCGTTTCCGCCGTTCGACGAAGAATCCGCCAAGCTGAAAGTCCGTCTTGCCGAAGATGCATGGAACACGCGCGAGCCCGAGCGCGTATCGCTGGCCTATAGCGTGGATACGCGCTGGCGCAATCGCGCCGAGTTCGCGAATGGCCGCGAGGAAGTGGTCGCGTTTTTGCGGCGCAAATGGGCGCGCGAACTCGACTACCGGTTGATCAAGGAGTTATGGGCGTACGAGGGCAACCGCATCGCGGTGCGCTTCGCGTACGAGTGGCATGACGATGCCAACAACTGGTATCGCAGCTACGGGAACGAGAACTGGGAATTCAACGAAGCGGGGCTGATGACCCATCGCCACGCGTCGATCAACGATCTGCCGATCAAGGAAGCGGATCGCAAATATCACTGGCCCCTCGGCCGCCGGCCCGACGACCATCCGGGCCTGAGCGACCTGGGCTTCTGACACTTTCAGCGAGCCGCGCGGCGCTACTTCTTGATGCGCCGCACGGCATCGGCTGCCGCGCCGAGCTTCGCCTGCATCTTGCCCGCCATTTTTTCGGCCGTGCCGCGCATTTGCGTGCCGCGGCTGCCGGTCGCCTTCCCGACGGCTTCGCGGACGATGCCTTTCATCTGGCGAGCCGTGCCTTCGATGCGGTTCTTGTCCATGATCACCTCCGACGGTTTGCGAGGCGTGCGCCTCACCAGTGATGCCGCATCGGACGTGCCTGCTTCTTCCTACATATCGCGGCGGCGACGGAAGGCCCACCATCCGGCGAGCACGGTGAATGTAGCGACGATCGCGACCAGCAGCCAGAAACCGTGATGGTTCTCCGCGAGCGGAATGCCGCCCACATTCATGCCGAAAAAGCCCGCGACGATATTGATCGGCAGCGCAAGCACGGTCACGAGCGTCAGCGTGAAGAGCGTGCGGTTGCTTTGCTCGCCCATGCGCGTCGCGACTTCTTCCTGCAGCAGCTTGATGCGCTCGACGAGGCCCGCGAGATCATTGAGCACGAGCGAGAACTCTTCGGTCGCATCGCGCAGGTCCTGAATGTCCTGCGCATGCAGCCAGCGCGGCGGCCGCGCGAGCAGACGGAACACGGAGCCGGGTTCGGGCGCGAGCAGGCGCTGCAATCGCACGAGCACACGACGCAGGCCGCCGAGATCGGTGCGGGTCGCGGCGCCGCGCATCGAAAGAAAACGGTCTTCGATGCCGTCCACCTCGACGCTCGTGCGCCGCACGATATGCACGAGCAGGTCCGCCTGATCGCGCAGCAGATGCGCGAGCAGTTCGGCGGGCGAGCGGAACAGTTCGCCGCGCCTGACCGACTCGCGCAGCGAATCGACGGAGCGCAAAGGCTTGAGGCGCGCCGTGACGAGCAGCTTCTGATGCGTGTAGACCCACAGCGTCGCGATCTCCGAGGGCGTCAGCTCGAAGTTGAACATCACGTCGTTGATGACCGCGAAGAGCGCGCCTTCCTGATGCTCGATGCGCGTCGAATGCGAGCCTTCGTTGAGCGTGTCGAAGAAGGCGTCGGGCAGGCCGAGGCGGCCGCGCATCCAGCGCTCGCACGAGCTGTTCGCGAGATCGAAGTGCAGCCAGACGAATTCCCGCGTGGTGTCGTCGCGTGCGAGCCATTCGCTCGCGGCCTCGGCATCGATCGGCTGGCCGGTTGATCGACATGAAACCGGAAGCCGCAGACGAGGCCGGAGAAATCGGAGCCGTAAGGCGGTCTTTGCAGGGTAGCGGGATTCATGCGGTCATTCGGTTGCGTTCTGGTAGATCGGCGTGTCTGCTGATGGCGCGCGCGTCGACGCATCGGAGATTCGCGCCGCCACGCGCTAGTGTGCCACCGGTCGCGCCCCGAATCGCGCTCGTCGCGCGTGATCGGCTAGCGAAATGATCGCCCCGGCTGCGTCAGGACGTGCAAATATGGCTGTCATATTGATGGCGTATGATCGCGCCACGCAAGACGGGCGCACACGCGGCGCCCGCGTGGAGTTCGCCGCCGGCGCGCGGCGCCGCGTGCCAACATGGGGAGAAGGCAGTGGAAGACCGTGACGATCTGGACGGGGCGACCCAATCGACGGCAGCGGGCGTGATCCGGCTCGCGTCGGTGATCGCGGGGCTCGCGCGCGAAGGCGCAATCGACACCCGCTTCGGCGCAAAGCTCCTGAAACGGCTCGACAAGGAAGCGCGGCGCGTGGCGTCGCGCGACACCGCGCCGCCCGACGAGGCGGAACAGACTGCGCTCTTCGGCGCGCTCGGGGAGCTCGATCTCGCGTTGCGGCAGCGCGACGCGGCATCGCTGGTCGAGGCGAATGCGCGGCTGCGCGAGAGCGAAAGCGCTGCGTCGGGCAAGCGGCGCAAAAGCAAGAAGGAAAGCGACGCCTGAGCGAAGCCGGAACGAAGCGCGAACGACGCCTGAGCGCCGCGCAGCGGGGCGGGCGCGAAACGTGCTGCGCCGCGGGACGTGTGATCTCGTCCGATGCCCATGTCCGTGTCCCTGCATTCCCCTCATTGCGCGTTGTGGACGAACCGTAGCGTCGACTTGCACCGCGCCCCGTGGCGCATCCTTGTCGTCGACGACAACGTCCATAGCGCCGAAGCGCTGTCGGCCGCGCTCGAATCCGACGGATTCGACACGCGCTTTGCGCTGTCCGGCGTCGCTGCCCTGCATTCGGTCGATAGCTGGGTGCCGCACGTCTTCATCCTGGACATCACCATGCCGGAGCACGACGGCTTCGCCACCGCGCGCGTGCTCCGTCGCATCGCCCGCACGCGTGAGGCGGTGATCATCGCGTTCACGGCGCTGGGCGAGGAGACCGTGCGGCCCGAGGCCGTCCATGCCGGATTCGACGGCTACTGCCAGAAGGGCAATCCGCCCGCCGAGCTGGTCCGGCTGATCCGGCGGCTCGTTCACTGAGATAACGTCCCGGATCGGCGCACGTGCCGGTATGTTGCACGCGCGTTCCCTCGATTATTTGTTCCGTCCCTGCCAAACGAAGTTGGATAAGGCGTTGCGGCCCGACAAGCGTAAAGCCTTGCCACGCAGGCCTCTGCGCCGAATTCGCACGCCCGTGCGGCCAGTGATTGTTGGCTCAGAGCGAAAAGTGAATTGAAACTTATGGGGATAAAAAACCGATAGTAGGGGTATACACTGCATTCCATCGACGTAGCAGACAGTTTCTCGCAAGACCGCTGCGGCGCTTTCTGATTGAACGTCAACCGTCTTTGGAGCACACCATGAAACGCAATCTTCTCGCTACTCTCCTGATCGCCGCTTCCGCCACGCTCGCCGCCCCCGCTTTCGCGAGCGGCTACGGCCCGGCGCCGTTCTACCGTCCGGCAGTCGGCGCGCCGGCTTCGCAACAAGGCCCGAGCGCACAGGCGATCGCCGCCGAGGAAAACGCTCACGGCGCCGATGTGCACGCTTTCGGCGGCTCGCGCGACGCGCTGGCGCAATCGGGTAACCGCACGCAATCGGCCAACAAGGCGCAATCGGTCTTCTTCGGTCAATAACCGGTTCGGCTTGCCCGGCTTATCCGCCAGGCTGATAGTCTGAAAGATCGCTTCGGCGCCCGGCAACGCACACTCACGAGGTTTGCGTTCGCCGGGCGCCGATCGTTTGTCAGGCGGCGTGCGCGAGTGCCCCGCGCATCACATTCGCCAGTTCCGACGCCTCGAACTTCGACACATACGCATTCGCGCCGACCTTGCGCACGTGCTGCTCGTTCGCCGATCCCGACAGCGACGAGTGAATCACCACCGGAATGTGCATCAGCCCCGTTTCCGCCTTGATGCGGCGCGTGAGCGTGAAGCCGTCCATCTCGGGCATTTCCAGATCCGTGAGCACGAGCGCGATGTGATCCGCGACCTCGGTGCCTTCCTTCTGCGCTTTCCTGAGCGCCGCTTCCAGCACGTCCCACGCTTCCTGACCGGTCTTGGTCATCACGAAGGGCACGCCCATCGCGGTAAGGCTTTGTTCGATGAGCGCCCGCGCGACGCCCGAATCGTCCGCCGCGAGCACGCGCGCGCCCGGCTTCAGATGCAGCCGCCCGGTGTTCGCCTCGGTGATGTCGGCTTCCCGCGACGGCAGCACGTCGCGCACGATGCGCTCGACATCGAGCACCTGCGCGAGCCGCGAGCCATCGACGTTGCCGTCGAGCCGCGCGAAGCTCGTCACGGTCTTGCCGCCCGAATGCGATTCCGCCGAGAGCACCTGATTCCATTCGAGCCGCACGATGTCGTCGACTTCCTCGACCGCGAAGCCTTGCGTCGTGCGCGCGAACTCGGTGACGAGCAGGATCTTCGGCCCGTTCTTCGGCCGGCAGCCGGTGATGCGCGCAAGATCGATCACCGGAATGATCTGTCCGCGAATATCCGCCACGCCGAGAATGGCCTCGCTCGATCCGGCTACGGCGGTGATCGCCGGCATCGCGAGAATTTCGCGCACCTTGAATACGTTGATGCCGTACAGTTCCCGTTGCTCCGAGCCCGGCGTCTCGCCGAGCCTGAACAGGAGCAACTCGAACATGTTGCTGCCCGCGAGCCGCACGCGCTGCTCGATATCCTGTTGTGAACTGCTCACCTCGTTCTCCCTCTAAGCGGTGCATTGCGCCGCGTTGCCGTCGTGGTCGTACTCATGGCGATGAATCCCGCCGAATGCATGATTAGCGGCATCGATTGGGGAAACTGAAGGCACGCGGCATCAATCGCGATTCACGTGGCGCGCCGCACTTGCGCGCCGCGCCGTTGATCTATACTTTTTCGAATGGTCGGGTTAATGCTGATGAAGGCGCCGCGCGCAAGGCTTTAGGCTCCTCAAGGGCGCAAGACAAACCCGTCGCCCAGGCGCAACAACGTTCCCCGCTACAACGGAGGCGCTCGATGGCAACAGTCGCACAGGTTCTGAATTCGAAACCCGACCAGACCGTCTATACGGTTGCCGCAACGGCGTCGGTCTTCGATGCAATCAAGCTGATGGCCGACAAGCATATCGGCGCGGTAATCGTCACCGAGGGTGACGAGATCGTGGGCATCATGACCGAGCGCGACTATGCGCGCAAAGTCGTCCTGATGGACCGCGCGTCGAAGCAGACGCCCGTGCGCGACATCATGACTTCGCAGGTGCGCTATGTGCGCCCGGACCAGACCACCGACGACTGCATGGCGCTCATGACCGACAAGCGCATGCGCCACTTGCCGGTGATCGACGACGGCAAGCTCGTCGGCATGATCTCCATCGGCGATCTGGTGAAGAACATCATCTCCGAGCAGCAGTTCACCATCCAGCAGCTCGAGTACTACATTCGCGGCGAGCACACGTAAGCACCGGCGGCGCGCCACGCGCCCGGCCGTCTGACTGTAAGCATTTCGTTATAATCGGCAGGCTTCGCGCGAAAGCGCGGGCCAGCCTCGTCGTGCCTTTCGCACGCGGGGGATCCAAGGAGCGCCGCCGATGACTCCAACCGTCACATCCGCTGCATCCGCCGAAACAGGACAGACGCTCGCCGCCGACGCGCCGTTCGTCATCGTGATGAACGCGGGCTCGGGCCGCCGTCCGGCCGACGCGACACGCACCATTCTCGAGCAGGAACTGGGCGCGGCGGGGCGGCGCTTCGAGTTGCGCGTCGTCGACGATCCGCGCCGCCTGGCGAGCGTCGCACGCGAGGCGGCCGCCGCGGCCTTCGCGCAGGACGGCGTGCTCGTCGGCGCCGGCGGCGATGGCACGCTCTGCACGGTCGCGCACGCGGCGCATGACGCCGGCTGCCCATTCGCGGTGCTGCCGCGCGGCACCTTCAATTACTTCAGCCGCGACCACGGCATTCCCGCCGATCTCGAACAAGCCACGAAACTCCTGCTCGACGCCCGCGCTTATCCGGTGCAGGTGGGCTTCGTCAACGGGCGCATGTTTCTCGTCAATGCGAGTCTCGGGCTTTATCCACGTTTGCTCGAAGATCGCGAAATCTACAAGCGGCAGTTCGGCCGCAGCCGGCTGGTCGCGTTGTGGTCGGCGCTCGCCACGATGTTGAAGCCGCACCGCCACCTGCATCTGCATATCGAACACGAAGGCAGCACCACCGAGATTCGCTCGTCGACGCTCTTCGTCGGCAATAACCGGCTGCAGATGGAGCAGATCGGCATGCCGGACGAAGCGCGCGCGCTGGAACATGGTTTGCTCGTTGCGATTGCGCCGCGGCCGGTGGGGCGGCTCATGCATCTGTGGCTGTCGCTGCATGGCGCGGCAGGGCGGCTGTCCGATTCCGATCACGTCGTGAGCTTCACGTTCGAGCGCATTACGGTGATGCGCCCGTCGAAGAAGCGCAAATCGATCAAGATCGCGACGGACGGCGAGATCGCGAAGCTGCCGATGCCGCTGGAATTCCGCGTCTCCGACAAGCCGCTGTTCCTGCTCAAGCCGGAACCGGCGATGGCCGAAGCGAATCGCTCATGACCGTGTTGTTGCAGATTTCCGATACACATTTCGGCACCGAGCGGCCGCAAGTCGCAGCGGCTTTGCTGCGTCTCGTCGACGCGCTGTCGCCGGATCTCGTCGTGCTGTCGGGCGATATCACCCAGCGCGCCCGTCGCAGGCAGTTCGCCGCCGCGCGCGCATTCGTCGATGCGCTCAGTCCCACGCCGACGCTCGTGATTCCCGGCAACCACGACATTCCGCTCTTCAATCCGCTCGCCCGGCTGTTTTATCCGTATGCGAATCATCAACGCGCGTTCGGCGCCGATCTCGAGCCGTCGTTCGAATCGCCCGGGCTGCTCGCGCTCGGCGTGAACACGACACGCCCGTACCGGCACAAGGACGGCGAAGTGTCGATGCAGCAGATCAGACGCGTCGCCGCGCGGCTGGAGACGGCGGGCGCGGCGCAGCTGCGCGTCGTGGTCACGCATCAGCCGGTGGCCGTCACGCGCGCGCAGGACGAAAAGAACCTGTTGCACGGCCGCGAACGCGCGGTTCAACGCTGGGCGCGGGCGGGCGCGGACCTCATTCTCGGCGGGCATATTCATCTGCCGTACGTGCTGCCGCTGCACGATACCTTCGCGGGCCTTCCGCGCCGCATGTGGGCGGTGCAGGCGGGCACGGCGCTTTCCTGGCGCACGCGCGGCACCATCGACAATTCGGTGAACGTGATTCGCCACGAAGCCGGCGGCGTTGAGATGCGGCAAACGACCGTCGAGCGCTGGGATTACTCGGAGACGAGCGAGAGCTTCGAGATGATCGCGCGTCACGAACTCGCGCTCGACGGCGCGCAGCCCGCCATCGCCGTCACCGTGGCCGAATGACGAGCTCCGCGAAGCCCGTCGCCGCGTCGTGCTCGCGCGTGTAGCGCTCGTCCGGCAGATTCGCGACGACGATCTCCGCCGTCGTCCGCACGATGCAGCCCGGCGTGACGTGTCCGCCGAACACGCGGCCGTGTGCGTCGGACACGCTCATGTGCAGGTGAGGACCTTGCGCGGACAGCGTGCCGGCGAGCGTCAGGATTTCGAGGTCGCCGCTTAGTTCGGCGGCATCGTCGCGCCCCGCGTAGCGCAAGCGGGCGACGCTCAGGCTGCCGATTCCCTGCACCACGAACGCGGCCGAGAGACCGCGCGCATGGAAAGCGTGATCGAGCGCGGCGCGCAGGTCGTCGCCGGGGGAGAGACGCAGGGTCATCGCGTGCATGAATGGAAGACTCGAAGCCGGATCGCAGTCAAGACTACACGGTCGCGGATCATGATGGCATGATGGGCGCGACCCATCGTTGCAGATTCATATTGCGGAGACGCCATGAGTTTCGAATTGACGATGCTGGCCTGGACGCTCGTGCTCGCGCTGGTGCAAGTGTTGCTCCCCGCATTGGTGCGCAATCGCGAAGTCGGCATCCGGTACAACACCGGACCGCGCGACGGCCCCACGCCGCCGCCCGGCAAGCTCTCCGGGCGGCTCATGCGCGCGCAGGCGAATCTGTTCGAAACGCTGCCGATTTTCGCGATCGCGGTGCTGATCGTGCACGTGACGGGACGCGAGAACGCGCTCACGCATTACGGCGCGCTGGCGTACTTCGTCGCGCGCCTCGTCTATGTGCCGCTCTACGCGGCGGGCGTGCCGTTCGTGCGCTCGCTCGTGTGGCTGGTGTCGGTCGTCGGCATCGTGCAGATTCTCGTTCCCATCATCTGAAGCAGGAGTGCCGGGCAATGACCGAACCACTTTCGACCATCGAGATCGAAACCGCGCCGAATCCCGAATTCGCCGTGATCCTGATGCACGGCCTCGGCGCCGACGCCAACGACTTCGTGCCGCTCGTGCCCGAGTTGCGCTTAGCCGACGCGCCCGCGATCCGCTTCGTGTTTCCGAACGCGCCGGAGATCGCGGTCACGGCGAACAACGGCTATGTGATGCGCGCGTGGTACGACATCCTGTCGTTCGAGGGCATCAACCGGCGCGTGGACGAGGCGGGCATCGCGCAATCTGTCGAGCGCGTGCGTGCGCTCATCGCGGAGCAGAACGCGCGCGGCATTCCGAGCGAGCGCATTTTCATCGCGGGGTTTTCGCAGGGCGGCGCGATGACCTATCACACCGGGCTCACGCATCCCGAGAAGCTTGCCGGGCTGATCGTGCTGTCGGGCTACATTCCGTCCGAAGGCCTGATCGACGAATCGCTCTCCGAGGCCAATCGCTCGATTTCCATTTTCGCCGCGCACGGCACGTTCGACGACGTGCTCAACGTGAGTCTCGGCGAGCAGGCGTGCGAATTCGCGCGCGCGCAGGGCTGCGACGTCGAATGGAACGCCTATCCGATGCCGCATTCCGTCTGCATGGAGGAAGTCGAGGCGCTGCGCGAGTGGCTCGGCGCGCGGCTAGCCCGTTAAGGTTCTGGCGAAGAGCGCGAGCACCGCGTCCGCATCCACGCCGATGCAGACATCGCAGGCGGGGCGCGCGTCCCAGTCCGGCGCGCTCGCGAGCATCGACGCGGGCTTTTGTATCGTGAGGCCCGCCGCGATGCCATCGGTCAGCACGCGCACCGGGCCGCTGCGCACGGTATAAAGCTCGCGCGCGACGACGAAGGCCGCCGCCGAATAATCGTGCGCGTAGATGCCTTTCGACATGCCGTCGTCCGCGTGGAAGCGTTCGTAGAAGCGCGACACGTCCCACACGAAGCGGCCCGCATCGCCGGCACGGTCGCGCAGCGAAGCGAGAAACGCCGTCGTCATCACGGTTTCGTGGGTGACGTCGAGCCCCACGATCGACACCTTCCACGGCGCGCCGAAGACGATATCGGCGGCATCCGGGTCGCCGTGCATGTTCGCCTCGGCGGCGGGCGTCGTATTGCCGAGCGTGCCGTTGAAGCCGAACGCGCCGCCCATCACGACGACTTCGCGCACGAGCGCGGCGATCTCCGGATCGTCTTCGAGCGCGAGCGCCAGGTTGGTCATCGGTCCGACCGCGAGCAGCGTGATCTCGCCGGGATGGGCCCGCACCGTCTCCACGATGAACCGATGCGCCGCGCGCCCATCCTCCAGCGCGTCGACATGCCCGATGCGCTCGATATCGCCGAGCGCGTCGTTGCCGTGGATATGCGCGATTGGCTCGGGCGGCGGGCACTTGAGCGGCGCCGCCGCGCCGCGCGCGACCGGCACGCCCGGCGCGAAGCGCGACGCCAGATAGAGCGCGTTCTTCGTCGTCGTGTCGATGTCCGAATTGCCGAACACGCTCGTGATGCCGACGAGTTCGATCTCCGGATGCCGCGCCTGGAACACGAGCGCGATGGCATCGTCGATGCCGGGATCGGTGTCGTAGATCACCAAGCGGGGATTCGTCCCGGGTTCGCTTCTGTATTCCATGCTCATCTCACCTTTTTGCCTGAAATTTTTATCTGCATAACAGCAGCATTAAGAATATTTCTAGAGACAACAGGCAAACATTCCAATTTTTGACAGAGTCCATTTAAGAGAAATCTGATTAGGTGTCTTTATTTGGATGACTAATATCACTTGGCCTTGGTTGTCGACTGCTGTCAATCAATAAATTGTTATTTGATTGGCCTTTCTCGAGGCTGCATGTTTAAAAGGCATTTAGATAGGCAAAGAGTCAGTGTTTTTTCTAAGAAGCCCGTCGAGCGAAAGAGTTCGATGCATCGGGACTTTTCAAGCGCTCGTCGATTCGCAATCAATTGGGAGAATCAAAAGATGAAGATGTATGTCATTTCGGCAATCACGGCCGCGGTTCTTGAACTGACGGCCGCGGGCGCGCACGCTTCCGACGGAACGATCACGTTCAACGGCGCACTGACGGCGAACACATGCACGATCAACGGCAACGGCACCAGTAAGAAGGACTTCACGGTCACGCTGCCCACCGTGTCCACCAGCACGTTGACGGCAGCGGGACAGACGGCGGGCACGACGTCCTACACCATTGCGCTGACCGGGTGCTCCGGCGGTTCTTCGGCTTCTGTGTTCTACGAAGCGGGAGCTACGGTCGACGCGAGCGATGGCCGTCTTGTGGTCGCGTCGGGCGGTGCAACCAACGTCAAGCTCCAGTTGCTGAACTCGGATGGCACGCAGATCAAGGCAGGCTATTCGCCTGATCTGCAAAACTCCGAACCAGCCGACATCACCTCGGGCGAGGCCACGCTCAGCTACCAGGTCCAGTACTACGCAACCGGCGCGACCGGTGCCGGCGCGGCCAATTCGTCGGTCGTCTACAGCGTCGACTACCTGTAAGCCAGGCGGGCAACCGCTTTTCTGAAGCGACGATTCGAATGAGGCGGACTTTGTTCCGCCTCATTCGAAAGTTTGGATTTCTTCGGGCAAGGCCTTCGAACATGAAACAGATCTGCAGAGTGACCATAGCAACGGTGCTATTCGCACTGAGCTTTGTTTTCGGCATCGATGCGCAGGCGTCGGTGGTCGTGGCCGGTACACGCGTGGTCTATAACCAGACCGATTCGGAAGTCACGGTCAGGCTGAGCAATAACGGCAAGCTGCCTGGCCTCGTGCAGATCTGGCTCGACAAGGGAGATCCCAGCGCGAAGCCCGACACGATCGATCTTCCGTTCACGATCACGCCGCCCGTCACGCGCATCAATCCGAACAAGTCGCAAACGCTACGGATCATCTATACCGGCGAGCCGTTGCCGTCCGATAAAGAGCTGTGTTTCTATCTGAACGTGCTCGAGATCCCGCCGAAGCCGACGGGCGACGAGGCCTCCGCCAATCAGTTGCAACTGGCGTTCCGCACCCGCATCAAGTTCTTTTTTCGGCCCGAGGGGCTGAAAGGGCAAGCCGTCGAAGCGCCGCACAGATCGTCTGGCGCCTGAAGCAGGAGAACGGCAAGACTGAAATCGTGGCGCACAACCCGACGCAATATCACGTGTCCGTCGAGCGCCTGAGCGTCAGCAACGGCGCCCAGCATGCCGAAACCACGTTTGGCGGCATGGTCGACCCCGGCGGATCGAAAGCGTTCCAGCTCAATGGCGATGTCCAGCCCGCGGGCGCGAAGCTTCACTACTTCGCGATCAACGACTACGGCGGACTGCAAGACGGCGACGCCGCGCTGGCTCCCTGAGCCGGCCACACCAAGAGCCATACCGGCGGCCTGATACGCGTCGCCGCGAATCCTGCAAGTCGAACTCTCTGCGTAAGCATGGGAGATAGCGTCGCGGCCCTGCGCGGGCGCCGGGGCGAGCCTTTGCCTGCACCAAATAAAAATGAAAGACAGCGATACCCGTGCACCCAGGTTTCGGTTGAAGGAGCTTTGCCTCGTCGTTCAGACGCTCGCTGCCACGGGCTTCGGCACGCACGCGTGGGCGGACGAAACGCAGCAGGACTCAGTGCAGTTCAACCAGGAGTTTCTGCAATCCGGGAGTGGCGCAAAGGCCGATATATCGCGTTTCAACAAGAGCGACGAGCCGCTGCCGGGTAATTATCGCGCCGATACCTACGTGAACGACACGTGGGTCGGCAAGATGAGCATCGCGATCAAGGACGTCGGAGACGGCACGGATGCCGTGCAACCGTGCTTCGATACGGAATTGCTCGAGCATCTCGGCGCCGATGTGCGCAAGCTGACGCCGGATGCGCTTGCGCTTCTCGATCGGGCGCACGACACATGCGCACCGATTCAGCGACTGATTCCAGATGCGAAGGCGGACTTCGACTCGGGCGAGTTGCGCCTGAACGTGAGCATTCCGCAGATCGCACTGAGCTCGCGCGCGCGGGGCTACGTCGATCCGAAGTACTGGGACGAGGGCGTGCCTGCGGCGTTGCTCCAGTACAACGCGAATACCTATCGTTCGAATGCCGGCGGCGTGTCGAAGCAGTCGGATTACCTGGGGTTGACCGGCGGCATCAATGCGGGAGCGTGGCGCTTCCGCTACCAGGGCAACGTCAACCACAGCAGTTATGGCGGCACGCATTACCAGAGCCTGTCGACCTATATTCAGCGCGACATCGTCGGCATCAGGGGCCAGCTCACGGTGGGCGACACCTTCACCGACGGGCAGCTCTTCGACAGCTACGGCGTGCGCGGCGTGAAGCTGGGCTCGGACGATCGCATGCTTCCGCAGTCGCAGCGCGGCTACGCGCCGGTGGTTCACGGCATTGCGAATACGAATGCCAAGGTGCAGATACGGCAGAACGGCAACATCATCTACGAAACCACCGTTGCACCGGGCGCGTTCGAGATCGACGATCTATATCCGACGGGTTACGGCGGCGACCTGCAGGTCATCGTCACGGAAGCCGACGGTTCGCAGCACATTTCCACGGTGCCCTACGCGGCGGCGGTGAACGCGCTTCGCCCAGGCGTCACGCGGTATAACGCCGTCGTCGGCCAGTATCGCGATGCAACCACGAGCCAGCACCCGTTCGTCTCGCAATTCACGCTGCAGCGCGGCCTGACCAACACGGTCACGCTCTACGGGGGCGTGATCGCGGCGGAGCAGTACACGTCGGGCATACTCGGCACGGCGTTGAACACGCGGCTGGGCGCGTTCGGATTCGACGTGACCCAGGCATCGGCGCGCCTCGGCGGCAACATCGGCGATCGCAACGGCACGAGCCTGAGGCTCAGCTACAGCCGCGTGCTGGAGCCCACCAACACGAACATCGCGATCGCAGCGTATCGCTACTCGACGAGCGGCTTCATCAGCCTTTCCGATGCGATGCGCCTGCGTCAGTTCATCGACGTGCGTAACCCAGGGCAGGCGCCTCGTCTGCAAAAGTCGCGCGTGCAGTTCGACATCAGTCAGAGTCTCGGCGACCGCTACGGTTCGCTGTACGCGACGGGTTCCGTGCAGAACTACTGGAATCGCGGCAGCCACGATACGCAACTTCAGCTCGGCTACGAGAACCGGTGGAAGTGGCTGAACTATGGCCTGTCGCTTTCGCGCCAATACGACGTCAACGCCGGCAACTGGGATAACCGCGTCATGCTGACGCTGAACATTCCGCTCGGCCTGGACGCGCATGCGCCGCGGACCACGACCAGCTACCAGCACGATTCCCTGAACGACAGCAACAGCCTGCAGACGTCGCTCAGCGGCACGTTGGGCGAGGACAGCGCATTCAGCTACGGCGTCAACGCCAACTACGCCAACGGCGGCGGCGGCGCCACCACCACGGTGGGCGGAAACGTCGCCTATTCATCGCCGGTTACGTTGCTGACGGTCAATGCGAGCCGAAGCGACCGCTACAGCCAGGTCGGTGCGGGCATGTCGGGCGGCGCGGTCCTCTACGGCGGCGGCCTTGCGATGACGCCGAACATGAGCGAGACCGTCGCGATCGTCGACGCGCCCGACGCCGCGGGCGCGCGTCTGAACAACGGCTCCGGCTTGCGCGTGGATCACTGGGGACACGCGATCGTCTCGGGCCTGCAGCCGTATTCGAACAACGACATCGAACTGGACCCCAAAGGCCTGCCGCTCAACATCCAGCTCAAATCGTCGGTGCAACGCACGGCGCCGACCGCGGGCGCGGTCGTCGTCACGAAGTTCGAGACGCAGGACACGGGCAAGTCCGCCGTGCTGCGCGTGACGCGGCCGAACGGTGGTTCGCTGCCGTTCGGCTCGCAGGTCTACGACGAAGCGGGCGAGACCGTGGGAACGGTCGCGCAGGGCAGCCGCATCATCGCGACGGGGCTCAAGGCCGACGCGGGAGATCTGTCGGTGAAGTGGGGCGCGCAGGCGGCGCAGTCCTGCACGATCCACTACCAATTGCCTGATTCGAAGAAGCCGAAGACACCGTTCGCCATTCTCGATGGCGAATGCCGATGACGCTCGTCGCAACCTCATGAAGCTTTCGAATATGAATCCGTTGAAGCTGCTTTTTCCGGCACTGGCGCGCTGCCTGGCGCTCTTTTTCTCGCTCCTTCTCCTGGCAGGCGCGCCGGCTGCGCATGCCACGTCTTCGTGCAAGGCGAATTACAGCAGTTGGACGCTGAACCTGCCTTCTTCGGTGGCGGTGGCGCGCGATCTGCCGAACGGCTCGCTGCTGACCAATTGGGTGAGCACGCCGGCGACGACCAATTACTGGACTTGCACGGTGACGAGCGCGTCTGGCACCGGAAGCGATTTCTGGCCGGCGGGCATCGCGTCGACGAGTCCCTCTGGCTACACGGTGACGTACAACGGAATCAGCGTTTCCGTTTACGCCACGAACGTCGCCGGAGTGGGTATCGCCATGGCGGGGAGGGTCTACGCCAACGGGTGCGGGTGGTGGCCCTGGAAAGACATGCCGAACCTGGGAGGACAGTGCAATACGAACGGGACGGTGACGAACGGCGGTCAGCTTTCCGTTGCGCTGGTGAAGATCGGGAACATCGCACCCGGCACCGTGTCAGGCATGGTGTCGCAGGCGTACTCGTCGGAGGGCGCTCCGATTGGACACTCTACGGACAACGCCGCCGCGGGCATCCAGAGCTTCTCCATTACACCGGTGAGCGTCACCACGCTGACCTGCCAGACGCCCAATATGAATATAAACATGGGCACGCATGGACCGATGGACATGCCGGGCGTCGGTTCCCTGTCGCCGAATCCCGCATCGTTCAATTTGCAGTTCAATAACTGCCCGAGCGGCAGCCTCGTGTCCGGTACGAGCGCAGGCCTGCTGAGCAGCGTCCAGTACCGGATCGACCCTGGCAACGGCACGGTTTCGGGTTTCTCGAACGTGGCGGCGCTGAGCGGAAGTCCGGCGGCCGGCGGCGTCGGCATCCAGCTTTTCGACAGCACCGGCGCGGTGTTTCCGCTGGGCGTAAACAAGGCTTTGAGCGGATTCAATCCCGGCGTCGCGCAAAGCTATTCGGTGCCGATGACCGCCAGGTACTACCGCACGGGAACCGTCACCCCGGGCCCCGGCAACGCCACCATGACCTTGACGGTCACATACGATTAGGAAACGGCGCTTTCGTTCAGGGCGATAGGGTGAGATCGCCGCTTTTCACTCAAGACAACTCGACATGTTCAAACACACCATAGCCCTTGCAGTGCCCCTGCTGTTCGGCGCGGCCAACGCGCTCGCAGCGGACGCTACCTTGACGTTCACCGGCACGATCATCCTGCCGACCTGCACGGTGGTGACCGGTTCCGGCACCCAGACCGTCGCGCTCGATACGGCCAAGACCACGGATTTCGCCGCCGTGGGCAGCGTCGCGCAGCCCAAGGCCTTCAATATCAAGCTGTCCAATTGCACGGCGAATACCAACGTGACGATGACCGTGAGCGGCACGACGGACACCGTGGCAAGCGTGCTCAAGAACACCGGCACCGCTACGCAGGTCGGTATTCAGTTGCTCAAGGCGACCAATGTCGGCGACATTACCGGCACCAATATCACGATCAACTCCGCGCTCGGCCTGGGCACCGTCGATGCCACCAGCGCGATGACCATCCCGCTGGTCGCGCAGTATTACCGGCTCGGCACGATGACCGCCGGCACGGTGGCGTCCAGCGCCACGGTGAACTTCAGCTACAACTGAGCTTCGCCCGCGATCAGCGTCACCATTTCGCGCCGCAGCTCGGCGGGGCTCACGGGCTTCGACAGCACGTCATGGTCGCACGCGAGCGGGACGATCGTCGCGGCCGGCTCGCCCGTCACGACGAGGCACGGGCAGGGCCGCCCGAGCTTCGTCGTGCCCAGCATCGCGACCTCGCGCGCCGTCTTGAAGTCGCGCAGACGGTAATCGGTGATGATGAGGTCGGGGAAACGCTCGACCGTCGCGAGAATTTCCTCGTATTCGTCGAAGGTCGCGGCGGAATCGTAGAGCACGCCCCATTGCGAGAGCAGCGCTTCGGTGGACGCGCGCACGAGACCGTCGTCCTCGACGAGCAGCACGTAGCGCCCGCTCAGGTGCGCCGCCTCGGCGGCTTCCGAGCGCGCCGGCGCGCGCGCCGACGGCGTGTCCGGCGACGGTCCGCACAGCGGCATTTCCAGCGAGAAGCGCGAGCCGCGCCCCTCGGTGGACTTCAGCTCGATGCGGTGCTGATCCAGCATGGAAATCACCGCATTGACGATCGACAGCCCCAGGCCGAGGCCCTTGTCGCGATCCTGCTCGGGATTGTCGACCTGAAAGAACGGCTGGAAGATCGCGTCGAAATAATCGGCCGGAATGCCGATGCCGTTGTCCAGCACATCGATGCGCGCGCGGGTCGGCGAACGCACCACGCCGACGATCACCGTCGGCTTCGAGGTCTTGCTCGTGTCCGCGTACTTGATGCCGTTCGACACGAGATTGGCGACCGCGCGTCCGAGCCAGTGCGCGTCGCTGCGCACGCAGACGATATCTTCCTTCGGCAGCCGCAGCCGCAACTCGACACCGCGGCTCATCGCGAACGGACGCAATTGCTCGGCGGCTTCTTCGACGATCTGCCGCACGTCGAACACGTGATAGCGCGGCACGACGCGTCCCGACTCCAGCCGCGACAGATCCAGCACCGCGTTCAAAAGCCGCGCGAGGATCACCGACGAGCGCCCGCATTCGTTGATGAGCCGCTCGGCCTGATCGAACTCGCCGTTGCGGATGGCCTCGGCGGCCGCCTGCAGAAACAGGTTGAGCGCGTGCATCGGCTGGCGCAGGTCGTGCGTCGCGGCGGCGAGAAAGTTGGATTTTTCGCGGCTCGCGGTCTGCGCGGCGATCATCTGCTGCTCGCGCAGCTCGAGCAGCGCGTTCGTCTTGTTTTCCTGATCCTTCTTCGACACTTCCAGTTCGCGGTTCTTGCGGCCGAGCGAGACGTTCGCGGTGCGCAATTCGTCGTTGAGCGCGGCGAGCGCGCGCTCCGAGCTATAGCGCTCGCGCGACACGCGCTCGGCGTGCGTGCAGACGCCGTGCCCGACGACCACGACGTTGAACATGTAGAACACCCCGGCGAAGAAGTCCTCGGAGCTGAGCAGGTGAAAGCTGATCTGCAGCAGGACGATGGACGCCAGCGTGACGACGCCGGCGATCAGCGCGATGCGCGAGCGGAGGTAGAAGAAGCTGAACTGGAAGAACAGCGCGAGACAGAGGCCGTTGAAGTGCTGCGTGAAGTTGTAGGGCGCGGGCGTGATCGCCACCATCGTGAGGATCAGGCACAGCAGCCCGTAGATGCCGGTGAGAATGATCCGCTGCGAGCGCGCGTGTGAGCGGAACGAGGGCCGCAGCACCAGCACGCCCACGAAGAACAGCAGCGCGATGCCCGCGAAGCGCAGCGCGAGGACATCCGGGAGGCGCGCGTTGAGCGCCTGGTTGCCGCGCGCGAAGCTCAGGTCCCACCAGAGAAAGCACGTCCAGATGGCGAGCGCGAGCAGGGTCGACGCACGTCTGAATGCGCAAAAGCGCTGACTGTGGTCTTCGAGAAACTGCGCCTCGAGCGCGGGATCGGAGAACGGCGCCGGAATCGAGAGATTGCGCACCAGGCTCGCGCCCGCCTCACGGGCAGCCGCGAACAGCATTCCTGGATTGCGCACGCTGGCGGCGCGTTGGGGGACGGCCATCTTCATGCTCGCTCACGGAATCGGGTTTTCTACTTTAGGCCAATGCGGTCATACCAATACGCCTTTTTTTAGCAATCAGCCGTTATGACCGGAAAATATTGCGTCTTAACGGCGACTTATTGGCGTCTTATCGGCGTGTCGGGGGCGGGACGGGCGAGGCGAGGAGGGAAGAAGGCCGGGTCGGTTCCGGAGCCGAACGGCGAGCGTCGGATTTTCGCTCGCCGATTCGAAGGACAGCCACAACATATGCCCCCCGCACGATGACGAGGGCGGTTCTGCACGGACCCGAATCCGCTCAGGATTTCGGTTTGGCCTTGGTGGTGCGCTTCGTGACCTGCATCTCCTTCGTGCCTGCGGCCTTCGCGGGCGACGCCTTGCTGCCGGCGGTTTTCTTGCGGCTCGACATTTCCGTTTCAGCGGGCTGGCTCGCCTGAGCCTTGCGTGGGGATGGCATGCTGACCTCCTTCAGTGCGTGTCCATATCGACACATTGATAACCATAGGATGCGGTCAGCCGGTATTCAAGACGTGGCGCGGCCTGCGCGCAACGTATCGGCCAAAAACTTCTGAGGACGAAGCATTTCGACGCGATGCGCGCCGCAAGCGATCAACGGATGAGCTTCAGCCCCGCCGGCAGCGTTTCGCCGAACACGCGGCCTTCGTCGGCGCGATCCAGCTCGACGGTCTCGCGGACCATCGCGATCCACGCCTCTGCCGCGCCCATCGTCTCGAGGCGCTGCACGACGGCGGCGCGGGCCTCGTCGGGCAGGTCGCGCGAGCGGTCGCCGGTCATGCGGGCGATCTGCACGGCGGCGAACGCGGCCGGATCGATCTTCTTCCAGTCGAGCGCGAGGATCGCATCCAGCCAGGTGACCGCGATGTCCGGCGGCACCACGCCGTGCGCGCTGCCGTAGAACGGCGCGCGCGCGCCGATGCGGCCCACCGCCCACCAGCTCTGCACGTTCTCGGATGGTTTCCTGAGGCGCGTGAGCAGCCACTCGCCGACCTCGATCTTGCGTTCGACGCTCACGCGTTCCAGCGATGCCGCGAGCCGCACCATGTCCTCATAGCCCGCGCGCGCCGCGCCCGCCGCCTTGCGATAGCGGCTCGTGCCGGGCGGCTGGAGCACGAAGGCCATGTCGTCGAGCAACCGCAACTGGGCCGCTTCGGGCAGCCCGCCCGCCGCGCGGCGCCAGAGCGTCCACCATTCGGACCAGATCTGGCTTTCGTTGCTGTACTGAATGCCCTGATCGAAGAGCGTCCACAACCGCTCGACGCGCCATTCGTCGAGCGGATGGCCGAAGCCCGGCCGCATGCAATAGCCCGCGAGATTGAGCCACAGGCGCTCGTGATCGGCGGTGCGGCGACGCTTTTTCGCGCGTTCGAACAGCGCGCCGAAAAGCTCCCGCAACGTCGCGATGTCCCAGGTATCGCGTGCGCCGAGCGTCTGTTCGAGCTGCGCGCGCAGGCGTTTGACTTCCTTCGGCCCGACGTCCTGCGACTTCGCGCCGAACGTGCGGTCGATCAGCTCGATGGCTTTCGGCAGCGCCGGATGCGATTCGCTGACGGCCTCGTCGCTTTGAGGCGTCTCGCGGCGCAGCTGGAATTCGAGCAGCCAGCGCTTCGCGGGATCGTCGACGGCGATGCAGTGCATCTCCAGCGTGCCGACTTCGGTGAGCGAAGTCGTCAGTTGCACGGGCGTTTCGCGTGCCTTGCCGTGGTCCGCGGCGCGCGGATCGACGACGGTCGCGATCGGCGGCAGACGCACGAAATCGCCCGATGCGGCGCCGAGGTCCGCGAGCTCGCCCGCCTGATGAGCCGTCTCCGCCACCGACGACGCCAGGTGAAAGCGCACCGGCGCGCCGAGCGTGAGCGCGAACGTGCGATCGGCGAGATGGATCGGCTGGCCTTCTTCCGTGCCGCGCGGCAGCACGCAGACGCCGCGCGTCGCGTCGGCGTCGTCTTCGAGCAGAAGGAAGAAGCTGCGCGCCGAGCCGCCGCCGATCTTCGGCGCGTGGCCCGCGCGCGCGAGCGCATACGCCACCGCGCCACGCGCGACGGCCACGTCCGGATGGTCGTTCGCGAGCACATTGACCGCTGCGCCGCGCCAGTTGGAAAGCGTGTCGGCGATGCGCCGCGCGAGCGGAGCGGCGCGAAAGACGCCGCCGTTCAAAAGCAAGGTGTCCGGAATGGCGAGCTTTTCGGCTGGGACGTCGAGCGCCTTGCGCGCTTCGCCCGCGTGCTGGCCGAGAAACGCCGCGATATGCCGCGTGATGGCCGCATCGCTCGCATAAGGCAGCCCGAATTCGACGATGCCGCCGCGCGCGCGGCTCGGCCGGTCGCTCGCGGACACCATCGGAAAGAAGCCTTCGACGATGATCTGCTCGATCTCGTCGCGCGTGACATCGGTGGAGCGCGCGCCGCCGATGAGCTTCGAGCCCGCGCCCAGCAGCGTGATCGACGCGGAAGCGGGCGCGTTCGCGCCGAGCAGCTGTTCCTTCGCGGCCCGGCAGCGCTCGACCAGTTGCGACAGACGCGCGGCGGACAGCCGCGCGTCGCCGCTCGCGAGCCGCTTCTCGACGAGATGCGCGAGCGCGAGGTCCATGTTGTCGCCGCCGAGCATCAGGTGGTTGCCCACGCCGATGCGCGTCAGGCGCGGCTCGCCGTTTTCCATCGCGACCTGGATGAGCGTGAGGTCGGTCGTGCCGCCGCCGACATCGACGATCAGCACGAGACGCGTGGACGCGAGCTCACGTCCGAGCGTCTCGCGATGATGAAACAGCCAGTCGTAGAACGCCGCCTGCGGCTCTTCCAGCAGGCGCAGCGTTTCGAGGCCCGCCATGCGCGCCGCTTCGAGCGTGAGGGCGCGCGCGCCTTCGTCGAACGAGGCGGGCACCGTCAGCACGACGTCCTGCACGTCGAGCGGCGCATCCGGAAAACGCTCGTTCCACGCCGCGTGCACGTGCGCCAGATAGCTCGCGCTCGCGATCACGGGCGAGATTTTTTCGACATCGTCGCCCGCGCCCCACGGAAGAATGGGCGCGAGGCGATCGACCGCCGCGTGCGACAGCCAGCTTTTCGCGCTCGACACGAGCCGTCCGGGCACCTGCGCGCCGAGCTTCCTGGCGATTTCGCCGATGACCGCGGGCGCTTCCATCTCGCCCCACGGCAGCTGCAGATCGGCGGATTTGAGTTCGCCCGGCGCGAAGTGATAGCGCAGCGACGGCAGCAGCGGCCGCGCGGCCACTTCGCCGGGACTGACGAGCTGCTCGATCTCGAACACGCGGATGTCGTTCGAGCCGATTTCCGCGTAAGCGACGACGGTATTGCTCGTCCCCAGATCGATGCCGACGCTGTACCGCGCGCCCGACGCCCGTTTCTTGCGCGCGGACACTTACAGGCCCATGCCCTGATCCACGCCCGAGGCCGCGCCGCCGCGCACGTCGAACTCGACTTTCCAGCGCTCCGACGAGCCGCGCGGAATCGCTTCGAGCTCGAGCGTGCCCGCTTCGGTCACGCGCGCATGCAGCTTGACGGGCACGACTTCGCCGGGCGTGCGGCCTTCCGGCGGCAGCGATGCCTCGATCTCCTCGAGTTCCTGCAGCTCGTCCGGCTGCCAGTATTCGAGCAGCGTGCCGACCTGATCCTGCCGGCGCACCGACGAGCCGAAGAAGCGGAAATGCACCGGCTCCCCGACGACGAGCCCGAACTCCTGCGCGGGCAATTCGGCGTCGGTACCTTCCTCCATGCCGAACGGCGCGACGCACAGCGCCTGCACGGGCGGCTCCAGCCCGGGCACGGCCGGCATCGCCGATTCGACCGCGACGTAGTACGCGCGCGCCGTGCCGCCACGGATGCGCACGCCCTTGCCGCGCCGCACGTAGCCGTAATAGGCCGCGCCGCGCGCCACCGCCAGATCGAGGTCCGCGCCTTCGAGCAGACGCGCGCCGGGCGCGTTTTCTGCGGCGAGCCAGGCATTCAGCGTCGTCATCACGCGCTCGACGAGCAGCGGCGACTTGAAGACGCCGCCGTTGAACAGCACGACGGTCGGATGCAGCATCGTCGCGCCTTGCGGGGCTTCGCGCTGCAAGCCTTCGACTTCCGCCAGCGCGTTCACCTGACGGCCTAGGAACGCCGCGAGATGACGCGTGACGGCGGCGTCCTGCGCGTAGGGCAGACCGAGCTGCGTCAGGCCGACGCGAGCGCGCGAAACCGGTCGCGCCGCGGCATCGACCTGCGGGAAGAAGCCTTCGAGCAGGATTTGCGTTAGTTCGGCGCGCGTGAGTTCCGTGCGCAGCGACCCGCCGATCAGCTTCGAGCCGCGGCTCGGCACGACGAGCGGGACGGCGTCGACGGACGGATCGGACAGCAGCGCTTCCTTGGCGGAGCGGCACGCGTAGGTCAGGGCGCGCAACTGCCACGGATCGGGCTGCGTGCCGGCCGCCGCGAGCTTGCGCGCGACGGTATGCGCGAGCGCGAGGTCCATGTTGTCGCCGCCGAGCAGGATATGCTCGCCGACCGCGACGCGATGCAGCTCGAGATTGCCTTCGCGCTCGACGACCGCGATCAGCGAAAGGTCGGTCGTGCCGCCGCCGACATCGACGACGAGAATCACGTCGCCCACCTTGACCTGCTTGCGCCAGTTGCCGCTCGACTTCTGGATCCAGCTATAGAGCGCGGCTTGCGGCTCTTCGAGCAGCGTCATGCGCGTGTAGCCGGCGGCCGCCGCCGCTTCGGCGGTGAGTTCGCGCGCAGCGGGATCGAAGGAAGCAGGGATCGTCACGGTGACGTCCTGCTGATCGAACGGCGCGTCCGGATGCTGGTGATTCCACGCCTCGCGCAGGTGCGTCAGATAGCGCACCGAGCTTTCGAGCGGCGACACGCGCTCGACTTCCTCGGGCGCATCGGACGGCAGAATCGCCGCGCGGCGATCGACGCCCGGATGGCACAGCCAGCTCTTCGCGCTGGAAACGAGGCGGATCGGCGTGCCCGCGCCACGGCTGCGCGCGAGTTCACCGACGATGAACGTGCGCTCCTGCGTCCACGGCAACGTGAGATCGCCGGGCGCGAGCTCGTTTTCGTGCGGCAGATAGAGGAACGAGGGCAGGAGATCGCGCTCTTCGGCGGCGCCGGGCGCGGTCAGTTGCGAGATGGGCAGCACGCCTTGCGCGGTCTTTTCGCCGTCGCTCGCGCTCATGTCGACATAGGAGAGCGCGCAATGCGTCGTGCCGAGATCGACGCCGATCGAATAGCGCGCCTGGCTCTGGTTTTCGTTGATATCGCTCACAGTTCCACCTCCGCCGGCGCGACGATGCTCGCATCATGGGACGGCGCGAGCTTCGGCAGGCGCGTGTCCTCGACCTTCCAGCCGCGATGGCTGATGCTGCCGCTGAAAGGCGGCTTGCCGACGACATTGCCCGTCAGGCGCACCGCTGCTGCGTCGAAGCCTTCCTGCAGCGTGATGCGGCTGCCTTCGGCTTCCGTGCGCACGGGCTTGATCGAGAAATGCTCGCGCAGCACCGCGCGGCAGCCGTCGTGCACGAGGCGGGCGGCCGCGCCGATATCGGCGTCGTTGTAATTGGCGATGTCCTCTTCGACGAAATCGATGAAACGCGCGTCGCGCTGCAGAAGGCCGAGCAGCTGCAAGGCGGCGATGGGGCTGGCTTCCTTCAGCGCGGACGGCGCGGGCGCGGCCTCGACGGGCGCGGCGGCGGGCTTGGGCGTTTCGGCCGCGAAATCGGGCGCGTCGGGCGCTTCGCGCAGGCGCTGCACGCGGCCGGCGAACGCCGCATTGCCCAGAATGCCGAAGAAGGCCCCGAAGGCGATGCCTATCCTGCCGAAAAAGCCTGGATTCATGTCGGTCATGTGATGCTCCTGTTGGCCGCGCGAGGACGACCCTATCCTCGGGCGGCGCGGGTGGCCGGTGTTCGGTGCCGTGTCGGCGGGTGATGCCGGGAGTGATCGGTTCGTGCGGTTTTCAGGCGCGCGCCGTCGGCGGCGCGCAGAAGCGCACGAAAAAGCAGCACGATAAAACAGCACGAAAAGCGTTACGGCCTTTATACCGTATCTCGGTATTTTCCATGATGTCGCGCCCCGGCCGGAAAAAACGCGGGCCAGAGCGCGCGGCGGCGGGCCACATTCTCGCGGTTTGCGCCGCCAAGTCAAGGCGTGGCGGGCGTTTCGGGGATTTTCAGGCCTTGTAGCCGATCTTGCGCAGGAGGTCGCGGCGCCACTGCACGTCTTCGGCGGTTTCGACGCCGAGCGGCGGCAGCCCGTCCACCACGCCGACGATCCCGCGCCCCTGATCCGTCTGCGCGACGAGCACCTGCGTCGGATTGGCGGTCGCGCAGAAGATGCGGCAGACCTCCGGCACGGCCTTGACGGTATTGAGCACGTTCACGGGAAAGAAGCCGTCGCCGAGCACGATGATGAAGCTGTGCCCCGCGCCGATACTCTGCGCATTGCGCGCCGCCATCTCGACGAGCGTGTCGTCCGTGCCCGACGTGCGCACGAGCCGCTTGCCCGACGCCTCGCAGAACGCGAGCCCGAAACGGATGCCGGGCACCGTGCCGACGAGCGCCTCGTGCAGATCTTCGACCGTCTTGATGAAGTGCGACTGGCCGAGGATGAAGTTGGTGTCCTCGGGCTTGTCGATGGCGATGGCGAGCAATTCCATGGCGAATCTCCGGTGCGCGCTGGAGATTCCATGGTAGGCGCTTTTCTACGCCCGCATTTTTACGCCCTGATTTCGAAGCCGGCGAGATACGCGGCCGCGTCGCCGCCGTCCCATGCGCGGCCGTCGCAGAAGGTGGCCGCGCGCCGCTCGCCGGGCAGCGCGATGCCCGCTGCCTGCGCCGCTTCGCGATAGAGCGCGGTCTGGTTGACGCTCGCCGCAATGCGCGCATCGTCGATATCGGCATCGAGCATGCCCCAGCGCCGATACTGCGTGATGAACCACAGCCCGTCCGACACGCGTGGATAGTTGACCGCGCCGCCATCGAAGAAGCGCACCGGGAGCGCGCGGGCGTCGACGCCGTGGGTAGCGGCAAGGCGCGGCTCGATCAGCGCGCGCGGCACGCCGACCAGTTCCGCCGACGACAGCGCCTCCGCGATCTCGCTGCGATGCGCGCTCGCATCGAGCCATGCGCAGGCGTCGAGCATCGTGCGCACGAGCGCGCGCGCCGTGTTCGGATAGAGCGCGGCGAAATCGCGCCGGCACGCGAGCACCTTCTCCGGATGATCCGGCCAGATTTCGCTCGTGTACGCGACCGTCCTTCCCGCGCCGCGCGCCTCGGCCACCGCATGCCACGGCTCGCCGGCGCAGAAACCGTCGAGCGCGCCTTCGACGAGCGCATCGGCCATGCGCGGCGGCGGAATCACGATGCTCTGAATATCGCGCAACGGATGCACGCCGTGCGCCGCGAGCCAGTAGTACAGCCACATCGCATGCGTGCCGGTCGGAAAGGTCTGCGCGATGACGGGCGTGCGTCCGAGCGAACGCAGCGCCTCCCTGACGCTCGCGCCCTGATCGATCGCCTCGGCGAGCGGCCGCGACAGCGAGATCGCCTGACCGTTGCGGTTGAGGACCATCAGCACGGCCATGTCCGCCTGCGGACCGCCGATGCCCAGCTGCACGCCATACACGAGCCCGTAGAGCGCGTGCGCGGCGTCGATTTCGCCGGAGAGCAGCTTGTCGCGCACGGCGGCCCACGAAGGCTGACGACACAGCTCGATGGTGATGCCGTAGCGTGCGCCGAGCGCGCGCAACGCGGCGACGGCGAGCGGCGCGGCATCGGAAAGCGCAACGAAGCCGAGCCGCAGATGCGTGCGCTCGGGCGCGGGAAAGTTCGTGTCGGGCGGATTCATATCGGTTCTTGAGTGCGTCGGCTAGCGCAGCAGATCGGCCATCGAAAGAAGCTGACGCGCGATCTCCGCGACCTTCACGCCCTGATCCATCGCGCGCTTGCGAAGCGCCGCATAAGCTTCGTTTTCGGACATGCCGCGCTTGTCCATCAACAGACGTTTGGCGCGGTCGATGACCTTGCGCTGCTCCAGCTCGCTTTCCACTTGCGCGAGGCGCTGGCGCAACTGCGCTTCATGCGCGAAACGCGCGAGCGCGACTTCGATGATCGGCGCGAGCCGCTCGGGCGCGAGCCCTTCGACGGAATACGCGGTGACGCCTGCGCCCACCGCCGCGCGGATGAACTGCTGATCGGCGTCGTTGCTGAACATCAGCACCGGACGCGGCGCGGCCTTGTTCATCACGGCAAGCTGTTCGAGCGTGTCGCGCGACGGCGATTCGGTATCGATGATGACGACATCGGGCTTCTGGCTCTCGACGGCCTTGTGCAGCGCCGAGGGCGCGGCGACTTCAGCGAGCATGTCATAGCCCATGCGCGCGAGCTGCTCGCGCAGGTCGCCGATGGGCTTGTCGGTGTCGGTGACGAGAAGAACGCGAAGCATGGGGGAAGCGGAAGGGGTCATGCGAAGAACGGCGGAAGCGGTTCATTGGACTGTAACGCGCCGTTCGCCGTTTGAGAACCAGCTTCACGCGGCATGCGCAAAGCCTTTGACGTACGCAGCGCGCGCCGTGAACTCAGCCGCTTCGCCGATCGCACCGCCGATGAGAATCACCGCGGGACTGCCGAGACCGGCGGCGGTGGCTTCTTCGGCGAGCCGGTCGAGCGTCGTGACGAGACGCTTTTCCATCGATGATCCCGCGTTCTGCACGACGGCGGCCGGCGTGCTTGCGGGCAACGCTTCGCGCAGCGATGCCGTGAGACTCGCGATGCGGCTCATGCCCATGTAGATCGCGAGCGTGGTGCCGGTGGCGGCGAGCGCGGCCCAGTCGGGCTGGCTGTGATCCTGCATGTGCGCGGTGACGAAGGTCACGCCCTGGCAATGATCGCGATGCGTGAGCGAGATGCCGAGCCCCGCCGCCGCCGCGAATCCCGACGACACGCCGTTGATGATGTCGACTGGAATATGCGCTTCACGCAATGCGGCGATCTCTTCGCCCGCGCGGCCGAAGAGCAGCGCATCGCCGCCCTTTACGCGCACCACGTGCAGCCCTTTCTTCGCGTAACGCTGCATGAGGCGCTGTATGAACGCTTGCGGCGTCGACTTGCAACCGCCGCGCTTGCCGACGCGAATCACGCGCGCTTGCGGCGCGAGCGTGACGATATCGGCGTTGGCGAGATCGTCGACGAGCAGGATGTCGGCGCAGGCGAGTGCTTTCGCGGCGCGCAGGGTCAGCAGGTCGAGGTCGCCGGGGCCTGCGCTCAGCAGCGTGACTTTGCCTTTGAAGTTGCTCATCGTTGCTTCCTGATTCTTTGCGTATGTGAGGCGCATCGGCGCGGCAAACGCCGATAGCGTCCGCTCGTGTCGCTGCACGATGGGGACGCCCTTGTCCTCGTTCCTTCGATTCGATCTGCCGCGAACGCCGTTGTCCGCAGCGCAGGCGTCAATGCAATAAGCGGGCCATTGCGTCGAACAGGGACTTTGCTGGCTTGCCCCGCACTGTCCTTGTGCGCGATCCGCATGCGCGGCACCGCTTCGGCGCGAGCGTGCTTCGTTCGAGTGAACGCCCGGCCTAACCGAATAGTACAAAAATCGTGTACCGCGAAACGTCGCTGCGCGCACGTTCGCACGGCATCAGTGCTGCGTCGCACCATCCTTGTGCCTGTCCGCATCGGAACGCGACGTGACGCGCGTGCGCCCAAGCGGTGCAGGCATCCCGCAAACCCTTGCACAGCAAGCTTCTCCAGCCGATGCATCGCGCATGGCATAGCCCTTGCCTTATGTCTCGCCATCGGATCAACGGCGATCCGTCCTGAATACAGCGCCCGGCAGGTTGCAGCCATGCGGGCATCGGACAACGGCGTCCCCCGCATTCGGCTGACCGGTCGAATGCGCGGGACGCCTTTCTTTTTTGCGGAAAGACGATGGACAAAGCCACCCGGATCGATCTCTTCAGCATGCGTACCGCGCCGATGCGCGCCTTCCATCTCACGTGGATGGCGTTCTTCGTGTGCTTCTTCGCGTGGTTCGCGTGCGCGCCGCTGATGCCGCTCATCAAGCGCGAATATGGCCTCACGGCGGATCAGGTCGCGAACATCAACATCGCGGCGGTCGCGGTGACGATACTCGTGCGCCTCGTCGTCGGCCCGATGTGTGATCGCTTCGGCCCGCGCAAGGTGTATAGCGCGCTGCTGCTCGCGGGCTCGGTGCCGGTGCTCGGCGCCGCTCTCTCGACGGGCTACGACAGCTTCCTGTGGTGCCGTCTCGCGATCGGCGCGATCGGCGCGAGCTTCGTCATCACGCAGTACCACACCTCCGTCATGTTCGCGCCGAACGTCGTCGGCACCGCGAACGCGACGACCGCCGGCTGGGGCAACGCGGGTGCGGGCGCGGCGCAGGCGATCATCCCGCTGCTCGTCGCGGCTGCGATCGCGCTGGGTGCGGGCGAGGCATCGGCATGGCGCGTCGCGCTGATCGTGCCGGGCATCGCGATGCCCGTCATGGCCTTCTTCTACTGGCGCTATACGCAGGATTGCCCGCAAGGCGACTTCGCGACGCTGCGCCGCGCGGGCATCGCCATCGACGGCGGCAAGAAGGGCGGCTGGCAGAGCTTCGTGACCGCATGCTCGAACTATCGCGTGTGGATGCTCTTCGTGACCTACGGCGCCTGCTTCGGCGTGGAAGTGTTCATCCACAACATGGCGGCGGTGTACTACGTCGATCACTTCAATCTCACGCTCGGCCAGGCGGGCATGGCGGCGGGCAGCTTCGGCCTGCTCGCGCTCTTCGCCCGCGCGCTCGGCGGCTGGCTCTCCGATAAGGCCGCCGCGAAGAAAGGCCTCGATATCCGCGCGACGCTGCTCTTCGCGCTCATCGCGGGCGAAGGCATCGGCCTCTATGCGTTTGCCCACGCGGGCAGCGTCGTGCTCGCCATCGTCGCGATGCTCGTATTCGGCCTCTTCACCCACATGGCATGCGGCGCGACCTACGCGCTCGTGCCGTTCATCGATCGCCGCGCGCTCGGCGGCGTGGCCGGCGTGATCGGCGCGGGCGGCAACGTCGGCGCGGTTGCGGCGGGCTTCCTGATGAAGGGTCTCGGCAACGCGCAGGCGACGCTCTCGATGCTCGGCGTGGTCGTCGCGGGCACGGCGCTGTGCGCGCTCGCGGTGCGCTTCTCTCCCGAACACAAGGCACGCGAAGCCGCACTGCGCGAAAGCGCGCTTGCCGCCAATAACGTCATTGCAAACTGAGAAGGTCCCGACATGAAAATCGTCGTCATCGGCCACGGCATGGTCGGCCACAAGTTCCTCGAATGTCTCGCCGAGAGCGGCAACGAAGCGCTGCACGTGACGGTGCTGTGCGAAGAACCGCGCGCCGCGTACGACCGCGTGCATCTGACCGAATTCTTCACGGGCAAGAGCGCGGACGATCTTTCGCTCGTCGAAGAAGGCTTCTTCGAGCGCTCGGGCTATGCGCTGAAGCTGAATGCGCGCGCGGTCGCGATCGATCGCGCGGCGCGCACCGTCACGGTGTCGAACGGCGACGTGCTCGCGTACGACAAGCTCGTGCTCGCGACGGGTTCCTATCCGTTCGTGCCGTCAGTGGAAGGCAAGGACCGCAACGGCTGCTTCGTGTATCGCACGATCGAAGATCTCGAAGCGATGCAGGCGTTCGGCGCGCGCTCGAAGACGGGCACGGTGGTCGGCGGCGGCCTGCTCGGTCTCGAAGCGGCGAAGGCGCTGCGCGACATGGGCCTCGAAACGCACGTGGTCGAGTTCGCGCCGCGCCTGATGGCCGTGCAGGTCGATGACGGCGGCGGCCGCGTATTGCGCGGCAAGATCGAGGAACTCGGCGTGACGGTGCACACGGGCAAGAACACGCTCGCGATCGTCGATGGCGAGGGCGCCGTCAACCGCATGAACTTCGCCGACGACACGCATCTCGACACCGACATGATCGTGTTCTCCGCGGGCATCCGTCCGCGTGACGACATCGCGCGTGCCGCCGGTCTCACGATCGGCGCGCGTGGCGGCATCGTGATCGACGACGCGTGCCGCACGAGCGACGACGCCATCTTCGCGATCGGCGAATGTGCGTTGTGGCAGGGCCAGTTGTTCGGCCTCGTCGCGCCGGGTTACGACATGGCGCGCATCGTCGCGAAGCAGATCATCGGCGAGGAAGCGGCGTTCGCGGGCGCGGACATGAGCACGAAGCTCAAGCTGATGGGCGTGGATGTCGCGAGCATCGGCGATGCGCACGCGAAGACTCCGGGCAGCCGCACGTATCAGTACAGCGACGAGCGCAAGCAGGTCTACAAGAAGATCGTCGTGTCCGATTGCGGCAAGTTCCTGCTCGGCGGCGTGATGGTCGGCGATGCGACCGAGTACGGCACGCTGCTGCAGATGATGCTGAACAAGATCGAGCTGCCCGAAGCGCCCGAATTCCTGATCCTGCCTTCGAGCGACGGCAAGGCCAAGCCCGCGCTCGGCGTCGAAGCCTTGCCCGATGCCGCGCAAATCTGTTCGTGCAACAACGTGAGCAAGGCGGAAATCTGCGCGGCCGTGTGCGCGGGCGCGACCAGCATCGGCGCGATCAAATCGTCGTGCAAGGCGGGCGCGTCGTGCGGCGGCTGCGTGCCGCTCGTCACGCAGGTGATGAAGTCGGAGATGAAGCGGCAAGGTCTCGCGGTGAACAATCACCTCTGCGAGCACTTCCCGTATTCGCGTCAGGAGCTCTATCACATCGCGCGCGTGGAAGGGCATCGCACGTTCGGCTCGCTGCTCGCGAAGCACGGCAAGGGGCGCGGCTGCGATATCTGCAAGCCCGCCGTCGCCAGCATTCTCGCATCGTGCTGGAACGAGTTCGTTCTGAAGAAGGAGCACGCGAGCCTGCAGGACTCGAACGATTACTACCTCGCCAACATTCAGCGCGATGGCACGTACAGCGTCGTGCCGCGCATGCCCGGCGGCGAAGTGACGCCCGATGGTTTGATCGCGGTCGGCCAGGTCGCGAAGAAGTACGGCCTCTATACGAAGATCACGGGCGGGCAGCGTGTCGACATGTTCGGCGCGCGCGTCGAGCAATTGCCGTTCATCTGGGAAGAGCTCATCGAAGCGGGCTTCGAATCGGGTCATGCCTACGGCAAGGCGCTGCGCACGGTGAAATCGTGCGTCGGCTCGACGTGGTGCCGCTATGGCGTCGGCGATTCGGTCGGTCTCGCGATCGAACTGGAGAACCGTTACAAGGGCCTGCGCACGCCGCACAAGATCAAGTTCGGCGTGTCCGGTTGCACGCGCGAATGCGCCGAGGCGCAAGGCAAGGATGTCGGCGTGATCGCGACGGAAAAGGGCTGGAATCTCTATGTCTGCGGCAACGGCGGCATGAAGCCGCGCCATGCCGAACTCATCGCGTCCGATCTCGATCACGACACGCTCGTGCGCTATATCGACCGCTTCCTGATGTTCTACGTGCGCACGGCGGATCGCCTGCAACGCACGAGCGTATGGCGCGACAACCTCGAAGGCGGGCTCGACTATCTGATCGACGTGGTGATCAACGACAAGCTCGATATCGCCGCTGAACTCGAAGCCGAGATGCAGCTCGTCGTCGATACGTACGAGGACGAATGGAAGAAGGCCGTCACCGATCCGCATACGCGCAAGCGCTTCCGTCACTTCGTGAACAGCGACGCCGGCGATGCGAACGTGGCCTTCGTGGAAGAGCGCGGCCAGATTCGCCCCGCGACGATCGAAGAGCGCAGGACCCGATTGAGCGATATCCCCGTCATTGTCGAAACCGCCTGACTCATCGCACACTCAAGGAGATCATCATGAACGACCGCATCGAACAGGACTGGACCGCCGTTTGTGAACTCGACGACATCGTGCCGGACACGGGCGTCTGCGCGCTCGTGAAGGGCGCGCAGGTCGCGGTGTTTCATCTCGCGGGCGAAGACGCGGCCGTGTACGCGATCGACAATTACGATCCGCATTCGCAGGCGGCGGTGCTGTCGCGCGGCATCGTCGGGAGTCTCGGCGAGCGCATCGTCGTCGCCTCGCCGATCTACAAGCAGCACTTCGACCTTCGCACCGGGGAATGCCTCGAAACGCCGGAGCTTTCGGTGAGCGCGTATCGCGTGAAGGTCGCGGGCGGCAAGGTGTGGGTCGCGGCATGAAGACCGAATATGCGGTTGCGGGCATGGCGTCGCTGCAGGACGCCGCGCCGCGTCAGCGTCTCGTCGTCATCGGCAACGGCATGGCCGGCATGCGCACGGTCGAAGAGCTGCTGAAGATCGCGCCGGGGCTCTACGACATCACCGTGTTCGGCGCAGAGCCGTACGGCAACTACAACCGCATTTTGTTGTCGCCGGTGCTCGCGGGCGAGAAGAGTGTCGACGACATCATCCTCAATACGCGCGAGTGGTACGACGCGAACGGCATCACGCTGCATGCGGGCGATGCCGTGACCGGGATCGATCGCGCGCGGCGCATCGTGCGTTCGGAGAAGGGCGTCGAGGCGCGTTACGACCGTCTGCTGATCGCGACCGGTTCGAAGCCGTTCATCATTCCGGTGCCCGGCTGCGATCTTCCCGGCGTGATCGCGTTTCGCGATATCCAGGATGTCGAAGCGATGATGGAAGCCGCGCGCGATCATCGGCGCGCGGTGATCATCGGCGGCGGCCTGCTCGGGCTCGAAGCGGCCAACGGCTTGCAGCGTCAGGGCATGTCGGTGACGGTCGTGCATGCGACCGACAGCCTGATGGACCGTCAACTCGATGCGAGCGCGGCCGCACTGCTCAAGCGCTCGCTCGAAGCGAAAGGCCTGCGCTTCGCGATGGCCGCGCAGACCACCGAGATCGTCGGCGAGGACCGCGTGCGCGCCGTGCGTTTCGCGGACGGCACGCAGATCGACGCGGACCTCGTCGTGATGACGGCCGGCGTGCGGCCGAACATCGCGCTGGCGCAGGCGTCGGGCTTGCATTGCGAACGCGCGATCGTCGTCGACGACACGTTGCAGACCTTCGATCCGCGCGTCTACGCGGTGGGCGAATGCGTGCAGCATCGCTCGGCGACGTTCGGCCTCGTCGCGCCGATCTGGGATCAGGCGCGCGTCGCGGGCGCGCATCTCGCGGGCGCGGGGCATCGACGCTATGTGCAGAGTGCGACCGCGACCAAGCTGAAGGTGACGGGCGTCGATCTGTATTCGGCCGGCGATTTCATTGGCGGCGACGGCAGCGAGGATCTCGTGCTGCGCGATCCGCGCCGCGGCGTCTACAAGCGGCTTGTGTTGCAGGCCGGACGTCTGATCGGCGCCGTGCTGTATGGCGACGTGAAAGACGGCGGCTGGTACTTCGATCTGATTCAGAACCGCACGGACGTTTCGCATCTGCGCGGCAAGCTTCTGTTCGGCAAGACGCTTTGTGAAGCGTGAAGCTAGGTAAGGGAATTCAAACGTGAGCATCCCCATCATTCCGGTTCATACGTCTTCCGTCAAAACCACGTGCCCGTATTGTGGCGTCGGCTGCGGCGTCGAGGCAACGCCCACGAGCGCGACCGAAGTCACGATCGCGGGCGATGTCGCGCATCCATCGAACTTCGGGCGTCTGTGCGTGAAGGGATCGGCGCTCGGCGATACGGTCGGACTCGAAGGGCGCCTGCTCGAACCGAAACTGCGCGACAGACGAACGGGCGCGCTGACCGACGCATCGTGGGACGACGCGCTCGGCACGGTCGCGAGCGGCTTCTCGCGCATCGTCGCCGAGCATGGTCCGGACGCGGTCGCGCTGTACGTGTCGGGCCAGTTGCTCACCGAAGACTATTACGTCGCGAACAAGCTGATGAAGGGTTATATCGGCAGCGCGAACATCGATACGAACTCGCGGCTTTGCATGTCGTCGTCGGTGGCGGGGCACAAGCGCGCGTTCGGCGAAGACCTCGTGCCGACGAGCTATGAGGATCTCGAGCTCGCGGACCTCATCGTGCTGGTCGGATCGAACACGGCATGGTGTCATCCGATTCTCTTTCAGCGCATCGTGAAGATGAAGGAGCAGCGGCCGGACGTGAAGATCGTCGTGATCGATCCGCGTCATACCGCGACGTGCGAAATGGCGGACCTGCATCTGCCGCTCAAGTCCGGCAGCGATGTGCGCCTCTTCAATGGCCTGCTCGCATTTCTCGCGGAGCACGGCGCAACGGATGCTTCATTCGTCGATGCCCACACCAATGGGTTCGATGCCGCGCTCGCCGCTGCCGGGCCTTCCGATCTCGCGCAAACAGCGAAAGACTGCAAGCTCGATCAACACGATCTGATGGCGTTCTATCGGCTCTTCGCGCGTACCGAGCGCGTGGTGACGGTGTACTCGCAAGGCGTGAACCAGTCGAGCGCGGGCACGGACAAGGTCAACAGCATCATCAACTGTCATCTGTCGACGGGGCGCATCGGCAAGCCGGGCATGGGGCCGTTCTCGTTCACCGGCCAGCCGAACGCGATGGGCGGCCGCGAAGTCGGCGGTCTCGCCAACACGCTCGCCGCGCATCTGGAGTTCGGCGATCCGTTGCATGGCGAGATCGTACAGACGTTCTGGCACTCGCCGGTCGTGGCGCAACGCGCGGGCCTTAAAGCCGTCGAACTGTTCGATGCGATCGAGGCGGGCCGCGTGAAGGCCGTGTGGATCATGGGCACGAATCCGGTCGTGAGCCTGCCCGATGGCGATCGCGTGAAGCGCGCATTGGCGAAGTGCGAACTCGTGGTCGCATCCGACATCATCGAGAAGACAGATACCAACGCATTCGCCGATGTGCTTCTGCCCGCGCTCGGCTGGGGCGAGAAGGACGGCACGGTGACGAACTCGGAGCGGCGCATCTCGCGGCAGCGCGCGTTCCTTCCGGCGCCGGGCAGCGCGCGCGCGGACTGGCGCATCGTGTGCGATGTCGCGCAGCGCATGGGCTTCGAAGGCTTCGATTTCACGGGGCCGAACGAGATCTTCGACGAACACGCGCGCCTGAGCGCCTGGCGCAACGATGCGTCGAGCGGCGTGCATCGCGCGTTCGACATCGGCGGCCTGAGCGGTCTCGATCGCACGGCGTACGATGCATTGCAGCCGACGCAATGGCCGCTGCGCAGCGTGGAGGAAGGCAGCATTGCGAGGCTCTTCGAGGCGCGCCGCTTCAGTCACGCGGATGGCCGCGCGCGCTTCGTCGCGACACCGCCGCGCGCGCCCGTCAACGCGCCCGACGAAGACTATCCGCTCGTGCTCAACACGGGGCGCGTGCGCGACCAATGGCACACGATGACGCGCACGGGCCGCTCCGCGAAGCTCGCGGGGCACATCGGCGAATCGTTCATCGACATGCATCCGCAGGACGCGCTTGCATGTGGTGTGCGCGAAGGCGAGCTCGCGCGCGTATCGAGCCGCTGGGGCTCGATGATCGCGCGCGTGCAGCATGGCGGCGGCATGCCGCGCGGCAGCGTCTTCGTGCCGATTCACTGGAACGATCAGGTGGCCTCCGATGCGCGCGTCGGCGCGGTGGTGAATCCCGTCGTCGATCCGGTGTCGGGTGAGCCGGAGTTCAAGCACACGCCTGTCGCGGTGGAGAAATTCCACGTCACGTGGCATGGCTTTTCGCTCTCGCGCGCCGCGCCCGACCTGGACATGGTCACGCACTGGACGCGTGTGCATGGCGCGCGCTTCGTGCGCTACGAGATGGCCGGGCGCAATCGCTTCGATGCATCGCATGACGATCATCACGACTGGGCGCGCGCTCTCTTTCGCATCGACGATCATCATGCGGACTGGATCGAATACGAGGACAAGAGCGCGGGCGTGTATCGCGCGGCGCATGTGGTCGACGATCGCATCGAGAGTTGCGTGTTCATCTCCGAGCGTCCCGATCTGCCCGCGCGCGCATGGCTCGCGACGCTCTTCGAGAAAGACCGTCTCGACGACGAAGACCGCGCGAGTCTCCTGCTCGGCCAGCCTGCCGCGAAGGGCGAGGACACCGGACCGACGGTGTGCTCGTGCTTCGGTGTCGGACGCAACACGATCTGCAACGCGATTCTCGACAAAGGGCTGAAGACGGCCGCGGAAGTCACGTCGTGCCTGAAGGCGGGCGGCAATTGCGGATCGTGTGTGCCGGAGCTGAAGAAGCTCATCGTCGAAACGGAGATGGCGCGTCTCAGCACGGTCTGACGGCTGCGCGGACTATTGCACGAACGCGGGCGCATGTCGCCCGCGTTTTTGTTTTCATGCGCTCGCCTCATGCGCGCTGATCCGTGAAAACCCGCGAAGACCCACGAAAACAAAGGGGCTGCGGCCCGTTCGCCTGATCATATGAGGGGTTTCCAACCAAATTTCTCACGATTTGGTGTGACCTGAAGCTTAGTGTTGGTTCTCCCACGCTTCGCCCGATTCATGTTGCGTACAGTCACTTCAAAACAACAGGCACGAAGTAAAGACCAAATGCCTGAAAACATCACAAGAAGTGATACGGGGATTGCGATGAAGAACAACGCAAAACAAATCGAGATAGCGGAAGGCCAGCGCGCCGCGATCCGCTCGACGGACACAGACCTTCCGTCACAACCCAGACTCGACCTCATGCACGAGCGGCGACTTCGCCTGATCGAAGTCCGCGGCGTTCGCGCTTCTTACCGCCTCTGATCTCGTTGGCCCGCGCCTGACGCGCATCCCGTTTCAAACGCCCGCTGATCTTCGCTCAGGTTCACCAAAGCGAATGTCGGTCAGGCCGTTGAAATAGGATTGCTAACGAAAACAGTTTCTTGTTGTGTCCGCTACGTCCCGGCGCGATGTAGCTGGAATCGACCGTGCGCCTACTTTGGAGACTTCACCATGCAACGCAAACTGATCGCAGCCGCCGCCGCTCTCTCGCTCGTTTCCGCCGCTGCTTTCGCAACGGGAACGAACTCCAGCTCGAGCTCGACCTCGGGCGGCACCACCGCAGCGGCCGTCTACGGCTTCGGCTCGTTCACCGCGACCAACGCCGGCGCCGCCAACGGCCACGCATCGGCGACGGCCGGCAAGGGCTACAACGTGACGGGCAACACGACCAACGCCACGACCAGCCACATCAACACGTCGTCGGTCGGCGGCAAGGGCTTCGGCGGTTCGACGGCAACGGGCGTCTCGGGCGCTGACGCTGCGGCCAACGCCTGGAGCAAGCTCGGCGGCGGCTGGCGCTAAGCACTCCGTGACGGACGGCGGACTTCGCCCGCAACGGGGTTCGCTCTCCGAAATCGGTGTGATCGTGGTTCGAAGAGAAAACAACGAAATCCAATCTTACTGACTCGATAAGGAATGCAAATCATGAAACGCACTCTGATCGCTGCTGCACTGCTCTCGTTCGTCTCCGTCGGCGCGATGGCCGCTTCCGCGAACTCCAGCTCGAGCTCGACCTCGGGCGGCACGACCTCCGCTTCGGTCTCGGGCTTCGGTCATTTCACCGCCACCAACTACGGCACGGCAAACGGCAACGCGCAATCGGTCGCCGGCAATCTGTTCGGGGCGACGGGCAATGCCACCAACGCCACGACGAGCCACAGCAACACGTCGAACGTGAGCGGCTTCGGTCACGGCAACGCGCAAGCGGGCGGTGTCTCGGGCGCGGATGCAGCGGCCAATGCATGGAGCAAGCTCGGCGGCGGCTGGCGTTAAGCCGGCCCGTGAGCCACGGCGGAGGCGGCGTCACGATGAGGCAACTGCTTCTCGGACACCGCCTTTGCCGAAACCCATAAAAAAACTCTAAGTCGTCCGGGACCGTCATGCGCTGTGGCGTTCCCCTTTCTTTCCGGAGAACCATAATGAAGAAGACCACTTTGCAACTGGCATGCGCGGTCCTGTTTTGCGCCGCGCAACTCGCCCATGCTGACACCACGTCCAATTCCACGTCGGGTTCGATCTCGGGTTCGACTTCGACGGGCATCGGCCAGGGTGGCGGCTCCAGTCTCAACAACATCGGCACGTCGGCGAACTCGACGGCCAACACCAGTTCCAATTCTTCGTCGGTGGGCGGCCTCGGTGTCGCGAACGCGAACGGCGGCCGATCGTCCGCTCAGGGCGGCTCGTCGAACGTCAACATCTCGCTGACGATGCCGGCCCTCGCGAATTCGAGCACGGGCGCGAACGGCACCGGCGCGAGCAGCGGCACCGATGCGACCGGCAAGGCGGCCACCAGCGGCCCCGGCACGAGCGCGTTCGATACGCGCACGACGGTCGATTACAACCAGAGCTCGTACTCGGTGCGCACGACGCCGGCGATCGCCGCCCCCGCACTGACGACGACGCTTTCCGATACCTGCATGGGCTCCGCGAGCTTCGGCCTCTCGATCACGGGCTTCGGCGCGACCGGTGGCACGACGCTCGTCGACCAGGCTTGCGTACGCCGTCTCGATGCACGCGAATTCCGCGCGATGGGCCTGACGGATGTCGCGCTCGCGCTGCTGTGCCAGAGCGAAGCGAACCGCCGCGCGGTCGAAGCCACGGGCCATCTGTGCCCGGGCATGACCACGCCGCTCGCGAAGTCGGGCGCGGACGCGGTGCTGTCGGATGACGAAAAGTATCGCGACCCGCTGATCCGCGCGCGTCTCGGCCTGCCGGTGACGGCCGCGAACAATCCGGACGTCAACCTGAAGACCCAGGACGAGGCCAAGCAGGCTCAGCCGGCGCCCGCGAAGCAGGTGGCGCAGCCGACGCCGGTCGCGGCGCGGATGTACGATCAGGCTGCGGACACGGATGGCGTGGAAGTGGCGAACGCGCCCATCGGCGAAAAGATCGAAGTCTCGCTGGTGCAGTGAGGAAGCAGCCCCGTCCATTGGCAGAGTGGCGCCATGGAGCAGAAGAGACGCGTCTGAGCAATCAGGCCGTCTCTCCCTTTGAAGGGTTGGCTCTGAAAGACTGGTCCCGGAGAGTCAACCCTCGTTTTCCCGCTGAGGCATGCGATGAAGAGTCAGATGAAAACGGCGGCCATCGCGCTCGCGGCGAGTGCGATGGTCTCGATGATGCCGATGAGCGCGCACGCCGATGCGAGCGCCGGCGTGATCTGGGCCGCGAACCCGGTCGGCGTGCAGTCGATGCCCGACGCGCAGGCGCTCGCGCTGTTGCCGTCGAGCGGCTACGTGCCGTTGCAGACATCGGGCGGCAAGTGCCTGCTGGTGGCGCGGCGCGGCACGCAGATCGTCGCGGTGGAACTGTCGCCCCTCGCGATCGGCCCGAAGGTGATCGGCTGGAAGCCGCAGGTGATCGACATGAGCACGCTCACGTCGAAGTGGGGGTATGAGCCGCCGAAATCGTCGATCGATACGAAGAGTTTCGGCAATCCCGTCACGAACGCGATCTCGACGGAGAACAAGACCGATACGTCGAAAGGCGGAGCGTTCGCGCGCGCGAGCAGCTGGAGCAACGGCAACGTGGAAGCGCACAGCAGCGCGATCGCATCGAGCTCGGGCGAGACGGAAGCGGCGGAGTCCGTCACGGTGAACGGCAAGACGTACCGCAAGTACAGTCATTTCAAGCCGGCGACCGCGGAGGCGCCGGTCGCGGCATCGGACGAATATTTCTGTCAGTGACGAACGCCGTCACGTCGCGGCGGACTTCGTCTCGACGACCGGCGGCACCGGCAACGCCACATCCTCCGCGCGCCGCGGCTCGTTGCCGAAACGCGCGACCGAGAACGAGAACGTGTTGACGCCGTTCTCGCTCGTTGCCGACACCGTGCCGCGATGCATCTCCGCCACCGCCTTCACGATGGCGAGGCCCAGGCCGTGATTCTCGCGGCTGTTCGTGCGCGAGCTTTCCGCGCGATAGAAGCGGTCGAAGAGATGCGCCATCACATGCGGCTGAATGGGCTCGCCGGGATTCGCCACCGCGATGCGGATGCGCCCATGCTCGCGCGAGATCGACACGGAGATGGTCGCATGCGGCGGGCAGTGCTGGATCGCGTTCATCACGAGATTGGACAGCGCGCGCCCGAACAGCGACGTGTTCACGAAGGCACGCGCATCGCCGCTCGCCACCGCGCGGACCTGCGCTTCCTCCAGCGGAATCTCCAGAAATTCCAGCGTGCGGCCGACTTCCGCCGCGAGCGATACCTCGACGAGACCCGTTGCGCGTTCGCCCTGATCGGCGCGCGCGAGGAACAGCATGTCGTTGATGATCGCGCGCACGCGCTCGAACTCTTCGAGATTCGATTGCAGCGTGTGACGCAATTCTTCGATGGAACGGTCGCGCGTCAACGCCACTTCAGTCTGACCGATGAGTATCGTGACCGGTGTACGCAGCTCGTGCGCGACATCGGCATTGAAGGATTCGAGCCTTCCGTAAGCGTGATCGAGCCGTTCGAGCGCGCCGTTGAAGGACTTCGCGAGATCTTCCAGTTCCATCGGCAGCGCGCGCGTGTTGAGGCGCTGCGAGCGGTTGTTCGGACTCAGCTTCGATGCGTCGCGCGTGAGCCGCGTGAGCGGCGCGAGGCCGAGTCGCGCGACCGAATAGCTCAGCACCAGCACGGCGACGGTGGCGAGCGCCATCAATGCGGCGAGCGCGAGACCGAACGCGCGCATCGTGTGGACGTTCGGCGAGCAGTCGATCGCGACGAACAACTGCAAGGGCGGACGGTCCGCATTCGGCGGGATCGTCAGCGTGGTCATCAGCATGTCGTACGTGTGATCCGCGGGGCGGAAGCGCGCATAGCCGCCCATCACGCGCTTGACGACGCGGCCCTGCGGCGGCGCGCCGTATTCATAGCGCGGATCGTTGCTCGATACGGCGAAGAGCGTCGAGCCGTCGCGCGGCGTGATGTCCGCGAGCTTCTCTTTCGCGATCTTCCATTTGTCCGGATTCGATACGTGCGTGACGATGAGCCGCGCGATCTCCGCGCGATTGTCGAGCGAATCGCGCAAGTGCTGCTCGAGCTGCACGCGCAGCACGAGAAACAAGCCCGAGCCGACGAGCGAAAACACGAACAGCGCAACCAGCGCGAACATCACGGCGAGACGCCGTGAAATGGAGCGCTGCGTGCGCGGCTCACGCGCCTCATGCTGCGGCAACGACGCCCACTTCGTGTTCATGATGGTCTCGCGTCTTCCCTTGCTTCGCGCGTCTCGCGGGCTTCGCGCACTTCGAGCACGTAGCCCATGCCGCGCACGGTATGCAGCAGTTTCGTGCGAAACGGTCCGTCGAGTTTCGCGCGCAGGCGCTTGATCGCCGTTTCGACGACATTCGTGTGGCTTTCGAAATCGACTTCCCAGACGAGCTCGGTGATCGCGGTCTTCGAGAGAATGTCGCCGTGACGGCGCGCGAGCACCGAAAGCAGCTGGAACTCCTTCGCGGTGAGATCGAGCCTCACGCCGTCGCGGGTCGCGCGGCGTCCGATCAGATCGACATACAGATCGCCGACGGAAATGAGCGTCGATTCCTGCGCGCGCGTGCGGCGCGCGAGCGCATGCAATCGCTCGACGAGCTCGAGGAACGAGAACGGCTTGGTCAGATAGTCGTCCGCGCCTTCGCGCAAGCCGCGCACGCGATCGTTGATGTGATCGCGCGCGGTGAGCATGATGACCGGCGTGGACTTCTGCATGCGCAATGCCTTCAGCACCGCGAAGCCGTCGCGTCTTGGCAGCATCACGTCGAGCACGATCACGTCGTAGTCGTATTCGATGGCGAGATGCGTGCCTTCCTCGCCGTCCATCGCGACATCGACGACCCAGCCCTGCTCGGTCAGGCCCGAGCGCAGGTAGTCCACCACTTTATGTTCGTCTTCGACTATCAGGACTTTCATGCCTGGCACCTGTGCGCGTTCAGTGTGTGTTTACCGTGTTCGTTCAACTGCTTACTATACGAGCCTCGCAGCCTTCCTGCTTGATTTCGTCCCGTGTCAGCGCGGCGTCGGTCTATCGCTTGCATTTGCAACTTCTTCGCTATCGCGTGTCGCGTCCTGGACGTCCCAGCCGCCGCCCAGCGCCTTCACGAGCGCGACCGACACCGTGCGCTGCTGCCCGCGAATCTGCACGTCCTGACGTTCGCTCGTGAGCAATTGCTGCTGCGCGGTGATGACGTCGAGATAGGCGACGAGCCCGCCCGAATAACGATCGTTCGCGAGCGACAGCAGGCGTTGCGCGTCTTCGACCGCCGCGTGCGATTGCTTCGCCGCGCCATCGAGCACCGACAATCCGACGATCCCGTCCTGCACTTGCTGAAACGCGCCGAGCACCGTTTGCCGATAATTCGCGACCGCCGCGACGTAACCTTCGTTCGCGAAATCGACGGCGGCGGCGCGTCGCCCTCCGTCGAACACGACCTGGCTCGCCATCGTGCCGATGGTCCATAACAGGCTCGGTGCTGAAATGAGGCTGGAAAACGCGGTGCTTTCCCAACCGATGGTGCCATTCAGCGTGAGGCTCGGGAAGAACGCCGCCTTCGCGACGCCGATCTGCGCATTGGCCGCGGCCATCGCGCGTTCGGCCGATGCGACATCGGGCCTGCGTTGCAGCACATCGCTCGGCACGCCGAGCGGTATCGGCGGAAGCGGGCGATCGTTCGACTCGCGCGCGATGGAGAATTGCGGCGCGGGCGTGCCGACGAGCGCGGCAATGGCATGTTCGAATTGCGCGCGCTGATTCAGGAGCAACTGCGCCTGCACGCGTGTCTGGTCGAGCAGTGCCTGTTGCTGCAGCACATCGAGGCCGGAGACCGCGCCGAGATCATGCTGCGCTTTCACGTAATCGAGCGCTTTCATCTGCAGATCGACGGAACGGTTCAGCACGTCGATTTCGGCATCGAGCTCGCGCATCGAGAAGTAATCGCTGGCGAGATCGGTCGTGAGCACGAGCCGCGCATTCGCCAGATCGTCGCGCGATTGATCGGCCGATGCGCGCGCGCCTTCCACTTCGCGCCGGATGCGGCCGAAGAGATCGACGTCGTAATTGACGGTCGGCGCGAGCTTCAGATCGTTCTGCACGGTGGAGCTGTTCGGCGTCGCGTAGTTGTTGACCGGGCGATTCGTCGAAATGCGCGAGCGCGATGCGTTCGCGCCGAGATCGACTTCGGGCAGCGCGAGCGCGGAGGTTTGCGCGAGCGTCGCGCGTGCCTGCGCGTAATGCGCGCTCGCGGCGGCGAGCGTCTGGTTCTGCGCGAGCGCCTGCGTTTCGAGCGTGTTGAGCGTGGCGTCGTCGAAGCCTTGCCACCAGTCGAGCGCGAGCGGCGCATGTGACGGTTCGCCGACGCGCCAGTACGAATCGGTCTTCCATGTCGGCGGTGTCTCCGCGACGGGCCGATGATAGTCGGGCCCGACGGTGCAGGCCACGAGCATCGGCACGAGCATGATGCAGAGCGCGGCTTTCATGATGCGGCCTTGTTGCCCGATGCAGGCTGTTGCAGCCCGTGCGGCGCAATGACGACATGATCGCCGTCCGCGATCGAATCGCTCGGGTTGATGATGATCTTGTCGCTCGCCTCGATGCCGCTCTCGATTTCGAGCGACTGACCGAGATCCTGCGCGATCACGATCTTGTGCAGATGCACCTGTCCGTTCGCATCGACGACGGCGAGGCGCGGGCCCTCCGAGCGAAACAGCAGCGCATTGCCGGGCACGAGCAGGCGCGCATGCGCGGTTGCGGGCAGCGCGACCTGCACATACGCGCCGGGGCGCAGACGGCCATCGGGATTGGGCAGCGTCACTTCGATCTGCAGCGAGCGCGTGGGTACGTCGATCGCGCCGGAGATATGCGTGATCTTGCCGTGGAACTGCTCGCCCGGCAGTTCCGCCTGCGAGACGGCCACGTCCTGTCCGACCGCCACGTTCTGCGCATACGCCTGCGGCATCTGCACGAACACGCGCAACGGATCGGACTGCGCGAGTGCGAAGAGCGCGCGGCTCGTGCCGCTGCCCGCATCGATGAGATCGCCCACATCGACATTGCGCTGCGTGACGACGCCGGCAAACGGCGCAACGATGCGCTTGAACGATTCGAGCTGACGCAGACGCTTCACGTTGGCATCGGCGGCGGCGAGGTTCGCGACGTCCTGGTTGAATGTGCTCTGACGTTCGTCGAGTTCCTGTTGAGACACGGCATCGCGTTGACGCAGTTGTTGCCAGCGTTCGAGCGAACTCTTCGCAAGACCGAGGCTCGATGCGGTCTGGTCGCGCTGCGCGACCGCTTGCGCGAGTTCCTGATCGATCTCGGGCGTATCGAGATCGGCGAGCAACTGGCCTTGCTTCACGCGCGTGCCGATATCGACATACCAGTGCAGCAGATAGCCCGTTGCGCGCGCATAGATCGGCGATTCGACGAAGCCGCGCAAGGTGCCGGGCAGCGTCGTCTCACCGCCGCCGTCCGTTTGCGACGGCTGCACGACATTCACATACTGCTGCGCGTTCTGCTGCGTGCGTGCGGCCATCGAGCGGTTATGCAGCACGTCGGTGACGACGGTGCGCGCCGCGCCGATCGCAAGCAGCGCGAGCACGATGACGAGCGCGATCTTCGCGCGCTTCCATTCGGCATTGCGCGGCGGCAGCGCGGGCCCTTCGTTCGGGTCGCGTGCGGGAATCGCAAGCGATGCGTGATTCTTTTCGGTCATGTTCGTCGAATGCCGTGAAGTCAGTGTTGGCCGCTGTCGTGTTCATGCGGGCGCGTGTTCTTGCGCGCGGCGCGCCGCGCCAGACGCGCATGAATGCCTGCAAAGACGAGCGGCACGAAAAAGAGCGTGGAAACCGTTGCGAACAGCAGGCCGCCGATGACCGCGCGGCCGAGCGGCGCGTTCTGTTCCGCGCCTTCGCCGAGACCGAGTGCCATCGGCACCATGCCGATGATCATCGCGAAGGCGGTCATCAGCACGGGACGGATGCGGCTCGCGCCCGCTTCGAGCGCGGCGGTGAGCGGCGGCATGCCCGCGTTCAGCCGTTGCCGCGCGAACGAGACCATGAGGATGCTGTTCGCGGTGGCGACGCCCATCGTCATGATGGCGCCGGTGAGCGCGGGCACGCTCAAATGCGTGCCGGTGAGAAAGAGCATCCAGATGATGCCCGCGAGCGCCGCGGGCAATGCGCTCACGATGATGAGCGGATCGATCCACGACTGGAAGTTCACGACGATCAGCAGATACACGAGCACGATCGCCATCGCGACGCCCAGGCCAAGGCCAAGGAACGACGTGCGCATCGTTTCGACCTGTCCGCGCACGACGATCTGGCTGCCGCGCGGAAGCGTCTTGCGCGCTTCATCGACGAGATGATTCACCTGCCGCGCGACGCCGCCGAGATCGCGCCCTTCCACGCTCACGAAGAGATCGATCACGGGCCGGATGTTGTAGTGGGTGACCACCGCGAACTGCGTCTGCGGCGAGAGGCGCACGAGATTGCCGAGCAGTTGCGTGGGCCCGTTGAGCGATGCGGACACGGGCGTGCGCAGGAGTTCGTCGATGGACGAAACCTGATACTGCGGCGTCTGCACCGCGAGGTTGTACTCGACGCCGTTGCGCGGATTGAACCAGAATCCCGGCGCGGTTTGCGAGCTGCCCGATAGCGAGACGAGCACGTTCTGCGCGACATTGCTCGCGGAGAGATTGAGTTGCTGCAGGCGCGTGCGGTCCATCTGCAGGTCGATCGCGGGCTCGTCGAGCTTCTGCTGGATGTGGGTGTCGACATTGCCGGGAATCATGCGGATCTGCTTCATCAGCCTGCTCGCGACTTCGAAGTTCGCTCGGCCGTTCTGCCCTTGAATCTGCACGTCGATGGCGGCGGGCAGGCCGAAGTTCAAAATCTGCGTGACGATATCGGCGGGCTGAAAGAAGAACTCGACGCCGGGAAAGCGGCGCGGCAGAAGCGCGCGCAGTTCGTCGATGTAGTTTTGAGTCGGCGCGTGATCGGGTTTCAACGCGACCTGAATCTCGCCGTCGAGCGTGCCGATCGTGCCCGCGTTGCTGTACGACAGATTGATGCCGCTATAAGGCAGGCCGAGGTTATCGAGTATCGTCGCGAGCTCGTCCTGCGGCACGACCTGGCGCACGACCTTTTCGACTTCATCGGCGAGACGCGCGGTTTCCTCGATGCGCGTGCCCGTCGGGGCGCGCATGTGCATGCGGATATCGCCGGCATCGACGCTCGGAAAGAAGTCCTCGCCGAGCACGAACACGAGGCCGGCCGATAACACGCAGAAGCCCAGAAAGAGCGCCGCGAAAAGACGCCTGCGCACCAGCAGGCTCGACAGAATCACAATATACGCGCCGCGCATGCGCTCGAAGCCGCGATCGAAACGGCGGTGCAGGCGCATGAAAAGATTCGGCCTTGCCTTCGCATCGGGCGCGTGTGCGTGGCCCATCAGGAGCATGGCGAGCGTCGGCACGAGCGTGCGCGACAGGATGTACGAAGCGAGCATCGCGAAGACGACCGCTTCGGCAAGCGGCACGAAGAGATAGCGCGCGACGCCGGTGAGAAAGAACATCGGCACGAACACGATGCAGATGCATAGCGTCGACACGAGCGCGGGCACCGCGATCTCTCCCGCGCCTTCGAGAATCGCATCGTGCAGATCGGTGCCCATGTGCAGGTGCCGCTCGATGTTTTCGATCGTCACGGTCGCATCGTCGACGAGAATGCCGACCGCGAGCGCAAGGCCGCCCAGCGTCATGATGTTGATGGTCTGCCCGAGCGCATGCAGCACGATCAGCGACGAGAGAATCGAGAGCGGTATCGAGATCGCGATGATGCACGTGCTGCGCCAGTTGCCGAGAAAGAGCAGGATCATCGCAGCGGTGAGCGCGGCGGCGATCAGCGCCTCGCGCACCACGCCCTGCACGGCGGCCTTCACGAACACCGACTGATCGAAGAGCGCGCTGATCTTGAGATCGGGCGGCAGCGAGGCGCGCGCTTGCGGCAAGAGATCCTTCAGCGTGTTGACGATGGACAGCGTCGACGCGTTGCCGTTCTTCAGCACCGAGATCAGCACGCCGCGATGACCGTCCTGCCGCACGATGTTGGTCTGCGGCGAGAAGCCGTCGCGCACGTGGGCGACCTCGCGCAGGTAGGTCGTCGCGCCGTTGATCGTGCGTACGGGAATGTCGTTCAGTCCCGCGACCGTCGCGGGCGAGCCGTTCATGTTGATCGTGTATTCCTTCGGGCCGATTTTCGCGGTGCCCGTCGGCAAGATCAGGTTTTGTGCGTTGACGGCCTGCACGACGTCGGTCGGCGTGAGTCCCTTGGCGAGCAGCGCGCGCGTGTCGAGATCGACGGAGATGAGCCGCGTCTTGCCGCCGTAAGGGTAGGGCACGGCCGCGCCGGGAATCGTCACGAGCTGCGGGCGCAGGAAGTTGAGCGCGGTGTCGTTCAGGTCCTGCTCCGACTGCCTTGGACTAGACAGTCCGAGCTGGATCACCGGAATGCTCGACGCCGAATAGCTGATGACGAGCGGCGGCGTCGCGCCCGGCGGCATCTGCTTGAGTTGCGCCTGCTCGACGGCGACCGTCTGCGCAATCGCGGTCTGAATGTTCGCCGTGGGTTGCAGAAAGAGCTTGATGATCGCGATGCCTTGCAGCGATTGCGACTCGATATGCTCGATGTTGTTCACCGTGGTCGTGAGGCTGCGCTCGTTGACCGACGTGATGCGATTGGCCACGTCCTGCGCGGAAAGGCCGGTGTAGTTCCAGATGATGCTGACGACGGGAATATCGATTTCGGGAAGCACGTCCACTGGTGTCGTCACGAGGACGAAGGGCGTTGCCAGCAGGATCATGATGGCCATCACGATGAACGTGTAAGGCCGCTTGAGCGCAACGTTGACTATCCACATTGAGTCGTTCGGAAGATGCTGGGGAAGGGCGCTGCGAGTGAGACGAAGGCGGCGCGCGGGACGCAATGACGGAGCGAGGCGTGCGGTTCGCCATCAGTGCCGCTATGGTAGTGGCCGGGCACCAACGACAATATGACGTGAATATGGCGCTTTCGTCAGATTAGGCGTTTTGAAAGCAAGCATACGAAAGCGCGCGGTCAGGGCCGCGCGCATCTTTCGAACATGACGGGAATAGATTCGCTTCAGCGCAGATAACTTTCCGCATTGGGAGCGAGGTTCGGATAACCCGGCTGCATGCGATACACGCTCGCGCCTGTATAGATGCCTTCCTTGATGTCGAGGAAGCTGCCGGGATATCGGCCGTCGTTTTCTCCCGGGCGGTATCCGGCCTTCTCGGCCTGCACCAGATCTTCGCGGACCTGCTGGCGCGTGAGTGCGCTCGATTGAGCGAGCGCGGCGAGCGGCGCGGCGGCGAGAACGAAGAAGGCGATGCGCGTGACAAGCTTCATGGCGGACTCCTCATGCGAATGATGGGATGAACGCGGCTCTACGCGGGCGTGCTGTGCGGACAGCCGCTTCGCGATTGTAGGTTGTCGATATGAGCGCGCTTCGCCTGAGGCAGGGATGAATGGAACGATTGCGCGAAGCGAAACGAAGAGCGAGATGGAGACGGCGCGGGATCGTTCGCGGGCGGCGGGAGCCGCGCGTGTCTCATTGGCTGGACCGATGAAGCGCTATTGCGAGTTCTGCTGCATCGCGGGTTGCCCCGATGCGGACGAACCATCGGATGATGAACCGTAGGCGGTGGAGGACTGCAGCTTTTGTTCCGCTGCCTGGATGTTGTCCGGATAGAATGCGTCGCGCTCGGACGGGTTGTAGCCGGCTTGCTCGACGCGCTGCAGGTCCTGCTTCACCTGGGCGCGTGTGAGGCCTTCGCTTTGCGCGAGCGCGGCGAGCGGCGCGGCGGCGAGCGCGACGACGGCGATGCGTGTGACCAGTTTCATGGCGTACTCCTCATGCGAGTGAAGGATGAACGCGGCGTGCGGTTGCGCGATATACAGCGTCGCCACGGCCACCACAGCCACCCCTCGATTCTATTTGTCGTACGGTGACGACATGCTGGCCATCAGATGGCCCTTTGGTCAGATTGGTGCGTGCGCAGAATGTGCCGCGAAGCCGTCGAGAGGGCGTCTGTGATCGCGCACGGCCGGTGATAGACTCGCCCGCGTGAGGCGTTTTGTAAGTCGCCTGGAAGAACATTGCGCACGATTCATCGCGCGCATCATGGACTGTCCCGATACCGCATCAGGAACCGATAAATTGCCGTTCAATCTGCCGACCACGGCCACCGCGCCGTTCTGTCCATCCGAAGTCAAAGGCTCTGTCGCCGTCGCGCAGGGCGCGCCGCTCTGGAAGAAGCTATTGCAGTTCGCGGGGCCGGGCCTGCTCATTTCCATCGGCTATATGGACCCCGGCAACTGGGCGACCGATATCGAAGCCGGATCGCGCTATGGCTATAGCCTGCTCTTCGTCGTCCTGCTGTCGAGTCTCGCGGCGATGGTGCTGCAATGTCTGTCGATGCGCCTCGGCATCGTCACGGGGAAGGATCTCGCGCAGCTATCGCGCGAGCGCTATGCGAAGCCGGTGGCGAATGTGCAATGGATGCTCGCGGAGTTGTCGATCATCGCGTGCGATCTGGCGGAAGTGCTCGGCGGCGCGCTCGCGTTTCACTTGCTGTTCGGCGTCTCGCTGATGTGGGGCGTCGTGCTTACCGCGTTCGATACGCTCATCGTGCTGGGCCTGAAGGGCAAGAACTTTCGCGATCTCGAAGCGATCATGCTCGGGCTCATCGCAACGATCGGCGTGGGCTATGTCGTCGAGCTCGCGTTGGTGAAGCCGCACTGGCCATCGGTCGCGGCGGGCCTCGTGCCTTCGATCCATGCGTTGAGCGATCGGGAGCCGCTTTATCTCGCGATCGGGATTCTCGGTGCGACCGTGATGCCGCATAACCTGTATCTGCATTCGTCGATCGTGCAGACGCGGGTGGTCGATCGCGCTGCGAAGAGCCTCGCGTCGGCGATCAGCCTTTCGCGGCTCGATACCGTCGTGTCGCTCGTGCTTGCGTTGCTCATCAATGCGGCTATCCTGATTCTTGCCGCCTCGGCGTTTCATGCGACGGGGCATACGCAAGTCACCGAAATCGAAGATGCCTATAAGCTGCTCGCGCCTATCGTCGGGACGGGGCTCGCGGCGATTCTCTTCGCGGTGACGCTGTTTGCTTCAGGACAGAGCTCGACCTTTACCGGGACGATCGCGGGGCAGGTCATCATGGAAGGGTTCCTGCGGCTGAAGATTCCGTGTTATCAGCGGCGCTTCATCACGCGGGCGCTCGCGCTCGTGCCGGCGTTGATCGGCGTGTATGTGATGGGCAATGGCGCGGTCGGGAAGCTGCTCGTGGCGAGCCAGGTCGTGCTGAGTCTGCAGTTGCCGTTCGCGCTGTATCCGCTGATCCGCATGACGAGCGATCGCGCTCTGATGGGCACGTTCGTGAACAGGCCGCACACGAAGGTCGTCGCGTGGGCGCTGTTCGCGGTGATCAGCGCGGCGAATGTCTGGCTCGTGGTGCAGACGGTGGGAGAGTGGCTTCGGTGAAGTGAAGCAAACGTTGACGTGAGGTCGAGCCATGCAACTTCAAACGGGTAACCTGTTCAGCTTCGAAGCGAAGGGCGGCGCCGACGAGCGGATCGACATGATCGTCACGGGGCAACGCCTGAACGTGGAGCGGATCGTGTCGATGGGACACGCGAGCCCCGAAGGCTTCTGGTACGACGACTCACGCGCCGAATGGGTCGTGCTGCTGTCGGGCGCGGCCGCGCTCGAGTTCGAAGAGGACTCGACGTTGCACGAGATGCGTCCGGGCGACTACGTGCTGATCGAGCCGCATTGCCGGCATCGGGTCGCGTGGACGCATGGCGAAGAGCAAACCATCTGGCTTGCGATCTATTACGAGCGTTGAACTTCAACCCCGCAGTTCGCCGGGACCTTTGCCCGTCCAGCGCTTCAGTGCGCGGCGGAAATTGGCCGTATCGCTGAAGCCGAGAAGCATCGCGACATCGTCCGTGCTCATCTTGGTCGTCTTCAGATACTCGAGCGCGAGCGAGCGCCGCACATCATCGACGATCGCGAGAAACGAAGTGCTTTCCGCTTCGAGCCGCCGCCGCAAGGTGCGCGTCGTCATGTGCATCGTCTCGGCGACCGTCTCCATGCCGGGAAAGACGCCTGGCGTGCTCATCAGAATCTGGTAGACCTCGCCCGATACGCCGCTGGATGTCTTCGCCTGTCCGATCAGCCGGTCGCATGTTTCCTGCAGCAGCGTCGAAGTGAGCTGATGCGCGAGTTGCGGTTTGCGGTCGAGTATCGCGCTGTCGTAGATGAGCTCGCATTGCTCCTGATCGAAGTAGCACGGACAGCCCAGATAGTCCGGATAGATATTCGCGTGCGCGGGCGCGGGATACGAGAAGCACGCCTTGAGCGGCGGGCACACGCCGCCCGCGACATCCTGAAGATGCGTGACGTGCTGCGTGTACTGCTGCTCGATGACGAATTCGCGCAGCTCTTTCGACGGGCTCGACATGAAGGCGTCGGGGAACGTCCAGACCATCCGGTCCGGATATTCGGTCCATTCGATCGCGACCATCGGCGTGGCGAGCCGATGGTACTTGACGCCCAGCTTGAAGTAATCGCGCAGGGAAAGACACGACATCAGCGCGTATCCGTACATGCCGTACGCCGACAGGTGCAGCTTTCCGCCGACCTTGAACGGCGTGGACGGATCGCGCGACAGCGACAAGGCGTTCTTGCACACCGCCGCATATTGGCCGATGGACGTGAGCACCGACGCGTCCTGCAATGCGTCCACGCTGACACCGCTGCCGCGCAGGCTGTCCTCCGGCGCGATGCCCTGCTCGGCCAGCACCTCCACCAGCGCGGCAATTTTGTACGGCGCGTACATGCGCTCGTTGAGCGGTGGCCGGTTCACCGACATGCTGTCCTCCCCCGATTCACATTGTCCTCGCGGGACTCCCGCGTGTCCGAAAATGACCTTACGGAGAGGATGCTAGCTCAATAAGATGACCGTCACAAGCCGCCGTCCGTCATCGGGACGGTCCAGTGCAGGCATGGAGACGAGGACAGCAAAGATGAGCAAGGCAGACCGGAAGGTCATCATTTCATGCGCCGTGACCGGCGCGACGCACGTTCCCACGATGTCGGAGCATTTGCCGATCACGCCGGCGCAGATCCGCGATCAGGCGATCGAAGCGGCCGAGGCGGGCGCGGCGATCATCCATCTGCATGCGCGCGATCCCGTCGATGGGCGTCCGACGCCGAGCCCCGATGTATTCCGTCAGTTCGTGCCTGCCATCGCCGAAGCGACGGATGCGGTCATCAACATCACGACGGGCGGAAGCACGCGCATGACGCTCGAAGAACGGCTCGCGTATCCGCTCCGAGCGGCGCCCGAGATGTGCTCGCTCAACATGGGCTCGATGAACTTCTCGATCCATCCGCTCGCGTCGAAGGTGTCGTCGTGGCGGCATGGCTGGGAGAAGGACTACGTGGAAGGCATGGAAGACATGATCTTCCGCAACACGTTCAAGGACATCAGGCACATCCTGCTGGAGCTGGGCGGCAAAGGCACGCGCTTCGAGTTCGAATGCTACGACCTCGGCCATCTCTACAATCTCGCGCATTTCGTCGATCAGGGGCTCGTGAAGCCGCCGTTCTTCATTCAGTCGGTGTTCGGGATTCTCGGCGGCATGGGCGCGGACCCCGAAAACATGACCGTCATGCGCGCGACGGCGGATCGCCTGTTCGGGCGCGACAACTATCACTTCTCGGTGCTGGGCGCCGGCCGTCATCAGATGCCGCTCGTCACCATGAGCGCCATTCTCGGCGGCAACGTGCGCGTCGGCCTCGAAGACAGCGTGTATATCGCGAAGGGCGTGAAGGCGGAATCGAACGCGCAACAGGTGCGCAAGATTCGCCGCATTCTCGAAGCACTTTCGTTCGACATCGCGACGCCCGAGGACGCGCGCGCGATGCTCGGTCTCAAGGGGCGCGACAAGGTCACGCTCTGACGCTTTCTCAATCATTCGACCCACGCTGCCATCGCACGACAAGAGCAGCCGATCCAAACGGAGACAACATGGATACCGTCAAATCAAGTATCGACGCATTGCATCGCGCCGCGACGCGCACAGCGATGCTGCGGCTCATCCCGCTCATGTGCGCGATCTACTTCATGTCCTTCCTCGACCGCACCAATGTGGCGCTGGCGAAGATGCAGCTCGCCGCCGACGTGGGCATCAGCGCGGCGGCATACGGCCTCGGCTCGGGCATCTTCTTCATCGGCTACGCGCTGCTCGAAGTGCCGAGCAATCTCGCCGCGCATCGCGTGGGCCCGAGACGCTGGATCGCGCGCATCGCGGTGAGCTGGGGCATCCTCTCCACCGCGATGATGTTCGTGCAGGGCGAGTGGTCGTTCTATGCGCTGCGCGTGCTGCTCGGTATCGCCGAAGCCGGGCTCTTTCCCGCGCTCATGTACATGGTGACGCTGTGGTTCGCGCCGCAGGACCGGCCGATCGCGGTGGGCTGGATTTATACCGCGCCGGCGCTCGCGCTCGTGCTCGGCAACCCGATCGGCGGCGCGCTGATGCAGCTCGGCGGCATCGGCGGTCTGCACGGCTGGCAATGGATGTTCATGATCGAAGGCATTCCGAGCGTGCTCGCCGGCGTGCTGCTGTACTTCAAGCTGCCGGAGCGTCCGCGCGATGCGCGCTGGCTCTCGCCCGAAGAAGCGCAGGCGCTCGAAGCGCGCGCCGTGATCGATACGCACGGGCATCCGGAACTCACGTCGGCGGACTGGCTGGCTGCGCTGAAGCGGCCGACGACCGTGCTCATCGGCCTGATCTATTTCCTGAATCAGGTGGCCTTCGTCGGGCTGTACTTCTTCACGCCCGCGATCATCCAGCAAATGCACATCAAGACGCCGTTCATCGTGGGGCTGCTGTCGGCGAGCGTGGGCGTCGGCTTTCTGCTCGGCGTGCTGATCCTGCCGCGGCTGCATCGCCGTCATGGCAACGACTGCGTGTATCTCGGCATCCTGACGGTGGGGCTCGTCGCGGGCGCGTGCGCGTTCATCGCGACGGCGAGTCCGGCGGGGCGCATGGTGCTGCTGGCCGTCACGGCATTCTTCGGCGGCGGCGTGCTGCCCTCGTACTGGGCCATCGCGATGAAGCGCCTTCAGGGCATTCAGGCGGCGGCGGGGCTTGCGTTCATCAACACGATCGGCCTGATCGGCGGCTTCGTGGGGCCGTATCTCTTCGGCATGACCGAAACCGTCACGGGCCGCAGCGATTCGGGCTTTCTGGTGATCGTCGCGGCATCGGTGCTCGGCCTCGCGCTCGTGCCGGTGTTCGCGAGAGCGATCCGACGCGAAGCGGGCGCATCGGCGCCGATGGACAACGGCAATGCAGCGGGCATGCGCTCATGACTGACACAACGAACGAGAACGGAACCATGAGACTGGAAAACAAGGTGGCGATCGTCACCGGAGCGGGGCAAGGCATCGGCGCGGCGACCGCACTGAAGTTCGCGCGAGAAGGCGCGACGGTCGTCGCATGCGATGTGAACCAGGCATCGGTGAGCGATGTCGTCGCGCAATGCCGCGAGACGGGCGGCGACGCGAGCGCCTTTTGCATCGACATGTCCGAACGCCGCAGTGTCGACGAAATGGTCGCGGCGGTGCTCGGGCGCCACGGACGCATCGACGTGCTGGTGAACAACGCGGGCATCACGCGCGATGCGCGCCTGCAAAAGATGACGCTCGATCAGTTCGATGCCGTGATCGACGTGAATCTTCGAAGCGTGTTTCATGCGAGCCAGGCGGTGGTCGACAGCATGATCGCGCACGGCTCGGGCGTGATTCTCAACGCGAGCTCGGTCGTCGGCATTTACGGCAACTACGGGCAGACCAACTACGCGGCGGCGAAGTTCGGCGTGATCGGCTTCACCAAGACATGGAGCCGCGAGCTCGGCCCGAAAGGCATACGCGTCAACGCGGTCGCGCCCGGCTTCGTCGATACGCCGATCCTCTCCACCGTTCCCGGCGACGTGCTCGACAGGATGCGCGCGCAAGTGCCGCTCGCGCGCCTCGGCAAGCCGGAAGAAATCGCCAACGTCTACGCGTTCCTCGCCAGCGACGAAGCCAGCTACATCAACGGCGCTGTGATCGAAGTATCCGGCGGCATGACGCTCTGACAGGCATCGGACACGACGAACATGAATGCATTCGAGCTTTTGAAACCGCAACCCGGCTTGCGCGTGCTGATCACCGGCGCGGCATCGGGCATCGGCGCGGGCATTGCGCAAGCGTTTCTGCAAGCGGGCGCACAGGTCTTTATCTGCGATGTCGACGGTTCAGCCATCGACGAGTTCACAGCCGGACACGTCGGTCTGCACGGCTGCGTCGCGGATGTCGGTGATCCGCATCAGGTCGATGAGGTCATCGAGCGAACCCGGCAAGCGCTGGGCGGTCTCGATGTGCTCGTGAACAATGCGGGCATCTCCGGCCCCACGGGATCGATCGAAGAACTCGATCCCGCGCAATGGGAACGCACGGTCACCACCAATCTGAACAGCCAGTTCTACTTTCTGCGCAGGGCCGTGCCCTTGCTCAAGGAAACGTCGGAGCGTGCGAGCATCGTCACGATGTCGTCGGTCGCGGGGAGGCTCGGCTATGCGTTTCGCACGCCGTATGCGGCCACCAAGTGGGCGCTCGTCGGGCTGACCAAGTCGCTCGCGATCGAGCTGGGCCCGAGCAATATTCGCGTCAACGCGATCCTGCCCGGCGTGGTTCAGGGCGAGCGCATGGATCGCGTGATCGCCGCGCGCGCGGCGGCGCTGGGCATCACGTTCGAAGCCATGCGCGATGACTATCTCAGGAAGATATCGCTGCGGCGCATGGTCACCATCGACGACATTGCCGCAATGACACTCTTCCTGACCTCGCCGGCCGCCGGCAACATCACCGGACAGGCGATCAGCGTGGACGGCAACGTCGAGTATCTTTGAAACGCGCGGCGCTTACGTAAAAAAAGCGCCATGCCCTCACGAGCATGGCGCTTGCATTCCGCGCAGTCAGGGCGCGCTTATTTCACCACCGCCACCGGCGCATTCGACTTGACCGCCACCGCCGCCGGAATCGCCGCATCGACGGTCTGCGTCTGATCCACCGTCGTGCGTCCGCCATCGCGGAAGAACGCCTGCTCGGCGGCCTTGTTCAGCACGAGAATACTGATGCGCCGATTGGTCGGCTCATCGACGACGTCCTTGTTGAGCGGAAGGACATCGGCGAGACCGCGCACCTGCAGCACCTTGCTCTCCTTCATCCCGCCCGCGACGAGCGCGCGCCGTGCCGCATTGGCGCGTTCGCTCGACAGTTCCCAGTTCGAATAACCCGTCTGACTCCCGGAATAAGGCACGGCGTCCGTATGCCCCGCGATCGACACGCGGTTATCGACATCGTTCAGCGATGCGCCGATGTTCGTCAGAATCGTCGTCACATAAGCTTCCAGCCTGAAGCTGCCGGAAGCGAACATCGGCCGATTGAGCGAATCGACGATCTCGATGCGCAAGCCTTCGCTCGTGATCGCGATCCGGATCTGATCCTTGAACGCGCGCAATGCAGGCATCTGCTCGATGAGCGCCATGAGCTTCTGCTTGAGCTGCTGCAACTTCTGCAGGTCATCCATCGCGACGGCCGCGCGCGCGATCGTTTGCGGCACCGGCTGCGTCTGGCTCTTGTGGCCTTCGCCGGGACGCGAGCTCGACAGATCCTTGCCGCCGCCCGTGATGACGCTCGTATGCGCCGACGCGCCGCCGTCATTGCCGAACAATGCGGAAAGCGGCGTATTGAAGTATTGCTCGATGCCTTCCTTGTCGTACTTCGACGTCGATCCGAGCAGCCACATCAACAGAAAGAACGCCATCATCGCGGTGACGAAGTCGGCGTACGCGATCTTCCATGCGCCGCCGTGATGACCGTGAGCGTGCGCCTTCTTCTTGCGTTTCACGACGACAGTAGGCGCGAGCACCGACTGCAGCGGATCGCGTGATGGTTTCTCAGCCATGTGCGGAATTCCCTTGCGTGCGCTGCGTGATCAGGATGCCGACTTCGGCATCTTGGTGGCGCGCACCGCGTCGTCGAGCTCCTTGAAGCTCGGACGGTCGGCGGTGAAGAGCACCTTGCGGCCGAACTCGACGGCGACGGTCGGCGCGTAGCCGTTCATCGATGCGAGCAGCACGGACTTCACGCACTGGAACGGCTTCGCTTCGGCGGCGCCCTTCGCGTTGAGCAGGTCCGCGAGCGGGCCGATGAAGCCATACGCCAGCAGAATGCCGAGGAAGGTGCCGACGAGCGCGCCCGCGATCATCTCGCCGAGCACGGCGGGCGCCGCGCCGACCGAGCCCATCGTGTGCACGACGCCCATCACCGCCGCGACGATACCGAACGCGGGCAGGCCGTCTGCCATCTTCTGGATCGCGTTCGCGGCCACCGAGCTTTCGGCGTGATGCGTCTCGAGCTCTTCGTCCATCAGGTCCTGCATTTCGAGCGCGTTGACATTGCCCGCCGACATCATGCGCAGATAGTCGACGATGAAATCGAGCAGATGATGATCGGCCATCACGTGCTCGTACTTCTGGAAGAGCGGGCTGGACTCGGGCGCGTCGACATCGGCTTCGAGCGCCATCATCCCTTCCTTGCGCGCCTTTTGCAGCAGTTCATACAGCAGCGCGATCAGCGCGAGGTATTTCTCTTTCGTGTAGCCGCCGCCCTTGAATACCTTCGGGATCGCCTGCAGGGTTTTCTTGAGCGTGGGCGTCGGATTCGACACGACGAACGCGCCGATCGCCGCGCCGAAAATACACAGCAGCTCGAACGGTTGCACGAGCGCGGCGAGGTGGCCGCCGACGCCGATGAAGCTTCCGATCACCGAGCCGATGACCACCACCCATCCGATGATGACAAACATGATTTCTCCGCAAATATCCGCGCGCCGCGGGCCGTGCGTGCTCGGGCTTGAGACGCGCACGGCTCGCGACGCATTGTTCGCTTGTTGTGGGGCTTATCGGCTCGGAACGCCCGGATATTTAGGGTGGCGCGTGCAAGTTTTTCTGCGCAAATGTTTGCGGAGTAAATCTTACGTTCGTTCGATCTGCTGCCGAATGTTGTGCGCGCCGCCGCTTACGTCGCGGGTAATGGATCGCGTGCTTTGGCTTCGTCTAACATGGCTCGCATGAACTCGACCCTCGCACTCCCTGTTGCGCATTCCACCGTCGGCGCGCTGCTGCGCGAATGGCGCCAGCGGCGTCGCATGAGCCAGCTCGATCTCGCGGGCGAGGCGGACGTGTCCACGCGCCATCTGAGCTTCGTCGAATCGGGCCGCTCGCTGCCGAGCCGCGAGATGCTGATGCGCCTCGCGGAGCGCCTCGACGTGCCGCTGCGCGAGCGCAACACGCTGCTCGTCGCGGCCGGTTACGCACCGCTGTATCGCGAGCGCGCGCTCGTCGATCCGCAACTCGCGGCGGCGCGGCATGCGGTCGATCTCGTGCTGAAAGGGCACGAGCCGTATCCCGCGCTCGCGGTGGATCGTCACTGGACGATGGTCGCGGCCAATGCGGCGATCGCGCCGCTCGTCGCCTCGGCGCATGAGGAACTGCTCGCGCCGCCGGTGAACGTGCTGCGCCTGTCGATGCATCCGCAAGGTCTCGCCGATGCCATCGACAACTGGCACGAATGGCGCGCGCATCTGCTCGCACGGCTGCGCCGGCAGATCGAGGTGTCGGGCGATGCTACGCTCGTCGCGCTGCTCGCCGAGCTCGAGGCGTATCCCGCGCCCGTGCATGCCGGGGACGCATCGCGCGGCGAGACCGATCCGGTCGTCGTGCCTTTGCGCATGCGCACGCCGCACGGCGTCCTGTCGTTCTTCAGCACGACGACGGTTTTCGGCACGCCGGTCGATATCACCTTGTCGGAGCTCGCGATCGAAGCCTTCTTTCCCGCCGACGACGCTACCGCCGATATCCTTCGCGATCTCGCCGACGCACGACGCTGAACTTGCATCGCTGCCCGCGTGCTTACAAAATTGAACCTGGCGCACGCGCGCGGATCAATCGATAAGCAGGCTGCGCAGCGCGCGGCCTGTGTCAGCTTTTGTCCAACCAACGCGGAAGACAGCGATGATTCAAACATTCGAGCAAGTGATCGGCGGGCAAAAGATGCAGTTCTGCGCGAGCATCGCGGAAGGCGGCGGCCCGCCGCGCGTCATCATCAGCCGGGCGGATTCGGCGGAATCGCTCGTGATCGTCGAGGCCGACGGCATCATCGGCACGATCAAGGCGGAGGTCGAGGCGCCCGATACGCTCGTCGCCGATGCCGTGCGCAAGGCGCAGCAGGAAGCGCTGATCGAGCGCGCGCTGGAAACCGGCGCCGTGCAGACGACGAGCCTGTAGTCTTTCTCGTGGCGCATCACGCAAAAATGCCCGCGCGGTCGGAAGGCCGCGCGGGCATTTTTGCGTGACGGAGGACAGCTCCTACATGCGCGGTTCGCCGTTCTTCGGATCGGCGGGAACGATGGGCGTCGCCGAATCCGGGCCGTCCGGCATGTCGGGATCTTCGGGATTCGGCGGGGCGTCCGGGTCGAGCAGCTTGTCCGGGTCCGGCTCGCGCGGCTCCTCGGGGGAGCGGGGCATCGTCGACATGGTCTTCTCCTTTCTCCTCATAGAGTCGATGGCGTGCGCGCCGGTCGCTTTTCAACGCGCTTCGCCTGACCGGTGCAACGGGCGTTCCCGCTGCATCTCGTTCGCCGGATTGCGCACATGACGCGCGATCAGCGCGGCGCACAACAGCAGCGCGACCGATATTCCCGCCGACCAGCGCACCGCATCGACGATATGTTGCGGGCTCGCCGCGCCGTCGCCGTGCGCCGTGAGCGCGCCGAACATCGCGACGCCGATCGCGCCCGCCGCCTGCCGCGCGGTGTTGAGCACAGCCGACGCCGTGCCCGCGCGCTGCTGGCCGACGGTGCCGAGCAAGGCGGTCGTCATCGCGGGCACCGCGAGACCCATGCCCGACGGAATCAGCAGGAACGGCACGAGCAGCGCGGCGGTGGGCGTCGTCGCATCGACGAAGACGAGCGCGGCGAAACCGGCGGCATCGATGAGCGCGCCGGCGATCATCGGACCGCGCGAGCCGAAGCGCGCCACGACGGGACCGCTCGCCAGGTTCGAGACGAGAAAGCCGCCCGTCAGCGGCAGGAACGCGAGGCCGGTCTGCAAGGGCGTCTGGCCGAGCACGCGCTGCAGGTACAGGCTCAGGACGAACACCATTCCATAGTAGGTGAGATTCACGCCGATGCCGAAGACCACCGCCGCGCTGAACGTGCGCTCGCCGAAGAGCGAAAGCGGCAGCATCGGCGCGCGGCTGGTGCGCTCGATCGCGATGAACGCGCCGCCCGCCGCGAGCGCCAGCACGAGGCCGCCCGCGACGAGCGGATGCGCCGGCCCGAGCGGACGCAGCTCGATCACCGCGCCGACGAACGCCGCCAGCGCGACGATCGCGAGCGCCTGGCCGGGCAGGTCGATGCCGCGCGCGGGGTGCGCGTCCTGCGCACGCGTCTTCCCGACCCACGCGAGCGTCGCGAGCACGCCCGCCGCGCAGATCGGCACGTTGACCCAGAAGATGCTGCGCCAGCCGAACGCCGCGATCAGCACGCCGCCGACGACCGGCCCCGCCGCGATCGACACCGCGCCCGCCGCCGTCCACAGGCCGACCGCACGCGCGCGCAGGCGCCGGTCGTGGCCGCACGCGGCGTTGAGCAGCGCGAGCGAGTTCGGCAGCATCGCGGCGGCGCCGACGCCTTGCAGGGCGCGCGCGGCGATGAGTTGCGGCGCATCGCGCGAGAACGCACACGCGAGCGATGCCAGCGCGAAGAGCGCGAGCCCGCCGAGAAACATCCGCCGCGCGCCGAAGCGGTCGCCGAGCGCGCCCGCCGAGAGCATGAGCGACGCGAACGCCAGTGCGTAGCTGTCGACGGTCCATTGCAGGCTCGCGACGCCCGCGTCCAGATCGTGTCCGATGCTCGCAAGCGCGACATTCACGATCGACACATCGAGCTGAGAGACGACGAAGCCGACGCTGGTCGCCGCGACGACGAGCATCTGCCGCGCGGACAGATGCGTTTCTGAAGGAGAGAGGTTCGGGTTCATGCCGAACATCGTAGGCGTGGCGCGCGTGCGACGTTTCGGCGTGAGGTGAAACGTGAAAGCAGGGCAAAAAAATGGCGCGCCGCGTGAACGGCGCGCCATTTTCAGGAATGCGCTACGAATGGATCAGCGCGCTTCCTTGATGAACAGCGTCGTCAGCGCGCCGACCACGCAGAGCGCGCCGACGTACATCGCGGGTGCCATCGGGCTGGATTTCATCATCAGCGAGACGACGATCGGCGTAAGCCCGCCAAACACCGCATACGCGACGTTGTACGAAAACGAGATGCCCGAGAAACGCACGGCGGGCGGGAAGGCTTTCACCATCACGAACGGAATCGCGCCGATCACGCCGACGGTGAAGCCCGCGAATGCATACCACGGCAGCAGCACGGCGGCATCGAGCGCGACTTGCTGGAACATCAGCCAGTACGACACGGCGAGCGCTATCCCGCCGATGAAAATCGTCTTGCCCGCGCCGATGCGGCCAGCGATCGCGCCCGCGAGCACGCAGCCGATCGTGAGACAGAGCGTCGCCGCGCAATTCGCGACGAGCACCGTCGCCGGCGCGATGTGGAACTGCTTCTGCAGGAGCGTCGGCGTCATCAGGATCACGACCACGATCGCCGCCGACAGCATCCACGTGAGCAGCATCGAAACGATGACGGCGCGGCCGTGGTCGCGCAGCACGGCCTTGAGCGGAATCTCCGCCGCGAGCGACTTGCGCTTCTGCAGCTCGGCGAACACCGGCGTTTCATGCAGCCAGCGGCGCAGATAGACCGAGCACAGGCCGAACAGGCCGCCGAGCAGGAACGGCAGGCGCCACGCGAAATCGGCGACTTCGGCGGGCGCGAACGCCTTGTTGATGGCCGTGGCGATGAGCGAGCCGAGCAGGATGCCCGCCGTCAGGCCGGCCGTCAGCGTGCCGCACGCATAGCCGATATGGCGGCCCGGCACGTGCTCCGACACGAACACCCACGCGCCCGGCACCTCGCCGCCGACCGCCGCGCCCTGCATCACGCGGAACAGAAGCAGCAGGACGGGCGCCATCAGGCCGATCGACGCGTAGGTGGGAAGCATGCCCATCAGCAGCGTCGGGACGGACATCAGCAGCACGGAGAGCGTGAACATACGCTTGCGGCCGAGCAGGTCGCCGAAGTGCGCCATGATGATCCCGCCGAGCGGACGCGCCAGATAGCCCGCCGCGAAGATGCCGAAAGTCTGCAATTGACGCAGCCAGTCAGGAACCGACGGCGGGAAAAACAGTTGGCCGATGACCGGCGCGAAGAACACGAAGATGATGAAGTCGTAGAACTCGAGCGCGCCGCCGAGCGCGGCGAGCGTGAGCGTCTTGTAATCGCCGCGCGTGAGCGCACGGCCGGCCGCGCGCGGGGCGTCGGACAGAGGTGTTGCCTGCATCGAAAAAAGAACCCGTGAGTGGAAAAGCCACGCGTGACGCGCGGTAGAACGAGGCTTTGCCCTGCGGGAGTGACTAAACGCGCCGGGTGGACGCGAAGCGCAGGACCGGGCGAGGCGCGCAAGGCGCCAGGCAAGGACCCAGCGGGCGCGGATTCGCAAGCCGCCGCCCGTCATCCGCGCTGCGGGATGCGACGGACAGTCGCGGCGCAGCTTGCTACACGACGTCTCGGTAAAACGGCGGAAGCGGGAGTTTTTGAGCCAAACGCGGCATGTTACAGGATGAAAGGGGGGCAAAAGAGAAAAGCCGTTCTATTTTTCGAGATGGTTGCGCGCGTGAGACGTCGCGGGGGTTCCACGCGCCTGCACCGTCACATGCGTTGACAATTCGGATGAGTCCGATGGGAAAGGTTCAAGCCGCTGGCCAGAATGCGCAGCTTGAATCCCCGTCTCATCCCGCGACGAGACGCCCGGCGGGCGCCTGAAGCACGGCGCCGCCCCATGTCCCTTGGACTCATCAGGTAAGACACCATGCGCGTCGCCGTTTTGCAAACCGACCCAAGCTACCGAAATCTCATCAGCGATGTCGTCAAACGACTCGGCCACACGTGCGTCACGTTCGGCGACGGCCTCGTGCTGTCGAAAGCGCTGTCCCGCTCGACGGTCGATCTGCTGATTCTCGACTGGAACTCCACGGGCCTGTGCGGCCTGGATCTGCTGAAATCCGTGCGCTCGAGCTTCGGCGAGCGCGTGCCGGTCATGTTCGCGACGCCGGACGGCGCCGAGCACAACGTGGTCTGCGCGCTCACCGCAGGCGCGGACGATTATGTCGTCTATCCGATTCGCCCGGGCGAATTCGGCGCGCGCATCGAAGCGCTCCTGCGCCGCGCGTATCCCGCGACGTCGAGCGCGTGCCTCGAAGTCGGCCCGTACCGTTTCGACGCCCGCCAGCAGACCGTGACCGTGCGCGGCAAGCCGGTGCAGCTGAGCGGCACGCAATTCCGCCTCGCGCAGCTTTTCTTCTCGAATATCGGCCGTGTGCTGTCGCGCGATCACATATTCGCGATGGTGTGGGGCCGCGAGTTCCGCGAAACCACGCGCACGATCGACAGCCACGTGTCGCGTCTGCGGCTCGCGCTCGAGATCGAGCCGGTCAACAATTTCCGTCTGCAGCCGGTGTACAAGAGCGGTTATCGCCTGCTGCATCTCTACGATGAAGGCGAAGGCATCGACGGCGATCTCGCCGACCCTCCGCAGATCGCCGCCTGAATCAGCTAGCCAGCAATGAAAAAAATGCCGTCGCGATGACGGCATTTTCATTTACGCCTGCCCTCGGACCGCCGGCCGTTCGGGACGCGTCTCGATACTTCGGCGGATCAGCGCTTCGACCTCCTTGCGCGCTTCGCCCGCGAGCGGCAGACGCGGCGGGCGCACCGGGGTTGGAGCCGGCGAGCGTGGAGGGCGCGCTCGCGGCTCATGCGGCGCTCGGCCTGCCCGCCGACGCTCGATTCGCGCGCCTCGTGCGCGATGCCGTCACCGGACACCTTGCCGTGCCGCTGCGAGGATTTCTCGATCGGCGAGGCCGCCGCGCACGCGGACTAGCGCGACGCCAAACTGCAGACGCGGTGCGGCATGGGGCCGTGTCAGGGGCGCATCCGCGGCGAGGCGGCCGCGGTCTACTTCGGCTGGCCGCGCGTGGCGGCGCGTCCGCCGTTCGCGCCAGTGCGCATCGACACGCCGATCGCCGCGCGCGATGACGCCGGTTCGCCCGTTTCATAGTGGGGCCAGCGCCAATTTTGTCCGCGCCTGCGCGCTCCTATAATCGGACGCCTGATTTCTTCCAGCGCAACCGACACCATCACGCATGACGAGCACGACAGGCCTCATGACGAACCCGGCGACGATCGCGCACCCTCCGGCATCGACGCTTTCCGACATGCTCGCGCATTTCGCGTTGCTCGCGCCTGTGTTCGACGCGATGCCCGACATCGTCTTCTTCGTGAAAGACCGCGACGCGCGCTACGCGATGGTCAACCGCACGCTCGCGCGACGCTGCGGCCACAAGGACGACAAGTCGGCGCTCCTCGGCAAGACCGCGGAGGACGTGTTTCCCCGGCGCTTCGGGCGCGTCTACACGGCGCAGGACCAGGCGATCATCGCGCAGGGGCATCAGTTGATCGATCAGCTCGAACTGCATCTCTATCCGGGACGCGAGCCCGGCTGGTGCATGACCTGCAAGCAGCCGCTGCACGACGATCACGGGAACATCGTCGGACTTGCGGGCATATCGCGCGACTTGCAGGCGGCCGAAGGCACACATCCCGCATACAGCCGGCTTGCGGCGGTCGTGCAGCATATCCAGGAAAATTACGTGCAGCCGCTCAACATGCGGCAGCTCGCGCAGATGGCGAACATGTCCATCGCGCAACTGGAGCGCTACTTTCACAAGGTCTTTCACCTGACACCGCGTCAGGTTTTGCTGAAGACGCGGCTGGACGCCGCCACCGCGCTGCTCATGTCCGATGAAAAAGTCACCGATGTCGCCGCGCTCTGCGGCTACACCGATCACAGCGCCTTCACGCGCCAGTTCAAGGCGACGGTGGGCATCACGCCGAGCGAATATCGGGCGCTTCTGCAGATGGGGACATCGAGCGCATCGCGCGCCGATTCTGCACGAGAGGCAAACGTCTGATGGGAAATCGGGGTACGGCTCGTCCCTGAATTACACGGCCGTGCGGGCGCGGCGCGGGTTCGCGGGGCGCGCATCGGCTGGAATGCCCGCGGGACGTGGCATCCATGGCGATGCATTGCCAGCCGGTCCGCTTTTTGCTTGATGGGGCACACCGCGACCGGACAATTTTGCGCGCCGGCGCTGCCAAAACCGCGAGGCGTTCCGCACCGGCGCACACGCGGCATAAATAACGGTGCGTTCGGAATTCCCGCCGCGTTTTCGTGTCAATCAAATGCGCGCATCAGCGCGCGCGGCGGCGAGAGGTGGAGACCGCCGCGAGAATTCCGTTTTCGGCAGTTGAAAAGAACATCATGAACGAAGTGGCAAGACTGGGGCATATGCGGATCGTGCTGATCGAAGACGATCCGGAGAGCAGGGCATCACTGCAGATGTTGCTGGAAGAAGAGGGTGCGGAAGTCATCGCCGTGGCCGACGCCGAAGACGGCGCGCAAGCGGCGATCGAACACCTTCCCGATGCGGTGATCTGCGATCTCGACCTACCCGAGATGGACGGTTTTTATCTCATCCAACGTTTGCGCGATCACGAAATACGCGGCAACCTGCCGCCCTCCGTGGCGATCGCGCTGACGGGGCACGACGGCGACGAGTACCGATTACGCAGCATCGGCGAGGGTTTTCAGCATTTCATGACGAAGCCGGTTCATCCCGACGAGCTCGTCACGCTGATCAAGGATGCGGCCGGCGCGCGCGTGGTGATCTGAAGCGGCGCGAGGGTTCGGGGCCGCCTTTCGGCGGCGGCCCCCGGCTTACGACCGGTCGCGGTTGCGCGCACGCGTGGCGCCCGTGATGACGGCGATGCCCAGCAGGATCACGGCGACGATCAGGATCGTATGCTGCGCGACATGCATCGCGACGAGCGCCCACGACACGCCCCCGATAAGAATCAGCCAGCCGACGAGATAAATGATCAGCGTCATCGAATTCTCCTTTTACGTTGTGTGCTGGTAATGATCGTGCGGCCTCATGAAGGAGCGGAATCCTTTCGACGTTCCGGCGCGCACATGTTCGTGCCATGCAAGCGGCGTACCGCGGGCGGCATCGACGAACACGAACGAGAGTTGAAGCATGCTGACCGTCGTTCAGAAGGCGTGATCGGACGGTAATGGGACGACTGGCTGCGTCATTGCGTTCACCAAGCGCGCTTAGCGGCATCTGGTGAGTCACGAAAAACATCGCAATCGGTTATGACGCTCAAGCCGAAAGCGCTATCACACGCGGCCATATTGCGATCGGCGAGGGCGCCCTACGCTTAATCATGGCTCTGACGCCCGGCAAATGTATAAGCGGCGTCAGCGCCTCGTCACGACGAAAGCCGGCGGACGAGCGCGAATCGGCGTAGGGCACGACTACATATCGTCGTGAACGCGATTTGTTACCATTGCGCGTCACTTGAGCGCGCAATGAAAAAAGACAGCAACAGATTCTATGTACCGTGGACGGCCTTAGAGCCGTCGCAGCATTCTCCGTAGTCGTGCATCACAGCGACCTTCTCGCTGCCCCTTCACTGGCGGCTTTAAGAAACTTTCTTGGTTGGTTCGGCGTCGACCTCTTTCTGGTGCTCAGCGCATTCTTGCTGTCGCGCCTGTTGTTGCTTGAGAGGGAGAGGACGGGTGACGTGGGGATCGTGAATTTCTACATTCGGCGTGCGCTTCGAATCTGGCCGCTTTATGTAGTGTTCGTCACTTTCGCGTTGATTTGGGGCATTGTTAACGACGGAGCCTCCGCTCAACTCGTCGGTTGGTACATCGCACATCTTACCTTCACGCAGAATATTGAAGCCGCATATCACGGGTATTCGCCGTTTCCGTTTTCCGCGCACTTGTGGACGATCGCGCTGGAGGAACAGGCCTATTTGCTGATTCCGATCGCGACGGCAACATACTTTTCGCGAGGACATCAAAGGGGGTTGCTCATTGCTCTGGCAAGCGCGGCATTGGCGTTCGTCGTGATGCGTGTGGGAATCGTGTTGATCGGCAGAAGCCACCCGTTCCTCTGGGTTTCGCCTCTTAGAGCCGACACCTTCCTGTTCGGTATCTTCATGGGGCTCGGTACCGGCATTGGTGGTTCGAACGAGGCGTCGCGCACTCGATCTTTCTTCGCCATATCGGCAGTGGCTTTCCTGATCGTGGCGCTCGTTCGCATCGGGCCACCGGGCGCTTCGAACCTTTGCGAGATTTTCGGTTATCCAGTGATGGCGGGCACATGTTGCCTGATCGTATATGCGGTCTCGTTGTCGCCATCGATGCAGACGGTGTTCAGCTGCCGGCCCATTCGCCATTTGGGAAAGCTTTCATACGGCATATATCTGTTTCACATCTTCGCGTTGGCAGAATCGGCCGTTCTGCTTGATAAATTGGAACTACATGGATCAGCCGCAAGGTTCGGAGCCGCCGTCATTCTCACAGTAGTACTCGCCGAATGCTCGTACCGCGTGATCGAGCGTCCGTTTTTGCTCCTGAAAGACCGCTTCACCTCTGTCGAGAGTCGTCCGGCCTGACGCTTCCGGACGCTTCTGTCCGAGCATCGCCTGTTTTCACAGCCGCCTTCGGGCGGCTTTTTTATGTTCACCCATGCGACATAAGGCGTTTGCATGTCGCTAACACAGCACCCGCCAGATACACGTCGTAGCTGGTTTGACGGAACGATGAATATCTCCGACAGTCCTTCGGTGCTCCTCGCGTCGGTGTCCGCGACAGGCGAACGCTCGCCGATAACTGGCGGGCGGGCAGAGTATCAGGAGCCGCGCTGCGGCGATATTGGAAGCGCGATTCGCGCGGCATGCGACACTCGCTCTACGAAACGCCTTGCGACTCAAAACACCAACCCGCCATGCTGACCGTCCACCACCTCAACAACTCCCGCTCCCAGCGTGTGCTGTGGATGCTCGAGGAACTCGGCATCGACTACGAACTGAAGCGCTATCAGCGCGACCCGCGCACGATGCTCGCGCCGCCCGAGCTGCGTGCGGTGCATCCGCTCGGCAAGGCACCGGTCGTCACCGATGGCGCGCTGACGCTCGCGGAGTCGGGCGCGATCATCGAATATCTGGTCGACCGCTACGGCGAAGGGCGCTTCGCGCCGCCGCCGGGCGCATCGCCGGAGCGCGTGCGCTACAACTACTGGATGCATTACGCGGAAGGATCGGCGATGCCGCCGCTCTTGCTGAAGCTCGTCGCGCGGCGGCTGGAAAGCGCGAAGATGCCGTTCTTCGCGAAGCCGATCGCGCGGCGCATCGCGCAGACGATGCAAAGCAGCTTCATCGACCCGCAACTGCGGCTGCATTTCGGCTATATCGATGCCGAGCTGGCGAAGTCGACGTGGTTCGCGGGCGACACGTTCAGCGCCGCCGACGTGCAGATGAGCTTTCCGCTCGAAACCGGCAGCCATCGCGCGGGCGCGAAATCCTTGCCGCATGTCCGCGCGTTTCTCGAGCGCATCCATGCGCGGCCCGCTTACCAGCGCGCGCTGGAACGCGGCGGACGATACGACTACGCCACCTAGCCGTTCGGCCGACTGCCGCCTCGCCGGGCGCGTTGCGTACAATGAGTCGCACGCAACCACTGGCGAAAGGCGACGCATGGCCCGAATCGTTCCCGACGACTGGAAGAACCTCGAAGCGACCGGCGCCGCGGCGCGCGAGCTCGAGACGCTCGCGCTCCTCGAAAAACTGCCCGACGACTACACGGTCTATCACGGCGTGCACTGGACACGCATCAACGAAGGCTTTTCCGTATTCGGCGAAGCGGACTTCGTCGTAGTCGCGCCGTCGGGCCGCGTGCTGATGATCGAGATGAAAGCGGGCTTCCTGCGCGAAACGGGCGCGGGGCTCGTGAAGGTCTACCTGCAGAAGGAGCGCAACGTCGCCATTCAACTCGCGCGCTCGCTGGAGAATCTGCATCGGCGCTTCACGGCGGCGTTCGGCGCGGGCACGTACCGGATCGAGGAATTGCTGTATTGCCCCGACTACACGGTGAAGAATGCCGCGATCGCCGGCGTCTCGCCCGCGCGCATCGTCGATGCGAGCCGCAAGTCGCAGCTCGCGCGTGTCGTGCTCGACATCCTGCCGCCCGATGAGCCGCGCTTCGAATCGGCGGCGCGCATCCATCACTTTCTCGCCGACGAACTCTCGCTCACGCCCGATACCAACGCGCTCGTCGGCGCGGCGAACACGCTCGTCACGCGCCTGTCGGGCGGGCTCGCGGCCTGGGCGCGCCGGCTGGAATTCGAGCCGTTCCGCCTGCGCGTGATCGCGACCGCCGGCGCGGGCAAGACGCAACTCGCCGTGCGCGTGATGCGCGACGCGCTGGCGCAAGGCAAGAGCGTGCTCTACGTATGCTTCAACCGGCCGCTCGCCGACCATATCCGCGCGATCGCGCCGAAAGAGGCGAAGATCGCGAATTACCATCAACTGAGCGCGGCCGTCGCGCGCGATGCGGGCAGTCCGCCCGATTTCAGCCAGCCGGATGTCTTCACGACGCTCGAAGAGCGCTTTGCCGCGGTGCCCGTGCCCGAGCACTGGAAGACCGATGTGCTGATCGTCGACGAAGGCCAGGATTTCCAGGCGGCATGGGTCGGGGCGCTCGAACGCCTGCTGAATCCCGGCGGCGCGTGGTGGTGGCTGGAAGACCCGATGCAGAACCTCTATCTGCGCGAGCCGGTGCCGCTGCCGGACTGGACCATCCTGCGCGAAACGACGAACTATCGCAGCCCGCGCGATCTGCTCGGCTTCATCCGCAAGATCGTCGGACCCGAGGTGCGGCTCGACGCGGGCAGCCCGTTCGACGGCTCCGACGTCAGCATCTCCACCTACGAGGACGGACAGCCCGACGAAATCATCGAGGCGACCAAGCGCGCGATCACGCACGCGCTGTCGCTCGGCTTTCGCAAGCAGGACATCGCGGTGCTGTCGTTCCGGGGCCGCGAAGGCTCGGCGCTCACCGCGGTCGATCAGCTCGGGCCGCACCGGCTGCGCGCCTTCACCGGCACCTACGATCTCTTCGGCAACCCCGAGTATCGCGAGGGCGACGTGCTGCTCGAATCGATCTATCGCTTCAAGGGGCAGTCGGCGCCGTGCGTCGTCCTCACGGAAGTCGATTTCGACGCGCTCGACGAGCAGGCCGCGCGCAAGATCTTCGTCGGCGCGACACGGGCGACGATGAAGCTGATCGTGGTCGCATCCGGGCGCGCGGCCCGGGCCATCGAGGCGCTGCAGTAACGGATGGCTGTCACGAGCACCGAACCGTCCCTGCGCGCGCACGCCGCGCGCCCCCTGCGCCGCCTGTGGTATGCGGCGCTGATCGCGCTCGCCGTCGCGCCGCCGATCGGGGCGGTCGGCTACATGCTGTATTCGGGGCTGCTGGCGCGGGAGACGCACAGGCTCGTCGTGCCCCATGACGTCTACTGGGATGCCGCGCAACTGCAGATCGCCTACGAGCGCTTCCAGAATCAGGTGCTGCTCTACCGCAACGGCATCGACGAGGACGCCAGTGCCGTGCGTGCGAGCTATCGCCTGCTGCGCGCCCGGCTCACGCAAGTGTCGGAATCGACCGGGCTTTCGCGCGGCAACGAAGCGCTCCTGAACCGGCAGCGCGAAATCATGCGGCAACTGCAGACCGCGCTCGATTCCATCCAGTTTCACGTCGATCAGCTGCAGGGCGACCGCCAGCACACGCTGCGCGTGATCGGCGTGCTGCGCCAGAACGCGCCGGCCGTCGCCGAACTGGCGAGCGGGCGGCGGCTCATGGATGTTGCCGAGCGCGAGGCGATCGTGCGGGACTTCGAGGCGAAGCGCCGCTATCTGATCTACGGCGGCATCCTGCTCGGCGTGCTTTCCGCGGCGGCGACCGTGCTGCTGCTGTTGAACGGCTATCGGCGCACGCGGCTCATCGAGCAGCAGCGGGCCGCGCTCGCGGCCGAGCATCAGGCGACGCGCGTGGCGCGCGAGGCGGGCGTCGCGAAAGACACCTTCCTCGGCATGATCAGCCATGAATTGCGCACGCCGCTGCACGCGATCGTCTCGTCGGTCGAGCTGCTCGGCCTGAACGCGCGCGGGGACGCCGACCGCCGGATCATGCAGCGCCTCGAAACGGGCGCGCGTCATCTGGAAGCGCAGATGCGCGATCTCACCGACTACGCGCGTCTGGGCGCGGGCAAGCTCGAACTGCGCATGGCCGTGTTCGATCCGCGCGAATTGCTGGAATCCATCGTCGATGCGAACACGCCCGCCGCCTCCGCCAAGGGCCTGGAATTGCGCGGCGACTACGTGGGCGAGTCCGGCCCGATCGAGTCCGATCCGCATCGCGTGCGGCAGATCGTGACGAATCTCGTGACCAACGCGATCAAATACACCGAAGCCGGTTCCATCGACGTGCATTTCGCCCGCACGGAAAAGCGCCTCGATATCTCCGTGATCGACACCGGCCCGGGCATTTCGCGCGAACAATTGCCGCTCATTTTTCAGGAATTCACCCAGCTCGACTCGTCGAGCACGCGGCGTTTCGATGGCGCGGGCATGGGCCTCGCCGTCGTGCGCGGGCTCGTGGATCTGCTCGGCGGGAAGATCGAGGTGTCGAGCGAAGTGGGACAGGGCGCGGCGTTTCGCGTGAGCCTGCCGGCGGCTTCGGCGGCGCGGATGCCCGAGCGCGGCGAGCAGGAAGCCGGCGCACCTGACCTGCGCAAATCGCGCGTGCTCGTGATCGACGACCACGAGTCGATCCGCGATTCGCTGAGCGAGATGCTCACGCACCTGGGCTATTCGGCCGTCGCCTTGCCGGATGTGGACAGCGCGCTCGCGTGGCTGCGCGCCAACGACGCCGACGTGATCCTCGCCGACCTGCACATGCCCGGCAAGGACGGCTACTCGTTCGCGAACGCGTACCGCGCGCGCAGTGCGCCGGGCGCGAGCGTGCCGATCATCGCGGTGAGCGCGTATGCGCCCGAGCTGGTGGATCCGAGCGCGGTGGTCCTGTTCTTCGACTATCTGCTGAAGCCGGTGCGCTACGAAGTGCTGAAAGGCGCCGTCCACCGCGCGGTGAGGGCGCGCCGGCGCGTGACATGACGGAACGGTCCAGCGCTGGCGGCTAGCTGCGCATCAGCCGTTTCGACAGATCCGCGACGAGTATGCCGAGCCGCGCCGGCTTCTCGAAACACGCCACGTTGTAGTCGCGGATGACCTGGCTGATCTCGGATTCGCTCGCCTTGCCCGTGGTGAGCTCGCCCGTGAGGACGAATACCGGCGCGTCCGGATTGTCCGACTCGCGCACCGCGCGGATCGCGTCCGCCGACGTATGCATGCCGAACAGCCAGTCGATCACCACGGCATCGAAAACCTGCGTCTGCAGCGCTTCGCGAAACGCGTCGAGACCGTAGAAGGCCATCGCCGCGAAACCGGTGGCTTCGAGATAGTCGTGCAGGTTGTCGGCGGAGGCGTGATCGTCGTCGACCACGGCGATGATCGGCTTGTCGGTGTCCGGGCGGCGCGGCTGGATCTCGATCTTGTGGACGTCGCACGCTTCCTGCAGCAGCACGCCCTCATGCTTGGTGACGATCCAGCGGTTGTTGAGCTTCTGCGCGATGAAATCCGGCCGGCTGCCCGCCTCGAGTGCGTTGCCGACCCACGCCATGCAAGGGATTTCCACCGAGCCGAGCTTGAACACGGCGTCGTGCGCGGTGCCTTCGGTTTCGTCGGGGCGCGTGTTGATGGAGTCGAAGAGCTGGAGCGCGGGCTCGTCGAAGGCATCGGCGACGCGGCGGATCTGCGCGAGCGTCCACGGACTGTTGCCGCGCAGCTTCCGATGCCCCTGCGAAAAACTCAGGTCGAGAATGCGGCACAACTCGGCGGTCTGCTGCCGCTTGCCGATGCCGTGCCGGCTCATGAGTTCGCGCACGCGTTCCGCGACGGCGAGTGATTCCGAAGATGACGTTTCAGTGACCATTCAGCCAGTGGGATGCGTAAGAGTGGAACTGCGGAAGGCGCGGCCCGGCGCGGGCCGGGCGGCCATGCGCAGTTGTTTCGACATTGTAAATGGCGCGGCCCGGCGTACTCAAAATGCACCGCTCATCGCGGCGCAAATTCTTGATGTCATTGGCGAAATGCGTCGGGCCGCGGTTCGCCGGCGCGCGCGTGACTCACATGTTGTCGATCACGGCGTCGACCAGATCGCGCGGCGTGCGGAAGGTGCCCGGCGCGGCGGCGAGCGCGTTGAGCCGGTTGTCGATCAGCAGCGACGCGAGGCCGTGCACGTGCGCCCACGCCGATGCCATCGCGATGGTCTGCTCCTGCGTCATCGTGCCGAACGCGCTCTTGCTGCCCGGCGCGATGTCGGGCACGGAATCGAACACGTCGGCGAGGCCGGCCGCCGACATGCGCCGCGCTTCGACGAGCGAAGGCCGGTCCGTGTCGAGCAGTTCATTGCGCGACATCAGCCGGAAAAGGTCGGGATTGGCCGCCGCGAAGTCGATATAGCCGTGCGCGATCGCCCGGCCGCGTTCGACGCCGGGCTTCACGTCGGCGGCGCGCTTTTTCATCGATTGCGCGAGCCGCCGATGTCCGCTTGCCGCGAGTTCGGCCAGCACACCCGCCGTGTCGCCGAAATGATGTTGCGGAGCCGTGTGCGATACCCCGGCCTCACGCGCGATGGCGCGCAGCGTGAGACCGCGCAGCCCGTCGCGGCGCAGCACGGTTTCGGCGGCATGCAACAGCGCCTCCGGCAGCGAGCCGTGATGATAGGGATGCGGCGCGGCTTCCGCCGCTTTCGCGGGGCGGCCGCGTTTTCTTGCTGGCGTGACGTTCTGCATAGGAATGGAGACTCGCTGGTCGATCAATCTTTACAATGGAAAATTATGTTGACGCAAAAGCGCTTGAAAGTCAAAATCTTTCCACCGTAAAGATTAACGGCGCGAAGCGCCTCACCGATCACAGGAGAACGTCATGTCCTTCCAAGACATCTTGCTGGGTACGCCTACGTGGGTCTGGGTCCTGCTCGCCGTGCTGGTCTCGCGCGGCATGAAAGCGATGAAGAGCGGCACCGCGCCGCTCTCGAAACTCGGCATCGTGCCGGCCGTTTTCGCGGTCTGGGGGCTGCTGCATGTGCTGTCCGATCCGGCGGCGGGCTGGGATACGGCGCTGATGTGGGTCGCGGGCGGCGCGCTGGGTGTGGGAGTCGGCGCGGCAATCGCAAGGAAGAGCGGCCTGACGGTGGACCGCATGGCTCGCACGGTCACGCTGCCGGGCTCGGCGGTGCCGCTCGCGCTGATCCTTCTGACCTTCGCGATGAAATTCTGGATCGGCTTCGAGCTCGCGACGGCGGCGCATATCGGCGTGGATTCGACCTTCATCGTGCTGAATGGTCTTGTCTCGGGCATCGTGGCGGGAATCTTCGCCGGGCGCTTTCTGATCTACTGGCTGGCGCTGCGGCCGACGGCGGAGCCCGTTCTGGAGCGCGCGTAACCGCTCAAGTGGCCGTGAAGCCGTTGCCAGGCTTCACGGCCACGAAGGTTTACTGCGGCTGAATGTTGGCGGCTTGCAAGCCCTTCGGTCCCTGTCTCACTTCGAACAGCACGCGCTGGTTCTCCTGCAAGGACTTGAAGCCGTCGGCGCGGATTTCCGAAAAATGCGCGAACAGGTCCGGCGCGCCGTCGTCGGGTTTGATGAAGCCAAAGCCCTTCGCATCGTTGAACCATTTCACAGTGCCAGTTGCCATCGTTTCCTCTTCTTCTGCAGCGTTGGGCGAGGATTGTCCTCGCGTAAGTGGATCGTTATCAGAACATGCGGACGCGTCAGGCCAGCGCGGACGCGCGTTCGCGTGCGGGCGGGTGCGCGGCGGGGATTTCGTCGAGCAACATCGAAAGCGCATCTTGCGATTCGCGTCCGCCGAACTCGCGCAATGTCGCGAGCAGCGTCCGCCACGGCGCCGGCCAGCGGGTTTCGCGCACGCAGCGGCCGTTGGCGTCGGTGATGCGCAACAAGGTGGTGTCGGGATGATAAGTCAGCGTGACGGGCATTCCGTCGAGTACGCAGGTCGCGGTGCAGGCTTTCGGAGTGAACATGCTGTGATTGCTCGAGTGATCGTCTGATTAAAGGCCGAAGCCTTGAGCAACGACCGTGCCTGAGACCTGACGCGCTCCTTGCGCTGACGTTCGTCGACTCCGGAGTGAAATAAAGTTCGCGATTGTTGAATGGAGTATTGCCTTTTTTCGCGACAATTGGCGCCTTTATGCGCGTTACACTGCGATGCATCAATGATCGGAGGCCGCCGTGCTGCTCACTGTTCTTTTGCTTTGCCCGATTGGAGTCGCCGCGCTTTTTGCGTTCGCGCTTGCCGCGGACAGGCATTTCAACGATTCGCTGTCCGTTTCCGATGGCCCTAGCAACGCGACGAAAGCGGCGCCTGTGTCACGCAAGCGCACGGTCGAGGAGCGATCGTCGTGAGCGCACCGCATCGAAATTTCTTGACGTTTATCGAGAAATTTTAATTTTTGGCGAGATTTGCGCGCTCGCTTCGAAAAAGCCTAATTTCCCGATGCTGCCGGGTGGTTCGTGAACGCGTCGCGCACGACTTCCTCGATGCGATCGAGCACGGGACGGGGAATGTGCTGATACTGCTTTCGGCGATGCACCGACAGCACGCCCTTGTTGGACTGGACCATGCGGATGAGCGCCGACAAGTCCTTGCGCGGCAGATCGAATTCATCGTTCAGGCGCGCAAACGCGACGTCGTAGTCTTGCAGCCAGGCGATCTCGCGCGGAATTTCCTCACGCACGGCCTCCTTGATCATCGCGTGGAGAAACGCCACTTCGCGGTCGGCGTTGAAGAAGCGATACGCGCGGCTCGAAGGCGCGCTCAGCACGAGCGGCTCCGTATCGATGCGCCGGTAGTCCCACAGCCGCGTCACCGGGCGCGAAAACGCCGTCAGCACGGCGTGATAAGCCGGAATATTGCGCTCCATCACCGCCGAAACCGGGATCACGGTATCCGCCGCGAGCAGCCCCGAGCGCGCGAGCACGTGCTGAATGAGAAAGCGATGCAGCCGGCCGTTGCCGTCGAAGAACGGATGCAGATAGACAAAGCCGAAGGCGGCGCACGCGGCCTTCACGAGCACGTCGGGGCAACGCTTCGGATCGTTGATGAAGTGTTCCCAGTCGGCCATCACGCGCCGCAGATCGCCGATCGGCGCGGGAAAGAAGTCGACGCGTCCCGCCGCGTCTTCCAGCCAGTTCTGCTTGCTCCGGTACGACGCTTCCTGGCTGTAGACATCGCGCACGATCACGTTCTGTAGCTGCACGAGCCATTCTTCATCGACGATCGCCTGCTCGCCCGCGCGCCGCAGAAGCTGAACGAAGCGCTCCTGCTTGTCCGAGCTGGGCGTCTCCGATTCGATCGCGTAGCTGCCTCGCGTTTCCGACAGATACAGGAACGCGAGCGTACGCCGATACAGCTCCGGGTCCTGCATCGCATCGAGTGTGCTTTGCGCTTCGAGCAGGAGGTCGGCCAGGGGCGGATCGTCGGGGATGGCCGCGCGATGGACGATCGGACAGAACCCCGGCGTGCCGAGCGCGTTGTTGCGCACGCGAAAGCGCGGCGCGCGCGTCGGCTGCGGCGCGGTGTAGTAGAGGTCGGCCGGAAAGAGATCGACATAGCCGCCCTTGACGGTCACGCCCGCATCCAGGTCCCGTCCCGTCAGCCATTCCCAGAGAAAACACGCGCGGCGAATCTGCTCGCCGGTCGGCGTCTCGCGCAAACGCGCGATGAGTTCGCCGGGCTCCATATGCTCGAACGCGGCATCGATGACTTCGAGATTCACGCCTTCGTGACGCAGCGCGAACTCCAGATGTCCGACGGGCGTATCGTCGAAGGCGACACTGTTCGGAAAGAGAATCTGGCTTTCGCTGTCGATGCGCCGGTTCACCGACGAACTGGCGTACGCGAGCCGCTGCGGCGGCGTCACGCGCAACTCGCCGATGGCAATGAGACGGGCATAACCGATCGGCGTCATCGAGATTTCTTAACGATTATCGAGAAATCGTAACTTTACGCCGATTTCACTGGGATTCATCGAGAAATCTTAACCATCGCCCGTTCGGCCCGACGCTTCGATCCGGTTTTGCTATCGAACGATTGCCCTTTCGAATTGTTGCGCTATTGGCGTGGGACTATAGTGCCTCTCACGGCATGACAACCAAAGCAACGAAAACGAAAAGGAGACGAACCCATGAACCGTATCGACCTGGCAAACCGCGTGGTGATCATCACGGGCGGCGCGCGCGGCATCGGACTCGCGGTGGCCGAGCGCGCGCTGGAATCGGGCGCCGATGTGTCGCTGTGGGATGTCGACGGGGAGCGCCTCGCGCGCACGAGCGCCGAACTCTCGACGAAGTTCAGGGAGCGCAGGATCAGCGACGCGGTCGTCGAGCTCACCGAAGAAGCGTCCGTCGACGCCGCCGTGAAGAAGACACTCGCGGCACATGGCCGGATCGACGTGCTCGTCAACAACGCGGGCATCACCGGCGGCAACGGCGCGACCTGGGAGCTCGCGCCCGACGTGTGGCGCCGCGTGATCGACGTCAACCTGATCGGGCCGTATCTGACATGCCGCGCCGTGGTGCCGCACATGCTGAAGGCGGGCTATGGGCGCATCGTCAATATCGCGTCGATCGCGGGCAAGGAAGGCAATCCGAACGCGTCGCACTACAGCGCGTCGAAGGCCGGGCTGATCGGGCTCACGAAATCGCTCGGCAAGGAGCTGGCGGGCAAGAACATCCTCGTGAATGCCGTCACGCCCGCCGCCGCGAAAACCGAAATCTTCGATTCGATGTCGCAGCAGCACATCGACTACATGCTCTCCAAGATTCCGATGAACCGGTTCCTGATGCCGCAGGAAGCCGCTTCGCTGATTCTCTGGCTGTCGTCCGAGGACTGCGCGTTCAGCACGGGCGCGGTGTTCGATCTGTCGGGCGGTCGCGCGACGTACTGAGCCGCGTCATCGGGAGAATCACATGAACGATTCCGCACAGTCGGAAGGCGCTGTCACGTCCCGCGTGATGCGCCGGCTGCTGCCGTTCCTTCTGTTGATGTACGTGCTCGCGTTTCTGGACCGCGCGAACATCGGCTTTGCGCAGAAGGCGCTGCAGCAGGACACCGGTTTGTCGAATGCCGCGTTCGCGTTCGGCGCGGGCGTGTTCTTCGTCGGCTATGCCATCTTCGAAGTGCCGAGCAATCTGCTGCTGCATCGCGTCGGCGCGAGGCTGTGGATGTGCCGCATCATGGTGACGTGGGGCCTCGTCTCGGCGGCGATGGCCTTCGCGCACAGCGCCACCACGTTCTATACGCTGCGCTTTCTGCTGGGCGTGGCCGAGGCGGGCTTCTTTCCCGGCATCGTCTATTACCTGACGCGCTGGTTCCCGCAATCGTCGCGGGCGCGCGCGCTCGGCGTGTTTTACTTCGGCGCGCCGCTCGCGTTCATCTTCGGCGCGCCGCTGTCCGGCCTGCTGCTGGATCTGCACGGCGCGCTCGGGCTGAAGGGCTGGCAATGGCTCTTTCTGGTCGAAGGGCTGCTCGCGTCGATCGTCGGCGTGTGGGCGTTCTGGTATCTCGACGACGAACCCGCGAAGGCGCGCTGGCTCACGCACGAACAGCGCACGCTGCTCGCCCGGCGGCTGGACGACGACGCCCGCTTCGCGTCGTCGCACGGGCCGCGCAGCGTGCTGGCAGCGCTCGTCGATGCGCGCGTGCTCGTGTTGTGCTGCGTGTACTTCCTGATCCAGGCGGCGGTCTACGGCGTCGTGTTCTATCTGCCGCAACAGGTGGCGGCGCTGCTCGGCACGAAAGTGGGCTTGCGCGTCGGGCTCGTCACGTCGCTGCCGTGGATCGCGGCCGTGATCGTCACGTGGATCGTGCCGCGCTACGCCGATCGCACGGGCACGCATCGCCTGTGCGCGGTGGCGCTGCTCGTGATGTCCGGCATCGCGATCGCGGTATCGGGTCTCGCGGGATCGGCGGTCGTCTCGCTCATCGCGCTGTGCTGCGCGGCGAGCGGCTTCATCGCCGCACAACCGCTCTTCTGGACTTTCCCGACGCGCTATCTGACGGGCGCGGCCGCCGCGGCCGGGATCGCGCTCATCAACTCGCTCGGCGGACTCGGCGGCTTCTTCGCGCCGATGGCCCGCACCGCCGCCGAAGCGGCCTTCCACTCGACGAGCGCCGGGCTGACGGTGCTCGGCGGCGCGAGCGTGCTCGCGGCGATCGTCATCGTCGCGCTGGTGCGCACGCGTGAAAGCAGCACGATTCCGGATACGCGCGGCAAGCCCGCGAAAGCGTCCTAAACAACCAGGAGACTGACTCATGTCCATGCCCACGATTCGCCAGGTGCGCGCCTTCACGGTCCGCGGCGGCGGCGCCGACTATCACGACCAGGGCGCCGATCACTGGATCGACGATCACATCGCCACGCCGATGGCCCGCTATCCCGAATACCGCAAGAGCCGCCAGTCGTTCGGGCTGAACGTGCTCGGCTCGCTCGTGGTCGAGATCGAGGCGAGCGACGGCACCGTCGGTTTCGCGGTGACGACGGGCGGCGAGATCGGCGCGTTCATCGTCGAGAAGCATCTCGCGCGTTTTCTCGAAGGCCAGCGCGTGACCGACATCGAAAAGATGTGGGATCAGATGTACAACGCGACGCTTTACTACGGACGCAAGGGCATCGTGCTCAACGCGATTTCGGGCGTCGATCTCGCGTTGTGGGATCTGCTCGCGAAGGTGCGCAGGGAGCCGGTGTTTCAGCTGCTCGGCGGACCCGTGCGCGACGAACTGCAGTTCTATGCGACGGGCGCGCGTCCGGATCTCGCGAAGCAGATGGGTTTCATCGGCGGCAAGATGCCCTTGCAGCATGGGCCGGCGGAAGGCGAGGAAGGGCTCGCGAAGAACATCGCGAAGCTCGCGGATATGCGCGCGAAAGTCGGCGACGATTTCTGGCTCATGTTCGATTGCTGGATGAGCCTCGACCTCAACTACGCGAAGCGTCTCGCGAACGCGGCGCGCGAATACGGGCTGAAGTGGATCGAGGAAGCGCTGCCGCCCGACGACTACTGGGGCTACGCCGAACTGCGCCGCTCGGTGCCGGGCGGCATGATGGTGACGACCGGCGAGCACGAAGCGACGCGCTGGGGCTTTCGCATGCTGTTCGAGATGGGCTGCGCGGATCTCGTGCAGCCTGACGTGGGCTGGTGCGGCGGCATCACGGAGCTGATCAAGATCTCGGCGCTCGCGGACGCGCATAACGTGCTGGTCGTGCCGCACGGCTCGTCGGTGTACAGCTATCACTTCGTCGTGACGCGCCACAACTCGCCGTTCGCGGAGTTCCTGATGATGGCGCCCAAGGCCGATCAGGTCGTGCCGATGTTCACGCCCTTGCTGCTCGACGAGCCCGTGCCGGTGAACGGCCGCATGAAGGTGCCGGAGACGCCGGGCTTCGGCGTGCGTCTGAATCCCGAGTGCGCGCTGACGCGGCCTCATACGCATTGACCGATGCCGGGCGGCTTTTTCATCTGTGACAGTTTGAGACATAAACGTCGAATTTGTCCTACCCGCGTGCCCTATGATGGTCGGGCAGTTGATTGGGTTTGCTAATAAAAAACTGTTATAGGAAGTCGCTCGAATGTCAGCGTTATCACAGAAATTGTCGGTGCTGGTGACGGCCACCTGCCTTGCTTTCGGTCTGTCGTCGGCTTACGCGGCGAATCCTCCGGCGTCGTCCGCGGCGCAACTCGAATGGCCGCGTGAGCTCGACACGTCCACTCGGCGCATCGAAATGTATCAACCTCAGATCGAGCAATGGAACGGCGATCACATCGCGGGACGTGCCGCGGTGGCCGTGGGCGCGGCGAGCGGAGACGCGTCGCCGACCTACGGCGTCGCCCAGTTCACCGCGGATGCCGACATCGACAAGGCGTCGGGTCTCGTGCGGCTCACCAACATCCGCATCGGCGATGTGAGCGTGCCGACCAACCCGGGCATGGCGGGCGATGTGAAGACCGCGATCGTCGGCCACTTGCCGGCGCAAGGCATGACCGTGTCGCTCGACCAGTTGCAGACGAGCTACGCCGTGTCGAAGCAGGTGGGCAGCATGGAGAAGGTCGCGGTGCAGAATCCGGTGCCGGACATCGTCTTCGCCCCGACGCCGACGATCCTCGTCATGCTCGACGGCGAGCCCGTCTGGCGCGACGTGAGCGGCGCGTCGTATCAGCGCGCGATCAACGGCCGCGCCATGTTGCTCAGGGACGTGAGCGGCCATCTGTACCTGCGTGCGGCGGGCTACTGGTACGCGGCGAACGCGCTGCAGGGGCCGTGGGGCGTACTGGGCGCGCTGCCGCAGGCGCTCGTCGCGGCGGCGAAAAAGGCGGACGCCGTGCAGGAATCCGATCCGATGTTGCCGCAGAACGGCAAGCCCGCGCCGCGCGCGCCCGCCGTGCTGCTCACGACGCATCCGAGCGAACTCGTCGTCACCGACGGGCCGCCCAAGCTCGAGCCGGTCGCCGGCACGAACCTGCTGACGGTGACCAATACCGATCACGCGGTGTTCATCGTGCCGCAGACGAACCAGACCTACGTGCTGGTTTCGGGCCGCTGGTTCCGGGCGGCTTCGGAGAAGGGGCCGTGGCAATATGTTCCGGGCAACGAATTGCCGCCCGAATTCGCGAAGATTTCCCCGAACGACCCGAAGGCCAACGTGCTGGTTTCCGTGCCGGGCACGCCGCAGGCGAAGGAAGCCGCGATCGCGGCGACCATTCCGCAAACCGCGACGGTATCGCGCGCGAAGGCCGCGATGAACGTCTCGTACGACGGCTCGCCGCGCTTCGACGCGATCTCCGGCACGTCGCTGAAGTACGCGGTCAACACGGCGACGCCGGTGATCGAAGTGAGCGGCGCGCAGTTCTATGCGGTGGCGAACGGCGTATGGTTCGTCGCGAGCGCCGCGACCGGGCCGTGGCGTGTCGCGACCGAAGTGCCCGGCGTCATCTACACGATTCCCGCAAGCTCGCCGGTGCACTACGTGACCTATGTGCGAATCTATTCCGTCACGCCGGAGACGGTGGTGGTCGGCTATACGCCGGGGTACATGGGCGTCGTCGTCAGCAACGATGGCACGGTCGTGTACGGCACGGGCTACGTGTATCAGCCGTATGTCGGCGCCACGTATTACTACGGCTATCCGCCCACCTACGGATATGACGCGGGCTTCGCCCTGAGCGCCGCAGCAGGCTTCGCGTTCGGCTTCGCGGCAGGCGCGATCTGGGGTTCCTGCTCGCCGTACTGGGGCCCGTATTGGGGCGGATACTGGGGCGGCGGCGGCTGGGCCAACGTCAACATCAACCAGCAGAACTTCTATGGACGCTGGGGCGCGGGCACGGTGACGCACACGGTCGGCTATAACCCGTGGACCGGCAACGAATGGCGCGGCACTTCGGCGGCGGGCTTCAATCCGGCGACGGGCGCGCGCTGGCAAGGCAGCCGCGGCGCGGCATTCAATCCGTATTCGGGCAACTTCGCGGCGGGACGTCAGGGCTCGTTCGTGAACCCGACGACGGGTCGCGCAGGCGCGGGCCGGGCGGGTGTCGCAGGGAACGTGTACACCGGCAATTACGCGGCGGGGCGCTCGGGTGCCGTGGCCAATCCGGTCACGGGCCGCGGCGCGGCCGGCCGCGCGGGCGTCGAAGGCAACGCGTATAACGGCAACTATGCGGCGGGACGCCAGGTCGGCGGGTATAACGCGCAGACCGGCCGCGCGGGCGTCGCGGAGCGCGGCGTCACCGGCAACGTGCAGGACGGCACCGCGCAGAGGGTGAACAAGGGCGTCGTCACGAACGCGTCGCGCGGCAATGCGGTCGCCTGGAACAACGGCGATGTCTACGCCGCGCACGATGGCAACGTCTATCAGCACACGCAGGACAGCGGCTGGCAGCAACATACGTCGAACGGATGGCAGCCGGTCGATCATGGCGACACGACGTTGAACAACAATCTCGATCAGATGCGGCAGGCGCGCAGCACCGGCGATCAGCGTTTCGACAACCGGCGCGGTGGCGGCGGCTTCCACGGCGGAGGCTTCCGCCGCTAGGCGCACTGGCGCGCAACCCGGCGCGGATGGCGGTGCGAGCCGCCATCCGCCCGACACGGAGGAGACAGACATGCTGTTGCAAGACAAGGTCGTCGTGGTGACGGGCGGTTCGCGCGGCATCGGCCGGGCGATCGCGCTCGCGAGCGCGCGCGAGGGCGCGGATGTCGCCATCAACTACTGGCGCGACAACGACAAGTCGTACGGCAAGGCGTCGGCGGTCGAGTCGATCATCGGCGAGATCGAAGCGCTCGGGCGGCGCGCGATCGCCGTCGAAGGCAATGTGGCCGAACGCGAGACGGGCATCGAACTGATCCGGCGTACGGTCGATGCGTTCGGCCGCGTCGATGTGCTGTCGAGCAACGCGGGCATCTGTCCGTTCCACGCGTTTCTCGACATGCCGGCTTCCGTCTACGAAGCCACGGTCGCGGTGAATCTCAACGGCGCGTTTTACGTGACGCAGGCCGCCGCGAATCAGATGAAAGCGCAGGGCACGGGCGGCGCGATCGTCGCGACCAGTTCGATCAGCGCGCTCGTCGGCGGCGGCATGCAGACGCACTACACGCCGACGAAGGCGGGCGTGCATTCGCTGATGCAATCCTGCGCCATCGCGCTCGGGCCTTACGGCATCCGCTGCAACTCGGTGATGCCGGGCACCATCGCAACGGATCTGAACGCCGAGGATCTCTCCGACAAGGACAAGCGCGCGTACATGGAAAAGCGCATTCCCCTGGGACGCCTGGGCGATCCGGACGACGTCGCGCAATGCGTCGCGTTCCTCGCCTCCGACCGCGCGCGCTATGTGACGGGCGCGTCGCTGCTGGTGGACGGCGGGCTTTTCGTCAACCTTCAATAACGCCGGATCAGGGCGAAACCGCCGAGTACTTGCGCAGCAGCGCGATGAAGTACTCGGCAGGTTCGCTCAAGGTTTCGGACTTGCGCCGCAACAGCCCGAAACCGGACAGGCTCTTGCCGATCTCGATCGGCAATTCGATCAGCAACTGCGCGCGCAGATAATCCCGCACGACCGACTCCGGCAGCATCGCTACGGCTTCGCTGTTCTGCAACAACTGCAGCGTGGCGAAGATCGACGCGCATTCGACGATATCCGCGGGCGTCGTCAACCCGGCGCGCGCCAGCTCGTCTTCGAAGAGGCCGCGCGCGGGGCTCGTGATCGGCTGCAGAATCCACGGCCATCCGACGAGCATCTCCAGCGCGATCTCGGTTTTCCCGGCGAGCGGATGCCCCGCGCGCACGACGAGGCGCATCGCTTCGCGCGCGAGCGGCTCGAAGTCGAAATCGTTGTGCTGCAAGGGTGTCGTCAGACGTCCGAGCGCGAGATCGACCTCGCGGCGATGCAGCAATTGCACGACCTGATCGCTCGTCTCGCCGAGAATGCGCACGTTCAAAAGCGGCCGCTCGGATTTCAGTTCGGCGACGGCCATCGCGAGCACATCGGGCGCGGCGCCCATGATCGCGCCGACCGTCAGTTGCCCGTGGCCGCCGCGGCGCTTCGCGTCGAGATCGTCGGCGAAGCGCGTGAGATCCGCGAGCGAGCGGCGCGCGTAGGCGAGGGCGGCGGTGCCGAGCGGCGTCGGCCGCATGCCGCGCGCGTTGCGCTCGAAGAGCTGAAAGCCGAACGCTTCCTCGATATCCGCGAGCATGCGGCTCGCGCTCGGCTGCGCGACGTTGATCGTCTCGGCGGCCTGATGCAGGTTGCGCGCGTCGTCGAGCGCGACCAAGAGCGCCAGATGCTTGAACTTCAGCCGATTGACGAGCGCATTCGGCGACACACTTTGGGACACGTTCTGGTTCATTCGACAGTCCGCGTTGAACCGCGCGATCATACGGCGCAGCGATACGTTTTTGCGATCGGCCAATCCTGCTTTCGGATTGTCGTGTTATCGGCCGGCGAATTATAGTCGCAGCACAACGAGTCCCGAACACAGGGATTCACCAATCAAAAGAAGGCGGGCCGCCATGGAGACAGTGGCATTTCGCATGACCCTGAAGCCGGGCATGCGCGAGGAATACGAAAAGCGCCATCGCGAGATCTGGCCCGTACTGGCCGATGCGCTGCGCGCCGCGGGCATCCGCGATTACCGGATTTTTCTCGACGAATCCACCGGGCATCTCTTCGCCATCTATCAGCGCACGGACACCCACACGACGGATGCGCTGCCCGCGCTGCCCATCATGCGCAAGTGGTGGGACTACATGGCCGAGCTGATGGAGACGCACGCGGACAATGCGCCCGTGACGGTGCCGCTCGTGCCGGTCTTTCATCTTCCCTGAAACGTTCACCTCTTTCGCGAGGTACGCCCCATGCAGGTCGTCGATCCGCATATTCATTTGTGGGACCTCAAGACGCATCATTACCCGTGGCTCGCGAATCCGCGCACGTCGTTCGTCGGGGATGCGCGTGACTTGCAGCACGACTATCTGCTCGCCGATCTGCTGCGCGATGCACAAGACATCGACGTGCTGAAGCTCGTGCATGTCGACGCGAATCACGATCCCGCCGATCCCGTCGAGGAAACGCGCTGGCTGCAAAGCATCGCCGATCGAGAAGGGCGCGGCATGCCGAACGGCATCGTCGCGGGCGCGGATTTATCGGCGGATAACGCGCAGGCCGTGCTCGAAGCGCACGCGGCGTTCGCCAATACGCGCGGCATCCGCCAGATCCTCAACGTGCATGACAACAAGCTCTACGACTATGTCGGACGCCATTACATGCGCGAGCCGCAGTGGCGCAGGCACTTCGCGTTGCTGAAGCGCTTCGGCATGTCGTTCGATCTGCAGCTTTATCCGTCGCAGATGGAAGAGGCCGCGCAACTCGCGCGCGAACACGCGGATACGCAGTTCATCGTCAATCACGCGGGGATGTTCGTGGACCGCAACGCGACGCGGGGCTATCGCGCATGGCGTGAGGGCATGCGCGCGCTGGCTGCGTGCCCGAACGTGGCCGTGAAGATCAGCGGTCTCGCGATGTTCGATCACGCATGGACCATCGAGAGCCTGCGTCCTTACGTGCACGAAGTGATCGACACCTTCGGCCGCGACCGCGCGATGTTCGCGTCGAACTTTCCGGTGGACCGGCTGTTCGGCACTTATACGGCGTTATGGAACGCGTATGCGCGGATCGTGAGCGACGCGAGCGACAGCGAGAAAGAAGCGCTCTTCGTGCGCAACGCGGAACGCATCTATCGCATTTGAGAGGTGAAGACATGACGACGCCCCGTCTTGAACTGAGACACGCGAGCAAATCGTTCGGCCGCGTGCGCGCGCTCGGCGATGGCAGCCTGCAGCTCTTTCCCGGCGAAGTCCACGCATTGCTCGGCGAGAACGGCGCGGGCAAATCGACGCTCGTGAAGCTGCTCGCGGGCGTGTATCGGCCCGATGCGGGCGAGTTGCTCGTCGAAGGCATCGCGCGCCGCTTCGCGAATCCTGCCGAAGCGCGCGATGCGGGCATCGCCGTGATCTATCAGGAGCCGACGCTCTTCGCCGATCTTTCGATTGCCGAGAACATCTACATGGGCCGGCAGCCGCGCGATCGCTTCGGGCGCATCCGTTATGACGAGATGCATCGCGAGGTCGATGCGCTGTTGTCGTCGCTCGGCGTGAACCTGCGCGCGCAGCGGCTCGTGCGCGGATTGTCGATCGCGGATCAGCAGGTGGTCGAGATCGCGAAGGCGCTATCGCTCGATGCGAACGTGCTCATCATGGACGAGCCGACCGCCGCGCTTTCGCTGCCCGAAGTGGAGCGTCTGTTCGCCATCGTGCGCGCATTGAAGGAGCGCGACGTGGCGATCCTTTTCATCACGCATCGTCTCGACGAAGTGTTCGCGCTGACGCAGCGCATGACGATCATGCGCGACGGCATGAAGGTCTGTGACGCGCTCACGCAGGACATGAACATCGATTCGATCGTGAGCAGGATGGTCGGCCGCGATCTCGACACGTTCTATCCGAAAGCCGATGTGACGCCCGGCGACGTGCGTCTCTCGGTGCGCAATCTCACGCGCGAAGGCGTGTTCAGGAACGTGTCCTTCGATGTGCGCGCGGGCGAGATCGTCGCGCTTGCCGGCTTGGTCGGCGCGGGACGCAGCGAAGTCGCGCGCGCGATCTTCGGCATCGATCCCGTCGATGGCGGCGAGGTGAAGATCGCGGGCAGACAGCTTCCATTGGGCCGTCCTGCCGCCGCCGTGCGCGCGGGCCTCGCGCTCGTGCCGGAAGACCGCCGCGCGCAAGGCCTCGCGCTCGAGTTGAGCATCGCGCGCAATGCGTCGCTGACCGTGCTCGGCCGATTGATGCGGCACGGGCTCATCACGGCGAGAAGCGAGTCGACGCTCGCGGCCGACTGGGGCAAGCGGCTTCGTCTCAAAGCGGGCGATCTCGATGCGCCCGTCGGCACGCTGTCGGGCGGCAATCAGCAGAAGGTCGTGCTCGGCAAATGGCTCGCGACCAATCCGAAGGTGCTCATCATCGACGAACCGACGCGCGGCATCGACGTGGGCGCGAAAGCGGAGGTGTATCGCACGCTCGCGGAACTCGTGAAGGAGGGCATGGCCGTGCTGATGATATCGAGCGAGCTGCCCGAAGTGCTCGGCATGGCCGACCGCGTGCTCGTGATGCACGAAGGCCGCATCAGCGCGGATATCGCCCGCGCCGATGCGAATGAAGAACGGGTGATGAGCGCCGCTTTGGGCGCGTCACCGCAAGCTCTAGGACGCGCGGCATGATGACACGACACTCTCCAACACTACCCGCGATGGCGCCGGCCGAAACCACACGCGAGAGCTTCGCGGTCTCGATCGCGAAGAGCCGCGAGCTGACGCTTTTCATCGTGCTGCTCGTGCTGATCGGCGCGACGGCCGCGGTCAAGCCCGACTTCCTGAATCTGCAAAACCTGCGCGACGTGCTGCTCAATGTATCGATCATCGGCCTGCTGACGGCGGGCATGACGATCGTGATGCTGATGCGGCATATCGATCTGTCGGTGGCGTCGATCGTCGGCGTGAGCGCGTATGCGGTCGGCAGCCTCTTCGTGATGTTCCCGCACATGCCGGTGATCGTCGCGATGCTCGCGGGCATCGGCATCGGCTTCGTCATCGGCGCGGTGAACGGCGCGCTCGTCACGTTCGGGCGCGTGCCTTCGCTCGTCGCGACGCTGTCGACGCTCTATATCGTGCGCGGCGCGGATTACGCGTGGGTCCACGGCGGTCAGATCAACGCGACGAGCCTGCCCGACGCATTCGCGTCCATCGCCACGGGCTCGCTGCTCGGCGTGCCGAATCTGGTGCTGATCGCGCTGGTCGTGCTGATCGCGCTGTCGGTGTATCTGAAGCAGTATCGCGGCGGGCGCGAGCATTATGCGATCGGCTCGAATCCCGAAGCCGCGCGTCTCGCGGGCATACGCGTGGACCGGCGCGTGATGATCGGCTTCCTGCTGTCCGGCGCGATCGCGGGGCTTGCGGGCGTGCTGTGGCTCGCGCGCTTCGGCACCGTCGATGCCAGCACCGCGAAGGGCATCGAGCTGCAGGTGGTCGCGGCGGCGGTCGTCGGCAGCGTCGCGATCACGGGCGGCGTGGGCACGATCGCGGGCGCGACGCTCGGGGCGCTCGTGCTCGGCGTCATCAACATCGCGCTGGTGGTGCTGCGCGTGTCGCCGTTCTGGCAGCAGGCGATTCAAGGCGCGCTGATCGTCGCGGCGATCGCGCTCGATACCTTGCTCGCGCGTTCCGTCGCGCGCCGCATGATGAGGAAACGCGATCATGGCTAAGCCCGATTCCGCTCTCGCAACGACCAGACGCCGCCACCTGCAATGGGAAGCGATGCTCGCGATCGTGCTCGTCGTCGCGCTCGTCGCGGGGCGGGTGCTGTCGCCGCTGTTTCTGTCGGCGGCGAATATCTCGAACATGCTCGCGGACTTCACCGAGATCGCGCTGATCGCGCTGCCGATGACGCTCATCATCGTCGCGGCGGAGATCGATCTGTCGGTGGCGTCGGTGCTCGGCGCATCGAGCGCGCTGATGGGCGTGCTCTGGCACATCGGCCTGCCGATGCCGCTCGTGATCGTCCTCGTGCTGCTCTTCGGGACGCTGGCGGGCCTGTTGAACGGCCTCGTGATCGTGCGCTTCGAACTGCCGTCGCTGGCCGTCACGATCGGCACGCTCGCGCTGTTTCGCGGTCTCGCGTATGTGCTGCTCGGCGATCAGGCGATCGCGGATTTTCCCGCGTCGTACACGGCATTCGGCATCGAGACTATCGGCGACAGCTTCATGCCGATGCCGTTCATCCTCGTGATTGCGGGCGCCATCGTCTTCACGGTGCTGCTACAGGCGACGCCCTTCGGCCGCAGCCTCTTCGCGATCGGCGCGAACCCGACGGCCGCGCGGTTCTCGGGCATCGACGTGGCGAAGACGAAGCTGAAGCTCTTCATGATGTCGGGCGCGATGGCGGCGCTCGCGGGCATCGTCTATACGCTGCGCTTCACGAGCGCGCGCGGCGACAACGGCGAAGGCTTCGAGCTGTCCGTGATCGCGGCGGTGCTGTTCGGCGGCGTGAGCATCTTCGGCGGCCGCGGCTCGATGATCGGCGTGCTGCTGTCGCTCGTCATCATCGGCGTGCTGCGCAATGCGTTGACGCTCGCGGATGTATCGAGCGAAACGCTCACGATCGTGACGGGCGCGCTGCTGCTCTCGTCGGTGCTGATTCCGAATCTCGTCGCGCGCTGGCGGGCGGCGCGCGAAAAGCGGCTGATGGCGCAGGCGCTTTGACGCAGTGCGATGTCCGTTGCGGGTATTCGTTGCAAACCAGCGCAATCATGCGCAAAGACAGGAGACTTGACGACATGAAGAAGCCCATTCGATTCCCGCGCGGCCCGGCGCTGGCGGCGGCCTTTCTCGCCGCGACCGTCGCGTTGAGCGCGAGCGCCGCCGATATCAAGAGCGGCCTGAAGATCGCCTTCCTGCCGAAGCAGATCAACAACCCGTACGAGGTCATCGCCGACGACGGCGGCATGGCCGCGATCAAGGAGATGAAGGGCGACGGCAAGGTGGTGGGGCCGTCGGATGCGGGCGCGTCGTCGCAGGTGAGCTATATCAACACGCTCATCACGCAGCGTCAGAATGCCATCGTGATCGCGGCGAACGATGCCAACGCGGTCGTGCCGTATCTGAAGAAGGCGATGTCGCAGGGCATCAAGGTCGTGACCTTCGATTCGGACACCGCGCCCGAGGGCCGGCAGATCTTCGTCAATCAGGCCGATTCGGAGGCGATCGGACGCGGACAGATTCAGTTGCTGTCGAAGCTGATCGGCGGCGAGGGCGAGTTCGCGATTCTCTCCGCGACGCCCAACGCGACGAATCAGAATACCTGGATCAAGTGGATGCAGGAGGAGCTGAAGAAGCCCGAGTATTCGAAGATGAAGCTCGTCAAGATCGCCTACGGCAACGATGACGATCAGAAGTCCTTCGTCGAGACGCAAGGCTTGCTGCAGGCGTATCCGAATCTGAAGGGGATCGTCGCGCCGACGTCGGTCGGGATCGCGGCGGCGGCGCGTTATATCTCGAGCTCACCCGCGAAGGGCAAGGTCGTGGTGACGGGCCTGGGCACGCCGAACCAGATGCGGGCGTTCGTGAAGAACGGCACGGTCAAGGCGTTCCAGTTGTGGGACCCGGGCCAGTTGGGATATCTCGCGGCGTTCGCGGCGGCCAATCTCGCGTCGGGGACCATCACCGGCAAGGAAGGCGATTCGTTCGACGCGGGCAAGCTGGGCAAACGGACCGTGGGCAAGAGCGGAGAAGTGATTCTCGGGCCGCCGACCACGTTCGATGCGGCGAATATCGACAACTTCAATTTTTAAAACCGAAGGGCATTCGAGAGCCTGAGAGACGACGAAACGCCCTTCGGGGCGTTTCGTTTTTTCAGCGCCTGCCGCATTGGCGATGCGGGTTGGAAAATCCTTTTGGATCAGTGAGTTGAGGTGATGCTCCTAGTGCTATCCACAAAGCTCTCCACAGAAACTGTGGATAACCACGCACTCACTTCACCGTCTGCCCGGCCCTCAACACCTGCACCGCCGTCGCCGATTCGAACTGTGCATGCACCGTGTCCCCCGCCTTCAATCCGGCCAGCGACACATCCGGCGCGACCTCGAGCGTCACTGTGCGGTTCGGTCCGCGCAAGGTCACGAGCCGCTTTTTCGCATCGATGCGCTCGATCGTCCCGATCACCTCGACAATCCGCGACTCCGCCATCACGCCGCCCGACGCCGGAATCGCCGCTTCGGTGTCGATGCGCTGACGGATACCATCCGACTTCACCTTCGTCGCGCGCACCAGCAGCGCGCTGCGATAGTCGATGTTCACGATATCGCCGAGCTGCAGCTTCTTGACATCGCCGATTTCGGGGTTGACCGCCACTTCGACCACGCCCCCGTGCGGCCCCTGCAACGCCACGCTGTTGGTCACCGGATCGATGCCGACCACACGCGCCTGCACTTGCGCGACTGCGGCCGCGCCGCGCGCCGTCGTGGCGGACGCTGCGTCCTGCGCCGATGCATTGCCGATCGCGGCGAGCGCGAGCGCCGCGCCTGCCATCGTCACCTTGAATGAGCGATGTGAGCGTTGAGATGTCCAGCGAACCATGCGTTGTCTCCTTTGTCTCGATGAATGGCGTTCCGCGCCCTCAGCGGCGCGACTTCGACAGCAAATGCCCGAGTCCGAGATTGGTGGCGATCTGCCAGATATAGACGCGCGAGTAACGCACGCCGTAGCGCCGCTCGATCAACTCGCGCAGACGCCCATTGGTCCATGTGTCGCTCTCGAAGCCGTGCTCGCGCGCCGATCCCCGCAATGCGGTTGCGATCCAGTCGAGCGCCTCGCGATCCAGCACCGACGCGCGCCCGCCGACGCCCATCTTCGCGAGCGCATCGAGGCCGCCCTCGGAGACGATCGCCTTGTAGCGCCGCACGGTCTGCGTCGACAGATGCAGCTGCTCGGCCACCGTCTCGACCGAAGCGCCTTCGAGCAGCATGCGGCCGGCGGTCATGCGCCGCACGACGCTCGGCAGTGTGTCGGGACGGGAGAGCATGGCGCGCGCCGCTCGATGGTTCGGATTGCTTGCGATTGCCTGAGAAGTCAGGCGCGGCGCTGCGGACCGGCGTCGGCGTCCGGCGCTCGTCCTTGTTCGCGCCGATGCGCGCGGGAGGCAGGTGCAACGTTGCGGCGTCCGTATGCGTTCATGCGTGCCTCCTCGTCGAGTGGAGACGGCGGGACTGGATCGGGCGTGCTTGACGTCTGGTCGATGCGCGGCTCTGAGCGAGCCGTCTTACAGAGACGTACCAATAAACGTTTTCAGGCTCGATGGGCAACCATCGGCGAAAATTTTTTGGCCTTGATAAATCCCCGTGAATTGCCTATGAGCAGCAGACCGGCAGACGGCGACACGGCGCGCGCAACGCGGCGCGCGTCCGTTTCAACGCGTGTTCGATGGGATGCACGGAGTCATCCAGCAGGCCGATGCCCGCGGATGACGGCATGTCTTTCATATGCGCTGCGCGTGCGCGGGACACCGCGCGTCTTTCGACGGCTGCCCGGGCCAACGGCCACGACGCGTCACACGCGATAGAACTCGATGTCCTGACCCGCGTGCACCGCGCGCTTGAGCCACTCGGGCATGTCGCCGAGTCCGTCCCACGTGTCGCCGTTCGCGTTGCGGAATATCGGCTCCGCGCCACCCGCCGAATGCGGCAGTGACGGCAATTGCGGCATCGGCCGCCTTGCCTTGGGCGCGCCATGAGTCCCGTTGGTCTTGGTGAAGGAGGGCGGTGGGGTCACCACCGGCGCTTCGGCCAATGCTTCGGCCAACGCTCTTTCCGTAATGCCGAACTCGACCATTCGGCTGCGCAAATACGCAATGATGCTGTCTCGCTTTCTTTCGTCCACGGCTTTCCTGATTCAGCTTTTTGATTTTCAAAGGACGAACCGATACCCCGCGCGGACCGGGGCGGTTCGATGACTTGAATATATGTGTTTTATGAAGCGTGACGCAGCGCTTGCCTCACGTCAATTAGTGTATTTACCGCACGTCTATTAATTCGCCCGGCGACTTTGCCTTTAATGCGGACATTGCCCCGAATGCGAACGTTCGCCCGCCCGAACATCGTCGTGACGGACGCGCGCAACGGATGCACGCGGAAAGTCACGCCGGGAGCCACGAACCGGAGACGAAGCCGGCGCCGCCGATACGGCTGGCGGCCGAAAACCTCGCTAACTCTATTGTATGCTGCTTATGGCAACTGTTAAATCGTTTTAACGACTGTGTTGTTCTCCCGGTAATTCCGCACCATGCGCGCGAATGGCGGCAATCAGTTCCGCCGGGGTAATTTCATAACGCACTTGGCGGTGAATGCCGGGTTTGCGCTCGTCGATTTCAATCAGCAGTACGGCTTTGCCGTCCGCCGCCGGTTCGAGGCGCAGCGAACGGACTTCCTGTCCGCTGGCTTCGTCGTATTCCGTCAGGAGCGTCATGGCGCCGGTGACGGCGCTTCTCGGCATCGACATTCTTCCTCCCGTCTTGCGACGTCATTGTTGTTGTGTCGCCGCGCCGCCACCGGCGTGCACGAAATTCGGGCGCGTTACGTGGGATTTCGGCTTGGCGAATGAAGCGGACGCGAAGGACGCCGCGGCCCGCGCCGCCCTCCGGTTGCCCCATTATTGCCTGTCGAAAGTGCGCGCGTCCAGCGTGAGGATAGTCGGCGGCCTTGCGGCCCCGTTATTTTCGGCCGATTGCTTGCCGTCAGGCGTTCCGGCCGATGGCGTCCCGCGCCTGGCTCGCGATCTCGAACGAACGCAGACGCGCGGCGTGGTCGAAGATCTGCGCCGTGATGATCAGCTCGTCGGCCTGGGTCTGGGCGATGACCGAGCGCAGGCCGGCTTCGACATCCGCCGGGTCGCCGACGACGGAGCACGCGAGCGAGTGCTCGACGCCCGCGCGCTCGGCATCGGTCCACGCGATCGATCGCGTCGGCGGCGGCAACTGGCCGGGCGTGCCGCGGCGCAGATTGATGAACTGCTGCTGCAGCGACGTGAAGAGAAATTGCGCCTCGTCGGCCGTGTCGGCGGCGAAGACGTTGACGCCGACCATCGCGTACGGCTTTTTCAGCGTCGCGGACGGGCGGAACTGCGTGCGATAGACCTCCAGCGCCGTCAGCAGGTAATCCGGCGCGAAATGCGACGCGAACGCGAACGGCAGCCCGAGCGCGGCGGCGAGCTGCGCGGAAAAGAGCGACGAGCCGAGCAGCCAGACCGGCACGTGCAGACCGGCGCCGGGCACCGCGCGCACGCGCTGGCCTTCGACCGGATCGGCGAAATAGCGCTGCAACTCGACGACGTCGTCGGGGAACGATTCGGCGCTGCCCTGCAGGTCGCGGCGCAGCGCCCGCGCGGTGGTCTGATCCGTGCCGGGCGCGCGTCCGAGCCCGAGATCGATGCGCCCCGGAAACAGCGAGGCGAGCGTGCCGAACTGCTCGGCGATCACGAGCGGCGCGTGATTCGGCAGCATGATGCCGCCCGAGCCGACGCGGATCGTCTTCGTGCCCGCCGCGATATGGCCGATCACGACGGCCGTCGCCGCGCTGGCGATGCCCGTCATGTTGTGATGCTCGGCGAGCCAGTAGCGCTGATAACCCCAGCGTTCGGCGTGCCGGGCCAGATCGAGCGAATGGGCGAAGGCGTCGGCGGGCGTCGCGCCGAGCGGAACCGGAGAAAGGTCGAGTAGCGAGAAGGGGATCATTGCGGCTTTCCGAAAGCGTGGCGGCGCGCGCTGCGGGCCACGCGCTGAAAAAACCGATTGTGCCGAAACTCCGGAAAATCTGCCGGAACGGACCGGCGCGCGTTGCCCGGATTCGCTCAGGCGAGGCGCGGATAGCCTCGCGCGACGGCTTCGCGCTCGTAGCCGAGGATCGGTTCGTAATCCGTCGGCGTGCGGCGCACGAAGCCCCTGAGCCGGAGACGCCGGGCGAGCGCGGCGTCCTGGGCGAGCGAGTCCGCGAGCGCCTGAAAGAGCGTGTCGATGGCGTCGTGCGGCACGCGCGTCGACGCGATGAACGGCAGCGCGCTCGCATCGGCCGTCGTGCCGATCACGCGCACGGCGCCGGCCAGTTCCGGCAGATGGGCCTGCGCATAGGCGAACGTGACGCAATCGATCGCGGCGATATCGGCGCGCGACTCGGCGAGCGCGCGCAGCGACGCGAGGTGCGCGCCGGTTTTCGTCACCGACGCGAAGAACCGTCCGTCGAGCGCGAACGGCGCCACGGCGTGCCGGAAGAGGTTCATGCCGCTGTTGGAATCGTCGTCGTTGTAGACGGCGCGCAGGCCCCGGCAGGCTTCGATCGACGTCGCCGCGACATGCGCGCCCGCGACGATCACGCTGCGATACGTGCCGTTTTCGCAGCCGGGCACATCGAAGTCGGGCGCCGCGACGAGCCGCACGCGATTCGCGAGCGCGTGCACGAGCGGATAGCCGCAGGTCTGCGAAAGCAGCACGTCGTCGCGCAGCCAGAAGGCGGTGAGATCCGGACCCGCATCGACGATGCCGAGCGTATCGCCGCGCGCGCCGAGCCATTCCGCGAGACGCTCGCGGACGCGCTCGAGCAGCGTGCGCCAGTCCGCGGCGAGCGCGGGCGTGACGTTGTACATCGGCAGGGCGGCGATCCAGTGCATCGTGAAAAAAACGGCGAGCGAGCGGGAAGACGATGCCGAATCGTACAGGGCGGCGCGTCAGCCCGCGAGGCGGGCGGCATCGGCGCTGCGCGCGTTTCGGGCTGGAACGGCCGGCGCGCGCGATTCGCCCGGAGCGGCGAACGGATGCACCGGCGCCGCAGCGTGTGCAAAGGCATGGCGGCTCGCCCATTCGCCGTATCCGCGCACGACGAAGCCGCCGTTGCTCGCGCGATACGCGTCGCGCCGGCGCGCGTAGATCTCGCCGAGCGCGAACCACGGCACGCCGGGCAGGTCGTGATGCACCGCATGGTAGTTGTTGTTGAGAAAGAGCAGCCGCCACGGCCACGCGGCTTCGTTGATGACCGTGCGTTCGCTTTCGCGTTCCGCCGCGCGATGCTCATGGAACGAGCGCACCGATGCCAGCGCCAGCGACCCATATCCGACGCCGAACACGAATGCGCGCCACGGAATGCCGCAGCGCGTGTCGAGCCAGTTCGCGAGCAGCACGAGCGGCGCGAGATGCACGGCCCAGCTCGCGACGATGCGCCATTTCCGCTCGACGACGGCCTGCGCCGCCTCCCGCCACGACGCCGCGATCGAGAACCACGGCCCGATGAGCACACGCCCCAGAAACGTATTGCGCGCGGCGAGCGCGGCGCGCAGCACGGGGCCCGCGCTCGCCCACTGGGCGGGCGTCACGTAATAGCTTTCGGGATCGCGGCCGGGCTCGGTGAGATGCGCGTCGTCGTGATGACGCAGATGCGAGTCGCGATAGACCTCGTACGGAAACCACACCGCAAGCGGGGCCAGCCCGAGCAGCTTGTTGACGGCCGGAAAGCGCGTCGGATGTCCGTGCATCAGTTCGTGCTGAAGCGACATATACCAGCACGACAGCACCGCGAGCAGCGCGATGGCCGGCGCGAGGCCGAGCGTGCGCGCGTTGAGCGCGACGCCGAACCAGCCGCCGTAGATCGCGACGATGACCGCCCAGGTCGGCCATTCGCTGCGCCAGCGCCGGGTTTCGCGCTGATGTTGGAGTTCGTGGCGTTGGGCGTCGTCGAGATAGCGGGGCATGGCGGACTTCGCGCTGTTCCGTTGAGGGCGAAGCGCCATCGTAGCGGCGCGTGTTGCGCGTCCCAACCAAGGAATCCGGCTAAGGTTTCCGCGATCGGCGCAATAAGCATTCGCGACGCGGCCGATTATTGGCGGCCACGTTGCGCACGGTATTCTTGGTTCCTCCGTCCTCACCGCGCGCTTAAATGACCGACCCGATCCAGCCCGCTTCCGCGCCGCATCCGGCGCATCGCGCACTGCCGCGCAAATCGGCGCGGCTCGTCGCCGGGCTGATCGCGTTCAACGTGCTGGCGTGGCTCTGGGCGCTCGTCGCGTTCCGTCACTATCCGCTCTTGCTCGGCACGTCGCTGCTCGCGTATTCGCTCGGGCTGCGCCACGCGGTCGACGCCGACCACATCGCCGCCATCGACAACGTCACGCGCAAGCTGATGCAGGAAGGCAAGCGCCCGCTCTTCGCCGGGTTCTTCTTTTCGCTCGGGCATTCGACGATCGTCGTCGCGGCCAGCGCGCTGATCGCCGCAACCGCGATGGCCGTGCAGGGGCGCTTCGCCGAGTTTCGCGAGATCGGCGGGATCATCGGGACGTCGGTGTCGTCGCTCTTTCTGTTCGCCATCGCGGCGATGAATCTTTTCGTGCTGCGTGGCGTCTGGCGCGCGTTCAGGCGCGTGCGCCGCGGCGAGGCGTGCCGCGACGAGGACATCGACATGCTCGCCGTCGGCGGCGGCCCGCTCGCGCGCATCGCGCGGCCGCTTTTCCGGCTGATCGGCAAGAGCTGGCATATGTATCCGCTCGGCTTTCTCTTCGGGCTCGGCTTCGATACGGCCACCGAGATCGGTCTGATGGGCATCGCGGCGGCCGAAGCGGCGCGCGGCGTGCCGGTGTGGGCGATCCTCGTGTTTCCGGCGCTCTTCACGGCGGGCATGTCGCTCATCGACACCGCCGACAGTCTGCTGATGACCGGCGCCTACGGCTGGGCGTTCATGAAGCCGGTCCGCAAGCTCTACTACAACCTCACGGTCACGCTGGTGTCGGTGCTGATCGCGGTGCTGGTCGGCGGCATCGAGGCGCTCGGGCTCGTCGCGGACCGGCTGCAGCTGAAGGGCGGGTTGTGGGATGCGGCGTCGTCGTTGTCGGCGCACTTCGGGATGCTCGGCTATGGGATCGTCGCGCTGTTCGCCGCGTGCTGGCTCGTCTCCGCGCTGATTTACAAGTGGCGCGGCTACGACGGCCTCGACGGACGCGTCGCCCGCTAGGCGCGGGCATTCTTCCTGCTTCGTGGTTGCGCCAGCCGCTCATCCCCTTTCTCGTATCGAGCGGCGTTCAGGGAGAACGATCATGAACGATCCGCAAGCAGGGGCGCCCCCCAAGGGGACTTCCGCAGGGGCGGATTCCCCACATCTCGACAGCGCCGAACAGGAGCAGGCCGCCGAGCATTCCGCGCCGCATCCGCTCGTCATCCATGAGATCGTGCGGGAGGAGGGCGAAGTCGCGATGGAGCGCACCTTCGCCGCGCTGATGTGGTCGGCGCTCGCCGCCGGCCTGTCGATGGGCTTCTCGTTTCTCGTCCAGTCGATACTGGAAAGCGCATTGCCGAAGGCGCACTGGAGCGGATTGATATCGAGCTTCGGCTATACGATCGGCTTCGTGTTCGTGATCCTCGGGCGCCAGCAGCTCTTCACCGAGAGCACGCTGACGGCGGTGCTGCCCGTGCTCACGCGGCGCGATGCGGCGACCTTGTTCAAGGCGCTGCGTCTCTGGGCGATCGTGCTGTTCTTCAACCTGATCGGCACCGCGATCTTCGCCGGCATCCTGCAGATTCGCGGCGTGTTCTCGCCCGAAGTGACCGAAGCGCTCGCCGAGGTCGCGATGACGCCGCTTTCCGCCGATTTCGGCGTGACCGTCGTGCGCGGCGTGTTTTCGGGCTGGCTCATCGCGCTGATGGTGTGGCTGCTGCCGAGCGCGCGCTCGGGCCGTCTGCTGACGATCCTGCTCGTGACCTACACGGTCGCCGTGAGCAAGCTCACGCATGCGATCGCCGGATCGGTCGAAGCGGCGTATGCGGTGATGATCGGCGCGGCCGGCCTCTCCGATTATTTCCTCGTGTTCCTCGTGCCGACGTTCATCGGCAACGTGATCGGCGGCGTGTCGCTCGTCGCGATCATCAATCACGCGGCCATCGCGCCGGAGATCACGAGCGTGCCCAAGCGGCGCCAGGACTGAGCGCGCGCCGCATCACTTGTTGTTGCCGGCGCCCGTGCCGTACAGGCCATTGCCGAAGCCGGTATTGCCTTCCGACTTCTGGTTCTTGTCAGCGGTCGCCTTGCGCCCCTGCGCCGCGTCCTTCGATTGCGGTTTGTGCGATTCGTGCATCGGGCTGCCGGACGGATCGGCACGCTGGCTCGAATCGGACTGGCGGCTCTCCTGGCGCTCCGAGCCGCCGCCGTTCGTGATCTGCGCGACGCCGTAAGTGCTGAACGTAGCGATGACGCCGGCGAGGATCGCGCTGACGAGCACGGATGGCCGTCGGCGCGGGCCGTGCGTGGGTTCGTGTCGATGAACGGACATGGCGGCTCCCTGCAAGATCGAAAGACTTGCTTTCGAGCAGGAAGCGCGCCTGACGGGCCGGGCGCACGCGTTCGCAACGCGCGTGCGGCGGACCGTGAATCGTCGTCGGTTCGAATGACCGTCGCGCGCCGGCTCGATGCGAGACGCGGGCGCGAACGCGGGGATCGCGCCGAGGCGCGAGTGGCGAAAGCGGTGTGTCAGGCCGCTTTCGCCCAAAGCCTGTTGGTGGACTTCCTGCGCCCGCCGGAGCCGTCGCGCGGGCCGCTGTCGACGGTGTCGAGTGCGATGCGCAGCGCCTCGATGCGCTGCTTTTGCGCCGGAACGAGCGCATAGCCCTTCGTCACGGCCGTGAGACGCTCGCGCCAGTACTCGACGTTGAGCGTGCCGGAAGATTGTTTGTTCATCGTGCGAAGCTGTGCGACCGCACGCTCGATGTGTTGAAGCTCGATATCGGCCAATGCCGAGGGCAGAAGGCTGCCCTTGGCCTCACTTTTTTTCTTTTTCATCTGTGGTCTTCCTCTCGGCCGTGCGGCGCGTGATCCCGACATCGGACACGCGCGCCGTCCAGGCACCCCGTTCACCCGCGCCATATTTTTGAACCGTCGCGGGCGGCCCTTGCTCTTTTCTTCGGATGACCGATCGTTGGCCGTCTTTGCGGACTTCGACCGTTAGCAAAAATGTACGCAACGGGGGCCTCGCGGCACCGTCTGTCATCGCACATTCATGTGGGGGAGGATCAGGCTTTCGATGTTGCGCTGCGGATCGAGGCGCAGCGCAGCGGGCGGCTGCCGGTGCCGCGCTTACGCTTCGCCCTCGGGCGCTTTCGCCGTGCGCTTGCCGCTGCGGCCGATCTGCTCTTCCATCGCGAGATCGAGCTTGCTGACCTTGCGCGGCTTGCCCGGCTCGCGCGCATTGACGAAGGCGACGAAGTCGTCCATCGGCATCGGCTCGGAGAGCTTTTTCGTGCCTTCGGGCGAGCGCTCGGCGAGATAGAAGTAGCCGCCGGGCATTGAGACGGCCGCGTAGCCGGCGTTGCCGCTGCGGGTCTTGAGCCGTTCGACGGCGCTGATGGCTTTGGTCGAGCGCATGATTCGCGTGATTATTTCTGAGGTGAGTCTTGGCTGGTCGGGTCCGCGGGCGCGCATTTCTTGCCCGCGCCCTCGATCCACAGGTTCGACGGATGGCGCTGGCCCGGATAGTAGCGATACGTGGTCTCGCCGTTGTCGTAGCGGACCTTGATCACGTTGGAATCGCCGAATTCGAGCATCACGCCTTGCGGGATGGCCGTTCGCTGATATTTGGCGTCGTGCTTCTTCGCTTCGTCGGCGATGCATTGCACGATGCTGTTCACCCTGTTGTCGGTCGCCGATTTTTCGACTTCGGGTTGTCCCGCGTCTTCGTTGTGGAACTGGCCGCAGGCGGCCAGGAGCACAGGCAGCGCGAGCGCCGCGGCAAGTCTGTTCATGGTCTTTTCCATTGGATCCCTTGGTGCCGGACCCGACATTAGAGCACAAGCCCTTTACAGTCCCGCCGGGTCCGCGCTTCGGACGTTCCGGTCGATGCAGCAAGGCCCGCGCCCGCGTGCGCGGCCCTTCACGCGTCGGGCGGCACGCCGAGCAGCGGCAGCGTCGCGCCGACGATGCCCGAGAACACCGGCCCCGCCACCGTGCCGCCGTAGTAGGTGCCGCCCGTGGGCTCGTCGATCATCACGGCGACGATCACGCGCGGATCGCTCATCGGCGCGATGCCGACGAACGACGCGCGGTACTTGTTCGCCGCGTAGGAGCGCCCGATCTGCTTGCGCGCGGTGCCGGTCTTGCCGCCGACGCGATAGCCCTCCACCGCCGCCGCGCGCCCGGTGCCGTGATCGCCGATCGCCATTTCGAGCATCTCGCGCACGGCCTTCGCGGTGGCCGGCTTCGTGACCTGCAGCGGCTCGCGGCGCGTTTCGCGGTGGATCAGCGTGGCCGCGTGAAAGCGCCCGTCGCCGGCGTAGGCGGTGTAGATCTGCGCGATCTGCACGAGCGACAGCGACATGCCGTAGCCGTAGGCCATCGTCGCCTGCTCGATCGGCTTCCAGCGCTCGGGCGCGCGCAGACGCCCCGTCGCCGCGCCCGGAAAGGTCAGCTCGGGCGCGCGGCCGATGCCGTATTCGCGATACTTGTCCCAGATCGTCTGCGCGGGCAGTTGCAGCGCGAGCTTCGTGAGCGCGATGTTGCTCGACATCTGCACCGCCTGCGCCACGGTGATGACGCCGTGGTTCGACGTGTCGTGGATGACGTTGGGGCCCAGCTTGAAGCTGCCCGGCCCGGTATCGATGCGCGTATCCGGCCGAACCTTGCCGAGATCGATCGCGAGTGCCGCGACGAGCGGCTTGATCGTCGAGCCGGGCTCGAAGGTGTCGGTGAGCGCGCGGTTGCGCAACTGCTCGCCGGTGAGACGCGCGCGATCGTTCGGATCGAAGCTCGGATAGTTGGCGAGCGCGAGCACTTCGCCGTTCTTCGCGTCGAGCACGACGACACTGCCCGCCCGCGCCTTGTGCTTCGCGATCGCCGCCTTCAGCTGCGCGTGCGCGAGCTGCTGGATGCGCCGGTCGATCGTCAGTTGAATGGTTTCGCCGTTCTGCGGCAGGTCGATCTCGCCGATCTGCGACACGATGCGCCCGAGCCGGTCGCGGATCACCTCGCGCTGGCCCGCTTCGCCGGTGAGACGCGCATCGGCGGCGAGCTCGACGCCTTCCTGACCGTGATCCTCGTTGTTCGTGAAGCCGACCACATGCGCCGCCGATTCGCCCTCGGGATAGAAGCGCTTCGTGTCCGGCACGAGCGTGATGCCCGCGCGCCCGATGGTCGCGATGCGCTCGGCGGTTTCCGCTTCCACCTGACGTTTCAGCAGCACGAACGCGCGGTTTCCGTCGATGCGCCGCTGCAGATCCTTCGGCGGCATGTCGAGCAGACGCGCGATCTCGTTGCCGTGGTCGCCGTCGAAGAGCCTGGGCGTCGCCCACACTTCGTAGGTGGCGAGGCTCACGGCGAGCATCGCGCCGTTGCGATCGACGATGCGCCCGCGCGTCGCCGAGAGCGCCAGCGTGCGCTGATAGCGCTTCTGGCCTTCGCCGATATAGAACTTGTGATCGATGACCTGCACCCAGAGCGCGCGCCCGGCGAGCGCCATGAAGGCCGCCGTCACGCCGATGATGACGAGGCGCGAACGCCACGCGGGCAACTGGGTTGCGAGCACCGTGCTGCGATGATGCGTCTGGAAATCGCTGCCGCCGCGCGTCTTCTTCTTGAACATCGTGGTCTTGTGATTAAGCTTGGTTGTGCCGGGGGACGCGTCGGGGACGCGTTTATGGCAGGCGTGCGAGGGCGGCGTCGAGATCGGCGCCATCCGGCAGACGAATGCCGAGCTCGTTTTCGAGCACGCGGCGCAGGTCGGCCGCGTCCGCGAGTTCGCAGTGGACGGTGCCTTCGCGTTCGTCGTGCGCCGAGAAACGCCGGTTGAAAAGGCCGTAGCGCTTGCCCGGCGCGAGGCGCGCGGCAAGCAGGTTGTGCACGAATATCGACTGCGGATATGTCGACACGAAATGGTTGGCCATTTCGTAGTCGGCGTCATACTGCGGGTCGAGGTCGAAGCGGTAGACGCTCGTCCATGCGCCGTTCACGAGCGCCTGCAGGATGGTGCTGCGCGGCTCGCCGCCGGCATCGTCGAGACGGAACACGCCGTGGGGCGTGATCTGCTCGAGGCCCGTTTCGAACGCGAGCGGCGCGGAAAGCGTCATGCCGCCGAAGCCGACATCGGCGAGGAAGGGGCCTTCGTCGAGATCGACGACGAGCAGCATGTGCGTGCGCCCCGGCATGCCCGAGGACGCGTCGCGGCCCCACAGGACGCGAGCCGCGTAGCTGCGCACGCGAAAGCCCAGCGTCTGAAGCACGCTGCGAAACAGCAGGTTGTGTTCGTAGCAGTAGCCGCCGCGCCGCGCGACGACGAGCTTGCGCTGGATGGATGCGGGATCGAGCAGGATGGGGCGGCCGAGCAGCACATCGAGATTTTCGAAGGGGATGGCCTGGGGATGCAGCAGGTGCAGCGCGCGCAGCGTGTCGAGCGTGGGCTCGGGGCGCGAGCGGCCCCCGAAGCCGATGCGCTCGAAGTACGCGTCGAGGTCGATGAAAGTTTCGTGTGCGTTCATGTGGAATCCCGGCCGGAGTCGTGCGATGTCGTAATGTCCGCGAGCACAGTCGCAAGCGCGCATATTTTACGACACGAAAGCTTATAAATTACAAACAGCATACGTTTTTGTCGCGCGGCCTTGCGGCGCGGCATCCGAATGAACTGTGCCGCATCGAAGAAGGTCTTTCCAGGTTCAGCGCAACTGACAAGGGGCGACACGCCATGCCGAAAGAATCGAACGAAGCGAATCCATCGAACGCAGCGGATCAGGCGAAGCCGGCGAGCGCGACATGCGCCGGCAAGCATCCCGCGCCACCTTGCACGCTTGTGATCTTCGGGGCGGGCGGGGATCTGACCAAGCGGCTTCTGATGCCGTCGCTCTACAACCTTTCCGCCGACAAGCTGCTCGACGGCAGCATGGAAATCATCGGCGTGAATCACGGCGAGCGCGAGACGTCCGACTGGCGCGACGAACTCACGCAGTCGCTGCGCAAGTTCGCCGCGGACAAGGCCGCGACCTTCCATACGTCGCAACTGGACGAGGACGCGTGGAACTGGGTCGCCGGGCGGCTCGAATATTTTCCGGGCGAGTTCGAGGAAGACGAGACCTTCGCGCGGCTCAAGGCGCGGCTCGAGAAGGCGAAGTCCGGCAACGTCGTGTTCTACCTCGCGGTGGGCGCGCGCTTTTTCACGCCGATCGTCGAGCATCTCGGCGCCGCGGGCCTGCTCGAGGAGAAGGACGGCAACTTCAGGCGGCTCGTGATCGAAAAGCCGTTCGGCAGCGATCTGGCGTCGGCGCGGGCGCTCAACGCCTGCATCCTCAGGTATGCGGACGAATCGCAGGTGTATCGCATCGATCACTTTCTCGGCAAGGACACGGTGCAGAGCATTCTCGCCGTGCGCTTCGCCAACGCGATGTTCGAGCCCGTGTGGCGGCGCGAGTACATCGACAACGTGCAGATCACGGCGGCCGAGACGATCGGCGTGGAGGGGCGCGGACCGTTCTACGAGCATACGGGCGCGTTCCGCGACATGCTGCCGAACCATCTGTTCCAGCTGCTCGGCATGGTGGCGATGGAGCCGCCCAATTCGTTCGATGCCGAATCCGTGCGGGACAGGAAAGCCGAAGTCTTCGATGCGTTCCGTCCGCTCACGCCGAACGATGTCGTGCTCGGCCAGTACGAAGCCGGGCCTGCCGGGGCGGGCTACAAGGAAGAGCCCGGCGTCGACAGGGACAGCCGCACCGAGACTTATGCGGCGGCGCGCGTGTATGTCGAGAACTGGCGCTGGGCCGGCGTGCCGTTCTATCTGCGCACCGGCAAGCGGCTCACGGAACGGCGCACGGAAATTTCCGTGCAGTTGAAGGCCGTGCCGTTTCTGATGTTTCGCGACACACCCGTCGATGCGCTCACGCCGAACGTGTTCACCTTGCGCATCGATCCGGCGCACGGCACGGGTTTCGACTTCAACGTGAAGGTGCCCGGCCCGTTGATGCAGATCGGCAAGGTGCGCTCGGCGTTCAACTACGCGGATTTCTTCGCGGAGCGCGCGAACGTCGGCTATGAAACGCTGCTCTACGACTGCATGCTCGGCGACGCGACGCTCTTCCAGCGCGCGGACAGCATCGAGACGGCGTGGGCCGCGGTCGATCGCGTGCTGCATCCGGAGAGTCCGCTTCCCGTGCACGGCTACGCGGCGGGCAGCGCGGGACCGGCCGAAGCGGACCGCCTGCTGGCGCAGGACGGCCGCGCGTGGCGCTCGCTGACCGATACGCGCAAGACGGACTGAACGCATCCAACGACGAGCAAAACCAGAGGACAACGAGCGTGAGAACAGAATCGAAAACCAGACAGAAGACCCACGTCACGGCGGACAAACTCGCGATCAAGGCCGAGCGCATTCTCGCGATCGATATCGGCGGCACGGGGCTGAAGGCGGCCGTCATTTCCGAGGACGGCGAGATGAAGAGCGACCGCCTGCGCGTGGCGACGCCGCATCCGGCGAAGCCCGACGTGGTCGTCGAGACGCTCGTCGGGCTCGTCGCGCCGATCGTCGCCGAGCCGCCGACGCATATCTCCATCGGCTTCCCGGGCGTCGTGCGCGACAACGTCGTGCTGACCGCGCCGAATCTCGGCACGCCGGCGTGGCGCGGCGTGCCGCTCGCGGAACTGATCTCCGGGCGCCTCGGCGGCATGCCCGCGCGCATGATCAACGACGCCGAGATGCAGGGGCTCGCGGCGATCGAAGGGCGCGGCATCGAACTGGTCCTGACGCTCGGCACCGGCGCGGGCACCGCGCTCTTTCGTGACGGCGAGCTGATGCCGCATCTGGAGCTCGCGCATCATCCGGTCGCGAAGGACAAGACCTACGACGAATACATCGGCAACGCGGCGCGCGAGAAGGCGGGCAAGAAGCGCTGGAGCCGGCGCGTGGAGAAGATCATCGGCATCCTCGCGACGCTCGTGAACTACGACCGGCTCTGGATCGGCGGCGGCAACGCGGCGCACATCAAGTTCAAGCTGCCGGACAACGTGGCGATCGTGTCGAACGCGGCGGGCATCGAAGGCGGCGCGCGGCTGTGGCACCCGCGCTCGGTGCGCGAGACGCGGCAGTTGCCGCATTTCACCCGGCATGAAGGGGCGGCCCGATGAACGCCATCGGCAAATACGGCCTGCACAGCGCGACCGGCGACGGCGCCGCGGCCTTCGAAGCGCTCGCGAAGGCGGAACTCGTCGTCACCGATTGCGACGGCACGCTGCTCTACACCGACAAGGCGCTGGGCGATCCCGCGAAGGACGCCGTGCGCCGCCTGCAGGCGGCGGGCGTGCGCTTCACGGTCGCGAGCAGCCGGCCGGGCAAGGGCATGCGGCATATCGTCGAAGCGCTGTCGGTCGACATGCCCTACGCGTCGTACAACGGCGGCAGTCTCGTCAGGCCGCGCACGTGGGAAGTGCTGTCGTCGCACAAGCTGCCGCGCGAGGTCGTGCAGACGTCGCTCGAAGCGCTCGCTGCCGCGAACGTCGACGCGTGGGTGTTCATCGACGATGCCTGGTATCTGACGAATCCCGGTGGCACTTACGTGCCGCTCGAGACGCGCACGGTCGGCTATGAAGGCGTGCTCGTCACGCGCTTCGACGACGTCGATCTCGATGCGGTCGATAAAATCGTCGGCTCGACGGCCGATACGGCGCTGCTCGCGCGCGTCGAAAGCGGCTTGCAGAAGCAGCTCGAAGGGCGCGGCCATGCGGCGCGTTCGCAGACCTACTACCTCGATATCACGAGCCTCGAAGCGAACAAGGGCACCGCCGTGCGCGAGCTCGCGCAGCTCGCGAACGTGCCGCTCGAGCGCGTGGCCGTGCTCGGCGACATGGGCAACGATGTGGCGATGTTCGAGATCGCGGGCGTGTCGATCGTGATGGGGCAGGCGTCGGACAGCGTGCAGCGTCGCGCGAGCCTGGTCTCGAAGAGCAACGACGAGGACGGCTTCGCGATCGGCATCGACGCGCTGCTCGCTGCTCGCGGCGCGTGCTGAAGGCTGAGGCAGGAAGGAGGGCATCGACGCGTGGCGCAGCCGGTGCGGCGATGCGCGAGGCATGCGGCCGCGTCGAAGTTGGGTGATCCGCGAGGTGGTTCAGGGGCGTGCGCTGCGGATCGGGCTCACGCTCATGACGGATACGACAGAGAGAATGCGGCGTTCAGCGACGGCGCATCGGTGCACGCGGGGCGCCGCCGCCTGCGCGCTCGTCCTTGTGACGGAAGTTGATGCGGCCCTTGGTCAGGTCGTACACCGACAGCTCCAGCGTCACGCGGTCGCCGGCGAGAATACGGATGTGGTTCTTGCGCATGCGGCCCGAGGCGTACGCGCCCACGACGACGCCGTTGTCCAGCGTCACGCGATAGCGGCTGTCGGGAAGCACTTCGTCAACGATACCGTCGAGTTCGATGAGTTCTTCTTTCGCCATATGGGGCTCCTGTGTTGAGTTGTAGTGGGTGCTGCCGCGCATCGTGCAGAGTGTGCAGAACGCGCGTTTCACGCCAATGAACGATCCTGCGAGGCTGCCCGGAAGCAACGTCGCGCGGCTCATGAAAGGCGAAGCAAAAGCGTGGCCTGGCACGTCCGGCACGTTGAACAACGTGCGATCGGAGCGCGCCGCGTCTCTCTTCAGGCTCGTCGTGAGCTTGACGGCATAGGCTGGACGACAGGGCGAACCGCGCAGGCGGCACGCCGTGGCCGGCATGACCGGGACGGCGACATCGGCGAACAGCAAGGCCGACGTGCGGTTTGAATCGGAAAAGCGACGTGTGCTGCGATGAAGCTGCGGAAGTGAGCGCGTCTGCCGTGCGCTTACGTCATATAAGGTCGATGGCCGATTTTGCAAGCCAAACCGGTATTCTCGCGCAAATCGTTTGATTAGACAACGAATTTCGCCTGAAGGTTCCTGAAAGGGACTTTTTCTGCTACAGCCAGCCGGCCTTCTTGAAGCGCCAGTACAGCACGACGTCCACGACCAGCATGACGGCGAGACAGGTCGGATAGCCATAAACCCAGTCGAGCTCCGGAATCGACTTGAAGTTCATGCCGTAGATGCCGGCGATCATCGTCGGCACGGCGAAGAGGGCGGCGAACGAGCCGAGACGCTTGGTCACCTCGCTTTCCGCCAGTGCGATGAGACCGAGATTCACCTGGATCGCCGTGACGATCATTTCGCGCCGTCCCTCGATCGTCTTCACGATGCGCAGCAAATGGTCGTAGACGTCGCGGAAGTATTCCTGCATGCCCGAACAGACGCCCGGCGAGCGCCCGCCATACAGTTTGCTGACGGCTTCGAGCAGCGGCGCCGTGTGATGCTGCAGGATCGTCATGCGGCGCTTCAGCGAATACAGATCCTCGATGATCTCGCGCGATTCCACCGAGCCCTTCTGCTCGAAGATGCGCTCCTCCACTTCGTCGACTTCGGCGCCGAGCGTTTCGAGCACGGGAAAGTATCGATCGACGACGGCATCGAGCAGTGCGTACATCACGAAGGCCGGCCCGTGCTTGAGCAGATGCGGCTCGCGCTCGCAGCGCTTGCGCACTTCCTGAAAGCCCTGCGTCGTGCGGTTGCGCACCGAAAGCACGTAGTTCCTGCCGACGAACACGTTCATCTCGCCGACGAGCACTTCGCCTTCTTCATCGAACTCGACGGTATGAAAGACCGCGAACAGGGAATCGCCGTATTCCTCGATCTTCGGCCGCTGATGACCGTGCTGCGCATCCTCGACCGCCAGTTCGTGCAGGCCGAACTGTTGCGTCATGTGCGCGAGCTCGCCGGGTCCGGGCTCCTTCAATGCAACCCAGATGAAAGAATCGGGCAGATCGCGATACGAGTTGATATCGTCGATAAGCACGTCCGCGAGCTTTCGGCCGTTCTGATAAGCCGCGCAATTGACCAGCATGGGGCGCCCTTTTTATTCATTTCGATGTCACCGGCCACGCGTCGATGGGCGCTCGAAATCGCGTGATTCGCGGGGCGCGAGCGCGTGGCCTCCATCCTTCGAATCTTAGCTGGACAGACGCGCTGTTGCCAACGAGCGCGGGTAGAGCCGCGCTCGTTGCCCGCGGTCAGTTCGTGACGTAGTCGACGCCATATTCCGGCGGCGCCGGCAGCGACGGGACATGCGCGGACTGCGAATCGATCTTGGTGAGTTTGCCCTCCACCGTCGCGCCGATATCCATGCGCAATTGCTGATAGTAGATGTTGCCCAGCACACGCGCGTTGGACTGGAGTTCGACGAAGTGCCCGACGGTCACATCGCCCGTGACGCAGCCGTTGATGATGACGTCGTAGGCGCTCACGTTGCCGCGAATCGCGCCCTGATCGCTCACGACGAGCAGCGTCTCTTCGCCGGGGCGGCCCGCCACGTTGCCTGTGACCTGGCCGTCCATGCGCAGGCCTTCGCTGAACTCGAGATCGCCCGAGATGTGAACGTTATGCGCGACGAGCGTCGCGAGCTTGGCGAGCTTGACGCTATGGGGGTCTTTCTTCGATGAGAACATGTCGAATCCTTGTGATGCGGTGAAGGGTTGCGCGAAGCGAGAGCGTGAAGCACACGCTGCTCAATCGGGTTTGTGCTGTTTCTTGAGAAAGGCGAGATCGGTTTGCAGGCGCTGGATTTCGGCGGCGCTGTCGGTGACGCGCTGCGTGAGGGCCGCGCGGCTGGCCGCTTCCTGGTCGAGCGCGAGCTGCGCGTGGGCGAGCTGCTCGCGCAGCTTCTGCTCGGAGACGGGCGGCGCGCAGAGCGTGTCGAGCTTGCGCACGTCTTCGTGCGAGCGCTTGAGCGCGAGGCCCGCGGCGCCGAGCGCGGCGATGGCGCACACGGCCGCGATCGAGCCCAGCCAGAGGCTCGCGCCGCGCTTGGGCGTGAGCGAATAGGACTGGCGAGTGAGTTGCAGCGACCGCCGCTTCGAATCAGCTTTGCGCATTCGGCTTGCGCTTGAAGAGCGCGAGATAAGGAGTGGGATTGAGCTGCGCACCGTCGACGATCACTTCGAAGTGCAAATGCGGGCCGGTGGAGCGTCCGGTCGACCCGACCTCCGCGATCTCCTGCCCGGGCATCACGTAGTCGCCGGTCCGCACGAGGAGGCGCGACGCATGTCCGTAGCGCGTCACCATGCCATTGCTGTGACGGATGTCGACCGCATTGCCGTAGCCGCTGCGCTCCCCGGCCTGCACGACGCGTCCGCCCGCGCTGGCGAGGATAGGCGTGCCGGTGGGCGCCACGAGATCGAGTCCGGGATGAAAGCTCAGATGACCGGTGAACGGATCGTACCGATTGCCGTAAGGCGAGCCGCTGCGCGCCGCCGGCGCCGGATTGCGGCCGGGAAACGCCATGTACGACGCATAGTGGGCGAGCGTCTGCGTCTCCAATTGCGACACCTGATCGTTCAGGCAATCGATGATGCGCTGCGTGCTCTTCAGGCGTTGGCGCGACGAACCGCCGTTGGCGCGCTCGACATCGCACAGGCGGGGCGGCAGCGCCGGGCCGCCGGCGCCGTCGAGCGGCGCCGCGGGCTCTTCGCTGTCGGGCAGCGGCGGCACGTCGTGCACGCCGGATGGCCCGTTCGTGCCGTGCGCGGCCTTCAGATGTTCGTCGAAGTCGTGCAGCTCGTTGACTTTCGCGGACAGCCCCTCGACGCGCGGCGTGAGCTCGATCAGCGAGGCGTTGATACGGCCGAGCTCTTCGATTTCATAGGAGCGGCGCGACATCAGCGCCTGCTCCTCGCCGAGATGGCTGCGCGCGAACACGGTGCCGATCGCGATGCCGAGCGCGAGCGCGGCGATCAGCAGCGTGATCGCGCCGACGATGGCGATCGTGCGCGCCGTGCGCGCCTCGACGAAGCGGATGCGCTGGTGGGACATGGTCCGCCGTGACCAGATGACGAAAGCCATCAGCGCGCGGGGCGGCCCGAAAGGCCGGCAAGGAAAAAACTAAAATAAATCACGGGGATGCAGTGTGCCGCGCTCTCCACGGCAAACGAGGAAACTGGGCGGCGATTATGCCGTACCCTTTGCGCGCCGTTCGTGTTTTCAGCAGGATATCGAAGCAAAATTACATGATCTTATCGAGTCAAATTTTGTCGCGGGGCGCGGGCGTGGATTCGCTAGCACGTTTGCCGCGCTTTCGCTGTCAAATTACTTCGATCTTTCAGGATCACTTGACGTCGACCCACGCCATGTGGGTGCCGTCTCCCATCAAAAAGGCGCGGTTCGCCTCGGCCGCCGCGCGCAGATAGTCCCAGACGGCCGTGATGCGCTTCAGTTTGCGCAGATCCTCGCGGCATGACAGATAGAAGGCGCGCGTCACGACGATCTCGTCGGGCAGCACCGGCACGAAGCGCGGATCGGGCGAGGTCATGAAGCACGGCAGAATCGCGAGCGCGCGGCCCTGCAGCGCCGCGAAGTACTGCGCGATCGCGCTCGTACTGCGCCAGCGCGACTCCGCGCCCGGCACCGCGCGTTCCAGATACAACAGCTCGTAGCTGAACGCGAGGTCGTCGATATAGCTTGCGAAGCGATGACGGCGCAGGTCGTCGGTCGTGCGGATCGGCTCGTGCGTTTCCAGATAGTCGGCGGTCGCATAGAGCTTCAGCCGGTAATCGCAGAGCTTCGTGTAGACATACTGACCCTGCTCGGGCCGCTCCAGCGTCACCGCGATATCCGCCTCGCGCTTCGAGAGGCTCACGAAGTGCGGCACCGGCAGCAGGTCGATGGAAATGTTCGGATGCGCGTCCTGAAAACGCGCGAGCTGCGGCGCGAGAAAGAAGCAGCCGAAGCCTTCCGTCGAGCCGACGCGCACGTGCCCCGACAGCGCGTGTCCCGTGTTGGCGATCTGCTCGGTCGCGGACTGCACCGTCGTCTCGATCGAATCGACGAAGCCGAGCAGGCGCTGGCCCTCGGCGGTCAGAATGAATCCGCCGCTGCGCGACTTGTCGAACAGGAGCGTGCCGAGCGCGTCCTCGAGCGCGCGCACGCGCCGCGCGACCGTCGTGTAATCGACGCCCAGGCGCTTGGCCGCGCCGCTCGCGCGCTGCGTCCGGGCGACTTCGAGGAAAAAGCGCAGATCGTCCCAGTTGAGCCGGGCGAGGTCGAGCTTGCCGGTGTTTTGCATGGCCTGTTTTTGCATATCGATCGGGTATTTTTATAGTGCCATGATGGACTTTTGCATAACTATACTCAAGGAAACGAGCCTGCCAAGCCGCAGGCCGATTTCTTATAAACGGAGACGCCATGCCTTTTCCTCGGCGCCGCAACAGGCGTTTGCAGCGCGTCTTCGCTTCCCATCCCTTCCGCACGTTGCATCTTTCCAATCAAGGAGTGACTCGTGAATATCGCTGCTGAACATCCGGCGCAGAGTGCGTCCGTCCGTACGGCCAAGCTGCTCATCGACGGCCAGTTCGTCGATTCGAAGACGACCGAGTGGCGGGACATCGTCAATCCGGCGACGCAGGAAGTGGTCGGCCGCGTGCCCTTCGCGACGATGGATGAAGTGAACGCCGCCGTTGCCGCGGCGCACAAGGCGTTTCAGACCTGGCGCACGACGCCGCTCGGCACGCGCATGCGCCTGATGCTCAGGTTCCAGGATCTCGTGCGCCAGAACCAGAAGCGCATCGCGCAAACCTTGACCGCCGAGCAGGGCAAGACGCTCGCCGATGCCGAGGGCGACATCTTCCGCGGCCTCGAAGTCGTCGAGCACGCGTGCTCGATCAGCACGCTGCAGCAAGGGGAATTCTCGGAGAACGTCGCGGGCGGTGTGGATACGTACACGCTGCGTCAGCCGATCGGCGTCTGCGCGGGCATCACGCCGTTCAACTTTCCCGCGATGATCCCGCTATGGATGTTCCCGATGGCCATCGTCTGCGGCAATACGTTCGTGCTCAAGCCATCGGAACAGGACCCGCTTTCGACGATGGAGCTCGTCGAGCTTGCGCTCGAAGCGGGCATTCCGGCGGGCGTGCTCAATGTCGTGCACGGCGGCAAGGAAGTCGTCGATGCCATCTGCACGCATCCCGATATCAAGGCGATTTCGTTCGTCGGCTCGACGGCCGTCGGCACGCACGTCTACAACCTCGCGAGCCAGCACGGCAAGCGCGTGCAATCGATGATGGGCGCGAAGAATCACGCCGTCGTGCTCCCCGACGCCAACAAGGAGCAGACGCTCAACGCGCTCGCGGGCGCGGGCTTCGGCGCGGCGGGTCAGCGCTGCATGGCGACATCGGTGGCGGTGTTCGTCGGGGCGTCGAAGGATTGGGTGCCTGAACTGGTCGAGAAAGCGAAGACGCTCAAGGTCAACGGCGGCACGGAGCCGAATACGGATGTGGGGCCGGTCGTGTCGAAGGCGGCGAAGGAGCGCATCCTCGGGCTGATCGGGAAGGGCGTGGAAGAGGGCGCGACCCTCGCGCTCGACGGCCGCGATGTCGACGTGAAGGGCTACGAGAGCGGCAACTTCATCGGCCCGACGATCTTCACGAAGGTCGATACGGACATGTCGATCTACAAGACCGAAATCTTCGGCCCGGTGCTGTGTGTGGTCGAAGCGGACACGCTCGACGATGCCATCGCGCTCGTCAACCGCAATCCGATGGGCAACGGCGTCGGCCTCTTCACGCAGAGCGGCGCGGCGGCGCGCAAGTTCCAGAGCGAGATCGACATCGGCCAGGTGGGCATCAACATTCCGATTCCGGTGCCGGTGCCGGCGTTCAGCTTCACGGGCTCGCGCGGCTCGAAGCTCGGCGATCTCGGGCCGTACGGCAAGCAGGTCGTGCAGTTCTACACCCAGACGAAGACCGTGACCGCGCGCTGGTTCGACGACGCCACCGTGAACGACGGCGTCAACACGACCATCGCGCTGCGCTGAAAAGGAGAACGAGATGCGTATCGGCTTTATTGGTCTCGGCCACATGGGCGGCCCGATGGCCGCGAACCTGCTGAAAGCGGGGCACGCGGTCACCGCGTTCGATCTCGTGCCCGCCGCGCTCGAAGCGGCGAAAGCGGCGGGCGCGACGCTTGCCGCCTCGCCGCGCGCGGCTGCCGAAGGCGCGGAAGTCGTCATCACGATGCTTCCTGCGGCGCAGCATGTGAAGGCAGTCTATCTGAACGATGACGGCGTGCTCGCCGGTGTCGCGAAGGGCGTGCCGCTCGTCGACAGCAGCACGATCGACCCGGCGACGGCGAAGCTCATCGCCGAAGCGGCGGCGAAGCAGGGCAATCCGTTCGCGGATGCGCCGGTGTCGGGCGGTGTCGTCGGCGCGCAGGCGGGCACGCTGACTTTCATGGTCGGCGCCGACGAAGCGCTCTTCGAGACATTGCGTCCGGTCTTGTCCGGCATGGGCAAGAATATGGTGCGCTGCGGCGAAACCGGAACGGGGCAGATCGCGAAGATCTGCAACAACCTGCTGCTCGGGATTTCCATGATCGGCGTCGCGGAGGCGATGAAGCTGGGCGAAACGCTCGGCATCGATCCGACGAAACTCGCGAGCATCGTCAATACATCGACGGGACGTTGCTGGAGCTCGGATACGTGTAATCCCTATCCGGGAATCGTCGAAACGGCGCCTGCTTCGCGCGGCTATTCGGGCGGCTTCGGCGCGGATCTGATGCTGAAGGATCTCGGCCTCGCCGTCGATGCGGCACGCGGCGCGAAGCAACCGGTTTTCATGGGCGCGCTGGCACAACAGTTGTATCAGTCGATGAGCCAGCAAGGACTCGGCGGACTCGATTTTTCGGGCATTATCAAGCTGTACGCGAAGAACTGAAATCCGCGAAATAAATCAAATAAGGGATTGATTCGGCACGCACGCGCGTGCCGAATTCAAGGGCCGGATATAACTGCTTTATTCAGTTGCGCTGCACAATACCGTGCGTGTACTCCATCTCTGATAAAGACCATCGGGAATACGATGATTCGCTTTCCCGAAAATTGTCCTATTCTGAAAGCACGACGCCCGTCTGCCGTTCACTCAGAACGCTCCGGTTGCGCCACGGTGCAGGTAGAACGCCCGTCGTTTTCGGGCACTCAGATGAGGAGTACGCGATGCAAGTAACACGTCACTTAAATATGGAATTGCGGCACGCCACGGTGCCGACTTATGTAGCCAGCTATTTCTTCCCGTTGCTGCTATTGGCATACGAAGCTTGGCGAGTGGGTTCCTGGGTCGCGGTGAACGGCTTCAACTTCATGAACTTCAACTCGATGGGTTATGAGTTCGCGTTGATGATTGCCGTGTTCTGTATGCAAATCATCGTGGAAGTCGCGTTCCTCGCGGGTGCCGTTCTGACGAAGCACAAGGATGTCGGCCATCGGCTGGCCAATCTTTTGCTCGGGCTTTTCTGCTCGATGGTGGTGCTGGGCTTCGACCTCGCGCTGCAATATGGCTTGAGCGGAAGCTAAGTCGTAGCGAAAGCCTTGTTTGATTCGGAAGACGAAACGCCGGTTGCCCGCAACCGGCGTTTTTCTTTTTTAGCATCCTGCCGCGCTCGGCAGCGCGGGCGGCGTTTCGGACCGTTCCTCGTAGCACTTTCTGTCCGCGTCCTTCAGCGCGCTGCGCAAGCCTTCTTCGACCACCGGATGATAGAAGGGCAGCTTGAGCGCTTCGTCCAGCGTGAGCTCGAGTTGCAATGCCCAGGCGAGCAGATGCCCGATGTGCTCCATCGCCGGGCCGCAGCCTTGGGCGCCGCGCAGCTTGCCGGTTTTGGCATCGGCGTAGACATGCAGCAGGCCGCGATTCTGACGCATCACGCGACTTCGGCCCTGATTCTCGAAACTCACTTCGCCGGTCACCGTCATCTGCTTGTCGAGATCGTCGTACGATGCGCCGACGCTCACCGCCTGCGGCTCGCTGAACACGATGGAAAACGGCACTTTGCGCCTGATCGCCCGCACGTCGGGGAAGCGCGCCGCGTTGTCGCCGGCGAGCTTGCCTTCATCGGCCGCGTCATGAAGCCACGGGCGCGTGCCGTCGCAATCGCCCGCGATGAAAATCGCACTTTTGCCGCACTGCATCGTGGCTTCGTCGAATAGCGGCACACCCTTTTTGTTCAGTTCGATGCCGGCATGTTCGAGCGCGAGCGGCTTCAGGTTCGGCGCGCGGCCCGTCGCGGCGAGCACGAGATCGAAGCGCTCGACATGCGCGCGTCCGTCCGGCGACGTGAAACGCAGCGTCGGCTGGCCATTTTCAAGCGACATCCCTTCGAACTTCGCGTCGGGATCGAAGTAGAACTCGTCGGCGAGCGCGGCGGCGAGCGTGTCGCGCACGGGCGTGTCGGTGAGCGCCGCGACGTGGCCGCCCTTGCCGAACATGAAGACTTCGACACCGAGCCGCGCGAGCGCCTGCCCGAGTTCCAGCGCGATCGGCCCCGCGCCGAACACCGCGACGCGCTTCGGCAGCGTGCGCAGTTCGAAGAGATCGTCGCTCGTGATGAGCTTGTCGCCGAACACCTTGAGCTCGTCGGGCACGACAGGCGCCGCGCCCGTCGCGATCACGATGCTTTTCGCCTCGACGCGCGCAGCGTCGCCGACGATGAGCCGCGTCGCCGTTTCGAAGCGCGTCTGTCCGCGCAGCAGCATGCCGCCGGGAAGCGCTTCCATTTCGTCGAGCACGCCCTTGACGAAGTAGTCGCGTTCGCGCCGCACATAGTCGAGCACATGCGCGTAGTCCGCTTCGAGCGCATGCGTGCCTTCGATGCCGCGCGGCGCGAGCGCCTGGGCATCGTGCAGGCCGTTGGCCGCCGCGAGCAGCAGCTTCGACGGCATGCAGCCGACGCGCGCGCAGGTCGTGCCGAGCTCGCCGCTTTCGATGAGCACCGCGCTCACGCCCGCGATCCGCGCCGCGCGAAACGCGGCCATGCCCGCGGTGCCCGCGCCGATCACGGCGACGTCCACCTTGATGTCGTTCATCCCGTTTCCCGTTCGATTCGTGTTGCGCGCGGGATCAGCCGTTGTCCGCGAATCCCGGATAGAGCGTCATGCCGCCATCGACGAAAAGCGTCGTGCCGACGACGTAATCGCTATCGTCCGACGCGAGCCACACCGCCGCGCGGCCGATATCCTCGACCTCTCCGACGCGTCCATAGGGAACCAGCGTCAGCAGCTTGTCGAGCTTCTCCTGCGTGTCCCATGTATCCCTGTTGATCGGCGTGCGGATCGCGCCGGGCGCGATGCCGTTCACGCGGATGCGCAGCGGCGCGACTTCCTGCGCGATCGTCTTCATCATCATCTGGATGCCGCCCTTCGACGCAGCGTAGTTCACGTGTCCCGCCCACGGAATGACTTCGTGCACCGAACTCATGCAGAGGATCTTGCCGAGCGCCTTCGACACGCCGCGCATGCCGCGCCGCTCGAACTCGCGCACCGCGCGCTGCGCCGTCTGAAATTGCCCGGTCAGATTCGTTTCGATGACGGTCTTCCAGTCCGCGAGCGTGAGCGCGGTGAACTTCGCGTCCTTCTGCAAACCCGAATTCGCGACGACGATATCGACGGTGCCGTAGCGCTTCACGACGGCATCGAACATCGCGTCGACCTGCGTTTCGTCGGACACATCCGCGCCGACGGCGAACGCCTCGCCGCCTTTCGCGGTGATCGCGGCGGCGAGCTTTTCGGCGGGTTGCGCATGCGAGTGATAGTTGATGGCGACGTGCGCGCCCGCATCGGCCAGCGCCGTCGCGACGCCCGAGCCGATGCCCGAGCTCGCGCCCGTCACGAGCGCGATCTGCCCTGCGAGGGGTTCGTGCATGTCCGTTCTCGTGTGAGGTTTCCCCGTGCGCGTCGCAAGATGCGCGCCCGCCGGATCTCACGCGCCGGGCAGCCCCTGATACACCTCCGCGTACTTGAGCGCGGCCGCTTCCCAGCCGAAGTTCCGGCCCATCGCGCGCTTGACGACGGCTTTCCATTCCGTGCGCCGCGCCTTGAGCGCGAAGGCCCGCCGGATCGCGCCGACGATGCCCGCGCGATCGAAGGTATCGAAGACGAAGCCGGTCGCGAGGTCGTCGGCGAGATTTTCGAGCGACGAATCGACGACGGTGTCGGCCAGACCGCCCACGCGATGCACGAGCGGCGGCGAGCCGTACGCGAGCGCGTAGAGCTGCGTGAGGCCGCACGGCTCGAAGCGCGACGGCACCATCACGATATCGCTGCCCGCGATGATCGAATGCGACAGCGCCTCGTCGAAACCGAGCTCGACCGCGACGGCGCCCGGATGCGCCGCCGCCGCGTTCTTCATGCCGTTTTCGAGCGCGGGGTCGCCGGTGCCGAGCACGACGAGCTGCCCGCCGCGCTGCACGATATCGGGCACGGCCGAGAGCAGCAGATCGAGCCCCTTCTGCTCGGTCAGCCGGCTGACGACGCCGAAGAGCAGCGCGTCGTCCTCGCGCGCGAGGCCCATGCGTTCCTGCAGCGCGGCCTTGCATTTCGACTTGCCCGACACTTTCGACGCGGTGTATTTCGCCGCGATGGTTTCATCGGCGGACGGACTCCAGATCGAATAATCGACGCCGTTCAGAATGCCGGTGATGTCGTGCGTGCGCGTCTGCAGGAGGCCGTGCAGCCCGGCGCCGTGAGCCTGCGTCTGGATCTCTCGCGCGTAGGTCGGGCTGACCGTCGTGATGCGGTCGGCATAGTAGAGGCCCGCCTTCAGGAACGAGACGTGGCCGTAGAACTCCACGCCTTCCATCGCGTAGAAATCGGCCGGCAGTTGCAGCGCGCCGAACTCCGACGCGGGAAACGTGCCCTGGTACGCGAGGTTGTGCACGGTCATCACGCTGCCGACCTGCGCCGCGCCGCCGCGCTGGAACGCGCGCAGATAGGCCGGCGCGAGTCCCGCGTGCCAGTCGTGCGCGTGCACGATCTGCGGCTTCCACGACGGATCCGCGCCCGTCGCGATGCGCGCCGCGGCCCAGCCGAGCAGCGCGAAGCGGCGGTCGTTGTCGGCGTAAGGGCGATGCCCGCCATCGAGATACGGATTGCCGGGACGGTCGTAGAAGCGGTCCGCGCGCACCACATACACGACGACGCCGTGCGGCTGCAAGACACCGCGCTCGAGCTGCACGTTGCCCGCGCCGAACGCGCCGCCCAGATCGGCGACGGGCTCGAGGTCCGCGAGGCCCGCGAGCACGGCGGGAAAGCCCGGCAGCACGACGCGCGCGTCGGTGCCCAGTTGCGATTGCGCGGGCGGCAGCGCGCCGACTACATCCGCGAGGCCGCCGGTTTTCAACAGCGGAAACATTTCTGCTGCGGCATGCAGCACGCATACGGTCATCGGCGCTCCCGTCGATTGATTTTGGTGTCGATGTCTATCGCTGCGACAAGCGCGCCAGCGCGTCGCGCGTGATGAGCGTCACGCCGGTTTCCGTGCGGAAGAAGCGCTCGGCGTCGTCGTCCGGATCCTCGCCGACCACGAGCCCTTCGGGCACCGTGCAGCCGCGGTCGATCACGACCTTCTGCAGCCGGCAACTCGGCCCGATGGTCACCTGCGGCAGCACGACCGCCTCATTGATGTTGCAGAACGAGTGCACCCGCACCGCCGACGAAAACACCGACTTCGAGACCTGCGATCCCGAGATCACACAGCCGCCGCACACGAGCAGATTCGTGATCGCGCCTTGCTGGCCGTTAAGGTCGCGCACGAACTTGCCGGGAGGCAGTTGTTCCTGGTTGGTCCAGATCGGCCATTTCCGGTCATACAAATCGAGCTCCGGAATCGTCGATGCGAGATCGAGGTTCGCGGCCCAGTACGCATCGACGGTGCCGACGTCGCGCCAGTACGCGGGCGCTTCGGGATCGCTGCTCGACGTCACGCACGACATGCCGAACGGATGCGCGATGGCTTTGCCCGTCGTCACGACGCGCGGAATGATGTCCTTGCCGAAGTCGTGATCCGTGTTCGACGTCTCGATGTTCTCCTGCAGCATGTCGTAGAGATACTTCGCGCTGAACACGTAGATGCCCATGCTCGCGAGCGCGATGTCGGGCTTGCCGGGCATCGCGGGCGGATCGGCGGGCTTCTCGAGGAAGTCGGTGACGCGGCGGTTTTCATCGACGTGCATCACGCCGAACGCGACCGCATCCATGCGCGGCACCTCGATGCAGCCGACCGTGCAGTCCGCGCCGCTCTCCACATGGTCGAGCACCATGCGCGTGTAATCCATCTTGTAGATGTGGTCGCCCGCCAGCACGATGACGAACTCCGGCCCGATCGAGCGCACGATGTCGAGGTTCTGGTACACGGCGTCGGCGGTGCCGCGATACCAGCTCGAATCGACGCGCTGCTGCGCCGGCCAGATATCGATGAACTCGTTGAACTCGCCGCGCAGGAAACCCCAGCCGCGCTGCAGATGGCGGATGAGCGAGTGCGCCTTGTATTGCGTGACGACGGCGATGCGGCGAATGCCGGAATTGAGGCAGTTGGACAGCGCGAAGTCGATGATGCGGTACTTGCCGCCGAAGTGAACGGCCGGCTTCACGCGCTTGTCGGTGAGCGGGCCGAGGCGGGTGCCGCGCCCGCCGGCGAGAACGATTGCGAGGGTCGACTTCTGCAAATCGGTGCGATTCTTGGACAGCGTCTCCATGCCAGCCTCCTGATTTGACCTGCGACTATTGATGTATTGCCGTGTGTTCGTCCTCGTATGCCTGTTTCGTACGATGCGTGCGGCGCGGCGGCCAGGATGGCGCGGCGCGTTTTCGTCGTTGAAGCATTATCCGGCGCGCGTTCAAATTCGTGTACTCAAGTCGCTCGTTTTTTTCGCCGGATGCTGCATGCGGATCGGCCGGTGCGGATCGAGCAAGCCGCGTGCCGAACGCGAACGGCCGTGCCGCGCGTGATGCGTGAAAGCGTCGCGGTGTTGCAGCCGCGCGACCTTTTGGGCGTCTATCGATCGCATTGCTCGACAAAACGCGTCCGCGCAATTTATAACGAGCACGCCATGCCGCAGTGCGTCGAGGCGCGGCACAATACGAAGGTTGTCATGCGCGTGAAGGGGCGAGCGCGGGCCGTCTTCCACGAACGCGGCGTGCGCGCTGCGCTGCACGACTTCCGCGAAGCCAAACGTTTCACCTGACCGGACACGATCCATCGGGAATCAGAACATGAACAACGTCCTGAGCATTCAATCGCATGTGGTGTTCGGCCATGCGGGCAACAGCGCGGCGGTCTTCCCGATGCGGCGTCTCGGCGTCAACGTCTGGCCGCTCAACACCGTGCAGTTCTCGAATCACACGCAATACGGCCGCTGGACCGGCAGCGCGTTCGACGCCGAGGAACTGCAGAACGTGATCGAAGGCATCGGCGCGATCGGCGTGCTCGCGCGCTGCAACGCGGTGCTGTCCGGCTATCTCGGCGCGCCGGAGCAGGGCCGCGCGGTCGTCGAGATCGTGAAGATGGTGAAGGCGGTGAATCCGCGCGCGCTCTATTTCTGCGATCCGGTGATGGGCCAGACGGGCGGCTGCACGGTCGCGGCCGGCATCGAGGATTACCTCGTCACGACGATGCCCGGAATCGCCGACGCGATCATGCCCAACCACGTCGAGCTGGAGAAGTTCGTCGGGCGCACCATCGAGACAGTGGAGGAAGCCGTCGACGCATGCCGGGAAGTAATCGCGCGCGGGCCGCGCATCGTGCTCGTGAAGCATCTGCTCGATCGCAACAGCCGCGCCGACACCTTCAACATGCTCGCCGTCACGCCGACCGAAGCATGGTTCGCGCAGCGCCCGCTCTATCCGTTCGCGCGGCAGCCGGTGGGCGTCGGCGATCTGACGAGCGCGGTGTTCGTCGCGCGCACCTTGCAGGGCGATTCGCTGCGCAACGCGCTCGAGCACACGCTCGCGGCGGTCAATGCCGTCGTCAGGGCCACTTACGATGCGGGGCGCTATGAGCTGGAGATCGTCGCGTCGCAGGACGAGATCGCGAAGCCCACCGACCGTTTCCCCGCCATCCGCGTGACCGGCACCGAACTGGTCAGGGGCAGCTAGGCCGTTGCGTCGCCCGTTTCCATGCATCCGAAGCGCCAGGACAAGCGCCGTGTCGCCGCGAGCAGCGCACGCGCGAGCGGGCCGTCCGCGGCGCTGTCGAAGCCGCCCGCCGAGCCGATCAGCGCGATCACGAGGCACACGCTGCCGGTGTGATCGAACACGGGCGCGGCCAGCGTATGGATGCCGGGCACCGGCGCGCCGAGGGCGGTGTCGAGGCCGCATTTCCTGATGTCATCGAGGCGCGCCGGGTCCGGCTTCGCGCCCTTCGTTCCGGCGAGCCGGATGCCGTCCTGCTCCATCAGGCTCGCGAGCATGTCGGCGGGCAGATACGCGGCGTACACCCGTCCGATCGCCGTATTCACGAGCGACATCGCCGTGCCCACGCGCAAGCTCACGTGCTGCGGCCGCGCCGATTCCTCCAGCCGGATCACGGTCGGACCGAGCGGTCCGAGCGCGGCGGCAGCGACCGTCATCGACGTGCTCGCCGCCAGCGCGACGATCTCCGCTTCGGCGTCGCGGATCGGCGAAAGGCGTTGCAGCGCGATGAGCCCGAGCTCGCGGCTCAACTGACCCGCGTGGAAGAGACCCGCGTCGTCGCGCGCGAGCAGGCCGACCTTCACGAGACTCACCAGATGCGCGAACGCCTTCGCGGGCGGCATGCCGGCGGCGGCGGCGAGATCGCGCAGCGTGAGCGGCCTGCCCGCCGCGACCAGCGCGCGCAGGAGCTCGCCCGTCGCGTCGAGCGCGTTGATGCCGCGCTGCGGCCTCGCGTCTTCTTCGAACGTCGTCATGAAAGCAGTCCGGTGATGTCGCGTGCGGCATCTCTCAAGGCGCGCGCGAGCGGGCCTTCCCAGCCGACGTCGCACAGCCCCGTCGGGCCGATGGCCGTCAGCGCGAGCTGCATCCGATGCGCGCCGTCGAACACCGGCACGCTCATGCTGCTGACGCCCGGACTCGGCGCATCGACGCTGCGTTCGATGCCGCGCGCGCGGATCGCGTCGATGCGCGCGGCCATGTCGGGCGCGACGGCTTCCTGCTGATGCGCGAGCATCGCGGTGACGCGAGCTTCGTCGTCGAAGGCGCGGAACACGCGGCCCGTCGACGTCGCCGAAAGCGACATCACCGTGCCGACGTGCAGATTCACATGCAGCGGATGTCCGCCGCGCTCGTAGCGCACGATGGTCGGCCCCTGCGGCCCGGCGACGCTCACCGCGACGCTCATGCCCGTCGCGAGCGCGAGCGCCGATACACACGGCGCGGCCGCGCGGTATGCCGGCTGATGCTCCAGATTCAACAGGCCGAGCCGGAGCGAAAGCGGGCCCGGCTCGTAGTTGCCGGTGAGCGCGTCGCGTTTGACGAGCCCGAGCCGCGTGAGGCTCACGAGGTACGTGTGCGCCTGCGCGGTCGACAGTCCGGCGGCGTCGGCAAGCGCGCTCAACGCGAGCGGCTCGCGTCGCGCGGCGAGCGCCGCGAGCAGACGCGCCCCGACTTCCACGCTCTGGATGCCGCGCTGCTTTTTTTCTTCGCCGGATTCAGAATGAACCAAGAGCACTCCGCGATCGATGAAAGTGAACGAGTGGCAGATGTTAGCCGAGCCGGCACCCTCCGATGAAGCGATTCGGTATTTACCCGTAATTTGCAAATAGCAAGCGAGCTTGCTGTTGACAAAAATCGGCGCCGCGCCGATCATCCACCCATCCCCACGAGAATGGAAGCGAGACACGACCATGGCAAAGGCATTCGCATCGCAGGCCGATCTGGAAGAGAAGAAGATCACCTTCACGCAGCTCTCCGAGAACGCATACGCATACACGGCGGAGGGCGACCCGAACTCCGGCGTCATCATCGGCGATGACGGCGTGTTGATCGTCGACACGACCGCCACGCCCGCGATGGCGCAGGACCTCATCGCGAAGATCCGCAGCGTCACCGACAAGCCGATCAAGTACGTCGTGCTGTCGCATTACCACGCGGTGCGCGTGCTCGGCGCGTCGGCGTATTTCGAGGAAGGCGCGCAGCAGGTCATCGCGAGCCGCGGCACATATGAAATGATCGTCGAGCGCGGCGAGCAGGACATGAAATCGGAGATCGAGCGCTTTCCGCGTCTGTTCGCTGGTGTGGAGACAGTGCCCGGCCTCACGTGGCCGACGCTCGTCTTCGAGAAGGAAATCACGCTGTGGCTCGGCAAGCTCGAAGTGAAGATCGCGCATCTCGGCTCGGGCCACACGAAGGGCGACACGGTCGTCTGGCTGCCGTCGCAGAAAGTGCTGTTCTCGGGCGATCTCGTCGAATACGACGCCGCCTGCTATTGCGGCGACGCGCAGCTCGAGGAATGGCCCGCGACGCTCGAAGCGCTGCGTGCGTTGAAGGCGGAAAAGCTCGTGCCGGGCCGCGGCCCCGCGCTGCTGTCGCCGGCCGAAGTGGACAAGGGCCTCGACTACACGAAGGACTTCGTCACGACGCTGCTGCAGGCGGGCCGCGAAGCCGTCGCCGACAAGCTCGACCTGAAAGGCTCGATGGCGCACACGCGCAAGTCGATGGATCCGAAGTTCGGCCACGTCTTCATCTACGAGCACTGCCTGCCGTTCGACGTCTCGCGCGCCTACGACGAAGCGAGCGGCATCAAGCATCCGCGCATCTGGACGGCCCAGCGCGACAAGGACATGTGGGCTGCCTTGCAGGACTGACCCTCGTCTCGCGCGGCGCGTACTGAAACGCGCCGCGCTTTCTTCTCTTTTCTCTTCAGGCAAAAGGCGCGCTCAAGACGCCGGCCTTCTCACGCCCATCTGGAGCGAGACATGTCGAAGTCGATCGGTACGGCGGCGCTCAGCCCGAGCGCCGCCGCGGAGCAGCACGCCCTGTCGGACGATGCGCTGTTCCACAAAGTCGCGTGGCGCATCATTCCGTTCCTGTTCCTGTGCTACGTGGTGTCGTTTCTGGATCGCATCAATATCGGCTTCGCGCAGTTGCAGATGAAGCACGATCTCGGCTTCTCCGATGCGATGTACGGCCTCGGCGCCGCCGTGTTCTACGTCGGCTATGTGCTCTTCGAGGTGCCGAGCAATCTGCTGCTCGCGAAGTTCGGCGCGCGCCGCACCTTCACGCGCATCATGCTGCTGTGGGGCGCGGCCTCCGTCGGCATGATGTTCGTATCGACGGCCGGCCACTTCTATCTGCTGCGCTTCCTGCTCGGCGTGTTCGAGGCGGGCTTCTTTCCCGGCATCGTGCTCTATCTGACGTACTGGTTTCCGGCGAAACGGCGCGCGGGCGTGATGTCGGTGTTCTTCGCGGGCGTCGCGGTGGCGGGCGTGTTCGGTGGCCTCGTGTCCGGCTGGATCATGCGCGACATGGCGGGCGTCATGGGCCTGCACGGCTGGCAGTGGATGTTCGCGATCGAAGGCGCGCCCGCGGTGCTGCTCGGCGTCATCGCGCTGCGCCTGCTGGTGGATTCGCCGCGCGATGCGCGCTGGCTCACGCAAGCCGAACAGGATCGCCTCGTCGCGCTGTGCTCCGAATCGAAAGACAGCGCCGATGCGCACGATCGTCACGGCCTGCTCGATGCGCTGCGCAATCCGCGCATCTATCTCTTCGCGTTCATCTACTTTTCGCTGACCTGCGCGTCGCTCACGCTGAGTTTCTGGATGCCGCTGATGATCCGCGATTTCGGCATCACCGATGTGATGTCGGTGAGTCTCTACACCGTCGTGCCGAACGCGATCGGCGCGGTGGGGCTGATCTTCATCGCGCGCCATTCGGATCGTGTCGGCGAGCGGCGCAAGCACTTCGCGTGCTGCACGATCGGCGGCGGCATCGCGCTCGCGGCGCTCACGCTGCACTTCCCGAGCTTTCCGCTGATGCTCGCGATCCTCTCGATCGCGGCCACGCTGATCTTCGCCGCGCTGCCGATTTTCTGGGCCGTGCCTGCGAGCCATCTGCCGGGCAAGAGCGCGGCGGCGGGCATCGCGTTCATCAGCAGCATCGGGATCACGAGCGGGATCGTGAGCCCGTGGGTGATCGGCCAGATCCGCACCGCGACGGGCAGCATGGATCTCGCCGTGCATCTGCTTTCCCTGCTGCTCTTCGCGAGCGGCGCCGCGCTGATGTTCGGGCTGCGCTCCGCCCGCTGAGCGTCAGGCCGCGGTGGATGCCGCGGCCATCGCCTTGAAGTTCTCGGGCGTCGCGAAGGCGAGGTATTCGGCCTGCATGTCGGGCGTGAGGAATTCGAGCATCGTCGAGTTTTCGATCCAGAGCTCGATCACATGAAAGAAGTCGTTGCCGCGCGTGCAGTGCACCGCGCGCCAGCCTTCGCGCTCGCCGATCGCGATGACTTCGTCCGCGCCCAGCTTCGTCGCGATGGCCATGTGGAACGCGCTGTACTGCGGGCGCTTCGATGTCTGCGCGCCGTAGCTCACGCTTTCCTCGTGGCCGCCGCCCGGCGTGATGACCTGATCGCTCGGATACACCTCGATGATGCTGCCGCGATCGTCGCCCGCGACGGCCATCCATGCATCGGGAAACGGCGAGAAGGGCGCGGCGAAGCCTTGCCACAGTTCGGCGAGCACCTGCGCGACGTGCTTCGGATCATTGGCGGGAATGGATGCGTGGAAGATCATCGCGGTGGACTCCGATGGAGAGAGGGATGACTGCGCGGCGATGCTTTCATGGACGGCGCATCGATGTCAATTCGCAGTGCTACCGTGCGCCCGGATTCCTGCAGCGTCTATTGGTCTGAGCGTTTCGGCATGCGTCAGGACGCAGCGCTTGTCCGATAGAAGCGGGCGATATTAAGCCGCTGCCACAGACGGCGTTCCATCACCCCGATGCAAACGCTGCCAGATCCGCCGTCAGCCGCGCCGCATCGCTCAGGAAGACGCCATGCGGCGCGCCTTCATAAACGACGAGCCGCGCATCCGGAATCAGGCGCACCGTGCGCTGCGAAGTCAGTTCGAGCGGATTGGACACATCGCGGTCGCCCTGCACGATGAGCGTCGGCACGTCGATGTCGCGCAGCTCATTGTGGAAATCGCCGCGGCTCACCGTTTCGTTGCACGCGAAGAGCGCCTGGTGCGACGTGCGCAAGGCCATTTCGCGAATCCAGCCGATCATCGCCTCCGACGCTTCCGGCCCGGCGAACGGCCGCGCATTCTCGGCGAGCCATTGCGGATAGTCGGTCAGCAGGTCGTGCTGGAAGGCATCGACATGAGCGCGATCGATGCCGTCCGGATTGTCCGGCGTCTTCGCGAGCATCGGCAAGGTCGATGCGATCAGCGCGAGGCGCGCGACCCGCGCGCTGCCGTGGCGCGTCAGATAGCGCACGGCTTCCGCGCCGCCCATCGAATAGCCGACGAGCGTGATATCGGACAGATCGAGCGCGTCGATGACGGCGGCGAGATCGTCCGCGAGGGTGTCGTAGTCGTAGCCGCCGCCGGGATCGCTCGAACGGCCGTGGCCGCGCCGGTCGAATGCGATGCAGCGAAAGCCCTGTTGCGTGAGCGGCAACATCTGATACGCCCACATGTCGCCCGGCAGCGAATAGCTGGCGACAAAAACGATCGTCTTGCCGTTGCGGGGCGCGCCGTCGTCACGCCAGTCGCGATAGAAAAGCTCGACGCCGTCAGTCGTGCCGATGAAACCCGGGCGGGCGATTCCTGCGCGATCCCGATGCCGATCCCCATGCTGATGCGCGGCCATGTCCGTCTCCTTGTCGATGAACAGTGTGAGTGCATCGTCGCAGGACGAAGTGGGCCGGACAATTACCCCGAAGGTAATAGGCCGCGCGCACAAAAAAAAAGCCGCCCGGAAAGAGGCGGCGAGAGCGCGTCCGCTTGTGGGCTCGTGAATCGAGAGCGGACGCTTGAGGAGACGAGGCCAACTGGATTCAGTATGGCAAAGCCGTGCGCGGCGCACAATCGAGGATTCGAAGCACTGCGTTTCATCATCGAATGATGCTCGCGCGCGGTCATCAGCAGGCGTCGGCGCTCGCCAGTCGCGGATAGCCGGGCTGACCGGAATCGATCGTCGTCACGCATGCGCCGTCGCTGAGATCGAGCGTGCTGTCGATGTCGCGCTTCGAGCCGTCCTTCATCTGGACGCTGTAGCGGTAGACCTTCGCCGTTTGCTCGGGGCTCTTCTGGAACAGGCTCGTCAGATCGAAGCCCAGCCCGACGCCCGCGCCGCCGCCGCTCCAGCCATTGCCGCCGATGCCGCCACCGCCCACGCCGACCGTCGGGCCGGAAGAGGGCGCCGCGCCCGTCGAGACCGTCGTCAGATATTGTTTGCCGACGATGCGGCCGGTCGCGAGCGTGCTGTCTGCGGGCAGCGGCGCCGATGCGCCCGGACCGCTCGCGCACGCGCCGAGCATCGCGAATGCGAAGACCGCGACGCCCGCTCGCGCCGCGCGTTGAATCAAGCGTTGTTCCAGTTTCATTCCAGCCTCTTGCGTGCGAATGCACGCGTTTCATTGGCCCTCGATGCGTGCGCGCGATGTGAAAGCCTCGCGCGCTCACGCCGGCGTGCCCGGAAATGCCGCCGCAAAAAAACGCCGCCCGTAAGAGGGCGGCGCTCGTTGGCGATTCGGTTCGGAACCGGAATGCCGGCGCGCTTCGCGAGGGACGCGAAGCGCGCCGGAATCTTGAACGAATGCGCGCCGCGATGGAACCAGATTCCTCCGATTCAGGCCGCGGCAAATCGATCCGCGTCGTCAGTCCTTCAGCAGATAGGCGACGATCGCATCGCATACGCGCGCGAACATCTGCGTGCCGGTGACGGTCGCGCAGCCGCGTGCGCGGGCCGCCTCGATGAAGGGCGTGAGCGGCGGCTTGGTCACGACATCGCCGACGAAGGTCGTCGGGGAAAGGCGCGATACGTCGATCGGCAGGGGATCGCCGGGACGCATGCCGGCCGGCGACGCGTTCACGATGAGGTCGTAGGTTTCGGCCGGCGCATCGTCGGCGACGCCCACCGCGCCGCGGCCCAGCGCGGCTAGGCGCGAGGCGAGGGCGCCGGTGCGCGCGGCATCGAAATCGCGGATGGCGAGCGACGCGACGCCCGCATCGACGAGCGCGTGACCGATCGCCGAGCCCGCGCCGCCCGCGCCGATCAGGAGCGCGCGTTTGCCTTCGGGTTCGCAGCCCGCATCGCGCAGCGCCGCGACCATGCCGATGCCGTCCGATGCGCCGCCGTGCCAGGTGCCGTCCGCATTGCGCTTGAGCATGTTGACCGCGCCGAGAAACGCGCCTTCATCGGTCAGCGATGCGCAGTAGCCGGTCGCGCTGAACTTGTGCGGCACCGTGATGATCACGCCGTCGCAGTTCTGAAGACGTGCGATGCCCGCGAAGAACGCACCGAGATCGTCGGGCGCGACGTGCGCCGGAATCACGATCGCGTCGCGGCCCGCCGCGCGCAGCGCCGCCGTCACGCCGGACGGCGAGCGCACCTGCGCGATCGGATCGCCGACGATGAAGTACACGCGGGTCGCGCCGCTCAAGCCCGCATCGAGCGATGCGGAAAAAGAAGTGTCCTGCGCCATTGCGTCGATTGCCTCCTGAAAAAATTTGTGAAGTCCGGTTGGTGAATGCTAGTTGAAAATGGAATAGTGTTCAACAAAATTGAATCCACCGCCAAGCAACTAACGGTCAATGATTTCTACCCCCGCAAAAGCTGCAGGCGCAGGAGCACCGACCCAAACCGCTTTGCAGCGCCACGGCCGGACTTCCGCGCGCGTGTCAAAGCACGTCCGGTTCATGCATCACCGGAGCCGCGCCGGCAGCCGCCAGCGCCTCGTGAAGCGTCTCGAATACATTCGAGGCCCCCAGCACTGGCGTGAGCCCGTGCCGGTCCATGTCGCTGCGCAGAAAACGGTTCACGCGCCCGAACTTCACGGCGACGCCGCGTCGGCGCAGCGTCTCCATCAGCTCGCCGATCGTGCGGGCGGCGGAATAATCGAGATCGGTGATCGCGCCCGCATCGACGATGAGATGGCGCAAGCCGTCCGGCGCGGAATCGACGAGCTGCGTCACTTCCGCCGCGAAGAAGTGATCGTTCGCGTAGAACAGGTCCGCGCCGAAGCGGTAGACGATCAGATCCGGCGCGGTCATCGCGCCGGGTTTCGTCGGCGTGAACTGCCAGGGTTTGCCGGGCTCGACGGGCGTGAGCACCATCGTGTGCGGATGGTAGCTGTGGCGCACGTGCCGCATGAGCGACAGCGCGACCGCGAGCAGAATGCCGTGCTCGACGCCCACCAGCACGACGGCGCCGGCCGTGACGAGCGCGAGCATGAACTCGCCCGGGCTCTCGGCGCGAATGTCCGAGAGGCTTTGCAGGTTGATGAGACCGAGCGCGATCGTGAAGACGATCGCCGCCAGCACGCAATGCGGCAGATAGCGCAGATAAGCGCTCAGAAACAGCAGCACGATCGCGACGACCGCCGCGAAAACGAGCTGTCCGAACTGGCTGCGCGTGCCGGCGCGCTCGGCCATCGCGGTTTGCGTCGGGCTGCCGTTGACGACGAAGGTGCCGCTCACGGCCGCCGCCGCGTTGGCTGCCGCGAGGCCGAGGATATCGCTGTTGGTATCGACGTCCTCCCGATACTGCTGCGCGAACACGCGCGACGCCGCCGCGCTCTGCGCGATGATCATCACGAAGCACGAGGCCGCGACGGGCACGAGGTCGAGAAACTGCTGCCACGTGACATCGGGAAAGCGTATCGGAGGCAAGCCGCCTTCGATCGCGCCGAGCACCGATATGCCGTGCGCGGCGAAGTCGAACATGCTGCTCGCGGCGATGCTGCCGATCACCGCGACGAGCGGCATCGGAAAGCGCGGCGCGAAGCGCTTGCAGCCGAGGATCGCGACGATCACGCCGAGCGCGAGCATGAGCGTCGGCCCGTGCGCGTGCATCGCGTGTTCGATGACGTACAGGAGCTGCGCGAGGCTGCGTGACGACGGATACGGCACCGTCATGCCGAACAGATCGCCGAGCATCGCGATCGCCACTTGCACGCCCACGCCCGCAAGAAAACCGACGAGCACCGTGCGCGACAGAAAATCGGCCAGAAAGCCGAGCTTGAAGAGCCGCGCGAGCAGCAGGAGCGCGGCGGTCTGCAGCGCGACCATGCCCGCGAGCGCGACGTATTCGGGGCTGCCCATCGCGGACATCGACGAAACCTTGCTCGCGAAGATCGTCGCGGTGGCGGAGTCGGCCGCGACGACGAGATGCCGCGACGCGCCGAAGAGCGCGAACGCGAGGAGCGGCAGGAACGCGGTGTAAAGCCCCGTCACCGCGGGCATGCCGGCGATGCGCGCATAGCCGAGCACCTGCGGGATATCCATCGACGCGAGCGAGACGCCGGCGAGCGCATCGCGCAACGCCGCGGCCCGGTCGATCGGAAGGATGCCTTTGAGAAGCCGCGTGCTCACGGCCGGCGTTCGAGTCGAATCTTGCATGCGTGACACCGTGTTCCTGAAGAAGCGAATCGTGCCCCAATGAACAGGCGATGCCAAGACTCGGTTCGCCCTAGCGACAGCGGTCTCAAAAAAGAGCTTGGCTTCGATCGTTGTTTTAGAATAGCATTCCACTATCAAAGCGAGTTCTACAGGAAACACGAATTTCGCATCGTCGGAGAAACGGCGGCGCGAACGAGACGGAGCGGACGGATGGCGGAGACACTGGACAAACTGGGGCAGAACGAAACGTTCGATGTAGTGGTGATCGGCGCGGGCGGCGCGGGTATGTCGGCGGCGCTCGTCGCGGCGATCGACGGCGCGCGCGTGCTGCTCGTCGAAAGCACGGAATACGTGGGCGGCACGACGGCCTTCTCGGCGGGCACGACGTGGATTCCGGCGTCGATGCACGCGGCGAGCGTCAATCGCGACGATACTTCCGCGATCGCCGAGGGCTTTCTGAACCGCGCCGTTGGCGGACACAGCAGCGCGGCGATGCGAAAAGCGTTTCTGGAAGCAGGGCCGAAGGCGGTCGCGCATATCGAAGCGAATTCCGAGGTGAAATATCGCGCGCGCCCGTTTCATCCGGACTATTTGTCCGAAGTCGAAGGCTCGACGCTGCGCGGCCGCGCGCTGGAGCCGCTGCCCTTCGACGGCCGCAAGCTCGGCCGCGCGTTTTCTCTGATCCGTCCGCCGATTCCCGAATTCACCGTGCTCGGCGGCATGATGGTGGACCGCGACGACGTCGGGCATCTGCTCAACATGACGAAATCGTTCGCATCGTTCGGACACGCCGCGAAGCTCCTCGCGCGTCACGCGCGCGACCGCCTGAGTTCGCCTCGCGGCACGCGGCTCGTGATGGGCAACGCGCTGATCGGACGCCTGCTGTATTCGCTGCTGCAGCGCGGCGTCACGGTGCTGACGGGCACGAAGGTCGAAGCCGTGCATACGGGCGCGAACGGCATCGAAGGCGTGACGCTCAGTTGTGTCAACGAGCGGCGGCGCGTCGCCGTGAAGGGCGGCGTGATTCTCGCGAGCGGCGGATTCAATCGGCATTCGACGCGTCGCGGCGAGATGCTGCCGGGCGCCGATCCCGCGTGGTGCCCCGGCGCGCCCGGCCACACCGGAAACGCGCAGGATCTCGCCCTCGCGGCGGGCGCGCGCTTCGGTGAAGGCGCGCTGTCGAACGCGTTCTGGGCGCCGGTCTCCGTGCGCACGCGCGCCGACGGCACGACCGCCGTGTTTCCGCACTTCATCATGGATCGCGGCAAGCCGGGCATGATCACCGTGAACAAAACCGGCAAGCGGTTTCTCAACGAGAACACGTCGTATCACCTCTTCGGCATCGCGATGCAGCGAGCGAACAAGTCGGCGCCCGCTGTGCCCGCGTATCTCGTCACGGACTCCGAAGGGCTGCGCAAATACGGGCTTGGCATGGTGCGCCCGGGCGGCAAGGGCCTCGCGCCGTTTCTTGCCGATGGCTATCTCGTCGAAGGCAGGACGCTCGATGAACTCGCGGGCAAGCTCGGCATCGACAAGGCGGGTCTCGCCGACAGCGTCGCGCGCAACAATCGCTATGCGCAGACGGGCGTCGACGCGGATTTTCAGCGCGGCACGACGGACTACCAGAACGCCAACGGCGACGCCAGCTGGACCGGCCCGAACAAGTGCCTCGGTCCGATCGGCCAGGCGCCTTTCTATGCGGTGCGGCTGTATCCGGGCGATATCGGCGCGGCGACCGGCCTCGTCACCGATACCGACGCGCGCGTGCTGAATCGCGACGACCAGCCGATCGGCGGCCTCTACGCCTGCGGCAACGACATGCAATCGGTGATGGGCGGCGTCTATCCCGGCCCCGGCATCACGCTCGGGCCCGGTCTCGCGTTCGGCTATCTCGCGGCGCGGCATGCGGCGGCGCGCGCGAGACAGCCGTCGAGCGCGGCGCTCACCGACGCGCGCGACGAAGCGCTCACGTTGCCGATCGACCTCCAATCTCCCGCGCACGCCAGATGAAGCACGAACCGATTCTCGAATGCGATGTCCTCGTGCTCGGCTCCGGCGCGGGCGGTTTGTCGACGGCCGTCACGGCGGCGACGCAAGGCTTGTCCGTGCTCGTCTGCGAGAAGGAAGACGTGTTCGGCGGCACGACCGCGTGGTCGGGCGGCTGGATGTGGATTCCGCGCAGTCCGCTCGCGACGCGCGCGGGCATCGTCGAAGATGACGACGCGCCGCGCACGTATCTGAAGAGCGAACTCGGCGCGCATTTCGACGCCGCCAAAGCCGATGCGCTCATCGAGCACGGCCCGCGCATGGTCGAATTCTTCGAGCGCAATACGTCGATGCGCTTCATCGACGGCAATCGCATCCCCGATTTCCACACGACGCAAGGCGCGGCCACCGGCGGGCGCTCCGTCTGCGCGATGCCGTTCGATGGACGCGAGCTCGGTCCGCTCATCGGCAAACTGCGCCCGCCCCTGGACGAAGTGACGGTCAAGGGCATGGCGATCGCGTCGGGACAGGACCTCGCGCATTTTTTGAACGCGACGCGCAACGCAAAATCCGCATGGCACGTGATGAAGCGCTTCGCCGCGTTCGCGTGGCACACGCTGCGCTATCGGCGCTCGATGCATCTCGTGAACGGCAACGCGCTCGTCGCGCGGCTGCTGAAATCGGCGGCCGATCGTGGCCTCGATCTGCGCACGCGGGCGAAGGCCGTGTCGCTCACGCGCGAAGCGCATCGCGTGACGGGCGCGCGTGTCGAGATCGAAGGCGTGATGCATGAAGTGCGCGCGCGACGCGGCGTCGTGCTCGCGTGCGGCGGTTATCCGCACGACGCGCAGCGTCAGGCCGCGACCTTTCCCTACGCGCCGCACTGGTCCGCCGCGCCGAAAAGCAATACCGGCGACGGCATTCGCCTCGGCGAAGCGGCAGGCGCGCATTTCGACGCGTCGCTCGAAGCGCCCGCCGCGTGGGCGCCGGTGTCGCTGGTGCCGAAGGGCCGCGGCGATGCGGTCGCGTTTCCGCATCTCATCGAGCGCGCGAAGCCCGGTGTGATCGCCGTGACGCGCGCGGGCAGGCGCTTCACGAACGAGGCGTCGTCGTATTACGACTTCATCTCCGCGCTCATCGGCACAACGCGGCCGGGCGAGGAAGTGTGCGCGTGGCTCGTCTGCGACCATCGGTTTCAGCGGCGTTATGGGCTCGGATTCGCGAAGCCGTTTCCGTTTCCGCTCGGGCCGTATGAACGCTCGGGCTATCTGAAATCCGCGCCGACGCTCGACGCATTGGCGCAGCAATGCGGCATCGACGCGCGCGGGCTGGCCGATACCGTCGCCACTTACAACGCGTATGCCAAAGACGGTTTCGATCCGCAATTCCACAAAGGTTCGACGCCCTATAACCGCGTGCAGGGCGATGCATCGCACGGGCCGAATCCGTGTCTCGCGCCGATCGTCGAAGGCCCGTTCCATGCGGTGAAGATTCTGCCGGGCAGCCTCGGCACCTTCGCCGGTCTTTCGACGGATGCGCGCTCGCGCGTGCTCGACGAATCGCACGCGCCGATACCCGGCCTCTACGCGGTCGGCAACGACGCCGCGAGCATGATGGGCGGACACTATCCCGCCGGCGGCATCACGCTCGGACCCGCGATGACCTTCGGCTATCTCACGGGCCTCGAACTGGCGCAACCGGCCCAGGCCGCGCAACCGGCGCGCGAAGAAAACATCACACATCTTTCGGACATCAAACAGGCAAGGACTCTGCTATGACTCTGTACGACACAGTCACGTTGACGGTGAAGATCGGCGCGAACGCGCAGGTCTTCGAGAACATCAAGGCGAGCGGCGACGCGCCCGGCTCGAAGCTGCTCGGCTGCTGGTATTCGGACATCGGCGCGTTGGGTAAAGTGATGGTGCTGCGCGGCTTCGAATCGGAAGCGGCGTTGATAAAAGAGCGCCAGCGCCTGCTGCTCGAAGGCAATCCGTTCGGCTGCGGCGAACTCATCACCGATGTCGAAGTGAACAGCTACGCGCTCTTCCCGTTCCTGCCGCCGATCGAACCGGCGGAGCACGGCGGCATCTACGAGATGCGCGTGTACGGCACGAAGCTCGCGAGCCTGCAACACACGATCGACGCGTGGAAGAACGCCGTGCCGGAGCGCACGAAGCGCTCGCCGCTCATCGGCGCGATGTACGCGCTCGACGGCACCGTGCCGCGCTTTCTGAACATCTGGCCGTACAAGAGCGTGGACGAGCGTTCGCGCATTCGCGCGGAAGCGGTGAAGGACGGCATCTGGCCACCGAAGGGCGGACCGGCTCATCTGACGACGATGGAATCGACCATCTACGTGCCCGCGCCGTTCTCGCCGCTGCGCTAACCGGAGACTCAGCGATGTCACGACGCAAGCTGTCTTTATCCGCGCTGACGGTGCTCGAACTGACGCCGCCGCAGATGGTCGAGTGCGCGGCGCAGGCGGGTTACGATTTCGTCGGCCTGCGGCTTCTGCCCGCGACCGATACGGAAGTGCGCCACGAGATCATCGGCGCGACGGCGTTGAAGCACGAAACGCTCGCGGCCGTCAGAGACACCGGCATCGGCGTGCTCGATGCGGAAATCCTGCGCCTCAAGCCCGATACGAACGTCGCCGATTACGAACCGATGCTCGCGACCGCCGCCGAGCTGGGCGCGCGCTACGTGCTCGTCGCGGGCAACGATCCCGACGAGGCGCGCACGGCCGAACGGCTCGCGGCGCTGTGCGATCTGGCGAAGCCGTATGGCCTGTCGCCGTCGCTCGAACCGATGCCCTGGACCGATGCGAAGGACATCGTGCAGGGCGCGCGCATCGTGAGGGCGGCGGGGCGCGCGAACACGGGCCTCATCATCGATCCGATTCACTTCGACCGCGCCGGGTCGTCGACGGACACGCTGCGCGAACTGCCGCGCGAATGGTTCGGCTACGTGCAGTTCTGCGACGCGCCCGCCGAGCGCCCCGCCGATCTCGACACGCTGCTCTATCAGGCGCGCGCCGAGCGCATGATTCCGGGCGAGGGCGGGCTGGATCTCGCCGGCATCCTGCGGGCGCTGCCGGACGGCTTGCCGCTGTCGATCGAAGTGCCGATGAACGCATGGGCGAAAACCGCCGATGCGCTCACGCGTGCGAAGCGCCTGCGGGATGCCACGCTCGCGGTGCTGGAGGAGGTCTACGCGCAACATTGAGCGCTGGCAGTTGAATTCCGGGCTGGAATCGTGTTCTCATTTCAGAATCGGAACTTCGAGAGACTGAAAGATGGCGGGAAATCTGGAACGGGCGTTGTCGATCATCGAGCTGCTGGCGAAAAACGGCGGGCGCATGCAGCTCGCCAGCATCGCCGATACGCTCAACATTCCGCGCAGCGGCACGCATCGCCTGCTCGCGATGCTGATCGACGAAGGCTATGTCCGGCAGGACGAGGATCACGGCGAGTACATGCTCGCGCTGAAGCTCGTGTCGCTCGCGCTCATCTATCTGTCGACGGGCGGCGTGCTCGACGTGTCGCAGCCGGTGCTCGACCGGCTCGCGGCGCAGTCGGGCGAACTGGCGCGTCTGGGTGTCGTCGAGGACGATCACATCACGTTCGTCGGCAAGGCGCAGGGCGCGAAGTCGGGCCTGCGCTATGACCCCGACATGGGCAGCCAGCCGCCCTTGCATTGCACGGCGAGCGGGCAGGCGTGGCTGTCGTCGCTGACGGATGAAGAAGCGCTCGCGCTCGTGTCGAAGCAGGGCGGGCTCGGCAAGCCGGGGCAGGGCGGGCCGAAGGCGCCGAAAACCATTCAGCAGTTTCTCGCGGATCTGCACGCCGCCCGCAAGCGCGGCTATGGCATCGCGAGCGAGACGTACGAGGCCGGCATGACATCGATGGCCGCGCCGATTCATCATCCGGTGACGGGTGTCGTGGTCGGCGTGGTGAGTCTCGCCGGACCGACGAGCCGCCTGCCCGAGGCGCGGCTGAAGGAACTCGCGCCGGCGCTGCTCGAAGCGGCGTCGGACATGGGCGCGGCCACGTTGAGCTCGCCTTATTTCAAGCGATCGCTGGTGAAGCCCGAGGACCACGCGGCGGCTTCGGCGCCCGCTGAAAAGGCCGCGAGGAAGGCGAAAGCGAAGAGCGTGAACACGGTCTGATGACGGGCCGACAGCCGGCGCGGATTGGCCGAATGGCCGAGATGACGCAGCGGAAATAGCTGCGTTATGATGGTTTTCATCATGAAACGAGAACTCGAAATGCCTACCCCGCTCGATCCCATCGTGTCCGAATTCGCCACTGTCGAAGAAGCGGAAGCTTATGACCAGTGGTTTCGGGAAAAGATTCAGGCTGCACGCGACAATCCCGGTCCTCTCATCCCTCACGATGAAGCGATGGCGCGTATTCGCAACAAGCTTCAGGCCAAAATCAAGGAAAAAGAGAAAGCGCGAAAGTGATGCTGCCTATTCGATGGACGACCAAAGCGCTCAACAACCTTGAGGAACTGACCGATCACATTGCCGAAGACAGCGCGTGGGCAGCGGTCGATATATTCGAACAAATCCAAAATGCTGTCATTCCCGCCGGGACTCATCCTTACCTCTTTCGTCCGGGACGCGTCGCCGGCACGCGCGAGATCGTCGCTCATCCGAACTACATCGTTGTCTATGAAATCGTCGACGGATGGATCCAAGTGATGGGTGTCGTGCATTCACGACGGCAATATCCCATATGACGTTTCCGGACCGATGCGTCCCTTCCCGCGATAGAACCCGTCACTGCGCATCCACCACATCCGGCGCGGGCACGCCGCCCGTCGCCATCCACAGCACTTCGGCGTCTTCTTCGCTCGTCGAAATGGCCGCGTGGCCGGTGCGGCTGTCGAAGTAGATGCTGTCGCCGGCGTTCAGATGCGTCGGCGCGTAGAGTTCCGAATAGAGGCACACGCTGCCGCTGATCACATAGAGAAACTCCTCGCCTTCGTGGCGGCCCCAGTCGTCGAAGGCGTCGAGCGTATGCGCCGAGATGCGGATGCGAAACGGCAGCATCGCCTTGTGCGCGAGCTCGGTGGCGAGCAGTTCCATCTGATAGCCGCGATACGCGTGGCGCCGGCCTTCGTCCTTGCGCGTGAGCGCGCGCCGCCCGCTCGCGCTCGGCGCGGGCGCCGTGCCGAAAAGTTCGGCGAGATCGATCTGCAGGCCGCGCACGATTTTCTGCAGCACGTCGAAAGTCGGCGACATCAAGCCGTTCTCGATCTTCGACAGCGCCGAGCGCGACACGCCGCACATCCGGCTAGCCGTCTCGAGCGTCAGGTCATGCGCGAGCCGCGCGCGTTTCACCCGGCGTCCGAGATCGGCTGCGGATTGTTCGGGCGAATTTTTCGTGCTGAGGCTGGGCATAGGGTAAGCGTTTTGTTTCCGATAATAACATCGCGTGAATCCCGCGAAGGGATCGGGGCAAAGCCTCGAAACAAGCCGAATCTACCGCCGTGCAAGGCTGCACGCATTGGTGACAACCCCAATATAGTCCGCTGTTGTGAGCGGCGACGGCAGCGCGTATAGTCTCCTGACTCACGAAAGTTTCTTATCAGAAACTTTCGCTCAGACGAACGAACCCGCATCGAAAGGACTTCATCGTGAACGCACAATCGATTCTTTCCGACCTCGGCATCGCGAGCCTCGTCACCGACGGCGACATGGTCGCCACTTCGCCGATCACGGGCGAAGTCATCGGCCGGGTGAAACAGCACACCACCGCCGATGTCGACGCCGCCCTCGGCGCCGCGCGCAGCGCCTTCACCGCGTGGCGCAACGTGCCCGCGCCGCGCCGTGGCGAGCTCGTGCGCCTGCTCGGCAACCGGCTGCGCGAGAAGAAGGAGGCACTCGGCCGCCTCGTGTCGCTGGAAGCGGGCAAGATTCTCCAGGAAGGCCTGGGCGAAGTGCAGGAAATGATCGATATCTGCGATTTCGCCGTCGGCCTCTCGCGCCAGTTGTACGGCCTGACGATCGCGTCGGAGCGCCCCGGGCATCGCATGGCGGAGACGTGGCATCCGTTCGGCGTGTGCACGATCATCTCGGCGTTCAATTTCCCGGTCGCGGTGTGGTCGTGGAACGCGGCGCTCGCGCTCGTGTGCGGCAACGCCGTCGTGTGGAAGCCGTCCGAAAAGACGCCGCTCACCGCGCTCGCGGTCGACCGCATTCTGCGCGATGCCATCGACGAATTCGGTTCCGCGCCGGCGGGCCTCGCCTCGGTAATCATCGGCGGGCGCGACGTCGGCGCGGCGCTCGTCGCGGACAAGCGCTCGGACATCGTCAGCGCGACGGGCAGCACGGCAATGGGCCGCAAGGTCGGCGTCGCGGTGGCGGAGCGCTTCGGCCGCTCGATTCTGGAGCTGGGCGGCAACAACGCGGGCATCGTGTCGCAGACGGCCAATCGCGATCTCGCGCTGCGCGGCATCCTGTTTTCGGCGGTCGGCACGGCGGGGCAGCGCTGCACGTCGCTGCGGCGTCTTTTCGTGCATGACAGCATCTACGACGAAACGGTCTCGCGCCTGAAGGATCTCTACGCGAAAGTGCCCGTCGGCAATCCGCTGGAGCCGGGCGTGCTGATGGGGCCGCTCATCGATGTTCAAGCGTTCGCGCGCATGCAGGACGCGCTCGAGCAGGCAAAGGGCGAGGGCGGCAAGGTATTCGGCGGCGAGCGTGTCAGCGTGAAGGGCAGCGAAAACGGCTACTACGTGCGCCCGGCGCTCGTCGAAATGCCGTCGCAGACGGAAGTCGTGCTGAAGGAAACCTTCGCACCGATTCTCTACGTGATGCGTTATTCCGATTTCGACGAAGCCATCGCCGCGAACAACGCAGCCGCGCATGGCTTGTCGTCGTGCGCGTTCACGACCGATCTGCGCGAGGCGGAGCGCTTCCTGTCGGCGTCGGGCAGCGATTGCGGCATCGCGAACGTGAACATCGGGCCGAGCGGCGCGGAGATCGGCGGGGCATTCGGCGGCGAAAAGGAAACGGGCGGCGGACGCGAATCGGGCTCGGATGCGTGGAAAGCCTATATGCGCCGCGCGACCAACACGATCAACTACTCGTCGGAATTGCCGCTCGCGCAGGGCATCGACTTCAATCTCGGCTGAAGCACAACGGTCCGGAGGCGGCGTGGCTTCTCAAGTGGTGATCGTGGGTGGCGGCGTGATCGGCAGCTCGGTCGCGTATTTTCTGCGTCTGTCGGACCCGACCGTGCAAGTGACGGTCATCGAGCGCGATCCGACTTACGCGCGCTCGTCGTCGGCGCTGTCGGCGGCGTCGATCCGGCAGCAGTTCTCGACACCGCTTTCGGTGCGCATGTCGCTCTTCGGCATCGAGTTCCTGCGCTCGATCGGCGAGCGGCTCGAAGTGAACGGCGAACGCCCGTCGATCGATCTGCATGAAGGCGGCTATCTCTTCCTCGCGACCGCACCGGGCGCCGCGACGCTGCGCGAGAACCACGCGCTGCAACGCGAGCTCGGCGCGGATATCAGCCTGCTCGATCGCGCGCAGTTGCAGGCGCGCTTTCCGTGGCTCAACGCGGAAGATCTGGCGGCCGGCACGTTCGGCGAAAGCGGCGAAGGCTGGTTCGACGGCTACGGTCTCGTGCAGGCGTTGCGTCGCAAGGCGCAATCGCTCGGCGCGCGTTATGTGGCGACGGATGTGATCGGCATCGAGCGCGACGGGCGCCGCGCGACAGCCGTGCGCGCGTCCAACGGCGAGACCTATGCGTGCGATGTCGTCGTGAACGCGGCGGGCGCGTGGTCGCGTTCGATCGCGGCGATGCTCGGCATCGACATTCCGGTGTACGCGCGCCGCCGCAGCATCTTCAACGTGTCGTCGCCGGCGAAGCTCGAACGTGCGCCTTTGCTGATCGATCCGAGCGGCGTCTATTTCCGCCCCGAAGGGCGCACCTATATTTGCGGCACATCGCCCTCGGCGGACAACGATCCCGACGACCTGCCGCTCGACGAAGTCGACCACGCGCTGTTCGACGACGTGATCTGGCCTACCCTCGCGCATCGCGTGCCGGCATTCGAGGCGTTGCGCGTCGAACGCTGCTGGTCCGGCTATTACGAATACAACGTACTCGACCAGAACGCGATCATCGGGTATCACCCGGACATCGCTAATTGCATCTTCGCGAATGGATTCAGCGGACACGGCCTGCAGCAAGGCCCGGCAACGGGGCGCGGCGTGAGCGAACTGATTTTGCGCGGACGTTACGAAACGCTCGATTTATCGCCGCTCGACTGGACGCGCGTATTGGAAGGCAGGCCGATCGTGGAAAAGAATGTCGTATAACTGATAGAAGACTTACGAATCCCGCTTTCCCTAATCGATGATTTAAGTCAGCCCGGCCGCAGACCGGGCATTTTTTTCGCTGGGAAGAGAGATAAGCGGATTGACACCGCTCCGGTTTGCGTTTCGAACGGGCATTCTTATCATCATCGCCATGCGTTCGCGCTGCGTCCATTAATGAAATCCACTAGGGCCAGCGGCTTTCGATAAGCGCATTCTGGAACCATCAGACGCTTCTCGCGCTTCAACCTAAAGGAGACAAAACATGGAAGCCAATACGAGCGCACATTTCTATGCCTGGATCGACGACGGCGAAATGCCTCACGACACGAGTGTGCCCGTGTCGCACCTCTCCAGCCAGGTATCCGCCGCACCCGAGTATGTCGCGGAGATTTGCGGACGTTTCGGAAAAACCGAAGAGGAAAAAAACTCCTGTGTGATTCGCGGATATAACTGAATGCCTTAAAGCAGGTGTTGCGCGCGTGACACGGTCTGTCATGTTGCACTAAACGCGCACATAAAGACGTATCGCGCGATTCATGACCGCACTTCATGAAACGCGCCGCGCCGGTGAAATTCGACCGGCGATGCGAAGTTTGTGTGCGCTGTCAAACAGAGAACGGCTTGGCGATCCTGGCGATTGCCTCGACGCAAATGAACCCGCCGCGTGCGGGTTTTTCAATTGCGCGGCGCATTTTGCGCATTCCGATCCGCCCGGCAGCCCGCGTCCGTCGATGGCACAATCGCTCGCAACGCAGGCTTATCAGGAGCAAAGGTGGCGAATCTGGATCTGGACAATCCGTTTCTCGAAGCGCTCGGCGCGATCTTCACGGAGTGGCGCGCGGGCTACGCCGAGTTCACGATGCCGATACACGCGGGTCATCTGAACCGGCAGCGCATCCTGCAAGGCGGCGCGATCGCCACGCTGCTCGACGCGGCCTGCGGCTACGCGGGCCTTTTCACGACGGGCGCCGCGCCCGTGCACGGCTTCACGCTTTCGCTCACGGTGAACTATCTCGATCGCGGCATCGGCGACAAGGTCGTCGCGAAGGGTTTTCTCGAACGGCAGGGGCGCTCCGTCTACTTCGCGCGCGGCGAGGCATGGGTCGACGACCGCGTGATGATCGCGAGCGCGCAAGGCACGTTCAAGTACGCGCGCTGAGCGGGCACCTCCGACGATGGCCACCCGAAATCTGCTCAGGCGTCTCGATCTCACGACGCTGCAACTGTTTCTCGCCGTGTTCGAGGAAGGCACACTCACGCGCGCGGCGGAGCGCGAGGCGATCGCGGTCTCCGCGGCGAGCAAGCGGCTGCTCGAACTGGAGCAGGCCGTGGGCGCCGTGCTCTTCGAGCGCAAGGCACGCGGGATGGACCTCACGCCGGCGGGCGAAACGCTGCTGCATCATGCGCGGCGCGTGTTGCGCGATGTCGAGAACATCGGCATCGAACTGGCGGAGCACGCGAGCGGCGTGCGCGGCTATGTGCGGATGATGGCGAACCTCTCCGCGATCGTCGAATTCCTGCCGGAGGACTTGCGCGCGTTCATCTCCGTGCACGACCAGATCAAGATCGATCTCGAAGAGCGGCCGAGCGGCGGCATCGTCGATGGCGTGGCCGACAGTCTCGTCGATCTGGGCATCTGTTCCGGCGACGCCGACACGCGCGGCCTCGAGTCCGCGCATTACCGGCACGACCGGCTTTGCATCGTGACGCCCGGCGATCATCCGCTCGCGCATCGGGCGAGCGTCGCGTTCGCGGACACGCTCGACTTCGACCACATCGGCCTGCATTCGGCGAGCTCGATCAACATGCGTACGCATCTCGCCGCGCGTCAGGCGGGCCGCGCGCTGCGGCTGCGCATCCACGTGCCTGGCTTCGATGCCGTGTGCCGCATGGTGCAGGCGGGCATGGGCGTCGGCGTGCTGCCGCTGCAGGTTTTCGAGGCGATGGGGCGTCAGCTCGGGCTTGCCGCCGTGCCGCTCGACGAGGAATGGGCCGCGCGCAGCCTCGTGATCGTCGTGCGCGATTCGGAGGCGCTTTCGCCCGTGAGCCGCCTGCTGTTCGATCATCTGCGGACCGTCGAAGCGCGCGTCTAGCTTTCGAAAACCCCGCGAGCGTTCGCGTTTGGCGAACGATGCTTGCCGAAATGCGGTTGGACGCACCCGAGCGTTCGCCAATAAGCTTGTCTCCACAGTACAAATTTCAGGAGACGAGCAGCATGAGCGGACCCCTTCAAGGCATCCGGGTCATCGAGATCGGCACCCTCATCGCCGCGCCTTTCGCCGCGCGCATGTTGGCCGAGTTCGGCGCGGAAGTCATCAAGATCGAGACGCCCAACGGCGGCGACCCGCTGCGCAAGTGGCGCAAGCTGCACGAGGGCACGTCGCTCTGGTGGTATCTGCAATCGCGCAACAAGAAGTCCGTGTGCGTGAATCTCAAGTCGACGGAAGGCGCGGACGTCATCAAGCGCCTCGCCGCCGATGCCGACATCGTCATCGAAAACATGCGACCCGGCGCGCTCGAAAAGCTCGGCCTCGGCTGGGACGTTTTGCATGCAATAAACCCGAAGCTCACGATGGTTCGCATCTCCGGCTACGGCCAGACCGGCCCGTATCGCGACCGGCCGGGCTTCGGCGCGATCGGCGAGGCGATGGGCGGCATCCGTTACACGACCGGCGACGCCGAAGGCCTGCCCGCGCGCGTCGGCGTGAGTCTCGGCGATTCGCTGGCGTCGCTGCATGGCGTGATCGGCGCGCTGATGTCGGTGCTGCGCGTGAAGACCGGCCAGGGCGACGGCCAAGTGGTCGACGTGTCGCTCGTCGAAAGCGTCTTCAACCTGATGGAGAGCCTCGTCCCCGAATACGATCTGCTCGGCCATGTGCGCGAGCGCAGTGGCGGGGCGCTGCCGGGCATCGCACCGTCGAATACGTATCGCACGGAAGATGGCGGCTTCGTCGTGATCGCGGGCAATAGCGACCCGATCTACCGGCGCCTGATGAACGTGATCGGCCGCGCCGATCTCGCGGACGATCCCGCGCTCGCCCACAACGACGGCCGCGTGAAGCAGAGCGCGATGCTCGACGAAGCGATCACTGCATGGACATCGCATCACTCGATGGACGACGTGCTCGCGACACTCGAGCGCGAGGAAGTGCCCGCGGGCCGCATCTATTCGGTCGCGGACATCGTGAACGACGCGCACTATCAAGCGCGCGACATGCTCCTGCAGGCGGATCTGCCGGGCGGCGCATCGGTGAAGATGCCGGGCATCGTGCCGAAACTCTCCGACACACCGGGCGAAGTGCGCTGGCAAGGTCCGGCGCTCGGTGAGCACACGCAATCGGTGCTGGAATCGCTCGGCTTCGGAGCCGACGAAGTGCAGCGGCTGCGCGCCGAAGGAGCGGTGCAATGAATGATGAATACAAAGAACCGCTGATCGTTCAGGAGGTCGCCCCGCGCGACGGCTTGCAGATCGAGAAGCAGTGGGTCGAGACCGAAGACAAGATCGCGCTGATCGATGGCTTGTCGGCTTGCGGTTTCACGCGCATCGAGGCGGGCTCGTTCGTGTCGCCGAAAGCGATTCCCGCGCTGCGCGACGGCGAGGCGGTGTTCAACGGCATCCGGCGCGGCAATGGCGTGATCTACGTCGCGCTCGTGCCGAACGTGAAGGGCGCGGAACGCGCGCTCGCCGCCGGCGCCGATGAGTTGAACCTCGTGATGTCCGCGAGCCAGACGCACAACCGCGCGAACATGCGCATGAGCTGCGAGTCGTCGCTGGCGGGTTTCGGCGATGTCGTGCGGCTCGTGCAAGGCGCATCGCAGGCAACGACGCTGAACGCGACGGTCGCGACTGCGTTCGGCTGTCCGTTCGAAGGGCGCATCGATGAAGAGCGCGTGGTGTCGATCGCGCGGACGTATCGCGAGATGGGCATCGCCGGCATCACGCTCGCCGATACGACCGGCATGGCGAATCCGCGTCAGGTCGCGCGGCTCGTCGCTCGCGTGCTCGAACACGTGCCGGCCGCCGATCTCACGCTGCACTTTCACAACACGCGCGGCCTCGGCCTCGCCAATGTGCTCGCCGCCTACGACGCGGGCGCGCGCCGCTTCGATGCGGCTTTGGGCGGGCTCGGCGGCTGTCCGTTCGCGCCGGGTGCATCAGGAAACATCTGCACCGAAGACCTCGTGAACATGTGCGACGAGATGGGCATTCCCACTGGCATCGATCTGCAAAAGCTGATCGCGCTGTCGCGCACGCTGCCCGCGCTCGTCGGACATGAGGTGTCGGGACAAGTCGCGAAGGCGGGACGCAATTGCGATCTGCATGCGGCGCCCGATTACGTGAAAACCATCTGAATCAAAAGACCAAAACTATATTGGAGACAAACATGAGCGATCTAAGCGTGAACGCGGCCAGTGAGCCGCAAGTTGTCGGGAACACCTCGGACATCATCAAAAAGGTGGCGTTGCGGCTCATGCCGCTCATCATGCTGTGCTACTTCTTCGCGTTCTTCGACCGCATCAACATCAGCTTCGCTAAGTTTCAGATGCAGAGCTCGCTCGGTCTGTCCGACACCGCCTACGGTCTCGGCGCGAGTCTCTTCGTGATCGGCTATGTGCTCTTCGAAGTGCCGAGCAACATGCTGCTCTACAAGGTCGGCGCGCGGCGCTGGATCGCGCGCATCATGATTTCGTGGGGTATCGCGACCGCGCTGATGGTCTTCGTCCAGACGGAGTGGCAGTTCTATGGACTGCGCTTCATCATCGGCGCGATGGAAGCGGGCTTCGCGCCGGGCGTGCTGTACTACCTCACGCTGTGGTTTCCGGCGAGCTATCGCGGCCGCATCACGTCGATGCTGTTTCTCGCGTCGGCGTTCTCGGGTCTCTTCGGCGCACCGCTGTCGGGTCTCGTGCTCGGGCATCTGAACGGCGTTGCGGGCATCGCGGGATGGCACTGGTTGTTCCTGCTCGGCGGTCTTCCGTGCGTGCTGCTCGGCATTCTCGTGCTGAAGGTGCTCAAGGATCGCGTCGATGATGCCGCGTGGCTCACGAGCGACGAAAAGACCCTTCTCAAGAGCCAGATTTCGACGCAAAGCCAGCACACCGACACCGGCCATTCGCTCTTCGGCGCGATCAAAACGCCCGGCTTCCTGATGCTCGGCCTGATCTACTTCCTGATCCAGATCGCATCCTACGGTCTCAACTTCTGGGCGCCGCACCTGATCCGCGCGGCGGGCACGCAGAATCCGACGATCATCGGTCTGCTGACGGCGGTGCCGTACATCTGCGGCGCGATCTGCATGGTGGTGGTCGGGCGCATGTCGGACCGTTCGGGCGAACGCCGCAAGTTCGTCGCGGCGCTGCTCGTGATGGCGGCGGCCGGCTTCTTCGCGGCCGGCATCTTCGACAAGCAGACGACGCTTCTCATCGCCGCGCTCGGCGTGATGGGCGCGGGCGTGATTGCATCGATTCCGGCGTTCTGGGCGCTGCCGCCGAAGCTGCTGACCGGCGCGGGCGCGGCGGGCGGCATCGCGCTGATCAACACGCTGGGGCAACTGGGCGGCATCGTGAGCCCGGTGATGGTGGGCCGCATCCGCGACACGATGGGCAGCACGACGCCCGCGCTGTACGCGATCGGCGCGATGAGCGTGTTGTGCGCGCTGTTGCTGCTGTTCGGCTTGCCGCAATCGCTCAGGCAGCGGGATCATTCGGCGCACCAGAGCTGAGCTTCCGGCGGTTCTGAATAAAAATGCGCCCGGCGGACTGCATGTCCCCGGGCGCTTTTTGCATTTTGCATCTGGCGTTTTGCATTCATTCGACCAGATGGCATTTTGAATGCCGCATTCACCCCGACAACGGCGAAACGGGCATCAACCCTTCCACGTCCACTCGCGAATTTCATCGCGGTCGATGCCTTCCTCGTGCGCATACCGCACGCTTTCGATGATCTGGTTCTTGAGCCATTCTTTCGTATGCGCGCTGCTGGCCGCGATGCGCTGCACGCGGTCGATCACGTCGATCGCGAGCGTATAGCGATCCACGCCGTTGATGATCGCGAGCTCGAATGGCGTGTTGATGTTGCCGCGCTCGCGATATCCATGCACGTGCATGTTCGCGTGATTCGTGCGGTTGTAGGTGAGCTTGTGCACGAGCGACGCGTAAGAATGGAAGTTGAAGATCACCGGCTTGTCGCGCGTGAAGATCGAATCGAAATCGCGATGCGACAGCCCGTGCGGATGCTCCGTGTCCGGCATGAGCCTGAACAGATCGACGACGTTGACGAAGCGGATCTTCAGATCGGCGCAGTTCGCCTTCAGGATCTCGACGGCGGCGAGCGCTTCCATCGTCGCGATATCCCCCGCGCAGGCGATCACGACATCCGGCTCCGCGCCCTGATCCGTCGACGCCCAATCCCAGATGCCGATGCCTTTCGCGCAATGCACGATGGCGTCCTGCATGCTCAGGTATTGCAGATGCGGCTGCTTGTCCGCGACGATCACGTTCACGTAATCATGCGAGCGCAGACAGTGATCCGCGATGCTCAGCAGGCAGTTCGCGTCGGGCGGCAGATAGATGCGCACGACGTCCGGGCTCTTGTTGGTGACGACATCGAGAAAGCCGGGGTCCTGATGCGTGAAGCCGTTGTGATCCTGCCGCCACACGAGCGACGTGATGAGCAGATTGATCGACGGCACCGGCCTGCGCCAGTCGAGCTCGTTCTTCGCTTTTTCGAGCCACTTCGCGTGCTGGTTGAACATCGAGTCGATCACGTGCACGAAGGCTTCGTAGGTGGCGAAGAGGCCGTGGCGGCCGGTGAGCACATAGCCTTCGAACCAGCCTTCGAGCGTGTGCTCGGACAGCATTTCCATCACGCGGCCATCGATGGAAAGCGCGCCGCCGTCCGCATCTTCGGGAAGCGTCTGTGCGACCCAGCGCTTCCCCGACGCTTCGTACACGCCGTCGAGCTTGTTGCTCGCGGTTTCGTCGGGGCCGAAGAGACGGAAGCTCGTCATGTTGCGGCGGATCACGTCGCGCAGGAACGTGGCGAGCACGGCCGTCGGCGACTGATAGACGCTCGCCGCGCGCTTGAACTCGAACGCGTAGTCGCGGATATCGGGCAGATCGAGCGATTGCCGCAGCACGCCGCCGTTCGCATGCGGATTCGCGCTGATGCGCCGCGTGCCTTTCGGCGCGAGCGCGCGCAGGGATTCGATCAGGCGGCCGTCTTCATCGAACAGCGCTTCGGGCCGGTAGCTGCGCAGCCACGCTTCCAGCGCCGCGAGATGACGATGGTTGCTCGCCGGATCGGCGATCGGCACCTGATGCGAGCGCCAGAAGTTCTCGACCTTGTGGCCGTCGAGTTCCTTCGGGCCGGTCCAGCCTTTGGGCGTGCGCAACACGATCATCGGCCAGCGCGGGCGCGTCGTGTTCTCCGGGTTCGCGCGCGCGTTCGTCTGGATCGTGCGGATATCGGCGATGCAGCGTTCCAGCGTCGCGGCCATGCGCTGATGCATCGCTTCGGGCTCGTCGCCTTCGACGAAATGCGGCGCGTAGCCATAGCCCTTGAAGAGATCTTCGAGCTCGTCGTGCGGAATGCGCGCGAGGATCGTCGGATTGGCGATCTTGTAGCCGTTCAGATGAAGAATCGGCAGCACGGCGCCATCGGTCGCCGGATTGAGGAACTTGTTCGAATGCCACGATGTGGCGAGCGGCCCGGTTTCCGCTTCGCCGTCGCCGACGACCGCCGCGACGATCAGATCCGGATTGTCGAACGCCGCGCCGAACGCATGCGACAGGCTGTAGCCGAGTTCGCCACCTTCGTGGATGGAGCCGGGCGTCTCCGGTGTGCAATGCGAGCCGATGCCGCCCGGCGACGAAAACGCGCGAAAGAGCTTGAGCATGCCGCGTTCGTCGGCGCTGCGATCGGGATAGATTTCGGCGTAATGTCCTTCGAGCCAGGAATTGGCGAGCGTCGCGGGCGCGCCGTGACCGGGGCCCGAGACGAACAGCACGTTCAGATCGTCGCGCGCAATCAGGCGGGTCAGGTGAACCCACACGAACGACTGGCCGGGGTCCGAGCCCCAGTGGCCGAGCAGCCGCCGCTTGATGTGCTCGGGCTTGAGGGGCTCGCGCAGCAGCGGATTCGCGCGAAGATAGATCATGCCGGCCGAGAGATAGTTGCAGGCGCGCCAGTACGCGTCGATTTTCGCGAGGAGGTCGGCGTCGAGGGGCGTCTCGGTCGCGGTCATGCCATTGACGTCGTCGTTCAATTGCTTCTCCTTGGCAGGTGAGGTGATTGGTCGAGCGTCCTGCGCACGGCTTCGCGCGAGATCGCGTCCCGCGCATTCCGTCCATGATCCGGCGTGTTTGTGGCGTTGTGTTGGCAGAAGAAAAACGGCGCCCGACGAGCGCCGTGGAACATCATAAAGGGGATCGGGAGGCGCGGTAGGGGGGCGCGTCATTCCATCGCGGAATGTTTGAGGTCGTAATGCATCAGGAGCGCGCGGTTGTCTTGCCACATGCCGACGTAATGGACCATGAAGCTGTCCGGGCGGCGATAGATCCACGGCGTGTTGATGTCGATGAAATCGTGGATCTGCGCGGCATCGAATCCGGGCATCGCCTCGAAGGCGCGGATGAAGTAATGCTGATCGCCCCGGCTGGCATACACGTGCGACCTGTCTTCGAGGCTTTCACACGCCTCCATGATGCGGGCGAACGCGTCATAGTTCCTCTGGTTGCGCTCGAAGCCCATGATGCCGGAGTTGAAGGTCCACGTTCCCACATCGCGCGCGAGCACGGTTTCGCGTCCGTGCGTGAAGGGCTCGAGCCGCCGGTTCATGTCGTTGACGAGCACGTCGGCGTCGAGCCAGAACACCCACTGATGATTCGGCAGGTACTCGCGCAGCAGCGCGGCCTTGTACCAGTTCCCCGCGCTCTTGCCGTCGTTCAGATGCGCGGGAATGTCGCGATGGACGTAGAGCGTGTAACCCTGCCGCTCGCAATAGCGCCTGAAGTTGTCCTCCGCGATGCGCCCGTAGCGCGCGACGTTCGGCGTATGGAGCATGACGATCGCAACAGGCCGGTTCGGCTGAAAGACGCTGTGCGCGGAGGTATCGCGCTCGCCCGCTTCCGTGAGCGTCAGATAGGGCACGCCGAGCGTCCCGCATTCGTTGACATGTTCGATGAGCGCCGCGCGAAACCGGCGATGCTGCCTTTCGTCGCGAATGCTGACCGAGAAGGCCTTCCAGGTGGCCCATACGCTTTGCAGGGAGGCCGCGGCCGGCACGACCGCGTAGACATCGCCGATGCGGAATTGAGGCGGGCATGCACTGAACGCGTGCAGCACCTCGGCTTCCTCTTGCGGCAGCACCACACCGAGGCGGCATCGGCTGACGAGATCGGCGACTTTCTCGCGGACCGCCTGCGTGTTACGGAACATGAGCACGTCCGTCTGCGGCAGCTCGGATTCGGTGCAGGCGATGAGCCAGTCCCGGCCCGCCATCAGTTCCGGCAGGGGCACCGGGCGCAGGATCGCGGCGTTCTCGCTCAACAGGAGCACGATTTCGTTGTGTTCGGCCTGACGGAGATGGCGCAGGAGCGTTTCGTATTTGTAGACCCAGCGAACAGCGTTGGCGCTGCCGGACAGTTCGGCGAAGTCGAGCTCGACGTGGCGATAGCCATGCGCACGGGCATATCGTCGATGGTTGGCGAGCGCGCCGGGCGCGTGGTCGAACAGAAGGCTGATGACGATCATGGAAGCTGCGGACGGACGATGGAGCGAGCCGGAAGCATCGCCGGAACCAGGATTCGTTCGCATGGGAGCTGTCCGAAAAGCGCGACAAACACGCCGATTCCCAAGCGCTCATAAAATGTCCGGATGATCCGAAAATCCTCTGCCCCGGACGACGCCCTCCAGGGCTTCCATCCGGCCGTCGCGGGCTGGTTCCGCTCGCGCTTTCCCGCGCCGACCGCCGCGCAGGCGCGCGCCTGGCCGCTCGTGCATGCGCGCCGCTCGACGCTCGTCGCCGCGCCGACGGGCTCGGGCAAGACGCTCACCGCGTTTCTCGCCGCCATCGACGAACTGGTGCGCGACGGCGTGGCGCTCGGCGGTGCGTTGCCGGACGAAACGCGCGTCGTGTATGTGTCGCCGCTGAAGGCGCTGTCGAACGACATCCACGTGAATCTGGAAGCGCCGCTCGCGGGGATCGCCGAAACCTTGCGCGAATCCGGCGTGGCCGCGCCCGAAATTCGCGCGGCCGTGCGCACCGGCGACACCACGCAGCAGGAGCGCAACGCGGTAAAGAAGCGCCCGCCGCACATTCTCGTGACGACGCCCGAATCGCTCTACGTGCTGCTTTCGTCGGACTCCGGCCGCGCGATGCTCGGAACCACGCGCACGGTGATCGTCGACGAAATCCATGCGGTCGCGGGCAGCAAGCGCGGCTCGCATCTGAGCCTGTCGCTCGCGCGGCTCGACGCGCTGTGCGAGGAAGCGGGCGGGCAGCGTCCGGTGCGCGTCGGGCTGTCGGCAACGCAGAAGCCCATCGAGCTCGTCGCGAAGTTCCTCGTCGGCGAGAACGAGGCGTGCGAAATCGTCGATGTCGGTCATGTCCGCGCGCGTGATCTCGCGCTCGACATTCCGCCGATGCCGCTCGAAGCGATCATGTCCAACGACATGTGGGAGCGCGTCTACGACCGTCTCGCCGACTTGTCCGCGCAGCATCGCACGACGCTCGTCTTCGTCAACACGCGGCGCATGGCCGAGCGCGCGGCGCGGCATCTGACCGAGCGCATCGGCAAGGAAGCGGTCGCGGCGCATCACGGCAGCCTCGCGCGCGAGCATCGGCTCGAGGCGGAGCAGCGCCTGAAACGCGGCGAGTTGCGCGTGCTGATCGCGACGGCATCGCTGGAGCTGGGCATCGATATCGGCGATGTCGATCTCGTCTGCCAGATCGGCTCGCCCGGCTCGATCGGCGCCTTTTTGCAGCGCGTCGGGCGCTCGGGGCATCACGTCGGCGGCGTGCCGAAAGGGCGGCTCTTTCCGACCTCGCGCGACGATCTGATCGAGTGCGCGGCGCTGCTCGACTGCGTGCGGCGCGGCGAACTCGATGCGCTGACGATCCCGCACGCGCCGCTCGACGTGCTCGCGCAGCAGATCACCGCCGAAGTCGCGTGCCGCGAATGGAGCGAAGACGCGCTCTTCGAGCGCATCACGCGCGCGTATCCGTACGCGACGCTCGATCGCGCGCATTACGAGGCCGTGCTGCGCACGCTCGCGGAAGGCTATACGGGGCGGCAGGGCGTGCGCGCGGCCTATGTGCATCGCGATGCGGTGAGCCGCACGCTGCGCGGCCGGCGCGGGGGCAAGCTGACGGCGGTGACCTCGGGCGGCGCCATTCCCGACAATGCCGATTTCGCCGTGCTGCTCGAACCGCAGGGCTTGCAGATTGGCACGGTGAACGAGGACTTCGCCGTCGAGAGCCTCGCGGGCGATATCTTTCAGCTCGGCAATACGTCGTACCGGATCGTGCGCGTGGAAGGCGGCCGCGTGCGCGTCGAGAATGCGAACGGCCAGCCGCCGAACATTCCGTTCTGGCTCGGCGAGGCGCCGGGTCGCAGCGGCGAGCTTTCGCACGCGATTGCGCGGCTGCGCGGCGAGATCGACGCGCGGCTCGGTCAAGGCGGCACCGACGACACCGCCGCGTGGCTCGCGGAAGAAACGGGCATCGGCGTGGAGCCGGCGCGGCAGATCGTCGATTATCTGGCGCGCTCGCGCGCCGCGCTCACCGTGCTGCCGACGCAGGACACGCTCGTCATGGAGCGTTTCTTCGACGAATCGGGCGGCACGCAGCTCGTCATCCACGCGCCGTTCGGCAGCCGCGTGAACCGCGCTTGGGGTCTCGCGCTGCGCAAGCGTTTCTGCCGCACGTTCAACTTCGAACTGCAGGCGGCCGCGACGGAAGACGCGATCGTGCTGTCGCTGACCGGCAGCCACAGCTTCGCGCTCGACGACGTCTGGCGCTATCTGAAATCGGCGACGGCGGAACACGTGCTGATCCAGGCGCTGCTCGACGCGCCGCTGTTCGGCGTGCGCTGGCGCTGGAACGCGACCAATGCGCTCGCGCTGCCGCGCTACACCGGCGGGCGCAAGGTCGCGCCGCAACTGCAGCGCATGAAAAGCGAGGATCTGCTCGCGGCCGTGTTTCCGGATCAGGTCGCGTGCGCGGAGAACATCGCCGGGGAGCGCGAGGTGCCGGCGCATCCGCTCGTCGAGCAGACCATCGACGATTGCCTGCACGACGCGATGGACTGCGACGCGTGGCTCGCGCTCCTGCGGCGCATCGAAGCGGGCGGCGTGCGCCTCGTCACGCGCGAATTGCCCGCGCCGTCGCCGCTCGCGGCTGAAATCCTGTCGGCGCGGCCGTATGCGTTCCTCGACGACGCGCCGCTCGAAGAGCGCCGCACGCAGGCGGTGCTCGCGCGCCGCTGGACCGATCCGCAATCCTCCGACGATCTCGGCGCGCTCGATCCCGACGCGATCGCGAGCGTGCGCGAGGAAGCGTGGCCCGACGTCACGAGCGCCGACGAAATGCACGAGGCGCTGACGACGCTCGCGTGCATCGCGGAAAGCGAGGCGCAACGCAGCGCGCAATGGCCCGCGTGGCTCGATGCCCTCGCGCGCTCAGGCCGCGCGACGCGCCTGCGGATCGCCGGGCACGACGCGCTGTGGACGCCCGTCGAGCGTCTCGCGTGCGTGCGCGCCGTCTACGAGCACGCGCCGATGCATCCGGTCTTGCAGCCGCCGCCCGGCTTCGACGACGCCTGGGCGCCCGACGACGCGCTCGTCGAGATCGTGCGCGCGCGGCTGTCGGGCTTCGGTCCGCTGACGGTGCCGGAGATCGCGCGCCCGCTCGCGCTGCCCGCATCGGCGATCGCGCTCGCGCTGACGCGGCTCGAAGCGCAGGGCTACGTGATGCGCGGCCGCTTCACGCCGGGCGCGCAGGCCGAGGAATGGTGCGAGCGGCATCTGCTCGCGCGGATTCATCGCTACACGGTGCGGCGGCTGCGGCGCGAAATCGAGCCGGTCGAGCGGCAGGATTTCATGCGCTTTCTGCTCGAATGGCAGCGCGTCGCACCCGATTCGCACGGCGAGGGCCGCGACGCGCTCGGCGCGGTGCTCGAACAGCTCGAAGGTTTCGAGGCGCCTGCCGTCGCATGGGAGGATGAAATCCTGCCGGCGCGCATCGCAGATTATTCGGGAATGTGGCTCGACGATCTCTGCCGCGCGGGCAAGCTCGTATGGACGCGCCCCGCGGGACGTTCGCGCGCGTCGGGCGGCCCGGTGCGCGGCACGCCGATCGTGCTGTTGCCGCGCCGTCATCTCGATGCCTGGAACGCACTCATGCGTCCCGACGAAGCGCCGCACCTTTCGTCGCGCGCGGAACGCGTGTTCGATGCGCTGAAGACGCACGGCGCGATGTTCTTCGACGAGCTTCTCGCCGATGTGCGTCTCTTGCGCACCGAGCTCGAAGACGCGCTCGGCGAACTGGTCGCGCTCGGGCTCGTCAACGCGAACAGCTTCGCGGGCCTGCGCGCGCTGCTCGCACCGGCGGCGAAGCGCAACGCGTTCGCGCGCCGTCCGCGGCGCGGCGGCCTGTTCATCGGCGGCATGGACGATGCCGGGCGCTGGGCGCTTCTGCGTCGCGCCAAGCAGGAGGACGCGCGCGAGGACGGCGCTATCGAGCACGTCGCGATGACGCTCTTGCGGCGCTATGGCGTCGTGTTCTGGCGTCTGCTCGAGCGTGAAGCCGAATGGCTGCCGCCGTGGCGCGATCTGCTGCGCGTGTATCACCGGCTGGAGGCGCGCGGCGAGATTCGCGGCGGGCGTTTCGTCGCCGGTCTCGCGGGCGAGCAGTTCGCGCTGCCCGAAGCGGTGCCGCTCCTGCGCGACATGCGCAAGCGGCCGAAGGACGGCGCGCTCGTCGCGCTGTCGGCGGTCGATCCGCTCAATCTCGTCGGCACGTTGTTGCCCGGCGAGAAGGTGCCGGCGCTCGCGGGCAATCGCGTGCTGTATCTCGACGGCGTGCCGGTTGGCGCGGTGATCGCGGGCAAGACGCGCTATTTCGGCGATTTCGACGGCGCCGGGCGCGAGCGTCTGCGCCTCGCGCTCGTCAAGCGCTCGGCGCGTTCGCTCGGGACTTCGGCCGGAATCGGCATGGCGGGCACCGGCGTGCCGATGCGCCATTGAGGACGCGAGAGACGAAATCCCTCGCGTATATCGACATTTATTTCTTCGTGAGGATTCGGGTCGTGAACGGCCCGGTCTGCACGACGGGCACGTCCTTCACGGGCACGCCCGGATAATCGACGACACGGTTCACGTTCGACGCCAGCCGGATGCGGAACGACGGCCGGAATCCGTCGCGCGCGCCGCCGACGATCGTGTTCATCGCCTGACGGTCGAGTTCGACGCTGTCGGCGAGATCCCTGATTTTGAGTACGGCCATGAATGCTTCCTCCAGAGTGGGGAGTCGCAATCGAGTATAGACAATTCGCTTCGTCGCGCCGATCGGACTCCGCGATCCGGCGCGCCATTTTTCTGTCCGCCAACGCCGATGGCGGCAAAAGACTAAGGCGTCTGCCGCGAGGACGTTCGGGCTGAACAATGCGAAAGCTGTGCCAGTCGTGCGAGCGCCGGCGAAAGGCCCTGTAACGCCTTGATTTTCCGATATATTCGCCGAAACCGCCCGCGCGCGTATCGAGGTGATCTGACGTGACCGCGCGGACACTTGCGATCGACGTGTCGGTCTCCGAACGACATGTGCGCAATGCCGCGCATGATCGAAAACGACATTTGCACAAGCGTCATGCGAAGGCTAGTATCGAACGAGCACCGGGGTTTTATTACGACAAGTAGTGTCGAACGATTGGAGCCGCGTCGCGTCGCACAGATGACAAGTTTTGCGCAAGCGATTCGTACTTATCGGGGCGACGGCGGGTCGCGCGACGAGTTCTTTGCCGGGGTCGACGGCGCATTGGCGACCGAGCAGACACCGGCGAAGCGGCTCATGGAGATCCTCGACGAGGAGCACGCGGCGCGGCCGTTGCCGCCGGACATCTATGCGGCCATCCGGCGCCGCATCGAGCACGCGGCGCGCATGCGTCCCGATCCGCATTCCGCCACCGGCCCCGCCGGCCGCGACGAGACGCGTCTGCAGACCACGCCCGGCTTTTCGCAGGCTCCTTCGCGCGATGCCGGCAGCAACACGGGCAGCACGGGCGGCACCTTCGGGCAGGCGACACAGGTGATCGCCGACCACGATCAGCAGATGAAAGGCGTCGGCGATACGCTCAACAGCCGTTTCGTGCTGGAAGAGTGTCTCGGCATCGGCGGCATGGGCACCGTGTACAAGGCGCTCGATCTGCGCAAGCTCGAAGCGTCGGATCGCCGGCCGTATGTCGCGATCAAGGTGCTCAATCTCCAGTTCCGCGGCAATCCGAAATCGCTGATCGCGTTGCAGCGCGAGGCGCGCAAGGCGCAGCAGCTCGCGCACCGGAACATCGTCACCGTCTACGATTTCGACCGCGACGGCCAGGTGGTTTATCTGACGATGGAGTATTTGTCCGGCCAGCCGCTGTCGCGCTTGCTTCGGAACCCGAATTTCAAGGGCATGCCGTTCGCGGAAGCGTTTCCGATCTTCAAGGGCATGGCCAATGCGCTCGCCTATGCGCACGAGCGCGGCTTCGTGCACTGCGATTTCAAGCCCGCCAATGTGTTCCTGACCGACACGTCCGAAGTGAAGGTGATCGACTTCGGCATTTCGCGCGTGATCCAGCGGCCCGAAGAGGAAATGGAGGCGACGGTCTTCGATCCCGGCAGCCTCGGCGCGCTGACGCCCGCGTATGCGAGCCCGGAGATGCTGGAGCATCGAGAGCCCGATCCGCGCGACGATATCTACGCCCTCGGCTGCATCACGTATGAACTTCTGACGGGCAAGCACCCGTTCGACCGCGTGCCCGCGATGCAGGCCAAGAGCGCGGGCATGAAGCCGCAGCGTCCGGAACACCTCGGCAACAAGCAGTGGAAAGCCGTGAAGGCCGCGCTCGCGTTCGAGCGCGAAGACAGGACGCCGAGCGTTTCGCAGTTCCTCGACGAAATCAGCGAGGAGCACGCCACGACGCCTGCGGGCCGCAAGGCGAAGAAAGGCGCCGCGCCGAAGCTCGCGATCGGCGCGGCGGCGGTCGCGGCGGTGCTCGCGGCCGCCGGGGGCTGGTACTACTTCGAGCAATCCGGAAACGGCGAGGAAACCGCGCGGGAGGCGCCGCGCGAAGCCCCACCGCGTCCGTCGGAAGGGAGCGCGTCGGGCACGGTGACGACTCCCGCGCCCGAGACGGCCGCGGCGGCGTCCGCCGTGGCGGTCACGCCCGCGGTGCCCGCGACGCCCGTTCCCACGCTCACGATGGCCGCCGTCACGCCCGTGCTCGCGAGCGTGCCGTGCTCGGCGCTCGTTGCGTCGGTGCACGATCAGACTGTCGACGTGCAGGGTTTCGTGTCGCAAAAATACGGGCTCGCGCGGCTCAAGGAAGCGCTCGGCCGCGTGCCCGGCGTGAAGACGACGAACTTCGGCGTGCAGCCGGTCGCCGACGACAAATGCGATCTGCTCAAGGTCTTCGGCCCGTACTGGACAACGAACCGGCAGTCGGGCGGGCCGGCGTCGGTGCACACGCGCTCGCGCGCGACGCGCCTCAGCGAAGGCGAACCGCTGATCGTCGATCTGATGACGCCAGCCTTCGATTCCTACGTCAACGTCGATTACTACATGCTCGACGGCAGCGTCGTGCATCTGCTGCCCAACTCGCGCTCGCGCGACAACCAGGCGCCGCCGAGCTACACGGCGACCATCGGCACGATGGGCGATTGGGTCGTCGGCAAGCCCTTCGGCTCGGAGATGATCGTGCTCATGGTCACGCCCGCGCCGCTCTTCGATGCCGCGCGCCCCGACAGCGAGGCGAAGCCCGAATATCTGCGCGCCGTCGAAAAGCGCCTCTCCGCGCTCGCGGGCAAGTACGGGCGCGACCGCGTGGCCGTCGATATCTTTCAGATCACGACGCAGGCCAAAAAGTAAGGGCGGATCTCAAGGCTTGGTGGCGGAGGCGAGCACGCACGGCATCGGCACGAGCAGTTCGCCGAATTGCGCGTGCTGCGCGCCTTGCTGCGAATAGGCCTTCACGCGCATTCTCACTTCCTGCTCGATCTGCGCGAGCGCGCTCTTCGATTGCGCGCGCAGCAGCGCCGCCATGCGCACGCCGCCGTGCATCAGCCCGTCGAGCGGCGTTTCCGGCAGCACCAGGTGCCAGGTCTGCTCGACTTCGTCGGCGCGCGCGGCGGTGAATCCCGCTTCCGTCAGCACGCGCAGGCATTCGTCGGGATCGCTGAAACGGAAGAAGGGCGGCGAGGGCGGCAAACCGACATCGAGCTTGCCGTGCAGCTGGACCGCGTCGAGCACCATGCCGAAGCCCACCGCGCGCTCGGGCGGCGCCCAGGCGGTGAACGCGACGCGGCCGCCCTGGCGCAGCACGCGCGCCGCTTCCTCGAGCGCGCGTTCCGGCTCGGGAAAATGCAGCATGCCGAAGCTGATTCCGACCGCGTCGAAACTCTCGGCGTCGAAGGGCAAATGCTCGGCGCCCGCGATCTGAAACTCGACCTCGGGATGAAGCTGGCGCGCATGCGCGATCATCGACGCAGAGAAATCGATGGCCGCCGCGGTCGCGCCGCGCTCGATGGCCGCCGCGGCGAGATAGCCGGGCCCGGCGGCGACATCGAGCATGCGCGTGCCCGGACCGACCTCGAGCGCGTCCAGCATCGCGGGATGCGACTGGACAGTCAGCCTTCCGAAATAATCCTCGTACTGCTGGACGACGTGCTCCCAGCCGTTCTTTTCGAACGCCGCGAATTCGTCGAATTGCATGACGCACCTCCGCTCGCCGCTTGCGCGGCCAAGGCATTGCCGGAGGCCGGGCCCCGCAGGATGTGCGAGGCTAGGTCTTGGGCTTCTCGATAGAAGCTTTCAGTTCCTTCAGGGCGTCTTCCATGCGCTTGCTGACGAGCGCATAGGCTTCGGCCTGAGTTTGCTGGGTCGTGCGCGCGATGTCCTGCATGTCTGCGAGAGCGTTGTGCAGCGCGCGTTGCACGACTTCGTTGGCGTTGAAGGGAGGCTGGGTCGATGTATTGGCGAATTGTCTGGCGATGGTTTCGAGCTCGCCCAGGGTCCGGCGCAGGATTTCGACTTGCTTGTCGCGCAGCGCTTCCATGCCGCCGAACGCGACGCGGTTGGTCGCCGCGAGCGCTTCGACGTCCTTGCGCCGCGATTCCATGATTGCGGTGACATCGAACCCGGGAAGCTGATACTGCTGGAACATGGCGGCGAACTGGCTGAACGGATCGCTGAAATTTTGATTCATCGTGCCTCTCCAGGTTCTTCGGTCGAATGCAAGCCATGCTTGCGGGCAAAACGCGAGAATGGCCCGGCGACGAGCGCGGTGCGCGAAATCGTGCCAACGCGCAGCCGCACCCGATACTACCAATATAAGCCTTGGAGATGGGGCAAGGGAAAACACCAGAACGAGCGGTCTCCTCTCGCCTGATGCCTGCCCGACGAGCGCAGGAGCGCGGCGTCCGGGCGAGGTTGATGCAGATCAAATCGGACCGCGCCGCCGAAGCGACCATGAAGTCATGGCGGCGCAGCAAGGACGTCTGCAAAGGATGACCGCGTGCCGCGACCGCGTGAGCGGCCGCAGCCGCCCGACGGTCGGGAGAACATCATGATCAGGGGTGAAGGGCGCATCGTCGCGGCCTTGGGTGCCGTCTTCGTGACGCTGGGCGGCATTCATGCGGCGCTGCGCGGATTGCTCTTCGACGAGACGGCCGTCACGTACTACGGCGTGCTCGCCATTCTCATCGGGGCTGCGTCGTTCGTCGTGATGCTCACACCATTGCCGAGCGACGAGCCCTGACGTTCCTGCTCTCGCGTCAGCTGTCCTCCTCTCCAGCGAAGACGCCGTGTTCCGCCTTGATCTGCTCGCGGTCGATGCACTGCACGTGCCACCGGCCGGTGCTCTTCGTGCGCGCGCCGTCGTGATACCAAAGCACGCGGCCCGCGAGACCTTCGCACGGACCGTCGGGCGCATCGAAATCGAGGCGCTCCAGCACGCAGATCGGATCTTCGACCTCCTGGCCGCAAATCATCGTTCCGTTCGATCCCGAGCGCAGTCCGCCCCAGTCCGGGACCTCCACTGCCTGGTGGCCCTCGCGTGACCAGCGGCGGGTTTCCTTGTCGAGCCACAGGATGGCGTAAGCCGCCGATTGAGCGCCCTCGAAGCCATCCAGCTTGACCGTGATACGCATGTCTTCCTCCATGAAACGATTCGATGGACGAGACGCCCAGCACTTTCGTGCCGGCCATGAGCGTCGTCGGTTGAATGGCGGCTCGCGCCGCGCGTATTTCCAAGGCGTTACGACGCGGCCCGTGAAGACCGCGATGACAAGTTCGAACGGTGCGCGGAAGATAAGTTTAATCGCGCCGCATGTAATGGGTTCCATCGCCGGAACGTTCGTAAGGCACGCCAGGATCACATGGTTTGCCGCGCCGCAACAGCGATGACGTCCGAGCCAGTCAAGCAAGACCGATGCCGAAAAAGCACTTCTCGCACATGTTCGCTTCGTGACTGCATGACCAAAGTTTAGTACGACAATCTGACGCTTCAGAGACAGGCGCGGGAGACATATCGCCGCATGCGCTGGTCATTCGATACGCGATGAGTGCGCCGCATCATCGCGCGATACGGCGTCATGAAGCGTCGCGCCGGCGCGCAATGCGCGTGCATGATTGCACCACGGCGGCTTCTCGCGCCCCACGAGGTCGCGTAGGCAGGCGTTGCGTTCGTCGCGACACATGCGCAGGCGCTGCATCGCAATATCGAACGGCGTACGCTCGATTGCAACGATCACGGGAGACGTATCCATGCGCGCAATGATTTTCGACGGCACCGCACCGCGCCTGCAGGCACTCGATCTGCCCGACCCGTCGCCGCGTCCGGGCGAAGTGCTCATCGACGTGCACGCGTGCGGCGTGTGCCGCACCGATCTGCATGTGGTCGACGGCGAGCTTGCGCATCCGAAGCGGCCCGTGATTCCGGGGCACGAGATCGTCGGGACGGTCGCGCGGCTCGGCGCGGGCGTGACGGATTTCGCGCCCGGCGATCGCGTCGGTGTGCCGTGGCTCGGTCATACCTGCGGCCGCTGCCGCTACTGTGCGGCGGGCCGCGAGAATCTCTGCGATGACCCCGGCTTCACCGGCTATACGATCGACGGCGGCTACGCGGAGCAGGTCGTCGCGGATGCGCGCTACTGTCTGCATCTGCCGCAGCGCTATTCGGATGTGGAAGCGGCGCCGCTGCTGTGCGCGGGGCTCATCGGCTACCGCACGCTCGCCATGGCGGGCGATGCGAAGCGCATCGGCATCTATGGCTTCGGCGCGGCCGCGCATATCGTCGCGCAGGTGGCGCGGCATCAGGGGCGCGACGTCTATGCGTTCACCCGTCCGGGCGATAGCGCCGCGCAGCGGCTCGCGCTCGATCTGAAGGCGCATTGGGCCGGCGGCAGCGACGAGACGCCGCCCGATACGCTCGATGCGGCGCTCATCTTCGCACCGGCCGGCGCGCTCGTGCCCGCGGCGCTCAAGGCGGTCGCGAAGGGCGGCGCCGTGGTGTGCGGCGGCATCCATATGAGCGATATTCCTTCGTTTCCCTACGATCTGCTCTGGGGCGAACGACGCGTCGTGTCGGTCGCGAATCTGACTCGCGAGGACGGGCGCGCGTTCATGCGCATCGCCGGGGAGTTTCATCTGGATCTGCATACGACGCCGTATCCGCTCGAAGACGCGAACCGCGCGCTCGACGATCTGCGCGAAGGCAGAGTGACGGGCGCGGCCGTGCTCACGGTCCGCGCTTGAGCGCAGCAACGAAGCGACGAACGTTCGTCAGTGATGCTCGAGCATCGTGCGATCGACGATCCGCACCTGCCTTCCATTGAGCCCGATCGCGCCTTCGCGCTGCAGCTTCGAGAGCGTGCGGCTCACGGTTTCGAGTTCGAGCCCGAGATAGCTGCCGATATCCGCGCGCGTCATCGGCAGGAGCAGTTCCGTCGCGCGCTCGCCGGACGATGAGGTGCTCGCGTCGAGCCGCTCCGAGAAATCGAGCAGGAACGCGGCGACGCGCTCGCGCGCGGGCATCGTGCCGAGCATCAGCGCGAGACGCGATGCGCGCACGATCTCGGCGCTCATGATCGCGAGCAGTTCGTGCTGCATCGCCGCGTACTCACGGCACAAGGGTTCGAGTATGCCCACCGGCATGATCCGCACGACACTCGCCTCGAGCGCGACGGCGTCGCTTTCGTGCCGGCTCGTGCATACGCCGTCGAGGCCGAGCGTCTCGTTGGCGAGATGAAAGCCCGTGACCTGCGTGTGCGGGGCGCTGTCGTCGTCGGTGCTGGGATAGGTCGCGACCGTCTTGAAGCAGCCGCTTTGCACCGTATAGAGGCTGCGCAGCGGCTCGCCCGCGCAATAGAGCGCGTCGCCGCGCTCGACGGTGCGCGTCGGAAACGGGATGGCGTCGGCGTCCGACAGACGGACATGCAGCGACGGCACGGCGCCGTGCGCGCCGTCGCGCGCCGCGCGTCCGGCAGGCGTGGCGGGATCGATGGACGGTTCCATGGCGGTTTCCTCCTACAGAGCAGTATGGTTCACGGATGGAGGAAAGGAAAATTCGACGCAGCGCTAACGCGTTGCGGCCGCCGCTAGCGGCAGCACGATGCGCGATTCCGCGCCGCCGCCTTCGCGCGCGCGTAGTTCGAGCGTGCCGCCATGCAGCCGCGCGATGCGCTCGACGATCGCGAGGCCGAGGCCCGTGCCCTTCGGCTGGCCTTCGCCGCCGCCGCGCTTGAAGGGCTGCTTGAGCGCTTCCGGGTCCTGTCCGCCGAGCCCCTTGCCGCGATCCGCGATCACAACGCACGCGGCGCGCGTCCGCGGGTCGGTCCACGTGCGCACTTCCAGCCCGACGACCCCGTACAGCACCGCGTTCTGCATCAGGTTCATGAGCATGCGCATCATGCTGATCGGGCGGAACGGAAACGGCTCGATCTCGCCGAGATCGAGCGCGAACTCGTGCCCGAGTCCCGCGAAATCGGCGGCCAGGTTCGCGATCAGCGCATTGAGATCGCCGATCACAGGCGCCTCCTTCGCGCCGCTGCCCGCGTAATCCATGAACTGCTGAAGAATCGTGTCGATGGTGTCGAGATAGCCTTCCGCCGATGCCGCGAAGGCCGCGTCCGTCGACGGCACCGAGGACATCGCCATGGCGAGGCGCAGCTTGGTCATCGGCGTGCGGATATCGTGCGAGATGCCCGCGAGCATCAGCGCGCGCGTGGCGTCCGCTTCCTTCAGCGCCGCCGTCATGCGGTTGAACGCGCTGCTGACCTGGGCGATTTCGGTCGGGCCGTCGGTCGGCAGGACGCCCGGCTCGCCGCCCGACGACACGAGCCGCGCGGCATCGGCGAGATGCGCGAGCGGACGGTTCAGATGGCGCTGGATCGCATAGGCCGTCGCGAACGCGAGCGCGCCGAGTCCGAGCGACAGCAGGAGCGCCGTGGCGAGGCCGTCGTCATGCGCGGCTTCGGGCACCGGCAGCGCGAGCCAGCGCGGCTCGCCCGACAGATGCGCGCGGATCCACAGCCGTTGCTGGCCGTCGTCGGCTGAATCGCCGCCTTGCCAGCGCACGAGCATGTCCGCGGGCAGATGGCGCCGCAGGCTCTCGATGAAAGTCTGGCGCTGATACGTTTGATAAAAGCGCAGCCGCGATTGCGGCGCCGTATCGCGGGTGCCGGCGGGCAATTCGGCGTGCAGGTCGAGATGCGCGGCGACGGACTGCGCGGCGTCGGGCGGCGTCGTCTGCAGCAGCGTGTCGAGCGTGACGATGTAGCTCGCGAACGCCGCCGCCGCCCGCTCGAGGCGCGGCGTCTGGATGAAGTGCAGCAGCACGGCGATCGCGCAAACCTGGCTCACTGCGACGAGCGTGACGAGCAGCAGGATGTTGCGCGCGAAGAGCGAGCGCGGCACGACGCGAGCGAGCGGCGCGCGGCTCACGATTCGACTTCTGCGAGCAGCATGTAGCCGACGCCCCAGACGGTCTTGATGAAGCGCGGCTTGCCGGGATCTTCCTCGACGATTTGACGCAGCCGCAGCACTTGCACGTCGATGCTGCGATCGAGCGCGTCGTGGTCGCGGCCACGCGTGCGCGCGATGAGGTTGTCGCGGCTCACCGCGCGATTCGGCGAGGAGCCGAGCGCACCGAGCAACTGCATCTGCGCGGAGTGGATCTCGAACGGCTCGCCATTGCGATAGAGCTTCTGCTTGCCGAGATCGAGGCGAAACTCGCCGAAACGGACGACTTGCTGCGTGTGGGTGGGATCGCCGGCGGCGATCTTCTGGCGGCGCAGCAACGCACGCACGCGCGCGACGAGCTCTTGCGGCAGGAAGGGCTTCGCGAGGTAATCGTCGGCGCCGGTTTCGAGGCCGATCACCTTGTCGACCGGATCGCCCTTCGCCGTGAGCATCAGGATCGGCAAGGTCTGGCCTTCCGCGCGCAAGCGCTTGCAGACCGAAAGGCCGTCTTCGGGCTCCATCATCCAGTCGAGCACGAGGAGGTCATAGGGCTCGCGCTGAAGATAGCGGTCGAGGCGTTTGCCGTTCTCGACGACGCGCACTTCGAAACCTTGCGAACTCAGAAAACGCTGCAGCATGTTGCGCAGCTCGGCTTCGTCGTCGAGCACGATGATCTTCGGCAGGGGTTCCATGGAGGCTCCGGATCAACGTTGCGCGGCGTGCTCGCGCATGAAGGCTTCGATCTGCGGCAACGTCACGTAGCCGTTCTTCTGCGTGTCGATTTCGTCGAAGTGCTTCGCGACCATCGGCATGCCGGTGGTGGCCTGCTCGCGCGTGAGCTTGCCGTCGTGCGTGGTGTTGGCGCTCGAGAAGCGCGTCTGCAACTGACCGAGCGCGTGTTCGACGCGCGGGCTCGCGCCCATCGGCTGCGTGGCGGTCTGCGCGAAGGCGGCGTTCGACGTGACGCAGGCCGCGCATGCTGCAAGGATGACAAGGATCTTTCGCATGGCGTTCTCCTCGTTTCGAATGCGATGAACGTAAGCGGTGATGCCATTCTATTGAGCCGCGCGGCGAACGCAATCTCAGGGATGCTACGAACCATGTCGCCGCATTTCATCCGCGATGCCCGGCGCTTTCGCCGACATTCGATGACACAAGTTATGCCTCACGCTTCGCGCGGCGCTTCGCTATCGTTCTCATCGCCGGCACTTGAGATATCGATATCTCTCCCGATCGACCGCCTTCGATACATGAGGACTTCACCATGAATATCCGTTTGCTCAGCGTTTCCGCCGTTGCCGTCGTCAGTCTCACTTGCGCGAAGACCGCGTCGGCTGGAACGAACGTGCAGGTTTCCTACGTGGCGCCCGCCGTCGTCTACGCACCGCCGCCACGTCCCGTCTATTACTATGCGCCGCCGCCGAGGCCGCCGTACTACTACGTGCCCGCGCGCACCGTGGTGATTGCGCCCGTCGTTGCGCCCGTGGCCGTCGCTGCGCCGCCGCCTGCGTCTCCGCCGCCGGGGACGGCTGTGGTCGTCTCCGCCTATGCGCCCGCACCGGCCGTGAGGGTGACGTATGCGCAGCCGGTGCTCGCGGCACCGGTCGTCGTGATGCATTGAGCGACGCCGCCTGCGTGCGTGCCGATGCGGTGGCAAGAGGATAGTGCATGGCGGCTGCGTTTGAATGCGTCATGCAATACGCAAAATGCAATCGCACAAGCGCGCACGAGCACGCACGATGCGACGCCCCGTTGGCCCGGCCGCCGCCTCCTATACTGGATGAACCGCATCCGCCGCGCGTGCCGATGCGGCGGGGCGCGACGCATCGCGCCGTGTCATCGCGTTCCAACAGGAGGATCGAGCCATGCTATTCATCGTCAACTGGACGGCGCAACCCGATGTCGAAAGACAGGCGGCCGAGCGATTCCTGCAGACCCGCGGCGCGCCGCCCGACGGCATTCATCTGCTGGGCCGCTGGCACGCGATCGGCTCGATCTGGGGAATCGCCGTATGCGAATGCAACGACCTCGCGCCGCTGGCGCAGTGGGCGCACGAGTGGGCCGACTTGTTCATGTTCGACATCAAGCCGGCACTTGACGACCTGCAGGTCGGCCAGATGCTCGCCGAGCACGCGGCGCGGCAGACGTAGGCATGGCGCGATTCGTCGTACGAACGCAATGTTTCGGCGGCGCACGCGCGCGGAAGGAGGCTTAGGGTTTGTGTGGCTTGCAGCGGAACGGACAATGCCGCATCATCACTAAACGTACTAGTTAGTTCAAATTTGAGCGCCGTCTCGGTCCCCGCGATGTCTTACGCAGGGACGGCGCCGTCAAGGAGCGAAGCGTGACCCAATCCCCTACGAAGGAACCCTGCGTCATATCGGTTGCGATCACCGGATCGGTGCCGCGCAAGAAGGACAATCCGGCCGTGCCCATCACGATCGCCGAGCAGATCGAGAGCACGCACGAGGCGTACGAAGCGGGCGCGACGCTCGTGCATCTGCATGTGCGCGACGAAGACGAGCGCTCGAGCTCGGACCGTCATCGCTTCGCTGAATTGCAGGAAGGCATCCGCAAGCATTGCCCGGACATCATCATCCAGTTTTCGACGGGCGGGCGCGGTCGTTCGTTCGAGCAGCGCGGCGCGATGCTCGATCTCAAGCCCGATATGGCATCGCTCGCGACGGGCTCGGTCAACTTCCCGACGATCGTCTACGAGAATCCGCCCGACTTCGTGCGCTCTCTCGCGCAGACGATGCTCGATCACAATGTGAAGCCCGAGATCGAGATCTTCGATCTGGCGATGCTCTACAGCACTGTCGATCTCGTGAACCAGGGCTTGCTCAAGTCACCCGTGCACGTGCAGTTCGTGCTCGGCGTGAAAAACGCGTTGCCCGCAAGGCGCGAGATTCTCGAGTTCGAAGTCGAGCAGTTGAAGAAGAATCTGCCCGATGCGACATGGACCGCTGCGGGCATCGGCCGTCACCAGCTCGAAGTGAATCACTGGACGCTGCAGTTGGGCGGACATTGCCGCACCGGCCTCGAAGATAACGTGCGCTGGGACAAGGACACGCTCGCGAAGAGCAATGCGCAACTGGTGAGCCGGGTGGCGTCGCTGTGCGCGGAGTACGGACGGCCTGTCGCGACGGCGCAGGAGGCGCGCAAGCTGTTGTCGCTTTGAGTGTTGCTCGCGGTTCGAAACACAGGACTCAAGACGCGCCGACGGGAAACCGCGGCGCGTTTTTTTTATGTTCGTCGACCATCTTCGGGGGACGGCCATGAGCTTGCGCACGCTTCACGCGTTGTGCGATGAAAATCGGGATAGGGGCAGGCCTCGCGGCCCGACCCCTCCCACACCACCGTGCGTACGGGTCCGTACACGGCGGTTCGGATCAGTTGATCGGCGTTGGCCCGACCGACGGCAGGCCCAGCGAACGGAAGTAACGATTTGACAGCGCCTGGTTCAATGCCGGGCTGCAACTAAGGCGCCATGCACCGTGCGGTGAGCCCGCCGTCTGGGCAGCAAGGTTGCGGTTCACGCCTCGCGCAACCAGTTCCTCGAATCGAGTCCGGCCGCGTTTCCATTGCTTCCACAGGAAGCAGCGAAGGCGACGGCGGATCCATTCATCAAGTTTGTGGAGTACGGAGGGCGTTTCGCAGAAGCTGAAGTAGCCTCGCCACCCAGTCAGGTATCGTTTCAGCACGTCAACCATCTGGTCGACGCTGACCCCTCGCGTGCGTTGCGTCAGTTCCCGAATTCGCTCCCTGAAGCGGGCCAGCGCCTTGGGCGCGATGCGCCGTTTGACCGAATCCCGGTTCGAGAAGGTAAATCCCAGAAACTTCCTCGTGTGTGGTCGCGCCACGGCGCTCTTCGCCTCATTGACCTTCAGCTTCAACCGGCTGGTGAGGAAGACCTTCAGGCCCACCATCACACGCTGGCCCGCGCGTTCGCTACGTACGTAGACATTGCAATCGTCGGCGTACCTCACGAAGTGCAGCCCCCGCCGCTCAAGCTCCCGGTCAAGGTCGTCGAGCATCAGATTGGATAACAACGGTGACAGAGGACCACCCTGGGGTGTCCCTTCGTCCGTTGCACCAACCAGCCCGTTCTCCAGCACACCTGCCGTCAGGAAGGAGCGAACCAGCTTCAGGACACGCCTGTCGCCAACTCGCTTTGCCACCCGGCTCATCAGGATATCGTGGCTCACGCGATCGAAGAATTTCTCCAGATCTAGATCTACAACCCAGCGATGTCCCGCCTGAATGTAGCCTTGTGCCTGCGCCACGGCCTGATGCGCCGAGCGTCCCGGACGGAAACCGTAGCTGGAGTCCGAGAACGTCGGGTCCCACTGCCTTTGCAGCACCTGCAATACCGCCTGCTGAACGAATCTGTCAAGCGCAGAGGGGATGCCGAGCTTGCGCACGCCACCTCCATCCGGCTTGGGTATTTCGACCCGTCTCACAGGTTGAGGCCTGTACGTGCCATTCAGCAGCGTGTCCCGGATCGACGGCCAATGCTCCCGCAGGTACGCCGGTAGTGCCTGAACCGTCATGCCGTCCACGCCGGGCGCACCCTTGTTTGCCTTCACACGCTTCAACGCCTGCTTCAGGTTCTCCCTTTCGCAGACTTCTTCCATCAGTCGGTCACAGGCCGACGGGCTTTCAGGCTCGGGGTTCGCCGTCATAGGTTCAGCCCCTCGATCAGCAGCCATCGGGGCTTCACCCCTGCCTCCGCCGTCAAGGACGCGATGCGTTTTCTGCTGCGCTCCCATGTCGAGTTCTCTGGCTTACTCGCCGCTCCTCTCCGTTTGGGCCTTCAGACGTCGCCGCCCTAATATGCCCGCTGCTGACTCCTGCGCGGCGCTCAGCGCCCCTTGCGAGTCGCTCAGTCCTGATTCCAGGACACCGCGCAGGCCTCCCGAGGTAAGCACAACCGCCTTCACCACACACCTGCCAGATTTACCACCCCGCCCCTTGATGGTTGAGGACTTCGCGATCATTGGCTCGCTCGTCCGCACGGGTAGGCCTCGTATCTGGTTTCTGTTCGTCAGCTCGTGGCTTTGCTACACGCTTCCTTCAGACCCCGCCTCACGACGACGCCCTTGCGTTTCGCTAGTCCTTCGCCCCATCAGGCTGGACAGGGGACTCGCACCCCCAAGCTGTTGCGCATGCTCGGCGCACCAAAAAAAAGCCCGGCATTTCTGCCGGGCTGAATGGGATGGTCATCGCCTGCGCCTTCGCGCCGTTGGCATGCGCGTGCGGCGTTGCCCGGTCTGACCATCCGCGTGGACGTTCGGGTGAGAGCCGATATGCAGCGAGCCGCGATGAACGGCATCGCGTCGTCATGTTGCTCGTGTCTCATGACATGTTTTAGTCTCGAATGCTTAAACCGGTCTTAAGCATCGTGGCTTGCGAAACAACGTTCCAAATTACGAATTCGTGTGCACCATTAAACGGCGAATCGATGCAAGGAAAATATACCGAATGACAGCCGCGTGAAAACCTGCGCGGTCTTCGATGTGGAAACTTTTCTTGGTTTACGCCTGTATGTTTGCTAGCATGTAATCGGGTTGCAGCCGTTGCGAGAGCTCTTCCGTCAGAGAGTGCAGCGCTGTAGCGTGGAATTCAATACGGTCCGTCGAGGCCGATAACAAGCGAAGCGCGCAAGGTTCGCGCTTTGGCGTCGCTTCGTGCGTCACAAACATGTTCTGCAAGTGCACTGCTGCTTCCGCAGCCGTGTGAGCGCGTGCGCTGTTTCGAGTTGCGTCGCGCAAGACCTGATATACAAAGACGTTTAGCGTATTTCGTGTTCTTGGCTATTTGCCTCGTTTCCTACAACGCAGGAAATAACCAAACACGCCGCTTCAATAAGGCGCGTAAAGGCGGGCTTAGCAGCAGTGTGCTTTAGCGTTTCCGTTTTGTGAAGCACATCAAGGCCCAAGGCGACATGATGCATTGACAATGTCGCGCATATCTCTTTTGGCGTTGCAGGTGATTTCCAGGCAATCGTTCGCCGTCGTCGATTTTCGAATGACGGTGGAATGTCGCACGCATACGATCCGCACGACATGCGGGAGGAAACGTGGAAACGGAACTCAGTCAACGGCTCACGAAGGCGTTATGGCGTTGTGCATCGCACGGGCAGGTGCTGACCTATCAGCGCTTTCATGCGCTATGCGACAAAGGCGTGCCGCTGCCCCAGCGCTATGCGGCGCTCGAATCCGCGATCAAGACACTCGGCGACGTGTGCGACATCGACTACGGCGTGCTCATGGCGCTCGACAGCGGCTTGCCCGGCGCGGAATTCTTCCAGCGCTATCTGCGTCATCGTCATAGTGAGTATGTGATGCAGATGGGCGACCCGAAATATCATCGACAGACGCTCGCGCGCAAGCGCACGCTCGTTGCGCGCGAACGTGACCGCGTGTACGCGCACGCGCGCATGGTCGAAGAGGAGAGGGCGCGGCAAGCTGCCTGAGTCACGCTTGTGCCGCGTCCGTTTCTTCGAGTCCCGCCTTGGCCAGAACCCAGTCGCAAAAGCATTTCACTTTCTCGACATTGCGCTCATTGACGCGATAGGAAAGAAAGTGCGTCTCCCTTGCGAGCGGCGCGAACACACCCGCGCCCAGCTCGATCAGATCGCCGCGCGCAAGCTCGCGCTCGGCGAGCCGCGTCGTTTCCAGCGCAACACCCATACCATCCACCGCAGCCGATATCGCGAGCGCCGCGCGGTCGAATGAAGGACGCGGTCCGCGCGGCATGTCGAGGCCATTGAGCGCGAACCAGCCGGGCCACGTCACGCGGCTCAGTTGCGAGTCGATCAAGGTCATCGTGATGATCTGCTCGGCGACCGGAACGCCATCGCGCAACAAGGACGGCGAGCACATCGGAATGATGCGCTCGGCGCCCAATGCGCGCGTGACGACGCCCGGACGATCATGCGCGAAACCATATGAGATCGCGACATCGACTTCGCGCGCGCGTGCGAGATCGGCGGGTTCCGCGTCCGACGAAAGACGGATCGTCACGTTCGGATGCGTCTGCATGAACTCGGGCAAACGCGGCCCGAGCCATTTCACCGCGAAGCTCGGCGCGCAGTGAACGGCGAGCACTTGCGCGAGCGGCTCGAGCGTCACTTCCGCGCAGGCGGCCTCGATCACATCGAATACGCGTCCCAGGCTTTCATGCAGGCGCCGGCCTTCCGAGGTCGTCTCCACACGCCGGTTGCGCCGATGAAAAAGCGGTCTGCCGAAATACTGCTCGAGCTCCTTCACCTGATGGCTGATCGCCGATTGCGTGAGGTGTAGCTCGCTTGCGGCGAGTGTGAAGCTTTCCAGACGCGCCGCTGCTTCGAAAGCGCGAAGGAGAACGAAGTTTGGGATGCGCCTCATGGAAACACCTTATGCATGAGCGCCTGTCATGGTTCGATGAACAGGCATCGTTTGTCTTTCGGAGTGCGTGTGACGAATATGGGAGCGGTCGAAACGCATCACATAACCAGGAGACAGCACATGAGTTCCCACAGTCCGATTGCGTATCTGGCAGGCGATGAATCGTCCACGTATGCGAAGGTGACATGGCGTCTTTTGCCATTTCTCTTCGCGTGTTATCTCTGCGCGTATCTCGATCGCATCAACGTGAGCTTTGCGAAGCTGCAGATGCTCAACGACCTGCATTTCAGCGAAGCGGTCTATGGCGCGGGCGCGGGTGTGTTCTTCATCGGCTATCTGCTGTTCGAGGTGCCGAGCAATCTCATTCTGCTGCGCGTGGGCGCGCGGCGCTGGATCGCGCGCATCATGGTGACGTGGGGTCTCATATCGGCGGCGATGATGTTTGTCACCACGCCGACGAGCTTCTACATCATGCGCTTTCTGCTCGGCGTGGCGGAGGCGGGCTTCATTCCCGCGATCCTGCTCTATCTCACGTACTGGTTTCCCGCTTCGCGCAGAAGCAAGGTCACCGCGCTCTTCATGACGGGCATTCCGATGTCCGGCGTCGTCGGCGGTCCGCTGTCGGGGTGGATCATGACGCATGTCGGGGGTGCTCACGGCATCGCGGGATGGCAATGGCTCTTCCTGCTCGAAGGCATTCCGACGGCTATCTTCGGCGTCATCGCATACTTCTATCTCGACGACAAGGTCGCCGACGCAAAGTGGCTCAGCGACTCGCAAAAAACCATGCTCGAAGCGAACCTGCGCGAAGAAAAGCCCACGCATGCGCTGCATTCCGTAAAAGATGGCCTGTTGCATCCGAAGGTGCTGCTGCTTTCCGTGACCTACTTCTTCTTCACGATGGGTCTCTATGGCGTGAGCTTCTGGCTCCCCACGCTCGTAAAAGCAAGCGGCGTGACCGATCCGCTCGATATAGGTCTGCTCGCGGCGATTCCGTATGGCGCCGGCGCGATCGCGATGCTCGTGGTCGGCCATAGCTCCGACAAGCGTGGCGAACGCCGCTGGCATCTGGCGGGCGCGGGCATCGTCGGTGCGGTCGGACTGTATATGAGCGTGGCCTTCGCGCACTCGACCCTCTTCGGCATGATCGGTCTCACGCTCGCGACGATGGGCGTCGTCACCACCATCTCGCAGTTCTGGGTCCTGCCGCCCGCGATTCTGAGCGGTGGTGCGGCGGCGGCAGGTCTCGCGCTCGCGAACTCCGTGGGCAGCATCTCGGGCGTCGTGAGTCCGTGGCTCATCGGCGTGATCCAGACCCATACGGGATCGACGGGCAGCGGCGTGCTCGGACTCGCGGCGAGCTGTGTGATCGGCAGTCTGCTCGTGTTCGCCGTTCCTGCTGCGCTCGTGAACAGCAAGCGTCGCGAAGATTGAAGCCCACGCGTCGAGAAGAACGGCCCCGCGCAAACGGGGCCGTCGTCGTTGACGCGTTGCGCAGGCGGGTTTGGCGTTCACGTGGCTTCGGCTTCCCGGTCGCGCTGCTCATTCAACACGAGGCCGAGCCGTTCGACGAGATTCTTGCGCGCATTCGCGGTGTGCAGATCGGTGAGTTCGGCGGCACGCTGACCGTCTCCTTCGGCGATGGCCGTCGCAATGGCCGCGTGCTCGTCCCAGATCGCCTTGCGCTGTCCTGATGCCTGCAGCACGGCGCCCATGACGCGGCGCAGATGCACCCAGTGCGTCTGCGCCGTCTCTGCGATCAACGGATTGCCCGATGCCGTGTAGATCGCGTTATGAAAGGCCATGTCGGCATCGATCATCGCTTTGACGTCGTCGCTCTTCGAGGCGCGCCGGCCGTTGGTGATGAGCGCCTTGTCGATCTTCGCACCGCGTGCTGCGGCCAGACGCGCGGCGAGCGAATCCAGTGCGCCGCGAATCTCATAGAGATGGCTGATCCACGCCGGATCGAGCGGGGTGACGAGCAGGCCGCGTCCGGGCGCATCGACGACGAGGCCGTCCTTTTTCAACAGGCGCAACGCCTGCAGGACGGGCGAGCGCGACACCGCGAGCTGCTCGGCGATCTCTTCCTGCGTGATGCGCGTGCCAGGGGCGAGGGAACCGGAGCTGATGGCATCGAGCAGCACCTTGTAGACCTCGTCCACATAATCGGTGCGGGCCTGAAGCTTGAGAAGTTTGGCGGGCATGATAACGACCGTAATTTCTGGATACAGAATACGGCAAGGTTACAGCGCGGCAGCGCCGCGCGTCAACGCGCGTCGCTGTCATACCCGGTCGCACTGAGGTTTACCCATAGAGACAAGGCGGCATCGCCTGGCTAATCTTTGTATACAGAGTTCGGAGTTCGGTAACCGGAATTCAGGTCTCGAGCATCGCTCAATCTCACCCCCACTCAAACAGGATTCCCATGACCATCAAATCGGACAAGCTGGAAGGACAGAAGAGCAGCGGCGGCGCAGGCGCGACGGTCAAGAAGCTCGTGCCGTACGGCGGTTACTACGTGAACAAGGTGCCGGGCCACGATCCCGAACTGACCGAAACGGGACCGGGCACGCCGATGGGCGAGTACATGCGCGCGTTCTGGCATCCGGTGTGCATGTCGATCGAGCTGACCGATACGCCGCGCTTTCTCAAGATCCTCAACGAGGAACTGGTGGCGTTCCGCGACGGCAGCGGGCGCGTGGGCCTGCTACATGCGCATTGCGCGCATCGCGGCGCATCCCTCGAATATGGCGCGATTCAGGAGCGCGGCATCATGTGCTGCTATCACGGCATGGTGTTCGACGTCGACGGCGCATGCCTTCATGTGCCTTTTCCAAAGGGCGAAGAGAAAGAAGCCGAGAAGTACGCGTGCTCGATTCGTCAGGGCGCATATAAGGCGGTGGAGCGTCATGGGCTCGTGTTCGCCTACATGGGACCGCCGGAAAACGAGCCTCCGTTCCCCGAGTGGGAGGGCGACTACACTGTGCTTCCCGGCGATGAGCTCGTGCCCTACAGCAACTTCCAGCACTGTAACTGGCTGCAGGTGCAGGACAATGCCGCCGACAACTTCCACCCGACCGCATTGCATGCCGCGAAGAACGTGGTGAATGGGCAGTTTCAGGGCACGACCTTCGATGAAGTCGGCGCAGCGTCGATGGAAGTCGCACCCGACATGCACTTTCAGCCGGTTCAGCAAGGCCGCAGCCTCGCGTGCGCGGGGGCTCGCCGCGTCAACAAGGATCGGCTTTTCGTGCGCGTGCAGCATCAGGTGCTGCCGAATCTGAGCCTGCATGCCTATACGTCGGAAGACGGATCGCAAAAGAAGCTCTTCAGCCGCTTCCATATCATTCGCTGGACGGTGCCCGTCGACGACGAGAACAGCAAGATGATCGGCTGGCGCGTGATGGGCCCGGGCATCGACACGCGCGGCATCGGCAAAAAGGAACTGGTGGGCTACGAGTCGATCGACTTTCTCGATGGCCAGGTTGCGATGCGCCGTCCCGAGCGTTTCGGCGAGTACGGCATCGAGGATATCGTGCCCATTCCGCCGAATCATCGCGAGCGCGCGAACTACAAGCAGGCGCAATACGCGCCGGGCGACTATGAGGCGATCATCAGTCAGCGGCCGATCGCGGTGCATTCGCTCGAGAATCCGACCAAGTTCGATGCAGGCTTGTTCCTGTTCCGCAAGATGCTGCGCGATGCGTTGCGCGGTTCCAATCCTGCGGCATCCGCGCAGAACTTCGCGGAATGGTTCCGCGAGCATGCCGGCGCACCGAACAGCTTCTGCTCGGGCAACGTGTTCGAGATTCCGGAGGGCATCACTGTCGAGGAGGAAATCGTGCGCCGCCGAAAGGTGACGAAACAGATCGTCGCGATTCTGGCGGAAAGCGAGACGCTGAAGGGCGAAGCACGCGCCGCGTTCGTGCGCGAGCGCTTCGAGGCGCTCGAGCAATCGATGAAGCAGTGACACGGGCAGCGCGAGGGCGCATCGTGCGTGCCTCGCGATGTCGGATCATCGATCGAGGAAAGACGACCATGTCAACGCAACTCATTTCAACGCACACGCAGGAGCAGATGCTGAATCTGCTCGTGCGTCAGATCCGGTTCGAAGGCCGGGGCATCAATTCATACGAGCTCGTCGATCCGGAGGGCGCGCCATTGCCGCCTTTCACAGCGGGCGCGCATATCGACATTCATCTCGCCGGCGGCGTCGTGCGGCAGTATTCGATCAGCAATGCGCCGCGCGAACGTCATCGCTATGTGATCGCCGTATTGCGCGATGAGCGCGGGCGGGGCGGATCGAAGGCACTTCACGAGCAATTGCGCGTGCAGGATATCGTGCGCGTCAGTCGGCCGCGCAATAACTTTCATATCGTCGACGGCGCGCGCCGCGTGTTGTTGATCGCGGGCGGCATCGGCGTCACGCCGCTAAAAGCGATGGCGCATGAACTGGACGATGCGGGTATCGACTACGAAATGCACTATTGCGCAAAGGACGCGAGCTGCGCCGCGTTCTCGGCGGAATTCGAGCCGATGCGCGCGAGCGGGCGCCTGCATTTTCATTTCGACGGCGGCGATCCTTCAGCGGGCCTCGACATCCGCGAGCTGCTCGACGCACCCCGCGAAGGCGAGCATGTGTATTACTGCGGCCCGGGCGGCTTCATGAAGGCATGCGCTGAAGCGGCGCAGCACTGGCCTTCGGGCACGGTGCACTTCGAGCACTTCAAGGCGCCCGAGCGTGATCCCGGCGAGCAGGCGGCCAACGATGCGCTCGACAGTTTCATCGTGCGCCTTGCCAGCACCGGGCAGGAGATCGAAGTGGCCAAGGATGAGAGCATTGCCGATGCGCTCGCGCAAGCGGGCGTCACGATGGAGACGTCGTGCTGCGCGGGCTTATGCGGAACGTGCAAGGTGCGCTATCTGGAGGGCGACGTCGAACACAACGACTGCATATTGAGCGACGAAGAGAAGACCGAATACCTGACCGCATGTGTATCACGTGCGGCCAGCAAGTTGCTCGTGCTCGATCTCTGATCGCCACTCAACGCGTCATCCGATGGGCGGACAACGTCAGTTGTCCGCTCTGTTCCATTCCGACGATGATCCAGCCGCCTGCCTATGCTTTATGCGCCAATAGGTAGCGCGTTCGGGCACATGTGCCGCGATCGGCCTCACTACTAAGGACTCGCTTAATATAATCGCCTCATACCTCGCGGTCCCGCCGTGAGAATGCCGAGCGACTCGTGATGTGAAGCCCCTTTTATTTTGCTTCGTCTTAAGAGCCCCGGCATCGTGCGGGGCTTTTCTACTTACGGGCACGACGATTGCTCATTAAAACCGTCTCCGTTTTGCTAAACGGGCGTTGACGGTCATGCATCGCAAGAAGAGACTTGATGTTATCGCTCACGGCGTGCCATCCAGGACGAGGAAAACATTCAATGAGACCGGTTGTATTCGGGAATCGTTTCGGATGGCTGCATGCAGGGACGGGCAAGCGCGGCGTTGTGCTTTGCAATACGTTTGGCCACGAATACGTATGGACTTATAGCGGCATCCGCCATCTCGCGGAAACATTGGCCGCGCGCGGCATCTGGGTGCTGCGTTTCGATTATCGGGGGACGGGCGACTCGACGGACGCCGAACTCGCGCCGAATCAGTTCGCATCGTCGGTCGATGACATCGGCGCGGCGGTCGACTGGCTCAAAACCTCAGTTGATATCGAGCATGTGACGTTATGCGGTTTTCGCGTGGGCGCCGCATTCGCGCTGGAAGCGGCATTGCGCGAGCCCGTGGACGATCTCGTTCTACTCGCACCCGTCGCGAGTGGTCGCGTGTATATGCGTGAGTTGAGCATCGTGCGCAAAACCTGGCTCGAACTGCTTGCGCCGCCTTTGCGCGAGATCCAGGAAAAGGAGGTCAGCCTAAACGTTCTGGGTCAGGCCTATAGCGACGAATTCACACGCTCGCTCGAAGCCATCGATCTCGTGGCGAGCGTGAAGCGCGCTGCAATCGCGCCGGCGCGCCGAGTGTTGATCATGAACGTGAAAGCCGGCGGAAACGATCCGTTGTGCGATGCACTCCTCGAGCGAGGCGTTGAAGCGCAGGCGCGGCCTTTCGAAGGTCTGACCGGCTTCGTTCAGGAGACCGCATTCAACGCCTTGCCGATCGCCGCTTTCGATGAGGCCGTGCAGTGGATGGCGGGCAGTGCGGCATCGGTGTCGCGCGAGCGGTCGCCTGCAAAGATCGAAGAATGGAGCGCCGCGCGAATCGAAACGCCTGAAGCGGTCGAGCGTCCGGTATTCATCGGCGACGAACGGCTATTCGGCATCATGTGCGAGCCGCGTACCGGCTCGGCGCGCCGGCCGGTGTTTCTGATAGCGAATACATCGGCGAGCTCACGAGTCGGCGACAGCAGGTTATCGGTGCGTATTGCGCGCGAACTCGCGCGTCGCGGCATAGCCTCGCTGCGCTTCGACGCACGGGGCCGCGGAGACAGTCCGGCGGCGCCCGGCGAGGTGCAATCGGACACCGCATTCGGCCGCATCTATAACCAGATCGCAACGGACGACACGGCAGCCGCCGCGCGCTGGCTCTCACGTCAGGGTTATAAGTCGATCTTCGCCTTCGGCGTATGCTCGGGCGCCTATCACGCGCTCAAGGCGGCGCTCGTCGAAGACGTCATCACGGGCGTAGTCACGGTCAATCTTCCGACGTTCAAAAAACCCGCGGACGTTGCGCCCGATGGACTGCGCGAGTCCACGCGCAATTCGATGGCCGGCTATGCCATGTCGATGCTCGACGGTCAAAAATGGAAAGCGATCCTGCGCGGCGAAAAGCATTTGATGCGTGTATTGCGCTTCGTGCTCGGCTATATGCTGACGCGCGTGCGTTCGCGTATCGTCGAGGCGCTGCAACTCGACCGGCTGAACACGACACCGCCCGAGCGGGCGACGGAGCCTGGTCAGATCATCCGCGCACTCGATGCGAAGCGCGTGAAGACCGTGCTCGTCTATGGCGCCTATGATGCCGGGATGGATCTTATCGCCGCGCATTTCGGCAAACAGGGCGCGCGGCTGTCGCGTTTTCCCTCCGTGCGAATGACGATCTTTCCGGACGTCGATCATTCGCTCTTCCTTGCGTCCGGCTCGGCGCAGGTCGTCGCAGTATGTGAACGTGTCGCCAGGGAATCGAATTCTCCGGTTGCGGACCATGTGCTTCCCAATAGGGTATCGGTCGTGCTGTGATGCATGGCTCCACGCGCGAACACGCGCGAGCGAGCTAGGAATCCGCGCGGCAGACAGAATTTGAGCTGCCGGTACTGACGCCACATCGTGCGGCGTCAACGCCGATTGCGGTTTGGTCCGCCATTGCGCGCAAAAATGGCTTTCCCGGCGGCGAAATCAGGGCAATGTTGTCCCCTTCGGGACTTACGCAGGCGTCATTTTCGACATTCTGCGTAGGTTCAGCGCCGCGCAGACGAGTTTCCATTCGGCCTGGGCCTTGGCCAGTCCGCGCATGCTGAATTGTCGAAATCCGAGAACGCTCTTTACCCAGGCATTCGGCGGTTCGGACAGCCATTTGCGCTTTCGATAGGCCGCCTGAGTTTGCGCACAAGTAAACTTGTCGGCCATCGCAGCGCATAGCGGGCGCTTCCGGGCATCGACCTTCACCTCTTTCTTGCCCTCGCGTCCGGGCGCCACGATCAACTCGGCGGGGTGCTCGCGCAATTGTTCGAACGTCGCCTCCGAGCGGTAGCCCGCATCGGCAAGGACTTGCTTGGGGGCGGCCCCGGCGTCGCGCGCTACCGCCGCCAGAACGATCGGCAATTGGCCGCTGTCGGCAGCACAGTTACCCAGTTCGGCC
>NZ_FCOX02000005.1 GCF_900044055.2 Caballeronia calidae | reverse complement strand
TCGCAATCTCTTTAAGGAAAGACACGTCCGTTACGCTGCCTGAGAAAAAAGAGCACTATTTGATGCACCAGTCAGTATGTACGTCCTCCGTGTTCTCGAGCGCGACCATGTGCTCGCCTTGCCGTCCGCTGTAGCCGAGCGATGCGATGGCCGCAGTGGCGTCATCCAGCAGCCATGCGCGATAGTCCGGATCGCGCCACGCCTTCGCGACGACGCGTGCGCCGTTGCGCGGCCCGACCTTGTGCTCGTAGGTTTCGACGAACACATCGAGCGCTTGCGGATCGATATAGCCTTTCTCGACCAGAAGCGATTCGAGCGCGCGCACGCGCAGGTCCATCTCCGGCAACGCGCTGCCGGCGTGATCGTGATCGTGATGATGAGGATGATCGTGGCTCATGGACAGGCTCGCGATTGGCACAGACGTCACACGTTACCGGAGTGCGCGCGCGCGTGCAAACGTCGATACGGGCCGCCGCGCGCCGCCTATACTGGGATCAGCGTCTCATGTGAGGAGGACGCCATGACACGCAAGTACATCGACTGCCGCGAATGCCCGAGCGATGTGAAGTGCAGCATCGTTCTGTCCGCCGATACCGAAGACGAGCTGATGGAAGCGGCCGTGCAGCACGCGGTCGCCGTGCATCAGCACACGGACTCGCCGGAACTGCGTTCGCAACTGAAGACCTTCTTCCACGAAGGCACGCCGCCGGGCTGATCGCGCTTTCCGGTCCTCAGCCGAGCTCGAAGGTCGTCACGCCGAACACCTTCACGAGCGGCACGTCCGGGGCCGCGCGCGTGTACATGCGCGCCGTCTCGAAGACGCTCTTCATGTCGTGCTCGACGGCGAGCGCGACCGCCGCCGGATTGCTTTCCGGCACATCGAGAAACACGGGCTCGCCCGGCAGCACGGACACGAGCGCGCGATAGAGCGCGCGCGCCGCATGCAGATCGTCGGCGAAGAGCGGGCCGATCTTGTGGCCCGTGCCGCAGCGCCGGATCACGGCGAGACCGCGCAACGCATCGCCGTCGAGCGCGGCGAGTGCGCGCGCATGCTCCGGCGGCAGCGACAGCCAGGCGCGCAGAAACGCGGCGCGATCGCAGGCGAACATGCGCGTGTCGTAGTCGAGCAGGCGCTCGAAGGGAACGCTTGCCGCGTCGGCGATCGTCACGCCGTCGACGACGTCTTCATCCGCGGACGCGACGCCCTCATAGCGCACGTTGCGATACGCGAGCACGAAGCCGGATTTCCGATAGTTGGGCTGTTGCGCGAGCACGCCGTCGAGCCCGATGTTGCGCCCGTCGAGATAAGTCATGCCGCTGTTCCACAAGCGCATGCCGAAGCCCTTGCCGCGCCATTCCGGATGCACGATATAGAGGCCGATGAAGCCGAACGCATCGCCATACGCGACCGCCGAAATGCAGCCGATGGGTGCACCGTCCCACGTGCCCACGAAAAAGCCGTGCGGGTCGGCACAGAAGAACGCGCGTGCGTCGTCGAGGCCGGGGTTCCATCCTTCGGCGGCGGCCCAGTCGAGGGCGACGTCGACATCGGACGGATTCATGCGGCGCACGACGTAGCGCGGATCATCGGGCGTCGCGCCGGATGGACAAGGAATGGACGACATATGCAGCGCCTTGTCGAAACGAAGGTGCGCTCAGTGTCGCGCGTTTTTGGTGCAGGGGAAAGATACAGCGAGGGGTGAGTGCAACGGGGGTGAGGAGAACAGCAGAAAAACATCGAGGCGAGCGCGTGCCGCCCCGATCAGGGATAACCTTGACGCCGCTCGCTGCGGCTGAAGCTCTGGCGCGAGCGCCAGTCTTCCGAGCGCAGCACGTGCTCGCCGTCTTCGCGCGCTTCTTCCTCGGAATCGAAGCCCTCGTCGCTATAAGCGACGACCTTCATTCCACCCGCAGCCCGTTCGACGGTGATGCCCCAATGCCACCCGCCTTCCTGATTGAAGACGTGCAGCGTCGGCTTCGACGATGTGCTCAGATCCATATTTGCGACTCCTTCAGGCAAATGCCCGTAAGGCTTACCGGCCCCCGCCCGATGAAACGCTGCTTGATCAACGGCGTTCGATTGTTCGTGTTGATGCATCCAGGCGGCGCTTGCCACCCAACCATGAACAGCATACGCAAGGCGATGCTGCGTTGCAACAGAGGTTTCCCTTAGGCGTCGCGCGATTGGCACGGGCTTAACAAGAATTAACAAGAAAGTCCGGACTGTTACGCGTCGTTACGCGCGATATGACGGAAGCGACGGCCGCGCGTCATATCACTGCCTGCTTCATTCACCGTCCCAGTAACCGAGCGAATCGCTGGCGCGAAACACCGCGCGCAAGCCTTTCACGCCCGGCTCGTCCGCGACGAGCACCGCCTGACGCCCCGTATCGGGATACTCGACGACTTCGGGCGATTGCATCGTACTGACCGCAAGGTAACGCAACGGCTCGCTGCCGGTATTGACGATCTGATGCGCCGTTTCGGCATCGCCCGGGACGCAGGCGATGACATCGCCCGCGCGGATCGCATGCGTCGCGCCGCCGATACGCACTTCGCCCTCGCCTTCGACGATGAAGAACATCTCCTCGTTCACCCGATGGTGATGAAACGGAAACGCGCGCTTGCCCGGTTCGAGCACGATGAGGCTATACCCTAGCTTCTTCGCACCGAGCATGCCGCCGATACGCGCGATGCGCGGCGCATAGCGTTCCGCCGCAGGGCCGGTCGGCGCGAATTCGGGCGGCAGCGGCTGCGGATTCAACGTGTCGAGATTGACGATGGGCGGTTTCATGTTCCGGTCAGATGTGAGTTCGTTGTCACGTGGTTGTCACATGCGCTCTCATTCTCGCGCGCTTCATCGAGCCATGCGGCGATGCTTCGGCACGTCCATTGCGCATCGTCGTGCGGCAGATCGTGGCCAGCCCACGGATGCACCGCATGCGAAGCGCGCCATCGACTCGCGATGCGTACGGAGCATACCGGATCGACGAGCCGGTCAGCCGCCGACGATAGCAGCAGCACCGGACAGCGCGGCGCGTCGCATGACGCACGAAAACGCGCCGCCGCCGCGAGCTGCCGCAGCGCGTTCGACGCGCTCGCGCCGTGCGTGCGGCGCAGCCCCGTCCATTGCGTGATGTCCGCGTCGCGCGTGTCGGCGCGATTGCATGTCAGGCGATATATCAGCGTTTCGCATCGTTCGGGCTGCGGCCAGTTCATCGCAATACGTGCAAGCATCGGCCATGCCGCGGGCCGCAGCCGTTCGTGCATGCGCGCGAACGGACGCATGCTCGTGTTGATGAGCACGAGCCGCTCGATGTCGTCGGCGTGATGCTGCGCCCACGCGGTCGCGACCATCGCGCCGAGCGACATCGCGAGCACACGGCACGGCAGGCGCACGTTCAGCGCGGCGGCGCGCGCGCGCACGAAGTCCATCATCGCGAGGACGGATCGCGGCGACGCATACGCGTGTTCGGCGCCATTGCCCGGCAGATCGATGCACACGGCATGCTCATCCGCACCGACGAGCCCATGCGCCGCGAGCGCCGCCTCGAACGCGTCCCAGTGGCGCGCTTCGCGTGTGAGGCCGCGCAACAGAATCCACTGGCTCATGACGCGCCCGTGCGCTGCCAGTGTTCACGCGCGCGCCTCAGCACTTCCTCGCGGAATTCGCCGTTCGGCAGCCAGCGGCGCGACGAGAAGGCGGCGCGCGTCAGGAAATCGAAGAAGTTCGGATGACGGCGCAGCACCCGCCGCGTGCGATGCGCCTTGATGGGATTGAAGATGCCGAGGCGCGAGAACAACTGCATCGGATTCTTGCGAATCCAGCGCCATGAGCCGAGCTCGAGCGTCATCGGCAAAAAGATGCTGGGCGCGCGCGAGCGGTCATACGCGAAGTCCCACAAGTCGCCGTGCAATAGATATTGATGGCTCTGCGGCTCGAATGCGTAGCCATGATGCGGATACGATTCCTCGAACATCGTCTTCAGCAGAAACATTTCGGGCAGATGCGCCATGTGCCGATCCGAGCCCGCGTAGGGAAACCAGATGCTGTCGTCCCAGCCGAAGCCCGAATGACAATCGAGCGCGAAGCTGAGCGGCCGCGACATCAACTGCTCTTCGACCACCGAAAGCAGCGCCGCGCTCTCCACTTCCATGCGGCCGTCGACGGGCCCGCGATACCACGGCAGCCACGGCCCGATGCGCTGCCCGCCCGCGAGAAACGGCACGCGTCCCTCGGCGCTTTGCGGCGCGTTGCGCATCAGATCGACGCCATTCGGATTCGCACGGGTGCGCGCGAACATGCCGCCGGGATTCACGATCGGCATGAAGATGAGACGAATCGCGCGCAATTGCTGATGCAGCGTGTCGTCCCATTCGAGGCGGCGCAACAGCGCACGCATATATTCGAGCACGAGTTGCGTGCCGATGCATTCGAGGCCGTGCACGCCGCCGAAAAAGCCGATCGCGGGCGCTTGCGGATCATCACAGCCGATCGATGCGGTCAGCAGCGGAAACGCATGCTTGCGCGCGTGCACTTCGCCGACGGTGCGCCACGCGAAACGCGCTCCGCCCGCGACGCGGATCGCGTTCAGTTCGTCCATCTCCGGAAAACTGCTGGTGACGGCAACGCCCGACGTGCTCATGACTGCGGCCTGTTTGTCTTGTGATCGTTCTTGTTCGCGATGTCAGGCCGTGGTTCCTTGCTTCGCTGCGTTCGATGAAAACGCGCCGGCACGTCCCGCCCGAAAAAATCGAGTATAGGGTGGACGGCCGGCAGGCGACATCGAATATCACGAGGCATGCCGTATGCGGCGCACCGGTGAAAGGTCTTCTGCCCTTTTCCGTCCTGTCACCTAGAATCAAATGACCGTGCTACGCGGTATGAGGTATTCGTCATGACATCCATCCCCCGTTTCATTCTCGGCGCGCTGACGTTGTGCTGCGCCGTATCCGCGCTCGCGCAACCGCAGGTTCAGACGAGCGATCCGAACGCGCCCAAAACGCGCGCCCAGGTCAAGCAGGAATTCCTGCAGTGGCGCGCGGCGGGCTACGATCCCAACGACTGGCTGAACTATCCCGAGAACGCGCAGCGCGCGAGCCGCATCGTCGCGCAACGGCAGGCGAGCGGCGACACCAGCGTCCACTGAGCCGGCGATTCGTCAGACGGACTCCTTGCGCGGCTTCTCGCCGCGCAGGATGCGCCGTGCGATGCTCCAGCGATGCACTTCCGACGGACCGTCGTAGATCCGGAATGCGCGCATGTCCGCGAAAATCCGCGCGACGACCGTTTCATGCGTGACGCCTTGCCCGCCGAGCACCTGCACGGAACGATCGACGACGCGCCACAACGCCTCCGACGACACCACTTTCGCGATGCTCGATTCGTGCTTGCCGAGCACGTCCTGATCGAGCACCCACGCGCAGTGCCAGATGGCGAGCCGCGTCACGTGCAGATCCATTTCGTTGTCCGCGAGCATGAAGCCGACGCCTTCGTGCTCGCCCAGTGCACGGCCGAACGCCTGGCGTTGCCGTGCGTGAGCCGTCGCGACATCGTGCGCGCGCCGCGCGGCGCCGAGCCAGCGCATGCAGTGCGTGAGACGCGCGGGCGATAGCCGCACCTGTGCATAGCGAAAACCTTCGCCCGGCTCGCCCAGCACGTTTTCCTTCGGCACGCGCAGGCCCTCGAAGCGCACGACGCCATGACCGCCGGGAAAGCACGTGTCGAGCGAATCCATCGCGCGCTCGATCACGATGCCGGGACTCGACATGTCGGCGAGGAACATCGTCGCGGGGCCGTCGGCGAACTTCGCCATGATGATCGCGACCGCCGCGCCTTCCGCGCCCGTGATGAACCACTTGCGGCCGTCGATCACGTAGTCGTCGCCATCCTGCACGGCGAGGGTCTGCAGCATCGCGGGATCGGCGCCCGCGCCCGGCGGCGGCTCGGTCATGCAGAAGCACGAGCGGATCGCGCCCGCCGCGAGCGGACGCAGCCAGCGCTCCTTCTGCTGCGGCGTGGCGATGGCTTCGAGCAGATGCATGTTGCCTTCGTCCGGCGCGGCGATGTTGAGCGCGACCGGCCCGAGCGGCGAATAGCCCGCCTCCTCGAACAGAATGGCTTTCGCGACGTGGTTCAGCCCGAGGCCGCCGAACTCCGGCGACACATGGCTCGACAGCAGCCCTGCCTTGCGGCCCTTCGCGATCAGCTCGGCACGCAGCGACTCGTTCGGGCCATGCGGCGTGCAGCGCGGATCGCGCTCGAGCGGCACGATTTCTTCAGCGATGAAGGCGCGCACGCGCGCCTGCAGATCGGTTAGCTCCGGCGAAAGCGAAAAGTCCATCGGCAATCCTCCAAGGAAACGAGCGGTCAGAGCCAAGCTTAACCGCGCGGGCGTGCCGCGCGCCAGAGGCTTTCCGCGCCGGGTTATTCGTCGTACTCGGTGTACTTGCGCGCGTCGCCCTTCACCTTGTGGGCCGGATACTTCGAGCGGTTCAACGCCATCTTTTCGATCAGCGCGCGATGCAGATCGACGTCGAGCGAATCCGCGAGCATCACGAGATAGGCGAGCACGTCCGCCATCTCGTGGCGGATGGCGCGCAGCTTCGTGTCGTCGAGCTCGGTCCTGTCGCCGGTGGCGAGCCACGTGAACGGTTCGAGCAGCTCGCTCGCCTCGACGGAAAGCGCCGCCGCCAGATTCTTCGGCGAATGAAAGCGGCTCCAGTCACGCTCGCGGACGAACTCGCGCAGCATGTCGCGCATCTCGATGAGCTCGCTTCCGCTTTCCTGCTGGTTTTGCTGTTCCATTCGCTTCCTCTGATGTTTCGTTGCGTGCGTTGCATAGATTAGCGCGGTGGGCGCCACATTGCGGCCTGTTCGCTTCGTCTACGCCTTTCCTTATCTCAGTTTCGGCATGTCTCGATATCAATATGCCCGGAACTCGCCTGAAATTTCGCCTTCGCCCCGCGAATCGGACAGATTTACATCCATCGAGTAAACCTCTTGCGTTTATCATCTACGACTCATAGAATCGCAGTTAAGTGATGTCGACGACAATCGTCCGTCGAACGAATCCAACATCGAATTCCCAAGGAGCATCGAAATGTCCAAGCGCATTCTCGTAGTCGGAGCCGGTTTCGCCGGCATGTGGAGCGCCCTTTCCGCCGCGCGGCTCATCGATCAGCACGGCAGGACGGATATCGAAGTCGTGCTGATTGCGCCGGAGCCGCATCTGCACGTGCGTCCGCGTCTCTATGAAGAAAATGCCGCGGGCATGAAGGCGCCGTTGCTGGACATCTTTGCGTCCACGGGTGTCGGGTTCATTCAGGGCACGGTCGAGCGCATCGATATCGAGCGCAATCAGGTCGACGTGATCGGCGCCGACGGCTCGCCATCGAAGCTGAACTACGATCGTCTCGTTCTGGCTACCGGCAGCCGCCTGTTCCGTCCGCAGATTCCGGGGCTCGCGCAACATACGTTCAGCGTGGATCAGGTCGACGAAGCCGCCGCGCTCGAAGCGCATATCAAGCATCTCGCGACGCAACCCGATACGCCCGCGCGCAACACGGTCGTCGTCGCGGGCGGCGGCTTCACGGGTATCGAAACGGCGGCGGAGATGCCGGCACGGCTGCGCGCGGCGCTCGGCGAAGAGGCCGATGTGCGCGTCATCATCGTGGAGCGTGACGAGGAACTCGGGCCGGATCTCGGCGCGGGGCCGCGTCCGGTCATCGTCGAGGCGCTCGAATCACTCGGCGTGCAGCGGCGGCTCGGCTCGGCCGTGGCATCGGTCGATGCGAACGGACTCACGACATCGGACGGCGAGCGCATCGAAGCGAGCACGGTGATCTGGACCGCCGGCGTGCGCGCGAGCGCGCTGACAGCGCAGATTCCCGCCGAGCGCGATGCGCTGGGCCGCCTGCATGTGGATCGCAATCTGCGCGTGCTGGGCGTCGACACGGTCTATGCGACGGGCGATGTCGCCTACGCCGCCACCGACGACGAAGGCAACCACGCACTGATGTCCTGCCAGCACGCGATGAACCTCGGCCGCTCGGCGGGCCACAACGTCGCGGCGGATATGCTGGGCGAAGCGCCGATTCCGTACAGCCAGCCGAAATACGTGACGTGTCTCGATCTGGGACCGTGGGGCGCGGTCTATACGGAAGGCTGGGAGCGTGAGGTGAAGATGTCGGGCGCGCAGGCGAAAGCACTGAAGACGCGCATCAACACCGAGTGGATTTATCCGCCGAGCGCGGAGCGGGCCGAAGCGTTCGCGGCTGCGGACCCGCTGCGTATCGTCGTCGCGTGATGCAGGCTCAGTCGGCGGGATAGAGGCCGAGCGTGCGGGCATGCAGGCGCGCGAGCCCGAGCAGAGCATCGGTGAACGGCGTGGGCACGCCGGTCATCGCACCCAGTTCGCGCACCGAAGCGACGAGCGCATCGAGCTCGACCGCCTTGCCCGCCTGCACGTCCTGCAGCATCGATGTCTTCATCGCGCCGAGCTTGAGCGTCACGGCGTGACGGTCTTCCGGGTCCTGCTCGATCGGAATGCCGAAGCGCGCGCCGATTTCCTTCGCCTCCAGCATCACGCCGGTCACGAAGCCGCGCACGAGATCGTCGCTCAGGATGCGGTCGGTGGTTGCGCCGGTGATCGCGCTGATGGGGTTCATCGTCATGTTGCCCCACAGCTTGAACCAGACATCGCGTTGAATCTGCCGCGAGAGCGTGGCGTCGAAGCCCGCCTTCGCGAAGAGCGATACGAGCGCTTCGGTGCGTGCGGTGGGCGCGCCTGTCGCTTCGCCGAGAATGAGTCCCTTGCCCTGGTGATGGCGAATGACGCCCGGCGCCTCGACGAAGCAGCTCGCATGCACGACGCAGCCGACCGTCTGCGCGCCTGGTATAGCGCCGGCGATCGCGCCGCGCGGATCGACCGACGAAAGACGCTTACCCGTGAACGGCGCGCCGAGGCCGTCGCAGAACCACCAGGGGACGCCGTTCATCGCGGTCAGCACGGCCGTGTCGCCGGAAAGGAGCGGCGCGATATGCGCGGCGACCGATTCCATCGCGGGCGCCTTAACCGCCACGACGACGAGGTCCTGCGCGCCGAGGTCCGCGGGCTCGGCGCTCGCGGCGACCTTCACGATATGCGTCGCATCCTTCTCGACGAGCTTCAGCCCTTCCTTCCTCAACGCGTCGAGCGTGGCGCCGCGTGCCACCACGCTCACATCGCAGCCCGCCTGCGCGAGCTTCACGCCGATCCATCCGCCGATGGCGCCCGCGCCATATACGCATACTTTCATCGTCCCGGTCCTCGCTCGTGGCAATCATCCGATCGCCATTGTAAGAGCGGGATGCGAGGCGTGCCGCAAATCAATGCGCGATGCCCGTGGCGATTTTCGCGACCATCAGCAGCGTCAGTCCGAACGTGCCCGCGAGCATCACGGCGATGACGGGCAACAGCGGCAGCTTCACTTGCGCGAAGTCCGCGTTGTGCGACGCGCGCTTGCGCACGCCGAAAAAGCTCCACAGCACGATGCGCATCATCTTCAAGAGTTCCATGACCGGCTCCTTCCCTCAGCTCTGAATTGATCTTCCACGCGTTCATGATGAGCGTCGCGCCGCATGAAAAACAGCAGCAGTTGCGATGTATTCGGCGATAGCAGAATGGCGCGCGCTCCGGCACTGCTACCGTCGAATCGATCGCAACTGCTGCTTGTCGCGATGCCGCCCAGCGCTCTATCGTTGGTCCTCTCTCCGATAAGCCGCCGCATCCATGTACCGATACACCGAGTTCGACAAATCATTCGTGAAGAGCCGCGCCGCGCAGTTTCGCGACCAGCTCGAGCGCTGGCAGGATGGCCGCCTGAGTGAAGACGCATTCCGTCCGCTGCGCCTGCAGAACGGCTGGTACGTGCAGCGTCATGCGCCGATGCTGCGCGTGGCCGTGCCCTACGGCGAACTGTCGAGCGCGCAGTTGCGGGTGCTCGCACGCATCGCGCGTGAATACGACGATCCCGATCCCGAGGTCTATCGCGCGGCGAGCATCGCGCAAGGCAAGCTCGGCACCGCTCGCCTGCCGACGCATTGCGCGCACTTCACCACGCGCACCAACGTTCAATTCAACTGGATTCCGCTCGACAAATCCGCAGACGTGATGGACCTGCTCGCGACCGTCGACATGCACGGCATCCAGACGAGCGGTAATTGCATCCGCAACATTTCCTGCGATGAACGCGCGGGCGTCGCGCCCGATGAAGTGGCCGATCCGCGCCCCTTCGCGGAGATCATGCGGCAATGGACGACGCTGCATCCCGAGTTCGCGTTTCTGCCGCGCAAGTTCAAGATCGCGATCTCGGGTGCGAGCGAAGATCGCGCGGCGACCGCATGGCATGACGTCGGCCTGCAACTGGTGCGCGACGAACAAGGAGAACTCGGCTTTCGCGTGAGCGCGGGCGGCGGCATGGGACGCACGCCCGTGATCGCCACACCGATGCGCGAGTTTCTTCCGTGGCGGCACATCATGAATTACATCGAGGCGATCGTGCGCGTGTACAACCGCTACGGCCGCCGCGACAACAAGTACAAGGCGCGCATCAAGATACTGATGAAGGCCGAAGGCCAGCGCTATATCGACGACGTGGACGAGGAATTCCGGCAGATCGTCGAGCATGACGGCGCGCCGCATCTCATCACCGAAGAGGAACTGGCGCGCGTGAGTGCCTCGTTCGTGCCGCCTGCGTTGAATGCCCACGACGCGGCATTCGATGCAACCGATGCCGATGCCCATCCGCTCTTCGCGCGCTGGCTGCAACGCAATGTCGCGCGGCACAAGGACCCGGCGCTGCGCATCGTGACGCTGTCGTTCAAGCGTCTGCTGCAATCGCCGGGCGACGCGACCGGCGATCAGCTCGACATCATCGCGGATCTCGCCGAACGGTTCTCGGCGGGCGAAGCGCGCGTCACGCACACGCAGAATGTCGTGCTGCCGTGGGTGCGTGCAAACGAGCTCTTCGCGCTATGGCAGGCCGCGCGCGATGCGGGCTTCGCGAGCGCGAACGTGCAGCTTCTCACCGACATGATCGCGTGCCCCGGCGGCGACTTCTGCGCGCTTGCGAATGCGCGTTCGCTGCCGATCGCGCAGGCCATCGCCGAGCGCTATCAGGATCTCGACGAACTCGACGATATCGGCGAAATCGATCTGCATATCAGCGGCTGCATCAACTCGTGCGGCCATCATCACAGCGGGCATATCGGCGTGCTCGGCGTCGACAAGGACGGACGCGAGTGGTATCAGATCACGCTCGGCGGATCGGACGGCAGCGCGGCAAGCGGCGCGCCACAACCGGGCAAGGTGATCGGGCCATCGTTCAGCGCGGCGGAAGTGCCCGATGTGATCGAGGCCATCCTGACGACGTATCGCGACATGCGCGAGCGCGATGAGCGTTTCATCGGAACCGTGCGGCGCGTGGGACTCGATCCGTTCAAGGCCGCGGCCCATGCAGCCCGCATGAACGATGAGGTGACGGCATGAATGGCGTACAACGCATGCGCATTCTCACGCAGCAGGATCACGATGCCGATAAGAACGAACACGTCGCAAGCCTCGCGAACGAGGACGATCCGCTCACGCTGAAGGATCGATTGGCCGCGCTCGATCGTATCGAGCTGCACTTTCCGCATTTCACCGATGGCCGCGCGTATAGCCAGGCTTATCTGCTTCGTAGAAGACTCGGCTTCAAAGGCGATTTGCGCGCGACGGGCGATGTGCTGATCGATCAGCTCGTGCAGATGGAACGGACGGGGTTTTCGAGCGCGGTGCTCAAGGAAGGCGCGGATGCCGCGGATGCCGAACGACAGTTCGCGCGTTTCGCGGGCTACTATCAGGATGATCTGGCTGCGCAGTGAGCGCGCATTCGAACTGATATAAGCTCGCTCCGACATCTTTCAAGAGCCGCCTCGCGAAAATAAATCGCACTGGAAACATAGGCCTCCGGTATTGAAACGATAGCCTTCGCACCTACCTTGGATGCACAGGCAGCGATAACAACCGCGCTGTCGTTTCAACTTTCCTGCTGCCGGCCGTCGGGCCGCACTATCGGAGACTGGACCATGAGTGACTTCTATTTTGGCGGCGATGTTTTCTCGGAGCTGGACCGCATGCAGCGGCACATGTCCTCGCTCTTCGGCAATCTTCCTTCGAGCATTCGTTCGAGCCGAACGGATACGTTTCCTCAACTGAATATCGGCAGCACGGACGATGCGATTCATATCGTCGCATTCGCGCCGGGCGTCGAGCCTGCTTCGCTCGATGTGACCGTCGACAAGGGCACGCTCACCATCAGCGGCGAGCGTCGGGCGCAAGCCAGCGTCGAAGGCGCGCGCACTTACGCGAAAGAGCGCTTCACCGGCAGTTTCCGCCGCGTGATCGAGCTGCCGCAGAACGCGGATGCCGACAAGGTCGAAGCGCGCTATGAGAACGGCACGCTGTCCATCACCATCGGCAAGCGCGAAGCGTCGAAGCCGCGTGCGATCACCATTCAGTAAGAGGGAGCTCATCATGACCGACAACACGCAAGTCACCCCGCAAAACATGAACGAAGTGGCGCGCAAGAACGAAGACACGGTGCGCCGCGCGACGGTGACGCCCGCTGTCGATATCGTCGAGGATAGCCACGGCATCACGCTGTGGGCCGACCTTCCCGGCGTGCCGCGCGAGAAGCTCGACGTGAAGGTGCACGATGCGCGCCTCACCATCGAAGCCGAAGCGGAATTGCCGGTGCAAGGCGCGGTGCGCGTGCATCACGCCGAATTACGCGCGCCGCGTTTCGCGCGTGCCTTCAGCGTGAGCGATGACTTCGACACCACGAAGATCGATGCGAATCTCACGAACGGCGTGCTCAGGCTCACGATTCCGCGTCGCGAGGAAGCGCGTCCGCGCCGCGTCGAAGTGCGCGCGGGTTGAGCGCCGGAAGCAGCCGTAACTTTTCATTCGAACGGCCGCGATCTTTTCGCGGCCGTTTTTCTTTTGCGCCACACGCCCGCCTCTATAATCGTCAGCGGCGGCGCATGCTGTCCACACTTATAAACTCAGAGAATGAAGGGACTATCGTGAAGAGGCTGTTGACGGTGTTGTTGGGTTCGATGCTGGCCGTATCGGTCGGAGCGCATGCAAAAGAATGGTCGACCATCCGCTTCGGCGTCGATGCAAGTTATCCGCCTTTCGAATCGAAAGCACCCGACGGCACACTCGTCGGCTTCGATATCGATGTCGGCAACGAATTGTGCCGGCGCCTCGAAGCGAAGTGCGTGTGGGTCGAAAATGCATTCGACGGCATGATTCCGGGCCTCAAGTCGCGCAAGTTCGACGGCGTGCTCTCCACGATGTCGATGACCCCGGCACGCGTCAAGCAGATCGCGTTCTCCAGCAAGCTCTTCCACGTGCCTACTCGTCTCGTCGCGAAGCGCGATTCGAACATCCAGCCGACCGCGGAATCGCTCGCGGGCAAGACGGTCGGCGTCGAGCAGGGCTCGATGCAGGAAACCTATGCGAAGGTGCACTGGGGCGCGAAGGGTGTGAAGGTCGTGTCCTACGCGGATCAGGATCAGGTCTATGCGGACCTGCTGGCGGGCCGCCTCGATGCATCGCTGCAAAACGCCGTGCAGGCGGAACGCGGCTTTCTGGAAACGCCGCGCGGCAAGCCCTACGGCTTCGCGGGCGGCGCTCTCGAAGACAGCGCGATCTTCGGCCCCGGCACGGCGATCGGCTTGCGCAAGGAAGATACCGACCTGAAGGAAAAGCTCGACGGCGCCATCGCTGCGATGATCAAGGACGGCACTTACAAGCGTATCGAGAAGAAGTACTTCGACTTCGATATCTACGGCGAGTAATCCACTCATGACCCAGCCCGCGCACAACCCATCCAATGTGCACCGCGCAGCCGCCGAAGGCTATACGGCCAACGCGGACAGCTACGTGCGCGGGCGGCCGGACTATCCGCCTGAACTCGCGGGCTGGCTCGTCGATGCGCTCGGGCTCGGACCCGGTGCGAGCGTCGTCGATCTCGGCGCGGGCACCGGCAAGTTCACACCGCGCCTCGTGCAAACGGGCGCGCGCGTCATCGCGATCGAGCCGGTCGACTCCATGCGCGCGAAGCTCGCCGCCGCGCTGCCCGAGGTTCAGGCGCTCGCGGGCACGGCGCAATCGATGCCGCTCGCCGATGCATCGGTCGATGCCGTCGTGTGCGCGCAGTCGTTTCACTGGTTCGCCAATCGCGCGGCGCTCGACGAGATTCATCGCGTGCTGAAGCCGGGCGGCAAGCTCGGCCTCGTGTGGAATCTGCGCGATGCGCGCGTGCCGTGGGTCGCGAAGCTCGACGCAATCGTCAACCGGTACGAAGGCGATACGCCGCGCTATTACAACGGCGCCTGGCGCAACGCGTTTGCGCATGAAGGCTTCGGCCCGCTCGTCGAAACGCATTTCTCGTTCGGCCATACGGGCTCGCCGGAAGACGTCATCGTGCATCGCGTGCGCTCGACGAGCTTCATCGCTTCATTGCCCGACGCAGCGCGCGACGGCATCGATGCGGCTGTGCTCGCGCTGATCGATGCAGAGCCGGAGCTGAGCGGCAAGCATGAAGTAACCGTGCCTTACGAAACGGCGGCGTTCGTCGCGACGCGCGGATAGCCCATCGGCGCATCGGTTCATCGGGACGTTTCGGCACGCAATCGGGCAGCGCGCCCGAGCCGACAGTAGAATGAACATGGCCTCGGCATTCCCTTGCGCCGAAGGCCCCGTCAGGACAACGGCCCTGCTTCAGAAGAGGCCGCGCACGAATGGAGATTTGATCCGCACGATGTGATTCTTTCTCGCGAGGAGAGTCCATGAAGGTGCTCGCCGTTCATCCCAGTGGCCTGATGTACACCCGCGTATTCCTCCGACTCGAGCCGCTCGGGCTCGAAACCGTGGCGGCAGCCGTGCGTCAGGCCGGTCACGATGTCCGCCTCATCGATCTGCAAGTCGAAACCCACCGCGACCTTCACCGGCTCGTGCGCACATGGCGCCCCGACGCGCTCTGCTTCTCCGGCAACTATCTTGCCAACATTCCCGAAATCATCGACCTCGCCAAGGCGGTGAAGACGCGCTTGCCGCAATGCTTCATCTTCGTCGGCGGACACAGCGTATCGTTCACCGCGAACGACATGCTGCGTCACGCGGAAGGCGCGATCGATTGCGTGCTGAAGGGCGAAGGCGAGGCATCGGTGAACGCGCTGCTGCATGCCGTTGCGACGAAAAGCGATCTGCTCGCCGTTCCGGGCGCGGTGACGAGCGACGGCTCGGGACCGCCGCCGCATTTCGTCGAAAGCCTCGACGATATCCTTCCCGCGCGCGATCTGCTGCGGCATCGCCGCAAATATTTCATCGGCACGCTGGACCCGTGTGCGTCGATCGAATTCGCACGCGGCTGCCCGTGGGACTGCACGTTCTGCAGTGCATGGACGTTCTATGGCCGCAGCTACCGCTCGCGCAGCCCGGAAGTCATCGCGAACGAGCTGGCGTCGATCCGCGAGCCGGGCGTGTTCATCGTCGATGACGTCGCGTTCGTGCATGCGGAGCACGGCATGGAGATCGGCCGCGCGATCGAGCGGCGCGGCATCCGCAAGCAGTATTACCTCGAAACGCGCGGCGACGTGCTCCTGCGCAACAAGGACGTGTTCCGTTTCTGGCGCACGCTCGGCTTGCAGTACATGTTCATCGGCATGGAAGCGATCGATGCGGAAGGACTGAAAGCATTTCGCAAGCGCATCACGATCGACAAGAACTTCGAGGCGCTGGCGTTCGCGCGCTCGCTCGGCATCACCGTCGCGATCAATCTCATCGCCGATCCCGAGTGGGACCGCGCGCGCTTCGAGACCGTGCGCCAATGGTGCCTGGAGATTCCGGAGATCGTGAATATCAGCGTGAATACGCCCTATCCCGGCACGGAAATCTGGCTGCGCGAACAGCGGCGTCTCACGAGTCTCGATTACCGCCTCTACGACATTCAGCACGCGGTGCTGCCCACGCGCCTGCCGCTGCCCGAGTTCTATGCGGAGCTCGTGCGCACGCAGCAAGTGCTCAATCGAAAGCACATGGGCTGGGCCGCATTGCGCGGCGCGGCGGGCCGGGCCATGCATTTGCTGATGCATGGGCAGACGAATTTCATCCGCATGCTGTGGCGCTTCGATTCCGTGTTCGACCCGCGCCTGCAACTGGCCGATCACGCGCGCGAGCTTCGTTATGCGATGACACCGCCGCCCGCGCCCGACGCATCCGCGGACGTCAAGGCCGTCTATGTGCACGGGCCTGCCGGACGCAAGTCGCGCCGCATCGACGATGCGACGGAGAAGTTCGTCGACGAAACGAGAATGGGCGCGGGTTAGCGCCTTCACGAAGACGCGGCATCGATCCGAGAGGAGACAGCCATGGCGACACTCAAGCAAATACAAGCCAGATTGAAGAAACTGCAGGCGCAGACCGAGCGGCTGATCGCAGCGCGCGCGCAAGCCGTGCTCGACGATATCCGCGCGATGATGGAACGGCACGGCCTCACCACCGCGGATATCGACCGCCACGGCAACAAGGCCGGGCGCGCCGCGAAGCCGCACGTCGCTTATCCCGCCCCGGCGGGCCGTCACGAAGCGATGACGAAGCTCGCGAAGAAGGGCAAGCTGCCCGCGAAGTACCGCAATCCGAAGACGGGCGAAACGTGGAGCGGCTGGGCGCGCCCGCCCGCGTGGATCGCGAACGTGAAGGACCGCAGCAAGTTTCTGATCGATGCGGAGAGCGCCGAAAGCTCGGTCGAGCCGAAGACGGCGGCCAGGAAGGCCGCGGTCAAGAAGGCGACTGCCTCTGCGGCTGCAGTGAAAAAAACCAAGGCGCGCGCCCCCGAAGCGAAGAAGAAGGCAGCGGCGCCCGCCGTGAAAAAAACGAGCGCGACAAGGCCGGCTACGAAGCGCAGTGCGCCACGCAGGCAAATCGAGGAAGCCGCGCCGAACCCGATGGCCGACGCCCCTTCCGAACCGGAGACGACGAGCACGCAGCCCATGCCTGCGAGCGACAGCGCATCCGCATGATGCGCAACGCAACGCAACTCGACCTCGGCACGGTGTTTGCGTGAATGTTGATGCACATGCCGAGTATGTCGAGGACATCATGCATCATTCGATCGAACCTCATGAACTAACGAAGATCGATCTCGCGCGCTATCAGGTCGTCCAGGTTTCCGACGGCACCTTCACCGTCGTGCTGTGGGAAGCGCCCGAGCCCGACGCGGACGATCCGCCGATGCTGCACGCGACGACGTCCACGCTCACGATTCGTCTATGCGATCCGCTCAATCCCGTGCGTAGAAAAGACGTCTGCGAGCATTTGCAGGCACATCTCGCGGCGACGCGTGCAAAGCGGTCGCAAGCCGAGGCCGTCGCGTAACAGCGCGAGCGATTCGTGAAACGCCGCGTGAATACGCGCGGCGCTATCCCATTGTTTGAGATCGGCGAAAACTCAATTGGCTTCTCGCGCGATTAAAAATCGGCGAAGGGCTTCTACACTGCGTTCTCATGTCGGGGGCGTTTCTTATCTTCTTATCGAACGACTCGCTTCTCCGATTGCGGTTGCTGCATGCCGGACAACTGCCTCTCCTCATTTATTTCGTTGGAGCATTCTCGTGAACAAGCGACTCGTAGTGAGCTTTGCCATTGCATTGAGTTCTCTCTTCGCCGCTTCGGCTTTTGCGAGCGGCTATGGTCCCGCGCCGCATTATCGGCCCGATGTCGGCGCGCCTGCTTCGCAACATGGCGTCAGCGCGCAAACCTTCGCGGCGGAAGAAGCCGCGCAAGGACGCAGTGATTTCGGAAATACGGAACGCACCGCGCAGATTCATCGCGGACAGGTTTCGGCATCTGCTTCTTCTCAGGTCGCGCAATAGCAATGCATGGCGGACACGGCGCTTTCGATGCGCCGTGTCCGCTTTAAAGATCTTTAATCGTTCTTTGCAGAAAAGTCCAAAGCGCATCGTCCACTGAATAAGGGACGTTGAATCGAAAGCACGCGCTTTCCGCGTCATCCGGACGAAAATAAGAACCCGGCGCGAGCCATATGCCGTGTTGCAATGCGCGCGTGGCAACGGCGCTTCCCTCAGCCGGATCGATCGGCAACGCGGCCCACACGAACAGGCCCGCGCGCGGGCGTCGAAACAAGTCGATGCCCAACGCGTCCATGCGTTCTTCGACGAGCGCATGCGCATCCTTCAGCTTCTCGACGACATATTCCACATGCCGCACATAGCGCCCTTCGGTGAGCACTTTCTCGACGATGCGCTCCGTCGCTTCCGATGACGTGAGGCCCACGGCCATCTTCGTGCGCGCCAGCTCGCGCAACACGTCGCGTTCGGCGACGACATAGCCGCAGCGCAACGCGGGCGTGATCGTCTTCGCGAAGCCGCCGACATACAACACGCGATTCAGCCCTTCCATCGACGCGAGCAAGGGCGCGCCGGGCGGTGCGAGCTCGCGGTTCACATCGTCTTCGACGACCCACAGGCCGTGACGCTCCGCGATCTGCATCAGACGAAACGCCGCCGCCATGCCGAAGGTCGCGCCGGTCGGATTCTGCAAAGTCGTGTTGAGGAAGACAGCTTTCGGCCGATGCTCGATCACGATGCGCTCGAACACGTCCGTATCGATGCCCGCGACGGTGCGCGGCACGCCATGCACCTGAAGGCCGGCGAGCCGCAGAATCTGCAGCAGATTGCAGTAGCCGGGATCTTCGACGACCACGGCATCGCCCGGACGCAATAGCGTACGCACGATGAGATCGAGCGCTTGCGTCGCGCCCGCGGTCAGCAGCACGTTCGACGATGCATCGACCGGCAGGCCGTGATGATCCAGTTGCTCCGCGATCCGCTCGCGCAAGGGCGCGAAACCGTACGGATGTCCGTAATCCGCGATGCGCGCCGCCGGCACGCGACTCACCGCGCGCAGCGCATGCTGCAGGCCGCTTTCGTTGACCCATTCGTTCGGCAGCCAGCCGCAGCCGGATTTGATCGGCACGGAATGATCGGCGAAGACGTCGGAAAGCAGCCAGGTCGCGGTGAGGCTCGGCGGCTGCCAAACCGGCTGCAATTCGACTTCGCGCACACGCTCGCTGCGCCCGCGCACCGCCACGCGATAGCCGGAGCCGCGCCGCGCGGTGACGAGTCCCATCGACACGAGCCTGCCGTACGCTTCCGTCACCGTGAATGTGCTGAGGCGCTCGGCCTCGGCGAGCCGCCGCACCGACGGCAACAGCGCGCCGGCGCGCAGCGTCTGCTCCTCGATCGCCGTGGCGAACGCGCGCACCAGTTGTTCGACGAGCGTCGGCGCCTGACGCGAGCCGCGCTCCAGCTTGAATTCGATCATGGATTCGAGAATAGCGCGGCACACGCGCGCGAGCCAATACAGTTTGCAGCATTTTGCCAGCACAGTTAGCAGCGCAGTGAAGCAACTGTCTATGCCGTGCAAATTTGCGCAGGAATACAGTGGCCGTACTTCTTCAGGAGACCCGTTATGAATGCTCGCCCCGTCATCGACGACCTCTCGTCGTTCTGGATGCCGTTCACCGCCAATCGCCAGTTCAAGGCCGCGCCGCGCCTGCTCGAAAGCGCGAAGGGCATGTACTACCGCTCGACCGATGGCCGCGACGTGCTCGACGGGACCGCGGGCCTCTGGTGCGTGAACGCAGGCCATTGCCGCGATGAGATCGTCGATGCGGTGCAAAAGGCGCTCGGCACGCTCGATTTCGCGCCGACCTTCCAGATGGGCCATCCGCTCGCGTTCGAAGCGGCGACCAGGGTTGCCGAAGTGATGCCCGAAGGCCTCGACCGCATCTTCTTCACGAACTCGGGTTCGGAGTCGGTCGATACGGCGCTGAAGATCGCCCTCGCCTATCATCGCGCGCGCGGCGAAGGCCAGCGCACGCGGCTGATCGGCCGTGAGCGCGGCTATCACGGCGTCGGCTTCGGCGGCATTTCGGTGGGCGGCATCGCGCCGAATCGCAAGACGTTCTCGGGCGCGCTGCTGCCGTCGGTCGATCATCTGCCGCATACGCACGATCTCGCGCGCAACGCGTTCACGAAGGGCCAGCCGTCGTGGGGCGAGCATCTCGCCGAGGACCTGGAGCGCATCGTCGCGCTGCACGATCCGTCGACGATCGCGGCCGTGATCGTCGAGCCGCTCGCGGGCTCCACGGGCGTGCTCGTGCCGCCGAAGGGCTATCTGCAGAAGCTGCGCGAAATCTGCACGAAGTACGGCATTCTGCTGATCTTCGATGAGGTCATCACCGGTTTCGGCCGTCTCGGCAAGGCGACCGCGAGCGAGTACTTCGGCGTGACGCCCGACCTCATCACGATGGCCAAGGCGATCAACAACGCGGCCATTCCGATGGGCGCTGTCGCCGCGCACCGCAACGTGCACGACACGGTCGTCAATGCGGGCGCGGCCAACGCCATCGAGCTGTTCCACGGCTATACGTACTCGGCGCACCCGGTTGCGATGTCCGCGGCCATCGCGACGCTCGATCTGTATCAGCGCGACAAGCTGTTCGAGCGCGCTGCCTCGAAGGCCGAGAAGTTCGAAAGCGCCGTCCACGCGCTGCGCGATGCGCCGTTCGTGAAGGACATCCGCAATCTCGGACTCGTGGCGGGCATCGAGCTCGAACCGCGCGAAGGCGCGCCGGGCGCGCGTGCGTACGAGGTGTTCGTCAAGTGCTTCGAGGCGGGCGTGCTCGTGCGTTACACCGCCGATATTCTCGCGTTCTCGCCGCCGCTCATCATCGAGGACGATCAGATCGATCAGATCTTCGGCACGGTGAGAAAGGCGCTGGAAAGCGTGAAATAAGCGGTTTTATCGACTATCGACCAGCCCGGCTTCTCGCGATGAGAAGCCGGGCTTTTTATCGCTCCATGACGAGCAACGTCGATGTCGCCGATGCGAACAATCGCCCGCTCATATCCTTGAGCGTCGCTTCGGCGAATGCGGCGCGACGTCCGATCGACAGCACGCGCCCTTCCGCCTTCAGCAAACCCGAATCGCGCGTGGCGGCCTTGTGATACGCGACCTTCAGTTCGAGCGTCGTATACGCCTGCGTCGCGGTGAGGCACGAATGCACCGCGCATCCGCACGCGGAATCGAGCAAGGTCGCGGCATAACCGCCGTGCACCGTGCCGATCGGGTTATACGCGTGATCGCCGGGCACGCCCGCGAACACCGCCCTGCCCGCTTCGACCTCGATGAAATCGAAATCGAGCGACACGAGTATGCCCGGCTTGCGCCCGCACGCGATCAGCTTGCGCAGTTGCGCGAGACCGTCGAGTCCGGCGGCGGTTTCTTCGATCAGGCTCATTTCGTCGCCTCCGCTTTATTGCTGGCCGTCCTGATCACATCGTCATCGCCGGCCGTGCTCCATCCACCGCCCAGCGAGCGATAAAGCGCCACCGCCGCGAGCGCATGCTCACGCTTCGACTGATTGAGCGCATCGGCGTCGCGCAGATAGGATTGCTGCGCGTCGAGCACATCGAGAAAGCTCGCCGCGCCGCCCTTGTACAACTGCGTCGACAACGTGAGCGATTGATCCGATGCCGCGAGGGCATCGGTCAAACGCGCCGTCGATTCGGTCGTGCTGACGAGATCGCTGCGCGTATCCTCGACATCCTTCAGCGCTTCGAGCATCGTCTGACGCAGATGCAGCTCCGACTCGCGCAGCTTGCTCTCGTTCTGCTCGATCTCCGCCGTGATGCGGCCCGCGTTGAAGATCGGGCTCGTCGCGTTGAGCGCGGCGGAAAAGAGGTTGTCGGTGAGCGTCGGCAAGCCGAGATACGACGACGCCAGCAAGCCATCCGACAAACGCAGCGAGAACTTCGGATAGCGCTCCGCACGCGCGACGCCGACTTCCGCCGCGCGCTGCTGCACGGTCGCATAGGCAACGAGCACGTCCGGGCGGCGCAATAAGGCTTCGGAAGGCAGCATCTGCGGCGCGCCGTTCGCGGGCACCGGAATGACGGGCGCCGTGCCCGCATTCGCGAGCATCAGCTTGTCGATGGACTCCGGCGTGCGGCCCGAGTACACCGCGATCAGGCTCAGCTGATGCTGGATCGTCGCCTGCGTGCGCGGGATGCGCGACAGCAGATCGCTCAACTGGTTCTGCGCGCGCGCGACATCGAGCTTCGTCGACAAGCCATATTGCAGGCGGCGTTGCGTGAGCCTCAACGCGCGCTCGCGAATCTCCCGGTTGTCTTGCAGGATCTTCAGCTCGGCTTGCGCCCAGCGCAGATCGACATACGCGGCGGCCGTGTCGGCGGCGAGCGCGAGCCTGATCTGATCCGCCGCATGTTCACGGCCGACGAGCTGCGCCTGCGATGCCAGCAACTCCAGACGCTCGCCGCCGAACACGTCCGGCGTCCAGCTGAGCGTCAGGCCGAAGCCCGCCTGCTTCACATAGCCGAGCGGCGGCGGCGTGTTCTGACGCGAGTACGATCCGCCTGCGCCCGCGTCGAGTTGCGGCAGGAGCGCGGCGCGTCGTTGCGTCGTGAGCGCCTGCGCCTGCTTCACGCGCTCGACGGCCGCCTGAACGTCGAGGTTGTCATTGAGCACCGACGCGACGAGTTCATGCATCACAGGGTCGTTGAACTGATTCCACCACGCCGTGGGATCGACGGCCTGTCTCGGCGCATCGACGCTCCAGTCCGCGGGCGCGGTCGCGTTGACCGTCGCGGGAAGATCGGCGTGCGTGGCGGGCTGCACCGCGCACGCGGCAAGCGCCAGCAATGTCACACCTGCAAGTATGTCGGCGAAAAGTTTCTTCATGATCGAAGTATCCGGATAAGGCCTGGTTCAATGCGCATCGGACGAAGGCGGCGCGCTCGTGATCGGCTTCGCGAACATCACCGTCATAAGGCCGAAGAGAAAGCACAGCGCGAGCACGTAAAAGCAATCGGCGAAGGTCAGCACGAGCGCCTCGCGCATCACGAGCGCATGCAGCGATGCGAGACCCGCTTGCGACGCATCCAGCGCATCGCCCGCGACGGCTGCAAGATGCGCCGACGAGCGCGCGAGCAGATCGTCGATGACAGGCCGGCCGATCGTCACGTTCTCGTTCAGGCGCAGGTAATGCAGGTTGAGACGATCGTTGAGCATGGTCGCGCTCACCGCGATGCCAATGGCCCCGCCGAGATTGCGCATCAGATTGAACAGCCCGCTCGCCGATTTGAGCCGCGACGGCGGCAGCGAACCGAGCGCCATCGTGACGATGGGCGGCACCGCGAATTGCTGGCCGATGCCGCGCAACGCCTGCGGCAGCAGGAATTGCTGCCAGCCCCAGTCGTGCGTGAGCGGCGTGTAGAAGTAACAGCCCGCGCCGAAGCAGACGAGACCGAATGCGAGCAGCACGCGCATGTCGATGAAGCGCGAAGCGAAGCCGTACACGCCTATCGAAAGCAACTGGAAACAGCCGACGGAAAGCAGCGCGAGCCCCGTATGCAGCGAATCGAAGCCGCGCACGCGGGCGAGAAACACCGGCGTCAGGAACACCGAAACGAAGATGCCGATGCCCGTCACGAACGACAGCAGACTGCCTATCGCGAAGTTGCGCACCGCGAGCGCGCGCAGATCGACGACCGGGTCCTTCGCCGTGAACGCATGCACGAGAAAGAGAAAGCCGCAGATCGCGGAAATCCACGTGCACACGACGATCACGTCATCGCCGAACCAGTTCTTGCGCGGACCTTCCTCCAGCACGTATTCCAGACAGCCGAGAAAGCCCGACATCAGCGCGATGCCGAGATAATCGCCCTTCTTCAGCAGCGCGAGATCGGGCTCGTCGATATGCACATACTTCGGCACGAGCAACGCGACGGCGAGACCCGGCACCACGTTCAGATAAAAGAGCCAGTGCCACGACCACTGATCGGTGATCCAGCCGCCGATGACCGGCCCGACCGCGGGCGCGAGCGAAGCCAGCGCGCCGATAGTTGTCGATGCAATCAATCGCTGCTTGCCGGGGAACAGCACGAAGGCAGTCGTGAACACGGTGGGGATCATGGCGGCGCCGAGCGCGCCTTGCAGGCCGCGAAAGAGGATCATCGAATCGATGTCCCACGCCATGCCGCACAACATGCTCGTGACCGTGAAGCCGACCGCCGACGCGACGAAAAGCCAGCGCGTGGAGAATACTTTGGAGAGCCAGCCCGACATCGGAATGACGAGAATCTCCGCGATCAGATAGGACGTCTGCACCCAGGACAACTCGTCCTGACTCGCGGACAATCCGCCGCCGATATCCTTCAGCGACGAAGCCACAATCTGGATATCGAGCGTCGCCATGAAGAAGCCGAGGCACATCAGCGCGAATGCGAACACGCGCTGTCTGATCGGCTGTTGCGCGGGATCGAAGTGAACGGAATGAGTCATCGCCCCGCTCCTCAGCCGTTCGACCGCTTGCCGATATGAACCTTGACCGTCGCGGAAAGGCCCGGACGCAGCACGGATTCCATGCCCTTCGGCACATCGAGACGGATGCGCACGGGCACGCGCTGCACGATCTTCGTGAAGTTGCCCGTCGCGTTCTCGGCGGGCAGCACGCTGAAAGTGGCGCCGGTCGCGGGTGCGAGGCTTTCGACGTGACCCGTGAGCGGCACGCTCGATGCATCGAGCTCGACGTCGGCTTCGTCGCCCGCGCGCATCTTCTTCAGCTGATCTTCCTTGAAGTTCGCATCGACCCAGAGGCCCGTCGACGGAACGATGGTGAGCAGCGACGTGCCCACGTTCGCGAGCACGCCCACACGGGCCGTGCGATTGCCGACGTAGCCATCGACGGGCGAGCGGATCGTCGTGTACTCGACGTTCAGCTCCGCGACGCGGCGCGCCGCTTCGGCCGTCGCGACGCGCGCCTGCGCATCCGCGATCTGCGCTTCGATCACGCTCAACTGGCGCTTCGCCGCGACGAGCGATGCGCCGCTGCGATCCACCGCCGCCTGCGCCTTCGTGTAGTCCGCATCGGCACGCTCGACGATCTGGTTCGACACCGCATCGTCCTTGACGAGCTCGCGATAGCGCGATCGGTCCTGCCCGCTGCGCGTCAACTCCGCCGCCGAAGCCCGCACTTCCGCCTGCTGCTGATTGATCACGGCCGCCTGCAACGCATCCTTCGCCTGCCACTCGATCACCGCCGCCCGCGCGCTGGACAATTCGGCGTCCGCTTGCGCGAGGCGCGCGTCGTAGTCGCGCGAATCGAGAGCGATCAGCACCTGCCCCGCCTTCACGCGCTGGTTGTCCTGCACGAGCACATCGGTGACGAAGCCGTTCACCTTCGGCGCGAGCACGGTGACATCGCCGCCGACATAGGCATCGTCGGTGGTCTGAACGAAGCGCAGCACCAGCGCCCAGTAGCTCGCCGCGGCGATCAGCGCGAGCCCGACCAGTCCGAGCGCGAGCAGCATCCAGGGAATCCGGCGCGCCGGCCGCGCGAGGGCCGGCGCCGCCACCGAAGGTAGTTCCGTCGTAGGAGTCGTCATCTGCGATTATAGTGCATATGCACAATTTGAAGTGAGGAAAGGGCGAATGCGTCGCCCGTCATAGCCCGGAAGACTAGTTGTGCATATGCACCAAGTCAACACTCACGCAACACACGAATGAAAACCGCTGGCGGAAAGAATCGCGCTGAGCCTTGCGGGACAAGGCTCGGACTTAGTTTCGCGGGGCGCCTTCGTCTGCACAGAAGCGCGCCGCATGCTCGATGAACGCGCGCACCTTCGCCGGCAGCAGCGCGCGCGTGCTGTAGGCGATGCGGATCTCGATGCTCGCATCGACGCGCTCATAGGCGTCGAGCAGCGTGACGAGCCGCCCCGCCGCCACTTCATGCGCGACGAGCACGGTCGGCAACACCCCGATGCCGAAGCCCTGCAGCACCATCTCCCGATTGAACACCGCGCTGTTCGACGCGATGTCGTGATTGAGCGGCACGCGCAGTTCCTCCCCGCCGATGCGAAACGTCAGCGCGGGTTTGCGGATCGACGGCGACATCGGGACGAACTGATGATCGACGAGTTCGGACGGATGGCGCGGCGCGGGACGCTGCGCGAGATACGCGGGACTCGCGACGAGCACGAGCGGAATGGTTTCGAGCAGGCGCGTGACGGCGGTATCGGTGGAGAGCATGAAGGGCAGCACGATCGCGAGATCGTAGCCTTCGCCGACGAGATCGACGGGCCGCTCGGTCAGCGTCACGTCGAGACGCACGTGCGGGTGCACGCGCCTGAAGCTCGCGACGAGCGGCGCATAGCGGCTCATCATCACGGTCGTGTGCGACACGAGCCGCAGCAGGCCCGTTGCCTCGCTCGCGCGGTTCGATGCGCGCTCTTCCATCGCCTGGAGTTCGTCGAGCAGGCGCGAGCAGTCGGCGAAGAAGCGCTCCGCGGTCTCCGTCAACGAGATCTGCCGCGTCGTGCGATTGAAGAGCCGGCTGCCGAGCCGCTCTTCCAGACCCGCGATCGCGCGCGATACGACCGGCGGCGACAAGCCGAGTATGTCGGCCGCACGCGCGAAGCTCTTCGCTTCGACCACCGTGCAAAACACCTTCAGGCTCGTCAGATAGTCCATATGCGCGTGTATGCGTGATGCGTGCCGGGAGCCACGATCATGGCACGAAGACGCGGCATACGCACGTTGAGACGATCGCGCGGTTTTACGAGCCGCGCGAGCATTCACGCGAGACAGGCGCGCGCCTAAAGTTCACCCATGCCATCGAGATGGCCAACCACTGAACGAAGGAGCACACCATGTCACGTCTTTCCCAAGTCAACGTCAACGAAGCCACGGGCGCGACCGCCGATCTGTTCGCCGCGATCAAGAAGGCCGCGGGCAAAGTGCCGAACGCCTATGCGACCATCGGCACGCATAGCCCGGCCGCGCTCGGCGCCGCGCTCAACGGCGATGCGATCCTCGCGAAGAGCAGCCTCGACAAGGCCGATGTCGAAGCGATCAAGCTCGCCGTCAGCGAACTCGCGGGTTGTGATTACTGTGCCGCCGCGCATACGGTCGTCGGCAAGATGGTCGGGCTCTCGCAAAAGGAAACGCAACAGATCCGCGCGGGCGAAGCGACCGGCAATGCGAAGCGCGACGCGCTCGTGCGCTTCGTGCGGCATGTCGCGGGTTCGACCGGCACGATCGACGCTTCGCGTCTGAACGAAGTGCGTGAAGCGGGCTACTCGGAAGCACAGGTCGTCGACACGCTGTTCGCGATGAGCGTCATCAACTTCACGAACCTCGTGAACCGCGTGAACGATACGACGCTCGACTTTCCGAAGCTCGTTTAAGCCTTCGTGAAGCGGTCGATGACAGCGGAAACGATATCGACCGGAACCGGAAAGACGATCGTCGAATTCTTGTCGCCGGCGATCGTCGTCAACGTCTGCAGATAGCGCAGCTGCATCGCCTGCGGTTGCTGCGAGAGCATCTGCGCCGCCTGCAGCAGCTTCTCGGACGCCTGCAACTCGCCTTCCGCATGAATGATCTTCGCGCGGCGCTCGCGCTCGGCTTCGGCCTGGCGGGCGATCGCGCGGATCATCGTCTCGTTGATGTCGACGTCCTTGATCTCCACGTTCGATACCTTGATGCCCCATGCATCCGTCTGCGAATCGAGCACGCGCTGGATGTCGCTGTTCAGGCGCTCGCGCTCGGACAGCAGCTCGTCGAGCTCGTGCTTGCCGAGAATCGCGCGTAGCGTGGTTTGCGAAAGCTGGCTCGTCGCTTCGAGAAAGCGCGCGACCTGGATCACCGCCTTCTCCGGATCGACGACGCGAAAGTACACGACCGCGTTCACCTTCACCGACACGTTGTCGCGCGTGATGACGTCCTGCGGCGGCACGTCGAACACGACGGTGCGCAAGTCCATGCGCACGACCTGCTGCACGATCGGAATGATGAGCACGAGGCCCGGACCCTTCACTTTCCAGAAGCGCCCGAGCATGAACACGACACCGCGCTCGTACTCGCGGAAGATGCGCACCGCCGACGCCACGAGGAAAATGAAGAGCGCGATCAGGATGCCGCTGAAACCGAATGTAAGCCCCATTTTTCAAGCCTCGTCGTGGATGTGTTCAGGAGTCTCGCGTGCGTCTTCGATCGGCTCGACGGTCAGCGTGAGGCCGTGACGCGAAATCACGCGCACGCGCGCGCCTTCCGGCGGCAACGCTCGCGGCGCGGCAGCCTGCACGCGCCATCGTTCGCCCTGCACGCGCGCCCAGCCGCTGCCGGGCTCGTGCGTCAACATCACGCCGATGCTGCCGAGCATCGCTTCGCCGCCGCTCACGACAGGCCGCCTGCGCGCCTTCAACGCGACGCCCGACACGGTGAACACGAACAGCGCCGTGAAGAGCGCAAGACCGATGACGAGACCGACCGGAATGCCGAAGCCGGGCACATCGGTATCGATCAGCATGAGCGCGCCGATCGCGAACGCGATGACCCCGCCGATGCCGAGCGAGCCGAACGTCGGCAGAAACATCTCCGCGACGAGAAAGCCGAGACCGAGCACGATCAATCCCAGTCCGACGAAATTGATCGGCAGGAGTTGCAGCGCGAACAATCCGACGAGCAGACAGATCGCGCCCGCGACGCCCGGCAGCACCATGCCCGGATTCGCGAACTCGAAGAAGAGCCCGTACATGCCGATCATCATCAGGATGAGCGCGACGCTCGGGTCGGTGATCGTCGCGAGAAAGCGGCTGCGCCAGTCCGGTTGCAGCACCACGACCGGCGCGTTCTTCGTCGCGAGCACGTGCGCGCCGCTCGCGGTCGTCACGTGACGGCCGTCGAGCTTCGCGAGCAGATCGGGAACGTCGTTGGCGGTCAGGTCGATGACTTTCTGCTCCAGCGCTTCCGTCGCCGACAGCGCGACCGCCTCGCGCACCGCGCGCTCGCCCCATTGCACGTTGCGTCCGCGCAATTGCGCGAGGCCGCGTATGTAGGCGGCGGCGTCCTGCATCTGCTTTCTCGTCTCGGTCGATTGCGTGTCGGTGCCCGATGCGGCCTTGCCCGCGCCCGGCTCGCGCTCCGTTCCGCCCATGCCGAGCTGCACCGGCGATGCCGCGCCGAGGTTCGTGCCGGGCGCCATTGCCGCGATGTGGCTCGCGTACGTGATGTACGTTCCCGCGCTCGCCGCGCGCGCACCCGCGGGCGCGATGAACACGGCCACCGGCACCGGCGAGGCGAGGATCGCCTGGATGATCGAGCGCATCGAGAGATCGAGTCCGCCGGGCGTGTCGAGTTCGAGGATGGCGAGTTGCGCGTGGTCGTCGGCGGCGCGGGCGAGCGAGCGCACGACGAAATCCGCGCTCGCCGGGCCGATCGCGCCTTTCAGCGGGATCACGACGGCCGGCGCGGCCGCGCCGGTGGCGGCACGCATCGGCATGAGCGCGAACGCCAGCAGCAACAGCACGCGCAGCGCACGTCGAGTGCGACGCCACAGCCAGTCAGCGAGGTTCGTTCTCATCGGCGAAAACCAGCGGCACGCGTGCGCCGCGGCTCCTCGTGTTTGGTCTCTCTTTTAGATTAGGCCAATTACGCAATCACGGCCGCCGTGTCGTGCGGTCGATGACTTTTTCGACATCGGCCGTCTCGCCGAGCGCGGACACGAAGCGCGCCTTGTCGAAATCGCGCGACACGCAGCCGTCGAGATAGATGAAGCGGCGCTGCAGCGTGAGCCACAGGCTCGTCTTCTCGCGCCACTGCAGCGACGCGTTCAGCGCATTGAGCCGCCGCGTGACGCTTTCGGCGATCTCCTTGTCGTAGCTGTAGCTGTTCGCGAGACGGCAGCGGCCCGCGATCCAGCAGCTATTGCCGCGTTCGATGCGGTAATGCGCCTCGTCGAGCCATTCCTGCTCCGTCTCGAACGGGCCGCGCGGCGCTTCGCAGCCCGCGATGGCGCTCGACACGTGCAGGAAAGGATCGTTGCCGCGGTTCTCGCGCGTGTCGTCGGCGCGGGTCGCGGCCGGAAACGCGATCGCCACGGCGATGAGCATTGCGCAGGCCGTTTGCCTGTTCGAAAGCCTGTCGGTCATCGTTCGCGCCTTTCGTCGAGCCGTCGTCCAGACAGGATAGTTCATGGAACCGGAACGAATCGGCGGGCCGGGAAGCCGGTAAACTCACGAAGTGGCGCCCACTTTCCACGCAGAGGCCGACATGAAACAGGCACTCCACCATCTGACGGTCGCGACAGGTTCGCGCGGCCTGCACGAAGTCACCCGCGACATCGATCACTGGATCGATCTTCAGGACATCCGCACCGGCGTACTCACGCTCTTTTGCCGGCACACGTCGGCATCGCTGCTGATTCAGGAGAACGCCGATCCCGACGTGCGCGCGGACCTCGAGCGCTATTTCGAGTCGGTCGCGCCCGAAGCCCCCGGCCGCTACGTGCACGACACCGAAGGCCCGGACGACATGCCCGCGCACCTGCGCACCGCGCTCACCACCGTGCAGCTTTCCATTCCCGTCGAGGCCGGCCGCATGGTGCTCGGCACGTGGCAGGGCATTTATGTGTTCGAGCATCGGACGGCGCAGCATCAGCGCGAACTCGTCTTGCATCTGATCGGCGAGTGACCTAATATACGCACCGCGTATATTTTGGAGCGGTGACGTGAGTCCACAGCACGAGCAGCATCAGCAGCAGACGATTCTTCGCGACGCCATGCGGCGCCTGAACATGACGCGCGATGCGTTCGCGTCGCGCATCGGCGTGTCGCGCCGCGCGCTCGACACATGGCTGCTGCCGGACGAATCGCCGGAATCGCGTGCAATGCCGGAAATCGCCGCGCGCTACGTCGGCGAAATTCTCGCGGGTATGCCGGAGAACGGCGCATATACGCAAAGCGCATACCCGACAATCGAATTCGAGGGCCGGCCGCAACTGCTTTCGATCGACCAGTTCTCGCGCGAGTCCGCCGAAGCACTGTTCCGCACGGCGGACATGATGCAGCCCATCGCGCGGCGCAAGAAGATCACGCGCGTTCTGGAAGGCGCCGTGCTTGCCAATCTGTTTTTCGAGGCCAGCACGCGCACGCGCGTGAGCTTCGGCGCGGCGTTCGCGCGGCTGGGCGGCTCGGTGTGCGACACGACCGGCTTTACGTTCTCGTCGATGGCCAAGGGCGAGTCGATCTACGACACAAGCCGCGTGATCAGCGGCTACGCGGATGCGATCGTCGTGCGTCATCCGGAGCAAGGCTCGGTCGCCGAATTCGCGCGGGCGACGAATATTCCAGTCATCAACGCGGGCGACGGCCCCGGCGAGCATCCGAGCCAGGCGCTGCTCGATCTCTACACGATTCAGCGCGAATTCTCGCGTCTCGGGAAGATCGTCGACGGCGCGCATATCGCGATGGTCGGCGATCTCAGGTACGGCCGCACCGTGCATTCGCTCGCCAAGCTGCTTTCGCTTTACAAAGGGCTGAAATTCACGCTCGTGTCGCCCCGCTCGCTGGAAATGCCGGCGCATATCGTCGACCGCCTCGCGCGCGGCGATCATGTGATCGAGCAGACGAGCGACCTGCGCGCGGGCCTCGCGGGCGCGGACGTGGTCTATGCGACGCGCATTCAGAAGGAGCGTTTCGCCGATGAGTCCATCGAAGGCTATACGCCCGATTTTCAGATCAATCAGGCGCTCGTCGACGATGTGTGCGGACGCGACACGCTCATCATGCATCCGCTGCCGCGCGACAGCCGCCCCGGCGCGAACGATCTCGCGACCGATCTGAACCACGACTCGCGCCTCGCCATCTTCCGCCAGACCGACAATGGCATCGCGGTGCGCATGGCGATTTTCGCGGTGCTGCTCGGCGTCGAACATCAGGTGCGCCATTCGATGCGCGACGCGGCGTGGAAATCGCCTGCGTCCATCGGCCCGGACGATGCCGTGTTTCAGGGCTTCGATTGATACGTTTTTTACACGTCGCGAACCTCTCTTTGCGTGACGTTGACGAAAGCCGGCCTATGCTTCTACACAAGGGAAACGTGATGGAGCAACGGTCATGGACATGTCGCTTGCGTGGGCTGCCAGCCGCAGAAACTTACATGATGAAGGGATTGGCGCGTGTCAGCGCGTGCGCATCATGGCGCTGGCGCATTTCGCGGACGGCGAAGCATCACGCGAGCGCATACGCGCGCTGTTTCACTCGCCGCTCGGCATTTATGTGAGTCAGGCACAACGCGAAGGCTGCGAGCTGCGGCTCGAAATCGACACGGCCAGCGAAGACCTCGCGTTCACGCTGCGCACGTTGAAGCGCGTGATGCCGGAAGCGCGTGTCGAGGGGATTGCGCCGCGGGTGTTTGTGCATCGGGTAGGCACGCGCGGCGCGAGTTGAGCGGTCATGTTGCGGGCGGCAACGCTCCGGCCGGCTCGCTCATCGGGAGGACGACTGGTGTCAATTGCTCGAACTCTTCGTAGGAGAGATTCCAGGTGTCCGGGTCGAGTTCGATGCCCCGCTGGATCTCGGCTTCTTCCTCAGCCGTGGGAAGGATGAACCCTTTATACGTTTGTTGCATATCGATGTATCTCTCTTTTGTTGGCGCGGCGCAGGCTGATGATGCGCCGCATTTCGTTTCTTCGCGTGAACACCACGCAGAAAACACGGCCACGAATTCGCACAAAGCCGACTTCGCGAACCTCTCCATAATCTCGACGACCATCCACCTTCGGCAAGAGATCGTGCCAGGCGATCTCGCTCGCAAGGCCGAGCGACACGCCATGCTGGATGCGATTGATCGCGTCCTTCAACGGGTCAAACGTAATCTCGAAGCGCATTCATTGTGGTTCCCAGAAGTAGAAGTGACAAGACTAGAAAGTTCCGAATTGCGGACCATTTGATCCGAACTCCGAACCATTCCAGCCACTTCATTCTTCTGCGACCGTCACGGTTTTTCTATAGACCGATCGGCCAACGAACACGTGTGATCCTGCAGCTCTTCCGACGACGCCCAGTTGCCCGGCTGAACGTGATCATTGAGGAGATAGAACGCGGGCGCGCCGTCGCTGCGCACCGCGCCCGCTAGCAGCAGCGTCTGTTCGCCCATCGTCTGGCCGCGGCTTGCGGCGTAGGGCGCGATGAGCTTGAAGGGATCGGTGTGCGCGAGATCGGCGTCGTCGATTCGCATGGCGCTGTACATATGCCCGCGCAATCTCACCGGCAACGGCGCCCACTCCCTGCCGATGCCCGGCCCCACTTCACGCAGCGCTCGCACGACATCGGGCGCGAGGCAATCGATATGAATGTGCAGCTGGTTCTGCGTGCGCCCGCTCGCGGAATTGATGGCAAGCGAAACTTCATCGCGCGGCAGCGTGCGACGCAGCGCGCGATTCACGTAGACGCGCGCGTTCCATGCATCGCGAAAGTAGTTCGGCGCGTTCGGCTCGAGCAGCTCCGGACTTTCGATGCCGCTCACGCGCGCCGTCGGAATCAGCAGATATTGCGCGACGCCGACGATATCCTTCAGCACCGCATAGCCGCCGGAGAGATTCACATCGGCGCATTTCTGCCGAACGTGCGCGCCCTCGGCCGCGGGCTCGCAAAAGTCGTGGACGATCTCCCACAGCGCGTTCGGATTGGCCGCGCAGGTGAGCGGCAGCGAGAGTGCGCCGAGCGCAACGAAGCAGCGGAGTAGCTTGGTGATTTTCATCGGCATGATCCGGTGGCGCAAAGACAGACAGCCTGCCGGATTATGCTTGCAAGCGTGTGAAAGCGCCCGAAACGCGACAAAGCCCCGCGTCGCAGGGACGCGGGGCTTTGTCACCGAACGCGAATCATGCGGCTTCGGCGCGATTCACCGGATGCGGCTCCTTCAGCTTGTTGGCGACGCGCGCCGCCTCGAAGTACGACGCGTTCGGCGGACGCTTCAGATACTGCCCTGCGCCACGCACCGCGCGCAGATCGCCGTTCGCCCACGCAAGCGCGCCGCGCGTGAGCGTGTGCGTCGCGACGCCCTGCACCGTCATGCCTTCGAACACGTTGAAATCGACCTGCTGATGGTGCGTCTTCACGGAAATCGTGCGCGTCGCGTTCGGATCCCAGACGACGAGATCGGCGTCCGCGCCCACCTGCACCGCGCCCTTGCGCGGATAGAGATTGAAGATCTGCGCGGCATTGGTCGAGGTCACGCGCACGAACTCGTTCGGCGTGAGACGGCCCATGTTGACGCCGTGATGCCACAGCACCGACATGCGATCCTCGACGCCGCCGCAGCCGTTCGGGATCTTCGTGAAGTCTTCGCGGCCCATCGCCTTCTGTGACGCGCAGAACACGCAATGATCGGTCGCCGTCGTGTGCAGTTGACCCGATTGCAGCCCGCGCCACAACGCCTCGCGATGCTCGCTCGTGCGAAACGGCGGGCTCATCACGTGCGCCGCGGCGCGCGTCCAGTCGGGATCGCGATAAACCGATTCATCGATCACGAGATGCCCCGGCAGCACTTCGCCGAACACGCGCAGTCCGTCGTTGCGTGCTTTCGCGATGACATCGACCGCATCTTTCGCCGACACATGCACGATGTAGAGCGGCACGCCGAGCACCTGGGCGATGCGAATCGCGCGATTGGCCGCCTCGCCTTCCACTTCGGGCGGACGCGACAATGGATGCGCCTCCGGTCCTTTGAAGCCTTTGGCCAATAGTTGCTTCTGCAACTGAAAGACGAGTTCACCGTTCTCCGCGTGCACGGTCGGCAACGCGCCGAGTTCGAGCGAGCGCGTGAAACTGTTCACGAGCACTTCGTCGTCGGCCATGATTGCGTTCTTGTAGGCCATGAAGTGCTTGAAGCTCGACACCCCGTGCTCGTGCACGAGCAGGCCCATGTCGCGATGCACGGACTCGTCCCACCACGTCACAGCCACATGGAAGCCATAGTCCGCCGATGCCTTTTCCGCCCAGCCGCGCCATTCCTTGAACGCATCCATCAACGGCTGTTTCGGGCTCGGGATGACGAAGTCGATGATGCTCGTCGTGCCACCCGACAGACCCGCCGCGGTGCCCGTATGGAAGTCGTCGCTCGCGGTTGTGCCCATGAAGGGCAGTTCCATGTGCGTGTGCGGATCGATGCCGCCGGGCATCACGTACTGGCCGCCGGCGTCGATGGTTTGCGCATCGGAGGGGGCTTCTATGTCGGGGCCTATGGCCAGGATGGTGCCGCCGGCTTGCGGGTCTGCACAGAGTACATCGGCGCGATATGTGCGGTCAGCGTCGATGATGGTGCCGCCGCGGATCAATGTTGGCATTGAAGTGTCCCTCCGGTTGTTTGCTTTCGCTTTCGCTTTCGCGGAATCCTGTATTCGTGTCGGTCTATTTGCGTTGCCCCTATGCGGGGCGGCAGTCACTTTCTTTGCTGCTGCAAAGAAAGTAACCAAAGAAACAGCTTTCCCCATCCAAAGTACTTCATGCCGGCCCCGGCACAGAAGCACTCTCGTGGTCCGGCAGTAGCGAGTGCCCTCACAAAACTCCCCGGGCTTGGATCGCGCACGGTCTGTCACATCGCACCACTCAACTGACTGGTAAGGCGCCAAATAGCTCCGGCCCGCTTCGCGGCCGACCGGTCCATCGGGAATGCGCGCGCTTCTTTGCTAACGCTTCTATCTCACTACATCTGCTTTCCGTTGGTTTCCCTCGCATCCCCAGCGGCAGCGCGTAGCGCTGTGCCGGAGCTATTTGGTGCTGAACCAGCGCCCTTAAACAACTAGCTTGTCAGACCGTGCGCGATCCAAGCCCGGTTAGACCTATGAGGGCACTCGCTACTGCCGGACCACTTGCTATCTTCTGTGCCGCGGCCGGCCTGAAGTGCTTAGGCTGGGGATAGCTGTTTCTTTGGTTACTTTCTTTGCAGCAGCAAAGAAAGTGACTGCCGCCCCGCACAGGGGCAACGCTAATAGACCGACGCGAAAACAGGATTCCACGAAAGCAAAAGCGAAAGCAAAATTCAAGCACTCAAAACCCCCGCCCGAGGGCTCCCCCGCAACTTCATCCAAGACCCATAAACGACAGCGGCGAGCACGAGCCCCACGAACCACGCATACGTATAGAGCGTATTGAAGAAAGCAGGCACGCCAGGAAACGACGACGGAAACGCCGTATGCAGAAATCCAGGCAGATTAGGCAACACGCCGACGAGCAGCGCCACGACCGCTGCAACATTCCAGCCACCGCTATACGAATACTCACCGTCTTCGGCAAAAAGCTCACGATGATCGAGCCGCGTGCCGCGGATGAAGAAGTAATCCACCATCATGATGCCCGCGACAGGCCCGAGCAACGCCGAATAACCGACGAGCCACGTAAAGATATACCCCTGCGTGGTCGCGAGAATCTTCCACGGCATCATGACGATGGCGATGGTCGCCGTAATCATCCCGCCCGCGCGATAGGAGATGCCCTTCGGCCAGAGGCTCGAAAAGTCGTACGCCGGCCCCACGAGGTTGGCCGCGAGATTGCAGCACATCGTATCGAGCGTAAGAATCAAAAGCGCGATGCCCACGCCGATGCCCGTCATGCGGCTCGTCAGATCGATCGGGTCCCAGATCGCCTTGCCGTAAATCACGACCGTCGCCGACGTGACGACGACCGAGATCACGGAGAGCAACGCCATCGGCACCGGCAGGCCGATCGATTGCCCGATCATCTGATCGCGCTGCGAGCGGGCAAAGCGTGTGAAGTCGGGAATGTTGAGCGCGAGCGTCGCCCAGAAGCCGACCATCGCGGTAAGGCCCGGCCAGAACGTCGCCCAGAAAAGCCCCTCCTTCTTGCCGCCCGCGACGAATTGCGACGGCGCCGAAAGCATCGAGCCGATGCCACCCGCCTTCGTCGTCGCCCACCACACGAGCGCGACGCACATCACGACCTTGATCGGCGCGGACCAGCTTTCGAGCCAGCGGATCGAATCGGTGCCGTGCCAGATGAAGTAAAGCTGCAGCGCCCAGAAGACGAGAAAACACGCGAGCTGCCCGAGCGAAATGTCGAGCAGCGGCAACGCCGCGCCATGCAATGCATTGCCCGTGAGGATGTTCAAAAGCGTATAGATCGCGCTCCCGCCCAGCCACGTCTGAATGCCGTACCAGCCGCACGCGACGATCGCGCGCAGCAGCGCGGGCAGCTTCGCGCCCTGCGTGCCGAACGACGAGCGCACGAGCACCGCGTACGGAATGCCATGCTTCGCGCCCGCATGACCGATCAGCAGCATCGGCACGAGCACGATCACGTTGCCGAGCAGAACCGTCATCACCGCCTGCCACGGCGACATGCCCTGATCGGTGAGGCCCGCGGCCAGCATGTATGAAGCGATGTTCATCACCATGCCGACCCACAACGCCGCGAAGTGATACCACTTCCAGGTGCGCTGCGCAGGGCCGGTCGGCGCCAGGTCCTCGTTGTAAAGGCTGCTCGTCTCGACGTTATGCGCTGTCTGATTCATCGGATGCACTCCGGTTGAGTGTGCGGTTGATCATGGGATTCAACGACGACGAGCGCTAAGTTATGTTTATGCCGCTTTCGCGGGTACTTCCGCATCGACACGCGCGGGGTTGTTCGGATGCGTGGTCCAGTTCGCGTATTCGCCCGCATCGACGCGTTCCATCGTGATGCACTGCTCGACCGGGCACACATGCATGCACAGATTGCAGCCGACGCATTCCGAATCCACCACTTCGAAATGCCGCTTGCCGTCCTTCTCCTTCAGGATCGCCTGATGCGACGTGTCCTCGCACGCGATATGACACAGACCGCACTTGATGCACTTGTCCTGATCGATGCGCGCCTTGATGTCGTACTTCAGATTGAGGTACTTCCAGTCGGTGACGTTCGGCACCGCGCGGCCGCGAATGTCGTCGAGCGTGGCGTAGCCTTTTTCGTCCATCCAGTTCGAGAGGCCATCGGCGAGATCGGACACGATGCGAAAACCGTAGTGCATCGCCGCCGTGCACACCTGCACGCTGCCCGCGCCGAGCACCATGAACTCGGCGGCATCGCGCCACGATGAAATGCCGCCGATGCCCGAGATCGGCAGGTTCGGCGTCTCGGGATCGCGCGCGATTTCGGCCACCATGTTCAGCGCGATCGGTTTCACGGCGGGACCGCAATAGCCGCCGTGCGTGCCCTTGCCGTCGACGGTCGGCATCGGTGCCATCTGGTCGAGATCGACGGCGACGATCGAGTTGATCGTGTTGATCAGCGACACACCGTCCGCGCCGCCCTTGAAAGCGGCGCGCGAGCCCATGCGGATATCGCTGATGTTGGGCGTGAGCTTCACGAGGCACGGCAGCTTCGTGCCTTCCTTCACCCAGCGCGTGACCATCTCCACATATTCGGGCACCTGTCCCACCGCCGAGCCCATGCCGCGCTCGCTCATGCCGTGCGGACAACCGAAGTTCAGTTCGACGGCATCCGCGCCCGTGTCCTCGACCTGCGTGAGAATCCACTTCCAGTCCTTCTCGTTGCACGGGACCATCAACGAGACGATCAGCGCGCGGTCGGGCCAGTCGCGCTTCACCTGCTCGATCTCGCGCAGGTTCACGTCGAGCGGACGATCGGTGATCAGCTCGATGTTGTTCAGCCCCGCGATGCGCTGCCCGTTCCATTGCACCGCTCCGTAACGCGAGCTCACGTTGACCACGTGCGGATCGAGGCCCAGCGTCTTCCACACGACGCCGCCCCAGCCCGCCTCGAATGCGCGGTTGACGTTATAAGCCTTGTCGGTCGGCGGCGCGGACGCGAGCCAGAAAGGATTCGGCGATGTGATGCCGGCGATGTTGCAAGTCAGATCGGCCATGTTCGTTTTCTCCTTATGTTCAGGCGGCTTTGATCGCAGTCAGCGCGAACGACGCGTCGATGGACGCCGCCGCGAGCTTGCCGTCCTGCACGGCCTGCACGGTGAGATCGAGTCCTTCATGGGTCGCGCAATCGCCGCCGGCCCATACTTTCGCGAGCGTCGTCTGACGGTTCTCGTCAGTGACGATGCGACCGCCGTCGAGCGTCAGCAATTCGCGGTCGATGCCGACGGGCACGAGCGTCTGACCGATCGCCTTCAGCACCATGTCCGCTTCGATCACGAAGCGCTCCGTCTCACGCTCGAATTCGACGCCGGTCACGACACCGTTATCGCCGATCAGGCGCACGGGTTTGGCATACGTGACGATCGTCACGCCGTTCGTCTGCGCGAACTCGCGTTCGGCCCACGTCGCGCTCATGTTTTCGATGCCGCGCCGGTACGCCAACGTCACGTTCGTCGCGCCGAGCTTGGCGGCCTGCACGCAGGCATCGACAGCCGTGTTGCCGCCGCCGATCACGACGACGCGCCGCCCGACCGGCACGCTCGCGAGATCATCGGCCTGACGCACCTGCTCGATGAAATCGACCGCGTTCATCACGCCATCGAGCGATTCGCCTTCGAGCGCCAGGTCACGCACGCCCGCGAGACCGAAGCCGATGAATACCGCGTCGTACTGCTTGCGCAGTTCGTCGAGCGTGAAGTCGCGGCCGAGCGCCTGGCCCGTTCTGAGCTCGATGCCGCCGATCGAGTACAGCCATTCGACCTCGCGCTGCGCATAGTCCTCGACCGTCTTGTACGCGGCGATGCCGTATTCGTTGAGGCCGCCGGGCTTCGCGCGCGCATCGAAGATCACCGCGCGATGTCCGGCCAATGCGAGCCGATAGGCACAGGCAAGCCCTGCCGGTCCCGCACCGACGATCGCAACGCGCCTGCCGGTTTCCGGCGCGCGCTTGAATAGAGGATCACCCTTCGCCATCGCGAAGTCGGTCGCGTGACGCTGCAACGCGCCGATCTTCACCGGCTCGTCGCCCTGATGGTTGCGCACGCAACTACCTTCGCAAAGAATCTCGGTCGGGCACACGCGCGCGCACATGCCGCCGAGCGGATTGGCCGAAAGAATATCGACGGCCGCGCCCTTCAGGTTGCCATTGCCGATCTTGCGGATGAAGCCGGGAATGTCGATCTTCGTCGGACAAGCCTGTACGCACGGCGCGTCGTAGCAGTAGTGACAACGGCTCGCGGCAGCGGCTGCGGCGGTCGCATCTAGCAGCGGCGCGATATCCGAGAATTCGCACGCGAGCTGTTCTTGCGTAAGGCGATGGCTCGCGATGTCGCCTGTCGTTTTGATGGTCATACGCATTCCTTCGGGACGTGATGGTTCCGTCGTCCGCGTGTGGGGCACGCGGACGCTGCGTTTGAAGCGAAAGGAAAAGTGCCAGCCTTACGAAGCGGGTTCCGACGCGCGCTCCAACATCGCGTGCAACAGCACATTCGCGCCCGCCTCGATCCACTCCTGCGTCGCGTCTTCGATTTCGTTATGGCTGATGCCGTCGACGCAAGGCACGAACACCATCGATGTCGGCGCGACCTGCGCGAGATAGCAGGCATCGTGGCCCGCGCCCGACACCATGTCGCGATGCGAATAACCGAAGCGTTGCGCCGCCGCGCGCACGGACGCGACGCACGCGGCATCGAACTTGACGGGTTCGTAATAGAAGATCTGTTCGAGCTCGGTCTGCAAGCCGATCTCGCCCGCGATGCGCTCGACGCCCGCGCGCAACGCGGCGTCCATGCGCGCGAGCACGGCATCGTCGGGATGACGGAAATCGACGGTGAAGAACACGCGGCCGGGAATCACGTTGCGCGAGTTCGGATGCACCTGCATCATGCCGACCGTCGCGCAGGCGAGCGGCGCATTGTCGAGGCCGATGCGATTCACGAGATCCACCACGCGCGATGCGCCGAGCAAGGCATCCTTGCGGCGCGGCATCGGTGTCGGGCCGGCGTGCGCTTCCTGGCCCGTCAACGTGATCTCGTACCAGCGCTGACCTTGCGCATCGGTCACGACGCCGATCGTCTTATCTTCCGCTTCGAGAATCGGACCTTGCTCGATGTGCAGTTCGAACGCCGCATGCAGCTTGCGCCCGCCGCACGGCAGATCGCCCGCATAGCCGATGCGCTTCAGCTCCTCGCCGATCGTCTTGCCGTCGACGTCCTTGCGCGAGAGGCCGTAATCGAGCGAGAACACGCCCGCGAACACGCCCGATGCAACCATCGCCGGCGCGAAGCGCGAGCCTTCCTCGTTGGTCCAGATAACGACTTCGATCGGATGCTCCGTCTCGATGCCGCGATCGTTCAGCGAGCGGATCACTTCGAGGCCGCCGAGCACGCCGTAGATGCCGTCGAAGCGCCCGCCCGTCGGCTGGGAATCCGCATGCGAACCGGTCATCACCGGCAGCGCGTCGAGATTGCGGCCCGCGCGGCGCATGAACACGTTGCCCATCTGATCGACGCTCACCGTGCAGCCCGCTTCCTTCGCCCAGCTGACGATGAGATCGCGCCCTTCCTTGTCGAGATCGGTCAGCGCGAGACGGCAGACGCCGCCCTTTTGCGTCGCGCCGATTTTCGCCATCGTCATCAGGCTGTCCCACAGGCGTTGGCCGTTCACCTTGATGGACGTATCGAGACCAGCCGCCCTGATTGCATCCGTTACCACGTTCATGCGCCTCGCTCCTTACGATCGGATTTCGTATGTGAGTGACTTCGCTTCGTGCATGCCGGGCGCTTGCGGTGCGATGCTGCAGGCGCGCGGTGCACGATGTCTGTTCTGCGATGCATGATGCAAACGACGCGCTTCTTCGCTACTTCGAGCGCTCTTCAAATCCTGTCCGACTGGACAGGTTGTAGCCGATTAAAATAAGCAAATCAACGTCTTTCGTGCGCGGGCAAACACGGAGCGTACAAAGCGATTAGCGTGCCATTGCGATGCAGCATCGGCGGGCATTGGTTTCGATGGCGTTTTCGTCGCGATGCAGCGCCACATGCAGTCACGGCGCGATTGAGGCACGATGCGGCACACATGACAGAAGAATTCGACGATGAGACACGACGACGCGGCGAAGGGCATCACCGAAAGCGAGAACACTGCGCCGCCTTTGCGAAGGCGCAAGGCGCAGATCCGCGAGAGCAACGAAGCGCAACTGCTCGCGTGCGCCGAAGAAGTGTTCGCGGAAAAAGGACTGGAAGGCGCGAGCACGGCGATGATCGCCGAGCGCGCGGGTTTGCCGAAAGCCAACCTGCACTACTACTTTCCGACGAAGCTCGCGCTCTATCGCCGCGTGCTTGAGGATCTGTTCGAGGATTGGCATCGCGCGGCGGATACCTTCGAATGCAGCGACGATCCAGTTGAAGCCATCGGCGGCTACGTGCGCGCGAAGATGGAGTTGTCGAGACGGAGGCCGCTCGGATCGAAGGTGTGGGCGAGCGAGATCATCCACGGCGCGCATCACATGCAGGACATTCTCAACGAGCGTGTAAAACCGTGGCTCGATACGCGCGTGACCGTGATCGAAAGCTGGATCGCGCGCGGCCTGCTCGCGCCCGTCGAGCCGGACACGTTCATGTTCATGATCTGGGCGATCACGCAGCACTATGCGGATTTCGATGCGCAGATCCGCGCGCTGAAGGGCAAGCGCGCGCTCACGCGCAAGGCCTTCGATGAGCAGACGGAGGAAGTCGTGCGTCTCGTGATTCGCGCGTGCGGGGCGGTTTCGCCGCGCGTCGAAGAGAAACCGCTGGCGCAATAAAAACGCCGGCCGCTTTGATAGCGGCCGGCGTTCGTCTTGCTGCTTTACTACGTGCTTCTAAACTGCGACTACTTTTCTCGCAAATACTGCTTACTGCTTTACTGCTCTTTCTGACGCTTGCTGCAACTTCAACCGCTACTGCTCACTACTTCTACTGCCCTGCGTCACGAAGCTCCGAATCGAGCTTCGATCAACGACCGAAGTACACCGAGTTGCGATCCGACATCGACACATTGGCACGCGGCGCCGGAGCAGCCACACCCGATTGCGAAGTGCCGGCCGTCGAAGGACCGTAAGCCGACACGCCGTTCTCGGCGTTCACACGCGCCTGGGCGGCCTGAATGTTTTGCGGATAGTTCACGCGATCGGTCGACGGGTTGTAGCCGGCCTTTTCCAGTTGAACCAGTTCCGCGCGGACTTGAGCACGGGTCACCGGAGCGTTGTCCTGCGCGAATGCGAAAGTCGGAGCGGCCAGAGCGGTGGCGATGACGAGTGCGGGAACGAATGCCTTGATCATGATGAACCTCCAATAGTCTTGTTTTGAAATCGAAACTCAATCGGAAGCTTTTTAAGTGGTTTCTGATTTCGTTTCGCTTGAAGACAGTGTAGGAGCACGACGCCCTAGGGGAAACCCCGATTTTCACGAAACATAATTGTCTGGTTCGCAATAATGCGTTTCGTGGGCCGAAGCGCGGAGCCGCTTCGTCAAAGCTGCGTCATATCATCTAAAGCATTGTTTTTATTTGACTAATTTTGACGACGCCCGGCGCGCAGGACATCCGTAATCGATTGCAGGGCGAGGCGTCTTTACAGGATCGCCAGCCAATCGCCATATCCGCGCCAGCTTCTACGCAGTAGTCACATACGCGAGCGCGGCCGCCACCAGGTCGCGCAGCAGCGGTTGAACCGCGTTCGCCCTCGCCTCGTCGTAAGTAAACGGCGCCGATTCTTCCATGTAACTGACCTGCGTCAACTCGAGTTGAATCGCGTGAATGCCTGTCTCGGGCCGCCCGTATTGCCGCGTGATGTAGCCGCCTTTGAAGCGTCCGTTGGCCACCGTCGAATAGCGGCCGTCGCGCTCGACGATCCGTGCGAGATGCTCGGCAAGCCCCGGCGCCGCCGATGCTCCGTCCGCCGTGCCGAAGTTGAAATCGGCCAGACGTCCTTCGAAAAAGCGCGGCACGACCGAGCGGATCGAATGCGCTTCCCACAGCAACACGCGGCCATGCGCCTGCCGCAGCGCGTCGAGTTCGCCGGCGAGCGCATCGTGATACGGCTGCCAGTACATCGCGCGCCGCGCGTCGATCTGCTCGCGCGACGGCTCGTGGCCCGGCTTGTAGAGCGGCGCCTTGTCGAAGGTATCGAGCGGACAGAGTCCTGTCGTGTCGCGGCCCGGATAGAGATTCGCATCGTCGGGCGGACGGTTCAGGTCGATGACATAGCGCGCGTACTGCGGCGTCAGGATCGATGCGCCCAGTTCGCGCGCGAACGCATACAGCCGCTCCAGATGCCAGTCGCAATCCTCGGTGCGTTTTGCGACGGGCGTCATCTCGTCGGCGAGCGCGCAGGGAATCTGCGTGCCCCGGTGCGGTATCGAGATCAGGAGCGGCGCGCTGCCGCGCTCCAGCGTGAAAATCGAAGACTCGTTCATTTGATGACCTCAGCCCAGCAAGCCGCGCAAGGCGGCGCGATAACGCGTGAGCGCTTCGTCTTCCTGCGCGTGACGGCGAGCATCGACGACCTTGCGGCCGGACACGAAGACATCGCGGATCGGCGACTCGCCGTGTTCGCAAAACACCGCGCTCGACAGCCACGTCTCGCGTGCATGGCCGCCGATGCCCGGATGCGCGTCGTCGAGCACGAGCCAGTCGGCGCGCAAGCCCGGCGCGAGCGCGCCGACGGGCCGTCCGGTCGCGTGCGCGCCGCCGTCGAGCGCGGCGTCGAAAAGACGGTCGGCGGGACGGCTCTGCGTCGCCGATGCGAGCACGTTGCGCTGCCGCCGGCACAGGCGCTGGCCGTATTCGAGCAGGCGCAATTCCGAGCGCCAGTCCACGCCGACGTGACTATCCGAGCCGATACCGATGCGCCCGCCCGCATCGAGATAATCGTGCGACGGAAACACGCCGTCGCCGAGATTCGCCTCGGTCGTGAGGCACAGCCCCGCGACCGCGCCGCTCGACGCGAGGCGCGCGCATTCGTTCGCGTCGATGTGCGTCGCGTGCACGAGGCACCAGCGCTCGTCGACGTTGAACCGTTCGAGCAGCCATTCGACCGGCCGATGCCCCGTCGCCGCGACGCACGCCTCCACTTCGGCGACCTGCTCCGCCACGTGGATGTGCACCGGCGCGTGGCCGAAATGCGCGTCGAGCCCTTCGAGCACGGCCGCGAGCGATTCGCCCGACACCGCCCGCAGCGAATGCGGCGCGACGCCGTAACGACGCGCCCCGTTCTCGGGCCGCGCGCGGGCGAGCGTGTCGATGAGCGCGAGCAGCGTGTCGGGTGTGTTCAGGAAGCGGCGCTGATCTTCGCGCGGCGCGCCCTTGTTGAAGCCGCTGTATTCGTACAGCACCGGCAACATCGTGATGCCGATGCCCGCGCGCTCGGCCGCATCGACGACGCGCTCGGCGAGTTCCGCGCGGTTCGCGTAGGGCGCGCCATCGGGCGCGTGATGCACATAATGAAACTCGCACACGGACGTGTAGCCCGCCTTCAACATCTCGACATAGAGCCAGTGCGCGATATCCGCCAGCGATTCCGGTCCGATCCGCGCGGCGAAGCGATACATGAGATCGCGCCAGCTCCAGAACGTATCGGCGACGCTCGCGCGATATTCGGTGAGACCGGCCATCGCGCGCTGGAACGCGTGCGAATGCAGGTTCGGCATGCCGGGCACGACCGGCCCCTTCGCCCGTTCGACGCCGGCGGGCGCCGCGCTGTCCGGCGTGACGCGCACGAGCGTGCCGTCATCGTTCCATTCGATCAGCACGTCCTGCCGCCAGCCGTCGGCGAGGCGCGCGTGGTCCGCGAAGAATGCCCGATTCGCAGCGTTCATGTGTGTGTCTCCGTTTTTATGTCGATGCGCGGCTACTCGCGAGCCGTCCGCCGTCTTTACAACCTGTCGATACCGATCCGCAGCCACGACGTATCATCCGCCGCGTCGCATTCCAGCGCGGCTGCGCAATCGAGGCGCAGCGTGTCGCCTGTTTCGAGCGTATGGCGCGTGCCATCGGCGGCTTTGATGTCGATGCTTCCGCGCGCGCAGAAGATGAACGTCAGATCGTGTTCGGGCGTGATCGTGCCTGAACCGCGCCAGACGCTCACCGCCGCGCGAGCACGATCGCGGTGCACCATCACGTTGAAATCGCGCGTCGGGCCGTCGTTGAGCGTCGCGTGGATCGGCGTCTCGCCGGCGAAGCGCGCGATGGCGAGCGGTGCGTCGAGCGCATGCACGCGGCCATCCGCTTCCGTCAGACGCATGCCGGCGCCATCGAGCAGAACGAGCACGCGATCGACGCCCGCGAAGGTGGAGAACGCGCCATCCGAAGCGACATCCGCGAGCGACAGACGCCACGCGAACGCATCGAGCGACGCATCCGGCGGCTCCGCGGCAATCTCGCGCGTGACGCCGCCGCCGTTCTTCCACGGCCTGGGTATGAGGGAATCGGCGCGAATGATCGTCACGTTCAGAAATGCCCGGTGAATTGATAGCGGTCGCCCGGATGCCAGAGATTCGCGACCGACGCCACCGCATCCCGCGACCACGTGCGCCGATGCAGCAGCAGACACGGCTCGTGCTCCTTCATCGCGAGGGCGTGGCGAATTTCCGCCGATGGCACCGACGCCTCGATCCGGTACTCGACGCGCTGCAGCGGCGCGGCGGTCATCAGATACTGATTGGGCGTGATCGTCGTGAAATCCTGCCGCGCGTATTCCGGCGCGACCGCGGGATTCACGTAGCGCTCTTCCATCTGCACCGGCTCGTCGTTCTCGAAGTGCAGCACGCGCGAATGAAACACCGGGCTGCCGACCGTGAGATGCATCTCGGCGGCGAGCGCTTCATCGACGATCGACGCGCCCAGATGCAGCACATCCGCGCGATACGCATGACCGCGCGCGACGATTTCATCGGAAATGCTGCGAATCTCGACGAGCGTCGACGCGTATTTCGGCTGCGCGACGAAAGTGCCCGCGCCCTGCACGCGCGTGAGCACCTGTTCGGAGGTCAGTTCGCGCAGCGCGCGGTTCACGGTCATGCGCGCGACCTTGAACTCGCGCGCGAGCTCGTTCTCGGAGGGCACCTGATCGCCCTCCTTCCACTCGCCGATGTGAATGCGCTGGAGAATGTAGTCCTTGATCTCCTGATACGCAGGCGTGCTCATACAGGCTCTTCCGACGCGAACGAGAACGGGCTGTGCCGCGCGATCGCGCCTTCCTGCACGAGCGTCGCGATCGCGGCGATGTCCGGCGCGAAATAGTGATCGAGGTCGTAATGCGGCACGTGCGCGCGCAGCGTCTTCGTGACTTCGGCGAGCGGCGCGCTCGTCTGATGCGGCGCGCGCAGATCGACGCCCTGCGCCGCCGCGAGCAGCTCGATCGCGAGAATATTGGCCGTGTTGCTGGCGATGTCGCCGAGCTTGCGTGCGGCGAACGTCGCCATCGAAACGTGGTCTTCCTGATTTGCCGATGTCGGCAGCGAATCGACCGATGCCGGATGCGCGAGCGTCTTGTTCTCCGATGCGAGCGCGGCCGCCGTCACATGCGCGATCATGAAGCCCGAGTTGACGCCGCCGTCGCGCACCAGGAAAGGCGGCAGGCCGGAGAGCGTCGCGTCGATCAGGAGCGCGATGCGGCGTTCCGCGAGCGCGCCGATTTCCGCGGCGGCGAGCGCGAGGTTGTCGGCGGCGAACGCGACCGGCTCCGCGTGGAAGTTGCCGCCCGACAGCACTTCGCCGGTGTCGGGGAAGATCAGCGGATTGTCGGAGACGGCGTTCGATTCGATCAGCAGCACGTCGGCCGCGTGGCGCATCTGGTCGAGGCACGCGCCCATCACCTGCGGCTGGCAGCGCAGGCTGTACGGGTCCTGCACCTTCTCGCAGTCCGCGTGCGACAGGTTGATGCCCGAGCCCTTCAGCAGCGTGCGATACGCCGCGGCCGCCTCCATCTGCCCGCGATGTCCGCGCAGCTCATGGATGCGCGCATCGAACGGGACGACCGAGCCCGCGGCGGCATCGACGGACAGCGCGCCCGCGACGAGCCCGGTGCGGAACAGATCCTCGATCGCGAAAAGGTTGTACAGCGCGAGCGCCGCCGACGCCTGCGTGCCGTTGAGCAGCGCGAGGCCTTCCTTCGCCTGCAGCGTGAGCGGCTTCAGCCCCGCGACCGCGAGGCCGTCGAGCGCACTGGCGCGCTCGCCGCGAATCGTGACTTCGCCGATGCCGAGCAGCACCGTCGACATATGCGCGAGCGGCGCGAGATCGCCCGATGCGCCGACCGAGCCCTTCACCGGGATGATCGGCAGGACATCGGCGTTGAAAAGCGTGATGAGCGCGTCGATGACTTCGCGGCGGATGCCCGAATGACCGCGCCCGAGGCTCGACAGCTTGAGCGCCATCAGGAGCCGCACGACCGGACGCGACATCGGCTCGCCGACGCCCACCGCGTGCGACAGCACGAGATTCTTCTGCAGCAGTTCCAGCTGATCGGCCGGGATGTGCGTATTGGCGAGCCGCCCGAAGCCCGTGTTGATGCCGTAGGCCGGGTCGCCCTTCGCGGCGATCGCGGCGACGGCGCGCGCGCTGGCGTCGATCGCGTCGAAGCTGGCCGGATCGAGTTCCAGCGAATCGGAGCCTCGCGCGATGCGGCGCAGTTGCGGGAGAGTCAGTTTTCCGGGCGTGAGCTTGATCATGATTCGTCCTGTCTATACAAGTTAGACTCAAGTCTAAACGCGTAGACAGCACGAAACAAGGGGATATCCGGGATATCACTAGGATCTCCCGGCTGATACGGTGTATCTTGTCTATACAGATTTAACGGTTACAACAGCACTTTCTCCATCACGAACTGGACGAAGCGCTGCTCCCGCACGATCACGGCGCGCGCCAGCAGCATCGTGAAGCCGCAATACTCGAAGAAAGGCCGCCCGGTGACGCTGGAGTAAGTGTGCAGCGTGGTGATGCCGGCCTCGTCGGCTTCGGCTTCGATGCGCGCGAGCAGCGACGTCGCCACGCTTTTGCGCTGATGCCGCGGATCGACGAACATCATGTCGATGAGGCCGTTCTTCTCCATATCCGCGAAGCCCGCGAGTTCGCCGTCGACGAGCCCGACCCACGTCGGGCGGTTCGCACGCGCGAGCTCCCATTCATCGCGATCGGCTTGAGCCCAGGCTTCGATCTGCGCTGCGTTGTAATCGGCCGAGGCTGTTTCGCGAATGGCGCGTTGGAACAAATCGATCACACCGTCGAGATCGCTCGGTTTGTATGGTCTGACTTCGATGAGCGGAAGCCCTGGCATTTCATCACCTTCGTTGCTGTCAAATAGAAAAAACCGCTGCCGAGGCAGCGAGGGGCGAGCGTGGAACACGCGGAAAAATTGTTCGGAAATGATCTGGAAGCGGAGGCACGCAAACGTTCAAATCGCGGGGAACCGGATGCCGGGACGCGACCGGTCAGGAGGCCGCCGCCACGGTCGCGATGCCGAGCGCGGTCATCAGCAGCGACGCGCTAACGTGGATCGCGATTTCGGCGAGCGCCCAGCCGAGCCGCCCTTGCTGCAGATGCGCGACGACTTCGGCCGAGAACGTGGAAAACGTGGAAAGCCCGCCCATCAGCCCGGTGATGATGAAGAGCCGCCATTCGACCGAGAGATCCGGATAGCGCGCGAAGAAGGCCACCGCCACGCCGATGATATAGCCCGCGATCACGTTCGCCGCAAACGTGCCGAGCGGCAGATTCGGAAAAATGGCGTTCAGGCGCAAGCCGAGAACCCATCTGAGCAGCGAGCCCAGCCCGCCGCCGAGTCCCACGGCGATGATCGACAGATACATGAGTTGTGCGAAATCGGTTGGAAATTAACTACGTTATGCCTCGCGGGCGAGCCGGTCGATCAGCGCGCCGCGGCTCGCCTCGACGATCCAGCCCTGCTTGTGCCGGACGTGCGCCGCCCAGGTGCCGTCGCGCCGTTCTTCCCAGCAGCCGGCGTCATGGCCGTCGATGAACAGCGAGCCGCGAATGACCAGTTGCGGATCAGCGGGGTCGAGCACCTCGTCGTCATTGTGTTCGAGTTTCACCGTGTGCATGAGCGTCGTCTGTCAAAAGACGTCAAGACCAGAGCCGGTCTCGCGAGTGGCTCCATTCTAACGATACTCACAGCGCCCGGTTCAAACGCTCACCGTATCATGAAGGACATTGCCGAAAGGCAATTGAGTACTCGCACGATATGTTCGACCGACGGTGCATCGAAAGCGAGCGTCACGGCATCGATGCGTTCGAGCGTCGGCCATTGGCAGAAGAGATCGGCGAATGCGGTCGTTTGCACGCGCAGCTCGCAACGATGACCGGCGACGGGCGCACGATGCGCGCGGTCCGACGATGCCGCCGCCTCGATCGTTTCACGCGCGGCGAGCCGGATGGCCTCGCATGCCGCGGCGGGGGTTTCGGTGACACCGCTCGAATAGCCGTGCGCGGTCTTCACGCACAGAAAGCGCGCGCCGGGAAACGCGGGCAGCGTCTCGGCGCCGAATACGTCGTCGCCGGTCAGCAGCGCGACGCGCGCCCCACGCTCCTCGGCGAGCCTGCCGTAAAGACCGGCCTCGCCGACTTCCTCGCCGTCGAGCATGACGCGCGCGAATGCGGCACTGTTGATCGTATGCGCGAGAATGCCGCGGCTTTGCGCGCGCGCGTGATAGCCGATCATCAAGACCGCTTCCGGCGAGGCTTCCAGCCCCGCCATCATGCCGAGCGTGCGCGGCTTGCCGAGCACGACGCGCGCGCGCTGATCGAGCAGATCGGGCATGAGATTGCGAAAGCCGCCGTGCGAATCGTTGATCCAGACCTGCGACGCGCCGCCTTCGAAGGCGCCTCGCGCGGCAGCGTCGGCTTCGCGCGTCATCCAGCGGCGCGCCTGCTCGTATTCGGCATTGCCGGCGCGCGTCTGCTCCGGATGAAACACGCCCGCGATGCCTTCGATATCCACTGAGATCAGCACTTTCATGGTCGTTGCTTCAATGCGTCGTTGAGCGAGAGTCGCCGATGACCGTCGCGTCCGGCGACCGTTTCGGCGTTGAAGAGCGCATCGAGGATCGCCTGTTCGACGCTGTCGGCGGCGGCCTGAAAGAGCGGATCGAGCCGCGCGTCGCTGACGAGCGGCGGCAGCGCGATGAAGTCCGCATCGTGCGCCACGGTGTAGGCGGTGGTGAAGGCCAGCGCGATATCGCCGCTGCCGTGGCCATAGACCGAGCCGGTGCGCGCAAGGCCGGCGGCGGCGCGCGCCGCGAGACGGCGCAATTGCCGCGCGTCGAGCGGCGCGTCGGTTGCGAGCAGCATGATGATGGAGCCTTGCTCGGGCTTCTGACATGCGTCCCTTGCGGCGTGCAGCGTGCGACCTACCGCATCGCCCGCGATCGTCAGTTGCGCCAGGCGACCGAAATTGGCCAGCACGAGCGCGCCCGTCGTATGGACATGCCCGCCGATGCGCGCGATGCGCGACGCCGACCCGATGCCGCCCTTCAACTCGAAGCACGACATGCCGCGCCCCGCGCCCACCGCGCCGCGCCCGAAGTCCTCGCGGCATGCATCGAGCGCGCTCGCGTAATGCGCTTCATCGACGGCGAGCCCCTGCATGTCGTTGAGATAGCCGTCGTTGCATTCGAACACGAGCGGATTCACGCTCGGATCTTCACGACCGATGCGCGGGTTCGCCGCGATGGCCGCGCGAATCTGCGCATTCGCCACCGTGCCGACGCCGAACGTGTTGGTCAGCGCGATCGGCGTTTCGAGCACGCCGAGCTCTTCCACCTGCACGAGCCCGATGCTCTTGCCGAAGCCGTTGATCACGCATGCCGCGGCCGGCACCTTGCTGCGATACACGTCGCCGCCATGCGGACGAACCACGGTGACGCCCGTCTGCACCGCGCCCTGAGCGAGCGTGCAATGCCCGACCGTGACGCCGGCGACATCGGCGATCGTGCCGCGCGCGCCCGCTTCGAGCAAACCGATGTGCGGCGCCCGCATCATGGCCGGTCGAGCTTCGGATCGAGCGCGTCGCGCAGGCCGTCGCCGAGCAGATTGAACGCGAGCACCGTGAAGAAGATCGCCAGGCTCGGGAAGATCGCGACGTGCGGCGCCATCGCCATGTCGGCGCGCGCTTCGTTGAGCATCGCGCCCCACTCGGGCGTCGGCGGCTGCGCGCCGAGGCCGAGGAACGAGAGGCTCGCGGCCGTGATGATCGACGTGCCGATACGCATCGTGAAGTACACGACCACCGACGAAATCGTGCCGGGCAGGATGTGCCGCGCGAGGATCGTCCAGTCCGACGCGCCGATGCTGCGCGCCGCCTCGATATACGTGAGATGCTTCAGCGCGAGCGTATTGCCGCGCACGAGCCGCGCAAACGCGGGAATGCTGAAGATCGCGACCGCGCACACCACGTTCACCATGCCGTTGCCGAGAATCGCGACGACGCCGATCGCGAGCAGAATGCCGGGAAACGCGAACAGCACGTCCGCGATGCGCATCACGATGCGGTCCCACCAGCCTTCGTAATAACCCGCGAGCAGACCGAAGAACGTGCCGATGACCGCGCCGAGCACGACCGAGAGCAAACCGGCCGTCAACGAAATGCGGCTGCCCACGAGTATGCGGCTCAGTATGTCGCGGCCCAGCGAATCCACGCCGAACCAGTGCGCGGCGGACGGACCCGCGTTGAGCGCGTCGTAATCGAAATAATTCTCCGGATCGTAAGGCGCGATATACGGCGCGATGATCGCGATCACGACCAGCAGCAACACGAAAACAGCCGCGATCATCGCGACGTGCTGCTGCTTGAACTTGCGCCAGAACTCCGTCCACGGCGTGCGGACTTCGTGCCCTGCTGCTGCGGCAGCGGCGCCCCTGGCCTTGTCGGCGGTCACGCTCATGCGGTCCTCACTTGAAACGGATGGTCGGATTGATGATCGCGTAGAGCACGTCCACGATCAGATTGATCACGATGAACTCGAGCGAGAACAACAGCACTTCGGCCTGAATCACCGGATAGTCGCGCATCTCGACCGCATCGACGAGCAGGCGCCCGAGGCCCGGCCAGTTGAACACCTTCTCGACGACGATCGAGCCGCCGAGCAGAAAGCCGAACTGCAGGCCCATCATCGTGACGACGGGAATCATCGCGTTGCGCAGGCAGTGCTTCACGATGACCATCGGCTCATGCACGCCCTTCGCGCGCGCGGTGCGCACGAAGTCCTCGCCGAGCACTTCGACGAAGGACGCGCGCGTGAAGCGCGCCATCACCGCCGCGACCGCCGCGCCCAGCGTGATCGATGGCAGCACGTAGGCCTTCCATGTGCCGTCATCGACGATAGGCAGCCAGCCGAGCTTCACCGAGAAGATCTCCATCAGCAGCATGCCGAGCGCGAAGGCCGGAAACGAAATGCCCGACACGGCGAGCGTCATGCCCAATCGATCCGGCCAGCGGTTGCGCCACACCGCCGACACGATGCCGATCGCCATGCCGAAAATCACCGCCCACACCATGCTCGCGAGCGTGAGCCACAACGTGGGCATGAAGCGCTCGGCGATTTCCGTCGACACCGGCCGCTTGCTGCGTGTCGACATGCCGAAGTCGAAATGCACGACCTTGCCGAAGAAGTTGACGAGCTGCTGCGGCAGCGGCTTGTCGAGGCCGAGATCGGCGCGCACGAGCGCGACCGTCGCTTCGTCGGCTTCCGCGCCCGCGGCGAGACGCGCGGGATCGCCCGGCAGCATGTGCACGAAGAAGAACACGAGCACCGCGACGATGAGAAGCGTCGGCAAAAGGCCCAGCAGGCGTTTGGCGATGAAGTTGAGCATCGTGTGAAACTCGTTTGAAGCCGGGCCGCGCGGGCCCGGCAGACGTCCATCACTTGACCGCGATCTCGTCGAAGCTGAACGAGCCGTCAGGCATCACGTACGCGCCCGAAAGACGCTTGCTGCGCGCGTACACGACCTTTTCCGTGACGAGGAAGATCCACGGCGCATCGGCCCAGATGCGTTTTTGCGCATCCGTATAGAGCTTCGCCTTCTCGTTGCGATCCGTCGTGGCGAGCGCCTTCTGCAGATCCTCGTCGACCTGATCGTTCTTGTAGTACGCGGTGTTGAAGAGCTTCGGCGGGAACGAACCGCCGCTCAAGAGCGGCGAGATCGCCCAGTCCGCCTCGCCCGTCGACGACGACCAGCCGATATAGAGCATGCGAACCGGCGCCGTCTTCGGATCGGGCGCGCTCTCGATGCGCTGCACGCGCTGCCCCGCCTCGAGCGCCTCGACGGAAGCCTTCACGCCCACTTGCGAAAGCTGCTGCTGCACGAACTGGATGATCTTCTGCGCGGTCGTGTGGTTATAGCCCGACCACAGCACGGTTTCGAAGCCGTTCGGATAGCCCGCTTCCTTGAGCAGCTCGCGCGCCTTCGCGGGATCGTATTTCCACGGCCCGAGCTTCGGCGTCGCATAGTCGACGCCCGGCGGCACGACGCCTTCGGACGGCACCGCATAACCCGCGAATGCGACCTTCACGAGCGCTTCCTTGTTGATCGCGTAGTTCATCGCCTCGCGCACCTTCGGATTGTCGAAGGGCTTCTGCAGCGTATTCATGCTCACGTAACGCTGGATGATCGACGGCGCCGCGATCAGATCGACCTTCGGGCTCGCCTTGAGCGTCGCGGCCTGCTCGAACGGAATCGAGAACGCGAAGTCCGCTTCGCCCGTCTGCATGAGCGCGGCGCGCGTGTTGTTATCGACTACGGGCTTCCAGTCGATCATGTCGACCTTCGGCAAGCCCTTCTGCCAGTAGCCCGCGAACTTCTTCACCTTCATGTCGTCGGTCTGCTTCCATTCGACGAATTCGAACGGACCCGTGCCGACCGGATGGAACGCGATTTCCTTGCCGTACTTCTTCAGCGCGGTCGGCGAGATCATCACCGCCGACGGATGCGCGAGCACGTTGATGAACGCCGAGAACGGAATCTTCAGCGTGATCTTCACCGTATACGGATCGATGACTTCGGTCTTCTCGATCTTGTTGAAGAGGTTGTAGCGCTTCAGCTTGTTGTCCGGATTCGTTACGCGATCGAACACGGCCTTCACGGCCTCCGCGTTGAAATCGGTGCCGTCCTGGAACTTCACGTCCTTGCGCAGATGGATCGTGTAGACCTTCGCATCCGGGCTCGCCTCGTAGCTCGTCGCGAGCACGTTGCGGATCTTCATGTCCTTGTCGAAGCCGAACAGGCCCTCGTAGAACGACTTCGCGACCGCCTGCGAGAGCGTGTCGTTGGCGTCGTAGGGATCCATCGTCGTGAAGGTCGAGGCGACCGCCATCACGACGGTGCTTTGCGCATGAGCGGCAACCGGTGCGAGCGAGGTCAGCGCGGCGAATGCGCTTGCGGCGAGAATCGAGCGCAGTTTGAAGGACGGCATCGTTGGACTCCTTGGCTTGACGTCATGGTGTTATCAGTACGCGCCGCCTACGTGATGCTCGGCAACGTAATGGTCTGGTCCTACGGCTACGAGTTTCGCGACGACGGGTTCATCGCCGAGCTTGCGGATCGGGCTTGGAATCTCGTCGGCGGCGAGCATGCGCTTCGCGTGCCGGCGCGACGGATCGGCGACGGGCACCGCGCTCATCAGCTTGCGCGTGTACGGATGGCGCGGCGCGTCGAACACGGCGGCGCGCGGCCCGATCTCGACGATCTGCCCGAGATACATCACCGCCACGCGATGACTCACGCGCTCCACCACCGCCATGTCGTGCGAGATGAACAGATACGCGACGCCCAGTTCGCGCTGAAGATCGAGCATCAGATTGACGATCTGCGCGCGCACGGAGACATCGAGCGCGGAGACGGATTCGTCGGCGATCACGACTTTCGGGTTCAACGCGAGCGCGCGCGCAATCGCGATGCGCTGTCTCTGGCCGCCCGAGAATTCATGCGGATAACGCTGCGCGGCTTCCGGCGGCAAGCCGACTTTTTCCAGCAGCCAGTCGACGCGCGCCTGCGCTTCCTTGCCGCTCGCGACGCCGTGCACGAGCAGCGGCTCCATCACGGAGAAGCCGACCGTCAGACGCGGATTGAGCGACGCGAACGGGTCCTGAAAGATGAACTGGATATTGCGCCGCAAGGTCTGCAGCGCGTGGCCTTCGAGCTTGCTGATATCGCGCCCGTCGAATTCGATGGAGCCGCTCTGGCTCTCGACGAGCCTCAGCAGCGAACGTCCCGTCGTCGACTTGCCGCAGCCCGATTCGCCGACGAGCGCGAGCGTTTCGCCCGGCCGCAGATCGAAGCTCACGCGTTCGACCGCATGCACCGCCGCCGTCGTGCGCCCGAACAGCCCGCTCTTCACCGGAAAGCGCGTAACGAGATCGCGCACGCGCAGGATCGGCTTCGCGGCTTCGTCGACGGCGGGCTGCTTCTCCTTTTCCACCGCTTCCGATGGACGCAGCGCGCTCGCATCGTCCGGCGCGAGCTCGGCTGGCTCCACTTCGAGGATCGGGAATTTCGCGGGACGATCGGTGCCGCGCATTGCGCCGAGCGTCGGCACGGCGGCGAGCAGCGCCTTCGTGTACGCGTGCTTCGGCGCATGAAACAGCGCGTCCGATGGCGCTTCCTCTACTTTCTCGCCGCGATACATCACGAGCACGCGATCCGCGACCTCCGCGACCACGCCCATGTCGTGCGTGATGAAGATCACGCCCATGTTCATCTCGTCCTGCAGGCCGCGCACGAGTTGCAGGATTTGCGCCTGGATCGTGACGTCGAGCGCGGTGGTCGGCTCGTCGGCGATCAGCAGCGCGGGCTTGCACGAAAGCGCCATCGCGATCATCACGCGCTGGCGCATGCCGCCCGACAACTGATGCGGATAGCGCGCGAACACGCGCTTCGACTCGGGAATGCGCACGAGATCGAGCAGACGCAATGCTTCGGCGCGCGCCTCGGAATGGCTCTTGCCCTGATGCAGGGCGATGGCTTCCGCGATCTGGTCGCCGACCGTGAACACCGGATTGAGCGATGTCATCGGCTCCTGGAAGATCATCGCGATATCGGCGCCGCGCACGCCGCGCATCGTCGCCGACGATGCTTTCGCGAGATCGAGCATTTGCCCGTTGCGCCGGCGAAACGCGATGCTGCCCGACACGATGCGCCCGCCGCCATGCTCGACGAGACGCATCAGCGCGAGCGACGTCACCGACTTGCCCGAGCCCGATTCGCCGACGATCGCGAGCGTCTCGCCGCGATCCACGGTGAACGAGATGTTGCGCACGGCTTCGACCGTGCGCGAACGCGAGCGGAACGAGACCGAGAGATCGCGCACGTCGATGACGCGTGTATCGGGCAAGGTCATCATCGATAGATCGCCGTGACGGGCGCGTCGCCCACGCGCGCGAAACCGCGATACATGCCTTCCGTGTTGAACGGCAGCACGACGTTGCCTTTCGCATCGACGGCGACGAGACCGCCGCGCCCTTCGATGCGCGGCAGCTTCTCCATCACGACATCGCTCGATGCTTCTTCCAGCGAGACGCCGCGATACTCCATCTGCGCCGATACGTCGTACGCCGCGAGCATGCGGATGAACATCTCGCCGGTGCCGGTGGTCGACACGGCGCAGGTCGCGTCGTTCGCATAGCAGCCCGCGCCGATCAAGGGCGCATCGCCGACGCGGCCCGCCTGCTTGTTGGTGATGCCGCCCGTCGATGTCGCCGCGGCGAGATGGCCGTTTGCATCGAGCGCGACCGCGCCGACCGTGCCGAACTTCCTGTCCGGATCGATGGGATCGTTCTCGACGGCGAACTTCGTCATTGCATCGTGATCGAGCATCGTGCCCGATGTGCCGCGCGCCTTCAGCCATTGCTGATAGCGCGCTTCCGTGTAGAAGTACGACGGCTCGACGAATTCGAGCCCCTGCGCCTCGGCGAACGCTTCCGCGCCCGCCCCCGTGAACATCACGTGGTCGCTCACGTCGAGCACGCGGCGCGCGGCGAGCACCGGATTCTTCACGCGCGTCACGCAACTGATCGCGCCGGCTTCGAGCGTCGCGCCGTCCATCACGGAGGCATCGAGCTCGTGCGTGCCCGCCGCCGTGAACACCGCGCCATGACCCGCGTTGAAGAGCGGACAGTCTTCGAGCAGGCGCACCGCTTCGGTCACCGCGTCGAGCGCGCTGCCGCCATCGGCCAGGATGCGTTCGCCCGCGCGCAGGATGTCCGCAAGCGCCGCGTGATAGCCCGCTTCCGTTTCGGTGTTCATCGCGCTTCGCAGGATCGTGCCCGCGCCGCCGTGGATCGCAATGACTGGTCTGGCGTTCATGACTCGCGTGACTCCGTGTGAGTGTGTCGTTTGGCGGCCGTGCGGCGAGTTGCCTGAACCGGTCGCGCATCGTTTGCAATCGAAGGCGCGACGAGCCACGGCAGCACGAATTCGGTCAGGCCCGATGCCGCCTCGACGGAACGCTTCGCCCGATGCGCGACCGCATCGCAGAGTGCCTCGATGACGGCGAGCACCGCGGTATCGCAATTCGCCGCGAGCCGGCGTTCCGCGCGGATCGCGAGCACGAGGTCCGCGACTTGCGCGAGCGGCGACGCGGCGCTGTCCGTGAGCGCGACGACGCGCAGGCCATGTTCGCGCGCGAGCCGCGCGAGCGTGATGGTGTCGTCGACATAGCGAGGAAACGCGATCGCGATGAGCACATCGCCGCGTGACGCCGTGAAGAGCCGGCGCGCCGCGTGCGACGGTCCGCCCATCAGCGCGAGCGACTGCACGTTCGCGCAATATGGCGTGAGGCCGTGCTCCATGAGTCCTGCGAGAAACGCGCTCGCGCCGTAGCCGACCACGAAGACGCGCGGCGCGGCGAGGACCATGTCGACGATCGCCTCGGCCTTCGCGCCATCGACGGATGTCTGCGCGAGCCGCAGATTCGCCGCCGCCTGCGCGAGCGATGCATCGAAGACTTCGGCGCCGCTCGCGGGCGATTCGAGCGCGGTGCGCAAACGCTCCACCGGCGCGATGGTCGCCTCGAAACCGCGCACGAGCGCCTCGCGAAACGCCGGGTAGCCGGAGAAGCCGAGCGCGCGCGCAAAGCGGTTCGCCGTCGCCACCGACGCGCCCACCGCGCCCGCCAGTTCGTCGATGCGCATCGTCGCCGAGCGGAACAGGTTCGCCAGCACGAACGCACCCATGCGCCGATGGATGGGCGTGAGCGTCGGCATGGCCGCGGCGATGCGCACGGAGATCAGATCGTCGGCGCTCGCGGGCGCACGAACCGATAGCGAACGGGACATGAAATGCGCTGCCCTCTCGTTGCGATGAAACGCGATGAAACTATATTTACTCGAAATCCCGCCCAAAAAAAATTCATTTTCATCGAACTCGGGTTTTCGATAAGGCGCACGGGGCGGGCGCGTCCCGTGCGTCGCACGCGCACGATCATGCACAATACTGGGCGCAGCGCGCCGCCGGAGCGCAGGCGCTTTCAGTCTCCACCGAACCGTATGAATTTCGACTTCCTTCCCGATCCGCTGCCGCAGCAACTCGCCGCTCATCCGTGGGCGCAGGTCGCCGCAGGCCTCGTCCTACTCGCGCTGATCGCGCTCTTCGTGCAATGGGTGGTCGCGCGCATCGTGCTCTATGTCGCGCATCGCCTGCTCGTGCTCGCCGGACATCAGAAGTGGGATCGCGCGTTCATCGAGCATCGCGCCTATCACCGGCTGTGGTATGCGGTGCCGTTCGCGACGGTCGCGCTCGGCATCGACGACGTGCCGCGCATCGGGCACTGGGCCGCGGTCATCGGGCGCGTCGCGCATGGCGGCGCGTGGATCTGCGTGTTTCTCGCCGCGGGCAGCGCGCTGTCCGCATGGCAGGACGTCTATGCGGAAAGCAAGGAAGCGCAGACGCGCTCGATCAAGGGCTATATCCAGATCGGCAAGCTCGCGCTCGCGCTCGTGTGCGGCGTGCTCGTGCTGTCGATCCTGATCGACCGCTCGCCGCTCTGGATGCTCTCCGGTCTCGGCGCGCTCTCCGCCGTCCTGCTGCTCGTGTTCAAGGACACGTTGCTGTCGCTCGTCGCGAGCACGCAGCTGACGTCGAACGACATGCTGCGCATCGGCGACTGGATCGAAATGCCGCAAGCCGCCGCCGATGGCTTCGTGAAGGACATCGCGCTGCATACGGTCAAGGTGCAGAACTGGGACAACACCGTGACCACGGTGCCTACTTACAAGCTCTTTTCGGAGAGCTACCGCAACTATCGGCACATGTTCGAATCGGGCGGGCGGCGCATCAAGCGCACCTTGCGCATCGACGCGCAATGCGTGCGCTTCCTCACCGAAGAGGAAACCGCGCGCCTGAAGCGCTTTCGCCTGCTGCACGATTATCTGGAACAGAAGCAGACGGAAGTCGAGCAGGCGAACCGCAATCTCGGCGAACTCGCCAACGAGCCCGCGAACCGGCGGCGGCTCACGAATATCGGCACGTTCCGCGCGTACGGGCTCGCGTATCTGCAACGCCATCCGGAGATTCGCCAGGACATGGCGATCATGGTGCGCATGATGGAGCCGGAATCGCAGGGCATTCCGATCGAGGTCTACTGCTTCACCGCGACGACCGCGTGGACGCAATACGAGCGCATTCAGGGCGATGTCTTCGATCATCTGCTGTCGATACTTCCGGAGATGGGACTGCGGCTCTATCAATCGCCTTCAGGCGCCGACATGACCGGTTTCGCGGGCCGTCTGCGCGGCGAAATGCCGACGCTGTGATTTCACCGTCAAAAAGAATCAGGCAAGAATCCGCCAGTTTTGTGTATTCACGTTGACGCTTCCCGTCCGTACGATCTAACCATCGCCGATGCGCCTTTTTTCCGCAGCTTCAACGCCGCGGTGGCGTCGTTTTTTCTGGCGCATCGCCATTCAATCGTCATAAAGGGAAAACTCAACGTGATCGATCGCGTCCATGCCATGCGTGTCTTTACGCGTGTCGTCGATACGAACAGCTTCACGCGTGCGGCCGAGTCGCTCGGCATGCCGCGCGCGAGTGTTTCGACGACCGTGCAACAACTCGAAGCGCTAGTCGGCGTGCAACTGCTCGCACGCACGACACGGCGCCTGAATCTCACCGTCGACGGCGCCGCCTATTACGAGCGCTGCGCGCAGATCCTCGCCGATATCGACGAGCTCGAATCCGGTTTCGGCGCGGGCGAGGAGCGCCTGCGCGGACGCTTGCGCATCGAGATGCCGGATACCGTCGCGACGTCGATCGTCGTGCCGGCGCTGCCGGAGTTTCACGCGCGTTATCCGCAGATCGAGCTGTCGATCGGCATCGGCAACCGCAATGTCGATCTCGTCGGGGAAGGTGTCGATTGCAGCGTGCAGCTCGGCGAATTGCCCGATTCGGGACTGGTCGCGCGCCGCCTCGGCATGCTCGAACAGGTGACGTGCGCGAGCCCCGCGTATCTGGAAAAGCACGGCATGCCGCAGTCGCTCGATGAGCTCGCGCGGCACGTCGCGGTGAACTGTCTCTCGGAGAAGAGCGGGCGCCCCGCCGACTTCGATTTCGATGTCGACGGCAAACCCGTCACGATGAAGATGCGCGGCTTCGTGCAGGTCGCCGACGAGCACGCGTATCTGGCGTGCGGCGTCGAAGGCCTCGGGCTGATCCAGCCGCTGCGCATCGCGGCGCAGCCTTTCCTGCGCTCGGGACAATTGCGCGAAGTGCTGCCGCAATGGAAGTCGCCGCCGCTGAAGGTGTCGGTGGCGTTTCTGAAGAGCCGCCAGGCGACGCCGCGCGTGTCGGTGTTCGTCGACTGGCTCGCGGCGCTCTTCGAGCGCTCGCAAAAGATCGACGATACGCTCACGAGCCTTTATCGCTCGGCGCAGCGCCGCGGCCCCACGCGCCGGGATCGTCCCGAGGAAGAAACCGCCGACGCGTGATTGCTGCCTCGCGCTAGCGCACGGGCGTGGCCGCGTTCGCGCCCACGACCGTGTTCCACTTGCGCACTTCCCACCGTTCGACCAGCCCGTTCGTCACGTACGGATCGTTCTTCGCGAAGTCTTCGGCGGCGGCGGGCGAGTCGCCGTGGAAGAGCAGCATCGCGCGATCGGTGGGCGCATCGAGCGCGCCCGCGAGCACGATGTCGCCCCGCTCGACGGCCGCCCACGCCAGGGCGAGATGCGCGTCGCGAAATTGCGCGCGGCGCTCCAGATAGTCTGGACAGAGTTCGTAGATCAACAGGTAGTGCATCGCCGTCTCCTTTTTAGTGAAACAATCCCGGGCTCGTCGAGCTAGTTTGTCCTAATTTCGAGATCGAAATTAAGAGTTCAATCGGAAGCCTCTGATCGTCTTACGATAGCCTATCGAAGATCATGTGCTGGTATCCAAAAAGGACTCCACCATGAACCGCGATCAACCTCCCTGCAACACCTGCGTGAAGCACGATTGCCGCACCTGCGCGTGGACGTCGCCGCTCGATGCATCGTACCGCACGCTCATCCGCTCCCATTCCCTGCTGTCGCTCGTCGCGCTCGCCGTGAACCGGACCGAGCCCGCGCCGGCGGAGCCGTCATGGCTCTGTATCGCCGGGAAGCGCATCGTCAAGTTCTTCTCGGATATGAGCCCGCGGGCACGTTGAAGCAGCATGCAAGTCGCATCGCCGCAGCGTTTTCGTAAAGAAGTTTGCACGCATCTTTTTAGGATAACTGTGCAGATAGAATGCGCTGCACTTTTGCGCTTGCGTTAAGCGTTCATGTAGAAAGGAAAAAGACAGTCGATGAGCATCAATCTGGTCCAGGCGGTCAATTCCGCGATCTCGGAAAGCATCGCGGAGCAGCTATCGCAACAGTTCGGCATTCCCGGTGCCATCGTCCGGCAACTGGCGGCGCGCCTCGCGCCCGGGCTCGTCGCGTCGCTGATGGACCGCACGACGCTCATCCCCGGCGCGCAGTCGGTGCACGCAGTCATCATGCAGCCGGAAACCAACGCGCATGTCGCCGATCAGCTCTCGAAGCTGATCGCCACGACCGGCGGCCTCAAGCAGCTCGAAGCCAACGGCCACATGCTCGCCGCGCTCGCGACGGGCCAGCGTGTCGATGCGCTGACCGACGCCGTGTCGGCCGAAACCGGCGTTCCCACGCAAGCTACATCGGCGCTCGCGGGCATCGTCGCCGCCGTGCTTTTCGGCATCATCAAGCGGCATTTTCTGCTCGCGCAGTGGAACCTTCCGCACCTGCCCAGGCTGCTGCGCGATCAGGTCGGCGAGATCAACACGTCGATGTCGAATGCGGTCGCGGCGGCCATCGGCGTCGGCAACACCGAGGGCTTCACCAGCTGCATCACGCCGCGGCTCGACACGGTCGCATCGAGCCTGGCCCAGCGTCATGAAGGCGATATCGCGGTAGCGGCCGCGCCCGTCGCAAAACCTGCGATGGAGAGCGCACCGGTCTCCAGACCCGCGCCTTCCGCGCCGCCGTCGGCGCCCCCGATGCGCGCACCGTTGCGCAAGCCCGCGCCGAAACGTTCGAACAACTGGGTCTGGCTGCTGTTCCTGGTGTTGGCCGCAATCCTCGCGTTTGTTTACTATCGCGGCATCACGCAAGGCGCAAGCGTCGACCTGAGCGCCGCGCCAGGCACGCAGCCCATCGCGAGCGTGGCAGCACCGGCTTCCGTCGCAGCGCCATCGGCCACGCAGGCCAGCAACGACGCGCCGCTGGCCGCGTCCGCCACCGCGATTGCGCAAGCCACCGACGCGCCCCCGGCGCAGACCGCCTCGGCACCGGCCATCGCACCCGCCGACTGGAAAGACGCGCAGTTGCTGTTCAGCGTCAACACGTCAGGTGTTCCGTCGATCGAAGCGACGGTCGGCACCGAAGCGGAAAAGAAGCATCTGCTCGACGCACTGTCGGCGCGTTTCGGGAAAGCCTATGGCGCGGACGTTTCCATCGTTCCGGAAACGCGTCCGTCGACGTGGCTTTCGCGCCTGAACGACTTCATCCCGCTCATGTCCGTGCCCGGCGCGGAAGCCAAGATCAGCGGCTCGCGAGTGGAGCTGAGCGGCACGGCCGCGAACGCCAGGCTCGGGTGGGCGGAGCGCCTGAAAGGCGCGCTCGGCGGCATGTTCCAGGTCGCGGCATTCGACGTGGACGGCGCGGTCGCCACCGCGGCGCAATCGTTTCGCAGCGCGATGAAGAGCCTGCTCGCCACGGACACGCCTTGCTCCGGCGACAAGCTGACGCGCGTGCTCGACCTTCAGGTCGTCAATTTCGCGCGTTCGAGTGCGCAAATTCCTGACAGTGCGAACGGCACGCTCGGCGAGACGGCGCAACTGCTCAAGAGCTGCGCGGCCAAGGGCTCGATGGTCAATCTCGAGATCGCCGGCTATTCGGATTCGCAAGGCGCCGCGGCGGCGAAGCTGGAAGTGTCGAAGGAACGCGCCCAGGCGGTTCGTGCGTTCCTGGTGCGAAACGGCGTGCCGCCGCAGACGCTCACCGCCGCGGGTTACGGCGACGCCAACCCGGTCGCGGACAACGAAACCGCAAGCGGACGTTTCGCCAATCGTCGCATTGCGTTCGTCATCAAGAAGGGTTGAACGTGTGATCGGCGTTCGCCATTCGTTATAACGCCGTCGCGCCAAAACGCGACGGCGTTTTCATTTGCGCACGCGCTTTCAGCGCGGCTCAGCCATTCGAACCCGGCTTGACGAAATCATTCTCGGCCCAGCGCTCCGCGCTCGCCTTGCTGAGCTTGAACGCGGGCGACACGCGCACGTGCGCGAGCTGCGCGCCATACGCATCGAAGGCTTTGAGATTGGCGTAGGGATCGTCCTCATCGGGAACGATCTCCAGCGTGACGGTGATGTCCTCGCCATGCACGTCGATGGTGACGTTCTTGTTCAACATGGCGTGACGCTGCTGCTCATGCCGGCGCAGCACTTCCGACGCCGTCTTGACCAGCGTGCGGAACGCCGCCGCATCGAGCGGCTTCGGGTTCTTCTTGTCACGGCCCATGGTCCACGGGCCGACGAGCGCGGGCTCCGCTTCGCCCGCCTGGATCATTTCGACGGCCCAGCCGTCGTCGTCCTCGTTCTTGATCACGCGCGCGGTCCAGCCGTCGTCGCGCCAGAGGCGGTCTTCGTGGATCGCGTCGTCGGTAGAGGGGAATTCGGAATCGGTCATATCGTGGCAATGCGCAAACAGTAGGCAACGCGACGAATTTTACCTTGACGCATGCACGCGGCATCGTTCGTGCTATCGCATTGGCCGAACGGCCAGTGTCATACCCAAATGCATTGCGCCGTGCTACTTTGAATGTACCGGGACCAGCCGGAAGTCATCAGAAACGCAGCCAAGAAGCAGCAAACCTCAGTCAAGGAGCAACCGCATGCTTGCATTCATCGGTACTTTGATCGTCGGACTCGTCGTCGGTCTGATCGCGCGCGCCATCAAGCCGGGCGACGACAACATGGGCTGGATCATGACCATCGTGCTCGGCATTGCCGGATCGCTGATCGCGGGTTACGTCGGCCGCGCGCTCGGCTGGTATCAGCCTGGACAGCCGGCCGGATGGATCGCCTCGGTGATCGGCGCAATCATCCTGCTCGTCGTCTGGGGAATGATCCGCAAGCGCACGTAGCGCGTCGCCGTTTCTCTTTTGGGCACGACACCTCGTCCGGTTTCGGACGAGGTGTCGTTTTATCGGGCGATGCGCGCGAAATCGATCTCCACACCGCCGCGCACGACGCGATTGCTCAACGCGCCGCCGAGCCAATAGGACAGCTCAGCAGGCCTGCCGATTCGCCAGGCGACGAAATCGGCTGCCTTCCCTGCTTCGAGCGACCCGTGCGTCGATTGCAAGCCGAGCGCGCCGGCCGCGTGAATCGTCACGCCGGCGAGTGCTTCCTCCGGTGTCATGCGGAACAGCGTGCAGCCCATGTTGAGCATCATGCGCAACGACAGCGCCGGCGATGTGCCCGGATTGAGATCGCTTGCGAGCGCGATCGGCACGCGATGCCGCCGCAGCGCCTCGATGGGCGGCAACTGCGTCTCGCGCAACAGGTAGAACGCGCCCGGCAATAGCACGGCGACGGTGCCGGAATGCGCCATCGCGATGACATCGTCTTCGGTCATGTATTCGAGATGGTCCGCCGACAACGCCCGATAGCGCGCCGCGAGCGACGATCCATGCAGCGACGACAACTGCTCGGCGTGCAGCTTCACGGGCACGCCCAGATCGCGGGCGCATTGAAACACGCGCTCGACTTGCTGCGTCGAAAACGCGATGTGCTCGCAGAACGCATCGACGGCATCGACGAGGCCTTCGGCGACGAGCGCCGGCAGCACGTCATCGCAGACATAGGCGATGTAGTCATCCGCGCGATTCGCGTATTCGGGCGGCAACGCGTGCGCGGCGAGGCAGGTCGCGCGCACCGTCAACGGCAGCGCTTCGCCGAGCCGCCGCGCGACCGCGAGCATCTTGCGTTCGTTGACGAGATCGAGCCCGTAGCCGGACTTCACTTCGAGCGCGGTGACGCCCTCGCGCATCAGGCCGAGCGCGCGCGCCTTGGCCGCTTCGAACAACGCGTCCTCGCTGGCTTCGCGCGTCGCGCGCACCGTGCTCGCAATGCCGCCGCCGCGCGCCGCGATCTCCGCGTAGCTCACGCCCTGCAGCCGCTCTTCGAACTCGCCGCTGCGATCGCCGCCGAACACGAGATGCGTGTGGCAGTCGATCAGCCCCGGCGTCACCCACGCGCCTTCGAGATCGACACGCTCGCCATCGCCGATATCCGGCGCCGCCGCGCGCGGCCCGATCCATTCGATGCGCGCGCCGTCGGTCAGGATCGCCGCGTCTTCGATGATCGAATACGTGCCGCCGGCCATCGTCGCGGCGTGGCAGTGTTGCCAGAGCTTTTTCATCGCTTGTCGATCATCGGCAGATCGAGACCCTGCTCGTGCGCGCATCGAACCGCGATGTCGTAGCCGGCATCGGCGTGACGCATGACGCCCGTCGCCGGATCGTTGTGCAGCACGCGCGCGATGCGCGCATCGGCCTCGCGGCTGCCATCGCACACGATCACGACGCCCGCGTGCTGCGAAAAGCCCATGCCGACGCCGCCGCCGTGATGGATCGACACCCACGTCGCGCCGCTCGCCGTATTCAGCAGGGCATTGAGCAGCGGCCAGTCGGACACGGCATCGGAGCCGTCCTGCATCGCTTCGGTTTCGCGGTTCGGGCTCGCGACCGAGCCGGAATCGAGATGATCGCGGCCGATCACGACCGGCGCCGACAGTTCGCCGTTACGCACCATCTCGTTGAACGCGAGGCCGAGCTTCGCGCGCAGGCCGAGCCCGACCCAGCAGATGCGCGCCGGCAAGCCCTGGAAGCTGATGCGCTCGCGCGCCATGTCGAGCCAGCGATGCAGATGCGCATCGTCGGCGATGATTTCCTTCACCTTCGCATCGGTCTTGTAGATGTCCTCGGGATCGCCCGACAGCGCGGCCCAGCGGAACGGCCCGACGCCGCGGCAAAAAAGCGGACGGATATAGGCCGGCACGAAGCCCGGAAAATCGAACGCGTTCTGGACGCCCTCTTCCTTGGCCATCTGGCGGATATTGTTGCCGTAGTCGAAAGTCGGCACGCCCTGTTCTCGGAACGCGAGCATCGCGCGCACGTGCTCGGCCATCGATTGCTTCGCCGCCTTCACCGTCCCCGCCGGATCGCTCTGCGCGCGGTCGCGATACTGCGCCCAGGTCCAGCCTTTCGGCAGATAGCCGTTGAGCGGATCGTGCGCGCTCGTCTGATCGGTGACCATGTCCGGGCGCACGCCGCGCCGCACGAGCTCGGGCAGCACGTCCGCCGCGTTTGCACACAGCGCGATGGAAATGGCGCGTCCTTCGGACGTGTAGCGCTCCATGCGCGCGAGGGCGTCGTCGAGATCGGTTGCCTGTTCATCGACATAGCGCGTCTTCAGACGGAAGTCGATGCGGCTCTGCTGACATTCGATGTTGAGCGAGCAGGCGCCCGCGAGCGTCGCCGCGAGCGGCTGCGCGCCGCCCATGCCGCCGAGCCCGGCCGTCAGCACCCAGCGGCCCTTCAGATCGCCGCCGTAATGCTGCCGTCCGGCTTCCACGAACGTCTCGTAGGTGCCCTGCACGATCCCCTGGCTGCCGATATAGATCCAGCTGCCCGCGGTCATCTGGCCGTACATCGCAAGGCCTTTCGCGTCGAGCTCGTTGAAGTGCTCCCAGTTGGCCCAGTGCGGCACGAGGTTCGAATTCGCGATCAGCACGCGCGGCGCGTTTTCGTGCGTCTTGAACACGCCGACCGGCTTGCCCGACTGGACGAGCAGCGTCTCGTCCGCTTCGAGGCGCTTGAGCGTCTCGACGATCTTGTCGTAGCACGCCCAATCGCGCGCCGCCCGGCCGATGCCCCCGTACACGACGAGTTCCTTCGGATTCTCGGCCACTTCGGGGTCGAGATTGTTCATCAGCATGCGCAGCGGGGCTTCGGTCAGCCAGCTCTTGGCGTTGAGCTGCGTGCCGCGCGGCGCGCGGATTTCGGTGTCGCGAAAACGGGAGGATGAAGTCACGGATTGCTCCTGCGCATCAAGAAAAGAGAGTGTCGACGATCGCGGACGATGAGCCGCGTCAAGTTGGTCTCATGTTCTTGTATATACAACTTGCGTTGTATTAGGGGAATCCCGAGGCTTTTCCGTGCTTGCCGTGACGTTTCTTGTATAGACAATATCAGGGCAGCGGCAATCCGCTGTCCCGCTTGACCTCCCGCAGCGAAAGCATCGATTCGACGGCCGTCACGCCGGGCAGGGTGCGCAGCACGTCGCGCATGAAGATGCCGTACTCGTCGAGATCGCGCGCGACGATCTGGAGCAGATAATCGGCCGTGCCGGAAATGTTGTGGCACGACACGATGCGCGCGACGCCCTGAATCTCGCGCTCGAAGCGATCGGACAATGCGCGGTCGTGCACGCTGAAGCGCACCTGCGCGAACGCGACGACGCCGAGTTCGAGCGCCTTGCGCGACAACATCGCGCGATAGCCGTCGATAGAGCCATCGTTTTCGAGACGCTTGAGCCTGCGCGCGCACGGCGTCTCGCTCAGGCCGACGCGCTCGGCGAGTTTCGCGACGGGCATCCGGCCGTCCTGCTGAAGCGCGGCGAGCATTGCGCGGTCGATACGGTCGAGTTCGGTCATGAAGCTTTCCTCTTTGATATTGACGAAATCTAGCGGAAAGCCGTGGACAACGTCCAGCTACCGAGGAAAAAAGCCAGAAAACGCCTCATCCGAAGTGGCACGATGAAGCCTTCGAAACAGGAGCTTCATCATGGTCTCGGCACACTTGCTTTGGGTTTTCATCGGCGCGCTCGCGGTCGTCTACGCGCTGCCGGAGCCGGACATGGCGCTCGTGCTCCAGACGAGCGGCACGCGCGGCTTCCGGCATGGTCTCGCCGTCGCAGGCGGACTCGCCACCGCGCGCGCGACTCACGTGACGCTCTCGGCACTCGGCGTCGCCGCGCTCCTGCGTTCCGCGCCGTGGCTCTATGACGGCGTGCGCATCGCGGGCGGACTGTATCTGTCCTACGTGGCGATTCAGATTTTTCGTTCGCCCGCGTTCGGGCTCGATGCGGCGCCCGGCCAGCCCGCCGCCGCCACGCTGCGTTCCGCCTACGCGAAAGGCATTCTGAGCAGCATCCTCAATCCGAAGGCGCTGCTTTTCTGTTCCGTGCTGCTGCCGCAATTCGTGCGTCCGGAAGCGGGCCCTGTCTGGTCGCAAGTGCTGGAACTGGGCGTGGTGCTCGTCGCGGTCGGCCTTATGTTCGACCTCTCGCTGGCGGCGGGCGCGGTGCGGATTTCCGGCTGGCTGCGCCGTCATCCGAAAGCGCAGACCGTGCAGCGCTGGACGTTTTCCGCCGCGCTGCTCGCGTTCGCCGCGCGGCTGTCGCTGGACTGAACGAGCGCCGCGCGATCAGGCTTCGAGCGGCTTCAGGAAGAGCTCGTGCTTCGGCGCGAAGTGCGCGTAAAGCGGCAGGATCGCGCCGCCCATCGCGCGGGCGTCGGGGCCGATCAGGCCTTCCACCAGACGCGGACGCGTCATGCCTTGCCAGTCAAAGGCGGCGAGCGCGTCTTCGGTGCGGCGGATCACGTCGCGCAACAGGTTGCGGTCGATCTCGCCGTCGATCACCACCGCGTCCAGATCGAGCAACGCGGCCGACGATGCGATGCTCATCGCGAGCGCCGGGCACGTCTTGTCCATCCACGCTTCCGATAGCGCTCGCAGTTCGGGGGAAAGCGCGCGCTCGTCGTGCGCGGCGGCGGCCGGCGCACCCGCCGCGGCGAACGCCTTCTCGAGCACATACACGGACGCCGTATTGAGCAACTGCCCCGCGTGATGCCCGTTTGCGGCGCCGGTCAACGGAAACGAGCCGATGGCGCCCGCGTTGCCGCCCGGCCCCGCGTGCAGCCTGCCGTCGATGACGAGTCCGCCGCCGATGAACGTCCCGATGAACACGTACAGAAAATTGCGCAGCCCGCGCCCCTGCCCCATCACGAGTTCGGCGGCGCACGCGGCCGTCGTGTCCTTGGCGAATTCGACGGGCAGCGCGGTCATCGCCTGAATGCGTTCACGGATGTCGATGTCGTTCCACGCCGCGAGCGCGTCGGGCGGCGTGTCGAAGAAATCGCGCCAGCCGCCGAGCCACAAAGGCGCCGCGACGCCGATGCCCGCGATTTTCGACGCACCGTCCTCGAGCGCGGCGACCACGCGCGCGAGCCGCTCCTCCAGCGCGGGAAAGAGCGCATGAGGATCGGGATACGGATATTCCAGCGTCTCGCGCGAGCGCACGTTGCCGGCGAAGTCCATCGACAGCACGTCGAGACTGCGCCGCCCCACTTTCACGCCGATGGAAAAGGCGCCGTCCGCGCGCAGCGAGATCGGCACCGAAGGCTGACCGATGCGCCCGCGCACGCGCGAGCGCGGCTCCTTTGCGAGCAGGCCGTCCTCGATCAGGTGATCGACGATCAGCGAGACCGTCTGCATCGACAGGCGCGTCAGACGCGCGATATCCGCCTTGGGCAACGAACCGTGCAGACGGATCGCCTGCAGGACGATGCGCTCGTTGAACTGGCGCATGCCGAGCTGATTCGAGCCGACGGAATGCACCGAGGCTTTGCGCGCGGGCCGTTCAGACATCGGCCACGGCCTCGCGGATGAGGCGTGCGCGCCGGACATGGGTCATCGTTCGTCCCCGTTCGATCAGATCCACTGTTTTATTGAGTAAAGACACCCGGGCCGATTTTATCAAGCGCATGTGCGGCACCGTTCGCGGAATGCCAAGCGATTATTTTTCGCGATTTCTGGTCGGTTATGTTCAGCGGGAGATTCTTCGCCAATCAGCCTCCGCCTTTGAAAACAAATGAGCACACTCGAAGCCCTTCATGCGATCGTCAATGACGAAAGCGCGCCGCAGATCATCCGCGATCACATCGTCGATTCGTTGCAGTTCGCGCTGCGCAATCACCCCGGCTATTTCACGCGCAAGGAAATTCAATGGCTCGCGCAATGGGACGACACGCGCATTCCCATCGCGGCGGCGAAGATATTGAACGAGATGAAAACGGTCTGAGACGTTGCGGCGCCTCAGGCGCGCGGTTTCAGTGCGTGCCTGAAGCGCGCGCGTGCCATTCGTAGTCGAACACGTTCGTCTGCGCCGGCTCCGACAGACATTCGACGAAAGCGATCACTTCCGGATCCTTCACGAAGCTCGCGGCCGAGCTCGCCGCGAGAATCGCGGAACTGTCCTGCGGCCGCGCGACGAGGAAACCCTGCACATAATCGACGCCGATCTCCTGCAGCGCGCGCAAGGTATCGATGTCCTCGACCCACTCCGCGACGCTGCGCATGCCGAGATTGCGCGCGAGCGCGACGATCGCCTCGACGATCGCGATATCGGCCGGATGCGCGCACATCGAGCGCACGAATTCGCCGTCGATCTTGAGCGCATCGGCGGACAGCGCCTTCAGATACTTGAACGACGTATAACCCGCGCCGAAGTCGTCGAGCGCGATCTTGCCGCCCATGTCGTGCACGCGCGCGATGAAGCGCTGCGTGTTCTCCAGATCGTGCAGCGCGACGCTCTCCGTGATCTCCAGGCACAGGTAATGGACGATCGACTGATAACGCGCGAAGAGCGCGAAGATGTCCTCCATGAACTGCTCGTCGTTCAGCGACCCGCCCGACAGATTCACGCAGACGAACTGCGTGCTGGCGAGCTGATGCTGATGCACCTCGATCCATTCGAGCAGTGTCGAGATGACCCAGCGGTCGATCGCGGCGATATTGCCCGATTCCTCCGCCGCGACGATCACCTTGCCCGCGGGCAGCGTCGTCCCGTCGGGCGCGCGCATGCGCAGCAGCACTTCGAAGTTGAGCGATTCGGTGGGCGCCGAAAGCGACATGATCGGCTGCATCACGAGGAAGAGCCCCTGCGGCAGGCGATTGCGCCCGAGCGTCTCGACGAGCTTCAGCTCCTCCGCGCGCTCCTCGAACGCGGCCGCGCCTTTGCGATACGTAACGAGATGCGTGTGCGCGACTTTCTTCGCCTCGCGGCATGCGCGATCCGCGTGCGCCAGCGCGTCCTGCACGCGCACGCCCTGCGAGCATTCGACGAGACCGATCGACGCCTTCACCTGGAACGCGCGGTTGCCGACCTGATACGGCGCGTCCGAAAGAATCGCGATCAGCTCGCGGCATTGCGCGATCGCATCCTCGATCGACGTGTCGTGCATCACGCATACGAATTCGTCGCCGCCGATGCGGCCCACCGGATAGCTGCCCGCGAAGTGTGCGCGCGTGCGTGCCGCGACCTGGCGCAGCACTTCGTCGCCGCAGCGATGTCCGAAGAGATCGTTGACGAGCTTGAAGCGGTCGAGATCGACATACGCGAGCGCCCACGGCAGCGTTTCCTCGCTTTGCGCGGAAATCGCCTTCTCGATGCCGCGCCGGTTCAGCGACGCGGTGAGCGGATCATGCTCCGCCAGAAAGCGCAGCCGCTCGACGGCCCGGGACCGTTCGGTCGTATCCTGCAGCGAGCCTTCGATCCAGCCGTTCGAGCGGATTGCCTTCAGCAGATAACGCCGCTCGCCGGTGCCGCGCGCGGGCGAACCGCCCATTTCCAGTTCGCCGTCGCTGCCTTTCGACGCCAGCGCCTGCAACGCGCCCCACGCGCCCGCCTCGAAGTAGTCGTTCCAGTGCCGCACCTTGTAGTCGGCCTTTTGCAGATCGAGCATCGCGCGCAACGCGGGGTTGGCGCGCACGAAGTGGCCGTCGGCGTCGAGCGTGAAGAGGCCGATCGGCGTGACTTCGTAGGTGTTGCGCAATTCCATCTGCGCCTGTCGGCGGAAATCGCGTTCGGCGCGCATCTGCTCGGCGATCGCGAAGGCGGCCATCATGCTCGACGACAGCGCGGCCATCACCGTATTGACGCCGCCGACGAGCACCTTCAGCCCGAAGGCCGCGCCGAGCACTTCCGAGAATGTCGCGAACAGCACGACGCCGAGTGACGCGACATACCACATGACGGTGCGCGAGCGCGCCATCCACACGAGCCGCGCGAGGAAGAACAGCAGCACGCAAATGCCGAAGCCCGCGATGATCCACAGCGCGGGGATGAAAAGCGCATACGGCAGCGCGAGCGCGGCGCCGAGCAACACGATGCCGACGTACTGGATCACGCGCAGCAGCCAGCGATAGCCGACCACGCGCAGCTCGCGCCGGAAGAGCTGCTGAAAGAGCGCGGCGGTCAGCAGGTAGTACGCGGCAAACGTGACCTGCCGCAACGGCTGCAGGAAGTCCGATGGCAGCACGCGGCCGAGCCATTGCATGTCCCAGCCCATCGCGTTCGCGCAGAGGCGCAGATTGCCGACGAGCCACACCGCGAAAATCACGTAGGTCCATTCGTGATTGATGAGCGCGGTGACGAACACGAATACCGCAAGCGTCAGCAAGCCGCCGGCGATGAGACCCGAGCTTTCCTGAAAATCGAGCGCGGAATTGCGCAGGCCTTGCCATTCCCACGCGTTCGCGTTGATTTGCGCGGGACCGGAAAATGTGCCCCGGCAGAGAATGTTTTCGGTTTGTTTTAGCCGGCCGACCTGAATCGAAAAGCCCGCTTTCACTGCGCGCATCTCGCCGCTCACGCCGTCGCGATCGGCCTGGCCGAGCGGCGCGAGCGTATTCGCGTTCCAGCAGGCAAGCGTTTGCGCGTGCCGCGACGGCAATTCGACGATCGTCGACGAATCCGCGCTCATGCTGGGCGTTGCGAAACTGAACCACACCGGCTTTTCGGAAAGACGCGTGCTGTAACTTCGAACGGGCGTGGCGCCTTGCAGCACTTGAAGCGCTTCGGCGGGCGCCATGATGCCGGTTTTATCGGCGACGACGCGCAATTCGAGAGCAAGCGCGCCGCGCGATTCATATTGGCGCGGCAGGAAATAGAGCGTGGCGATCGTACCGAGCAAAATCAGAAAAGGCACGGCATAAACGGCGACCGCGTACAGCGCGTCGTCGATCCACGAGCCCGTGCGTCTGTATCTCGATAGGGAAGCTGGAATAACCGACGCCATACCTGGAAAAACCCCCGTTTGCGCCCGACGCGAAATGCGCCGGCGCGGGCGGCGACAGAGCCATTGGAAAACCCCGTTCACCGTCGCTTTGGCCAACCGGACCGCGGAGCGGTCCGGTTTATCGCTATTACCTTCCTGACGTTCGTGCCTTTTTTTATCTGCCGTAGGCCATCAGCGGAGCCTCCGGGCATCGTACCGGTTCCCAGTCAAAAGATAAATCTACAGAATGCAAATCGATATCCGGGTGGTGAGTATTCACCATGTAGTTGAACAGCGGATGACGGGCTTCTTCCCAGCGCTGGCGCGCCGCGGCGACATCCTTCGCCAGCACGCGATGCGGCAGGCCGCCCACGTGGGACATCGGCAGGAATTCGTTGACGCCAAAAACATCCTTGAAGAGCATCGCCTCGTACTCCCGATCCAGCGGCGTGCGCGCCGTGATCACCATGTAATCGATCTCGTGCAGCTCGCAGAACATCCACAGCGCCTTGCACAGCGCCACTTTCACCACGCGCCCCACCATGCCGCCCGCGACGCCGAGACGCGTCGCTTCCGCGAGGCGGCTCGTCCCGAGATGATCCGGCAGACGCACCGACTGCTCCACCGCGAGGGGGGCATACGCATTGGTCTGAATACGCATGGTGCCGAGCGGTGCGCCGTCGAGCTTGGATTCCGCCAGCAGCACGGCGGTGCCGCGATCGCGGTCGGAGGACTCGATCGTCATCGTTTCGGCGAATTCGGGCAGATGCCGCCCATAGGCCGAACGTCTGATGCTCACGGCTTTTTGCAGTCCCGCATCATCGCGGACGATACGGATAGTAAACGGCATGCGCTCGGATTTCTGAAGCGCGGGCACGACCGTGAGCGTTGGGCGGATCGCCGATTCGGATTGGTTAGCGGCGGCACTGTTGGCAAGGTTCAGACGTTCCATTTGTAAACCCCATTTTTTCTTGGCGATTGGAAAGGGCCGCGCGTAAAGGAGATTTATTGGTTGGTTCCTTTACACGGGCGTATCGAGCCTCTCACGAAGACCAATAGCGGGGTGCGCGCTTGCCGCTGTTCCACAGCAAAATTCAGGCTAAAGCAGTGGAAGAAAGCTTCTAATCGGCGAAACCGCTCGCCGGGTAGTCGCCGCACAACCAATATATGCATATGTCCTACAGGAATATGCGAGCCCGATCAGGGTAATGAAACGAGGGCGAGCAGCCACCCATCGACGCGAGAGGCAATCCAGAGAATAACGTTCGCCGAAGCGGCGCGGAGCATCGCGTAAACGTTGGAAAACGCAGAAAAAAAAGGAGTCGGTAACGTTTGCTTACATGCGGCATTCGCAGAATCTGTGAATGCGAAACCGCAAAATCTGGGATTCGAGCGCCTGCCGGCGGCCAAATGAAAAACGGGCGTCCTTGCGAAAGGAAGCGCCCGCGCTAACACGACATAATCATGTCGGCCGTGTGAAATCGCCGGAGCGAATTAAAAATTAATCAGTCGTCGTCGTCGAGCCAGGGGATATCGACGTCGGTGATGAATGCCACCATCGCGAGCGGCCGCCCTTCCTGCCGTCCGATATTGCCGTCCGCGCGCTGCCATTCGCAGCGGAAAATCGTGGCCGGCGTATCCGCGAGCAGGGTGATCGTGCGAATCTCGTCCGGATCGTTCTCTTCGACCGGCCCGTCGAGCGACACGAGCAACTGCTGCGGCCACACGCCGTCGGCGGGATCGTAGATCTTGTCGCCGTCGTGAATGACGACGTGCGCCTCGACGCCGATCGTCGCGGATGCCTCCACGATCATCTTGCCCAGTGCGCGCAGCACCGCCGTGGCGCGCCCCGAGTTGGCCTGACGGATCGCGAGATCGCCGCGCGTCAGCGCCTGCTCGAGCTTGGGATTGGTTTTCTGTTGCGCCATCTATCTCTCTCACTTGGTTCGTTGCATCGTTCGACGAGCCGGGTCCAGCCTAACTTGTACCAGATCGCAGCCTCCTCGCAACAACAAAGATAGATCGTGCGGGCGGCGGCAGCAAACCGGACGACGCCGAACGGCTCTCGACGTATGGACGAGCGGGCCGCTCAAGTTTGCGCACGATCGGCCGATATTGTGCTCATTCCCACCGAAACGTGTGACTGCCGTGCCGTTCCTCGACCTCTGTCCTCTTGGCGTTCGTCTGCCGGCGCGCGCTTTCCGTACGCCGACTCCGGGCGCCGCGCAGGCGTGCCCGGCCGCCGCCTGAACGTGCTGAGCGGACGCCCGGACATCGTCGACGGCATCGCGCTGCGCACGCATCTGCAGCCGATCTTCAGCCTGCCGCATCAGCGCGAAGTGGGCTACGAGGCGCTGTTGCGCGGCGACGCGGGCGGCGATGCGCTCGTCGGCGCGTTCGATCTCTTCGGACGCGCGATCGTCGCGGGCACGCTCACCGAGCTCGACCGCATGAGCCACCTCACGCATCTGAGGAACGCGGCGCCGATGCTGCCCGCCGCGCACTGGCTCTTCCTCAACGTCAATCCCGCGACCTTCATCGATCCCGGCTACGCCGCGCGGCTCGCCTCGGCCGCGCGCGAAGCCGGCCTCGCGCCCGAGCGGCTCGTGATCGAAGTGCTCGAATCCGGCGGCACGGACGTCGACGATCTGGCGCGCGCGACGCATGCGTTCCGCGCGCAGGGCTTTCTCGTCGCCGTCGACGATTTCGGCGCGGGGCATTCCAACATCGACCGGCTGCTCACGCTGAAGCCGGACATCGTCAAGCTCGACCGCAGCCTCGTGCGCGCCGGCAGCACGCCGCCGCGCGCCCCCATGCGCGACGCGCTGATGCCGAAGCTCGTCGATCTTCTGCACGAATCGGGCATGTTCGTGGTCGCGGAAGGCATCGAGACAGGCGACGATCTGATGCTCGCGGCGCGCTCGAATGTCGATTTCGTGCAGGGCTATCTGTTCGGCATGCCGTCGGCGCAGCTTGCCGGGCGCGGCACCGCGACGCCGCTCTTCGAAGACGTGTTCGACGCGCTCGCGCGGATGCGCCGCACCGAGCGCCTCGCGAGCGATCTGCTCCTGATGCCTTATCGCTCGAACCTGACGCAGGCCGCGAGGCGCTTCGCGTCGGGCGCGACGACCGAAGCCACGTGCGCCGATCTGCTCGCGCTGCCCTGCACGCTCAGTTGCTTCTTCCTCGACGCGGGCGGCCGCGAGTTCATGCCGGGCCTCGCGGGCGCCGCCGCGAAAGCGCCCAGCGAACGGTTCGCGCCGATCGCGGACCCGTCGGCCGGGCGCTGGGACAATCGCCCGTATTTCGTCGATGCCTACGCGAAGCCGCAGCAGGTGATCACGAGCGCGCCGTATCTTTCGGTGACGGGCACGTCGCTTTGCGTGACGCTCACGATCGCCACGCAGCGCGCGGCCAGGCCCGTCGTGATCGGCATGGATCTCGACTGGCGCAGGCTGATCGAAGCGGCGCCCGCGATCTTCTGAGCGTCAGGCGGTCGCGGTTCTCGTCTGCGTGATCACGTTCGCGAGCGCCGCCGCGCCCGCGCGCAATGCCGCGAGATTGCCCGGCTCGAACGTCCAGTGCCCCGACGCATCCGCGACGGCCAGCTCCGCGCCGGGCCAGCGCGCGGCGAGTTCGAGCGCCTGATCGGCCGGGCAGACCATGTCGAAGCGGCCATGCACGATCCGGCAAGGCAGATGCGCGATGCGCGCGACGAGCGGCAGGAGCGGCATCGGCGGCAGCTCGTTCGCCATGTAGTGACGCTCGAGCAGCGCCATCGAGATCGCCGCCGCGTTCGCTTCCGCGCTCGGGCGCTTCTCTGCTTCCGCGGGCTCCTTCTCCGGCTTGTTGACGACGGAGAGCGTCGTTTCGTATTGCGTCCACGCGCGCGCGAGCCGCGTGCCCGCCTCGTCGAAGCGCGCGAGCGGCGCCTCGGTCATGCGCAGAATGTCCTGCGCGTTCACCGGACGCTTGCCGCAGGCCGCTTCGATCGCATCGAGAAACGCGCGGTGCGCCTCGGGGAACACGCGGCGCACGTCCCAGAGAAACCAGTCGATGTCCTCGCGCCGCGCGAGAAACACGCCGCGCAGCAGAAAGCCCGTGCAGCGCTCCGGATGCGCGACGCCGTACGCGAGGCCGAGCGTCGTGCCCCACGAGCCGCCGAAGATCGCCCATTGCTCGATATTCAACGCGACGCGCAGCTTTTCCATATCGCCGACGAGCGCATCGATGCCGTTGTGCTCCAGCTTGCCGAAGGGCTTCGACTTGCCGCAGCCGCGTTGATCGAAGAACACGACGCGCCACTTGCCCTCTTCCAGCACGTCCGCCCACTTCACGTTCATCGCGCCGCCGGGGCCGCCGTGCACGACGAGCATCGCGGGCGCGTCGTGCGGTCCCTGCGCGCGCCAGTAGATCGAGTGACCGTCGCCCACGTCGAGCATGCCTTCGTCGAATTGCACCGGCGATTGATTGTCCATTGCTCCATCCTTGCTGAATGTGTTTCGTCGGGCTCCATTGTTGCATCGCTTCGATGACACCGCATGATGCGCCGCCCCGATACGCTATGCTTGCGGCTTCCTTCCGTCGTCACCCCTCTGTCATTCAGCGAATCCCGATGCGCAGCACCCTCGTCAAGTGGCTCTTTGCAACCTATCTGCTCGGCAGCGGCACCGTCTGGTCGATCCTGATCCTGCCGCTCTTTCCGTTCGTCGGCCGCAACGGGCGCTACCGGCTCGCGAAGCTCTGGTGCCGCGCGATGGTCGCGATGATGCGCGCGATCACCGGCGTCACGTGCTCGATCGAAGGGCTGGAGCATTTGCCCGACGGACCGTGCATCATCCTGTCGCGGCACGAATCGACGTGGGAAACCCTCTCGTTCATGGCGCTTTTTCCGCGCCGCATCAGCTTCGTGTTCAAGCACGAGCTCATGAACATTCCGTTCTTCGGCTGGGTGCTGCGCGGCCTCGACATGGTGAGCCTCGACCGCGGCTCGATCCGTCAGGCGCACACCGCCGTGACGCGCGAGTGCGCGGCGCGACTGAAGAAAGGCGATTCGGTGGTCATTTTTCCGGAAGGCACGCGCGTCGCGCACGATGCGCCGCTCAAGCTCGCGTCGGGCGGCGTGCGCCTCGCCTGCGCGACGAAGGTGCCGGTCGTGCCCGTCGTGCACGATGCGGGCAAGGTGTGGCCCGCGAAGGGCTGGCCGGATCGTGGTGGACATATCCGCGTGATCGTCACGCCGTGCCTGCCGCTCGACTGCGAGATTCCGCAGGAGTTGAACCAGCTCGCGCAGACGCAGATGGACGAGGCGCTGGCCGAATTGCGCTAGACGCGGGTCAGTAGAGCGGCTTCTTTTTCGCGGCGCACAAGCGATTCACCGCCGCGATCAGCGTCCCCATATCGACGGGCTTGCGCAGGTAGCCGTCATAGCTCACGAACGCGGGCGGATTCGGATGCCCGGAAATCATCAGGAAAGGAATGTGCGCGAGCGCCGCGTCGTTCTTCATCGTCTGGCAGAGCAGCGCGCCGCCCAGGCCCGGCATCATCCAGTCGGACACGACGATGTCCACCCGCTGCTCGCCGAGTATCGATAACGCTCCGTTGCCGTCGAACGCGCATAAGACATTGCAATCCTCGCCTTGCATGCAGAGGGTCCAGGCTTCGATGGTGGCGCGGTCGTCGTCGACGAGCAGTACGGTCTTCATTATTGGGATGCGGCGCGTCTGTTGCGGGAAACGTCCAGGACAACGGCTGCGAACGACCTCGTATGTGACCGCCGCTGCACGCGTTTGTTGCAGTCACTTCGTTCACGCCATTTTCGTCATAGTATTTCTTCCGCGCGAAATCTGCGCGGTAAATGCTCCTTCAGCAACTTGCGCGCCGCTCGCGCCCACCGGTCATTTGCGCCCGGCGCGCGAACGGCCGGCTTCGCGCAGCGCGTCGACGAGCGTTTCCTCGACCGGCGTGCGCGCCGCGTCGTTGCGGCGAATCAGGCCGATGGGCTCGTCGGTGCCCGCGAAGGGCATCGGCAGCGCGGTGAGCAGCCCGAGCGCGATGTCCTGCTCGACCGCGCCCGCGGGCACGAACCACACGGCGTCGTTGTTCATCGCGAGCGAGCGCCCGAGCGACACCGACAAGGTCTCCACGAGCGCCGTCAACGCATGCGCGCCGAACGCGGTCAGCACGCTTTCAGCCGACTGACGAATCAGCGTGCCGAACGGCGGCACCACGATCACGAAGCGCGCGAGCAGCGCGGGCGTGAGCGGCGTCTCCAGGGTCAACGGATGCTCGCGCCGCACGACCACCGCGAGCGGCTCGCGATAGATCTGCTCGAAAGAAAGCCCGTGCATCGCTTCGGGCTCGGACAGCCGCCCGACCACGAGATCGACATCGCCCGCCTTCAGCTTCTCCAGCAGGAGCGCGTTCGAATCGGTCCACACGGAAAGCGACACTGCCGGCCACTGCTGCCGGAACGACGTCAGCGCGGGCGACAGCAGCACGGGCGCCACCGTCGGGAGAATGCCGACCGCAATGGATCCGGGCATGTCGCCGCGCTCGCGCAGCAACATATCGACGCCTTCCCGCAACGACGCCACGCACGCGCTGGCGTGCGGCGCGAACAGCCGGCCTTCGCGCGTGGGCACCGCGCCGCGCCGCCCGCGCTCGAACAGACGCACGCCTAGAATGGATTCGAGCTCGCCGATCGTTTTCGACACCGCGGGCTGCGTGATCGACAAGCTGTCGGCGGCGCGCTGCACGCTGCCGAGCTGCGTGACGGCCAGAAAACACTGCAGATGCCGGAACTTGACGCGGGTGTTGGTGAAGTCGGTATCCATGACGATCCGTTATGCAAGATGGCACGAAACATCATTTTCCATAACTTGCGTCGTTCTATAAAGTAGCCGTCAGAAACATCCTATTCAACTTCCACAAATACAGGAGACAGTCGACATGACCTCCCCCATCCTCACACCGCGCGATTGGGAATCCCATCCCGCGTATCTGTCGCCGGGCTACAAGTCGTCGATCCTGCGCAGCCCCGGCTTGCCGCTGATTCCGCTGAAGGAAAACCTGCGCAACCGCCGCGTGCCGGTCTACGGTGCTGACGATCTGGGCGTGCTCGACAACGACCTCACCCGCAATGCCGCGAAGAACGGCGATCCGCTCGGCGAGCGCATCATCGTGACGGGCCGCGTGCTCGACGAGGGCGGCCGTCCGGTGCGCAACACGCTCGTGGAAGTGTGGCAGGCGAACGCCGCCGGCCGCTATGTGCACAAGGCGGACCAGCACGATGCGCCGCTCGACCCGAACTTCCTCGGCGCGGGCCGCTGCCTGACCGACGACGAAGGCCGCTACCGCTTCATGACGATCAAGCCGGGCGCGTATCCGTGGGGCAATCACCCGAACGCGTGGCGTCCGCAGCATATCCACTTCTCGCTCTTCGGCGAATATTTCGGCTCGCGTCTCGTCACGCAGATGTACTTCCCCGGCGATCCGCTGCTCGATCTCGATCCGATCTACCAGGGCATTCCGGAGCACGCACGCCAGCGTCTGGTGTCGTCCTTCTCGATCGACACGACGCAGGAAAACTATGCGCTCGGCTACGAATTCAACATCGTGCTGCGCGGCCCGGACCAAACGCCGACGGAGTAATCGAACATGACCACGCTGAAACAGACCCCCTCGCAGACCGTCGGACCGTACTTCGCTTACGGCCTCGTGCCGGAGCAGTACAACTTCGACCTGAAGAGCCTTTTCACCGCATCGGCGGCGGACCGCGAAGTGCCGGGCGAGCATATCTCCGTCGTCGGCAACGTGTACGACGCCGAAGGCAAGCCCGTCAACGACGCGCTGATCGAAATCGCCCAGGCCGACGCAAACGGCCGCTACGTGCAGACCGTGCAGGAAGCGCGCGAATCGGGCTTCCGTGGCTTCGCGCGCTGCGGCACGGGCACGGACCCGAAACTGCGCTTCATCTTCGACACGGTGAAGCCCGGCGCCACCGACGACGACACCGCGCCGCACCTCGACGTCATCGTGCTGATGCGCGGCATGCTGCTGCACGCGTACACGCGCATCTACTTCGAGGACGAAACCGAAGCCAACGCGAAGGACACCGTGCTGCAAAGCGTGCCGGCGGAGCGCCGTCAAACGCTGATCGCGAAGCGCGAAGCGGGCGCGTCGGCCAAGCCGGGTTCGTCGGGCGCGATCTATCGCTTCGACATCCATCTGCGCGGCCCGAACGAGACGATTTTCTTCGACCTGTAAGGGTTGTCGCGCGTCTCGCAACGGTCGACTGAAACGAAGGCGTCCGGCACTGCGCTATAGTGTCGGACGCCTTTCGTTTTTTTCTCCGCTTCTTCTCATGTCCGACGCTCCCACGCCCAGCCCGCTCTACGTCAAGCTCCTCGGTGAAACCGCCCAGATCGGCTGGTCCGAGCTGGAACGCTTTTTCGCTCAAGGCAAGCTCATCTGGGTGAAGGGCGATCTCGATCTCGTGAGCGTTGCCGAAAGCCTCGCCAGCGACGACACGCAACAGGTCACGCAATGGCTTTCCGCCGGCTTGATCGAACGCATGCAGGCCGAAACCGCGACCGATCTCGCCGCGCGCGATCCGGAACTGTGGGCGGTCGTCCTGTCGCCGTGGGTGTGCGTGCAGGAACGCCGCTGATCCGGGCGGCGTTATCGTCGCTTCAATCCCGCACCCATTCCACCCACAGCACGACGAGAATCGTCATCAGCGCCGGGCCGATGAAAAGCCCGATGAGCCCAAACGTCTCCGCGCCACCGAGAATCCCGAACAGCACCAGCAAAAACGGCAGCCGCGTCGAGCCGCCGATCAACACCGGCCGCACGAAGTGCTCCGCCACGAACACGACGATCAATCCGAACGCTGCGACGCACGCCGCCGCGATCATCGCGCCCTGTGCGAGCAGCCATAGCGATGCGCCAAGAAAAACGATCGGCGCGCAGAACGGCAGCATCGCCGCGACGGCGGTCAGCATGCCGAGCAGCGACGCGTGCGGCACGCCCGTCACCGCATACGCAACGCCGAGCAGCGCGCCCTCGCCGAGCCCCACGACGACGAGTCCGACCACGGTGCACCGCACCGATTCGGCCATGCGCCGCACGAGCGCGGCACCGTCCGAGCCGAACGCGCGACGCGAGCCCATGAGCAGTTGCTCGCCGAGCCGCGAGCCCGCCAGGAACACGAAGAAGAGCGTCATCAGCATGAAGCCGAACTCCACGAGGCCATGCACCACGCGCCCGCCGAAATGCCGCGTCATCGCGACGACCGTCGCGCTGTGCAGATTCTTCACCGCGGGCGAGGATTCGAGCGGCGTCGAAAGATTCGCCTGCCACCAGCGCGCGATTTGCTGCAAGCTCGTCGGCAGATGCTCGATGAACGCGGGCATCGGAACGCCCGTGCGCAGCACCTCGTGGATCCAGCCGAGCATGTCGTGCGCTTCGGCCGCCGTCTGCGCCGCGACGATGAAAAACGGCACGACGAACAACAGCCCGATCGCCGCCGTCAACGTCACCGCGAGCAGGCTGTGACGCCGGCTGAAGACCGGCCTTCGTTCGAGCCAGCGGAACGCGGGCCACAATGCGATGGCGATCACGCTCGCCCACACGACGGCCGGAATGAACGTGCGCGCCGTGTACAGCGCGATCAGCACGAGCACCACGTGGAGCGTCGCGGAAGCCGTGCGCTGCATCTTGCGTGTGCGCGCGGCGGAGTCCGGTGTCGTGTCGTTGCGCGGCTGGATCTGCATGGGGGCATGAACCTCGTGATGATCGATGAGTCTGACGCCTGACGCGCCCGCCTGCATTGTAATCACGCACGAACCGTTCCACTCGATGCGCAGTCATGCATCGTTGTTTTACAGAAGGCACGTTTCGCCGTCCCTATAATCAGGGTTCGACATCGACGCAGAGATCTTGCAATGAAAGGGAAAGCTTCACGGGCAACGGCTCTGGCGTGCGTGTCGTTCACGCTGCTCGCCGGCTGTTCGTCCGGTCTCAACCGCTCGAAGGAAGAGCAGTTGAACGCGCAATACGGCATCACGATGTTGCCGGTGAATGGTGGCGTGGAGATGCGCCTGCCCGAGGCGCCGCTGTTCGATATCGATGCATCACGCATCCGCAGCGCTCATTCGCCGATGCTCGACCGGGCGGCCGAGATCCTCAAGCGCAGCATGCGGCCTATTCTCATCGAAGGCCACACGGACAACGATGGCACGCTGGCCTATAACCGCGCGCTGTCCGAGGCGCGCGCGAACGCCGTCGCGCAGGCGCTGATCGCGCGCGGCGTTCCCGCCGAGCGCATCACGACCAAAGGCATGGCGTATCTGAGGCCGATCGCCAGCAACGACACGGCGCAAGGCCGCGCGTTGAACCGGCGCGTGGAGATTCTCGTGCGCGCCGAGAGCGAAGAGACGCTGCTCGGCGCGCCGGCGAAGAAGCGTTAAGCGGCCTGCTCCACTTCGAGCACGAGCAACTGCGAGCCGTCGGCAACCTGATCGCCGACTTCGAACAGAATCTCGCCGATCTTGCCCGTGGCGGGCGCCACGATCGTGTGCTCCATCTTCATCGCTTCCATCACCATCAGCGGTGCGCCCTTTTCCACCGACGCGCCCGTCTCCACGAGCACCGCGATCACCTTGCCGGGCATCGGCGCGGTGAGACGCCCTTCGTGCTCGGCATCGCCCGCGTGGGCCATCAGGTTCTGCCACTCGAACTGGAACGCCGCGCCTTCGTGGAAGACGTGGAAGACGTCGCCATCGGTGAAGACGTGGCCTTTGATCAGCGCATCGTCGAGCTGGACCGCGAACGACGTCTCGCCGCTATGCGACCAGTCGAAGCGCCCGCTGTCCTCGTCGAGCCGCAAGCGCTTCTCGCCGTTCTTCGTGAAGACGACCTTCAACGCCTCGTCCGTATCGAGCGCGCGCCAGTTCAGATCCTGGCTATAGCCGCCCGCCATGCGCCAGTGCGACAGCGCATCCCACGGCGAAAAGCCATGCGCCTCGCCGCCCTCGCGCGTGAGCAGCGCCGCGCACGCGAGTGCGAGCGCCTTCTTGCGCGACACGTGTGTCGGCGCGAACAGCGCGTCGTGGTGACGCTCGATCAGGCCTGTGTCGAGATCGCCCGCGCTGAACGGCTCGCTCTTCACGATGCGCTGCAGGAACTCGACGTTGGTCGATAGCCCGACGATCTCGCATTCCGCGAGCGCGCGCGCCATGCGAGCGAGCGCATCGCGACGGTCGCGGCCATGCACGATCAGCTTCGCGATCATCGGATCGTAGAACGGCGTGATCGCATCGCCCTGACGCACGCCGCTGTCGACGCGCACGTCGCCGTCGATCGAAAACTCCACCGCGTGCGGCATGCGCAGATGCTTGAGCGTGCCCGTCGACGGCAGGAAGCCGCGCGACGGATTCTCCGCGTAGATGCGCGCCTCGATCGCGTGACCGGTCACCTTCAGCTCGTCCTGCTTCAAAGGCAAGGGCTCGCCCGCCGCCACGCGCAATTGCCATTCGACGAGATCGAGGCCGGTGACCATCTCCGTCACCGGATGCTCGACCTGCAGGCGCGTGTTCATCTCCATGAAGTAGAACTGGCCGTCCTGCGTCATGATGAACTCGACCGTGCCCGCGCCGACGTAATTCACCGCGCGCGCCGCCGCAACGGCGGCTTCGCCCATCGCGCGGCGGGTGGCGTCGTCGAGACCGGGCGCGGGCGCTTCTTCCAGCACCTTCTGATGCCGGCGCTGCACGGAGCAGTCGCGATCGAAGAGATAGACCGCGTTGCCGTGCTTGTCCGCGAACACCTGCACTTCGACGTGACGCGGACGCAGCAGATACTTTTCGATCAGCACGCGATCGTTGCCGAAGCTCGACGCCGCCTCGCGCTTGCATGACGCGAGCGCGGCCGCGAAATCCTCGCTCTTCTCGACGACGCGCATGCCCTTGCCGCCGCCGCCCGCGCTCGCTTTCAAGAGCACCGGATAGCCGATGCGGTCCGCCTCGCGCTGAAGCAGCGACGCATCCTGATCGTCGCCGTGATAGCCCGGCACGAGCGGCACGGACGCCGACTGCATCAGCGCCTTCGCGGCGGCTTTCGAGCCCATCGCGCTGATCGCCTCGACGGGCGGCCCGATGAACACGAGCCCCGCCTTCTCGCACGCGTTGGCGAAGTCCTCGTTCTCCGACAGAAAGCCGTAGCCGGGATGAATCGCCTGCGCGCCGGTTCGCTTCGCCGCATCGACGATGCGCTCGATGCGCAGATAACTTTCCGATGCCGCCGATCCGCCGACATGCACCGCTTCATCGCACACGGCGACGTGCTTGGCTTTGGCATCGGCGTCGGAATACACGGCGACGCTGCCGACGTTCAGGCGCTTCGCGGTCGCCGCCACGCGGCAGGCGATTTCGCCGCGGTTCGCAATCAGTATTTTGTTGAACATGGCTTCCCCGTGATTACATCCTGAAGACGCCGAAGCGTGTTTCTTCGATAGGCGCGTTCATCGTCGCGGCCAATCCAAGGCCCAAAACATCGCGCGTCTGCGCGGGATCGATCACGCCGTCGTCCCAGAGGCGCGCGCTCGCATAGTACGGATGCCCCTGCGCCTCGTACTGATCGCGGATTGGCGCCTTGAACGCTTCCTCTTCCTCCGCCGACCACGTGCCGCCCTTTTTCTCGATGCCGTCGCGCCGCACCGTCGCGAGCACGGATGCGGCCTGCTCGCCGCCCATCACCGAGATGCGCGCGTTCGGCCACATCCACAGGAAGCGCGGCGAATACGCGCGGCCGCACATGCCGTAATTGCCCGCGCCGAACGAACCGCCGATGATCACCGTGAACTTCGGCACCTTCGCCGTGGCCACTGCCGTCACCATCTTCGCGCCGTTGCGCGCGATGCCTTCGTTCTCGTACTTGCGCCCGACCATGAAGCCCGTGATGTTCTGCAGGAACACGAGCGGAATCTTGCGCTGTGCGCACAGTTCGATGAAGTGCGCGCCCTTCAGCGCCGACTCGGAAAACAGAATGCCGTTGTTCGCGACGATGCCGACCGGATGCCCCCAGATATGCGCGAAACCGCAGACGAGCGTGGTGCCGTAGCGCGCCTTGAACTCGTCGAAAGCGGAATCGTCGACGATGCGCGCGATGACTTCGCGCACGTCGAAGGGCTTGCGCGTATCGACGGGGATCACGCCGTAGACGCTCCGCGGGTCGTAGCGCGGCGGCTGCGGTTCCTTGAGCGCGAGCGTCGGCGTCTTCACGCGATTCAGATTGCCGACGATGCTGCGCGCGATGCCGAGCGCATGCGCGTCGTTTTGCGCGAGATGATCGGCGACGCCGGAAAGACGCGTATGCACGTCGCCGCCGCCCAGGTCTTCGGCGCTGACTTCTTCGCCCGTCGCCGCTTTCACCAGCGGCGGGCCGCCGAGAAAGATCGTGCCTTGATTCTTCACGATGATCGATTCATCGCTCATCGCGGGCACGTATGCGCCGCCCGCCGTGCACGAACCCATCACGACGGCGATCTGCGCGATGCCCTGCGCCGACAGATTGGCCTGGTTGTAGAAGATGCGGCCGAAGTGATCGCGGTCGGGGAACACGTCGTCCTGATTCGGCAGGTTCGCGCCGCCCGAATCGACCAGATACACGCACGGCAGGCGATTCTGCTCCGCGATTTCCTGCGCGCGCAGGTGCTTCTTCACGGTGACGGGATAGTACGTGCCGCCCTTCACGGTCGCGTCATTGCACACGACCACGCACTCCTGCCCCGCAATGCGCCCGATGCCCGTGATGATGCCCGCGCCCGGCGCGTCGTCGTCGTACATGCCGTACGCCGCCAGTTGCGAGAGTTCGAGAAACGGCGTGCCGGGATCGAGCAGTTGCGCGATCCGGTCACGAGGCAGCAGCTTGTTGCGCGACACGTGACGATCGCGCGCGGCCTGCCCGCCGCCTTCCGCGATCTTCGCGATCTTCTCTTTCAGGTCCGCGACGAGCGCTTCGAGCGCCTGCGCATTGGTGCGGAATTCCTCGCCGCGCGGATTCAGCTTCGATTCGATGATCGTCATGACGCGCGCCTCAGGCCGTTTCGGCAAAGAGTTCGCGGCCGATCAGCATGCGGCGGATCTCGCTCGTGCCCGCGCCGATCTCATAGAGCTTCGCGTCGCGCCACAGGCGGCCGACCGGATACTCGTTGATATAGCCGTTGCCGCCGAGCACCTGAATCGCTTCGCCGGCCATCCACGTCGCCTTTTCGGCGGTGTAGAGAATCACGCCCGCGCAGTCCTTGCGCACCTGCCGCACGTGATCGGAACCGAGCGTGTCGAGCTGACGGCCGACCGCATAGAGATACGCGCGGCACGCCTGCAGCGTCGAGTACATGTCGGCGACCTTGCCCTGGATGAGCTGGAATTCGCCGATGGCCTGACCGAACTGCTTGCGGTCGTGGATATACGGCACGACCGCGTCCATGCACGCGAGCATGATGCCCGTCGGGCCGCCCGCGAGCACGGCGCGTTCGTAGTCGAGGCCGCTCATCAGCACCTTCGTGCCGCCGTTCAACTGACCGAGAATGTTCTCCTTCGGCACTTCGACGTTCTCGAACACGAGCTCGCCGGTATGCGAGCCGCGCATGCCGAGCTTGTCCAGCTTCTGCGCGACGGAAAAACCCTTCATGCCCTTCTCGACGATGAACGCCGTGATGCCGCGCGGACCGGCTTCGATATCCGTCTTCGCATAAACGACGAGCGTGTCGCAGTCCGGGCCGTTGGTGATCCACATCTTCGTGCCGTTGAGCACGTAGTGATCGCCCTTCTCCTCGGCGCGCAGCTTCATGCTGACGACGTCCGAGCCCGCGTTCGGCTCGCTCATCGCCAGCGCGCCGATGTGTTCGCCGGACACGAGCTTCGGCAGATACTTGCGCTTCTGCGCTTCCGTGCCGTTGCGATGAATCTGGTTCACGCAGAGATTCGAATGCGCGCCGTACGACAAGCCCACTGACGCCGATGCGCGCGAAATCTCTTCCATCGCGACCATGTGCGCGGTGTAGCCCATGTTCGCGCCGCCGTATTCCTCGGAGACGGTCATGCCGAGCACGCCCAGATCGCCGAATTTCTTCCACAGGTCCATCGGGAACTGGTCGCTATGGTCGATTTCGCCCGCGCGCGGCGCGATTTCCTTCGCCGCGAAATTGGCGAGCGAATCGCGCAGCATGTCGATATCTTCGCCCAACGCGAAATTCAGGCCGGGTACGTTGCTCATGGGTCGTCTCCTCCAGATGCGATGTTTTGGGTGCACCCTGAAATTTGAGTTTTACTCACACAGGGCATCAAACCACGGAATGGGGCAATTTCACGCTCAAATCGTCTAGTCGTCAATAGATTTTTGAGCTACGCTCACATTTATTTCCGACGCCTTCCCGCCATGTCCACGCAAACCAGCACCAGCCGCCGTACGCCAGCGGGCATCAAATCGCAGCAGCGCGTGAAGGACATCCTGCAGGCAGGCCGCGACGTCTTCGCCGAAAAGGGCTACGACGCCGCCACGAGTGCGGAGATCGCGCAGCGCGCGGGCATTTCCGAAGCAACCGTATTCAGCTATTTCAGCGGCAAGCGCGAGCTGTGCGCCCGCGTGATCGCGGACTGGTACGACGAAATCATCGATGCCTTCGAAACCGGCCTGCCGCGCGACGGCTCCGTGCGCCAGCAGTTCGCGTTCATCGTCAGGACGCATATGCGGCTGATGCTGATGAATGGCACGGGGCTGTGCGCGCTGGTGCTGTCGGAAGGCCGCACGAAGCAGCATGATCTGTCGGACACGTTGACGGAATTGCAGCGCCGCTACACCGCGCCGCTGATGGACGTCCTCGCGCGCGGCCAGGCGCTCGGCCACGTGCGCGATGACGTGCCGCTGCGCCTCTTGCGCTCGCTCGTCTTCGGGCCGATGGAGCATGTGCTGTGGGACGCGACGCTCGCGAAGCGTCGCCTGAGTCAGACTCAGATCGAGACGACGGCGAACGAACTGGTGCACGTGCTGTGGGCGGCGCTGCAGCCGCCGAATGCGCAACTGGCGGCGCTCGCGCAGTTTCGCCAGGATGTCGAGGAAGCCGCGCGCCGTTTCGACGCGGCATCGAAACCGGCGGAGTGAAGCCGCCTTATTTCTTGACGAAGCGCAGCGCGAAACGCGCGAGTTTCGGCACGGTGACCGGACGCAGCAGACGCGCGTCGTAGCCGCCCATGCGGCGATCGTTTTCGGTGAGGCATAGTTCGATCAACGAGCGCACCGATACATCGCCCGCCACCGAGTCGCCCACATTCGCGGGGAAATTCGCGTCCTGCGCGGCGCCACTGTTGTCGAAGCCGCGCGCGAGCGAGATGCGGTCGCGGATCAGCGAGAACCAGACGCTCGCGGTCTTCGCCAGAAACCACGGCCTGCGATACCAAGGCAAGCTGCGCCGATACCACGCGACCCAGTTCGCGAAGAACAGAATGTGGCGCGCCTCTTCCTGAATCACCGGCTCGAAGGTTTCGACGAGTTCTTCAGGAAAATAGCCCGACTGCCGCGCCGCCTCGAAAAGACCGAACGCGAAGAAACTGTCGATGCATTCGCTGTAGCCCGTCAGCATCCATGCGCGCAGCGGATCGGCGGGCGCGGGATACGGCGGTTCCGGCGCGAGCGTGATGCCGTACGCCTCGACCAGCTTCGACAACACCAGCTTGTGCCGCGCTTCCTCGCCGCCGTTCATGCGCAGCGCCTCGCGCAACTGGGGATCGCCGACGGTGCCCGCGTAGGTCGCGACGCGAATTGACGCGCGGCCTTCCGTCTGCACCGCGATATCCCAGATGGGCAGGGACGTCACGCGCTTCAACGCGGCCGGGTCCAGCTTCGGCCAGTCGATGACGGCGGGCTTGTACGGGTTGTGCGTCGTCAGCAACATCTCGCAGAACATGCGCTTGTGCAGGTCCGAACCGATCGGAATTTTCCCCGTCGACCGGTACGTCCAGTTGCGCATCGCATGATCTGCTTCGACTGTGTTGAGCGTGTCGGACATATTCGAATTTCGGCCGCCGATTGTGTGCGTCCTGCGGATTCTGGCATACGGAATGCTGAATCGCATCATCGCGCGCATTTTTTCGCTAGTGCGAGATCTTCTCCAGCGCGAGATCGCGCGTTCTCGGCCCCATCGCGCCGATCGCGGCCATCACGATCAGCATCGCCGACGCGATGAACACGAACACGCCCGTCGTGCCGAAGCTCTTCAGCACGCCCGCGATGATGAACGACGTGAAAATCGCCGAGAAACGGCTCCACGAATACACGAAACCGACCGCGCGCGCCCGGATGCTCGTCGGAAAAAGTTCGGTCTGATAGGCGTGGTAGCTGTACGACATGATGTTCGCCGACAGCGTGAGGCCGACGCCCATCGCGATCAGAAAGGCCGCGTCGCCCGACTGGCTGAACGCGAGTCCGCAGACGATATTGACCGCCGCCATCGCGACGATAGCCGTCTTGCGCTCGATCTTGTCGGCGATGGCGAGCCCGATGATCGGCCCGACAGGCGCGGCGATCGCGATGATGCTCGAGTACATGAGGCTCGATGTCACCGTGATGCCCTGCTTGACGAGCAGCGTCGGCACCCAGTTCGCGAAGCCGTAGAAGCCGACCGTCTGAAAGACGTTGAAGATGATCATCATCAGCGCGCGTTTGCCGTAGGGCGGCTTCCACATGTCGGCGAAGGCGCCGCGGCCGTGCGCGGTTTCGACCGCGGCTTCGGGCGCCGGCAGCGGTTTGCCGTATTCGCGCGCCACTTTTTCTTCGAGCGCGGTCATCACGCGGTCGGCTTCGGCGAGGCGTCCTTTCTGCGCGAGCCAGCGCGGGCTTTCCGGCAGCGCGCGCCGAATCCACCAGACGAAAAGCGCGCCATGAGCGCCGATGATCACGACCCAGCGCCAGCCGTCGATGCCGAACGGCGCGCGCGGCACCAGCCGATACGCGAGGAACGCGACCACCGGCACGGCCATGAACCCGATGGCCTGTTCGCACGCGAACGCGCGCCCGCGAATATGCCTGGGCGCGAGCTCGGAGATATAGGTGCCGATCGTCACCAGTTCCACGCCGATGCCCACGCCGGCGACGAAGCGCCATAGGTTCAGGCCCGCCGCCGTGTGTTGGAACGCCATGACGAGGTTCGCGGCGGTGTACCACAGCAGCGAATACGTGAAGATCGCGCGGCGGCCGAAGCGGTCGGCGAGAAATCCGCAGGCGATCGTGCCGACGAACAGGCCCGCGAACAGCGACGCGATGAAGCTCGCGACGCCCGTCATGCCGAACAAACCCGTGGTGGTCGATGTGAGGATGCCGCTTTTGACGAGGCCCGGCGCGACGTAACCGGAATACAGCAGGTCGTAGAGCTCGAAGAAGAATCCGAGACTCAGGAGCACGATGAGCGTCCAGACGGAGCGCGTGGCCGGCAGCCGGTCGAGCCGGGCGGAAATGCTGCCGGCGGTGACGGGAAGCGCGTGTGCATGCGCCGCGTGGGGTGTTGCCATCGGGTTGTCTCCTCTTGGGGCGGTGCGCGGCGCCGCTTCGAACGGCGCAGGGCGCAGGGCGAGGGACGGATTTTAAACGGTTGGGTAATTACGATGATCCCGACCACCCTCCTTACGGCTGAATCCCGTTCATCAACAACGCCACGACGTGCCGGGCGAGCTGCTCCGAAGTCACCGCCCGATCTCCGACCGCGCGCCAGCGCGACGTCGCGAGCGGAAACACCGTCAGCCCGAACAGCGACGCGAACACGAGCGACGGCTCCAGCGCCGGATTCAGCTTGCCTTCCTTTTGCCAGCCGGCGATGCGCTCGATCGCGCGCTCCTTGTGCTCATCGCCGAAGCGCTCGGCCATGCGCTGCCGCAGCAGACCTCCCTCACTGACCATCTCGCGCACCCATAGCGCCGCGAACCACGGATTTTTCTCGACCGTCACGACGAGCGTCTCCACGAACGCGCGCAAGGTATCGACGGGCTCCGATTCCGGATCGTTGAACACGCGCGCGAGCTCGACGCGCAAAGGCGCGAAGCGCTCGTCGATCAGCATGTCGAGCAGCTGATCGCGCGTCTTGAAGTAGTAATGCACCATCGCCGGGGTGACGCCCGCCTCGCGCGCGATCGCGCCGAGCGTCGTCTCGCCGATGCCCTGCCGCGCAAACAGCTCCAGCGCGATATCCAGCAATTGCGCGCGCGCCTGCTCGCCGTGCGCCCCGCTCGGCCGGCCGGGCCGCCGCCCTGGCTTCTTCTGTGGCGCGGGGCCTTCGGACGCGCCCGCGCCCGGGTCCAACACATCGTTTGCCATATGGAAATTTGACTGGACTTTGTACGTCGCCTATATTAACTTTCGTGTTAATTAAATTCAATCCACGCGATTCGCGGCCCTTCCGCCGGTGACGAATCCAAACTTTTGCTCACGGCGCCCTCACGCCGTCTCAGCCGAAATGACATCTTTGCATCAAACCGCCGGCGCGGGCGCGAAAGCGTCCGACGAAACCGGCATCGCATCGAAACCGCCCGTCGGGCTGCTGTTCACGGCGCTGCTGCTCGTGATGCTGCTCGGCGCGCTCGATCAGACGATCGTGTCGACCGCGCTGCCGACCATCGTCGGCGAACTCGGCGGGCTCGACAATCTCTCGTGGGTCGTCACGTCCTACCTGCTCAGCTCGACCATCGTCGTGCCGCTCTATGGCAAGTTCGGCGATCAGTTCGGCCGCAAAATCGTGCTTCAGGCGTCGATCCTGATCTTTCTCGCCGGTTCGATCCTCTGCGGCGTCGCGCAGAACATGACGCAGCTGATCGCGCTGCGGGCGCTGCAAGGCCTCGGCGGCGGCGGGCTCATGGTCGTCACGATGGCCGCCATCGCCGACGTCATCCCGCCCGCCGAGCGCGGCCGCTTCCAGGGCCTCTTCGGCGGCGTGTACGGCCTCGCGACGGTCGTCGGTCCCCTGCTCGGCGGCTTTCTCGTCGAGCATCTGTCGTGGCGCTGGATTTTCTACATCAACCTGCCGCTCGGCGTGATCGCGCTCGCCGTGATCCAGCTCGTGTTCAAGCCGCACACCGCGCACGTCGATCATCGCGTGGACTACATGGGCGCGGGCTTTCTCGCGGCCGCGCTCACCTGCATCATTCTTTTCACGAGCGAAGGCGGCACGCTCCTGCCGTGGACCTCGCCGCAGCTCTGGTGCACGCTGTTGCTCGGACTCGTGTGCATCGGCGGCTTCGTCTACGAGGAACGGCTCGCCGCCGAGCCCATCATGCCGCTCTCGCTGTTCAAGGAGCGCACCTTCGTGCTGGCGGGGCTGATCGGCTTCATCGTCGGCTGCGCGCTGTTCGGCGCCGTCACCTTTCTGCCGCTCTATCTTCAGGTGGTGAAGGGCTCGACGCCCTCCGGCGCGGGCCTGCAGATCACGCCGATGATGGGCGGCGTGCTGCTCTCGTCGATCGTGAGCGGGCGCATCATCAGCAGGATCGGCAAGTATCGCTTCTTCCCGATCGCGGGCACGGCGCTCGTCGCCGTCGCGATGCTGCTGCTTTCCACGCTCAGCCTCGACACCCCGCTCGCGGTCATGAACGCCTACATGGCGCTGCTCGGCCTCGGGCTCGGCATGGTGATGCAGGTGCTCGTGCTCGCGGTGCAGAACGTCGTCGAATTCCGGCTGATGGGCGTGGCAACGTCCAGCGCGACGCTGTTCCGCTCGATCGGCGGCTCGGTCGGCGTGGCGGCGTTCGGCGCGATCTTTTCAAACAGCCTGCGCTCGCGTCTCGAAGCGCTCCTGCCGCCCGGCACCGAACTGCCGCAGTCGCTCGGGCCGCAGGCGGTCGCGCACCTGCCCCCCGCGCTGCGCGACGACTATCTGCATGCGTTCGCGGGCTCGATGCACACGGTCTATCTCGTCGCCGCGTGCGTCGCGTTCATCGCGTTCGCGCTGTCGTGGTTCCTGAAAGACCATCCGCTGAAGAAACGCTGAACGCGAGGAAACGCTCTAAAGCCCCTGCTATCGGGGCTTTTACTAGCACCCTAAAAATTTTGGCTTGGTAACCTTCTGCCGATTCTGCTCGGACACGATCCGCGGAATGCCATGCGCCGGCGCCCAACGACGCGCCGGACCACCGGATACGAGACCTTCCGGGCTGAACTGACCACCTTCTGGAGTTAAAACAGTGAAGAAACTGCTCGCGGCACTGACGATGTCCCTCCTCGCCGCCACGTCGCTCACGGCCGTGACGCCGGCGCTTGCCAAGGATTATTCGACGATCCGTTTCGGCGTCGACGCAAGCTATCCGCCGTTCGAGTCGAAGGGCTCCGACGGCAAGCTGGTCGGTTTCGACATCGATCTCGGCAATGAGATCTGCGCGCGCCTGAAGGCGAAGTGCGTGTGGATCGAAAACGACTTCGACGGCATGATCCCGGCGCTCAAGGCGAAGAAGTTCGACGGCGTGCTCTCGTCGATGTCGATGACCCCGCAACGCGCGGAGCAGATCGCCTTCTCGAGCAAGCTCTTCAACACGCCGACGCGCCTCGTCGCGAAAAAGGGCAGCAATATCCTGCCGACGGCCGAGAGCCTGAAGGGCAAGAACGTCGGCGTCGAACAGGGCACGATCCAGGAAACCTACGCGAAGACCTACTGGGCCGCGAAGGGCGTGACGGTCACGCCGTACCAGAACCAGGACCAGGTCTACGCCGACCTGATCTCGGGCCGTCTCGACGCCGCGCTGCAAGACGCGGTGCAGGCCGAACTCGGCTTCCTGAAGACGCCGCGCGGCGCGGGCTTCGACTTCGCCGGCCAGAACCTCGACGATCCGAAGACGCTCGGCAACGGCGCGGGCATCGGTCTGCGCAAGGAAGACACCGAGCTGAAGGCGAAGATCGACAAGGCGATCGCCGACATGATCAAGGACGGCACGTACAAGAAGATCGAGAAGAAGTATTTCGACTTCGACGTGTACGGCGGCTAAGCCACGCCCAGGCCTGACAGGCTGACGAAACGGGCTCCGCGCTCAAGGGCGCGGAGCCCGTTTCCTTTTCGGACGCCGGCCGCGCGCGGGCCTTCGGCCTCCCGCCGCGCCGATTTCGGCTAAGATCGAACGTCCGGTAGGACGCCGACGGAAGGAGACGCCGCGGCGCCCGGCAACTTCCAGAGAGGCAAGACCCGCGCATTCGCGTGCGCGCGACCAACATGCAAACCAGAACTCATTCCCTGATCTCGCCGACGCTCGGCACTTCCCGCACCATCACGAGCTTTCATTACGGCCCCGGCGGCGGCCAGAAGATCTATATCCAGTCCTCGCTGCACGCGGACGAACTGCCCGGCATGCTCGTCGCGTGGCGGCTGCGCCGTCATCTCGCCGAATTCGAAGCGGCGGGCAAGCTGCGCGGCGAAGTGGTCGTCGTGCCGGTGCCCAATCCGATCGGCCTGAACCAGAATCTTCACGGCAATCTGCTGGGACGCTTCGAAGCCAACAGCGGCGTCAACTTCAACCGCAATTTCTACGATCTCGCCGGGCTGATCGCGCCGCGCATCGAAGCGCGCCTCGGCGCCGAAAGCGACGCGAACAGGCTCGCCGTGCGTGCCGCGATGAAGGAAGCGCTCGACGAGCAGACGCCGCACACCGAGCTCGAATCGCTGCGCCTCGCGCTGCAAAAGCTGTCCTACGACGCCGATGTCGTGCTCGACCTGCACTGCGACCTCGACGCCGCGCTGCATCTCTACACCAATCCGGAAATCTGGGACGAAGTCGAGCCGCTCGCGCGCTACCTCGACGCGAAGGCATCGCTGCTCGCGCTGAATTCCGTCGGCAATCCGTTCGACGAAATCCACAGCTTCTGCTGGTCGGATCTGCGTCAGCGTTACGGCGAGCGTTTTCCGATCCCGAACGGCGGCCTCTCGGTGACGGTCGAGCTGCGCAGCCAGCACGATGTCTCCTACGAGCTCGCCGAACAGGACGCGCAGGCGATCGTCAACTATCTGATCCATCGCGGCGTGATCGATGCCGACGTGCCTTCGCTGCCGCCGCTCCGGTATCCGGCGACGCCGCTCGCGGGCGCCGAGCCGATCGTCGCTCCGGTGTCGGGCGTGCTCGTGTTCCGCGCGCAAGTGGGCGCGTTCATCGAAGCGGGCGCGCCGATCGCGGACGTGATCGATCCGATCACGGACACCGTCACGACGCTCAAATGCACGACGTCCGGCGTGATGTACGCGCGGCATATCACGCGCTTCGCGACCGCCGGGCTGGAAGTGGCGCGCATCGCGGGCGCGAAGGCTTATCGCACGGGGTCGTTGCTGTCGGCCTGAGCGCGTTTGTCAGAATGGCGCGAGGCCGCATTGCGCGGCCACGACGCGCCACGTTCCTCCGATCTCTCCCCACGTTCGCGTGTAGCGCAAGCTGCCCGCGAACGGCGCGCCCGCGAAGGTCCCGGAAATCGCGACACGCGTGACCACGACGGCAAAGCCGCCGTACACCCTCACGCTCTGATCCTCCACGTCCAGCTTCTCGATGCGCTGCATGCCGTAGCGATGCCCGTTCAGATCGTCGGCTTTGGTCCAGACCTTGCCGGTCGCATCCACGAAGCTCAGGTCATCGGCCAATAGCGCGTCGAGCGCGTCCACGTCCGACGCCACCATCGCCTTCTTCAGGCGCTCTTCCAGTTCGCGGATTCCTGCTTCGTCCATGATCGTCCTCGCGGTGAGAGAACCGTGAGCATCGCATCGGACGGGCCGCATGCACAAGCGCGGGCATTGCGCCAGCCCTGTTGCACGCGCGACACACCGCAAGCCGCTCGAAAGCACTGTCACATTTCTTTCTTCAGCGCTCGCTACATTTGCGCCCGTCGCAGCCACGCGCCGTCAGAGCGCGACGCATCAGACACCGTCGACAACCACACCGCGTATCAACTCACGGAGCTTGTTTTGAAGAAGAATCTCTTGGCGACCGCCGCGCTCGCCGCATTTGCCGCCCTCGCCGCCACGTCCGCTCAAGCGCAAAGCAGCGTCACGCTGTACGGCATCATCGACGCGGGTATCAGCTACGTCAACAACAGCACGCAGACCGCGACGCGCGCCGGCGATTCGCTCGTCAAGTACGACGACGGCGTCGCGCAAGGCAGCCGCTGGGGCCTGAAGGGGTCGGAGGACCTCGGTGGCGGCCTGAAGGCGATCTTCACGTTGGAGAACGGCTTCAACAGCGGCACCGGCACGCTCGGCCAGGGCGGCGCGATGTTCGGCCGTCAGGCGTATGTCGGTCTCGCGAAGAACGACGTCGGCTCGCTGACCTTCGGTCGTCAATACTCGTTCTCGACCGATTACCTCGGCAGCAACTACTCGATCGGCGGCCAGACGCTCGCGGGCAACTACGCGTACCACATGAACGACGTCGACCAGCTGACGTCGAGCCGCATCAACAACGCGGTCAAGTTCAGCAGCGCGAGCTTCTACGGCGTGACGTTCGGTGCGATGTACGGCTTCTCGAACCAGGCAGGCGCGTTCGCCGGCACGCCGAACACGACCGTCGGCACGACCACGACGGCAGGTTCGTCGCGTGCATACAGCTTCGGCCTGAACTACAAGGCAGGTCCGTTCGGCATCGGCGCGGCGTACACGGACATCCGTTACCCGGCAGCGGCATCGCCCGCATTCAGCACGGCTGTCGCGAACATCCAGACGATGGGCACGGCCAACGCGGGCAAGGATCTGCGCACGTTCGGCATCGGCGCGAACTACGCGTTCGGCGCCGCGACCGTCTTCGGCCTCTGGACCAACACGCTGTTCGAACCGATCAACGGCGCGAGCTCCAAGCTCAACGCGTTCGATATCGGCGGCAAGTACGCGTTCACGTCGGCGCTGTCGGCCGGCCTCGGCTACTCGTACCTGAACATGACGGGCAACCAGACCGGCCACTGGAACCAGATCGACGCGAGCGTCGACTACGCGCTGTCGAAACGCACCGACGTGTACGCGCTCGGCATCTACCAGAAGGCGTCGGGCTCGAACCGCGGCGTGGAGAACCAGGCGTCGATCGGCTCGTCGTCGTCGAGCTACTTCGGCACCTCGGGCCTCGGCGAGAACAACCAGCTCGCGTTCCGCGTCGGCGTCCGCCACAAGTTCTAAGCTTCGGCTGCCGAGCTGAAATGCAATCGGGCCGCGTCGAGCGGCCCGATTTTTTTGCTTCAGGTTCCTTGCGGGCCCGTCGGCGCACCAGCAAAAACAGCGGCCGAAGCCGCTGTTTTCGCATGATGCAGACCGCGCCTTACTCCGCCGTTTCGAGCAACGGATAGTCCGTGTAGCCCTTCGCGCCCGGCGCATAGAACGTCGACGTGTCCCAGTCGTTGAGGCCCGCGTCGACCTCGAAGCGGCGCACGAGGTCCGCATTCGCGATGAACGGCTTGCCCCACGCGACGGCGTCCGCATCGCCGCGCGCGATGATCGCTTCGGCGCTCGTCTTCGAGAAGCCTTCGTTGACGATAAACACGCCGCCGAACGCCTTCTTCAGTTGCGGTCCGAGGCTGTCCGCGGCTTCATGCTCGCGCGCCGCGATGAACGCGACCTTGCGGCGGCCGAGTTCGCGCGCCACGTAGCCGAAGGTCGCGGCGCGATCGCTGTCGCCCATCGTGTGCGAATCCGCGCGCGGCGCAAGGTGCACGCCGACACGATCCGCGCCCCACACGTCGATGCACTGATCGACGATCTCGAGCAGCAGACGCGCGCGGTTTTCGATCGAGCCGCCGTAAGCGTCGCTGCGCTGGTTGGTGCTGTCCTGCAGGAACTGGTCGAGCAGATAGCCGTTCGCACCGTGCACTTCCACGCCGTCGAAGCCCGCGCGCTTCGCGTTCTCCGCGCCCTTGCGGAAGGCCGCGACGACGCCCGCGATTTCATCGAGCTCGAGCGCGCGCGGCGTCACGTACGGGCGCTGCGGACGCACGAGGCTCACGTGCCCGTCCGGGGCGATCGCGCTCGGCGCGACCGGCACATCGCCATTCAGGAAGACCGGGTCGGAAACGCGGCCCACGTGCCAAAGTTGCAGGAAGATCTTGCCGCCCGCGTCGTGCACGGCCTTCGTGACGAGCTTCCAGCCTTCGACTTGCTCGTCGGACCAGATGCCCGGCGTATCGGCATAGCCGACGCCTTGCGGCGTCACCGAGGTCGCCTCGCTGAGAATGAGACCGGCCGATGCGCGGTCCGCGTAGTACTGCGCCATCAGCGCATTGGGCACGCGCTCGACGCCCGCGCGCTGACGGGTGAGCGGCGCCATGATGATGCGGTTCTTGAGCGTGAGTGCGCCAACTTTGAGCGGATCGAAGAGAGTCGACATGAATTGGTGTCCTAATGAAGTTGAAAGCAGACTTTCACCCTACGGCAAGCAGGCTCAAAGATTCCCGATGGAATCGCGGAACGCCTGAATGACCGCTTCGTCGCGCCTGAAAAAAACCCACTGTCCAACGCGCTTGGTGGTGACGAGCCCGGCTTTGTGCAAGGTCGCGAGATGCGCCGAAACGGTGGACTGCGACATGCCGCAGCGCCCATCGATCTGACCCGCGCAAACACCATGCGACCACGGCAGTTCCTGGTTAGGGAAATGCCGCTCCGGCTCCTTCAGCCATTCGAGAATCTCGCGGCGAAGGGGGTTGGCGAGGGCTTTGTGAATTGCGTCGATGTCCATTTCGTTGCTCGTGCGTCTGACGGACGGAACCTGGAAGCAGCTTTCCGAATCGTCTTGTTGCGAAGTATATATCGGAAATTTCCGATATGCAAACCCCGCAGCGTATCCATCAACCCGCGGCATGCCGCTGCGCCGCGCGGTCTGGTAATCTGCGCGGTTTCATCAGCCGCAAAAGAAACAAAGCAAACCATTATGGATACTCCTTTCAACGAACGCGGCGTGACGCTCTCGCGCGCCGGCCTCTCGGCCTCGGGGCAGATGATTCCGCTGCGCGATCTGCGCGCCGCGCGCGTCGTGATGATTCCGCGCCAGAAGCCGCTGCCCATCATCATCGCGCTGATCGGGCTCGTCGTGCTCGGGGCGGGCATCGTGAGCGGCTCGGGCGCGGCGCTCGTGCTCGGCGTGATGATCGGCGTCGTGGGATACCTGACGTGGATCACGCAGGACGTGATCTATCAGTTGATGGTCTCGACGCCCGACGGCGAACGCGAAGTGCTCATCACGAAGGATCAGGCATTCGCCGACAAAGTCGCCGCGCTCGTCGGCGAAGCGGTCGTGAAGCACGCGGCAGGCGCGGCGGCGAAACCGCAGGCGTGATCTTTATACGGCGTTGATATCGCGGCACACGACTTTATCGCCGCGTTTAGGTGCGCGACGATAAAGTGGACACGTTGCCACTTCGGGCCGCCATCGGGCGGCTGTCATCGATGTACCGCACATCCGATCTTTCCGTCCTTCCCCATGCACTCAACGGCGGCTCGCCGCGCCGCCGCGAAACGCACCACTGCCTCGCGTTCGATCTGACCGTGCCCGGCCTGAGCTCCGCACCCGCACGCGAACTGCTCACGCACGCGTTCGGCGCGCACGTGCGCGCGCACGTCGTCGCGACGAGCCGCCGTCGACACTGCACGACGCTCCATGTGGAAACCGACAGCGAGGACGTGAACGCGGTGATCGGCAAGATCACCGCGTGGTTTCCTCACGCGACGCTCGGCCGGGTGATTCGCATCACGCGGCGCTGAGCGCTCGACCGCTTCACGTCACCTGCAAGGTCTCGACGTGCCAGATTTCGCGCGCATACTCCGCGATCGTGCGATCCGACGAAAAGATGCCCATGCCCGCGACATTCTCGATCGCGCTGCGGGTCCACGCGTCCTTGTCGCGGAACTTGAGATCGACCTCGGTCTGCGTCTTGTCGAAGCTGTCGAAGTCGGCGAGCACCATGTAGTGATCGCCCCAGTCCACGAGCGTATGGAAGATGTCGTAAAAGCGATGCGGCTCTTCCGGCGAGAAATGCCCGAGGCGAATCTGATCGAGCGCGATCTTCAGCTCCGCGTTCTCCTCGTAGATCTGGCGTGGCCGATAACCCGCCGCGCGCAGCGATTCGATCTCATCGGTCGTATTGCCGAAGATGAAGATGTTGTCGCGCCCCACGGCATCGCAGATTTCGATGTTCGCGCCATCGAGCGTGCCGATGGTCAGCGCGCCGTTCAGCGCGAGCTTCATGTTGCCGGTTCCGGATGCCTCGGTGCCGGCCATCGAAATCTGCTCCGACAGATCCGCCGCCGGAATGATCAGCTCGGCCACCGAGACGCCATAGTTCGGAATGAAGCCCACCTTGAGACGGTCGCCGACGAGCGGGTCCGCGTTCACCTTCTTCGCGACATCGTTGATGAGCTTGATGATGTTCTTCGCCATCTTGTAGGCCGAAGCCGCCTTGCCCGCGAACATCACGACGCGCGGCGTCCAGTCCTTCTCCGGATTCTCGCGGATGCGGTTGTAGCGCACGATCACATACAGGATGTTGAGCAGTTGCCGCTTGTATTCGTGGATGCGCTTCACCTGAAGATCGAACAGCGCTTCCGGATTGATGATCGCATTGGCCTCGCGCTTCGCGCGCTCCACCAGTCGAAGCTTGTTGGCGAACTTCGCGTCGTGAAAAGCCTTGCAGAACTCGGGATCGTCGCGCCATTCGCGCAGACGGCCGAGCTCGAAGAGATCGGTGCGCCAGCGCGGCCCGAGCCGCTTGTCGATCAGCGCGGACAGCGACGGACTCGCCTGCGCGAGCCAGCGGCGCGGCGTGATGCCGTTCGTCACATTGGTGAAGCGCTCCGGATACATGCGCGCGAAGTCGGAGAAGATGTTCTGCACCATCAGTTGCGAGTGCAGCTTCGACACGCCGTTCACCTTGTGGCTCGCGACGATCGCGAGATGCGCCATGCGCACGCGGCGCTGGCCGTATTCATCGACGAGCGAGATGCGGCGAATCAGATCGACATCGCGGCCGAACTTCTCGGTGACCTGCTTGAGGAACTGCGCGTTGATCTCGAAGATGATCTCGAGATGCCGCGGCAACAGACGCGCGAGCATCTCGACGTCCCACGTTTCGAGCGCTTCGGGCATCAGCGTGTGGTTCGTGTAGGAGAACATCTGCTGCACGAGCTTCCACGCCTTGCCCCACGGAAGATGATGCCGGTCGACGAGCAGACGCATCAGCTCCGGAATCGCGAGCACGGGATGCGTATCGTTCAGATGCACCGCGACCTTCTCCGCGAGACGGCCGAAATGCGTGTGCGTGCGCTGATAGCGGCGGATCAGGTCCTGCATCGTCGCGGAGACGAAGAAGTATTCCTGGCGCAGACGCAATTCACGGCCGGCCTGCGTCGAGTCGTCGGGATACAGCAGACGCGAGACATGCTCGGACGTGTTCTTCGCCTCCACCGCGCGGCGATAGTCGCCCTGATTGAACGCGGACAGATCGAACTCGTCGGTCGCGCGCGCGGACCACAGGCGCAGCGTGTTCGTGGCGGTCGTGGCGAAGCCGGGGATGACCGTGTCGTAGGCCATCGCGTTCACGTGCTCGGTGTCGATCCAGTCGGTGCGGTCCTCATGCTGCACGGTGCGGCCGCCGAAGTGCACGGTATAGACCACTTCCGGCCGCGGAAACTCCCACGGATTGCCCGCGCGCAGCCAGTAATCGGGCATTTCGACCTGATTGCCGTCGACGATCGTCTGCCGGAACATCCCGTAGTCGTAACGGATGCCGTAGCCGAAGCCCGGCACGCCGACGGTCGCCATCGAATCGAGGAAGCAGGCCGCGAGACGGCCGAGGCCGCCGTTGCCGAGCGCGGCGTCCGGCTCCAGTTCTTCGAGCGCTGCGAGATCGACGCCGAGTCCCGCGAGCGCATCGCGCACTTCATCGTAGATGCCTAGCGCGAGCAGCGCATTGCTGAAGGTCCTGCCGATGAGAAACTCCATCGACAGGTAATAGACGCGTTTCACGTCCTGTTCATATTGAATCCGCGTGGTACGCATCCAGCGTGCGACGAGGCGGTCGCGCACTGCCAGTTCGGCGGCATGGAGCCAGTCGCGCGGCTGCGCGGTGACCGCATCCTTGCCGACGCCGTACATCAGGCGGTTCGAGATGGAGCGCCGAAGCGCATCGACGGTACTGTTGAGCTGGTCGAATTCCAAGTCGACGGATGTCATCGGAACCTCCGGTTTTTGCGACATATGCAACGACCGCGAAAGCACGACGGGAGTTCAAACCGCACGCCCCAAAATGGCGCCTCGCTCCGGTCACGCGGGTGCGGCCGTGCCTGAATGTGCAGGTTACGCCAGTTTTATTTATTTTGGTATGACAAGGCCGAAAGGAATGAGGGCCCGCGAATTGCTGATCAGCGCTCACCGATGCCGCGCATCGAGCGATTTGATTCGCCATCCTGATGGTTTGCGCACGAGTCAACGACGCGGCGCACGCGCGGCGATCAGCAGGAGCGCGGCGAGCGAGACGGCCAGCAGAATCAGCGACAGCGCCGACGCGGGCAGATAGTAGCCGCGATTGACCTGCCCCACGACGACGATCGGCACCGTCGCGAAGCCCGGCGGATAGACGGTCAGCGTCGCGCCCAGTTCGCCGAGCGACAGCGCGAAGCCGAGCGCGAGGCTCGCGCGGATCGCGGGCACGAGTTGCGGCAACACCACGCGCGCAAGCACCATGCGCGGCGGCGCGCCGAGACTCGCGGCGGCTTCGCGCAGCGTCGTCAATTCGGGGCGCAGCGCGGCCGCCGCGCACCGGTAGCAAAACGGCAGCACGAGCGCGAGTTGCACGAGCACGACGATCGCGGCCGATCCCGACAGATCGAGCGGACGCTTGTGATACGCGATCAACACCGCGAGCCCGAGCACGACGCTCGGCACGCCGCTGCCCATCATCGCGACGGCATCGACGAGCGCGCCGAGTCCGCGCCGGCCGCGCCCTTCCAGCGCGAGCGCGAGCCACAGGCCGAGCGCCGTGCCGAGCATCGCGACACCGAGGCCGACTTCGAGGCTCGTCGTCACCGCATCGAGGTCGCTCGATGAAAGCCGCGCGAACCAGCGCAGACCGAAGCCATCAGGAAGAATCGTTCCCGACCAGTGCGATGCAACGCTCGACAGCGCGACCACGACCACCGGCAACACGAAAAGCCAGAAGCAGAGCAGCGCGACGAAGCCCGTGAACGCGATGCGAAGCAACGCGCCGGGTGTGAAGCGCGACGAAACCGAAAGCTGCATGTCAGCGTCCTCCCGAGCGACGATCGACGCGCCGATACAGCGCGTAGAGCGACAGCGACATCAGCAGCATCACGACCGATCCCGCCGCCGCCGTGGGCAGATCGAGATCGACGGTCGCGGCGCTGTAGATTGCGATCGGCAAGGTGATCAGATGCGCGCTGCCGAGCACGAGCAGAATGCCGAACTCGTTCAGCGTGAGCAGGAAGCACAGGATCGTGCCGGCCGCGATGCCCGGCCACGCGAGCGGCAAGACGACCTTCGTGGCGACCATCCAGCCATCGGCGCCTAGGCTCTTCGCCGCTTCGACGAGGCGCATGTCGAGCGTCGCGTACGACGCGAGCGTCGGGCGCACGACGAACGGCGCATAGAACACGACTTCCGCGAGAATCACGCCGCCGATGCCGAATAGGAAATCGAGCGGCGCCGTATCGAGCGAAAAGAGCCGTTGCAGGCCGATGCTCACCGAGCCTTGCGAGCCATAGAGAAAGATCAGCGTGAAGGCGACCAGAAACGATGGAAACGCGACGAACAACTCCAGGAAGCGCGTGAGCAGGCGCGCACCCGCGAACGGCCTGAAGAACAACATCGACGCGAGCGCGACACCGAGCAGCGACGCGATGCTCGCGCTCGCGAAGAGGATGCCGAGCGTCATGCCGATCATGCCGCGCGTTTCCGGATTGCCGAAGAACGCGGTGTATGCATGCAGCGTGAAGCCGTGCGGCCCCGTCACGCTCAGCATCACGAGCCGCGCGAGCGGATACACGACGAGCGGCCCGAGCACGAACACGAGAATGAAGAGCAGATGCCACTGTCCCTTGCGCTCGCGGCGTTTCGCTTCTTGCGCATGCGCGGCGAACTGCGCGGAAAGATCCGCATCGCCGATGCCGCCTTCGTTGCGCGCGACGCTGTCAGGGACGAACAAGGACGACATCGTCAGCCTCGAAGCGAAGTGAAACGCGCGTGCCTTTGTCGGGCATGCGTGAATGGCCGCGCTGCGTCGTCACGAGCACGGGCTCGCCGGGCAACGCATCGAGCGCGACGGAAATCGAAAGCGCCGCGCCATACCATTCGACCGACGCGATCGTGCCATGCAGCGGGCCTTCGCCGAGCGGCACGATCATGAAGCGCTCGGGACGAATGCACGCGAGACGCTCGCGGTCGTCGTGCCGCGCATCGCCGACGGGATACACCACGCGCGGCGGCAGGAGATTGGCCGCGCCGAGATAGCGCGCGACGAAGGCATCGTTGGGGGCGTCGTAGAGTTCGCGCGGCGCGCCGAGTTGCGCGATGCGGCCGTTGCGCATCAGGAGCGTGCGATCGGACAGCACGAGCGCGTCGTCCTGATCGTGCGTCACGCAGACGATCGTCAGGTTCGGCAAGCGTTCATGCAGCGCCTTCAATTCGCTGCGCACCGACGCGCGCAGGTTCGCATCGAGCGCGGACAGCGGTTCATCGAGCAGCAGCACATCCGGCTCGATGACGAGCGCACGCGCCAGTGCGACGCGCTGCTGCATCCCGCCGGACAATTGCGCCGGCATGACGTGACCCGCATCGGCGAGTTGCACGAGCTTGAGCGCATCGGCGACGCGTCGTGCTATTTCGCTCGTCTTCAGCTTGCGTGCGCGCAGGCCGAACGCGACGTTATCGAACACGGACAGATGCGGAAACAGCGCATAGCTCTGGAACAGCAGCCCGAGATTGCGTTGATGCGGCGGCACGTGCGTGAGATCGCGGCCCGCGATGGAGAGCGTGCCCGCGAGCGCATCGGCCTTGACGAAGCCCGCGATGAAGCGCAGCAGCGTGGTCTTGCCGCAGCCGCTTCGGCCGAGCACCGTCAGGAACTCGCCGCGATCGATGTGCAGCGAAAGATCGTCGAGCACGGTGCGCGCGCCGAAGCGCACCGTGAGGCGATCGATGTTCACGCCCGGCGTGCGATGAACGTCGGGCGCTTCTTGAAGAACGGCGCTCACGTTACGACTTCGGCTTGAGGACTTCGGTCTGCTTGCCCGAGTTGCCGATCACTTCGGTCTTCCAGCGCTCGGTCCAGCCCGCCTTCTTCTGCATGACTACGTTCCAGTCGACGGGAATCAGCTTCACGCCCGAGATGGCGTGCTTCACTGCATCGCCGTTCTTGCCGGCGAGCGGCACGTCGGTGCGGCCCGGGATGCCGTAGATATCGGGCACTTTCGCCTGCACATCGGACGACATCAGATAGTCGATCAGCTTCTTCCCCGCCGCCTGATTCGGCCCGCCCTTGATGAGGCCGATTGCATAGGGCAACTGGAACGTGGTCGGCGCTTCGCCGGCCTTGTGCGAGAGGAAGAGCGGCTTGATCGAGAGGCCGCCGTTCGCGGCGTCGTCGAGGTCCATTTGCAGGTCGCCGTTTGCGAAGGCGATTTCGTTACGCGAGAGCAGCACGTCGAGATAGCCCGTGCCCTTGGTGTGGAACTTCGCGCTTTGCTCGAGTGACTTGAGGTATTCGAAGGCTTTGTCCTCGCCCATCAGCGCGGAGGTGAGGATGATGACGGCCATGCCGTCGCCGGCCGTAGCCGGATTCGAATAGGCGATCTTGCCCGCGTAGTTCGGATGCAGCAGATCGGCGAAGGTTTTCGGCGCTGTCTTCGTGACTTCCGGGTTGATCGCGAACGAGAAGTAGTTGTTCACGAACGTGCCCCATGCGCCGTCCTGCGCTTTCGCGATCGCGGGCACGTTCTTGTAGTTCACGCTCTGATATGGCTGCAGGAGGCCGCCTTGCTGCGCTTGCTGAATGAACGGCGGCAACGTGACCAGCACATCGGCTTTGGGCGAATCCTTTTCGACGGTCGCGCGGTTCACCACTTCGCCGCTGCCCGCCGTGACGATGTTGACCTTCACCCCTTCTTTCTTTTCGAATGCGGGAAGCACGTCCTTGTAGAGATTCTCGAGGCCGTCGGCGGTGTAGAGGACGACGGCATCGGCGGCGTGGGCGGGCATCGCGGCAAGGATCGTGACAGCGGCGGCGAACGCCGGCAGCACGTTGCGCGCGAGGCGGAAATCGCGGGTCATGGTGGGTTCTCGTTTTTTGGAGTGGTGGATGGTCGGGTGCGGCCTTCCGAACCGAAGGATTGCAGAGATCTGTGACATCGACGTGAAGGCGCCACGGTTCGCCACGTATCGGCACATTTCGCCAAATGTGTTGGGCTTTTTTTTGGTTTGCTTGCGAATCTGTGGACTTCCCGTTTTCGTGTCGGTCTATTTGCACTGCCCCTGTGCGGGGCGGCAGTCACTTTCTTTGCTGCTGCAAAGAAAGTAACCAAAGAAACAGCTATCCCCATCCAAAGTACTTCACACCGGCCCCGGCACAGAAGCACTCTCGTGGTCCGGCAGTAGCGAGTGCCCTCACAAAACTCCCCGGGCTTGGATCGCGCACGGTCTGACAAGCTAGAACCTTGAGGGTGCTGGTTCAGCAGCAGATAGCTCCGGCACAGCGCTACGCGCTGCCGAAGGGTATGCAAGGGAAACCGACGGAAGGCAAATGCGGTGAGATGAAAGGATTAGCAAAGAAGCGCGCGCAGCCCCGATTGACCGGTCGGCCGCGAAGCGGGCCGGAGCTATTTGGCGCCTTACCAGTTAGTCAAGCGGCGCGATGAGACAGACCGTGCGCGATCCAAGCCCGGTTAGGCCTATGAGGGCACTCGCTACTGCCTGACCACTTGCGAAGTTCTGTGCCGCGGCCGGCCTGAAGTGCTTAGGCTGGGGAAAGCTGCTTTCTTTGGTTACTTTCTTTGCAGCAGCAAAGAAAGTGACTGCCGCCCCGCATAGGGGCAACGCTAATAGACCGACGCGAATTCAGGATCGCACGGGGGAATAAACCAGGCGACTGCCGCCCCGCACAGGGGCAACGCTAATAGACCGACACGAAATCGGGAAGTCCATAGAAGCCCAAGCAAACCCCAAAAAAAACCGCAAGCAAAGAACTAAGCCACAACCACCTCCACCCCACGAGAAGCAATAACCCGCCGAATAGCCTTATCAGGCGCAGCCTCGGTAACAAGATACCGCACCAACTCGAGCCCTCGAATCCTCACCGGCGTGACCAACCCAAACTTCGACCGATCGGCAACAACGACAGCACAACCCGCAGAAGCAATCATCCTTCCGCGCACTTCGGCGGCGAGCCGCGAGTAATCGGTGAGATGCCCATCGACCGTAATCCCTCCCGCTCCGATGAAAGCAAAATCCGCGTGATACTGCGCAAGCTGCTGGATCGTATCCAGCCCGAACGTCGCGTCTTCGAGATCGGCGATCTCACCGCCAAGCACATTCACGCGATTGCCGTTGCGCCGCGCAAGCAGCGTCGCAATACGCCAGTCATTGGTATAGACCGTCAGCCGATGCCGCTCCGCAAGCGCGCGCGCCACCGCCTGCGTCGTGCTCCCCGAATCGATGATGAGCGACGCCCCATCCGGCACGAACGCCGCCGCGCGCACACCGATCGCGTGCTTCGCCGCCGCGTTCTCCGCTTCGCGCACATCGACATGCGGCTCGCGCCGATCGACCGACAACGCGCCGCCATGCGTCGTCGTCACGAGGCCGCGTTCGGCGAGCGTGTTCAGATCGCGCCGCACAGTCTCGCGCGACACCGACAACGCGCGCACGAGATCGGCCATCGCCAGCGCGCCATGCTTGTCCAGCTCGGAAAGAATGTACTGGTAACGTTGTTCGGCGAGCATCGTTCGATAAAGGAAAATGGAAGCGAGGCGGCGTGTGGAGTTTAGCGGCCTTATGTGGCATTTCCTTGGCAGGCGCAACGCGTCAAGCCATATCGCGCAACGTATTCTTTCCGCAGCGTGCGCAATCGACATGCGCGCGTCCGCTAGACTCTCTCGCTCCGCTCGATCTTCGAAAAAGGCATCCGATGTACAAGAAAGGCGTGGTGATCGAAATTCAGTTTCCCCCCGAACGTCTGAACGACGCCGCGGGCGATCCGTACTGGATCGATCTCACACTCGACGAAGCAAAGCGCTTGCATGCGCAACTATCGCGACGCTTCGCGAGCGATGCCCGTGCGAATCAGCCACTCGACACCTTCACCATCGAATGACGCGCCCTTGCCGGCGAGTGCACGGATAGACAAGACGCACGCACGTCATCGGACCGATACTGCGGCATCTCCTCTCGCCACATGCGTCACATGGTTTCGATTCTCGCCGCGCCCGTCTTCGTGTTCCTCTGGTCGACAGGCTTCATCGTCGCGCGGGCGATCACGCCCTACGTCGATCCGAATCTGTATCTGCTCGCGCGCTTTGCCGGCACGGCGCTGCTGTTTTTCGCGATCGCCGCCGTCATGCGCACGCCCTGGCCCAGGGGCCGCGACATCGGCCGGCATCTGTTCGCCGGCGCGCTCCTGCAAGGCGTCTATCTCGGCGCGGGCTACTGGGCGGTCGCGCAAGGGCTCGGCGCGGGCATCATGGCGCTGCTCGGCGCGCTCCAGCCGCTTCTGACCGCCGCCGTCGCCGCGCGGCTCTTCGGGGAACGGCTCTCGCCGCGCGCTTGGAGCGGGTTCGTGCTGGGCCTCGTCGGCGTGGCGCTCGTGCTCGCGCCGAAGATCGCCGCGAGCGGCGCGCATATCGATCACGCGTCGAACGGACACGCGCCGCAATGGCTCGTCGTGACGATCGCGGTGCTGGCCGTCGTCGCGATCACGGCGGGCACGCTCTATCAGAAGACCTCGCTCGCGCATGCCGATATCCGCAGCGCCAGCGCGCTGCAGAACGCGGGCGCGGCCATCGTCGCGCTGATACTCGTGCTCGCGCTCGACGAGCATCGCTTCATTGCATCGACGACGACGTGGCTCGCGCTCGCATGGGGCATCGTGATGCTTTCGGGCGTCGCGACCACGCTGCTCGTGTGGATGGTCCGCCGTGGCGATGCATCGCGCGCGACCGCCCTGCTCTTTCTCGCGCCGCCGCTTGCCGCGCTCGAAAGCTATGTCGCATTCGGCGAGACGCTCGACGGGGTGCAACTCGCGGGCTTTGCGGTCGCGCTCGCGGGCGTGCTGCTCGCGCGCGCGAAATAGAAGGCGCGCAAAGCAGCGCGTCGACGGAAACTCAGTCGGCCGTCTCCGCGCCCGCCGGAATGTGCGCGCGCACCGCCTTGCCCGGACCCGGCGACCACGCGGGCCGCGTCTTCCTGCCCGTATCGACGACGACGACGTAATGTCCCGCCCACGGCGTCGTCTTGCGCGTGGACTTCAGGACCCACATCGACTGGCCTTCGGCGACGCGCGCCTCGTATTGCGCATCGATGATGCCGTGGTGATCGAAGAACGTATTGAGCGTCGACGGAATGCGCACACAGCCCTTCGAATGCCGCATACCGAGCAGCGGCTCGAGCTTCTCGGGATCGGTGGCGTGCATCTGGAAGCGCATCGGCGATTTGCCGCCCTTGCCCCAGCCGCGCTCGCCGTCGGCCCAGCCGAAATCGTAGATGCGCATGTCGCGCGCGCCGTAGCCGCGGATGTTGAACTCGTTCAACGTGCCCTCGGCGCGAAAGTCCATGTTGCCCGGCACGTGCTGGAACACGCCGAGCGGCGTGACGAAGTGATCGAAGGTGCCGGGACGGCCCGTCGAGACCGGCGACGCGCCGATCATCGACCACGCATCGCCCGCCTTCGCACGGAAGTAGACGAAGATCGCCTGGACGTTCGCGCTGCGATCGACCAGCACGACGAACTCGTTGGCGAGATCGCCGCGGCCGTCTTCTTCGAGCACGTGTTGCAACAGGCGGCCATAGGCCTGCTGATCCGCGACGGGCACCGTCAGCCGCCTGTCAACCTCCTTCGCGTAGGTCTGCCGCATCGCGTAGGCGCCCGTCGGCGGCATGCCGGTGCGCTGCGCGAGGTTCGGCTCCGGTGGCTCCGGTGGCAAGGGCACCTCGGGCGCCTGCGCTTCCGATGCCGCACTCGCAGCACTCGCAGCCGATGCCGCACTCGCCGCCGAGGCGGCGGAAGCCTCCGAAGCCGCCGACGCACCCGCAGCCTCCGATGACGGTCGCGCGGGCATCGGCACGGGCATCGCGGGAAGCGCGCGCGCGGGTGCGCTCGCGCCCTGCGGAATGCTGGCGCTCTGCGGCATCGGCGGAATGGGCGTGCGGGGCGCCAGAGGCGCGACGGGCCGCGCAGTCACGCTGCCCTGCGCCACCGTTCCCGATGCGCCCGATGCACCCGACGCCGCCTGCTGCGCGTGCGCCGCTGTTGCAATCGCAATCGAAAGAAGCGCGCCAGCCGCCGCGCTCACGAGAAACCTTGCGCCGAACGGCGTCTTGTTCGTCTTGTTCGTCTTGTTCTTGCCTGCCTGCTGCATCGATTCGAATGATCCCCTTTGCCTTCGGACAGCGGACGATCCACCGGATCGGCCGATTCGAGCGGCGCATGCGCGAAGCCGCGGCGCGCATCGACAAAAAAGCCGGTGCGCACGAGGCACCGGCTTCGCCGCTACATAACGTTCGTCAGGGCAGGCTCAGCAAAGTTCATTCCGGCGCGCGCGACGAGGCACGCGCGGTCGATGCGTCAATGCAGGCGGGTGGACGCGTCGCCGGAAGCCGAGGCGCGGGCGCGCAAGGGCAAGTCGCGAAAGCGCTGATGGCACAGCCGTTGCGCGATGGCCTCGCCGATGTAAGGCACATCGGTGGCGAGCTTCGCGGTCGCGTAGGCGTCGGCGGTGCCCGCGCCGTGGACCTCGATATCGCTCGCAAAGCCGCCGAGCTCGTGTTCGAGAAAACGCCGCACGTCGCGCGCGGCGCAGCGTTGGGGAAGATTCCAGACGAGCAGGTTCATCTTCGTCACCTTCCTGCGCGCACGCGCACGCGCTCATGGCGCGACTTCGCCATCATGCGCGCCGCGAGCGTGCCGACAACGAACAGGGACACATAAGCGAACATCATGGCAACTCCACGGCCAATTTCGAGATAGCTCCATACTAATCCCGTAGACCGCGCGCGTGCCGCGACATTCCGCCTTTTTCAATAGATGTTCTAAATCGGACGGATGCGCGGAACCAATCGTCAGAAGCCGCTGCACGTCATGCTGGAAAGGTTCGGATACCGGTTGGGCCAGTCGCCCGACATCGCCGTCTGCGCGTCTTTGAGGGTGATATCGCCCGTGCAGACGCAGCGCTTCAGATAGACCGCGAGCCGCTCCTTGCGGCGCTGTCCCGCGCTGCCTTCCCAGCGGCGCAAATCGAGATTCGCGGGCGAGTTGGGCGAGCCGCCGAGCAGCACCGGCATGCGGTGATCGAGCGCGTATTCCGCCGCGAACGATGCGTCGATGCTGCGCTGCTTCAAGAGACGCTCTTTCTGGCGCATCTGGATTTCGAAGGACGGCAGCACGCGATCCACGTAGCCCGGCACACAGATCGTATCGACGATGGTCGTCTGCGTGACGCGCGCATCGAGCCATTCGGCGCGTTGCGCGCGCGACGTGCCCGGCATGAACGCGAACATCGCGCAGCAGCATGCCAGCACCGCGCGCGCGGTCCGGCCGGTGCAGAGCGCGCCCGGCTTCGATTCCTCGATGAACCCGTTGTCCCTTCGATTCATTCCTCTATGCGCCATCCATCGCGGCCGCGATCGCCGCATGTTATCGAGATGATCGGAGGTTCAATTAAAACACACGAAACGCGCGTTGCACGGGAAGCTTGATCGCGAATGTCGAAGCGCGTCATGACGACGCATCGGATGGGAAAGCGCATCACGCGACGCCGCCCGCGAGCGCCGCGTCGAGGGCGGCATCGAGCGCCTGTCCCGCCGCGACGAATGCCGCGAACGATGCCGCGATGCGGGCGTCGTCCTCGCCGTTGCGGTCCTCGTCGATCGCGCGCTCGCAGTCGCGCTGCAACGCGACGCACGCGCGCACGAACGGCGCCGCGCCGATCACGGCCGCCGCGCCCTTCATGCGATGCGCGATGTCGCGCAGGCGCGCGTGATCGCAGTCGTCGAACGCGGTGTGCGCATCGGTGAGATCTTGCGCGTTGGCAGTCTTCAACGTGACGACGAGCGCGCCGGCCTGGTCGCCGAAACCGGCAAGCAGCGCGCGGTCGAACACCGGCGCTTCGGCTTCGGCCGGCCGCGCGCGCGGCGGCGACGGCGGCGCACGGCCGGACACGTCCCGGTCACGCGTGGCGGCGAGCAACGCGTCGCGCAGATCGTCGAGACCGAGCGGCTTCACGAGACACGCGGTCATGCCCGACGCGACCGCCCGCGCCGCCGCCCCCGGCTGCGCGTTCGCGGTCAGGCCGACGATCGGCACGGCGCGCTTCGCCGGATCGTTCGGCGCGTCCCGCGCTTCCTCGTCCCGGATCGCGCGCGCCAGCTCCTCGCCGCTCATTTCGGGCATCGAGCAGTCGGTGACGATGACGTCGAACGCGCGCGGCCCGGCCCGCCAGCGCGCGAGCGCGCTCTTGCCGTCGACGGCCAGTTGCGCCGTGCCGCCGAGCAGCCGGATCTGGCCGTCGAGCACGATGCGGTTGGCCGGATGATCGTCGACGACGAGCACGGAGAGGCCCGCGAGCGATCCGGCGGCCGCGCTCGCCGTCGCGGGCCGCGCATCGGCGGGCGGCGCGACGGCATCCGCGACCGGAAAATCGATCCGCACTGTGAAGCGCGTGCCGCGCCCGGGCTCGCTCGACAACTCGATCGCGCCGCCCATCATCGTGACGAGCCGCTTGCTGATGGTGAGGCCGAGTCCGGTGCCGCCGACGCTGCGCGCGCGGCCGTCGTGCGCCTGCACGAAGGGTGTGAAGAGCATGGCCTGCTTGTCCGGCGCGATGCCGATGCCCGTATCCGACACCGCGAGCGTCACCGCGCGCCGGCCCTCGTGCGGCGGCGCGACGCCGTACTCCAGCGTGACCGCGCCGACATCGGTGAACTTGATCGCGTTCGACAGCAGATTACCGACGACCTGCCGCAGGCGCTGGGCATCGGCGAGGATCCAGGCCGGGGCGCCATCGGACAGACGCTTCACGACGAGCGCGACGCCTTTCGCGCGCGCGGCGGGCTCGTAGATGGCCGCGACGCCCGCGATCCACGCATCGACGTCCAGCGGCGCCGGCGCGAGCACGAGCCGCTCGGCCTCGATCTTCGCGACATCGAGCAGATCGTCGATCATGCCGAGCAGATCGCGCGCGGCGCGGTGCGCGGTCGAGAGTGCGCGCTCGGTCGCGGCGCGCTCGCCGGGCGCGCGCAGTTCGATTTCGAGCAGGCCGAGCACGGCGTTCATCGGCGTGCGGATTTCATGGCTCATCGTCGCGAGGAAGGTCGATTTCGCGCGATTCGCCGTTTCGGCCTCTTCCTTCGCGGCGCGCATCGCGTTCTCGGCGGCGATCCGGCGCGCGATCTGCACGCGCAGCGTCAGCGCCCAGCCCGCGAGCACGAGCAGGAACGCGGCGCCGAGCAATGCGCCGAACTCGACCTGCGGACGGCGGCGCTCCCACAGCATCTCGGGATGTTCGGAGAGCTTCCAGCGCGCGCGGATCGCCTCGAGTTCCGGAGGCGGCAGACTGGCGATCGCGCGATCGACGATGCCGCGCAGCACCGGCTCATTCGTCGCGACGATGAGACCGCGCGGCACCGGCTGCGTCGACAGCACGCCGCTCAGCACGAGCTCGCCGCGATAGGGATTGCCGACCGCGTAGTTCGCGAGGGCCAGATCCGCGACGGTCGCGTCGGCCTCGCCCTTTGCCACGGCGCGGAACTGCCCTTCGAACGCACGCGTGGGGACGAACCGCGCGCCCGGCGCGTGCTTTGCCAGGAGATCGTGCAGCAGGGAAGCGTTCGGCAGCGCGATGCGCTTGCCCGCGAGCGCGGCGGCATCGCGCAGCGGCGGCTGACCGGCCGCGGTGACGATCGCCAGAATGCCTGTGCCGGTCGGCACGGTCGCGACGCCGCCGGGCATCGCCGACGCATCGCCCGCGCCGTACGGCAGAATCGCCGACGCGCCGCTTTGCAGGTCGGCCTTCAACTGCTCCGCCGTATCGCGCACGCGGGCCTCGAAGCGCAAGCCGGTGACGCGCGCGATCGCATCGAGAAGATCGACCGCGGCGCCCGCCGGCCGGCCGCGCGAATCGCGGAACGTCAGCGGCGCGCCCTGCGCGAGCATCGAATAGCGCACCACGGGATGCGCGCGGACCCATGCGCGCTCTTCGTCGGTGAGCTCGATCGGCTTCTCCAGCGTGACCGCGGACGCGCCCGGATTCCAGCGCGCGTGCTCGACGAGCATGAATGCCGGCGGCAGCGCGGCGAGCGCATCGTCCACCCGCTTGCGCAGCGCGAGCGCGTCCGGCCGGTTCGGCGCGAACGCGAAGCGGTACCCGTCTTCGTCGAAGGCCGCGACGCCGGTGATGGTCAGATTCGGCAAATCGAAATGCGTGATCGTGTACGCGGCCGCGGTCATGTCGCCGACGAAGGCGTCGGCATCGCCGAGCGATACGGCGAGCAACGCGCCGATCAGATCGGCATGGGCGGCCGGCTGCATCGACGGATACGCGGACTTCAGGCGCGCCGGCGAGGTCTGTGCATCGACATAGGCGAGCCGGTGCGTCGGCGCGCGTTTCTCGAGCGGCTCGACGAAGACCTGCTTGATCGGCAGATACGGACGGCTGTAGTCGAGCGCGCCGCCGCTGTCCTCGCCGGTCGCGCCCGTGGCCATGTCGATATCGCCGTGGACGAGCGCCGCGATCAGCGCGGCGCGGGTCGGATAGAGGCGCCAGTGCGCTTCGGCATCGAGCGCGGCGGCGACGGCCTGCGCATAATCGACCGAGATGCCGCGCGGCTCCGGCATGCGCCGGCCGCTTTCATAGGCCATGTCGAGCGGCGGCGTCGTGCCCGCGACCGCGCCGATCACGATGCGCCCTTGCGCGTGCGCCGCCGTCGCGCAAAGCACGCATGTCAGGATGACGGCGAAGCGCGCCGACCACGCGCGCCATCGCGCCAGCCCGAACGGCGCGGCGTTGCCAGGATGTCTCGCACGATTGAACAAGCCGCACTCCCCGTATAGCGTGCGGCTAGTTTCTCAAAAAGGCTGGAGTCCGTATATATGGCCGGGCGCGACGTGGTGGCCTATCGTTGCGAAACGCGAAACGACGCGCGCGGCCCTGAGGATCAGGCCGGCACCGACTCGGCCTTTTGCGCGCGCGACCACACGCGATGCTTGCTCATCGCTTCGATGAACGCCTTCATCACCTGCTTGACGTCGCTGCCGACCGCGACGCCTTCCTCGCCGTTCGGCAGATGCGCGGCCGCGAGCACGTCCTCGCCCTCGCCGATGGCGCCGATCGCCTTCAGGTGCTTGAACGCCTCGAGCACGAAGTGACGCGCGTCGCCGGATTCGGACAGCATCTTCGCGCTGTCCTTGCCGCCCGCGACGATCACGCCGTCGAACATGATCGACGGCATGCCGAGAATGGTCGCATCGGCCTCGACGCCTTGCGCGGGCGAGCCGAGCGTCGGCGAGATGACCTTCGCGTGCGCGCCTTCGGCCTTGAGGGCGTCCTGCACGGCCTTGATGCTGGCGGCATCGGCGCCCTGCGCGGCGAGGATCGCGACCTTGCGCGTCCTGATCGAGGGCTTCGTCTTCGCGACGATCGACAACGCCGGCGATTCCTGCACCGACGACTTGCCGAGCTCGTCCGCGCCCGCGCTCTTCTTCGGCGCGGGCAGGCCGAGATTCGCGGCGACGCGGGCGGCGAGGGTTTCGTCGATATTCGCGAGGATGCCCAGCTGGCGCTCGCGGATGGTCTTGCGCTCCACCTTGCTCAACTCGAACGAATACGCGCCGACGATGTGATCCTTTTCCGGATCGGTCATGCTGTTCCAGAAGAGCGTGGCCTGCGAGTAGTGATCCTGGAACGACGGGCTGCGCACGCGGATCTTCGAGCCTTCGACGCGCTGCGTGTAGCTCTCGAAGCCGCCGCCCGACGCGGCCGGATCGGTTTCCTTCGGCCAGCCGCCGTCGATGGAATTCGGCTCGTAGGACGCCTGCCCCTTGTCGATCGTCTGGCGATGCATCGCGTCGCGCTGGCCGTTGTGCAGCGGCGCGAGCGGACGGTTGATCGGGATTTCGTGGAAATTCGGGCCGCCGAGGCGGCTGATCTGCGTATCGGTGTAGGAGAAGAGACGCCCTTGCAGGAGCGGATCGTTGGTGAAGTCGATGCCCGGCACGATATGCCCCGGACAGAACGCGACCTGCTCCGTCTCCGCGAAGAAGTTGTCGGGATTGCGATTCAACGTGAGCTTGCCGATCATCTTGAGCGGCACGAGCTCTTCGGGAATGATCTTGGTGGGGTCGAGCAGATCGAAGTCGAACTTGTGCTCATCCTCTTCCTCGACGATCTGCACGCCGAGCTCCCATTCGGGATAGTCGCCGTTGTCGATCGCTTCCCACAAATCCCGTCGATGGAAGTCCGAGTCCTTGCCCGCGAGTTTCTGCGCTTCGTCCCACAGCAACGACGCCGAACCGATGGTCGGCCGCCAGTGGAACTTGACGAAGCGGCCTTTGCCTTGTGCGTTGATGAAGCGGAACGTATGGATGCCGAAGCCTTCCATCGTGCGCAGGCTGCGGGGAATCGCGCGGTCGGACATGGTCCAGAGCACCATGTGCGCGGATTCCGGCACGAGCGAGACGAAGTCCCAGAAGGTATCGTGCGCGGAGGCGCCTTGCGGCATTTCGTTGTGCGGCTCGGGCTTCACGGCGTGGACGAAGTCGGGGAACTTGATCGCGTCCTGGATGAAGAACACGGGCATGTTGTTGCCGACGAGATCGAAGTTGCCTTCCTCGGTATAGAACTTGACGGCGAAGCCGCGCACGTCGCGCACGGTATCGGCGGAGCCGCGCGAGCCTTGCACGGTCGAGAAGCGCACGTAGACGGGTGTTTCCTTCGACGGGTCTTGCAGGAACGCGGCCTTGGTCAGATCGGCTTGCGATTCGTAGACCTTGAAGACGCCGTGCGCCGCCGAGCCGCGCGCGTGGACGATGCGTTCAGGAATGCGTTCGTGGTCGAAGTGCGTGATTTTTTCACGCATGATGAAGTCTTCGAGCAGCGACGGGCCGCGTTCGCCGGCGCGCAGGGTGTTCTGGTTATCGGCAATCTTGACGCCCTGATTGGTCGTGAGGGCTTGATTGGTGGCGTCGGTGCGGAAGGTTTCGAGGGCTTCGGTTTTCTTGTTGGTATTGCTCTGCGAAGGGGTGCGGGCGACGCCGGTCGCGGGTTGCTGCTTTTTTGTTGCCATTTTGAGGGGAACTCCGGTTGGGGTGAGGTTTTGCGCTCACTGCCGCAATTGATGTTCCCACTCGGGGGGTGGTTCTTTTTGCGCAGTTTTTTCGCCGGATCCCGTTTTCGTGTCGGTCTATTAGCGTTGCCCCTGTGCGGGGCGGCAGTCACTTTCTTTGCTGCTGCAAAGAAAGTAACCAAAGAAACAGCTATCCCCATCCAAAGTACTTCACACCGGCCCCGGCACAGAAGCACTCTCGTGGTCCGGCAGTAGCGAGTGCCCTCACAAAACTCCCCGGGCTTGGATCGCGCACGGTCTGCCACATCGCACCACTTAACTGACCGGTAAGGCGCCAAATAGCTCCGGCCCGCTTCGCGGCCGACCGGTCCATCGGGGATGCGTGTGCTTCTTTACTTACGCATCCATCTCACTGCATCGGTGGTTCGTTGGTTTCCCTTGCATACCCCTCGGCAGCGCGTAGCGCTGTGCCGGAGCTATTTGGTGCTGAACCAGCGCCTTTTAACAACTAGCTTGTCAGACCGTGCGCGGTCCAAGCCCGGTTAGGCCTATGAGGGCACTCGCTACTGCTGGACCACGTGCCATCTTCTGTGCCGCGGCCGGCCTGAAGTGCTTAGGCTGGGGATAGCTGTTTCTTTGGTTACTTTCTTTGCAGCAGCAAAGAAAGTGACTGCCGCCCCGCACAGGGGCAGAGCTAATAGACCGACGCGAAAACAGGATTTCACGCACGCCCGCACCCGAGCATAAACCCAGGCGACTACGGCCCTGCCCAGGGGCAACACAAATAGACCGACACGAACACGGGATCCGGCGAAGAAATAAAGCGCGAGCAAACCACACCCGCGCTGCAAAAAGCCGCAAAAGAGACCCAAACGCCGTCAGGCGCCATCCACCGGCGATAAAGCCCCCAACTTCACCGCAGTAGTCTTCTGCAAAGTAATGATCCGGCTCATAGCCGCATGATTTGCCGTAGCCTCGTCGTACATCTTGGCGAGATCCGCCTTGAGCTGCGTCCTCGACCCGCCGTCGAGATACACCATGTGCCCCGACGGATAGAACGTCGCCGACAGATTCTGCCGCACGGTCTTGTCGATCAGCGGCATCTGCTGCAAATCGATGACCGTCTGATAGAACGGCGTCACGAAGTCATACATCCCGTTCGCGGCAAGCACCTTCAGATCCACGTTCAACGCCATCACCGCGGCGAGATCGCCCGCCGTGTAGAGGATGATGTTGCCCTTCGAATCGACGCCCTTCTGTGCGCCCGTCGGGTCCGTATGCTTGAAGTCCCAGTTGAGGAACGCCTGATCGTTCAGATCGGTGAACGAAGAAGTCGACGTGAACTTCAACTGCTCGTTCAGATAGCTGTTCCACATCGTCGTATAGACGCCGCTCACCGCGGTCATCGTCGGATCGTTGCCGCCCGAGTTCGGGTCGATCTTGCCCGCGATGCCCGTCGAGATCGCCGTCACGCGGCCATCGTAAGAACCGAGCGATTCGCCCTTCGACTTCAGCAGCGTCGTCAGGAACAGCGAGTTGCCCCGGCTGTCGTAAGCCGCGATATCGAGACTCCACGCAAGCAGCGTCGCCTTGTCGATGCCCGTGTACTCGGACAGCTTCTCGACGACTTCATCGTCGGTCTGCGGAAACTTGCGCAGCGCATTCAGATAATCCGTGCGCGAAAATTCCGCAACTTCCTCCGCAAAGTTCAGCAGACTGGTCGGCGTCGGATGCACGCCGAGCTTCTTGTGATACCACGCGTCCGCGGCGGCCGTCGGCAGTGCGCCGACCGGATTGCCCGCCTGACGGTAATCCAGAATGGACGATTGCAGCGTCACACCGTTCAGGTCGATGCCATCCTCGTGCAGCTTGTACGCCAGCACGCAGCTGCGCGCCGTGCCGTACGACTCGCCGAACAGGAACTTCGGCGAATTCCAGCGGTTGTTCTTCGTCAGATAGCGCTTGATGAACTGCGCGATCGAGCCCGCGTCCTGATCGACACCCCAGAAATCGCGGTTCTTGTTGGGCGCGATAGCAGCCGAATAGCCCGTGCCGACCGGATTGATGAAGATCAGATCGCTGCGGTCGAGCAGGCTGTCCGGGTTGTCTTCCATCTGATACGGCGCGGGCGGCGTGAAGCTCGGCATCGCCGTCTTGATGCGGCGCGGCGCGAACGAGCCGAGCAGCACGAACACCGACGACGAGCCCGGCCCGCCGTTATAGAAGAACGTGAGCGGCCGTGTTTCCTCCTTCGCGCCGTCCTTCGTGAACGCGACATAGAACATCTTCGCGTCCGGCTTCGAACTGCTCGGATCGACCGTCACGAGATGGCCGACCGTCGCCGTATAGGCGATCTTCGCGCCGCCGACCGTCACGCTGTGATGCGTGATCGCCGCGTTCTCGTCCGCCTCGGTCGCGGCGACCGAGTCGTCGGGGCCGTTGCCATACGCGACCGGATCGAAGTACGGCTGATCTTTCTTCGCCGTCGTGGTCTTCTTCGGCGCTTTCTTCGCGGCGGCCGCCATCGCCGGTTCTTCCGCGCTTGCGGGTTTGTCGCTCGCTGCCAGTGGATCGGAGTTCATCGTCGTCGCTCCAGAATCGTCGTCGTGGTTGTTGTTCACTGTCTTACGCCTTGCTGCAATCTCGTTTCAGCGCTTCGCGGGCTTGAGCAGCGCCGCGATCTTCCCGCCGTCCGGGCTGCCCATTCCGGTGCACGCGTCCCAGCCGGCCGCCGCCGAAAAGCTGCCGTTGTTGCCCTCCGTGATGTCGCGCAACGCCGTCTGCGCCTTGTAGAGCTTCGGATTGACGAAGCCCGCCGGCGATTGGTTGAGCGCGTTGATGCGGGCGATCAGCGCGGCCCACAGCGGCGCGACCGCGCTCGTGCCGCCGACGACCGTGTCCTCGCCGTCGATCAGCACTTCGTAGCCGGTTTGCGGCGATGCGTCGCCCGCCACATCGGGCACGCCGCGTTTCGCGAGCGCCGCCTGCCTGCCGTTGCGCGTGACCGACAGCCCCTCCTGCCAGACCGGCAACGCGAATTCGCCGGAGACGCCGCCGCCTCCCGAGCCGCCCTGATCGCCGTCGTTCCATACGACTTCCTTCGTGATGCCGGTGCCCGACGCCGCCAGGCTCGTGCCGCCGCAGCCGAGCACGTACGGGCTCGACGCGGGAAAGTCGACGTGATCCGCGCCGTCGCCGACGCCATCGGACGAGCCGCTGTCGCCCGATGCCGCGCAGACCGTCACGCCGAGCGCGGCCGCGCTTTGCAGCACGTCGTTGAAGGCGCTCATCGATTGCGACGACCACATCGACTCCGGCCCGCCCCAGCTGATCGAAATCACGGACGGCTTGTTGGCGGCATCGTGCAGCGCGCGATTGACGGCATCGACGAAACCGGCGTCGCTGTTCGGGGCGAAGTACACGGCGATGCGCGCGCCCGGCGCAATGGCGCCCGCGATCTCGATGTCGAGCGTCACTTCGCCGTCCGGGCCGTTCGGATTGCCCGTCGGCGCGTTCTTCGCGTTGTCCACGCCGATCGCCACCACGTTCGGCGCCTTCACGCCGAGCTTCGAGAAATACGCGGAGAGATCGCTGTCGCGATAGCCGCCGCCCAGCTCGATGATCGCGATGCACTGGCCGGCGCCGTCGCCATCGGGGAAATCGTAGAGGCGCGCGAGATCGACCGGCGTGAACGACGCGGGCGTCGCGCCGCGCGCGGGCCTGAACGGCGGGCGGAAGCGGAAATGCGGACGCGCCTGCGGCTTGCTGTCGAGGCCGAGCACGGCGGTGACGGCGTCGTGCATCTCGTCGGGCACGTTGACCGGCCCGCTGCGTCCGCGATATTCACCGATGTTGTGATGTTGAAAGCGTTCGAGCTTCACGTCGAAAGCTTTCTGGAACTGGTCGATGCTGCCCTTCAGCACGACGCTGCGCGTTTCCGTTTCGGCGCGCACGACCGTCAACCCGTATTGTTTGGCGAAGGCCTTGACCTTCTCGATGTCTGCGTCGGAGGCGGTGAAGCGCTTGTCGAATTCCTCGCGCGAGACGGCTTGCGCGGGCGCCTCGCCTTCGTCGATGCGCGCCATCATCTGTTTGAAGCCCGCTTCGTCCTTGCGCCGCAGCATCACGATCACTTCGATCTGCTGGGAAGGATCGCAGTCGCCGATGCATTTCGCGCCTTCGGGATGAATCTTGTCGCTGCCGCTGACCGGTTGCTTCGTCATGGTATCGATGCTCCTCGTTGGCCTTGAAGTTCAAAGGTTCTCGATCCTGCCGCTCTCGCGCATCCCGGCGCGCGTGTTTCAGTTTCCGCAGCGCACGCCACTTATCGTCTTATTTTCCGGGCGCGATTGCAATTGCTCGGACCGTTGATAAGAGAATGCAGTTCCGGCGGGACAAAGCGTGTCCCGGACTTCAACGACCTGTCTCGATCTGCTGTCCGGCCGAAGGCGCGAGTCCGAGGCGCACCATCAGGCGGCGCGCGTCGAAAGGCGTCCGCACTTTCTGGTCGTTGTCGAAGTAGCAGAAGACATCGCGGGCGCCGCGCGGGCGCGGTTTCGCCGATGAGATCAGGCGCGCGTCGTCGGCGGGCGTCGCGTCATGCCACGCGCGATAGCTCGCCACACTTTGCAGCGAATAGTGCGATCCGTTGATCTCGACAGTCTGGACCGCGCGCGACGCGAAATCGAGCTCGCGGGCCTGCGCGAGCTTCTGCGGATAGAACACGCCGCGCCAGCCCGCATAGCGCCAGCCCGATATGCCGATGCGGATGCGTCCCGGCATCGCGCCGCCTAATGTGGACGCTCTTTGTCGTATTCCGGGCGCACGCCCTGCGGCAGCCACGGCTCGCGATGCCTGCACCACAGTTCGTAGTCCGGCTCGAAGAGACCGGTTTCGTCGAACGCGCCGATGGGTAGATCGACTTCATCGCGCGTCGTGAACTCCATATAGGCGACCGAGCCGCACAGCGGGCAGAAGTGCCGCCGGCCGTCGTCCGAACTGCGCCAGGTCGACAGGCTTCCGCTCATCGTCACGTCGCCGCGCGCGTAAATCGCATAAGCTCCAAAGGCGGAGCCGTGCACTTGCCGGCACGTCATGCAATGGCACATGCCGACGCGCATCGGTTTTCCCGTCGCGCGAAAGCGAAACGCGCCGCATGCGCAGCCGCCTTCATGAATCGCTGTCGTCAGCTCATCGTCCCTTTGAACGTTCATCGATCTCTCCCGTAAATGCGCCGCCACGCGGGCCCGCCCGCCTCGCGGTTTGTTACGATAACCCTTCACGATCGGAGATGGCACTCATGAGCACATCGAGCACGGCCGGCACCACAAACACACCAAACACCACCTTGTCTCTCCTCAAGCTGCTGCCCGGCGCCGGATCGGAGTTCGGTCCCGCCGCGTCCGATCTCGTCGCTCACGTGCTGTCGCATGACCGCTTCGATCCGCCGGCGAACACGAACCTGCCGCGCGAGACCTTCCGCGGCGTCACCGTCGACGACGCCATGTCCGACGAGTACACCTTCCCCCTCGGGCGCACCGGCCAGTCGATCGTGCTGACGGGCTATCGCATCGCGGCGGGTTTCATCGCCGAACGCGCCGCCGACGAATGGCTCGAGCTCGCGCACAAGCAACGCCTCGCAAAAGGCTTGCCCGCCGCGCCGCAGGGCAGCGAGCCGCACCTCTCGCCCGATCCCGCCGAAGCCGATCAGCTCCTCGACCGCGCCTACGAATGCGCGCAGCGCATCCTCGATCCGGTCGCGGGCGAGCCGGTGCTCTCGCTCTTCGAGACGCACTATCGCGGCGGACGGGAGTTTTTGCGCCTCACCTGGGAAGGCTTGCCGGAAGACCTGGTGCCCGAATCGCGGCGGCCGCTCGCGGGACTCGCGGCATCGAACGGCGAGCGCCGCGAGAAACGCGACTACGATCCCTATGGCCTCGACGGCGCCGACGATTACGACGTCGACCGGCCGCTCGCGTATCGCGAGAAGATCGGACCGTTTCTCTTCACGATGACCTATCGCCACGAGTATCCGCAGGTCGACGACGAGCGCCTCGGCACCGCGTTCGCCGTGTTCCACGAGGCGGGCAGCGACATCGTCGCGGCGGCGGTCAGGCTGCAGCTCGTCAAGGTGCCGCCGCTCACGAGCAGCGCCGATCTCGTCTATACGCTCGACACCTATTCCGGCGAGATGCTCTCGCTCGCGCTCGCGGCCACCGAGGCGCTCGGCCCGGAAAGGCTGTGCGAGGTCTTCAACGCGCATCGCGTGATCTACATCAGCCTGTGGGAAGTGCGCAAGCCGTGGCGCGGCGAGGGCCTGGGCGTCGCGCTGCTGCATCAGGCGCTGGAGCGCCTTCCCGTCGATGTCGATGGCCGGCCCAACGCGCTTTGCGTGGCGCCCGAGCCGTATCAGACGGACATGCGTCACTTCGAGCAACTGCCCGGCGTGCTGCGCGACGAACTGAAGACGCCGGCAAAGCGCCTCACCGCGCACCTGACGAACTGGCTCGAACGCTCGAAGCTGCCGATCGCCACACACTTCTTCGTGCCGATGGCGAGGCACGCGGGCATCGGCTCGGCGGGCGAGAACGCGCGGCTCATCGACCGGATCATGGAAAGCGAGGCATAGCACGGTGCTCGTCATCGTCGACATGCAGGCGCGGCTGCTGCCGCATCTCGACGGCGGCGAGCGTCTCGCCGGGCGCGTCGGCACGCTGCTTCGCGCGGCGCATCTGCTCGACGTGCCGGTGGTCGTCACGGAGCAGAATCCGCGCGGGCTCGGCGGCACCGTCGATGCATTGCTCGATGACATCCGCACCGCGACCGTGATCGAGAAGCACACCTTCGATGCGACGCTAGCGCCCGCTTTCGTCGCCGCGCTGCCGCCCGCGCCCGCGACGCTCTGGATAGCCGGCGCGGAAGCGCATGTGTGCGTGCTGCTGACGGTGCTCGGCCTGCTGCGGCTCGGCTATCGCGTGGAGTATGTGGCGGACGCGGCCGCATCGCGCCGCGCCGAAGATCGCGCCGTCGCGCTCGCGCGGGCGCAACAGGACGGCGCGCGTCTCACGAGCGTCGAAACCACGATCTTCGGCTGGCTCGGCAGTTGCCGGCATCCGCGCTTCAGAGACGTGCTCGCGCTCGTCAGATGATCGGATCGCCGCGGCGGCTTCGGCATCGACAGACGGTTAGTTGCCGGCATCGAATCGCGACAGCTCCGCCGCGACGCGCCCGATCACTTCTTCCCAGTTGCCCGGCTGCGCCTGCCTGAAAAGCCGCGCCGACGGATACCACGGCGAGTCGTCGCGATCTTCCAGCCAGCGCCAGCACGCGTTCGAGCCCAGCAAAATCCACGTGGGCCTGCCGAGCGCGCCCGCCAGGTGCGCGACGGCCGTATCCACCGTGATGACGAGATCCAGCGAGGCGATGAGCGCCGCCGTGTCGTTGAAGTCCTCGACGCTGTCCATCGGGTCGAGTGGGCGGCTCGACCATGGAAGCGCGTCGATCTGCGCCCGCGCGCCCGGACCCTTTTGCAGGCTGACGAACGCGAAACCAGGCAACGCGGCGAGCGGCGCCAGCACACGCGCGTCGAGCCAGCGCCGGCTGAATGTCCCGAACCGGTCGGGCAAGTGCGGACGCGGCTCGCCGGCCCAGACGAGCCCGATCTTCGGCGCGCCCTCCGGCAGACGTTCACGCCAGAACGCGACGCGCTCCCGCGACGGCCGCAGATACGGCAGCGGCGCAGGAATGGTATCGAGCGCGGTGCCCATCAGCATCGGCAGGCTCATCATGAAGCACCAGTAATCGGCGGGCGGCAGCGCATGCAGATCGGCCTGGGCGATGCAGATATCCACGGCGTCCATCGACCGGATCAGGGCGACGAGCGCCGGCGGGCACACGACCATCAGTCTCGCGACGCCCTGCGCCTTCACGAGCAGCAGATAGCGGCAGAACTGGAGCGTGTCGCCGAAACCCTGCTCCGCCATCACGACGAGGGTTTTGCCCGCGACCGGCTCGCCGCGCCATCGGGGACAAGCCAGATCGGGCGGCCGGATGTGTGTCTGCGGCAGACGTTCGCCATAGCGCGTTTCGAAGAGCGGCCAGCCGCGTTCGTAATCGCCGGCGCGCAGGAGCGTCGTCGCGAGATTGAGGCGGGCATCGTCGGCGTTCGGGTCGATGTGCGATGCCTGCCGAAACAGCGCCTCGGCTTCGCTCAGGCGGCCCCGGTGCTCCTTGAGCAAGATCCCCAGGTTGCCGAGCGCGGCGGGAAAATCCGGCCGGATCGACAGCGCCTGCCGGTACGCGGCCTCGGCTTCGTGCAAGCGATCCCAGCGGCCGGACGCGCATTGCTCGTAGATCGCGTTGCCGAGGTTGAAGCATGACTCGCTCATGTCCGGACGACACCCGAGCGCGCTTCGATAAGCCGCTTCGGCTTCCTCGCATCGGCCGAGCGCCTCCAGCACGCCGCCCAGATTGTTGTGCGCGCCCGCGAGATCGGGTCGCAGCGAAACGGCCTTGCGATACGCGCTCTCCGCTTCAAGCAGGCGGCCGGATGCCGTAAGCACGTTGCCGAGGTTGTAGTGCGCGTCGGCCCAGTCGGGACGGGCGGCGAGCGCGCGTTCGAGATGCGTCCGGGCTTCGTCCAGACGCCCGAGCCCGTGCAGCAGATTGCCGAAGTCGTTGTGCGCTTCCGCGTAATCCGGATGCGCAGCCAGTGCCAGCCGGTAAGCCGTCTCCGCTTCGGGCCAGCGCCCGGCCCGCGTGTGCATCGCGGCGAGATGGAAGTGCGCTTCGGGAAAATCCGGGCGAATCGCGAGCGCATCGCGGTACGCGCTTTCCGCGTCCGTGAAACGCTGCCTCTCTCTCAGGAAATTGCCCAGATTGGCACGCAGACCGGCGTCCAGAGGACGCGCGGCGATGGCCCGGCGCCAGAATGCTTCGGCTTCTTCATGCAGTTGCATGCGATACGCGCAGACGGCGGCGAGATTGAGCGCGTCGGCATCGGCGCCATCGGTTCGAAGGAGCGGCGCGAGCGCGCTCGACGCGTCTGCGTAACGTCCCTGCGAATAGTGAGAAAGCGCGACGTGATAAAGACTCGAATGGGACGCCATACTGGATTTGCTCGACAGCCAGACGCGCCATTTTGAAGCGTCGCGCCGGTCGAAGGGTCACAAAAGTGCGCTGAAGCGCCACGCGGGCCGCGAAACAATCGCGATACTTGCGCGCAGCTTGCAGGCATCCCGCCCGGATTTACGCGCGCATGCAGCATTTACTTGCATGGCCGCGCATGAACCGCGGAGTCATGCCGCCGTGCGAACGGCTTCGCCGCATGGCACCGTACTTGCTCGCCTCTACCCGTCGCGGAGGGTCGAACGTTCGGTCGGCTTACAGTCGGCCGACTGGACATATCCGCGTCCTGCGCATCACGCGCGTCTTCACGCATCACCCGAAAGACTCGAGCATCGGCGCTCGCACATCGAGGTCGCAGTCGGTCGCGAGCCGGAGCCCACGGAGATTCGAGCCTCGGGCGGCGCCCTTCCGAACGAGCGAGGAGCAACCGATCGCCATGTCCCCAGTCAATCAGCACGTCGCAGACGCGAACGATGCGGCTCAGAAGCCGTCGCGCCGGCGTTTTCTCCAGTCGGCCGCAGCCGCCGCGGCTGTCACCGCGGCGCCGCTCGCCCATGCGCAACAACAGGCCGCCGCGACGCCCGCCGTGGCGCCGCCGCCCGCCGCCGCCCCGACGATGCCCGTGAAGCTCACTATCAACGGCCACCCGTACGAACTGCAGGTCGAGGCGCGCACGACGCTGCTCGACGCCTTGCGCGAATACGCCGGGCTGACCGGCACGAAGAAAGGCTGCGACCGCGGCCAGTGCGGCGCGTGCACGGTGATCGTGTCGGGCCGGCGCATCAACTCGTGTCTGACGCTCGCGGTGATGCACGACGGCGAATCGGTCACGACCGTCGAAGGCCTCGCGCCCGACGGCGACACGCTCGCGCCGATCCAGCGCGCGTTCATCGAGAAGGACGCCTTCCAGTGCGGCTACTGCACGCCGGGACAGTTGTGCTCGGCCACCGCGCTCATCGCCGAATATCGCGCCGGCGATGCCAGCGCCGCGACGGCCGACGTGCGCTTTCGCCCCGCGCAACTCTCCGACGATGAAATCCGCGAGCGCATGAGCGGCAACATCTGCCGCTGCGGCGCATATCCGAACATCGTCGCGGCGGTGAAAGCCGTCGCGTCGGGCAACGCCTGAAGGAGACGCACATGGACGCGATCTCCTATCAGCGCGCCGCCGACATCGGTTCCGCGCTGTCGGCGGCGAGCCAGCCGGGCACGATGTTCATCGGCGGCGGCACCAATCTGCTCGATCTGATGAAAGGCGGCGTGATGCGGCCGATGAAGCTCGTCGACATCACGCACATCGATGCGTTGAACGGCATCACCGCGCTGCCCGACGGCGGCCTGCGCCTGGGCGCGCTCGTGCGCAACAGCGACGCGGCGAATCACGCGTGGGTGCGCGAGCGTTATCCGCTGCTTTCGCAGGCGCTGCTCGCGGGCGCATCGGCGCAACTGCGCAACATGGCGACGGTCGGCGGCAATCTGATGCAGCGCACGCGCTGCCCGTACTTCTACGACACCGCCTTCCCTCAATGCAACAAGCGCGCGCCGGGCAGCGGCTGCGCGGCCATCGACGGCAACACGCGCATGCACGCGATTCTCGGCGCGAGCCGTACTTGCATCGCGACGAACCCGTCCGACATGAGCGTCGCGCTCGCGGCACTCGATGCCGTTGTGCGCGTCACCGGCCCGAACGGCGAGCGGGCGATTCCATTCGCGGAGTTTCATCGTCTGCCGGGCGACAGGCCCGATCTCGACACGACCTTGCAGGCGGGCGAGCTGATCACATCCGTCGATCTGCCGCCGCCGCTCTTCGCTGCGCACTCGAAGTATCTGAAGGTGCGCGACCGCGCGAGCTATGCGTTCGCGCTCGTGTCCGTCGCGGCTGCGTTGCAGATGGACGGCAACACCGTGAAGAGCGCGCGCATCGCGTTGGGCGGCGTCGCGCACAAGCCGTGGCGCGCGAACGCGACCGAGCGCGCGCTCATCGGCAAGACGCTCGACAAGCCGACGCTGCAGACCGCCGCCGCGCTCGCGGTGCAAGGCGCACAGCCGCAGCGCGACAACGCGTTCAAGGTCGCGCTCGCGCAGCGCGCGATCGTGCGCGCGGTTCAACAGGCCGGAGGTGCCGCATGACTGTCATCGGAAAACCGCTCGATCGCACCGACGGCGTGCTGAAGGTCACGGGCCAGGCGCGCTATTCGGGCGACGCCACCGACGCGAAACTCGCGCACGCGGTACTCGTCACGAGCACGGTGGCGAAGGGCCGCATCGCGTCGATCGACACGAGCCGCGCGCAAGCCATGCCCGGCGTGCTGCTCGTGATGACGCATCGGAACGCGATGCGCCTGCCGAACAACGGCGTCCCCGACGCGCAGCCGCCCGCCGTGCGCAAGCTCACGCTGTTGCAGACGAACGAAGTGCGCTACAGCAACGAGCCGGTGGCGGTAGTCGTCGCGGATTCGCTGGAACATGCGCAAGGCGCGGCGCGTTATGTCGACGTGCGCTACGAAGCCGCGATGCCGAATGCCGATTTCGAGCGCGCGAAGGTTTCCGCCTATCAGCCAGAAAGGATGATGGGCCGCGCGATCACGACGAAGCGTGGCGACGTCGACGCGGGTTTGAAGCAGGGCCCGACGCGCCTGAACGCCGTCTATACGACGCCTTACGAGCATCACAATCCGATGGAGCCGCACGCGACGCTCGCCCGCTGGGACGGTCCCAACCTCACGCTCTACGACGCGACGCAAGGCGTCTCCGGCGCGAGAAGCGCGGTGGCGAAGTTCTTCGGCATCGCCGAGGACAACGTGCGCGTGATCTGCCCGTTCGTCGGCGGCGGCTTCGGCTGCAAGGGCTCGGTGTGGTCGCACGTCGTGCTGGCGGCGATGGCGTCGAAGCAGACCGGGCGGCCCGTCAAGCTCGTGCTGGAGCGTCCGCAGATGTTCGGCATGATCGGCAACCGGCCGTACACCGAGCAGCGCATCCAGGTGAGCGCGCGCGACGACGGCATCATGACCGGCATGCGTCACGACGTGATCTCGACGACCTCGACCTTCGAGGACTGGACCGAAAGCTCAGCGATCGTCTCGCGCATGCTGTACGCGGTGCCGAACCAGTCGACGTCGCACAAGCTCGTGAAGCTCGACATCGGCACACCCACTTTCATGCGCGCGCCCGGCGAGACGAGCGGCTCGTTCGCGCTCGAAACGGCGATGGACGAAATGGCGTATCAGCTGAAGATGGACCCGCTTGCGTTCCGCATCAGGAACCACGCGAACATGGAGCCGCAGGAGAAGAAGCCCTGGTCGGAGAAGTCGCTGCTCGAATGCTATCGACGCGGCGCGGAGAAGTTCGGCTGGTCGAAGCGCAACGCGGCACCGCGCTCGATGCGCGAGGGCAATACGCTCGTCGGCTGGGGCGTGGGGACGGCGACGTATCCGGCGAACCGCAGCGAGGCATCGGCGGTTGCGCGCATCCTGCCCGACGGCACCGCGATGGTCGCCTCCGGCACGCAGGATCTCGGCACCGGCACCTACACGATCATGACGCAGGTCGCCGCCGACGCGCTCGGCTTTCCGCTCGATTACGTGCGCTTCGCGCTCGGCGATTCGTCCTTGCCGAAGGCGCCGGTGTCGGGCGGTTCGCAATCGGCGGCGAGCGTGTCGCCGGCGGTGCGGGCAGCGTCGATGCAGGCACGAGACCAGCTCATCGCGATGGCGCTCGCGGATCGCGGCTCGCCCGTCGCGGGGCTCGCGCGCGAGGACGTGATCGTGAACAACGGCTGGGTCGTGAGCGTGTCGAATCCGGACCGGCGCGATCCGGCGGCGGCGATCATCGCGCGCAACGGCGGCCGCGCGATCGAGGCCGTCGCCACCGCCCGCCCCGGCGACGAGAAAAAGCAGTACGCGTTCCACTCGTTCGGCGCCGTGTTCGCGGAAGTGCATATCGACGCGGACCTCGGCATCGTTCGCGTACCGCGCATCGTCGCGGTGTACGACGTCGGCACGCTGCTCAACGAGAAAACGGCGCACAGCCAGTTGATGGGCGGCATCGTGTGGGGCGTGGGCTCGGCGCTCTTCGAGAAGAGCGAGCTGGATGTTCGATACGGGCGTTACACCAACGCGAATCTCGCGGAGTATCACGTGCCAGTGAACGCGGACATCGGCATGCTCGATATCTCCTTCGTCGGTCAGCCCGATCCGTATATCAATCCGCACGGCGCGCGCGGGATCGGCGAGATCGGCATCACGGGCGTCGCGGGCGCGCTCGGCAACGCGGTGTATCACGCGACGGGCGTGCGCGTGCGCGATCTGCCGATCACGCTCGACAAGCTCCTGCCGCCGACGATGGCGTGATGCGCAACCACGCACGCGGCGGCGGCCATGACCGCCGCGTGCTTTTTTCGTGCTTGCGGCGATCTTCGATGCGCCGCACAATTCCGGTTCGATCCCCACACGATGAGCCGCGATGAGCTATTCGTCGAACGCGACCGGCATCCTGCTGGCGGCGGGTCTCGGCACCCGCTTCGACCCGTCCGGCCTCCACAACAAGCTGCTTGCCGCCTTGCCGGGCGGCGCGCCCGTCGTGTTCCAGTCGGCGCGCAGGCTGCTGGCGGTCGCCGCGGAAGTCATCGCGGTCGTGCGTCCGGGCGCCGAAAAGCTCGCCGATGTTCTCAACGAAGCCGGCTGCAATGTCATCTTCAGCGCCGATGCCGAGCGCGGCATGGGCGCGACGCTCGCCGCCGCCGTGCGCGCGACCTCCGAAGCCGATGGCTGGCTCGTCGCCCTGGGCGACATGCCGTGGATCGAGCCGGCGACCTACGAAGCGGTCGCCCGTCCGCTCGACGAAGGCGCATCGCTCGTTGCGCCGTTTTATCGCGGCACGCGCGGGCATCCGGTCGGGTTCGGCATCGCGCATCGGGACGCGCTCGCCGCGCTCGACGGCGATGCGGGCGCGCGCGGCATCTTTTCGACGCAGACGCCGTTCATCGTCGAAGTCGGCGATCCGAATGTGCTGCGCGATATCGATCTGCCGGGCGATCTCCGGCACGATTGAAAACGGCCTGCCCGCGCGCTGCTGGAATGTCTGAAAAGCGCCTGGCCGTTCGGTCTAATTGCTTCGGATCATTAAGCAAATGGTAGGATAAATTTCACTCGCGACCGTCCGGTTGCGCAGCGGACAATCCTTCCACGGAGCATCACATGAAGATCTGGAGCGAAGTGCGGCGCGTTGCACATGCGCTGGCGGGCGCGTTTTCCATTTGTCCGCCTACCGACTATCGGTCGGCGTATCCGCGCAGGTCCGCTGAGGAAATGATGGATCGCGCATGGGAGCGAACCATGTCGGGCCTGCACGGCGCCATCGAAGGGTACGGGCAGCGTGAACGAAATCGCTAGGGACAGCAAGGTCCGGTACATTGCCGAACCGGTCCCGGCAGACGTCGCGGAGCCGGTCATCGCGGCCGGCAAGGCATCGGTCACGGTGGCGGTGCAAACGCACTCGTTTCGCGGGCCCATGCCGCCGCCGGAGCATCTCGCCCAATATGACCGCATCGTGCCGGGTGCGGGGCGGCTGATCGTCGAAGAGTTTCAGATGAACAGCCAGCACGCCCGGGAAATCGAAACCCTCGGTTTGCGCGGGTCGATCCGCAAGGACATCCGCGCGCAGTTCATCGCGGGATTCCTCGTGCTGATCGGTTTCGGACTCGTCTATGGACTCGCCGAGCACAATCACGACGGCGTCGCCATCGCGGTTGCAGTTACGCTGCTCGTCAGCGTGTTGACAGCCTTTTTGACCGGCACGGTGATGCGCGGAAAAGGCGACGCCGGAATCAAGGAAGCAGTCGACAATTGACCGCCCTCAAGCCGCGATCGCAACCGTATCGGCCGAATCGGCGGCGTCGGTGCTGATCGGCATATAGCTACTGCTGACGTCCAGCAAGGTCGCGCCGAACCCTTTCCTCGCGCGAAAATCCGTCCGCGCGCTCGTCACCACGCGCGGCGAAGCGCTCCATTCGATTCGTGCGCCGGTCGCCAGCAACGCCTCCACGAGCGCCACGTCCTCGCTCGATTCCAGCGGCGGAAATCCGCCCGCTCGCAGATACGCGTTCGCCGATACGCCCAGGTTCGCGCCATGAATATGCCGATGCCCGTCCGCGTCGGTATAGGTGCGCCCGAAGTGCTCGCGCACCGCGCCGATATGCGGCGACCAGTCATGCACGCCGATCACGCCGCACACCGCGTCCGCGCGGCAGTCGAGCTGGCGCACGAGCCAGTCTTCGGCGACGGTGGTATCGGCGTCCGTGAAAGCGAGCCAGCGCGCGCCCAGCGCGAGCGCCCGGTCTGCGCCGCATGCGCGCGCCATGCCGACATTGCGCGCGTCGATGCGCGTCACGTCCGCGCCCAGCGCCCGCGCAATGTCGCCGGTGTCATCGGTGCAACTGTCGAGCACGACGATCACGCGCACCGCTTCGCCGAGCAGCTGGTGATGATCCGCTGCGCGGCGCGCGGCCGCCACGCACGCGCCGATATGCGCCGCTTCGTTGTGGGCAGGGATGACGATGGCAAGCATGTCGGCTCCGTAGATCGATGTGGTCCGGCGGCCATCCCCAGCAGGCGACTGAGCAATCGACAAGGCAATCGATGACCGCGATGGATCGATTTCAGCAATGACCGTTCCCATGTCTCATCGCCTGAAACGCGTCGCGTAAAGGGGCACGAACGTCCCTAAATAGTTGCCTAGAAGCAGCTCGGATCGCTAGAATTACTGTATGGATATACAGTACTTTTCTGATTCCGTTCGCCGATGAAAAGCGTCATGCTCGATCCGTCGTTTGCCGCCTGGCGCACCGAAGCGCGCAATCTCCTCATGGAGGGTGCGCGCCCGGAAGACGTGCTATGGCGCGAAACCGATGCATCGGCCACCGTGTTCGGCTCCATCGCCCCTCTTCCACCCGGCTCGGCGGATCCGAACGCGAAGAAGCCGGTCAGGATCGCGCGCGAGTTTCTCGCCATGCTCGAAACGGCGGCGTGTTATCGCACGCCGGACCGCTGGCAGTTTCTCTACAAGGCGCTGTGGCGCTGGACGCAGGGCGACCGCGCGATCGCGTCGGCAGATGACGCGGACGGCTATCGGCTGCGCCGGATGATCGAAGTGGTCGAGGCCGAGGAGCGCGAGATGCGCAAGGTGCTGCGCTTCCGGCATCGCGATTCGTCGCTCGGGCCGCCCGAGTTCATCAGCTGGTTCGAGCCGGTGCACGATCTGCTGGAGCACGCCGCCATGCATTTCGCCACGCGCATGGGCAACGCCACGTGGATGATCGCCACGCCGCACGGCGCCGCCTTCTGGGACGGCGCCCTCTTGCGCGTGGACCGCACCAGCGAGCCGGAAGAAAAGCCGATGGATTTCGGCGACACCGCGATGAGCGGCGAAGCCGTGAGCGGCGACGCCATCGAGGCGCTCTGGCTCGCGTACTACGAGAGCACCTTCGCGCCGGCGCAGGAGAATGCCGCCGAAATGGCGTCGCACATGCCGGTGCGCTACTGGAAAAGCCCGGAGAACGCACGCACCGACCCCGCGCTGATTTCCCGCGCCGACCCTTACTCGCGGCGCGACCGCGATCCTCGCAACGTGCCGTCCGAGATGGAAGTCGCCATCAACACGGATCTGGAGCCGATCAAGGGCACGATGCTCACCGCGCCGCCGTCGCTCGACGCGTGCAAGCGCTGCGCGCTCTGGCGCAACGCGACGCAGGCCGTGCCGGGCGTCGGGCCCGCCGATGCGCGCGTGATGCTCGTCGGCGAGCAGCCGGGCGATCAGGAAGACCGCGAGGGCAAGCCGTTCGTCGGCCCGGCGGGCAAGCTGCTCGACGAAGCGCTCGCCGAGGCGGCGATCGCGCGCGAATCGCTTTATCTGACCAACGCGGTGAAGCACTTCAAGTGGGAAGCGCACGGCGAGGAACGCGCGCATCTTGCGCCCGCGCAGCGCGAGCGCGAGGCCTGCCGCTACTGGCTCGACGAAGAACTGAAGCGCGTCGCGCCGAAAGTCGTCGTCGCGCTCGGGGCGACGGCGCTGAAGGCGCTCACGGGGCATCGCACGGCGTTGTCCGAGTATCTCGGCAAGACCATCGAGCACAAGGGGCACATCATCGTGCCGACCTATCATCCGTCGTATCTGATGCGTCTGACCGACGACAACATCCGCGCCGAAGTGTTCGGGACGATCGTCGAGGCGCTCGTCTTCGCGCAGCAGATCGCGGACGGCGTCGCGACCATCCGCACGCCGGTGAAGGACCGCACGCGCTGAGCGCGCGGCCGAATGCAACAGGAAGAAACAGGAAGCAACAAGACGAAAGCGCCGTCAACGTTCCTGTAAGCCGCGCGTTAAACCGGTGTCGCGCCGCTCCGGCGCTCACCGATGGGTCTTAACCACATCTCCATGGCCGCTCTCCCGCTCGAAGAACTCCGCCGTCAACAATCCCTCATCGCGCTCGTGCCGAAATCGGCGGGGCAGTTGAAGACCGAACGCGAGCGCATCATCGCGCGCCTGCAACGCCTGCTCAACGCGACGATCGCGCTGGCGCTCGCCGGCGCGGCCGTGATCGCGTGGCTGCCGTTCTCGCCGGTGCCGCACGAATTCCGCTTCGGCGCGCAGGAAGTGCTCGCGGTCGCGGTGTTCGCGTCGTGCCTGTTCATCCTGCACGAGCGTGCCGAACTCGAACTCGGCCTCTACGACTACGAACCGGTCGAGCAGACCACGCAAGGCGAATTGCGCGCGCTGCTGCATCGCGTGCCGGAAGGCGCGTCATACCAGGAAGCGCTCGCCGCCGACAAGCGCACCTTCGTCACCGGCGAAGTCGACGGCATCCGCCGCCGCGCCGAGGCGTTCACGCCGAAGACGCTGCCCGCCGACGACGGCAACGGCGAAACCTGAGCGCCGCGCGCGTCGCGCAAAACGCACGATCGAGCCGCCGCCTCGCCCTCGCGAGGCGGCGGCTTTTTTACATCGGCGATGAAAGGCGCGGCGCCTTGACGAGCGCCGTCGCGCCTCCTTCAATACGTGACAGATGCCGCAACCGCCGCTCAAACTGTCACGGTTCCGGATGCAATCTGTCCCGGCGGCGCGCGCTTTCCCGCAAGACGGGCCCGACATCGCGCCGGGCACGGCGGGTGCTTGCCACGCGGAACACCGAAACGAGGCCACGCCAATTGCAGGAGCCAGGATGCGAGCCAATCCCCTTTCCACACTGAGCGACGACCTCGCGACCGCGCTCGTCCCCGACGCACCGAGCGCCTCGCCGGCCATGCCATCCGATGCCGAGTACGACGAACTCGCCGCGTTCCACGGTATCGAGCGCGAGCGTCTCGTGCTGATCCATCCGGGCAGCCATCGCGCGGCGCCCGCGTGGCCCGCCGAGCGTTACGCCGATGTCGCCGACCAGCTCGCCGCCGACGGCTGGCAGATCGCCATCGTCGGCGACGCGCCCGATCCCGAGCGCACCGCCGGCGTGCTCGGCGCGATGCAGACGGCCGCGCTCTTTCTCGCGGGCGCCGTCGCGCCGGCCACGCTGCCGCGCCTGATCGCGAACGCGCGTCTGCTGGTCTCCGACGATGCCGCCGCTTCATCACCCGTCGCCGCTGCCCGCGCGCTCGGCACGCCGCATATCGTCCTCGAAGAGCATCCGCGCGACACCGGCAGCGACGCCATCGCCGCACGGGCCCGCGCCGCGCTCTCGAAAACCGGCGATGCGCATCCGGGCGAGCCGTTCACGCTGCATATGCCGGCGGCGCACGAATCGGCATAGACGATCCACCTTTCGGGGGACATCATGAAATTCGACATGCAGACCAATCCCGTTCCGGACCCCGTCGCGGACCCGAACCGCGATCCGGAAGCCGATCCGCTCACGCCGCCTTCGCCGGGGCATCGCCCGGACGAGCCGCAGCATCCCGACGCGCCGCCCGACAAGGACCCGATCCGGCGGCTCTGAGCTTCGCGCTTCGATCGGACGAATACCCTACGGGTATTCCCCGCCCTACATTCCGCCGCCGCGCCTGCCGTAAAGCGGGCAAGCGGCGGCATGCACCGCCGCTCATGACAGACAACGCAAAGAGGCGACGGGCGCAACATGAACAGAATGACGTTGAACAGGAAGCTCGGCTCGCTGATCGCCGTGCTGTGGATCGGCTTGATCGCGATCGGGATCATCGGGGCGTGGCAGAACCGGACGTCGATGATCGACGACCGCAAGGAGCAGTTGAAGACCCTCGTCAACGAGGCGCACGCCATCACCGCGCACTACGCGGCGCTCGCCGCGAACAAGAGCCTCACCGAAGAGGAAGCGAAGAAGCGCGCGCTGGAAGTGGTCGGCGCGATCCGTTACGGCACGGACGGCTATCTCTCGATCAACGACTCGCATCCGAAGATGGTGATGCACCCGATCAAGCCCGCGATGAACGGGCAGGATCTGTCGACGTACACCGATCCGGCGGGCAATCGCCTGTTCGTCGATATCGTCAAGGCCGGCGATCAGCCCGGCGGCGGCTTCATCAGCTATCTGTGGTCGAAGCCGGGCAGCGACAAGCCGGTGCCGAAGCTCTCGTACTCGCAGCGCTTCGCGCAGTGGGACTGGTATCTCGTCACCGGCATGTACATGGACGACGTGCAGAGCGCGTTCTATGCGAGCGCGCTGCGCTGGCTCGCGATCACCGCGCTGCTCGGCGGCATCGCGACGGCGGCGATGCTGATCGTCCTCTCCAGCATCCGGCGCAATCTCGGCGGCGAGCTGGAGCTCGCGGTCGGCGCGGCGCATCGCATCGCGCGCGGCGATCTGACGAGCACCGTCGATGTTCGTCCGAACGACACGACGAGTCTCCTGCACGCGCTCGGCGTGATGCAGCGGGGCCTCGTCGAGACCGTTTCGCGCGTGCGCAATGGCACCGAGAACATCAACGTGGGCGCGTCGGAAATCGCGGCGGGCAATACGGACCTCTCGCAGCGCACCGAGGAACAGGCGGCGGCGCTCGTGCAGACCGCATCGAGCATGGACCAGATGACCGCCAACGTGAAGAACAACGCCGAGAGCGCGGCGCAGGCGGCGCGTCTCGCGGAGCAGGCGGCGGACGTGGCGACGCGCGGCAGCGGCGTCGTCGATGACGTGATCGACACGATGACGCGCATCACCGCAAGCTCGCAGCAGATCGGCGACATCATCGGCGTGATCGACGGCATCGCGTTCCAGACGAACATCCTCGCGCTCAACGCGGCGGTGGAAGCCGCCCGCGCGGGCGAACAGGGACGCGGCTTCGCGGTCGTCGCGGCCGAAGTGCGCAGCCTCGCGCAGCGCTCGGCCACGGCGGCGAAGGAAATCAAGGCGCTCATCGAGACGTCGACGCAGACGGTGCAGCAAGGCGCGTCGCTCGTGACGAACGCGGGCGCGACGATGACGGAAATCGTGCAGTCGGTGCGCCGCGTGAACGAGATTCTCGACGAGATCAGCCACGCGTCGCGCGAGCAGAGCGCGGGCATCGAGCAGGTGAACCGCGCGGTCGTCGAGATGGATCAGGTGACGCAGCAGAACGCCGCGCTCGTCGAGGAAGCCGCCGCCGCCGCACATTCGCTGAAGGATCAGGCGGATATGCTGCGCGAGGCGATCGGCAGTTTCAGGCTGCCGGCCTGATGATCGAACGGCGCGTGAGAACATCACGCGCCGTCTTGCCTTATTGCGCCAGGAAACGCTCGACCAGACGCGCCCAGTACGCCGCGCCGACCGGCAGATTCTTGTCGTTGAAGTCGTAATGCGGGTTGTGGACCATGCAGCCGTCCTCGCCCGCGCCGTTGCCGATGCGCAGGAACGAGCCCGGCCGCTCCTGCAGCATGAAGGCGAAGTCCTCGCTGCCCATCAGCAGATCCGCATGCGCGACGACGTTCTGCTCGCCGACCAGCTCGCGCGCGACCTGAATCGCAAATTCCGTTTCCGCGTCCGAATTCACGACGACCGGATAGCCTTCCAGATACGTCACCGTCGCTTTCGCGCCGTAGCTCGCGGCCTGCGATTCGACCAGTTCCCTGATGCGGCGCTTGAGCAGCTCGCGCACCTGCGGATTGAACGAGCGCACGGAAAGCTCCAGCGTCGCGCGATTCGGAATCACGTTGTTGACCGTGCCCGCGTGCATCGAGCCGACGGTGACCACCGCGGGCTGCGCCGGATCGATGTTGCGCGCGACGATCGTCTGCAGCGCCATCACGATGCTCGCCGTCACGACGACCGGATCGACGGACAGATGCGGACGCGCCGCATGCCCGCCGACGCCCTCGATGATGATCGACACCTGATCGCCCGCCGCCATGAACGGCCCCTTCCGGAACAGGAACGTGCCGGGCTGCGCGCCGGGATGGTTGTGCACGCCGAACACGGCATCGCAGTGGAAGCGCTCGAAGAGCCCTTCCTCGATCATCTTCTGCGCGCCGCTCGGCACGCCGTGCTCTTCCGCCGGCTGAAAGTACAGATGCACGGTGCCGTTGAAATTGCGCGTGCGCGCGAGATGACGCGCGGCGCCGAGCAGCATCGTCGTGTGGCCGTCGTGGCCGCAGGCGTGCATCTTGCCGTGCGTCTCGCTGGCGTAGGGCTTGCCGGTCTGCTCGATGATCGGCAGCGCGTCCATGTCGGCGCGCAGGCCGATGCTCTTCGCGCCGTCGCCCGCTTTCAATGTGCCGACGACGCCCGTGCCGCCGACGCCGCGCGTCACCTGCCAGCCCCACTCTTCCAGCCGATCGGCGACGAGTGCCGCCGTGCGCGTCTCCTCGTAGGACAGCTCGGGATGACGGTGGATGTCGTGGCGAATCTCGCGCAGCGACGGGGCGTCGTCGGAAAGATCGGCGATGACGGTGAAGCGTTGATCGGGCGAAGTCGTCATGGAAAAACCTTTGCTGAGTGAGTCGGGCGATGCCGTTAATCGGAAAACGGCGCACATGATCCTCCACATGCGCCGCGCTTTCCAGTTCCACGCACGATTTTTTCGCAGCGCGGCCACGAAAACGTGAAGTTTCGACCGGTTCAGCGCAGAAAACGGTCGATGACGCCCGCGAGCTTGTCGAAAGCCGGCGCGATTTCGTCGTCCGGCACGCATGCGTAACCGATCAGCAAGCCGGATTCCGCGTCCGGCCGATGCGCGTAATAGCCCGAGAGCGGCCGCACGACGATGTCCTCCGCGAGCGCGGCAGCGGCGAGCGCGCGATCGTCGACATCGTTCGGCAGCCTGAGCACGAGATGCAGCCCCGCATCGCCGCCGGCGATCGCGAGCCTGTCGCCGTAGCGCGCGGCGATCGTCGCGAGCATCGTGTCGCGGCGCTGGCCGTAGAGCGCGCGCATGCGCCGGATGTGCGACGTGAAATGTCCCTGCTCGATGAATTCGGCAAGCACCGCCTGCTGCAGCAGCTGCCCTTCGCGATAGAGCTCGGCGCTCGCCGTCGCGAAGCTCTCCGCGAGCGCCTCCGGCACGACGACATAGCCGATGCGCAGTCCCGGGAACAGCGTCTTGCCGAAGCTGCCGACGTAGATCACCTGGCCGCCCGAGTCCATGCCTTGCAGCGATGCGAGCGGGCGGCTGCCGTAACGGAATTCGCTGTCGTAATCGTCCTCGACGATCCAGCAGCGATGCTGCCGCGCGTATTCGAGCAGCATGCGGCGGCGCGCGAGGCTCATCACCATGCCGAGCGGATATTGATGCGACGGCGTGACGAGCATCAGCTTCGGCGGCGATGCGAGATCGGCGGGCGTCGGCGCGATGCCTTCCGCATCGACGGGAATCGCCTTCAGATCGAGCCCCGACACCTGCAGGACGCTGCGCACGCCCCAGTAGCACGGGTCTTCGGTCCAGATGGTGTCGCCGGAATCCGCGAGCAGGCGCGCGGCGAGATCGATCGATTGATGGATGCCCGTGGTCACGACGATCTGCTCCGGCGTGCAGCGCACCGAGCGCGACGTGCGCAGGTAGTGCGCGAGCGCGTGCCGCAATCCCGCGTGGCCGCCGCCGGGCGCGTAGGTCAGCAGATCGGGCAGCGGCTTGCGCCAGTATTTCGCGTGCAGCCGGTTCCACACGCGCGACGGAAAGCGCGACACGTCCGGCACGCCCGGCATGAACGCGCCGCCCTGACGCTTCGACACGCCCGCGCCCGCCAGCAGCCGCGCGCCACGCGCGGACAGCGCCGATTGAAGGCCGGATGGCGCGGCGGCTTCCCAGGGCGCGTCGTCGAAGAGGATTTCGTCGGGCGCGCTGTCGGCGACGAAGGTGCCGCGCCCCGTCGCCGACGACACGTAGCCTTCGAGCGCGAGCTGCTCGTACACCTGCGTCACCGTATTGCGTCCGACGCCGAGTTCCGCCGCGAGCAGCCGCGACGACGGCACTTTCGCGCCCGCCGCCAGTTCGCGCGTGAGGATCGCCTGCTGAAGGAGCCGGTGCAATTGCCGGTAGATCGGCTGGCCGTTCGAGCGGTCGATGCGCTGAGCGAGCCAGTCGGAGAGCACACTTGCGCGCGTGGACATCGAATTGGCTCCTATAGATTTATTGAAATGGCTCTGAACTTGAGGGCCAAATCTTACTATAGTCATCTTCAGGTTCAGCCGGCCGATGCGGCCACCCTCGACATGCGCCTCGCGCGAAGGAGATTCCTGTGAGCACCACCCTCAAAAACGCCGACCTGCAAGCCCGCAAGAATGCCGCGACCCCGCGCGGCGTCGGCGTGATGTGCGATTTCTACGCAGCGCGCGCCGAGAACGCGGAACTGTGGGATATCGAGGGCCGCCGCTTCATCGACTTCGCGGCGGGCATCGCGGTATGCAACACGGGGCATCGTCATCCGAAGGTCGTCGAGGCGATCCGTGCGCAGCTCGACTGCTTCACGCACACCGCGTATCAGATCGTGCCGTACGAGTCGTACGTGTCGCTCGCGGAGAAGATCAGCGCTCGCGCACCGAGCACCTATCCGAACAAGACCGCGTTCTTCACGACGGGCGCGGAGGCCGTCGAGAACGCGATCAAGATTGCGCGCGCGGCGACGGGCCGTCCGGGCGTGATCGCGTTCACGGGCGGCTTCCACGGCCGCACGCTGATGGGCATGGCGCTCACCGGCAAGGTCGCGCCGTACAAGATCGGCTTCGGGCCGTTCCCGTCGGACGTCTATCACGCGCCGTTCCCGAATCCGCTGCACGGCGTGTCCGTTCAGGATTCGCTGCGCGCGATCGGGCATATCTTCAAGGCGGACATCGAGCCGACGCGCGTCGCGGCGATCATTTTCGAGCCGGTGCAGGGCGAAGGCGGGTTCAACCCGGCGCCGGTGGAATTCGTGCACGGTTTGCGCGAGATCTGCGATGCGCACGGCATCCTGCTGATCGCCGATGAAGTCCAGACCGGCTTCGCGCGCACCGGCAAGCTCTTCGCGATGGAGCATTACGATGTCGCGACCGATCTGATGACGATCGCGAAGTCGCTGGCGGGCGGCATGCCGCTTTCGGGCGTCGTCGGACGCGCGGACATCATGGACGCACCCGCGCCCGGCGGTCTCGGCGGCACGTATGCGGGCAATCCGCTCGCGCTGGCGGCGGCGCACGCGGTGCTCGAAATCATCGACGATGAAAATCTTTGCGAGCGCGCGACGGTGCTTGGCGACAAGCTCAAGACGAAGCTCGACTCGCTTCGGGGCGATGTGCCGCAAATTGCCGATGTGCGCGGGCCCGGCGCGATGGTCGCGGTGGAGTTCTGCAAGACCGGTTCGCGTGAGGCCGATCCTACGTTTGCCAAGCAGGTGCAGGCGCGGGCGCTGGAGCGTGGGTTGTTGCTGCTCGTGTGTGGGGTTTATTCGAACGTCGTTCGGTTCCTGTTTCCGCTCACCATTCAGGATGCGGTTTTTGATGAGGCTTTGGGGATTCTTGAGGAGGTTTTAACTGAGGTTGTTGGCGCTGCGGCTTGATGCTTGGTGCTGTTTTTTCGCCGGATCCCAGTTTCGTGTCGGTTTATTAGCGTTGCCCCTGTGCGGGGCGGCAGTCACTTTCTTTGCTGCTGCAAAGAAAGTAACCAAAGAAACAGCTATCCCCAGCCTAAGCACTTCAAGCCGGCCGCGGCACAGAAGATTGCACGTGGTCCGGCAGTAGCGAGTGCCCTCATAGGCCATACCGGGCTTGGATCGCGCACGGTCTGACAAGCTAGTTGTTTGAGCACGCTGGTTCAGCACCAAATAGCTCCGGCACAGCGCTACGCGCTGCCGCTGGGTTTGCAAGGGAAACCGCCGGTGGGCGAATGCAGTGAGATGGAAGCGTTAGCACGGGAGTGCGCGCACGCCCGATGGACCGGTCGGCCGCGAAGCGGGCCGGAGCTATTTGGCGCCTTACCAGTCAGTTGAGCGGCGCGATGTGGCAGACCGTGCGCGATCCAAGCCCGGAGAGTTTGTGAGGGCACTCGCTACTGCCGGACCACGAACGATCTTCTGTGCCGGGGCCGGCATGAAGTACTTTGGATGGGGATAGCTGTTTCTTTGGTTACTTTCTTTGCAGCAGCAAAGAAAGTGACTGCCGCCCCGCATAGGGGCAACGCTAATAGACCGACGCGAAAACAGGATTTCACGCACGCACGCACGCACCCGAGAACAAACCAGGCGACTGCCGCCCCGCCCAGGGGCAGTGCCAATAGACCGACACGACCACGGGATCCGGCGACAAACAACACCCTACAACCCCACGAGGAATACCAAACCCATGAGCCTGAAAGAGCACCTAAACGACCCGACGCTCCTGCGCCACACAGCCTACATCAACGGTGAATGGCAACAATCCGACGATGGAAAAACGTTCGAAGTCATCGACCCGTCGAACGGCGAATCCCTCGGCACCGTCCCCCACATGGGCGCGAACGAAACCCGCCGCGCGATCGAAGCCGCCAACGCCGCCTGGCCCGCGTGGCGCAAAAAAACCGCCAAGGAACGCGCCATCATCCTGCGCCGCTGGTTCGACCTGATGATGGCCAACGCCGACGATCTCGCGCTCATCCTCACGACCGAGCAAGGCAAGCCGCTCGCCGAAGCAAAGGGCGAAATCACGTACGCCGCATCGTTCATCGAATGGTTCGCCGAGGAAGGCAAGCGCGTCGCCGGCGATACCCTCGCAACGCCCGCCGCCGACAAACGCATCGTCGTGACCAAAGAGCCGATCGGCGTCTGCGCCGCGATCACGCCGTGGAACTTCCCCGCCGCGATGATCACGCGCAAGGTCGGCCCGGCGCTCGCGGCAGGCTGTCCGATCGTCGTGAAGCCCGCCGAAGCGACGCCCTTCTCCGCGTTCGCGCTCGCCGTGCTGGCCGAGCGCGCAGGCATCCCGAAAGGCGTGCTCAGCATCCTCACCGGCGACCCGAAAGCCATCGGCGAAGAGATGACCAGCAATCCGATCGTGCGCAAGCTGTCGTTCACCGGATCGACCGCCGTGGGCCGTTTGCTGATGGCGCAAAGCGCGCCGACGGTCAAGAAAGTGACGCTCGAACTCGGCGGCAACGCACCGTTCATCGTGTTCGACGACGCCGATCTCGACGCCGCGGTGGAAGGCGCGATCGCATCGAAATATCGCAACAGCGGACAAACTTGCGTCTGCACGAACCGCTTCTACGTGCACGAGCGCGTCTACGATGCATTCGCGCAGAAAATGGCAGCGGCCGTCGGCAAGCTGAAGGTCGGGCGCGGCACGGAAAGCGGCGTGGCGCTCGGGCCGCTCATCAACGAAGCGGCCGTGAAGAAGGTCGAGTCGCATATCGAGGACGCGCTCGCGAAAGGCGCCGCGCTCGCGTCGGGCGGCAAGCGCCACACGCTCGGCCACGGCTTTTTCGAGCCGACCGTGCTGACCGGCGTCACGCCCGACATGAAAGTGGCGAAGGAAGAAACCTTCGGCCCGCTCGCGCCGATCTTCAGATTCTCGTCCGACGACGAAGTCGTGCGCCTCGCCAACGACACCGAATTCGGTCTCGCCGCGTACTTCTACAGCCGCGACATCGGCCGCATCTGGCGCGTGGCCGAAGCGCTCGAATACGGCATGGTGGGGATCAACACCGGCCTGATCTCGAACGAAGTCGCGCCCTTCGGCGGCGTCAAGCAATCGGGCCTCGGGCGCGAAGGCTCGCATTACGGCATCGACGATTACGTCGTCATCAAGTATCTCTGCATGGCGGTCTGATCGCGCGTTGCACGCTCCCGAACGCAAAAAGCCTCGACACTTCCGTGCCGAGGCTTTTGGCGATGTCTCGCCGAGTTAGTTCGTCGAAGTGGTCGGTGTCACTTGCACCGCCGTCGCGGACACGAACACAGCGTGGATCGTGTCACCCCTCTTCAGCTTTTCCGCCGCGAGATCCGGCGTGAGATCGAACGTCTCGGTGTGCCACGGGCCGCGCAGCGTGATCGTGCGCTTCTTGTTGTCAACGCTCTCGACCGTCGCCAGGACCTCGATCTGACGAGCGGCGTCGAAGCCCGTCACACCGTTCTTGCCCGACGTCGGCTCATAGGCGGCCGTATCGACACGTTCGCGCTCGCCGTTGCCCTTCACCTTTTCGGCGCTCACGAGCAGCGCGTTCTTGTAAAGCACGTCGACCTTGTCGCCGAGGTGCAGCTTGTCGAAGTTCGTGACTTCCTTGTTCACGAGCACGGCTGCATCACCGTGAGGGCCACGGAGCGTCAGCGTGCGGTTGGCGGCGTCGATGCCCACGATGGTTGCGTGAACGTGAATCGGATCGGCCAGACTGACGACCTTGTCGGCGGCCTTTGCGAGCGGATCGTTCTGCGCCATGGCGGAACCCGTCGACGCAACCATCGCCGACACAAAAATTGCCGAAACTGCACACAGCCTCAGGTTCATGGTGATGCTCCATATTTCCATTTATCGAAATTCGCAGTGCCAATCATTTCAAATTTCCTGTTGATCGGACACCACGGCAGCGACCGAAGTCGAATCGATTTATACCCCGTCAGCGCTCTGAAGCAAAAATCTCATACGATATTTGACGAATGGCTTTCTTCGGCCCGGCTCGACCCCTAAAGGCCATACAGGCGTCGAACCGGTAGAATCCGCTCCATATCCGGCGCGGGTGCACACTGCCCGCCTCCTTGCCGCTTCTTCGATCTCTCAGGGGCGCTATGCGACGCTCGGCTTTCTTTATCCGTTTCATCGGCATCGGCGTTCTGTTTCACCTGTATGTCGGCGTGCGGCTCATTCCGGACGCGCCCGTGGGCCTGCCGCTCAAGGTGCTGGCGGCGATATTGCTTTCGGTGTCGGTCATCGTCATTCCGCTTGGCATGGCGGCGCGGCAGATCGAACCGCAGTCGCTCGCCGATCGCCTCGCCTGGCTCGGGCTGACCGCGCTCGGCTTCTTCTCCTCGCTGCTTCTTCTGACCTTCGCACGCGACGTCATGCTGTTCTTCGTGCATCTCGCCGACTGGCTGCGCGGCGTGCCGGTCGGGTCGCCGGTGCTGGTCGCGTACAGCGCGCTCGCGGTGCCGCTCCTCGCGGTGCTGTTCTCCGCGATCGGCTTCTATAACGCGCGGCGGCGCGCGCCGGTCGTGAGCGTGGATGTGCCCATCGACGATCTTCCCGCCGCGCTCGACGGCTTCACGATCGCGCAGATCAGCGACATTCACGTCGGTCCGACGATCAAGCGTCACTATGTCGAGCGTATCGTCGCGGCGGTAAACGAGCTCGAGCCGGATCTGATCGCGGTGACGGGCGATGTCGTAGACGGCACCGTGCCGAATCTCGCCGACCACACGCGCCCGCTCGCCGGCCTCACCGCGCGGCATGGCGCGTTTCTCGTCACCGGCAATCACGAGTATTACTCGGGCGCGGACAAGTGGATCGCCGAATTCCGCCGCCTCGGTCTGACCGTGCTGCTCAACCAGCATGTCGTGCTGAATCACGATGGCGTGCAAGCCGTAATCGCGGGCGTCACGGATTTCAGCGCCGGCAGCTTCGATCCCGCGCATCGCAGCGATCCCGCGAAGGCGCTCAGCGGCGCACCCGACGATGCCACCGTGCGCGTGTTGCTCGCCCATCAGCCGCGCAGCGCGACGGCGGCGGCCGAGGCAGGCTTCACGCTGCAACTTTCGGGACACACGCACGGCGGCCAGTTCCTTCCGTGGAACTTCTTCGTGCGTCTGCAGCAGCCGTTCGTCGCGGGGCTCGTGAAATTCAACGGGCTTTGGGTGTACACGAGCCGGGGCACCGGCTATTGGGGACCGCCGAAACGACTGGGCGCGCCGTCGGAGATTACGCTGGTTCGTCTGGTTGCGTCGGCATCAGCATGACGACGCTGTGACGGCTCGAAAAAAAGACGCGCGGCGTGGGGAACGCCGCGCGTCCAGCGCTCGGGGGGAAGCGCAGCGTCCAGACGGAGACGAAAGGACGCGCTCGAACTGGCAGGCGGGGCCCCGCCAGCGAGTGATTAAAAGTAAGGGAACAGAAAAATCGAAACCACCAGATTTTTCTTAAAGAGTTGCACGCGATTCAATGCTTCCCGGATGACGCGTTCAGGACATCCACTCTGACGGCCGTGCCGTTTGCAAGCGTAGCCGCCTGACGCGCATCGCGCGTTCGCACCTCGATGGGAAGGCGATCGGCATCCGCGAGCATGACGACGCCCGTGGCGGGATCGATACTCGTCACCTGTGCCACGAAGCGCTTGTCGCCGGGGACGAACGCCTGAGGCTTCACATGTCCGACCGGCGTCAGCGCGACAGGCTGCAGCGCCGAGCTCTTGATGCGCGTACCGAGCGGCAGCTTGTCGAGATCGTGCATCTGCGGGCTCACGTTCAGGCGCGTCTCGACGCCCTGCGCATTCACCACCGTGACGCGACGCGACGCAGTATCGACAGACTTCACCTCGCCGATGATCTGAACGACCATTTCTCCTTCGATGCGCGGCGCGGCGCGATCGGCCTTCGCGGTCACGCCTCCCAGTGCGATCACCGAGGCTATGGCGGCCATTCCAAGCGTTTTGATTTTCATAGCAATGTCCTTGTCACGGGCTGTTGTCCGGGCTCTGCGCACGACATCGTTCGCATCGCAACCGCCCTTCCCAAATTACCCGAACGATTGTGCCCGCTAAATCGCAATGCACCATTCATGGGAGTGCGAAATTTTGTGCTCGATCGCTTCGCCGCGCGAAACGCCGCTCATGGCGCTATGACTTCTTCGATACCGCGGCCGGCGTCGTCGCGTAGACGCTCCTGTGCGGCGCGGTGCCTTCTCTCGGCCAGTCGGAGCGTGCATCGAAGAACCATTCGGCGCGCTCGCGTCCCTTGCGGATCAGCGCATGAATGAGCGCGGGATTGCGATCGAGCTTCGATGCGTAGTCGAGCGGACCGGGATAATCTTTCGCGTCGAGATGCATCTGCACGACGCGCACCTTGATCGGCTTGTAGCGCTTCGCGAGGGATTTGTCGGCCTTCAACAGATCGTTCACGCGCGTCGTGAAGTAAAGCTCCTGCCCGAGCGCGAGATTGCCGGCGAGCTCGTTGCGCCGGTCGATGATCTCGTTCATCGATTCGGGCAGCTCGCGGCGATGCTGCGGATTGATCTGCACGACCCAGATCTCGTCGGGCCGCATGTCGATGGCGAAGTCGGTGAATTCGCGCACCGGCGGATTGCTGCTGAAGAGGCCGTCCCAGCACATGCGCCCGTCGGCGGCGACCGCGCGATACAGCGGCGGCACCGCGGCCGATGCCACCAGCTCATCCTGATTCAGCTTGTCGCCGGGAAAGATCACGCGATCGCCGGTGCGCACGTCGGTCGCGCCGATCAGAAGCGTCGGCTTCGCGCGCCGCTCGGGTTCCGTCGGCAGCGATGCGAAGGGAAGATGCTTGGCGAGCAGCTCGCGCAGACGCTCCTCGGCGACCGGCGGATACAGATACGGACTGATTTCCGCATTGATGGGCAGGCGCGCGTACCACGTTCCGACCGCGTTGGCGACGATATCCGGTCCCTCGCGCGCCTCCAAATCCTTCCAGAAGGCGGCAAGGCGCTGCCTGGCATCGGCGGGGCCGCCGAGCAGCAAGCCCGCCCAGACGAGCGCGCTGCACATCGCGCCGCCGGACGTTCCGGACAGCGCGACCAGCTCGAACCGGTCGAAGCACTCGTCGCTCAGCAGCCGTTCGAGCACGCCCGCCGCGAACGCCGCATGACTTCCGCCGCCCTGACACGCGATCGCTACTTTCGGAATGGCTGCCATCACCGCACCTCGTCGCGCCCGTCGATATCGGACGTACGCTACAGGATAGGCGACGCGCGCCGCTATGCCAGTGCCGCCAGCACCTGTTCCGTCGAACGAATGCGGCCGATGCGCGGAAAGATGTAGCGGCAGGTCGATTCGTGCGTGTCGGCGTGCAGATCGCTCATCGCGTCCTCGACGAAAATCTGCTGATACCCGCGCTCGTGCGCGCCACGCGCGGTCGCGTCCACGCCGATGGCCGTCGCGATGCCGCCCAGCACGATCGTGTCGATGCCGCGCCGGCGCAAGTGCGAGTCGAGGTCGGTGCCGTAGAACGCGCCCCACTGCCGCTTGATGACGACGATATCCGACGCCTGCGCGTCCAGCTCGGCGCACAACTCGCTCCAGCCCGCGGGCTCCGGCGCTTCCTGCGCCTGGCCCGAGTCGGTGATCGGACGCAGGCCGCCCGGCGCATTCGGAAACGCCACCTTGACGAGCACGACCGGCGCGCCCAGCGCACGAAACCGGTCGGCGAGCGCACGCGCGTTCGCGAGCACGCTCGCGGCGTCGTGAGGCTGCACGGGCAAGGCGGCGATGCCCGCCTGCAAATCGATCAGCACGAGCGCCGTCTTCGCCGGATCGAGCTTGAATTCGAGTGCGTTCATGAGAAAGTCGCCAGAAAGATGAATGAGTGCGCAATGTCAGGCGTCGTCGTGCAGGAAGTCGAGCGCCGCGCCGTTCATGCAGTAGCGCAGTCCCGTAGGCTTCGGGCCATCGTCGAAGACGTGACCGAGATGCCCGCCGCAGCGCCGGCAATGCACCTCGTTGCGCATGTGGCCGGTCGCGTCCGCGTGCATCGCGACCGAGCCGTCGAGCGGCTTCCAGAAGCTCGGCCAGCCGGTGCCGCTGTCGAATTTCGCCGCAGATGAAAACAGCGCGAGGCCGCACCCCGCGCAGGCGTAGGTGCCGTTCCGGTGTTCCTTGAGCAACGGGCTCGCGAATGGCGGCTCGGTGCCGCCGCGCCTGAGCACGCGGAATTGCTCGGACGAGAGGCGGCGGCGCCAGTCCGCGCTGCTGTGATCGATTTCGTACGATCGGGCGGGCGCCGACGAGCCCGCGCCGCCCGCGAACGCGGCGGCCATCACACCGAGAAGATTGCGCTTCGTGCGTCTCATGATTTTCATCCGATGAACGCCCTCATGCTCTTGTTCGGCCAGCCGGGGCCCGGCCGGCGCGCCGCCCTACGATTTGAGCCGGTATCCCGTCTTGAAGATCCACGCGACGATCGCAATGAACACCGCGAGAAATACCAGCGTCATGCCGAGACTCACGCCGACTTGGACATCGGCGAGTCCGTAAAAGCTCCAGCGAAAGCCGCTTATCAGATAGACGACCGGATTGAACAGCGCGACGGTCTTCCAGAACGGCGGCAGGATGTTGATCGAATAGAAGCTGCCGCCGAGAAACGTGAGCGGCGTGACGATCAGGAGCGGAATGATCTGCAGCTTCTCGAAGCCGTCCGCCCAGATGCCGATGATGAACCCGAGCAGGCTGAACGTCACCGACGTGAGCAGCAAAAACAGGATCATCCAGACAGGGTGATCGATTCTGAGCGGCACGAACAGCCGCGCGGTCAGAAGAATGATCAGGCCGAGGATGACCGACTTGGTCGCGGCCGCGCCCACGTAACTCACGACGAGCTCGAAGTACGACACGGGCGCGGACAGCAGTTCGTAGATCGTGCCGGTGAACTTCGGAAAATAGATGCCGAAGGACGCATTGGCGATGCTTTGCGTCAACAGCGACAACATGACGAGGCCGGGCACGATGAACGCGCCGTAGCTGATGCCGTCGACTTCCGGAATGCGCGAGCCGATGGCAGCGCCGAACACGACGAAGTAAAGCGACGTGGAAATGACGGGCGACACGATGCTCTGCATCAGCGTGCGCCCGGCGCGCGCCATCTCGAAACGGTAGATCGCGCGAACGGCATATAGATTCATTTGGCTTCCCTGACGAGGCTCACGAAGATGTCTTCGAGCGAGCTTTGCGTCGTTTGCAGATCCTTGAAGCGCACGCCGGCTTCGTCGACGTGACGCAGCAGCGCGATGATGCGGCCCGGCTCGTCGTGCGCGTCATAGGTGTACGTGAGCTCGCTGCCGTCCGTCGATCGCGCAAGGCCGTAGGGCAACAGCGGCGCGGGCACTTCGGCGAGCGGATGCTCGAGCTGCAGCGTGAGCTTCTTCTGCCCGAGCTTGCGCATGAGCTCGTGCTTTTCCTCGACGAGCACGATCTCGCCGCGATTGATGACGCCGATGCGGTCCGCCATCTCCTCCGCTTCCTCGATGTAGTGCGTCGTCAGGATGATGGTCACGCCCTTCGACTGCAGCTCGCGCACGAGGCCCCACATGTCGCGGCGCAATTCGACATCGACGCCCGCGGTGGGCTCGTCGAGAAAGAGGATTTCCGGCTCGTGCGCGAGCGCCTTCGCGATCAGCACGCGGCGCTTCATGCCGCCCGAGAGCGTCATGATCTTGTTGTCCTTCTTGCTCCACAGCGACAGCGACTTGAGCACCTTCTCGATGTGCGCCGGATTCTTCGGCCGTCCGAACAGGCCGCGGCTGAACGACACGGTTGCCCAGACGGTCTCGAAGGCGTCGGTGGTGAGCTCCTGCGGCACGAGCCCGATCATCGCGCGCGCGGCGCGATAGTCCGTGACGATATCGTGACCGGCGACGGTGACCTTGCCTTCGCTCGGATTCACGATGCCGCAGACGGTGCTGATGAGCGTCGTCTTGCCCGCTCCGTTCGGGCCGAGCAGCGCGAAAATCTCGCCGCGACGGATCTCCAGGTTCACGTCCCGAAGCGCGCGGAAGCCCGACCCGTAGGTCTTGGACAGATTGGAAACGGTGATGATGGTTGGCATGGCACGGACGATAGCAGATACCGCGCGATCCGGCTTGAACGATGGGGTCGTCCATTCGGCCGATGTTCGGCACGCGCCGCGCTGCCTACAATGGACTGCGGAAATACCAGGACAAGGGAGCCGACATCATGCTGTTCGAACAGATCCACACCACCTGCCTCAACGACGCGGACCTGCCGTGGGTGCCGTTCACGCCGTACAGCGAGCGCGTGCTCGTCAAGTACTTCAAGCTCGATCCGATTCGCGGCGAGGTCATCGCGCTGATGAAAGCACCGGCCAAAGGACAGATGCCGCGGCATCGTCATACGGGCACGGTGATCGTCTATACGGTTCAGGGGCGCTGGAAGTATCGCGAGCACGAGTGGATCGCGGAACCGGGGAGCATCGTGTACGAGACGGCCGGATCGAGCCACACGCCCGAGGCGCTGCCATCGGATTCGGACGGCGCGGACATCGTCACGCTCAACATCATCCAGGGCGAACTGCTCTTCGTGAACGACAGCGGGCAGGTGCTCGCCGCCGAGAACTGGAAGAGCGGCCTGGACCGATACGTTGCGTTTTGTCATGCAAACGGCATCGTGCCAAAAGATCTGACGGCCTTCTCCGCTGGTTAGAATCGATGCCTGAACGCGCCTCGCGCGCTTTCGACCATTTCCGGTTTGCCGGCCGCTCGCGCCGGCGCAGATCAAGGAGGAGCAGAGCATGAATATTCAGACCGTCGGCATCGTCGGCGCGGGAACCATGGGCAACGGCATCGCGCAGGTCGCGGCCGTCGCGGGCTTCAAGGTCGTGCTGATCGACGTCACCGACGCCGCGCTCGCGAAGGGCATCAAAACGCTGACCGGCAGCCTCGAGCGCCTCGTGTCGAAGGACAAGCTCGCGGCGTCCGCGCGCGACGCGGCGCTCACGCGCATCGAGACCTCGACCGATTACGCACGCCTCACCGCAGCCGACATCGTGATCGAAGCCGCGACGGAAAATGCCGAGCTCAAGAACCGCATCCTGAAGCAGATCGAGGAAGCCGCGCGTCCCGATGCCATCATCGCGTCGAATACGTCGTCGATCTCGATCACCGCGCTCGCCGCGCAGCTCGCGACGCCTGCGCGCTTCATCGGCATGCACTTCTTCAATCCGGTGCCGCTGCTGCAGCTCGTCGAAGTGATTCGCGGCGTGCAGACGAGCGATGAAACCGCCACCGCCGTGCGCGCGCTCACCGAGAAGCTCGACAAATCCCCCATCGGCGTGCGCAATTCGCCGGGCTTCGTCGTCAACCGCATTCTCGTGCCGATGATCAACGAAGCGTTCTACGTGCTCTATGAAGGCGTGGCGAGCGCCGAGGAAATCGACGCGGGCATGAGGCTCGGCGCGAATCATCCGATCGGCCCGCTCGCGCTCGCGGACCTGATCGGCCTCGACGTGTGCCTCTCGGTGATGGACGTGTTCCTCAAGGACTTCGGCGATTCGAAGTACCGCGCGTGCCCGCTGATGCGCGAGCTCGTCTCGGCGGGACGTCTCGGGCGCAAGACGAAGCACGGCGTCTACAAGTACGACTAAGCCGCGTCGAAGCCGAGCACCGGTCCGGCGGGCACGATGCCCGTCGGATTGATCGTGCGATGGCTTTGGTAGTAGTGCCCCTTGATGTGCTGAAAATTCACCGTCGCGGCGATGCCCGGCATGCGGTAGATCTCGCGCGCGAACCGCGAGAGATTCGGATAATCCGCGATGCGCCGCAGGTTGCACTTGAAGTGGCCCACATACACGGCGTCGAAGCGCACGAGTGTCGTGAAGAGGCGGATGTCGGCTTCGGTGAAGCGCTCGCCCGTCAGGTATCGGCGCATGCTCAGGCGCTCTTCGAGAAAGTCGAGCGTCTCGAAGAGCGGCATCACCGCTTCCTCGTACGCAGCTTGCGTTGTCGCGAAGCCGGCCTTGTACACGCCGTTGTTGAGCGTGTCGTAAATGCGCGCGTTGAGCGCGTCGATCTCTTCGCGCAGCTCGCGCGGATAGTAATCGCCGGGCTTCGCGCCGATGCCGTCGAACGCCGCATTCAGCATTCGAATGATTTCCGACGACTCGTTGTTGACGATCGTCCCGCGCTGTTTATCCCAAAGGATCGGCACGGTCACGCGGCCGGTGTAATGCGGATCGGCGGCGGTGTAGACCTGATGCAGGAAGTGCGCGCCGTTGATCCTGTCGGGCACGACGCCCGGCGCCGGATCGAAGGTCCAGCCGTTCTCCAGCATCAGCCAGTTCACGACGGATACGTCGATCATCGCTTCCAGCCCCTTCAGCGCGTGCATGATGAGCGTGCGGTGCGCCCACGGGCAAGCGAGGCTCACATACAGGTGATACCGCCCTGCCTCGGCCTTGAAGCCGCCCTCTCCGCTCGGACCCGGCGCGCCGTCCGCCGTCACCCAGTTGCGATAGGCGGCGTCCTTGCGCACGAAGCGCCCGCCGGTGGACGCGGTGTCGTACCACTGGTCCTGCCATTTTCCGTCGACGAGAAGTCCCATTTCCATTTCCTCCCTGATTGCCACGGCGCAATACGCGCGCCATGGCATCGCCATGATCAGTTCGTTGAAGGTGCGTCGATGAAACGCACCAGTTGCGCCATCGTCGCATCCGGCGCTTCTTCCATCAGCCAGTGTCCGGCGCCCGGCATCACGACGCCCTGCACGTTGGTCGCGACGAGCTTCGCCTGGTCGATCAGGAACGTGCCCGACGCGCGCTCGCCGGTCAGGACGAGCATCGGCATCGTGAGCGGCGTTTTCGCGAAGGCGGCGAAATCGTCCGCGTCTTGCGGAAACGCGTGGAAGTACTCGAAGCCCGCGCGCATGCGGCCGCTGCGCGCGTATTGCGCCGAATAATAGCGGCGATCGGCTTCGCTCACCGAATGCGCGGCATCGGCGGCGAAATCGTTCCAGAAGTGCTCGAAATACACGCGCTCGCGGCCGCGCACCAGTTGTTCCGGCGTGTCGCCGTAAAAGTTGAAATGCCATTTGTCGCGCAGCAGCCAGACTTTTTGCCAGTCGCCGACGCCGGGCAGAAAGGCGTCCATCAGCACGATGCTTTCGACTTCGTCGGGATACTGCGCGGCGTACGCGTACGCCACCATCAGCCCGATGTCGTGCCCGACGAGCTTCACCTTGCGATAACCCAACGCGCGAACCATCGCGTGAATGTCTTGCGCGAGCGTTTTCTTGTCGTAGCCGGAGGCCGGCATCGCCGAGCCGCCCGCGCCCGGCAGATCGGGCGCCAGCACGATGCGCTCGCCCGCGAGACGCGTCATCAGCGGCTGCCACATGTGGCTCGTTTCCGTGTAGCCGTGCAGCAGAACGACGGGCGTCGCGTCGCCGCGTCCCGCTTGCAGATAGTGCAGCTCGACGCCGTTCGCGTCGATCGTGCGTGACTGGATCGCGCTCGCGGCAGCAGCCGCCTGCGGTGCGCGCGGCGCGTCGGCGCCATGCGCGGCCGGTTGCAGCGCGGCGGCTGCGAGAAGCGCGCCGGCCGCGCGGCGGATCGTGTGCAGGAAGGTTTTCATCGTTCAGCTCCATCGAAGATTCGGTTTGTCCGATGGCTTCGATGTTGACCCCGCGCCCCGCTTTTGCCGTACGATCCGGACGATGCACTCGTTCGATGGAGTCGAACATGTTGTCAGAGGAAGAACTCTCGCTGCTCGACGCGATCCGCGAAACCGGCAGTCTGTCGCGCGCGGCGGCGCGGCTCGGCAAGGCGCCGTCGACCGTGTCGCATGCCGCGCGGCAACTGGAAACGCGCTTCGACGCGCTGCTCTTCGACCGGCGCCGCTACCGCCTGCAACTCACGCCCGCCGGTCATCTGCTCGCCGATGAAGCATCGCGCCTGATGCTCGACGTGTCGCGGCTCGCGCAGCGCGTGAAGCAGATCGCGAGCGGCTGGGAAGACCGCTTGTGGATCGTCTGCGACGAGATCCTCGAATTCGAGACGCTGCTGCCCGTCGTGCAGGCATTCGATGCGCTCGAATCCGGCGTCGCGCTGCGGATTACGCACGAAGTGCTGGGCGGCACTTGGGAAGCGCTGCGCGACGGCCGCGCGGACCTGATCGTCGGCGCGACCAACGAGCCGCCCGCGATTCCCGGCCTGCGCTGGTTCGAGCTCGGCGTCATGCAATGGACCTTCGCGCTGTCGCCGCGCCATCCGCTCGCGAGGATCGACGGGCCGCTGCGGCGCGAGCAGATCGCGGCGCATCGCGCGGTCGTCGTCGCGGATTCGTCGCGCTCGGCGGGGCGCGCGTACGGCGTGCTCGGCGGGCAGGCCGCGTTCGCGGTGCCGACCATGCGCGCGAAAATCCTCGCGCAGCGGCAAGGGCTCGGCACGGGCTGGGTGCCGCGGCATCGCGTGGAAACGCTGCTCGCGCGCGGCGAGCTCGTCGAAAAGGAAACCGCCGATCCGCGCGAGCCGAACGTGCTGTATGTCGCGTGGCGCGGCGATCACGAAGGCCGCGCGCTGAAATGGTGGATCGAGCAGTTGCGGCAACCGCGTCTCGCGAAGCGTCTCGTCGATGGCATCGATGTGTTCGCCTGACGTATCGGCGTAAAACATCGTTACAACTTCCGCGCGCATCAGGCGACGGGATTGCCGCCCTCGCTCCGTTCAAGTTTTCGTCGCAACCCTGAATCGACGAGAACCATCATGAGAAAAACACGCACGCCGCTGCGCGCGGCGCTTTCCGCAGCCGTTCTTGCGCCTGTGATCGCCCTTTCCTTTGCCGCCCTGCACAGCGGCCCGGCCGACGCGCAGACGGTCATCATCGCGCCTTCCGCGCCGCCGCCGCTGCGCGCCGAGCCGCCTCCGCCGCCGCGCGCGGGCTACGCGTGGGACCCCGGCCACTGGCGCTGGGCGCATGGCGGCTACGTCTGGGCGCCGGGCCACTGGCGGCCGGTGCGCGCGGGCTATCGCTGGGTTCCGGGGCACTGGGTCGCGCACGGGCCGAACTGGCGCTGGGTCGAAGGCCACTGGGCGTGAGGTCGAGCGTCCCGACACAACCGAAACGAGGTGGCCCATCATGCTGAAGACACTGCTCGCCGCCGCGCTCGTCGCGCTGACGCTCGCGGGTTGCGTCGTCTATCCGGCGCATCCTGCCTACTATCGCGGGCCGGTCGTCGTTTACTGAGGATGCGGACGGCAGCGGCATTCCGCCCGTCCGCGAGCAAGCAGTCCGACATGCGCCACGAGACCCGAAATCACATTGAACGAAGAAGAAGATCCGGACACCGCGCTCATTGCCCGCGTCGGCAATCGGGAACCGGGAGCCATCCGCGAGATCGTCGCGAGAAAGCTGCCGCGCGTCGTCGCGCTCGCGGCGCGCATGCTGGGCGATCGTGACGAGGCCGACGACGTGGCGCAGGAAGCGTTTCTGCGCATCTGGAAGATCGCGCCGAAGTGGCGTGCCGGAAGCGCCCGTTTCGATACGTGGCTGCATCGCGTGACGCTCAATCTGTGTTACGACCGCCTGCGCCGTCATCGGGAGACGACCGTGTCCGACGCGCTTCCCGAGCAGGCCGATCCCGCTCCGCAGCCCGGCGAACGCCTCGACACGGCGCACGCGAACGAGCGCATCGCGCAGGCGCTCGCGAAGCTGCCCGCGCGCCAGCGGGAGGCGCTCGTGCTGCAGTACTACCAGGAATTGCCGAACGCGGACGCGGCGGCCTTGATGGGCGTGAGCGTCGAAGCGCTCGAAAGCCTGCTCGCCCGCGCGCGCCGCAATCTCAGAGCCGCACTCGACGCGCCGGAGGAACATCGATGACACCCGAACGATTCCGCCACATCACCGAGGCATACGGCGCGTCGCCGGAACGCTGGCCCGCGCACGAACGCGACGCGGCGCTGGCGTTCGTCGCCGCCGGCGATCCGCAAGCACTCGCCGCGCTCGCCGAAGCCCGCGCGCTCGACGCCATGCTCGACGCGCACGCGGTCGCCGTGCCCAGCCCCGAGCTTGCGCGCCGCATCGTCGAGTCCGCGCCGGCGCGGCCCGCGCGCACGTTATGGCGGCGTCCGCGCATCTGGTTCTCGGGCGCGGGCTTCATCGGCGCGGGTGCGGCGGGCGTCGCGGCGGGCGCGCTGCTGGTCTCGCTGCTCGCGCCCGCGTCGAACGACGGCGCGCACGGCGGCTGGTTCGAGCAATCCTATTCGGGCACGGCCTTCGGCGGCGCCCCTTCCGACTGGAGCGATCAATGAATCCATGCACGCTGAAGACGCTCGCGGCGGTGTCGCTCGTGCTGAACGTGTTTCTGATCGGGTCGATCGCGGGCGGCGCATATCGGCTGTTCGCGCATCAGCGCACGGAAGCCGCGCAGCCACGCGGCATCCGCTTCGCCGCTTCCGATCTCTCCGCCGAGCGCCAGCAACAGCTACGCGACGCGTTGCGCAAGACGCGCCGCGAAAGCCTGCCGCTGATCCGCGATGCGCGCGACGGACGCATCGATATCGCGCACATCCTTGCCGCGCGCGACTTCGATCGCCGTGCGCTCGACGCCGCGCTGACCCGCACGCGCGACGCGGATATCGCGCTGCGCTCACGCATCGAGGGCACGGTCGCGGATTTCGCATCGACGCTCACGCCCGACGAACGGCTGAAGCTCGTCGGCGCGATGGAACGCTACGGCCCGCTGCGCGCCGTGCCGCCCGGCGAGCGGCCGCAGCAGTGACCTCGCGCGACGGATTTCCCGCGCACGTCCGTTTAACCCGCATCGAAAGCGTCTGGAGCAAGTCATGGCAATCGCGCCGCAACGCTCGCCCGCCGCCATCGCGGTGAATCGCTTCGGCCTCGGCGCGCGCCCCGGCGAGCCGCTGCCCGCCGATCCGCGCGGCTGGCTCGCGGAACAGGCCGATCCGCGCACGAGCACCTATCAGCCGATGCCGCCCGCGCTCGGCAGCCAGCCATCGGGCACCGCGCTCGCCGCGCGATTCGCCGAACGCCAGCGCGCGCTGCGCGACGCGAGCACCGCCGACAAACCCGACGTGCGCAAGCACTACGCCGAGCAGATCCGCGACGTCTACCGCGATGCCGTCGATGCACGCGTGACGAGTGCGCTCACGACGAACACGCCTTTCATCGAACGCCTCGTGCATTTCTGGGCGAATCACTTCGCGGTGTCGATCGAAAAGCCGCCCGTCGCGATGCTCGCCGGATCGTTCGAAAACGAGGCGATCCGCCCGCATGTGCTCGGCCGCTTCGAAGACATGCTGGTCGCGGCGGAACGGGATCCGGCGATGCAGATCTTTCTCGATCAGCCGCGCTCCGTCGGACCGGACAGCCCCGCCGCCGCGCGCGCGGCGATGCGCGATCCCGACAACAGGCGCGGCCTCAACGAAAACCTCGCGCGCGAGATCATGGAGTTGCACACGCTCGGCGTGCGCAGCGGCTACACGCAAGCCGACGTGACCGAATTCGCGCGCGCGCTCACCGGCTGGAGCCTCGGCGCGATGAACGCGAACGCGGGCAAGAACCCCGACGATCCCGCGCCGCCCGGCCAGTACGTGTTCCGTGCGCGCCTGCACGAGCCGGGCGCGCGCACGGTGATGGGCAGGCAATACGCGCAGACGGGCGATGAGCAGCCGCTCGCCGTGCTCCACGATCTGGCCAGCTCACGCGCGACGGCGCATCACATCGCGGAGAAACTCGCGCGCCACTTCGTCGCGGACACGCCGCCGCCCGCGCTCGTCGAGCGGCTTGCGAGCGCGTTCAGCGATAGCGGCGGCGATCTGCCCTCGGTGTATCGCGCGCTGATCGAAGCGCCCGAAGCGTGGCCGGGCGCGCCCGCCAAATTCAAGACGCCGTGGGACTGGACCATCTCGTCCTTGCGCGGATTGGGCCGCACCGGCTTGCAAGGCGCGCGCGCAGCGCCGCTCCTCACGCAACTGGGGCAGCAGGTCTGGCGCCCCGGCTCGCCCGCCGGTTACGACGATGTCGCCGCGAGCTGGGCCGCGCCCGATGCGCTCGTGCGCCGCGTCGAGCTTGCACAACGTTTTGCCGCGCGCACGGGCGATACGCTCGATGCCCGCGCGCTCGGCCCGCAACTGCTGGCGGGCGCGCTGTCCGAGCCGACCGCCAGCGCCGTCGCGCGGGCGGAAAGCGCGCAGACCGCGCTCGCGCTGCTGCTCGTTTCGCCCGATTTTCTGAGGAGATGAACCATGCCGACGCGTCGCCAATTCCTGTGGTGCGCGGGCGCGAGCGCCGGCGCGATGCTCGTCGCGCCGCATCTCGTTTTCGCCTCCGCCGAAACCGAGCGCCGCTTCGTCTTCGTGATCCAGCGCGGGGCGGCGGACGGGCTGAACATCGTCGTGCCATATGGCGATCCTGCGTACGCAACATTGCGCGGCCCGCTCGCGATCGATGCATCGACGGCGACGAAGCTCGACGGCCTCTTCGCGCTGCATCCGTCGATGAAACAGGTCGCGCACATGTATGCCGACAGGGAGGCGCTGTTCGTGCATGCGGTCGCGTCGCCCTATCGCGAGCGCTCGCACTTCGACGGCCAGAACGTGCTCGAAACCGGCGGCGCCGCGCCGTATCGGCTGAAGGACGGCTGGATGAACCGCCTCGTGTCGATGCTGCCCGCGCCGCGCGCCGATGCCGTCGCGTTCGCGCCGACCGTGCCGCTCGCGCTGCGCGGCCGCGCGGAAGTCACGTCGTATGCGCCGTCGTCCTTGCCGCAGGCGCCCGACGATCTCCTCACGCGCGTCTCGCAGCTCTATGCGGGCGACGCGCAGCTTCATCCGCTCTGGGATGCCGCGATGCAGGCGCGCGGCCTCGCCGCCGATGCGGGCGCGCGTCAGGACCCGGCGAGCCTCGGCAGGCTCGCCGCGAGCTTTCTCGGCACGCCCGATGGCCCGCGGATCGCGATGATCGAAACCGGCGGCTGGGACACGCACAGCGCGCAGAATCCGCGCCTCGCCGCGCAACTGAAGGCGCTCGACACGATGCTCGCGTCGCTGCGCGACGGGCTCGGCGAGCACTGGGCGAACACGACGGTGCTGGTAGCGACCGAGTTCGGCCGCACGGCGGCGGCGAACGGCACGGGCGGCACGGACCACGGCACGGCGTCGGCGGCGATGATCGTCGGCGGCGCGGTGGCGGGCGCTCGCGTGCTCGCGGACTGGCCGGGACTCGCGACTGCGTCGCTGTATCAGGCGCGCGATCTGAAGCCGACGATCGGGCTCGATGCCGTCATCGCGAGCGCGGCGGGCGAGTGCTTCGGCATCGATCCCGAGCGCGTCGGCGCGACGCTTTTTCCCGATTCAGGCGGCCAACGGTTTGGACAACGAATCCTGAAATCCTGAAGCATCAGCCGTTCGACGGCAACGCCGCGAAGTCGTCGTTGCCGTCGAACGCGGCGGCCGTCAGCGGCGTGATGCCCTGCACGTCTGCCTGGCTCACGTTCGCGCCGTGATCGATCAGCATGCGCGCCATCGGCGTCAGGCCCTTCCTGCACGCGCTAATGAGCGGCGTGTCGCCGATGCGGTTGCGGGAATGGATCGCCGCGCCTTCATCGAGCAAACGTGTGACGGCGGCCCGATCGCCCTCGCGCACGGCCGAAAACAGGCGCTCGTTGAGCGCGTAGGCGATCGCGCAGGAACACATCATCGACAGAGCGAACGATGGCCGCCTACATGGAGCGTCATTGCAGATTCGCGATGTAGTTCGCCAGATTCTCGATGTCCGCGTCCGTGAGATTCTTCGACACGCTCGTCATGTTGCCCGCGTCGTTGGTGCGCTTCTTGTCGCGGAAGTCCTGCAGTTGCTTGACGATGTACGGATACTGCTGCCCGGCCACGCGCGGAATCTCGTTCTGGCCCGAGAAGCCGACGAGGTGGCACGTCGCGCAGAGAATCGCCTCGGACTTCTTCCTGCCCGCCTCGACCTTCACCGCGTCCGCCTTGAAATCGGTCGGAACGGGCTTTTGCGCGGCGAAGTAATCGGCGAGATCGCGCATGTCACGGGGCGTGAGGTTCGCGGCCATCGGCGACATGCGCGGATCGCTGCGGCGGCCCGCCTTGAAATCGCGCAATTGCAGATCGAGATAGCGGGACGTCTGCCCCGCGAGCGACGGATACTCGCCCGTCATCGAGTTGCCCGCGAGGCCATGACACGTCGTGCATACGGCCGCCTTCGCGGCACCGGCCTTCACGTCGGCGCGCGAAAGCGACGGCAGCGACAGCAGCACGCACACGACGATCCACAGTGCGTACACGAGCCAGACACGCAGCCGCTTCGAACGGGTCACCATCTCGAGGCAGCGCGAACACGCGCACGCTGTTGCCGCGCTTGAAGTCGGGTTGCGTATTGGCGCCCGCCGCAATCGCGATGTGCGGCTCTCCGTTCACCATGTACGACACCGCCGGCGCATCGACATCCGCGCCGCACTGGAACGCCCGGCGCTTGCGGCCGGTGGCGACATCGAACGCGCGGAAGAGGCCGATCATCAGCGACGAGCGAGGTACCGGAAAAACCGGCCATGTCAGTTTCCCAAATCGTTCTTGTCTGATCCTCGTGGCGCACGGCGGAGCATTGCATGCCCTCTTCTGCGTCCGCAAAAAGAATAGGCAATTTAAGAAATCATTTCCAGATTCATGGCAATGCATCGGTGGACGCGCCTTCTATCGGACGAAGGGTATTTTCAGGGCAGGCGCCGCGCGATTTTTAGTAGTATGGAACGGAGTGCCGTTATGATTGCGCCCCGTCATCCCGGGAGCGGCTTGCCGGACCGCCGGCTTTCGCTCGTCGCTTGTTCATCGCTCGTTGCGTGCCATGCCCGTCGGCAGACACCGCGCAACCCTTCACTTTCATCCGGACGCATCATGCCAACCTCATCGAACGGGCAGCCGAATCCGAATCCACGCCAGCCGGTGGATATCGCCCGCATCCTGCTCGTCATCACGATTCTCACCGCGCTGACGGTCGGCAGTCTCTACGTTCTGCGTCCGTTCCTGCCGGGCCTCATCTGGGCGACGACGATCGTCGTCGCGACCTGGCCGCTCATGCGCGCCGTGCAGCGCCGCTGCGGCAACCGCCGCTGGATCGCGACGAGCGTGATGCTGTTCATGCTGCTGATCGTGATCGTGCTGCCGCTCTACGAAGCGATCTCGACGCTCGCGCTGCACGGCGGCGAGATCATGGCCGCCATCAAGAGCCTGCCGAGCTATGCGTTGGCGCCGCCGCCGCACTGGGTGCACGATGTCCCGGTCGCGGGCCAGCGCATCGCCAAGGAATGGCAGACGCTTTCGGACGCGGGCCCCGGCGGCCTGCTCGCGAGGGTCGAGCCCTACGTGACGATCGCGGCGCGCTGGATGCTCGCGCATGCGGCCGTCGTCGGTGTGTTCGTGATGCACATGCTCATCACGGTCATCATTGCCGGCATCCTGTATATGAACGGCGAGGCGGCCGGGCACTTCATCGTGCGCTTCGCGACGCGCATCGCCGCGCAGCGCGGCGCGGAAGCCATCAAGCTCGCCGGCCTCGCGATCCGCGCGGTGGCGCTCGGCATCGTCGTGACGGCGGTCACGCAATCGGCGCTCGGGGGCATCGGACTCGCGCTCGCCGGCGTGCCCGCCGCGGGCATCATCACGGCCGTCATGCTGATGCTGTGCCTCGCGCAGATCGGGCCGCTGCTGCCCTTGCTCGGCGGCGTCGCGTGGCTCTTCTGGCACGGCTCGCATGTCGCCGGATCGCTTCTGCTGGTGTGGTCGATCATGATCGCGATGCTCGATAACTTCCTGCGCCCGATTCTCATCAAACGCGGCGTGAATCTCTCGATGCTCCTGATCCTTTCCGGCGTGCTCGGCGGCATGTTCGCGTTCGGAATAGTCGGATTGTTCATCGGGCCCGTCATTCTCGCGGTGACCTCGACGATCCTGAATGCGTGGATCAACGAGCAACCGCCGCTGCCGCAAGTCGAGGCCATGAGCAACGAAGAAGTCGCGGAAGCCACGTCCACACGGGATCTCGCGGACGCGTCGAGAAGACAGACCTGAATGGTGAATATCTTGGCGTTTTGTTGTATTTGTTCTCGACAATCGGACTTCACTTAAATAGAGAATTCGGAGTCTTACTAAAATGAGATTTCACCCCACTTAATAAGGAGTTTCATCGTTAATTGACGATTTCTATCCGTTACAATGCAATCCTTTGTTATTTGCCCGTTGAGGGCGTAGGGGATTGACCATGTCTCTGCGCGACGTGGACGCCATCGATTACATCGGAGTGAACATTCTCTTCAAACGCGTATATGCCGCGATTTTCGATGATTTCGACTGGCGCGATGAAGGCGTTCATCAGGATTTGCTCACGAAAAAGATCGACCGGTACATCCGTTATATTCGCTCAGGCCAATTACTGCTGGATTATCCTAAAGTTCGAGGCCATGAGATCGTGCTTGAATATGTGTCGATGCATCCGATGACACCCTCCGCGCTCGAGTTCTGGAAATCGCGCGAGCGCGTGATCGAAGGTGCCGGCTACAAGGTGCATATTCGCGGCGTGGATGTGCGTCATTCGCTCGGCATCGCCGTCGATAAACCGGAGCATGTCGCGGCGGAGCCGGTCGAGCCGCCCGCGCTCGAAGTGTTCGACGCGGACCCGTACGCGCGGCTCGCGGACGTCACCGATATCTCGTATCTCCCGCCGTTGAGACGCGAGTCGCGCCGCCCGCAGGCGTTGCCGGTGCTCAGGCGTCTTGCGATGCGGCAAGTGGCCGGTCACTGAAGCGATCGTCGGCGCCAACGAAAAAAGCGGCGAAGCCCGTCCGGGCCTCGCCGCTTTTCTTTTGTGCGCGTGATCGGCGCATCACATCATTTCGCGCCGCTCAACGCCGATGTCGCGATCGACGGCACCGAGATGCCGTTGGTCTTCGCGTACTGCACCGCTTGCGTGAGCGTCTGCACGAGCGACTGCAATTGTCCCGGCGCCGATTGCGCGATATAGGACGCCGCCTGCGCCGTCGCCGGATTCGAGCCGGCCTGCAGCAGCGAAGACATGTTCATCGAATTCGATACCGCGCCGAGATCGTTTTGCAGGCCGGCGTACTGCTTCACGCCCTGCCCGAGCGATGCGAGGCCGTCGCTGAACGTCTGCTTGCTCGCGGCGGTCGGCGCCGTCGTCGCGCCGCCCGTGAATGCCTTCATCAACGACTGCGACACGCTCTGCTGCGTGCCGCCGAGTTGCGACAGCACACTCGTGCTCGGCACGCCGCTGCCGCCCGATGCGCCCGACAGCAGGCCCGCCGCCGACTGCGCCTGGCTCGCGACGCTCGACATGCCCATCGCCGAGGCGAGGCTCGATTGTCCCGAGAGCACCTGCTGGTTCGCGCCGAGATAGTTCTGCACGAGCGAGCTGAGCGCCGAAGGCTGTGTCGCGCCGTTCGCGCCGGCGGCCGGCTCCGATTTGCCGCTGCCGAAGCCGAATTGCTGAAGGTTGAGTTGTGCGTACGATGCCGCCGGTGCGATCAGCGCGAATGCGATGCCGGCCGACAGAAACGCGATCCGTGACTTACGGTTCGGCATGGTCGGTTCCTCCTCTTGAATTGTCCGATGATCGGTTAAGCCCCGTTCGACCATCGGCCATTTCGACGGTTCGCCGCAGAAACATTTGCTTGCGAATTCCATCAGGAGATTATGCGCACAGGTCCGCGAGCGGATGCATCTCTTTACGCCACGGAGATGAGAGAAAGTGCTGCACGCGCTCGGCGCGCACCTGCGCGAGCGTCGTCGGGGCGAAGCGCGGCCGTTCGTCCTTGTCGATGATGAGCGCGCGCACGCCTTCGACGAAATCGCCGTCGTCGATCGCGCGGTACACGACGCCGAGCTCCATGCGAAAGCAATCCGCAAGCGACATCTGCCGGCCGCGCATGAGCGCGTGATACGTCACTTCGAGCATCGTCGGCGAATGGCTTTCGAGCGTGGCGAGCGTCGCGCGTGCCCAGTCCGATTCGTCGTCTGCGAGCGATGCGACGATGCGCTCCACGCCGCCTGTCGGACACACGGAGAAATGACGCCTGATCTGCGCGCGGATATCGTCGAGCGGCGCATGGCGCTCGATGTTCGCGCCCGGCACGAACACACGCTTCAGTTGCGTCATTGCATCCTGCGCATCGTCCCAGCGCATTCTTTCGAGGCGCTCGACGAAACCGCGCAGCCACGTCGACGGCACGCATTCGTCTGCAAGCCCGACGCGCTTCGCATCGGCGCCCGAAAGACGCGCGCCCGTCAGGCCGATGTAAAGCGCGAGATCGCGCGGCAGCACGCGCAGGAAGTACGTCGCGCCGACATCGGGCAACAGGCCGATGCGCGTCTCGGGCATCGCCATGCGCGTGCGCTCGGTCGCGATGCGCAGCGCGGCGCCTTGCGCGAGTCCCATGCCGCCGCCCATCACGATGCCGTCCATCAGCGCGATGACGGGTTTCGCAAAACGATGAATCGTGTAGTCGAGCCGATATTCGTCGATGAAGAATTGCAGCCACGGCGTCTCGTGATGCGGATCGTTGCGCGCGGCGTGATAGAGCTTGCGGATGTCGCCGCCCGCGCAGAACGCCTTGTCGCCCGCGCCGCGCAGCACGACCGCGGCGATCGAATCGTCGCCGGCGCATCGCGCGAAGATATCGGCGAGCAGCGCGATCATGTCGTGCGACAGCGCGTTCAATGCGTGCGGCCGGTCGAGCGTGACGAGCGCCACGCGATTGACGACATCGAAGGCGACTTCCGGTGTCTCGCGCAGCAGTCCTTGCGTACTCATGACGCGCTCCATCGCGGCTTGCGCTTGTCCAGAAACGCGGCGACGCCTTCGCGCTGGTTCGCGCCGTCGAACAGATCGACGAAGCGTTCGCGCTCGAGCGCCAGAGCCGCGCGCCGCGGCATGCCTTCGCGCGCGGCGTGGATCAGCGGCTTCGAGTACGCAACGGCATCCGGGCTCATCGACGCGACGCGCTCCGCGATCTTCGACGCGGCTTCATACGCGCCGCCGCTCGCGACCACTTCCTCGACCAGCCCGATACGCAACGCGGTCTGCGCATTCACGCGCTCGCCGGTCAGAATGATGCGCTTCGCCCAGCCCTCGCCGACGAGCCACGGGAGCGTCTGCGTACCGCATCCGCACGGCAGCAGTCCAACCGACGCTTCCGGCAGCGCCATCTGCGCATGTTCCTCGGCGATCCGCATGTCGCAGGCGAGCGCACATTCGAGGCCGCCGCCCATCGCGTAGCCGTTGATCGCGGCGATCGTGACCGCGCGCGCATTCTGCAGCGCCTCGAACGCGGCGCCGAAACGTTGCGCGGCCACACGCGCGTGCGCCTTGTCGCCATCCGCGAACTGGTTGAGGTCGGCGCCCGCGCTGAAGAACTTCGGGCCCGTGCCGGTCACGACGATCGCGCGCACCTGCGCATCGCGGTTCAGGCCATCGACGGTTTCCTTCAGTGCGGCCAGCCCTTCGGCGGTGAAGGCATTCGCGGGCGGCCGGTTCAGGCGGATCGTGACGGTGGCGCCGTCGCGCGTGACTTCGATCATCGTGGGGATTCCTTTCTAGTCAGCCTTGCTGGTCTGGCGCAGTTCGGGGAAATCCTCTTCCCAGAACTCGAACTCGCCGCGCGCGCCGTCTTCCGTGCGCGCCGCTTCCTGACGGCGCAGATCGACGCGGCGAATCTTGCCGGAGATCGTCTTCGGCAATTCCGCGAATTCGAGGCGGCGAATGCGCTTGTACGGCGCGAGCCGCTCGCGCGAGAACGCGAACACGCTCTTCGCAAGCTCCGGTCCGATGGAGTAGCCGTGACGCAGCGTGACGAACGCCTTCGGCACCGAAAGACGCAAGGGATCGGGACTCGGCACGACGGCCGCTTCCGCGATCGCCTCGTGCTCGATCAGCACGCTCTCGAGCTCGAACGGGCTCAGCCGGTAATCCGACGACTTGAACACGTCGTCCGCGCGGCCGACATAGACGAAGTAGCCGTCCGCGCCGCGCGCCGCGACATCCGACGTGCGATAGAAACCGCCGTGCATCGCGTTCTCGGTGGCCTTCGGGTTGTCGGCGTACCCGGTCATGAGGCCGAGCGGCGGCGGATCGAGCGCGAGCGCAATCTCCCCTTCTTCCGCCGGATTGCCGTCGGGGTCGAGCAAGGCAACGCGATAACCCGGCAGCGGACGGCCCATCGAGCCCGGCACGAGCCGCTGGCCCGGCGTGTTGGCGATCTGCGCGGTGGTTTCGGTCTGGCCGTAGCCGTCGCGGATCGGCACGCCCCACGCGGCCTGCACGCGCTCGACCACTTCCGGATTGAGCGGCTCGCCCGCGCCGACGATCTCGCGCAGCTTCACGTCGTACGATGCGAGCGGCTCCTGCACGAGCATGCGCCACACGGTCGGCGGCGCGCAGAGCGTGGTGACTTCGTGCTTCACGAGCACATCGAGCGCGCGCGCCGCGTCGAAGCGGCTGAAGTTGTAGATGAACACGCACGCCTGCGCATTCCACGGCGCGAAGAAGCAGCTCCACGCGTGCTTCGCCCAGCCGGGCGAGCTGATGTTCCAGTGCACGTCGCCGGGTTGCAGGCCGATCCAGTACATCGTCGACAGATGGCCGACCGGATAGCTCTGATGCGTATGCGCGACGAGCTTCGGTTTCGAGGTCGTGCCCGAGGTGAAATACAGCAGATACGGGTCGTTCGCGTTCGTTTCGGCATCCGGAGCAAATTCGGGAGCTGCATCATACGCGGCTTCATAAGCGAGCCAGTCACTCGTGGCGCCGCCCACGGCGATACGCAATCCCGGCACGTCGATGCCATCGAACTTCTGCGTCTCCGCCGCATCGACGATCACGTGCTGCACGCGCCCGAGCGCGATGCGGTCGCGCAGGTCGGCGCTCGCGAGCTGCGTCGTCGCGGGCAGGACGATCGCGCCGAGCTTCATCGCGGCGAGCATCGTTTCCCATAGCTCGACGCGGTTCGGCAGCATCAGCAGGATGCGCTCGCCGCGTCTCACGTTCAGGCCGCGCAAGTGATTCGCGACGCGCGCCGAGCGCTCGCTCATCTGCGCGAACGTAAGACGCGTCTCGCCGCCGCTCTCGTTCACGATATGCAGCGCGGGCGCATCGTTGCCGCGCGCCATCGGGTCGAAGTAATCGAGCGCCCAGTTGAAGCGGTCGAGCGACGGCCACTCGAACTCGCGATACGCGGTGTCGTAATCGGTGCGATGCGCAAACAGAAAGTCTCGCGCTGCGATGAAGCCTCTGGCGTCGTTCATTGCGTCTCCGTGTATTTTTTATGCACCGGTCAAACGTTGCGCGCGATCACCATCCGCTGCACTTCGCTCGTGCCTTCGTAGATCTGCGTGATGCGCGCATCGCGATAATGACGCTCCACCGGATAATCCTGCAGATAGCCGTAACCGCCGTGAATCTGGATCGCATCGGAACACACGCGCTCGGCCATCTCCGACGCATAGAGCTTAGCCTGCGACGCCTCCGACAGACACGGAATGCCCTCCGTGCGCATGCGCGCCGCGTGATGGATCAGGAGGCGCGCCGCGTTGATGTGCGTCTGCATGTCGGCGAGCATGTTCGCGACCGACTGATGCTCCTGAATCGGCTTGCCGAACTGCACGCGCTCCTTCGCATAGGCGCGCGCCGCATCGAAAGCCGCGCGCGCGATGCCGAGCGCCTGAGCCGCAATGCCGATGCGCCCGCCCTCCAGATTCGACAGCGCGATCTTCAGACCCTCGCCACGTTTGCCGAGCAGATTCGCGGCGGGAATCACGCAATCGTCGAAGGTGATCGGACACGTATCGGATGCGCGGATGCCGAGCTTGTGCTCCGGCGCGCCGACGTCGAAGCCGGGCGTATCCGTCGGCACGATGAACGCGGAGAGGCCGCGCTTGCCGAGATCCGGATCGGTGACGGCGAAGACGATCGCCACGCCCGCGCGCCTGCCGTTCGTCACGAACTGCTTGCTGCCGGAGATGACCCACTTGCCGTCCTTTTCGACGGCGCGCACGCGCAGGTTGTTCGCCTCGGAACCGGCCTGCGGCTCCGTCAGACAGAACGCGCCGATGATCTCGCCGCTCGCGAGCTTCGGCAGCCATTCGGCCTTTTGCGCATCGGTGCCGTAGGCGAGGATCGGACCGCAGCCGACGGAGTTGTGCACGCTCATCATCGTCGCGCACGACGCGCAGCCCGCGGCGATCTCTTCCATCGCGAGCGCGTAGGCGGTGTAATCGCTGAAGGTGCCGCCGAGCTCGGCGGGCACGATCATGCCGAGCAGGCCGAGCTCGCCCAGTTGCCGCACGACGGCGTCGGGAATCGCGGCGTCCTTGTCCCACTGGCCCGCGTTCGGCGCGAGGACTTCGGTGGCGAACTGGCGAGCCGCGTCGCGGATCATGCGCTGCTCTTCGGTGAGGAATGCGTCGATCATGTTTTCGATTCGGTGAATGGGGCTGAGGCGGCGGGCCGCGCGGCATCGATCGTTTAAACTTTCTGACCGCGCAAGCCCGGCGGATGGGCCGTCTGAGCACGAGTCTAGGCAATCGCCGGACGTTAGCCGATGCCCAAAACGATCACGCTAACTGAGCGCTTTGGCCACCTAGTGACAACCCCAAGTCCCAAGAAGAAGATCGAGCGCGACTCGATTTCCGTGAGTCTCGTCGAAGCGGCGTTGCGTTGCGCCGAGGCGCGCGGCGTCGCGCGCGAGACTTTGCTGGCCGCCGCGGGCATCGCGCCGGCGACGCTCGATTCGCCGCGCGCCCGCGTATCGCCCGTGCAATACGGCAAGCTCTGGAACGCCACCGCCGATGCCCTCGACGACGAGTTCTTCGGCCAGGACCGGCATCCGATGCGGCGCGGCAGCTTCGTGCTGCTGTGTCACGCGGCGCTTTCGTCGCGCGACGGCGCGCAGGCGCTCTTGCGCATCGCGGGCTTCATGCGGCTCGTGCTCGACGAGCTGCGCTTCGAGCCGGACATCGACGACCAACGCGTGCGCGTCTGGCTCGACGATTCGGGCGCGCCGAAAACCATGTTCGCTTACGCGACGGGTTTCATCCTCGTGTACGGGCTGCTGTGCTGGCTGGTCGGGCGGCGCATTCCGGTGCTCGCCGCGCATCTGCGCTGCGCCGAGCCCGACGCGAGCGATGAATACCGCCTCATGTTCTGCGACGACATGCGCTTCGGCGAGCCGCGCTCGTTCGTCGATCTGTCGGCGGACTGCGCGGCGCTGCCGGTCGTGCAGACGCCCGCGACGCTCAAGCGCTTCCTGCGCGACGCGCCGGCGAATTTCATCGTGAAGTATCGCAATCCGGATTCGCTCGCGGCGCGCGTGCGGGCCCGCCTCAGGCAGACCGCGCCGACCGACTGGCCCGAGGCGGAAAGCATCGCGGCCGCGCTCAACATGGCGGAAGCGACGCTCAGACGCCGCCTGAAGCAGGAAGGGCTGACCTATCAGACGATCAAGGATGCGCTGAGACGCGATCTCGCCATCGCGCGCCTCGCGCACACGCGGGAGACGATTCCGCAGATCGCGGACGCGTTGGGCTTCGCGGAACCGAGCGCATTTAGGCGCGCGTTCCGGAAGTGGACGGGCGTGCGCCCGGCGGACTATCGGCGGGAAGGCTGACTGCGACGGAGCATCGACGCTGCTATATTGAATCCATCACGACTTCGCATCACGGAGCGGACCATGACCAAAGCCAGCCGAGATGACCGTTCGAAGGACAAGCAGAATCAGAAGGCGGAGAACGAAGAAGATCTGCTCGACGAAGCGCTCGAGGAAACCTTTCCCGCGAGCGATCCGATCGCCGTGCATCCCGAGCCGGAAACCCGGGAAGACGGCAAGAAGAAGAAATGACCGGGCGTTACTCGCCGCCCTCCGGCTCATCCGGGGCCGACAGAAGCGCAACCAGCTTCTCGACATGCTGATGTAAAAGCTTTACGTGCTTGTCGATCTGCTCGATACGCCCTGCCAGGTCGGCCTTAGCCGCCTCGCTCATGCGGTCCGAGGCGATCAGCTCGTCGACCTTCGGCTGCATCCCGTCGACCTGCAGCAGCCCGAGCTGCCGCTCCAGGCGGCGCAAGTCCTGTGAAAGCAGTTCGCGATTCTTGCGAAAGAGCAGATCGCGGCGGTTCGCTTCGGCCTGTTGCTGGGCGAGATCGGCGACACGGCGCGTCGCCTCGGTCTGGGAAAGCAGCGGCTCCGGGCCGCGCAGCACCGAGCGCTTCGGCGCGGGATGCGCCGTGCCACGGAACACGGCCATCGGCGTTTCCTCGTCGATCGCGCGCTGGACCTCGGGCGGGACCTCGGCCAGCGTGCGGCGCTCGTCCAGCCAGTGCGACGGCAGACCCGTCACGAGTTCGATGCCGCGCACGAATTCCTCATTGAAGTCGCGCTGACCGGCGACGATCAGCTTCATGAACGTCGGCGAGAAATTCATCATGCGCGCGAGGCGTCCAGCGCCACCTGGCGAGCCGACCAGAACGTTCAGGTTGGCCCGCCAGACAACGAACAGCGTTTCGTCGAAATCTTCCATGAACAGGCTCCAGGCAGACCGACGCTCCCGAATGTGCGCATCGGCGTTGCGCGTGGCGCTGCCGCGCGCATGCATATCCGGTTCCCGATTACCGCCGCGCACCGCGACCGGTGCGCCGTCTACACACTCATACCGCATAAAACACCATAGTATCCTTCATCGGCAAGCCTGGCGGACAACGGTGTCCGCGCGGACAGCGAACGCGCGCGGGACGGCTGAGTCACCGCCTCGCGCGCGCCGTTGGCAGGCTTACGGCTCGTTGCGCAAATACCCTTCCTTGCTCGGGTCGAGCATGCGCCAGGAAACGATCAGCGAGATCGCGCACATCACGGTGACGTACCAGAAGAACGTGGATTCGCTGCCCAGCGACTTCAGCTTCAGCGCGACGAACTCCGCCGAGCCGCCGAACACCGCGTTGGCGACCGCGTAAGACAGGCCGACGCCGAGCGCGCGCACTTCCGGCGGGAACATTTCCGCCTTGATGAGGCCGCTGATCGACGTATAGAAGCTCACGATCGCGAGCGCGGCCACGACCAGCACGAAGGCCATGACCGGGCTCGTCACGCCGGAGAGCGCGTGCAGGAGCGGCACCGTGCAGATCGTCGCGAGCCCGCCGAACCAGAGCATCGATGCGCGGCGGCCGATACGGTCCGACAGCGCGCCGAACACCGGTTGCAGCAGCATGTAGACGAAGAGCGCGGCGGTCATCACATTGCTGGCGGTCTTCGCGTTCATGCCGGCCGTGTTGACCAGATACTTCTGCATGTAGGTCGTGAACGTGTAGAAAATCAGCGATCCGCCGGCCGTGAAGCCGACCACCGTCATGAACGCGCCCTTGTGCTGCATCAGGCCGGCGAGCGTGCCCGCTTCCTTGCGATGGCGCGTTTCGGCGGTCGAGGTTTCATCGAGCGAGCGTCGCAGATACAGCGAAACCAGCGCCGCGCACGCACCGATGAAGAACGGAACGCGCCAGCCCCACGCCTTCAGCTCTTCCGTCGACAGAAACAGCTGGAGAATCACGAGCACGAGGAGCGCGGCGAGCTGTCCGCCGATCAGCGTCACGTACTGGAACGACGCGAAGAAGCCGCGCCGGCCGCGCAGCGCCACTTCACTCATGTAGGTCGCGCTCGTGCCGTACTCGCCGCCCACCGACAAGCCCTGGAACAGGCGCGCGATCAGGAGCAGGAACGGCGCCCATGCGCCGATCGACGCGTAGGTCGGCAGGAAGGTGATGACGAGCGAGCCGCCGCACATCATCAGCACGGAGATCATCATCGCGTTGCGGCGGCCGTGCTTGTCGGCGATGCGGCCGAAGAGCCAGCCGCCGATCGGACGCATCAGGAAGCCCGCCGCGAACACGCCCGCGGTGTTAAGCAACTGCACGGTCGGATTGCCGCCAGGGAAAAACGCCGCCGAGAAGTACAGCGCGAGGAACGAGTAGATATAGAAGTCGAACCACTCGACGAGGTTGCCCGACGAAGCACCGACGATCGCGAAAACGCGGCGCCGGGTGTCCTCTGGGGTGTAAGCGTGCAGGTCGGTCATAGTGTTTCTGGGCTCTTGGTCACGGTCTGGATGGTGTTCGCCGGGTCTCTCGCCCCCGGTCCGAGCGCTCTTGGCGGCGTTCGGGCGCCAGTTTATACGAGGGTTCGGACGAAAGTGCGCGATCGTGGCGCGCGGAAGACGGCCCATCGGAGCGGGGAAAATCGCGTGGCGGCGCCGCTGCGCCAGGCGCGCCGATCCGTTCCGGCGCCCGCAGAAGCTTGTCGTTAAAGCATTCGCCGCCCTTTCCGCAGGCTGATGCCGCGCTTTCGAAATCGACCTGGCGATACGGCACGCACATGAAGTAGGTAATTACCCTGATCACAGATTTTGACGACTATTTATCGATAAAGTCTCGGGATCACGACCGGCATCGACGAGGCCCGCATGAATCCGCATCAACCGATCACCCTGGACGCCGCGCTCGCGTCGAAGTTCGCGCAAGTCGCGCTCGGCCATCTGACGCGCGAATACCCGAACAAGCTCGATCACGTGATGGCGAGCGCGGCCGATGTCCAGAGCCCGCGCGCGCTGCATCCGATCTTCTACGGCAGCTTCGACTGGCATTCCTGCGTGCACGGCTACTGGCTGATCGCGCGGCTGTACGAGCGCTTTCCCGGTTTGCCGGAAGCGCCGCGGATTCGCGCGGTCATCGACGCGCATTTCACAGAAGCGAACGTCGCCGCCGAGGTCGCGTATCTGCAGCGTCCTGCCGCGCGCGGCTTCGAGCGACCCTATGGCTGGGCGTGGCTGCTCGCGCTCGCGGGCCAGTTGCGTTCGATGCAGTCCGATGACGGCGCGCGCTGGGCCCGCACGCTCCAGCCGCTCGCGGATGCGTTCGTCGCGCGCTTCGAGGAATTCCTGCCGAAGTCGACGTATCCGCTTCGGGTCGGCACGCACTTCAACATGGCCTTCGCGCTGACGCTCGCGCTCGGCTATGCGCGCATCGCGCAAAACGCGGACTTCGAGCGCCTGCTGAAAGAGACGGCCCTGCGCTGGTTCGAGCAGGACGAAGGTTGTCAGGCGTGGGAGCCGGCCGGCGACGAATTCCTCTCGCCGTCGCTGATGGAAGCGGTGCTGATGCGCCATGTGCTGCCGGGCGAGCGCTTCGTCGGCTGGTTCGATCGCTTTCTGCCGCGCATCGCGGCGCGCGAGCCCGCGACGCTCTTCACGCCCGCGACCGTCACCGACCGCAGCGACGGCAAGCTCGCGCATCTCGACGGCCTGAACCTGAGCCGCGCGTGGTGCCAGCGCAGCATCGCGCGGGCGCTGCCGGCCGGCGATGCGCGTATCGCCGTGCTGGAAGCGGCTGCGAACGAACATCTGGCGTCGGGCATCGCGCACGTCGCGGGCGATTACATGGGCGAGCACTGGCTCGCGACGTTCGCGCTGCTCGCGCTCGAAGCGTGACGCGTCTCAGACGCGCGGCTGAAACGCGATGACGCCCATCCCGACAAGCGCGATCGCCGCGCCCGCGAGATCCCACGCCGTCGGCCGGATGCGGTCGACGGCCCATAGCCACGCGATCGCCACGCCGATATACACGCCGCCGTACGCCGCATAGATGCGCCCCGCCGCCGTGTCGTGCAGCGTGAGCAGCCACGCGAACAGCGCGAGCGACAGCGCGCCGGGCAGGATGAGCCACGGCGAGCCGCCCTCCCTGAGCCATCGATAAGGGAAGTAGCAGCCGGCGATCTCGGCGATGGCCGTGACGACATAGAGCGCGAATGTTTTCATGACGCGCATTATCGAGGTTCGCGCGAAGTTGCGCGGCCCGCGCGCGCTCCGGACAATGACGCCCTTGCCACGAAACGCCAACCGGATACCTTGCAGACCTCTTCACAAGACGATTCGCCCGACGACACCGCGCTGCCCGCGCACTGGCACAAGCGCGTGCTGATGCTCGCGTTTCCGATCGTCCTCGCGAACCTCACGCAGCCGATTCTCGGCGCGGTCGATACGGCCGTCGCCGGGCATCTCGACGGGCCGCAGTATCTCGGCGGCGTCGCGCTCGGCGGGCTCGTGTTCAGCTTCGTGTTCTGGGGCTTCGGCTTCTTGCGCATGGGCACGACGGGACTCGTCGCGCAGGCGTTCGGCGCCGATGACCGCGACGCGTTGCGCGCGAGCGTGCTGCGCGCGATGCTGCTCGCGCTCGCGATCGGCGCGGCCGTGCTGGCGCTGCAGGTGCCGATCGTCCGCTATGCGCTCGCCGCGCTCGGCGGCAGCGCCGCCGTGCAGGAGACCGCGAGCGCGTATTGCCACGCGCGCATCTGGGCCGCGCCGTTCGCGCTCGGCAACTATGTCGTGCTGGGCTATCTGCTCGGCTGTCAGCGCGTGCGGCTCGCGCTCGTCACGCAGATCTTCATCAATCTGGTGAATATCGTCGCGGTGCTGCTCTTCGTCTATCGCTTCGGCTGGGGCGTGGCGGGCATCGGCGCGGCGACGGCGTTCGCCGATTTCTGCGGCTTCGGGCTCGGCGCCGCGATACTCTGGCATCAGCGTCCGCGCGGCCTGCCTTCGCTCGCGCCGCGTTCGCTCTTCGATGCGCGTGCGCTCAGACGGCTCGTCGCGATCAACCGCGATATCTTCATCCGCACGATCTGCCTGCTCGGTTCGTACGGCTGGTTCGCGCATCTCGGCGCGCGCCAGGGCGACGCGATCCTCGCCGCCAACGCCGTTCTGCTGAACTTCCAGACCTTCATGTCCTTCGGACTCGACGGCTTCGCGCACGCCGCCGAAGCGCTCGTGGGCGCAGCGGCCGGCGCGCGGGATCGTCATGCGTTCCGCCAGGCCGTGAGAGTCACGATGCTCTGGTCCGCGATCGGCGCGGCCGGGTTTTCGATCGTCTATTGGGTGAGCGGCGAATGGATCATCGGCAGGCTGACGGATCAGGCCGTCGTGCACGCGGCGGCGGTGCGTTATCTGCCGTGGGCCGCGGTTCTGCCGCTCGCGTCCGTCGCGGGCTTTCAGCTCGACGGCGTGTTCATCGGCGCGACCCGCACGCATGAACTGATGAAGGCGATGGCCGTGTCGCTCGCGGTGTTCCTGCTCGCCGCGTGGGCGCTCGCCGGATCGCTCGGCAATCACGGACTGTGGCTCGCGCTCACCGTCTTCATGGTGGCGCGCGGCATCACGCTGGCGGTTCAGGTGCCCGCGATCGAACGCGCGGCGTGCGCGCCCGGCGCCCAGTGAATCACTGCGATCGCGGCTTCAGCGCGGCGAGGCCATCGAGGAGCGCCTTGTGGAACGCCGCAGGATCCTGCATCTGCGGCGCGTGTCCCAGCTCCGGAAACTCGACGAGCTTCGCGCCCTCGATCCGCTCCGCTGCCAGCTTCGCGAGATCGGGATAGCGCCCGAGCCTCGGACGAATCTCCGGCGGCGCGAAATCCTTGCCGATCGCGGTGGTGTCCTTGTCACCGATGAGCAGCAGCGTCGGCGTCCGCAGCTCATCGAATTCATAGACGACGGGCTGCGTGTAAATCATGTCGTAGATGAGCGCCGAGTTCCACGCGACGACGTCCTTGCCCGGCCCGCGATACATGCCCGCGAGCATCTGCACCCACGGCTCGTAATCGGCGCGCCATTGGCCGGCGTAGTACGTGTTCGTTTCATAGCGGCGAATGCCGTCGGCGCTGGTCTTCAACTCCCGTGCGTACCAGTCGTCGATCGAAATCGACGGCACGCCCTTCGCCTTCCAGTCCTCGAGTCCGATCGGGTTCACGAGCACCAGTTGCTCCGTCTCGCGCGGATACATCAGCGCATAGCGCACGGCGAGCATGCCGCCTGTGGAATGCCCGATGAGCGTCGCGTGCGAAATGCCGAGCGCCGTGAGCAACGCATGCGTGTTGCGCGCGAGCTGCTGGAAGCTGTACTGATAGCGCGCGGGCTTGGTCGATCTGCAAAAGCCGATCTGATCCGGCGCGATCACGCGATAGCCCGCATCCGTCAAGGTCTCGATGGTCTGCTTCCACGTCGCCGAGCAGAAGTTCTTGCCGTGCAGAAGCACCGCCGTGCGGCCGTTCGGATGCGGCGGATGCACGTCCATATAAGCCATGCTCACGACCTGCCGCTGCGAAGAGACGGCAAAGCGCGCGACCGGATACGGATAGTCGAAGCCCTGAAGTTCCGGGCCATAGGCCGGACCGTCGTTGCTCGCCGGCTGCGAGGCTTCATCGGCGTATGCGTGAAGGGCGCAGGACATCGCGAGACTCAACATCACGGATCGAACGACGGACGGCTTGCTGCGCACTGGATTCATTTTCGATTTTGAGATGACGTCGGCCCGACGCATTCTAGCGCGCCTGGATTTCACGCGCGTCGGGGCGTCCGCGTGTCCCGCGCGTCGCCGTCAACGCTTATACTTGCGGCCCCGAACGCCGCGCGCAGATGCAACGCGGCGTTCCAGTCTCATGCATCGTATTCAGCCCGGACTTCACGCATGCAATTTCGCATCAAGGCATTCGCCGCCGCGCTCCTCAGCGTGGTGTGTGCCGCCGCATCGGCGAGCGACTGCCCGCAGTTCAGCCCGAACGGCCGCGAACCGGTCGTCGTCAATTCGAAGATGCGCGCGGCGACGCAGCCAATCTGCTACTCCGACTTCGCGCTGCTTCATTCCGGCATCACGCACGGACCGCTCTGGTCGGCGGAACATCTGACCGCGAACAGTGTCGATCAGGCGAAGAACAACACGCGCACGAATCGCTTCTTCGTCGACAAGCGGCTGCCGCCCGGCGAGAGCGCGCAGCTCGCCGACTACAAGAAGAGCGGTTACGACCGCGGCCACATGAGCCCCGCGGGCGATCGCGCGAGCAAGCAGGGCATGGCCGACTCGTTCTCGCTGGCGAACATCGTGCCGCAGGACCCGTCGAACAACCGGCGCATCTGGTCGCGCATCGAGGAAGCCGTGCGCAGGCTGACGGAAGAATCGGGCGAAGCCTACGTCGTCACCGGTCCGCTCTTCTCGGGACGCCAGTTGCAGACCATCGGCGAGTCGCGCGTGTTCGTGCCCACGCAGTTGTATAAGGTGGTCTATTTGCCGCAGCGGCAGATCGCATTCGCGGTGGTCGTCGAAAACACGCCGACGAACACGTATACGATGAAAACCGTGCGCGAACTGGAAGCGATGAGCGGGCTCGCATTTCCCGGCATTCCGGACGGACTGAAAGACAAACGAATTGGAGGATTGCGAGGTGTTTAAGCCATTTGCCAACGATACCGACGTGCTGAACATCGCGGGCGACGCGATCAACATCGTCAACGGCAAGACCCGCGTGTCGATCAGCGGCGATCTCACCATCGCGCGCGACAAGGCCGGTCTCGCGAATGCGCTCGCGCTTCAAAAGGCGCTCGGCGCGATCGTCGAAGCCTTGCAGGGCGATGCGGCGCTGCCCGCGAAGCTGCCCGATGAACCGGCCGCGCCCTCCGGCACCGCCGACAACCCGTTCATCTGACGCGCTGCGCGATCGTTCAGGTGGATAGCGGCCGCTGATGTAAGAGGATCGAAGTGATCGAATGCCATGTCGCCCCGAGTCCGCTCGGGCCCATTCTGTATCGTGCCGAGGACGACTGTCTGACGGGGCTCTTCTTCGTCGGGCAGAAGCATTTCCCGGCCGGGCTGCCGGAGCCGGCGCTGTCCGATACGGCGCCCCGCGCCCGCGTGATCGCCGAGGCGCGCGACCAGATCGGCGAATACTTCGCCGGCGCGCGCAGGGAATTTTCGATCGCCCTGCGTCTCGGCGGCACCGCTTTTCAACAGCAGGTCTGGGAGGCGCTGCGGCGCATTCCTTTCGGCGACGCGTGGACCTACGGCGATCTCGCACGCCGGCTCGGTCTGCCCGCAAGCGCTTCGCGGGCCGTCGGCGGCGCGAACGGGCGCAATCCCGTGGCGATCATCGTGCCGTGTCATCGCGTGATCGGCGTCGATGGAGAATTGACCGGCTACGCCGGCGGCGTGGAGCGCAAGCGTCATTTGCTCACGCTGGAAGGCGGACCGGGACGCGAGCAGCTTGCGCTCTTCTGAACGGCGTGTTCCGGGGAAAAGACAGAAAAAAGCCCGCGAACCGGATGGTTCGCGGGCTTTTTAGCGATGGCGTGCTGCGATGAGCGATGAATTACGGCGTGAGCGTCACTTCCACGCGGCGATTTTCGGCCCGGCCCTCGTTCGTCGCGTTCGACGCAACCGGACGTGACTTGCCGTAGCCCTTCGTCGCGAAGCTGTCGGAATTCAGACCGTGGCCCTTGAGATAGTCGAGGACCGATTGGGCGCGACGCTCCGACAAGTCGACGTTGTAAGCCTCGGGACCAGTCGAGTCCGTAAAGCCCTGAACCGTGACCGAGGCGAACTTCGTGCCCTTCGATTCCGCGACGAGCTTATTCAGAATGCTCTTTGCCTTCGGCGTCAAAGCGGCGCTGTCGAAAGCGAAATTGGTCTTCTCGTCGAGCGAGACCTTGCGCGGCGCGGTCGCCGGAACGACGGCGGCAGCCGGCTGCGGCTCGGGAGCCGGCGCCACGGGAGCGGCCGGCGGCACCGGCGCCACGGACGTCGCGCAGTTGAACACGACTTCGCGCGGATCGTTGGGCCTGTTCGTTCCATCGACATGTTGCAGCACGTTCACGTTCTGATTGCCGCACGTCTTCTGCACCGCCGCCATGCAGGCGCTGCCATTCTCGAACAGACCGTAACATTCGGCGCGATAAGCCTTCTGCCCCGTCGACGTTTGTATTTCGCTGATATTGAAGGTCGGTCCCGTCGTGGATGAGCAGCCGACAAGTGCTGCCACGGCGATAAGACTAATGGCAAGGGTTTTCGTAAACATTTTGACGCTCATGCAGATTCATTTCAGAGTGCGAATCGCTGAAGTACGCCCGCTTCGGACTATGGCTTATGTCAAAAGGCGCTGGCAGACTCGGCGAGCCGTTTTGGACGCGCTCATCATTTCGATAAGCGATCCGAAAGCCGCAGGATCTTAGCAACGAGACAAGCGCCCTCCTAAGCGGACAACTCCTAAAACCGCAGGCCCGCAACGTTTCATCTGGCCGGTGCCGGCAGGTCGCCATCGGCCTGTTTTTGCAACTCCTGAACGCGGATTTGCAGCGCGCGAAGCTGTGCCTGTGCGGCGGCCTGCTCGGTGCGCAGCTCGCGGACCGCGTTCTGCTGTTCCTGCTGGTAGCTCGACACCTGGCCTTGCTGCGACCGCGCGATATCGAGATCCGCCTGAAGACGGTTGGCGCGATCCTGCTGTGCGGCGATCTGTCTGTCGGCATAGGCTTTCTCGGCCTCCAGCTTGACACGCCTTATTTCCGCATCGGCGAGCGTAGCGGACGTTTTCGCGAAATCGGAATAGACCGCTTCGGCCCGCGCTTCGTTTTGCGTTTTAAATACGCGCCAGATATTACGTTGCTGAAACAGTGCGGCGTAATAATTCATCTGGTCGGGATAATACGCGAGACTTGCGCCGTAACTGCCATTCACCGTCTTGCGCAATTCCTCGATTTTACCGGCGGCGGTCAGATTCTCCAGTTCCGCGACATCGCTATTCTTGCCGGCGGGTGCGTCCGCTATTTTCGGCGCCGACTCCAGGAATATATCGCCGGCCGCACGCGCCTGCGTGAGCGGGCCGAACAAACCAGCCGCTATCAGCACGATTTCCGCAATTACCAAGGGCTTCATTGCGTTTTTCCGTAACGATAAAGCACGTCGCTCGGAAAGCATTATGGCGCCGAGAAGCCGCCGATTCCAGACAATTAAAAATGCGTTATTGAAAACGTGATGAATATACGCGGGTTTCAAATGATCGGGCGACGTCTGGAACGCTCTTGCAACAGTTGCGACTCGCCCGCGCTGCGAATGGGTTCGATCGGCTGGAAGATGCGCGAATCAGACGGCTCATCGGATTTGCGGTAGAAAATGTCGCGGTCCGACTGGAAAATAAAAGGCGCGCTCGACAAAATGCGCGCGTCGGGCAAGGTTTCGGCGGCGTGCGCAGGCGCGGCGCCCGCGGCGAATGAAACGATAAAGCTGGCGGCGAGCGCGAAAGCGCCCGAAATCATATGCGAACGGTACATGGCAGGAAAGGCGAATGAAGGCGCACGAGCGCCGGGATGGAACGACCGGAAGAGACACACGGCGTCCGTGTACGACATGGTTCGTTATTTCAGCAGCCTTCCTGCCGCCTGCCCATGAGAAGGTTCTCAAAGACTTCTTGGTTTCATCGAAGATCCGATACGGCGATCGGGCGCGAAAAATGCGTGCAAGGAACGTTCGCTCGCCTGCGCAAGCGCGGCTGGCGCTTGCATAGAGCGCCGCAGCGACCTCGCAAAGCGCCCCGCGGGCGCGCAGAAACACGCGTGGGAAGGCCTGGCGACGGGAACGACCGCACTGCGGGCAGTCACAATTTTCCAAGAGTCAGCCATAATGCGCCTTCGCAAAAAAGCCGGATCGCCCAAGTAAAAACGAAAATGCCATGAATCAAGACGATAACCTCTCGACCGATCACGCCAGACAGCCCGCCGCCAACGATGGCAACGTGACGACCGGCGTCGCGGGCCTGGACGACATCCTGGGCGGCGGCCTCGTCGAAGGCGGCCTTTATCTGATCGAAGGGATGGCGGGCGCAGGCAAGACGATTCTCTCGTCGCAGATCGGCTTTCATCGCGTGGCGCAGGGCGACATGGTGCTGTACATCACGCTGATCGCCGAATCGCACACCAAGCTGCTGTCCCATCTGAAGGGGCTCTCGTTCTATAACGCCGACGCGATCTCGGACCGGATGCTCTTCGTCTCCGGCTACCACGAGCTGATGCGCGACGGCCTGTCCGGCTTTCTCGCGCTGATCGCGTCGACGATCAAGTCGAGCCGGCCGCGCTTCATGGTCATCGACGGCTTTCGCAGCGCACGCGAATTCAGTTCGACGGAGCTCGAGCTCTCGCAGTTCATCCACGAGCTCTCCGCGTTCGTGAGCGCCGCACGCTGCACGACGCTGATCCTCGCGCCGCTGTCCGGCAACGAGCCGCATCCGGAGCACACGCTCGTCGACGGGCTCATCGAGCTCAACCGCTACAACACCGGCATGCGGCGCGCCCGCGAGATCGAAGTCCACAAGCTGCGCGCCCGCGATCATCTGCTCGGCAAGCATTTTTTCAGGATCACCGAGGAAGGTCTCGTGACCTTTCCGCGCATCGAGGCGTCGCCGGCCAACGAACGGGCCGCGCCGGATTTCGAGAGCAAGCTCGGCTTTGCCTTCTCCGACTTCGACCAGATGCTCGGCGGCGGCGTCGTGCGCGGTTCGACGACCACGTTCGCCGGGCCGTCGGGCATCGGCAAGACGCTCCTGTCGCTCAAGTTCCTGCAGGCGGGCGTCGAGCGGGGCGAGCGCTGCGTCTACTTCGGCTTCTACGAGTCGCCGGAACGGCTGATCGCGAAGGCGCGTTCGGTCGGCATCGATCTCGCGCCCGCCGTGCGCGACGGACGCCTCTCGATCCACTGGCATCCGGCGGTCGAGCTCGCGATCGACGAGCTCGCCGTCGAACTGATGAACGCGATCAGGCGGTCGAACGCGTCGCGGCTCGTGATCGACGGCATCGACGGATTTCATCAGTCCGCGAATCGCACCGAGCGCTTCGGGCTCTTTCTCAACGCGCTCACGCACCGCCTGCGCGAAGCGGGCGTGACGACCGTCCTCACCGAGGAACTGCCGCTCTACGGCGACTGCGCGCCGCCCGTGACGATGCGCGCCTCGGCGATGACCGAAAACATCGTGCTGATGCGTTACGTGGAGGCGAACTCGTCGCTCTACCGGATGGTGTCGGTCGTCAAGCAGCGCGAAGGCTCGCATGACTCGTCGATCCGCCGGCTCGTCATCGACGCGCGCGGACTGCATATGAGCGAGGGCTTCATCGGCCCGACGGGTCTGTTGTCCGGAAACCCGTCGATCGCGCCGGCGCTTTCTGTGTCGGACCCCGGCGCGCCCGCATGAAAAAGATCCTCGTCGTCGACGATGAATTCGACATTCTGACCACGTGGCGTCTCGTGCTCGAAATGGAGGGCTACGAGGTCGTGACCGCATCCAACGGACGCACCGCGCTCGACACCGCGCGCACGAACCCGCCCGCGCTCGTCATCACCGACTGGATGATGCCGCACATGGACGGTGTTCAGCTGATCCAGCAACTGGCCGCGAGCGACGGCCTCGGCCAGGTGCCCGTGATCCTCATGAGCGCGGCGGCGAAGGCGCCGCCGCTCGAGCATCCGCACGCGCAGTTTCGCCGCAAGCCGCTTTCGATCGACGATCTGATCGATGCCGTGAAAGGTTTGATCGGTCCGGCGTGAGCAACTGGGCACGCGACGTGCTGTACAGGTGCGTTCCGGCGTGACCGGATTCACGCGGGATTCATGAGAAACCGCTCAACCGAAAGGGAGGCACCATGGTGCAGGATCAAGTGGAAGGCACGGCGCAAAAGGTCGTCGGCAAGGTGCAGGACGCGGTCGGCGCGCTCACGGGCGATGGCGCCACGCAAGCCGAAGGCAAGATGCGGCAGGCATACGGCAACCTGCAACAGAGCTATGGGCAGACCGTCGACAACGTGCGACTCGCCGTCGCGAGTCAGCCGATTCAGGGCGTGCTGATCGCGGCAGCCGTCGGCTTCCTGCTCGGCGCGTTGTGGAATCGCGATCGTTGATGCGCGGTTCGCCGCGCGGATGACGCATCGAAGACAAAGCCGGCGCGACGATCGCGCCGGCTTTGCTGTTTCAAGGGACCTCGCGCACGAAGCCGGCGAACGATGCGGACCGCGCGCAACCGATGGCAAGCGCGACCGTGGCGACGACGAGCGCGGCATTCGTGCCGTGCATGCCGCCGATCGCGGCCGCCACCGCGAGACCGCACGACGCTGTTCCGCTCATGAGGCTCGCGAGCGGCGCGCTGGCGCTGCCGCCCATCGCGAGCGACAGATGCGCGCCGATGAGCGCGACCATTGCCACGACCGACACCACGGCGAGCGCGCCCGACTGAGCGCCGAGCACATACGCGAGCGCCGCGCACGCGCCGGCGCACGCGAGATGCAATGCCTGCAGATTCGCCGTCTCCCGATGCCTCCGGGCGCACACCAGATAACCCAGCGCCGCCACCGCGCCGCCCGCGAGCACGGCGAATACACCGCTGAGGCCGGGCGCATCGGGCAAGAGCCACGCGACGAACGCGATCGTGACGAGCGACGCCTGCGTCGAAGCGTTCGCCGCGGGCCGGCCGAGCCGGTATCCGGCGAATCCCGCGACGATGGCGAGCAGCAGCGCGGCGACGCCCGGCCCCCGGCTCACACCGTAAGCCACGATCACGACCGCGCCGATTTCCCACAGCCGGCGCCAGCGCGCCGCGCCCGAACGCAGCGATGCCCCCGCAGACAGCGACGCGAGCACGCAGAGCGCGCCCGACAGCCAGCCGCCGGTCATGCTTCGAGCACGTTCGACAGCGTGCCGATGCCCGCGATCGTCACATCGACGCGCGCGCCGTCCTTGATCGAACCGACGCCGATCGACGTGCCGCACGCGATGACATCGCCGGGTACGAGCGTCATGTCCTGCGACAGCAGGCTCACTTGCTCGGCGGGCGAGAAGATCATGTCGTCGAGCGGATAGTTCTGGCGCTCGGCGCCTTCGAGCGTGGTGACGACATTCGCCGCGCGCCAGTCGAAGCCGTTGCCCGGCGTGACGATCGCGGGACCGAGACACGTGAACGTGTCGAAGCCCTTCGAGCGGCACCATTGCGCGAAGTTGGGATCTTCCTGCAAAAGCTCGATCGCGGTCACGTCGTTGACGCACGTGTAGCCGAAGATCGCCGCCTCGGCTTCCTCCACCGACGCCCCGCTCACCGTCTTGCCGATCACGATGCCGAGCTCGCCCTCATACGCGATCTTGCCGTGATAGCTCTTCGGCCGGCGAATCGACTCGTTCGGGCCGATCACCGACATCGGCGGCTTGATGAGAAAGAGCGGATGCTGCGGCGGCGCTTTATCGAGCTTCTGCGACAGCGCGTAGTAGTTGTTCCACAGCGCGATGACCTTGCTCGGCTCGCAGGGCGCGAGCAGCGTCAGGTCGTCCACGGCGTAGGAAATGTCGGTCGGGCGCGGGCGATCGAACATCGCGCCGTCGTGCTGCACGACGCGGCCCGAGTACTGATCGAGCGTGCCGAAGCCGATGCTGCCGTCGGCATCGCGAAAACGAATCCAGTGTGTCAAGTCTGCCTCCCTTATAAGGAGCGCGGGCTGCATTTGCTTTGAAATGGCCCGCGCTCTCGTCCCCTCCTCCGTACTCCTCGTTACATCAGATCAAACCTGCTCCACGCGCCCACTTGTACTTCGCGCCGAGCACCGCGACGGGCAGTTCCGTCGAGTACGCGTAGGCGGGCACGCCATGCTCGTAAAGATACTCCGCCGCTTCCTCGACCTGAACATCGCCCGCGAGCGATGCCACGATCGGCTTCTCGATGCCCAGCGCCTTCATCTCCTCCTTCACTTCGATCACGAGCTTCGCGAAGACCATCGGCGGTGTGATGATCGTGTGCCAGTAGCCGAGGATGATCGAATGGATGCGATCGTCTTCGAGACCGAGGCGGATCGTATTCTTGTAGGTGCTCGGCGGCTCGCCGCCGGTGATGTCGACCGGATTGCCCGCCGCGCCGAACGGCGGGATGAACTTGCGGAACGCGGCGTCGAGATCGTCGGGCATCGTCATGAGCGACAGATTGTTGTCGACGCATGCATCCGACAGCAGCACGCCCGAGCCGCCCGCGCCCGTGATGATTACCGTGTTCTCGCCCTTCGGCGTCGGCAGCTTCGGAATGCCGCGCGCGAATTCGAGCAGGTCACGCAGCGAGCGCGCGCGGATCACGCCGCACTGCTGGAACACGTCTTCGTAGATCTTGTCGTTGCCCGCGAGCGCGCCGGTGTGCGAGCTGGCCGCGCGCGCGCCGAGGCTCGTGCGCCCCGCCTTCAGCACCACGACCGGCTTTTTCTTCGACACGCGCTTCGCGGCTTCGGCGAACGAACGTCCGTCCTTCAGGTCCTCGCAGTGCTGCGCGATGATTTCCGTGTTGTCGTCCTGCTCGAAGAACGTGAGCAGATCGTCTTCGTCGATATCGCTCTTGTTGCCGAGGCCGACGATCGCGGACACGCCCATCTTCGCCGAGCGCGAAAACCCGATGATCGCCATGCCGATGCCGCCCGATTGCGACGACAGCGCCGCCTTGCCCTTCACGTCGTACGGCGTGCAGAACGTCGCGCAGAGGTTCTTCGGCGTGTAGTAGAAGCCGTAGATGTTCGGTCCCATCATGCGGATGTCGTACTTGCGCGCGATCTGCACGATCTCTTCCTGGCCTTCGTGATTGCCGGTCTCCGCGAAACCCGACGGAATCAGCACCGCGCCCGGAATCTGCTTCTCGCCCACTTCGACGAGCGCTTGCGCGACGAACTTCGCCGGAATCGCGAACACGGCGACATCGATCACGCCGGGCACGTCCTTCACGCTCTTGTACGCCTTGCGGCCCATGATCTCGTCGGCCTTCGGGTGGATCGGATAGATCGTGCCCTGATAGCCGCCGTTGATGAGGTTCTTCATCACGGAGTTGCCGATCTTGCCGTCCTCGTTCGACGCGCCGATCACCGCGACCGCATCCGGCTTCATGATGCGGTTCATCTGCGCGACGATCTGCTCCTGCGTCGGGCGATAACGCGGCGCGGCCGGCTCGAAGTCCATCACGATGCGCACGTCCGCCGCCACCGCGCCGTTCGGGCTCGCGAAGACCGGGTTCAGGTCCATCTCGGAGATTTGCGGGAAGTCGTCGACGAGACGCGACACGCGCTCGATCAACGTGATGAGCGCCTCGCGATTCACGGCTTCAGCGCCGCGCACGCCGCGCAGCACTTCGGCGGCCTGAATGCCGTCGAGCATCGACGCGGCTTCGTCGCGCGTGACGGGCGCGAGACGGAACGTCACGTCCTTCAGCACTTCGACGAGCACGCCGCCGAGACCGAACGCGATCAGCTTGCCGAACGACGGGTCCGTCACCGCGCCGATGATCACTTCCTGGCCCGCGCCGACCATCTGCTGAACCTGCACGCCGACGAGCGTCGCGTTCGGGTCGTACTTCTTCGCGTTCGAGATGATCGTGTCGAAGCCCGCGCGGACATCGGCTTCGTTCTTCACGCCGACGAGCACGCCGCCCGCCTCGGTCTTGTGCAGGATTTCGGGCGAAACGATCTTCAGCACCACCGGAAAGCCGATGAACGACGCGAGCTTCGCGGCATCGTCCGCCGATTTGGCGACGCCTTCCTGCGGCACGGCGATGCCGTATGCATCGCAAATGAGCTTGCCTTCCGGCGCCGTGAGCGACGTGCGTCCTTCGGCCTTCACGCGATCGAAGACCTCGGCGACGCGGCGCTTCGCGTCGGGCGCATGTAGCGGAACGACCGCCGCTGCCTGGTTGGAAGAATTGACTGATTCGCTGCGATCCTGGACAACCGTGCTGTTCATTTGGTGTCTCTCCGTTATCAGGTGTCCGTCTTTTTGGACGTGACGATCCTCGCCGCCTCCTGTCGAGGCGGCGGGCGTGTTCGCGGTTCAGAAAGGCTCAGATCGCGCCGAGGCTCTTCAGCGTGGCGACCTGGTCAGGCGTGTAGCCGAGTTCGGCCATGACTTCGTCGGTGTGCTCGCCAAGCAGCGGCGAACGCACGACTTCGGTGGGACTGTCGGACAGCTTGATCGGATTACCGACCGTGAGGTACTTGCCGCGCACCGGATGATCCACTTCGACGATCGTCCCGGTCTTGCGCAGCGACGGCTCTTCTGCGATCTCCTTCATCGACAGGATCGGGCCGCACGGAATGTCGTGCTTGTTGAGGATTTCCATCGCCTGGAACTTGGTCTTCGACATCGTCCAGCGCTCGATTTCATCGAAGATCTGCTTCAGATGCGGCAGGCGCGCGTTCGGCGTCTTGTAGTCCGGATGATCGATCCATTCCTCCCTTCCGATCACCTTGCAGATCTCGCCCCACACCGGCGCCTGCGTGATGAAGTAGATGTACGCGTTCGGATCGGTTTCCCAGCCCTTGCACTTCAGGATCCAGCCCGGCTGGCCGCCGCCCGATGCGTTGCCGGCGCGCGGCACCGCCTCGCCGAACGTGCCGTTCGGATACTGCGGATATTCCTTCATCACGCCGGTGCGCTCGAGCCGCTGCTGGTCGCGCAGCTTCACGCGGCAGAGGTTGAGCACGCCGTCCTGCATCGCGGCGAGCACCTTCTGGCCGCGGCCGCTCGTGTTGCGCTGATACAGCGCCGTGACGATGCCGAGCGCGAGATGCAGGCCCGTGCCCGAATCGCCGATCTGCGCGCCGGTCACGACGGGCGGGCCGTCGTCGAAGCCGGTCGTCGAGGCCGCGCCGCCCGCGCATTGCGCGACGTTCTCGTAGACCTTGCAGTCTTCGTACGGTCCCGGCCCGAAGCCCTTCACCGACGCGACGATCATCCGCGGATTCAGCTCCTGGATGCGCTCCCACGTGAAGCCCATGCGATCGAGCGCGCCCGGCGCGAAGTTCTCGACGAGCACATCGCAATTCTTCACGAGCGTCTCGAGCACCTTCTTCCCTTCGGGATTCTTCGTGTCGATGGTGATCGAGCGCTTGTTGTGGTTGAGCATCGTGAAATAGAGGCTGTCGGCGTCGGGGATATCACGCAGTTGTTCCCGCGTGATGTCGCCCGCACCGGCGCGCTCCACCTTGATGACGTCCGCGCCGAACCACGCGAGCAGCTGCGTGCAGGTCGGTCCCGATTGAACGTGCGTGAAATCCAGGATTCGCACGCCGTCCAGCGCCTTGCCAGAATTGTTCACCGTCATTGCTCGTCTCCGAAATCTTGCTTCCGCGTTTATAAGTTCGACGTTTATTTGTACATCGTCTGCGCCATCGTGTCCGGTGCGCAGACAGTCGGATCAACCCAGATGTTGATGACCGCGCTCTTGCCCGTCTTCGCGATCGACTCACCTGCACGCTGCAGCGCGCCCGCGATTCGTCGGGGTTCGTGTCCGTCGTTGTGATATACAATATTCCACACACAGTATTAGTCAACTGTATCCCGCTCGGCGAAAACCCTGTGATGCGCTGCACGATGGGCCAGAATGCCCGCCCTACTTCGGACTCCACCAACCACACGCTGCACCGCATCAATCGCTGTATGCCTCCCTCCTCGATTAAATAGGCGCATAACACGTACGACCGGCAGCGTTCAAAAGTTTTTGTGCGCCGTGAAATGTGATATATCGTATTTCAGCGCGCCGCGGATGACGCTTTTTCTGGGTCGCGCCCATTCCCAAGAGAGGACACAGGAGACGCAATGAACATCCACGAATATCAAGCGAAGGCGCTGCTGCGAAAGTACGGCGTCGCGGTTCCGCATGGCCGCGTCGCCTTCTCGGCGCAGGAGGCCGCAGACGCGGCGAGCGCGCTGGGCGGCCCGGTCTGGGTCGTCAAGTCGCAGATTCACGCGGGCGGCCGCGGCGCCGGGCGCTTTTCCAATGATCCCGACGGCAAGGGCGGCGTGCGCGTCGTGAAGTCGGTGGAAGACGTGCGCGAGAACGCGCAAAAGATGCTGAAGTCGGTGCTCGTGACCAAGCAGACCGGACCGGCGGGCAAGGAGGTGAAGCGCCTCTATATCGAGGAAGGCTGCGACATCGCGCGCGAGCTGTATCTCGGCATGCTCGTCGATCGCGCGACGTCGCGCATCACGATCATGGCGTCGACCGAGGGCGGCATGGAGATCGAGGAAGTCGCGCATCGGACGCCGGAGAAGATTCTCAAGGTCGCGATCGATCCCGCGACCGGCCTCCAGCCCTTCCACACGCGCCAGATCGCGTTCGGTCTCGGTCTCGCCGGCAAACAGGTGGGCGCGGCGTCGAAGTTCATCACGGCGCTGTATCAGGCGTTCGTCGATCTGGACGCGTCCATCGTCGAAGTGAATCCGCTCGTCGTGACCGGTTCCGGCGACGTCATGGCGCTCGACGCCAAGCTCAATTTCGACGACAACGCGCTCTATCGCCATCCGGATATCGAGGAATTGCGCGATGAGGACGAGGAAGATCCCGCCGAAATCGAAGCGGCGAAGCACGGGCTCAATTACGTGAAGCTCGACGGCAACATCGGCTGCATGGTGAACGGCGCGGGCCTCGCGATGGCCACGATGGACATCATCAAGCTCTATGGCAGCGAGCCGGCGAACTTTCTCGACGTCGGCGGCGGCGCAACGCAGGAGCGCGTCGCGACCGCGTTCAAGCTGATCCTGCGCGATCCGAAGGTGCAGGGGATTCTCGTCAACATCTTCGGCGGCATCATGCGCTGCGACGTGATCGCGCAAGGCGTCGTCGCGGCCGCGCGTGAAGTCGATCTGCGCGTGCCGCTCGTCGTGCGCCTGGCCGGCACCAACGTCGATGCGGGCCGCGAAATCCTGCGCACGTCCGGGCTTGCCATCATCCCCGCCGAAAACCTCGCCGATGCCGCCGACAAGATCGTCAGCGCCGTCGCCGCCGCACATCACTAAAAAGGAAGCCGACATGAGCGTTTTGATCGACAGGAACACGAAGGTCATCTGCCAGGGCTTCACCGGCGCGCAGGGCACGTTTCACTCGGAGCAGGCGATCGCGTACGGCACGCGCATGGTCGGCGGCGTGACGCCGGGCAAAGGCGGCACGACGCATCTCGACTTGCCCGTCTTCGACACCGTCGCCGAGGCGGTCGCGAAAACCGGCGCGGACGCATCCGTCATCTACGTGCCGCCGCCCTTCGCCGCCGACGCGATTCTCGAAGCCATCGACGCCGAAGTGCCGTTCATCGTCTGCATCACGGAAGGCATTCCGGTGCTCGACATGCTGCGCGTCAAGCGCGCGCTCGCCGGCTCGGGCAGCCGGCTCGTCGGGCCGAACTGTCCGGGCGTCATCACGCCGGGGCAATGCAAGATCGGCATCATGCCGGGGCATATTCACCAGCCGGGAAAGATCGGCGTCGTGTCGCGCTCGGGCACGCTCACGTATGAAGCCGTCGCGCAGACGACCGCGGCCGGGCTCGGCCAGACGACGTGCATCGGCATCGGCGGCGACCCGGTGAACGGGACGAACTTCATCGACTGCCTGACGCTTTTCCTGGAGGACGATGCGACCGAAGGCATCATCATGATCGGCGAGATCGGCGGATCGGCGGAAGAAGAAGCGGCGCAGTTCCTGAAGGATGCGCAGACGAAGAAGCCGGTCGTCGGTTTCATCGCCGGCACGACCGCGCCGCCGGGACGCCGCATGGGCCACGCGGGCGCGATCATCTCGGGCGGCTCGGGCACCGCGAGCGCGAAGATCGACGCGATGAAGTCGGCGGGCATTCATGTGGCGGATTCACCCGCCGCGCTCGGCGAAACGATGGTGCGCGCGATGCGTCGCTGAGGCGGTCTGGCACGAGGCGGCGTCGTCCGCCTCGATAATCACACTTCTCAACAATCTTTCTGCAGGCGAATCATAAGATAAAGGTTCTCAAGCCTTATCGAATGCGCCCATGATCCGTTTCTTCTGCTTCGCCATCGCGGCGTTGATGGTAGCCGTCTGCATCGAACAAACGCTGGCTCAGTCGCTTTCTCCGCTTGTCAGCGATAACTCCGCCTCTTCCCGTTTCGAAAGCCGCGCGGCCGCCAACATCAAGAATCCGCCTCCACCGTCGAGGAACCCGGTCCGCTGCCAATATCAGCGCGCGCAAGGCCCGCAGGGCTTGCATGGCACGCAGCCACAGCAAAACGGTTCGATCACGCTCCTGCCCGATGGCAGCACGCAGATCACGCAGCAAACCGACGACAAGGGATCGCGGATGCCGACGCAATCTCAGCAACTCGACTGTGCGCGGAACTGACGCCATGCTCGAGCGAATCTTCTGTCTCGCGCTGGCGTGCGCATTCGGTTCAGCCAGCGCACAAACCGTGTCGCTCTCGCCGGCTTATTCGGATGCGGCGTCCGCCCCGCGCTTCCAAAGCCACCTCAACAAGAATCTGAATCACGTTCCGGACGCCTCTATCACCGAGAGGCAGTTGAAAAGCGATCGATGCGCCGCGTTGGGCGCGTCGATCGACTGGGGCAAGGACAACCCGACTGCGCAGCGCAACCGCGGCAACGAGAACTACCAGAACTTCGTGAACAATCCGTGGGGCGGCGCCGATGCTCAAGCCTCACCCGACCGCCAGCGCGAACTCGAACGCCAATCCGCGATACTTGGCTGCAAATAAAGAAGGGCCGCGCGGCAATCACCGCGCGGCCCTTCTTTCTCTTCCTGCTCAGATAAAACTCAATCCAGAAAGTCGCAATTCGCCTCGACGAACGCCGCCAGATCGAGCGAATGCTGCTTCACGAGCCGCTCGACCAGCTCCGTATCGCGCTGCTCCAGCGCCTCGATGATGCGCATGTGATCGACGATCGAGCGCGACGCCCGGTCGCTCTGCGAGATCGTCATCTTACGAATGGCGCGCACGTGCACGAAGATGTTCTTGATCGTCTCGAAGATGATCTCCGACTTCGACAAGCGCACGATCGCGGAATGGAACGCGATATTCGCGTCCGAATATTCGTCGATATGCTCGGCGGGCGTCGAATCGCGGAAGTTGTCGAACATGTGGCGCAACTGGGCGATTTCCTCGTCCGATGCGCGCTGCGTCGCGAGCCGCGCCGCCATGCTCTCCAGCGCCGCCCACATATGAATCATCTCGACGATCTCGCGCTTGGTCTTGCGCAAGATATAGACGCCGCGCCGCGGCACCGTGCGCAGAAAGCCTTCCTGCTCGAGAAGCGTCATGGCCTCGCGGATCGGCGTGCGGGAGACGCCGAGCGCTTCGGTCAGCTCTTTCTCGTCGAGACGGATTTCTTCCCGCGAGCGGTAGATGTCCGCTTCGGCGATCGCCTGCCGCAGTTTCGCGTACGCCTGATCGCGCAGCGAAACCGTGGCATTGATCGGTTCCAGCGAAAGCGTCAGTCCGGGCTGACGAACTTCGGGGCGAACTTCCGGCCGGTCTACGGATTGAGTATCAGATGGCATTGATGGCTTGATTTCCCAAGTGCGGACGGCTAGCGACGACACGCTTGCCCGAACCGCCGTTCTGGTCATCCGCCGCGAGACCGGCGAAGCGACCGTGATCCTGTGCGCGCTGCAGCATGCTCTGCGGCACCGACGACGCAATCATAAACGTAACACCCACACCCACGGCAACCAGCGCGAATCCGACAACAACCAACAGGGCGATGCTCATCTCAGGCTCCAGTTAAATCACTCAAGAGCCCTCAGTATATGCTGCATCGCAACAGCGCGCAACATATTTTGCATCTTGTATATCAGAAACAACGCTGGTCCCTTCGTCTGCAGTTTAGGCCGCTTTTTGCGATTGCGGGAGCGGCAGTGCCTTCGCCGTGCCCTGATTTACGCCCTCGCGCAGCTTGATCAATGCGAGAACCGCATCGAGCATCGGCGTGCCGACGTGCACCAGGCGACCGATTTCCTGCACGACGGTCATCAGCGGATCGATTTCCATCGGCCGTCCGGCTTCGCAGTCCATCAGCATCGAGGTCTTGTGAGCACCGACCGCGCCCGCGCCGTTGATGCGCCGCTCCACGTCGACGCGGAAATTCACGCCGATCTTGTCGCCGATGGCCTTCGCCTCGAGCATCATCGCCTTCGAGAGCGCGCGCGTGCCGGGATCGCTCGTGAGGATGTCCAGCGTCGCGCCGGTCAGCGCGCTGATCGGGTTGAAGCACAGATTGCCCCAGAGCTTCAGCCAGATTTCATCGCGGATGTTGTCGCGCATCGGCGCTTCCATGTCCGCCTTCGCCATGAGGTCGTGCAGCGCCTGCAGACGCGGCGTGATCTCGCCGCTCGGCTCGCCGATCGGGAATTTCTTGCCGTAGTGATGCTCGATGACGCCCGGCTCCGCGATCTCCGCCGCCGGCAGCAGCACGCAGCCGATCGCCCGCTCCGGCCCGAACACGTCCCATTGCCGTCCGCCCGGATCGACGCTCTGCAGTTTCGTGCCTTCGAGCTCGCCGCCGTGCTTGTAGAAGTACCAGTAAGGCAGGCCATTGACGGCCGTGACGATCGCCGTCTCGGGGCCGAGCAGCGGCGGAATCAGGTCGACGACGCCCGGAATCGAATGCGCTTTCAACGCGATGATCACGTAATCCTGCGGGCCGAGCTCGGCGGGATTGTTCGTGCAGCGGACCTTGACGGTGTGCTCTTCGCCGTCGATGCGCAGCTTGACGCCGTTCGCCTGCATGGCCGCAAGATGCGGACCGCGCGCGACGAAACTGACGTCCGCACCGGCTCGCGCCAGTTGTGCGCCCATATAGCCGCCGATCGCGCCGGCGCCGTACACGCAGATTTTCATGGTTCGTCTCCTGAGGGTTGTAGCTTTAAAGCTTTCTGATATACAAGATACTACATTCCGTATTGAGCAAGAACAAGGCGAATCGTGCGCTTCGGGACGAGCGAAAACCCGCATGCGCGACGCCGCGCTGCGGGTTTTTGCGAGCGGATGGGGAAAGCGTCGCTCAGGCCTCGACGGCCTGGCTCGTGACGAGAGTATGCGACGAGGCCGCGATGACGTGTGACCAGACGCTGGCCGCGCTGGCGCGCAACGCGCGGCTCTTGCGCCGCACGAGCATGATCGTGCGCAGGGCGTCCGGCACGAGCGGGATGAAACGCGTCCGCGCGTTGTCGCATGTGGCGCGCGCGTGCATCGGCAGGATGCCGACGCCGAGCCCCGCTTCGGCCATGCGCGCGACCGCCGCCGGCTGCGTGAGTCTTTGACGCACGGCGCCGGTCACGCCGTGGAGCGCGAGCGCGGCTTCGATGGCGCCGAGGCTCCCGGTGTCGTCATCGAGAAGGAGGAGCGGTGTGCCGCGCAACTGCTGCCAGTCGATGCGCGCCGCCGCGTTCAATCGATGCGACGCGCCGACGACCGCCGCGAGTCCGTCGGCGAAAAGCGGCTCGGCGGCGAGTTCGTCGAGATTGGCCGGCGCCGCGACGACGCCCAGTTCGGCCTCGCCCGAGCGCACGAGCTGCAGCACCGCGTTCTGCGGCCGGTCCATCACGACGACGGTGATATCCGGAAGGCGTTCGTGGCAGGACGCGAGCAGCGCCGGCAGCACGCTCGCCGTGAGCCCGCAACTGCTCGCGAGATTCACGACGCCGGGCTCGCCGCCCTCCTGCGCACGCGGCCGGAGCGTCGCCTCCAGTTCCTCGACGAGCGGCGCGATGCGCGCGAGCAGCTTGCGGCCGGTTTCGGTGAGCGCGACCTGACGCGTGGTGCGATCGAAGAGCCGCAGCGCGATTTCGTCTTCGAGCTCGCGGATGCTGCGGCTGACCGCCGATTGCGTGATGCCGAATTCGTCGCCCGCGCGCGTGAAGCTGCGATGCCGCGCGAGGGTGACGAACAGCCTCAACTGATGCAGCGATACGCTGAGTGACGGCGCGGCATGCGCGTTCCTGTTCGGTTGATCGCGCATGCCGTGCTTCCTTACTGCACCGTGTTGCGCGATGCGTCCCAACCCGCCTGGAACGACGCGTTCGCCGACGACGACTCGGCGGACGTCTCGGCCACCGTGTTCTCGATCCAGCGCTTGCGCATCGGTGCGAGGACGAACTTCGCGCACAGGCCCGCCGCGATCGACGTGATCGCGGTCGCGATGAACACCGCGTTCCACGAACCGATCGACGCGAGCACCGAGGCGAGCGGCACCAGCATCGACGCCGTGCCCTTCGCCGTGTACAGCGTGCCGGCGTTGGCGGCGGCGTACTTGCTGCCGAAGGTGTCGGCGCAGGTCGCCGGGAAGATCGAGAAGATCTCGCCCCAGCAGAGGAACGTCATCGCCGCGAACAGCATGAAGAGATACGGGTTGTGGCCGAACTCCATCAGCCCGAGCAAGGCCACGCCTTCACCGAGAAAGATGATGAACATCGTGTTCTCGCGGCCGATCTTGTCGGAGATGAAGCCGCACAGCGGACGCGTGAAGCCGTTGCACAGGTTGTCGATGGAGAGCGTCATCGCGAGCAGCGGCAGCGTCACGCCCAGAATGTTCACCGGCATCTTCGCGAAACCGTACTCCTTGGCGATCGGTCCGAACTGCGCGGTCGCGATCACGCCGCCCGCCGCGACGAACACGAACATCAGATACAGCACCCAGAAGAGCGGCGAGCGCACCATCTGTCCGGTCGTGTAGTCGATCTTCGTCGCCACGATGCGCTTGGCCGGCACGATGTCCTTCGGCGGATTCGGACGCACGAGCAGCAGCGCCAGCACGAAGATGCATACGCCCTGCAGAATGCCGAAGAACATGAACGCGTGCTCGTAGCCGGAGCTCTGGATCATGTTGGAGATCGGAATGACCGTGACCGCCGCGCCCGCGCCGAAGCCCGCCGCCGTCAGACCGGCCGCGAGACCGCGCTTGTCCGGGAACCACTTCAGCGCCGTGCCGACGCACGTGCCGTACACGCAGCCCGCGCCGATACCCGCGATCACCGCCGCGATGTAGAGATGCATGAGGCTGGTCGCGTGGGCATCGATGACCCAGCCGATCGCCGCGCAGATCGAACCGCCGATCACGACCGGCCTCGGCCCGAATTTATCGACGAGCCAGCCCTCGACGGGCACGAGCCATGTTTCAGTGACGATGAAGATGGTAAAGGCCGTTTGAATCGCCGCCTGCCCCCAATGGTGTTTCGCATCCATTGGAACGACGAATAGCGTCCATGCGTACTGCAGGTTGGCGACGAGTCCCATGCATAGGATGCCCACCGCCAGCTGAATCCATCTGTTGTGATGACGCCCGTGCGAATGCCCGGACACAACCGTGTCTGCGCTTGCCATGTCTGTCTCCGTTATGTGTTCTTAGCGCTCGTACGGCGCTTGAGGTACTGCGAGAAACCGGCGCGGTGCGTCGGCGGCGAGCGGTCGGTCAGGGAAAATGCTCGGTCCAGGCGGCATGGGCGTGCGGCCGCTTGTCGTGCTTGGCGCGCTGGTCGCGCGGGTGGAAGCGGGCGATCGATTCGCACATCCGGCATACATCCGCGTCAGGCGATCGACGAATCATGTCAAGCGATTCCCAATAGAGTCCGGAAGGTTGATCGGCCTTTGCAGGCTTCGTGTGCTGCGGGGTGATGCTCGAAATGCCACGCGGAAAGCCGGCTCATGCTCGGGGTCCAGCATGGTCGTTCGTGCTATCCGCCGTCGTCCGCCTTACAACAAACGCGGACGTGAAAGCATCGTGGAGGAGAAAAACGATTAAGGAAAGTTAGAAAAAATTATTGTATAAATTAGCTATCGTTAATGGATGAAGGATCGCCGTGCTGCGCAACGCCACCCTGCGTCAATTGAAGATCTTCGAAACCGTGGCCCGGCGACTGAGTTTTTCCCGCGCCGCCGAGGAGCTTTACCTCACGCAACCCGCGGTCTCGACGCAGGTGAAACAGCTGGAGGAACATGCCGGCTTGCCTCTATTCGAGCAATTGGGCAAAAGAATCTACCTCACTCCGGCCGGAAATGAAATGCTCCATTACAGCCGTGCGATCCTCGAGCAGTTCCGCGAAGCGGACGACGCCATGGCACGCCTCAAGGGCATCTCGGGCGGAACGCTCAATGTCGCGGTGATCAGCGCGGGCGACTATTTCTTTCCCCGTCTCCTTGCAGCATTCACGCAGCGTAATACCGATGTAAGGCTCAACCTCGCCGTGCATAACCGCGAGGAATTGCTACATCAGCTTTCCGATAACCTGACCGACCTCGCCGTGATGGTGCGGCCGCCGCGCGACATGGACACCGTCAATGTCTCCTTCGCGCCTCATCCGTACGTGATCGTCGCGCCGCCGGACCATCCGCTCGTCGGGCGCAAGAACGTTCCGCTCGAAGCGTTGGCCGACGAGCCGTTCATCGTCCGCGAGCGCGGCTCCGATACCTGGAATTCGATGGAGGAGGGTTTTGCCGGACGCCTGTCGAATCTCAACGTCGCGATGGAAATCACCAGCACGGAAACGATCAAGCAGGCGGTCATCGCCGGCATGGGTCTGAGCTTTCTGTCCGCGCACACGATCAGCATGGAGTTGCAGGTCGGCAAGCTCGCCGTGCTCGACATCGAGGGTTTTCCCGTGATGCTCAACTGGTTCGTCGTGCATCGGAACAACAAGCGGCTCCCGCCGGTGGCGCTCGCGTTCAAGCAGTTCCTGATCGAGGAAGGCGCGGCGCAGATCGAGGCGATTACACAGATCGTCGCGAAAACCGGCAAGCCGAATACATAACGCTTTCTGAATAAATAAGCGAAAAAAGTTTAACTGTCGTATATGGATCAGCTTTCCTATCCTGCAGTCATGCCCCACGGCCATACAGGAGACGATCATGATCCACGCAACGCACGGCGATGACCGCGAAGTTCAGGCACAAGTCTGCGCATTCAATACCGCTTTCGAAGAACTCGATCTGATGTTCCGTTGGGACGCGCAAACCTGGCGCTCGCTTGCGTCGGCGGATAGCGACTACGGGAAAATCGCGCAGTACATCGAATCGCACTGCCCGCATCTGTTGAAGGCGTACAGCGCGGAGTTTCTTTGCCAGGCAATCGTCGAACGGAAGAACTCGACGATCGAAGCGTGCCGGCAAAACACGGTTCAGTACGAAGACAGCACGCAGCGGGCGCGGCTTTGGCGGGCGCGCAACCAGGAAACGGCACGCGTCTGAAGCGTCTCTATCATTGATGCGGGCGGTCCGGGAAATCCGGGCCGCCCTTTTGCGTTCATCAAAGTCGCCGCGGCTGCCCGCGGCCCCTCGATGTCAGGGCGTCAGTGCGACCCACACCGCCTTCGGCTCGGTGAAGTTTTCGATGGCGACATCGCCATGTTCGCGGCCGAAGCCTGAATCGCCTCCGCCGCCCCACGGAAGACGCACATCCGTGAAGCCGTAGGTATTCACCCAGACCGTGCCCGCCTTCAGTTCCGCGGCCATGCGATGCACGCGGCCGATATCCGCGCTCCACACGCCCGCCGCAAGGCTGTATGCGGTGCCGTTGGCGATGCGCAGGGCGTCGGCTTCATCGTCGAAGGGAATCACGCTCGCGACCGGCCCGAAAATCTCTTCCTGCGAGATGCGCATCTCGTGCTCGACCTTCGCGAATACCGTCGGTTCGACGAAATAACCGCGCTCGCCCGAACGCCTGCCGCCCGTGACGAGCGATGCGCCCTCGCCCTTGCCGATATCCACGTAATCCAGCACGCTCTTCATCTGCTTGGCGGAGATGAGCGGGCCCATGTTGGTCTCGCGCTTCGACGGATCGCCGAGCTTGATCGTCTGCGCGCGCTCGGCGAGACGTTCGACCACTTCGTCGTAGACCGCGCGCTGGGCGAGAATGCGCGAGCCCGCCGAGCAGACCTGTCCCGCGTTGAAGAAGATGCCGGAGGCGGCCGCACGCACTGCGCTATCGACGTTCGCGTCCGCGAAAATCACGTTGGCCGACTTGCCGCCGAGCTCCAGCGTGACGCGCTTGAAGTTGCCCGCCGCGCCCTGCAGGATGCCGCGCCCGACCGACGGCGAACCGGTAAACGTCACCTTGTCGACGCCCGGATGCGCGACGAGCGAATCCCCGACGACCGAGCCCTTGCCCGTCACGATATTGAGCACGCCGGGCGGCACGCCCGCCTCGAGCGCGAGCCGTCCGATCATCAGTGCGGAGAGCGGCGTGATTTCGGCGGGTTTCACGATCAGCGTGCAGCCGCACGCGAGCGCGGGCGCGATCTTCCACACGCCGATCATCAACGGGAAGTTCCACGGCACGATCGCCGCGACGACGCCGACCGGCTCGCGCACCGTATAAGTGAGCGCGTCGGGGCGCGCGGGCACGACCTGGCCGTTGATCTTGTCGCACCAGCCGGCGTAGTACGTGAGCGTATCGATGGCAGCGGGCACGTCCTGGCGCTGCACGCCGGCGATCGGCTTGCCCGCGTCGAGGCTTTCGAGCGCCGCGAGTTCTTCCTGATTTTCGCGCAGCAGCTCGCCGAGCTTCATCAGGATGCGGCCGCGCTCGGCGGCCCGGATCGCGTTCCACGGCTTGAGCGCGGCGCGCGCCGCCAGCACGGCGCGGTCCACGTCGGCAGAGGTGCCCTGCGCCACGCGAGCGATCGGGTTCTCGGTCGCCGGGTCGAGGTTCGTGGAGTAATCGCCGCCGCTCGGTGGAACGAACTCGCCGTTGATCAGCAATTCGTAGCGCTTCAGATCCGTCGTGCTGTCCATGTCTCGCTCCATGTGCTTTTCAGAACCACTTCATGTTGCGGCAGAAAAAGCATCCACGAAAGCAAAACATTCTTATCGTATATATAGGGCGGGATGTATGGTCGGATATAGCGGGTGCGCCCGGCCGATCATGTCGCGGCCTGGCATGGCACGTCCGCGGGCTTCGACGAACGTGCCCGGAGGAACGACGCGCGTCAGCGCTTTGCCTTGCCCATGATGGTATCGAGCGATTCGCCGACCACGACGATCTCGGTGCGGCGGTTCTTCGCCTGTCCCGCCGGCGTATCGTTGCTGGCCGTTGGACGATCGGAAGAAAAGCCCTCGGTAGTGACGCGCGAAGCGGCGATGCCGCGCTGTTCCAGCGCACTCGCGACCGTCCGTGCGCGGGCCTCGGACAGCGCCTGGTTGTGTTCGTGCGTGCCGGTGTTGTCGGTATGGCCTTCCACGATCACGGACTTCGTGCTTCGCTTGAGCAGTACGACCGCCCGTCGGATGGCTACGGCGGAATCGTCGCGCAAAGCCGATTGGTCGACATCGAACAACACGCGATCGGGCAGCCGCACCTGAACGCCTTCTTTGGTCTGCGTCACTTCGATACCGACTTGCTGGTTGAGTGCGACCTCCTGCTCGCGATCGGGCCCGGTGGCGCAGGCGGTCAATAAGGACACCGACAGCGCACACGTGATGAGGGAAAGGAATTGCTTCATGTTTTACCTGCTTTGTTGTTGATGAAGGGCTGCGACCGGGAAAGCGCCCCGCGAGCGGAATGATGCGGTCAGGCAACCCTGACGTGCGCCGTTCGCGAGCTGTCCGGCGCGCTTTGTGAGGCCGAGCTTGCACTCGGCTTCGCGCTCTTCAGCGCGTCGGCGGCGACGTGCAGCGCTTGTGATGCGGCCTCGGCCGTCGCCGATGCGTTTGGGACACCCGATGTCGCTGATGTCATCGAGGCGGAGGTAGCTGCTGTGGCGCATCGTGCTTCGCGGGCTTCGGCTTTGCGTCATCGTGCGCGAGCCGGTTCCGTTGTACCTGAATGCTCAATGGATCTGTGTCTTTGCGTTGCTTCTTCATGCGTCGCAACGCTTGCGCTCCGCGCGCCTTTTGAAGAATAGGTTTGCCAAGTATTTGATTGGTGAAGGGGCTATTCCCATGATGGCGCGGTTGGCGACCGCGTTATCCGATCAAGAAGTCCCCTTGACGCATCGCCGCGTGGGAAGGCGACCGTTCATCCAATCGAGGCATTCGAGGACGCCCCTCCACCAACGACCTTTTTCTGTGACGTTGTAACTACTCTATTTCGGCTTCTGCGCCCGCCCATCTCAAATTTATCTGATTTATCCGATATGCCGGCATCAGCCCGCGCTCTTACCATCTCGAAATTCTCACTGGTTGTTGGGAGGCAAGGATGGCTTCAGCGTTTTCGCGTTCGAGAAACGATGGGTACATCGTCATGCGGCGTGGCGCAATTCGCAACACCATCCTCAGCACTGCGTGCTCGGCGGTCGCGCTCGCATTAGCCGTCGGTGTCGCTTTAGGGCACTACGGTGTCCCGATTGTCCACGCGCCGCGGGTACACCACGAGCCCGCACGGAATGCCATCGTCGCCCCTTACACGACAGACGAAATCTCGCGCCTGCAGGCCGCCAACGCCTCGCTGGATGCGCGGGTTCAGCGGCTCTCCGCACAACTCGATACCCTCAGCGCATTCGACCGGCGCCTACGCGCACCATCGCCGCGCGGCATCACCACCCGCACGGCGGCGTCGGCGCGCGCGTCCTACAGCGACGCCGAGGGCGGCCCCGAACTGCCGCCCCAGCCTTGCCAAGCCGCCGGCGCGCTGGCCAATCCACAAGCTACCCGCGCCGAACTCGACTGCCTCGCCACCACGCTTAGCGCACTCGAAGAGGGTGCGGCACAGCATGAGGCCGCGTGGAGTGCCTTTCCGGGTCGTCGTCCACTCGGACTGGGACGTATCGGTTCACCGTTTGGCAACCGCGCCGACCCATTCACGCACCACCTGAGCTTCCACCCGGGCGTGGACCTGGTTGCGCCAACGGGCACCCCTATCCTCGCGGCCGGCGCCGGCCGCGTCATCTACGCGGGGCCGATGCCCGGCTATGGCAACACCGTCGAAATCGATCACGGCAACGGCTTTATCACACGCTATGCCCACGCCTCGAAGATCGAGGTGCACGTCGGGCAGACGGTGCAGCCGGGCGAGTCGATCGCCAAGGTCGGATCGACGGGTCGCTCGACCGGTCCACACCTGCACTTCGAGGTACGCGTGGATAATCGGCCGGTCAACCCGAGCGACTATCTCGCGCTATTTGCGAACGCGTCCGACGCTTAACGCCCGAGGCGTCGTGTTCGCGCTGTCGGCCAGCATCAGCGAGCGCAGCGTCGTCGACGCGGTGTTTGGAACGACGCCGATCCGCCCGGTGGCAGGCTCAAGATAGCGTCCGGCCAGCAAGACGTGGTAGAGCGGCTTCCGAAACATCGGCACGCCATCGGGGATGACCATCGCGTTCTCGCGCGCAAACGCGGCGGCATCGCTCGCGGGCACCTTCGGCAGGTTCGCCGTCAAGGCCAGTAGTGCTTTCGAAATATCGACACGGCGGTCGTGCGCAGTTGCTGGCAGGTCCGCGCTGCCTCGGCGGCGGTAGGCGGAGTCAATGCCATCGTGGGTCCGGTCCTCGGCACGGACGCCACGTTCGCCATCGCCACTTGCTCGGTCCGCACGACGGGCAACAAGGCCGTAGTAGAAGTACGTTTTTGCAAGATTCGCATCGGCACTCCATGTCGAATCCGGATGGCGGCCCGCAAGTATCTGTCTCTCAACTCGCCAGGCTTCTTGGATCGTTCGGCGTTTCGTTCGATGCATTGAACGCGGCGTGCAGAAGCAACTCAATAGCGAGCACGCTTCATAGCCCGCCACGTCCGCTCGGCAACGGCGTCTCCGCCTGCTTCGCTGCTTCGATCGCGGCTTTGGGTAGCGGCGGCGGTCCATCGGCCAGTCTCACGCCCTTGGCCGCCGTCTCGCGTTTCACGAACACGCGCAAAGGCAACGTGAACCCGCGCAAGTCCAGCAATTCGAGCGGCCCTCGGCCCACGTCCGTGCGCATCATGTAGCTCATACGACTGTGTTTTTGACTAACAACAAACAAGAAGTGATGGAAGTGTTGACGGGGCCGGAGCGCCGGCGGCGGTGGTCAGCGGAAGAGAAGCTGACAATGCTGCGGGAGAGTTTCGAGCCGGGCAAGTCGGTCTCAATGGTTGCACGCCAGCACGGCGTCGATCCGCATCAGCTGTTTCACTGGCGCAAGCTGTATCAGGACGGTAGCCTGTCGGCTGTCAGTTCTGGCGAGGAAGTTGTGCCGGCATCGGGGCTAAACGATGCACTGAAACAAATCAGGGCGCTTCAGCGACTGCTCGGGAAGAAGACGATGGAGAACGAGATTCTTCGTGAAGCGGTGGAGGTAGCGAAGTCGCGAAAATGGATTGCGTGCTCACACTCATTGCCAGAGGACGACCAGTGAAGCAGGTCTGTGAGATTCTCGGTGTAGCGCGCTCGAATGTGGCGGACAAGCTGGCGCGGCCGGCTGACTGGCGGGATGGACGTACGGCCCGAAGCACTGACGACGCTGGTCTGGTGGAAGAGATTCGATTGGCCGTTGTTGATCTGCCGAGCTATGGCTACCGTCGTGTGTGGGGCCTCTTGCGTCGGCAGCGGGAGAATCATGGCGCGGCGCCCTCAGCGCCGATACGATGGCAAGGTCGCGGTGGCGAAAAGCAATCAGCGTTGGTGTTCTGATGGCTTCGAGTTTCGTTGCGACAACGGCGAGCCGCTGCGTGTCACGTTCGCTCTGGTTGCTGCGACCGCGCAGCGATGAGCTGGGCGGCGACGACCGGCGGCCACAGTGGTGACGTAGTGCGCGACGTCATGTTGGCCGCCGTTGAGAACCGGTTCGGTGACGTCCTGAAGGCGCCGTCGGAAATAGAATGGCTGACTGACAATGGCTCGGGTTGCACGGCAGAGAAAACAAGGACGTTTGGCTTGACGAACGGCCCGGCGTGTTCATCGGGCGCGGCCGCCAGTGCATTGCCGCGCGCGGGCAGCATGAAATCCGTGCTTGCCGGGTCGTTACCCGCGTTGCTTGCATTAGCCGCATGGCCTGCGGCGGTGAAGTAGATACCGCGCAGTTGAAGGCGCGCCTCGAATCGCGAGTCGCGAAAGAGGTTTTCGCAGAACGCGCCGATCGCCGCGCACACGGCGTCGAACTGCCTTGGAAACAGGTACGCGATAGCGCGCGCGCCGAGCTCCGGCTGGGCGTCGAATATAGCGCACAGACCATCGCCAAGACGCTTTGCGAGTTCCGACAGCCCGTTGCGGGACGGCCACGTCGGCTCGCCGGGACGCGGATCGTCGAGCGCATAGCCGACACCCCACGGCGTCTCGCGAGCGACAGGGCCGAGGCTCGCGAACCACGCGGAAAATCCTTGCAGGCGATGCGGCCAAGCCGCAACTGACTGCGCGCTGGCGGCAGCGCATGGATGACGCCCGTCACTCGCTCGAAGCCGTATTTGGCCGCGCTCCCGCTAACGGCGCACCGAGTGGCCCGGACGCGCCGCCCGAGTCCACCATCGCGATCGAGCGCGTGCTGGTGGCGGGGGAGGAAAAGAACCGCACCAAGACGGCCGAGGCGCGCCTCGTGCGCCTGAACAGCCGCTCGCTCGCGGCGCTGCAACGGCAACGCGCCTTCACACAGGTGGCGGGCGGGCGCGTGTTTCAGGACCCGCGTACCGGTAAGCCCTGGCACAGCGAGGAGGCGTTTCAACGGGTCTATTGGAAGCGCATCTTGAAGCGCCTCGGACTGCGCTACCGCCGCCCCTACAACATGCGCCACAGCTATGCGACCAGCATGCTCATGGCCGGCATGACGCCGGCTTTCTGCGCACGCCAGCTCGGCCACACCGTCGAGATGTTCCTGCGTACCTACGCCAAGTGGATCGACGGCAGTCAGAACGACCTGGAGATGGCAAGACTCGAGAATGCGCTCACGGGTAACGAGGCCGCGTCGAATAGCGCAACTCCAGTTTCCGGTTTTTAGCTGCCTATGCGGCAGCGAACTTTATCGAGCTTCTTCGGCCCGAAACGATCATTTTCTAAGCTGCCTATGCGGCAGCGAACCTCGCAACAGACGATCGGCTCGCGGCGCGTTCCTTCTAAGCTGCCTATGCGGCAGCGAACTTCACGGTCAATCGGCGACATGTCAGCGTGTCTTTCTAAGCTGCCTACGCGGCAGCGAACCGATGGGTCAGCGAGTGGCGCACGTCATAACATTTCTAAGCTGCCTACGCGGCAGCGAACACGATCAAGTTGTCATGCTTTGCGAAACCGATTTTCTAAGCTGCCTACGCGGCAGCGAACATCGTAAAACGGCCCGGTCAATCGACGCGGATTTTCTAAGCTGCCTACGCGGCAGCGAACTTGATGGTTCTCTGGTGGTTCTGATGGTTCTTTTTCTAAGCTGCCTACGCGGCAGCGAACGTACTTGATCAGGAAGGCGCGCACCTCGGCGTTTTCTAAGCTGCCTACGCGGCAGCGAACGTGCGCGGCGAGCATCGCGGCGATATCTCGCGTTTCTAAGCTGCCTACGCGGCAGCGAACCGTCGAATGAAAGCCCGACGAGCGCACTCATCTTTCTAAGCTGCCTACGCGGCAGCGAACCCTTGCGGCTCCCCCACCATGTTCCGCCCATATTTCTAAGCTGCCTACGCGGCAGCGAACGGCTGGATTCGTTCGCGTCGGGGAGCTTCAAATTTCTAAGCTGCCTATGCGGCAGCGAACTCGCCTACCCGGCTCTCGCGTCTGGCGCGTCTTTTCTAAGCTGCCTATGCGGCAGCGAACCCGAAGCGCAGCGCGCCGTTCGTGGCGTGCTCTTTCTAAGCTGCCTATGCGGCAGCGAACTCGCGCATCGTGCCTGGCGTTCACAAGATGAATTTCTAAGCTGCCTACGCGGCAGCGAACGCGCAGTCTCCCGAGCCGAGCTATCTGAAGAATTTCTAAGCTGCCTACGCGGCAGCGAACGATTGAAAGTCCGACCTGCTTGTCCGACGCGCTTTCTAAGCTGCCTACGCGGCAGCGAACCGTATCCGCTTTCACCTGCGTCATGCCGTGCTCTTTCTAAGCTGCCTACGCGGCAGCGAACAACTCGATCAAGGCGGCGCACAACCGCACCGCTTTCTAAGCTGCCTACGCGGCAGCGAACGCTCGAAATGCGCCCCGGCGGTGTATTGTCGGCTTTCTAAGCTGCCTACGCGGCAGCGAACGTTCGTGATCAACGCCGACCGCTTCTCGGTCTTTTCTAAGCTGCCTACGCGGCAGCGAACGCGGCGATGGACGAAATACGCGAGGGAGACAATTTCTAAGCTGCCTACGCGGCAGCGAACTAGAACGTCTGGTCATCCACGTTCACCCAGATTTTCTAAGCTGCCTACGCGGCAGCGAACTAGGCGAATCAGTCACCATCCTCTTGATTCATCGAGAGAATAACGCCTTTTTCGCCCAAGCACCCAAATTTCCGCCCCGCCGCTAAGCCATTGATTTTTCAAGCGCCAACAAAATGGCCAGAAAAAGGGGTAAGGCGGTGCCCCGCTCTCCGTCGGTTGGCCACCAAGTTCGGCCTTGCGCCGGGCTGCGTTCTGACGCCCAAGCGTCATAAATTAAAGCGCCGTCGTGGCCTTCACCCACTAGGGGGCCGACGAACAGAAAAAAAAGGGGGTAGCTGACGACCCATATACGCCGCAAAGCCGCGAGGGTAAAGGACGTGGCTTGAGCGGCCCTAGTGGGTAACGTGACCCACATGGTCCCCACAACTGTCCCCGGACTGTCCCTGAAAGGCGATTGTCAGGGGCGGCATCGCGCTAAGTATTTGACTTTAAAATCAAAGACTTGGTGGGCCGGGTGGGACTCGAACCCACTATCGGTCGATTATGAGTCGACAGCTTATACCAGTTAAGCTTCCGGCCCTTCGTGACAAGCGAGGGCAAAAAGAAAGCGCCGTTAGCGGGCGCTTTCTGTCACTTCCGAACATTGCGCTGGGCGGCTCTCGAGGGATAGCGAGTTTGCCTCACAACGCCTCTCAATACAAGCCCGAACCGCCTTGTCAGTTCCCTTCGAGGAACGATTTGAGCTTGTCCGACCGGCTCGGATGACGTAGCTTGCGCAGCGCCTTCGCCTCGATCTGGCGAATCCGCTCACGCGTGACGTCGAACTGCTTGCCGACCTCCTCCAGCGTGTGATCCGTACTCATCTCGATGCCGAAGCGCATCCGCAACACCTTCGCCTCGCGCGGCGTCAGCGAGTCGAGCACGTCCTTCACGACATCGCGCATGCTGGCATGCAAGGCCGCATCCGACGGCGCCACCGTGTTCGTATCCTCGATGAAATCGCCGAGATGCGAGTCGTCGTCGTCGCCGATCGGCGTTTCCATGGAGATCGGCTCCTTCGCGATCTTCATGATCTTGCGGATCTTGTCCTCCGGCATTTCCATCTTCTCGGCGAGCGTCGCCGGATCCGGCTCGAGGCCGGTTTCCTGCAAAATCTGCCGCGAGATGCGGTTCATCTTGTTGATCGTTTCGATCATGTGAACCGGAATGCGGATCGTGCGCGCCTGGTCCGCGATCGAACGCGTGATGGCCTGACGGATCCACCACGTCGCATATGTCGAAAACTTGTAACCGCGGCGATATTCGAACTTGTCCACCGCCTTCATCAGACCGATGTTGCCTTCCTGGATCAAATCGAGGAACTGCAGGCCGCGGTTCGTGTACTTCTTCGCGATCGAGATCACGAGGCGCAGGTTCGCCTCGGTCATCTCGCGCTTCGCCTGACGGGCCTTCAGCTCGCCCGCCGCCATCTGCCGGTTGGTTTCCTTCAGATCCTTCAGCGGCAGCACGACGCGCGCCTGCAGATCCAGCAGACGCTGTTGCTGCTCGCGGATCGCCGGAATATTGCGCTCCAGCACCGCGCTGTACTCGTGCCCTTCCGCGACAACCTTGTCGGCCCATTCGAGGTCCGTTTCGCTGCCCGGGAAGCGCGTGATGAATTCGGCACGCGGCATGCCGCATTTGTCGACGACCGTATGCAGAATCTGGCGCTCGACCTGGCGCACCTCATCCACCTGCGCACGCAACGTGTCGCACAGACGCTCGACGGTGCGCGCCGTAAAGCGGATGTTCATCAACTCCGTCTGGATGGCTTCCTGCGCCTTCAGATACGCCTTCGACTTGTAGCCTTCCTTCTCATAGGCACGGCGCATCTTCTCGAACCACTCGCTGATGAGCGAGAACTTCTCGAGCGACTGGAGCTTGAGGGCTTCGAGCTGTGCGGCGTTCGCGCTGGCTTGCGCGCTGCCGTCGTCCTCTTCTTCCTCTTCCTCGTCGCCTTCTTCCTCGGCTTCCTCGTTCTCCGACTCGATCGCCTCGGCCTCCTGCTCCGAGAAGCCGTCCGTGTCCTCGGCGTTCGGATCGATCAGGCCGTCGACGAGCTCATCGACGCGCACTTCCTCGTTCTGCACGCGCTCGGCCATCGCGAGGATATCCGCGATGGTCGTCGGGCAGGCGGAGATCGCCATGACCATGTGCTTGAGGCCGTCTTCGATGCGCTTCGCGATCTCGATCTCGCCCTCGCGCGTCAAGAGCTCGACCGTGCCCATCTCGCGCATGTACATGCGCACCGGGTCGGTCGTGCGGCCGAATTCGGAATCGACGGTGGAAAGGGCGACTTCGGCTTCCTCCTCGACTTCGTCGTCGGAGGAGGCGTTCGGCGCGTTGTCGTTCAGCAGCAGCGTTTCGGCATCGGGCGCCTGCTCGTACACCGCCACGCCCATGTCATTGAACGTGCTGATGATGCCTTCGATCGCCTCGGTTTCCGTGAAGTTGTCCGGAAGGTGATCGTTGATTTCGCCATAGGTGAGAAAGCCGCGCTCCTTGCCGAGCTTGATGAGCGCGCGCAGCTTGCCGCGCCGCTCTTCGAGTTCCTCGACGGTGCCGGGCGCGCTCGATGAAAACGCGTCCTTCAGAAGCGCCTTCTCCTTCGCGCGGCGATCGCGAGCCCTGGCCTTTTCGACCTTCGCCGCGGGAGCGGCGCCAGACTCTGCGTTTTGCGTTGCGTCGTCTTCGACGGATACATCGTTCAGCTTTTTCGTCATGGAGTTCGCCATACCGGCTCTAGTCTCGACTCGCGGCTGCTGGACAACAGCCGATGGAACCGTGAATACCCAATACGCGCACGCTGCTTCGTCCTGCGTGCCCTGCCCGGGGCGCCATTGCGGTTCGGACGAGTGTGAATCGCCTCTCCTCGCCTACCCTCAATAGCAGCCGCTTCCCTTGCGCCCGTCTGTTCGTCGGCGTGCTTAACCGTCCGTTTCGTGTGATATATGCGGCATGCGCCACGTAGAACCGCATCGCGCCACATCACGGACAGCCGATTCAGCCTGGCCTTTCTGCTCCCCCAACCGGCCAACGCGCCGGCTTTACTGCATGACTGCTTCGAATGCTCGTTGCCAAATGATCTTTGCCAACTGCTCGACGCCTCGTTCGCCTCTAAATCGAAAGGCAGGAAAAACGTTCAAACAGTTGACAAAAAGCAATTCATTTTGAACTTTTTATTATAGCAGTTCACCTTCCGCCAGCCGGGCTTGCGCCCCGCCCGGCCTTGATCTGCGCGACTTTCGCCGACAGCTCCGAAAACTCCGCGACCTCCTCCGCCGACAGGCTCGACTGCCGCGCCAATTGGTCCAGCCGCGCCCGATAGCTGTCGTGCCGCAGCTTGACGACGGTCGCCTGCAATTCCTCGGCGAGCAGGCGCCGCTGCTCCTCGACTCGCTGCGCGGCGTCCTCGTCGGCCGGGTCGCGCATCAGCAAATCGCGAACGTTTTCATCATAGGCGAGAATTTCCTGGAAGATATCGTCGTACGTGGGCGCGTTTGCTGCATTTCTCAAGATCTCCGACAGCAACTGAAATTCCGCTGCGTTCCCCAGTTCGCGAGCGTGCGAGATCACTTCGCTGAACAGTTCGCCGTGCTCGGTCATCGTGACGAGGGTGCGCTCGCTGTCCTGATCGAGCGATACCGCGATGCCCGGATACATCACCAGATTGCGCAACGCGCGCTGCTCCTGCCCCGTCACGCGACGGCGCTCGCTCTTCGGCACGTTCGCGCGCGCAACGGCCGCCGCGCGCGAATCGATGTCGCACAACGCGGCGATCTCGGTGAACGGCGTGTCGAGCCGATCCGCGAGCATATGCAGGATCTGCACCCGCAGCGCGTTCGCGGGCAGCGCCTGAAGCAGCGGCTTCGCGTCGAAGAGTGCTTTCGCGCGGCCTTCGGGCTGCTCCAGCTCCTTGTCGTTCAGCACCTCGTTCAGAAGAAACTGCGACAAGGGCATCGCGCGATCGACCTGCTCGCCGAAACCGTCCGTGCCGAATTCGCGCACGTAGCTGTCCGGATCGTGCTCTTTCGGCAGAAAGAGAAATTTGATCGTCCGGTTGTCCGCCGCGTGCGGCAACGCCGCCTCCAGCGCGCGACGCGCGGCGCGGCGGCCGGCCGAATCGCCGTCGAAGCTGAAGACGACGGTATCCGTCTGGCGAAAGAGCTTTTGCACGTGGACCGGCGTGCAAGCCGTGCCGAGCGTCGCCACGGCGTTCGCAAAGCCGAGTTGCGCGAGCGCGACGACATCCATATACCCTTCGACGACGAGCACGTAGCCCAGTTCGCGAATCGCGAGGCGCGCCTCGAACAGCCCGTATAACTCGCTGCCCTTGCTGAAGAGCGGCGTTTCCGGCGAGTTCAGATACTTGGGCTCGCCGCCGTCGAGCACGCGCCCGCCGAAGCCGATCACGTTCCCTTTCACGTTACGGATCGGGAACATCACCCGCTCGCGGAAACGATCGTAGCGGCGCGCCTGGCCCTGCGAATCGGTTTTCTCGCTGACGATCACGAGACCCGATTCCACCAGGTTGTCATCCCGATAATCGGGAAATGCAGCTTCGAGGTTCTGCCAGCCGTCCGGTGCGTAGCCGAGCCCGAAGCGCGCGGCGACCTCGCCGGTCAATCCGCGTTTCTTGAGATAAGCGACGGCGTTCGCCGCACCGCGCAATTGCTTGCGATAGAAATCGCACGCGGTCTGCATCACGTCGGTGAGCGCGACGCTGACCGCCTTGCTCGGTGCGCTCTCGCCGCCGGCGCCGCCGCGGAACGAATTCGAAGGTTCCTGCGGCACGGTCAAACCCGCGCCCTGCGCGAGTTCCTTCACGGCCTCGGGAAACGTGAGACCGGTGTGCTCCATCAAAAATCCGATCGCGGTGCCATGCGCGCCACACCCGAAGCAGTGATAGAACTGTTTCGTCGGGCTGACGGTGAACGACGGGCTCTTCTCGTTGTGAAACGGGCAAAGGCCCATGAAGTTCGCGCCGCCCTTTTTCAACTGGACGTAACGGCCCACCACGTCGACGATATCGACGCGGTTGAGCAAATCCTGCAGGAATGCGTGCGGAATCACCGATCAATAAGCCGCGGAGGTTACTTGGCGAGTGCTGCCTTCACCTGCGCCGAGACGGCGGTCATGTCGGCTTTGCCGGCCAGCTTCGGCTTCAGCACGCCCATCACCTTGCCCATGTCCTGCGGGCCGGCGGCACCCGTCGCGGCGATGGCGGCCTGCACTTCGGCGGCGATCGCATCGGCGGAAAGCTGTTCCGGCATGTACGCCGACAGCACCGCGAGCTCCGCCTTTTCCTTGTCGGCGAGATCGGTGCGGCCCGCGGCCTCGAACTGGCTGATCGAATCCTTGCGCTGCTTGATCATCTTGTCGATGACGGCGGTGATGCCCGCGTCGTCGAGCGTGACGCGATCGTCGACTTCACGCTGCTTGATTGCCGCGAGCAGCAGGCGAATCGTGCCGAGGCGCTCGGTTTCCTTCGCGCGCATGGCAGTCTTCATGTCGTCGTTGATCTGGTCTTTGAGGCTCATCGTTCACCCGGTGCAATTGCGAAAGTTTGAATTCCGGCGGGCGCCGACCGTGCCGCGAAAGCAAAAACCCGCTTGGGAAACGCCTCCTCAAGCGGGATTGTTTGCGAGCCGTTTTGAGCCGCGGCGAACCATGCATCCATGCCTTGCCGCGATAACCGTCCGAGCGCCAGCCAGAGCGGAGAGAATCCTCCGATGACCGACTGAGTATAGCAAACGGGTACGCATTTCGAGACTCGCCAAAACCCCCGCGAGTGCGCGCTCAGCCGGCCGTCGCCGCGCCGCGCGCGAACTCGGCGGCGGCCTTGCCCGCCGCGACGCCCGACGCCCACGCCCACTGGAAGTTGTAGCCGCCGAGCCAGCCGGTGACATCCACCGCCTCGCCGATGAAATAGAGCCCGGCGACGCGCTCGCTCATCATCGTCGCCGACGAAAGCTCGCGGGTATCGACACCGCCGCGCGTCACTTCCGCCTTGCGATAGCCTTCGGTGCCGCTCGGCATCAGCGTCCAGTTCGACAGCGACGCGCCGATGGCGCGCAAAGTGCGGTCGGGCAGATCGGCGAGGCGCGCATCGACGGACACGCGCTGCGCTTCGAGCCAGGCGTGCGCGAGACGCGCGGGGACGTGCTCGCCGAGGAAGTTGCCGATCTGCTTCTTCGAGCCCGCTTTCGCTTCGATCAGCATTTCGGCGGCGTCGGCGTCGGGGAGCAGATCGACGTGGATCGGCTCCGACGTGTTCCAGTAGCTCGATATCTGCAGCACGCCCGGCCCCGACACGCCGCGATGCGTGAGCAGCAGATCCTCGTCGAACTCGCCGCGCGCTTTGCCCTTGCCTGTGCCGATGCGCACCGGCAGCGAAAGCCCCGAGAGCGCGGCGAACGGCGCCCAGTCGGCGGACGTGAACGTCAGCGGAACCAGCGCGGGACGCGTATCGACGAGCTTGTGGCCGAACTGCTTCGCGACGCGATAACCGAAGTCCGTCGCGCCGATCTTCGGAATCGACAGGCCGCCCGTCGCGATGATGAGCGCCGCCGCGCCGATCGCGCCCGCGGTCGTGTCGAGCGCAAAGCGCGCGCCGTCGTGACGGATCTCATGCACGCTGACCGGACGCCGCCACGCGACGCCGCCCGCATCGCACTCGCTTTTCAGCACGTCGATGACCGTATCGCTGGAGTCGTCGCAAAAAAGCTGGCCCTTGTGCTTCTCGTGCCACTTCACGCGGTATTGCTTGAGCAGCGCGAGAAAATCGCGCGGCGTGTAACGCGCAAGCGCGGAGCGGCAGAAATGCGGATTCGCCGATAAAAAATTGGCCGGCTGAGCATTGATGTTGGTGAAGTTGCAACGCCCGCCGCCGGAGATGCGGATTTTTTCGGCGAGACGCTCGGCGTGGTCGATGAGCACGACGCGGCGCCCGGATTGAGCGGCCACGGCCGCGCACATCATGCCGGCCGCGCCCGCGCCGATGACGGCGATATCGAAGGATTCCATGGCGCGCATTTTACCTGCGGGACGCGATTTACCCGCCGCTGCTATACTTTTCTGTTACCTCTGACGCTTTGAATCCATGCTCGTTCTAGGCATCGAAAGCTCCTGCGACGAAACCGGCCTCGCCCTCTACGACACCGAGCGCGGCCTGCTTTCGCACGCTCTCCACTCGCAAATCGCGATGCATCGCGATTACGGCGGCGTCGTGCCGGAACTCGCTTCGCGCGATCACATCCGGCGCGCGCTGCCGCTGCTCGAGGAAGTACTGGAGAAGTCCGGCGCGAGGCGCGGCGATATCGACGCCATCGCGTTCACGCAGGGGCCGGGTCTCGCGGGCGCGCTGCTCGTGGGCGCGAGCATCGCCAATTCGCTCGCGATGGCGTGGGACAAGCCGACCGTCGGCATCCATCATCTCGAAGGGCATCTGCTGTCGCCGCTGCTCGTTGCCGAACCGCCGCCCTTTCCGTTCGTCGCGCTGCTGGTGTCGGGCGGGCACACGCAGCTGATGCGCGTCACCGATGTCGGCGTGTACGAGACGCTCGGCGAAACCCTCGACGATGCCGCCGGCGAAGCCTTCGACAAAACCGCGAAGCTGCTCGGCCTCGGCTATCCGGGCGGGCCGGAAGTGTCGCGGCTCGCGGAGTTCGGCACGCCGGGCGCGGTCACGCTGCCGCGTCCGATGCTCCATTCCGGCGATCTCGACTTCAGCTTCAGCGGCCTGAAAACCGCCGTGCTCACGCAAAGCCGCAAGCTCGGCAACAACGTATGCGAGCAGGCGAAGGCCGATCTCGCGCGCGGTTTCGTCGATGCGGCGGTGGACGTGCTCGTCGCCAAATCGCTGGCCGCGCTGAAGAAGACGGGCTTGAAGCGGCTCGTCGTGGCGGGCGGTGTCGGCGCGAACCGGCAGTTGCGCGAGGCGCTGTCGGCGGCGGCGAAGAAGCGCCGCTTCGACGTGCATTATCCCGACCTCTCGCTGTGCACCGACAACGGCGCGATGATCGCGCTCGCGGGCGCGCTGCGGCTTGCGCGCTGGCCCGAGCAGGCCGTGCGCGACTACGCGTTCACCGTGAAGCCGCGCTGGGACCTGACATCGCTCGCGCGCGCGTGAGCCTGAAGCCGAGCGTTTAGCGCGGCGGATTGAACGGCTGCACGATCGCCTTGAAGACCGCCAGCATCTCGCAGCGGTCGCTATGGCCGATGAGCGTCGGCCAGCGCGTCGAACTGAAAATCTCCGGATGCGCCTCGCGCGCGAAGCGCAGTGCACAGGCCACGGCGATATCCGCGTGGCCGATGGCATCGCCGAACCAGTAAGGCGTCGCGCGCGCGGCGCGGTCCGCTTCCAGCGCATTGAGCACGCGCTCGACCTGCCCCGCGCAGCGATCGAGCCACGCCTGCGATTTCTCCTTGTGCAGCACGCGTTCGTAGACGAGCGCGACGGCCTTGTCGGCGAGGCCCGTTGCCAAGGCGCAGACCTTCAGCGCCTGACGCCGTTGCTCGCCGCGCGATGCGACCAGCGCGCGCGCATCGCCCGCCTGTTCATCGAGGTAATCGAGGATCATCGTGCTCTCGATGAGCGCATCGCCGGAATCGAGCACGAGCGTCGGCACGCGGCACAGCGGGTTGTACGGCGCGATCTTGTCGGCATCCCCGAAGGTCGACCACGGGCGATGCTCGTACGCCATGCCGTAAAGATTCAGCGCGATGGCAACGCGCCGCACGAACGGGGAATCGTATTGGCCGATGAGAATCACGATGCGCTCCGCGTGGTCGATTTCTCGGACGGACAGTTTAAGGTCGCTCGGGCCGGGGAAACAACAGCAGCGCAAACGACGCGCACACGCCCGCCGCGAGCCATACGACCGTCCACGATCCCGCCGCGAGCACCTGCGGAATGACGAGCGGCGTCAGGAAGAAGCCGGCGTAGACGGCCGTATTCGCCATGCCGAGCGCGGTGCCCGCACGTTCGGTGCCGGCGAGCGTCGCCAGTTCCGTGTACGCGACGCCGTGCCACGCCGAGACGCAGATGCCGGCGAAGACAAGAATCGACGCGAGCAGCACGGGCGCATGCGCGGCGCCGCTCGCGGTCGCCGCCGCCAGCACGACGAACGACGCCGACGCCACGATCACCGACACGCGCATGTACGCACGCCGGTTGCCGTGCCGGTCCGTGTGACGGCCGCTCCAGACGCGCATCGCCATCGCGCCGAGCTGGATCGCGCCCATCGTCGCGCTGATCGCGGTCACGCCGAAATGACCGGCATCGTGCAGAAACACGGTCGCGAACGTCAGCACCGCGAACTGCGGCACGCACAGGATGCCGATGCCGAGCACGACGCGCCAGACCAGCGCGTTCGTCAGCGGTGCCGCGCTCTTGTTCGCGGCCGCGCGATGCGTCGCGTCAGGCGGCTCGTGCAGCCAGCGCCAGGCCAAGGCACCCGAGACCGCGCACATCGCCGCCAGCGCGCCGAACACCGCCGCAAAGCCATGCGACGACGCGAGCCACGGCAACAGCGCCGCGCCGATGCCGCCGCCGAGCGGCACCGCCGTCTGCCGGATGCTCATCGCGAGGCCGCGCTCGCCTTCCGCGAACCACGCCATCACCGCGCGTCCGCTCGATCCGTTCACGCTGCCGCCCAACAGACCGAGCGCGCACATCGCGAAGACGAGCCAGCCGAGCGTGGCCGACGACGGCAGCGCGAAGAAGCTCATCGCGACGAGCACCGCGGCGGTGGACAGCAGGCCTGTCAGCAGAACCGGACGGTCGCCCCAGCGATCCGTCAATACGCCCCAAGGCAATTCAGAAAGCGCGACGCCCAGTCCGAGCGCACCGAGCACGAGTCCCAGTTCGCCGTTGCTCAGGTGATAGCCGCTGCGCATCCACACGGCCGTGGTCGGAATGCCGGCCGCAGCCGCCGAGAAACTCGCGTTCGCCGCGACGCCGACACCGAGCACCTTCCAGCGATGCCCGCCGCCGAGCGCGGGCGCATTTTTCGATTTCAGTACGAGAGGAGTGGCCATCGTGCAGTCCATGTCGAATTTGACTGCGGCCAGTTTGAGGGCTTAGGATCGTCCTTAAAATCACAAAGTTCTTCATCGATCATTCGAAAAATCAGGACGATTGCCATGAGCCAGACGACATTCGATCTCGCGGTGCTGCGCAGCTTCGTCGCGGGCATGGACCTGGGCAGCTTCGCGAAGGCGGCGGACCGCGTCGGACGCTCGACATCGGCGGTGAGTGCGCAGCTTCGCAAGCTGGAGGAACAGGCGGGCGCGGCGCTCTTTCGCAAGTCCGGGCGCGGGCTCGCGCTCACGGACGCGGGCGAAGTGATGCTCGGCTACGCCCGGCGGCTCGTCGAACTGAACGACGAAGCCGCCGTCGCCATTCGAGGCGTCGATCTGGAAGGCTGGATCCGGCTCGGCTTGCAGGAAGATTTCGGCGAAGTCGTGCTGCCCGACGTGCTCGGCCGCTTCGCGCGGGCGCATCCGAAGGTGCGGATCGAAGCGCGTGTGGCGCGCAATACCGAGCTGCTGGAGCGCATCGATACGGGGCAACTCGATCTCGCGCTCGTGTGGGGCACGGGCGGCGTCACCGGCGACAGCAACGCCGCGATGATCGCCGAGCCGATCGCCGCGCCGCCGATGCGCTGGATCGCGTCATCGACGGTTCCCTGGCAATACGATCCCGACGAGCCCTTGCCGCTCATCGCGTTCGATCGGCCGTGTCTGTTTCACAGCGCGGCGGCGGCGGCGCTCGACCGCGCGGGCATCAAATGGCGGGTGGCGTTCACGAGCCCGAGCCTGTCGGGCTTGTGGGCCGCGGCGGCGGCCGGTCTCGGCGTAACGGTGCGCACGCGCTACGGATTGCCGTCGACGGTGCGCGCGCTCGATGCCGGCGACTGCGGCCTGCCCGCGTTGCCGTCGATTCCGCTGGCGTTGCATCGCGCGCCGGGAAGCGCATCGCCGCCGGTCGAGCGGCTGGCGTCGCTGGTGATGGCTTCGGTGCGGGAAGCGCACGTTTCATCGGAAACGGCGCTCGCCTGACGCCGACTCAGGCGTCGCGGCGCTTGTCCCGCTCGATCACCGCAAACGCGCTGTGATTGTGGATCGACTCGAAGTTCTCCGCTTCGAGCACATACGCGACGATGCGCTCGTCCGCGTTCAGGCGCGTCGCGACATCGCGCACGAGGTCTTCGACGAACTTCGGGTTCTCATACGCGCGCTCGGTCACGAACTTCTCGTCGGGGCGCTTCAGCAAGCCCCACAGTTCGCACGACGCCTCTTCTTCCGCGATGCGGATCAGATCCTCGACCGCGACGTCGCCCGCGAGCTCCGCCGTGATCGTCACGTGCGAGCGCTGGTTATGCGCGCCGTATTGCGAGATTTTCTTCGAGCACGGGCACAGGCTCGTCACGGGCACGAGCACTTTCATCGACAGGCGGGTTTCGTCATCGCGCCGCTCGGCGATGAAGGTCGCTTCGTAGTCGAGCAGGCTTTGCACGCCGGAGACGGGCGCCGTCTTCATCACGAAGTACGGCAGGCTCACTTCGATACGCCCCGAATGCGCTTCGAGCTTGGTCAGCATCGCGGCGAGCAGCGTGCGCAGCGCGGCCTGATCGAGCGGTTCGCCATTCTCTTCCAGCAGCGCGACGAAGCGCGACATGTGCGTGCCCTTCTGGTCGGCGGGCAGATGCACATCGAGATTCCACACGCCGACGCTCGGCTGCACGCCGTTCGCCGTGCGCACCGACAACGGATGCCGCACGCCCTTCACGCCGACGCGCTGAATCGCGATCTGGCGCACGTCGGGGGTGCTTTGAACATCGGGCATCACGAAGGCGGGATTCATCTGATTCATTTGTTTTGTCCTTATGCGCCGCGCGTCATGAAGACGCGAGCGGATCGAAACGTTGAAGCGCACACGGCGCGGGACAGTGCCCGCGCCGTGTGTCGAAGCGTTGATGCGTTGATGCGCGGCGCGCCCCGAGCGCGCCGTTCCAGCGATGCGTCAGGCGACGCGCTTGGTCAGCTTGCCTGCGTGCGCGCTTTCGACGGCGTCGATGAAGCGTTCGCGAATCGACTTGACGATGCCGGCCGCATCCAGCCCGACGCTCGAAAGCAGCTTGGCCGGATCGCCGTGATCGATGAAGGCATCCGGCAGGCCGAGTTGCAGCACGGGCTTCAAGATGGAGCTTGCGAGCAGCGCCTCGACGCACGCCGAGCCCGCGCCGCCCATGATCGCGCCTTCCTCGATCGTCACGATCGCGTCGTGCGTCGCGGCGAGCTCGCGCAGCAGATCGGCATCGACCGGCTTCACGAAGCGCATGTTGGCCACCGTCAGATCGAGTTGCTCGGCGGCGGCGATCGACGGCGCGACCATCGTGCCGAACGCGCAGATCGCGATGCGCTTGCCCGAGCCGAGCTTCTGCGACGACTCGCGGCGAATCTCGCCCTTGCCGACGGGAATCGCGCTCATCTGCTTGACGGTCGCGACACCGGTGCCCGCGCCGCGCGGATAGCGCACGGCCGTCGGGTTCGGCTGCTGGAGCGCCGTGTAGAGCATCTGGCGGCACTCGTTTTCGTCCGATGCGGCCATCACCGTCATGTTCGGGATGCAGCGCAGGAACGCGAGGTCGTAGTTGCCCGCGTGCGTCGCACCGTCCGCGCCGACGAGCCCCGCGCGGTCGATCGCGAACACGACAGGCAGGTTTTGCAGCGCGACGTCGTGGATCAGCTGGTCGTACGCGCGTTGCAGGAAGGTCGAATAGATCGCGACGACGGGCTTCATGCCGTCCGCCGCGAGACCGCCCGCGAACGTCACGGCGTGCTGCTCCGCGATGCCGACATCGAAATAACGGTCCGGAAAGCGCTTCTCGAACTCGACCATGCCGGAGCCTTCGCGCATGGCCGGCGTGATGCCGACCACGCGCGAATCCTGCGCCGCGGCGTCGCACAGCCATTCGCCGAACACTTGCGTGTAGGTCTTCTTCGATGGCGCCGTCGACGGCTTGATGCCTTCGGCCGGATTGAACTTGCCCGGGCCGTGATAGAGCACCGGATCGGCTTCGGCGAGCTTGTAGCCCTGGCCTTTCTTCGTCACGACGTGCAGGAATTGCGGGCCGCGCAGTTCCTTGATGTTCTGCAACGTCGGGATCAGCGAATCGAGATCGTGGCCGTCGATCGGTCCGATGTAGTTGAAACCGAACTCTTCGAACAGCGTGGCCGGCACGATCATGCCCTTCGCGTGCTCTTCGAGCTTGCGGGCGAGATCGAGCATGGGCGGCGCCGCGCGCAGCACGCGCTCGACGCCCGCGCGCGCGGCTGCGTAGAAGCGGCCCGACATCAGTCGCGCGAGATGGCGATTCAGCGCGCCGACCGGCGGCGAAATCGACATGTCGTTGTCGTTCAGGATGACGAGCAGCGGCAGATCGTCGGCGACGCCCGCGTTGTTCATCGCCTCGAAGGCCATGCCCGCGGTCATCGCGCCGTCGCCGATCACGGCGATCGAATAGCGGTTGTCGCCCTGCAGCTTGTTGGCGATCGCCATGCCGAGCGCCGCCGATATCGACGTGCTCGAATGCGCGGTGCCGAAGGTGTCGTACTCGGACTCGGCGCGTCGCGGGAAGCCGGAAATGCCGCCCAGCTGGCGCAGGCCCGGCATCTGATCGCGGCGGCCGGTCAGGATCTTGTGTGGATACGTCTGATGACCGACGTCCCAGACGATGCGGTCATTAGGCGTATCGAACACATAGTGCAACGCAATCGTCAGCTCGACCGTGCCCAGATTGGACGACAGATGGCCGCCCGTCTGCGACACGCTGTCGAGCACGTAGGCTCGCAGCTCGTCGGCCAGCGGTTGCAGTTGGCGGCGATCGAGGGCGCGCAAATCGGCCGGATCGTCGATGGTTTTCAGCAAGTCGTACATCGTCGTCCCATTTTAGGAAAACTGGCGTGATTCGTTCGGCGCGATTGTTTCATGCCTCGCGCCGTGGGGTTCGTCACGCGTTCAACAATCAATTCACCCGGTTCACGACCAGGTCGGCAAGTTCGGCGAGACGCTGGCCGCGCGCACCGAACGGCTGGATCGCGGCGTGCGCGTCGCGGCCGAGCTGTGCGGCGAGCTCGCGCGACGCGTCGAGCCCGATGATCGATACATAAGTGGGTTTGTCGTGCTGCGCATCCTTGCCGGCGGTCTTGCCGAGCGTCGCGGAATCGGCGGTGACGTCGAGGATGTCGTCGACCACCTGGAACGCAAGGCCAATCGCGGCGGCGTACTGGTCCAGCGCCATGAGCGCGTCCGCGCCAGGATGCGCGCCCGCGAGCGCGCCCATGCGTACCGACGCGCGCAGCAGCGCACCCGTTTTCTTGCGATGCATCGTCTCGAGCTCGGGCCGCGACAGCTTGCGCCCGACGCTTTCGAGGTCGATGGCCTGTCCGCCCGCCATGCCGAGCGAGCCGCTCGCGACCGCGAGCTCGCGCACGAGCGCGGCTTGCTGGCCATCGTTCAGACCGTTGCCTTCGGCGGTCAGCGCGACGAACGCCTGCGATTGCAGCGCGTCGCCGACGAGCAGTGCCGTCGCTTCGTCATATTGGATGTGTACCGTGGGCTTACCCCGGCGCAATGCGTCGTCGTCCATGGCGGGCATGTCGTCATGCACCAGCGAATAGACGTGAATCATCTCGAGCGCGGCGCTCGCCGCTTCCACGGCTTGCGCGCTCGCGCCGGTCAGCTCGCCCGCCGCATGAACGAGCAGCGGTCTCACCCGCTTGCCGCCGCCCAGCACGGCATAGCGCATCGCTTCGTGCAGGCGCGCGGGCGCGACGTCCGTGCCCGGAAGATAGTGTTCGAGTGCGGTCTCGACGCGGTCGAGCGTCGCGCGCATCCATTGTTCGAAGGTCATAGGTCGTCGTCCCCGTTGTCGTTCAAGGCTCCCGCACCCTGGGTCGCACGCTGTACCTCGGCGGGCAGCGGCTTGAGCGTCTCGCCGTCGAGAACGCGCACCTGCTGCTCGACTTTTTCGAGCTGTTGTTGGCAAAAGCCCACAAGCGCCGCGCCGCGGCGATACGCCGCAAGCGATTCTTCGAGACTCAGCGCGCCCTCTTCCATGCGCGCGACGAGCGATTCGAGCTCTGCCAGCGCCGCCTCATAATTTTCCGGAAGCTGCGCGGCGTCCGCGCTCTGCGCGTCGGCGCCGGTTTTATCGCCTGTTTCCTGGACAGCGGTTTTCGCCATGAATCGTGGATGTGCAATTGAATTTTTGGAACCAAGTCGCACATTCTACGGCAAAAGCCAATTTTTCGACCCGCATCCCGTCCGCAGCCAAGGCTGGTCACCGCCTTCCGGCATTTTCGCCCGAACCTTGCGGGCCATGCCATCCGCACTCGTCCACGGGGCGATTGTGAGGAACTCTCGCGACAATTTATACCCAAATCAAGACCTTATGCGCCCCTTCGTGGCGAATTTCGGTATAATCGCGGGCTCCCTAAATCGAATCTTCGATGGTTGGGTTGTTCACTGCTTTCACGTTTTCATCGGGAGTGGGAATGTCCAATCTGAGCAATGCATTGCAGCTGAACGCCATTCACAGTCAGCTGCCAGTCACGGCTTACTTTGACGAAGCGCTTCTTACGCGCGAACTCGACACACTTTTCAAGCAGGGTCCACGCTACATCGGGCACGAACTCATGGTTCCCGAAGCGGGAAACTATTTCGCGCTTCCCGGCGAGGGCGAAGGGCGCGTGCTCGTCCGCAACCAGCAGAACAATATCGAGCTGCTGTCGAACGTGTGCCGCCACCGTCAGGCGATCATGCTCAACGGCCGCGGCAGCGCGGACAACATCGTCTGCCCGCTGCATCGCTGGACCTACGATCTCGACGGTCAACTGCTCGGCGCGCCGCACTTCGCGGACAAGCCCTGCCTGAACCTCGGCAAGACTTCATTGCAGAACTGGCAAGGCCTGCTCTTCGAATCGGAGGGCCGCAACGTCGCTGCGGATCTCGCGAGGCTCGGCACGGCGAAGCATTTCGACTTCTCGGGCTTCATGTTCGATCACGTCGAAGTGCACGAGTGCAACTACAACTGGAAGACCTTCATCGAGGTCTATCTCGAGGACTATCACGTCGCGCCGTTCCATCCGGGCCTCGGCAGCTTCGTGTCGTGCGACAACCTCGAGTGGGAGTTCGGCGACTGGTACAGCGTGCAGACCGTCGGCGTCCACAAGAATCTGGAGAAGCCGGGCAGCCCGACGTACCGCAAATGGCACGACCAGGTCCTGCGCTTCCGCAACGGCGCGCCGCCCGAATTCGGCGCGATCTGGATGGTCTACTACCCCGGTCTGATGATCGAGTGGTATCCGCACGTGCTGGTCGTGTCGTGGCTCATTCCGCACGGCACGCAAAAGACGACGAACATCGTCGAGTTCTATTACCCCGAGGAAATCGCGCTGTTCGAGCGTGAGTTCATCGAGGCGGAACGCGCCGCGTACCTGGAAACCGCGCGCGAGGACGATGAAATCGCCGAGCGCATGGATGCGGGCCGCCGCGCGCTGATGTCGCGTGGCGAGAACCAGGTCGGGCCGTATCAGAGCCCGATGGAATCCGGCATGCAGCACTTCCACGAGTTCTTGCGGCATCAACTCGGCGCCATTTGACGGCGATGCGGTCATCAGGAAAAGACGGGCTTTCGGGCCCGTTTTTTCTTTTAGACTATTGATTCATCCCGCATCACAAGCGCCGCTTCAGGAGCCGTCATGCCGCACACCCACTACACCACGCTCATCTCGGCGACGAATCTCGCCGAACGGCTCGCCGCCGCGCCCGGCAGCATCCTCGTGTTCGACTGCCGCTTCGATCTCGCCGCGCCCGATTCGGGCGAAGCGGCTTACGCGCAAGGGCATATTCCCGGCGCGCACTATCTTCATCTGGATCGCGATCTGTCCGGCGTGAAGACGGGCACGAACGGACGCCATCCGTTGCCGGAACGCGCCGCGCTCGTTGCGAAGCTGGCGAGCTTCGGCCTGAATGAAGGCCAGCAGGTGGTCGCCTACGACGCGCACGGCGGCATGTACGCCGCGCGTCTCTGGTGGCTGTTGCGCTGGCTCGGGCACGATTCCGTCGCGCTGCTCGACGGCGGCCTGCAGGCGTGGGAAGCGGCGGGCAATCCGCTCGAGACCGCCCCGCCGCCGAAGACGCAGGGCACGTTCAAGGCCGCCGCGCCGCTGCAGGTGACCATCGACGCGCAGGCGATCGAGCGCAGCATCGGCACGCGCGATCATCTGCTAATCGATGCGCGCGCCGCCGACCGTTATCGCGGCGAGAACGAGACGATCGATCCCGTCGGCGGGCATATTCCCGGCGCGCTCAATCACTTCTTCAAGAACAACCTGACGGCCGAAGGCCGCTTCAAGACCGCGCACGAACTGCGTGAGGCGTTCGGCACGCTGATCGGCGCGACGCCGGCGGACCGCATCGTGCTGCAATGCGGCTCGGGCGTGACGGCGTGCCACAACGTGCTCGCGATGGAAATCGCCGGCCTGCACGGCGCGGCGCTCTATCCCGGATCATGGAGCGAGTGGAGCGCCGATCCGGGCCGGCCGGTCGCGACCGGGCCGAACCCCTGACCGGCGCGATGCGCGCTATTTGACGCCGTGCTCGCGGAACCACGCGAGCGTGCGCTTCCAGCCGTCCTCGGCGTCCGCCTTGCGATAGCTCGGACGATAATCCGCGAAGAACGCATGCCCCGCGTCGTCGTACACGACGAACTGCGAGTTCTTCGCGGGCGGCGGATCGTCCGCGAGCGCCTGTTTCATCTGCTCGAGGGTGTCCTGCGGGATGCTCTGATCCTGCCGTCCGTACAGGCCGAGCACAGGCACCTTGAGCTGGCTGGCGAGATCGAGCGGATTATTCGGCGTCATCGCGGTCTTGTTGCCGACGAGCCGCCCGTAGAACGCGACCGCCGCCTTGAGATTCGGGTTGTGCTCCGCATACAGCCACGAAATGCGCCCGCCCCAGCAGAATCCGACGATGCCCGCGCGCTTCGGATCGCCGCCATGCTCGCCGGCCCATTTGATGGCCTGATCGATGTCGGAGATCACCTGCGAATCCGGCACTTTCGATACGACCTGCTCGTTGAGTTGCTGAATCGACGGATACGCCTTCGGATCGCCCTGACGCGTGAAGAACTCCGGCGCAATGGCCAGATAACCCTGCTTCGCGAAGCGCCGGCACACGTCGGCGATATGCTCGTGAACCCCGAAGATCTCGTGAACCACGATGACGACCGGCAGATGCGTCTTGCCCTTCGGTTGCGCGCGATAAGCGGGAACGAGCGTGCCGTCCGCGCCGCGAATGCCGATGGCGCCGGCTTCGAGGCCGTTGTCATCGGTATGGATGGTTTGCGCCGACACCGGCAGCACCGCGGCCGCGAAGCCCGTGCCGATGGTTGCCTTGATGAAGGTGCGTCGGTCGAACGGGACGTGCGGAATGAGGCTGTCGACTTCAGGGTCTAGCATGTGTCGCTCCCGCGGCAAGGCCGTCGCGGCGAGTGCTCCCTTGCGCGAACGGCACGGATCGTTGAAAACCGCGCGACGTGTTCAAGGCGTCACGAGGCGCGGCGCTGCACGACAGTGAACCGGCGAACCAGCGAAATGCTTCGCCTTCTCACGCGCCGCCCATTCTAAACAGCTTTCAACGAATGACGCAGGCGTTCTATTCCGCGTCAGTGCAACTTCACGCGAGGCGCGGTGGAGCGGCGCAGCCAGTGCGCGACGGTGTCGAGCACCATGCGCGCGTAGCCGTGCAGCGCGGCGACGTGCAGCCGGTAGAGCGACATGTACATGAAGCGCGCGAAGAGCCCTTCGATCAGCATATTGCCGCCGATCAGCCCGCCCATCAGATTGCCGACCGCGCTGTAATGCCCGAGCGACACCAGCGAGCCGAAGTCGCGATAGGTGTACTCGGGCAGCGGTTTGCCCTGCAAAAGCCGCTCGAGCGACTTGAACAGAAAGCTCGCCTGCTGATGCGCGGCCTGCGCGCGCGGCGGCACGTTGCGCTCGTTGCCGGGCCACGGGCACGCGGCGCAATCGCCGAGCGCGAAGACGTTGTCGTCGACTTCCGTCTGCAGCGTGCGGCGCACGAGGAGTTGGCCGAGGCGGTTGGTCGGCAGACCGTCGAGATTGGAGAGGATAGCCGGCGCCTTGATGCCCGCCGCCCAGACCGTGAGATCCGCGCGGATCGTCTTGCCGCCCGCGGTGCGGATCGAATCTTTCGACACTTCCGCGACCGTCTCGCCCGTCATCAGCTTCACGCCGAGCTTGGTGAGCAATTCCGCGGTCGCGCTGGACACGCGCTCCTGCAGCGCGGGAAGAATGCGCGGCCCCGCTTCGATCAGCACGATGCCGATATCGTGCTTCGGATGGAGTTTGTGCAGCCCATAGGCCGACAGCACTTGCGCGGTGTTGCGCAGTTCCGCCGACAATTCGACGCCCGTTGCGCCCGCGCCGACGATCGCGACCTGGATGCGCGGCGCGTCTTCGACGACCGGTTCGGCGGATTCGATCTCGCCGTTCGCGACTACCGCCGCGACGGGCTCCGGCGCGAAATGCTCGGCACGCATGCATGCCGCGATCAGGCGCTTGCGGAAGAGCTCGGCCTGACCGACGGTATCGAGCGCGATCGAGTTCTGCTGCGCGCCTTCGACGCCGAAGAAATGCGTCGTGCTGCCGATCGCGATGACGAGCGTGTCGTACTCGAGTTCGCGCTCGGGCAAGAGCTCGCCTGCTTCTTCATCGCGCAGCGCGCCGATCGTGATGCGCCTTGCCGCGCGATCGAGCCCGACGAGCTCGCCCTGCTGGAATTCGAAGCCATGCCACAAGGCCTGCGCGGCGTATTCGAGCTCCTGCGTGAACGGGTCCATGCTGCCCGCCGCGACTTCATGCAGGAGCGGCTTCCAGATATGCGTCGGGTTGCGGTCGACGAGCGTGACTTGCGCTTTCGGCGGTGTCTTTTCGTCCGTCGACCCGAAACGGTCGCCGAGGCGAGTCGCGAGTTCGAGGCCGCCAGCCCCTCCGCCGACGATGATGAAGCGATGCATGGCACTCTCCCTATGCTTTTATATTCGATCGACCTTCGTGCTTGACTTCCTCGTCTGACTTGATTGTGCGTGAGCTTCGATGACAGTCACAAGCGCGTCACCAACATGTCGGACATATGCGACATGTGCCGCATATGCCTTGCGCAAAGTATTTCAGTGCGCCTCAGTGCGCTTCTTCCCAGTTGTTGCCGACGCCCACTTCCGCGATGAGCGGCACCTTCAGCTTCGCGACGCCGCACATCAGTTCAGGTAAGCGCTTCCTGACCTCGGGAAGTGCTTCCTCGGGCACTTCGAGCACGAGTTCATCGTGCACCTGCATGATCATCTTCGCGCCGATGCCCGAGCTTTCGAGCCAGTCCTGCACGGCGATCATCGACAGCTTGATGAGATCGGCGGCGGTGCCCTGCATCGGCGCGTTGATCGCGGCGCGCTCGGCGGCCTGACGACGCGGCCCGCTGCCGCCGTTGATCTCGGGCAGCCACAAACGCCGGCCGAACACGGTCTCGACGAAACCGTTCGCCTTCGCGCTCAGGCGCGTGTTCTCCATATACGCCGCGACGCCAGGATAACGCGCGAAATAGCGGTCGATATAAAGCTTCGCCGCATCGCGCGTGATGCCGAGATTCGACGCGAGCCCGAACGAGCTCATGCCGTAGATCAGGCCGAAGTTGATGACCTTCGCGATGCGCCGCTGATCGTTGTCGACTTCGAGCGGCGTGACGCTGAACACTTCGGACGCGGTTGCGCGATGCACGTCCTCGCCTTCCTTGAACGCGCGCATCAACGATTCGTCGCCGGAAATATGCGCCATGATGCGCAGCTCGATCTGCGAGTAATCCGCCGATACGATCTTGCTGCCCGGCGGCGCGATGAACGCTTCGCGAATGCGCCGGCCTTCGCCCGTGCGCACCGGGATGTTCTGCAGGTTCGGCTCGTTCGACGACAGGCGCCCCGTCACCGCGACGGCCTGCGCATAGTTCGTATGCACGCGCCCCGTCGACGCGTTCACCATGCGCGGCAGCTTGTCCGTGTAAGTGGACTTGAGCTTCGACAGCCCGCGATGTTCGAGCAGCACTTTCGGCAGCGGATAGTCTTCGGCGAGCTTTTGCAGCACTTCTTCATCGGTGGAAGGCGCGCCGCTCGGCGTTTTCTTCACGACCGGCAATTCCAGCTTCTCGAAGAAGATCTGCCCGATCTGCTTCGGCGAGCCGAGATTGAATTCGCCGCCTGCGAGCTCATACGCCTGCGCCTGAAGATCGATGAGACGCTTCGCGATCTCGTTGCTTTGTGCATCGAGCCTCTGGCGATCGATCAGCACACCGTTGCGTTCCATCTTGCGCAGCACGCGCGACGTGGGCATTTCGATGTCGCGATACACACGCAGCAGGCCTTCTTCCTGCGCCACTTGCGGATACAGTGCGTGATGCAGACGCAGCGTGATATCGGCATCTTCGGCGGCGTATGCGGATGCCTTGTCGAGCGGCACTTCATCGAAGCCGATCTGCGATGCGCCCTTGCCCGCGACGTCCTCGTACTTGATCGTCTTCACACCGAGATGACGCAGCGCGAGGTTATCCATGTCGTGCGGACGATGCGATTCGAGCACGTACGATTGCAGGAGCGTGTCATGCTCGACGCCGCGCATCTCGATGCCGTAGCTGGCAAGCACCTGCTCGTCGTACTTCAGGTGTTGACCGACTTTTTTCTTCGACGCATCCTCGAGCCAGGGCTTGAGCTTCGCGAGCACTTCATCGCGCGGCAATTGCTCGGGCGCGTCCGGCCCGCGATGCGCGACCGGAATATAGGCCGCATGTCCCGGCTCGGTCGACACCGACATGCCGACGATCTGCGCGGTCATCGGATCGAGCGAGGTGGTCTCGCTGTCGAACGACGTGATCTCCGCTTCGTTGATGCGCCTGAGCCATTCATTGAAGTGGTCCCACGTCTGCACCGTCTCGTAGTGGTGCTCGATTTCGGTGACTTCGGCAGGCGGCGTGTCGGTCGGGCCTTCGACCGCATCGGCGATTTCGATTTCGCGCAGCCAGGTCTTGAAGCCGTGACGCAGGAACACGTCGCGCAGTTCGTCGCGGGATTCGGGACGGCTCACGAGCGTGCTGTCGATCGACTCGATCTGCGAAGTGAGATCGCATTCCGTGTGCACCGTGACGAGCTTTCTCGCCATTGGCAGGAAGTCCAGAGCCTTGCGCAGATTGTCTCCTACCGCACCTTTGATCTCATTCGCATGTTCTACGATGCCATCAAGGGTTTCGTATTGCGTGAGCCATTTGAGCGCTGTCTTGGGACCGCACTTCTCGACGCCCGGCACGTTGTCGACGGTATCGCCGATGAGCGACAGATAGTCCACGATGCGCTCCGGCGGCACGCCGAACTTCGTCTGCACGCCGGCGCGGTCGAGCGTTTCGTTGGTCATCGTATTGATGAGGGTGACATGATCCGTCACGAGTTGAGCCAGATCCTTGTCGCCCGTCGAGACGATCACCTTCATGCCGCGCTTCTCGGCTTCGACTGCAAGCGTGCCGATGACGTCGTCCGCCTCGACGCGCTCGATCATGACCAGCGGCCAGCCGAGCGCGCGCACCGCGACGTGGATGGGCTCGATCTGCCTGGAGAGGTCGTCGGGCATCGAGGGCCGGTTGGCCTTGTATTCGGCGTACCAGTCGTCGCGGAAAGTCTTGCCTTTGGCATCAAATACGCACGCGCTATACTCAGCATTGATTTCGCGCCGCAAGCGCCGCAGCATGTTGACCATTCCATACAGAGCGCCGGTAGGCCCGCCGTCGGGGCCTCGCAAGTCCGGCATCGCATGGTAGGCCCGGTACAAGTAACTAGAACCGTCGACCAATAGCAGGGTCTTACCTTCAAGACTTAGTTCTTCAGGCATTATGAACAAGAGAAAAGTGATTCCGAGTCTGCGATCGCTCGCAGATCAAGAGCGCGCGACGGCCAAGAAGGCTCGCGCATCGTGGCAGATGTTCACGATTATGGCAGAGTTTATCGAGGCGACCGAGTACCTCTCGGAGATCCGCCCTGCCATCAGCATCTATGGTTCGGCCCGTCTGAAACCGGAGTCGCCGTACTATCAGCGCACGATCGAAATCGCGCAGAAATTCTCCGACGCGGGCTTCGCCGTCATTTCGGGCGGTGGCCCGGGCATCATGGAAGCCGCCAATAAAGGCGCGCATGCGGGCAAGTCGCCTTCGGTGGGCTTGAATATCGAACTGCCGCACGAGCAATCGGGCAATCAGTGGCAGGACATCTCGCTGCGTTTCCGTCACTTCTTCACGCGCAAGGTCACGTTCGTGAAGAACTCGGACGCGGTCGTGGTGATGCCGGGCGGCTTCGGCACGCTGGATGAACTTGCCGAAGTGCTGACGCTCATTCAGACGAAGAAGTCGCGCCATGTGCCGATCGTGCTCGTCGGCGCGGAGTTCTGGGCGGGGCTGCTCGACTGGTTCAAGAACACGCTTTTGACCAACGCCGTGATCAGCCCGAAGGATCTGGATCTGATGCAGGTCATCGACGATCCGGATCAGGTGCTGGATGCCGTGCTGCGGTTCTATGAAGATCGTGAGGAATCGGTCGAGCAGCCGGCGGAAAGCAAGTCGGATGAGGATCGGATGTTCTATTTGTAAGGCGTTCGTTTCGAGCGAGCAGAGTGTCGTGCCTTGCGCACGGCACTCGCTTCCCGCATCGCGCCGCTACCCGGCATCCCATGCCGCGGTATCACAGCCATCCTCAAAATTCTGTCATCCGAAACGTTTGCCAGCGCCCGTCGGGTACATTTTCTGCCCGAGCCCTGACGCTGGCGTCGAATCGCGGATGCCGTTCCGGGCGCGGCGCACTCACGAATAAGCGCGCGCGAATTCCCCGCCACGGCGCGGGCATCACTGAAACGCCACCTCCGCGAAGCTGCGCAACTTCCGGCTATGCAACTTCGACAGCCCGTTCATGCGCAGCAGCTCCATCGCTTTCACACCGATCTGCAAATGCTGATCCACTTGCGCGCGATAGAACTGGTCGGCCATGCCGGGCAGCTTCAATTCCCCATGCAGCGGCTTATCCGACACGCATAACAACGTCCCATACGGCACGCGGAATCGAAACCCGTTCGCCGCGATCGTCGCGCTTTCCATATCGAGCGCGACCGCCCGGCTTTGCGACAGCCGTCGCACCGGCTCGCGATGATCGCGCAGCTCCCAGTTGCGGTTATCGACGCTCGCGACCGTTCCCGTGCGCATCACGCGCTTCAGATCGACGCCTTCGAGCTGCGTCACCTGGGCAACCGCGCGCTCCAGCGCCACCTGCACTTCCGCCAGCGCCGGCACCGGCACCCAAAGCGGCAGATCGTCGTCGAGCACGTGATCTTCCCGCACATAACCATGCGCGAGCACGTAATCGCCCAGACGCTGTGTGTTGCGCAAGCCCGCGCAGTGCCCGAGCATGATCCACGCATGCGGACGCAGCACCGCGATGTGATCCGTGATCGTCTTCGCGTTCGACGGCCCCACGCCGATGTTCACCATCGTGATGCCGCTGCCGTCCGCGCGCTTCAGGTGATACGCGGGCATCTGCGGCAGGCGCGCGGGCGGCGTGCCCTCTTCCGGCTGCTCGCCGAGATTGGCGTTATACGTGACGACATCGCCCGGCTCGACGAACGACGAGTATTCGCTGCGATACGCGCGCGCTTCCTCATTGTCGGCGCGCGACATCATCGTGCGGCCGAGCTTCACGAACTCATCGATATAAAACTGGTAGTTCGTGTACAGCACGTAGTTCTGAAAGTGCGTGGGCGAAGTCGCCGTGTAGTGCCTCAGCCGATGCAGCGAGAAATCCACGCGCGCCGCCGTGAAAAGCGCGAGCGGATGCGGCTCGCCCGGGCCCGGCTCGTAGGTGCCGTTGACGATGCGGTCGTCGAGCAGCGCGAGGTCGGGCGTATCGAAGATATTGCGCATCGCGAGCAGCCGGTCGCGATCGAGATCGCCTTCGAGATGAATACCCTCGGCAAACGCGAAGTGAATCGGAATGGGATGCGCCGACACGCCCACTTCGAGGCCCACGTGATGATTCTTCGCGAGCAGCCGCAATTGCTCGCGATAGTAATCGCCGAAAAGATCGGGACGCGTGAGCGTCGTTTCATAGATGCCGGGACCCGCCACGAAACCGTACGAGCGCCGCGAGTCGATCTGCGTGTTCAGCTCGGTGCGCACACGCACGAACGGATAGCACGCGCGCACGCGATGTGTGAACTGCTCGTTGCGGCGATAGCGCGCGAACGCATCGCGCAGAAACGCGGTATTCGCTTCATAGATGGCAGAAAGACGCGTGACGGCGGCGACAGGGTCCTCGAAGGATTCGGTCGGGAAATCGTTGGCGGGCGTGCCCTGCGTGCTTTGAGTTCGGTCGTTTGTCATGATCTTGTGTCTTTTTTCGATGCCCTCGTAATGAATCGACATTAACACGGAAGAATGTGCGAACCATGAAGTCCCTCTTCGCGCGAGTGCGTGCGATCACACCTCGCAACACCTTTTTGGCGAAGCCGTCAAAATTCGCGAAACCGGCGCAAAATAAGGCGTTGGCCCTGCGCTCGTCACTGAGCCCGCAACCGTTTTGTTAGAATCCGGCCATCGCCTGGAGAACCATCATGAAGCCGCACCTTTGCGCCGCCGCCGCGGCAGTCCTCGCCGCAGCAAGCATCGGCGCATATGCACAGCCGGCCGCTCAGCCGGCGCCGCAACCGGCGGCCCAGAAAATGTCGCCGGAAGAAGCCGCTGGCCTTCCCGACCTGAAAGCCATCAATCGGCCGCCCGCCAATGTCAGCTCGAAAGTCGAAATCTCGCCGCCGCGCACGCCGAGCTTTCATGAACTGAGCACCAACGGCACCGAAATCACCGAATATCGCGACAAGGGCAAGCCCGTCGAAATCGACGTGCGTTCGAATTTCGGCACGCGCTATCAGATGAGCGCGCCCGCCGACACCTCGCCGCAAGTGCGCGACAACGGCAAGGCGAGCACGCGCCTGCCGTCGATCAACCTGCACTACTGATCACGTAAGATTGCTTCGGACCCGCTCTTCGCGAGCGGGTCTGTCCCGCGGCGCGGCGGCTTCCTGCCTCGCGCCGCCGTTCACAGGCCCGCCGCGGGCCGTCCACCCTGACCGACGTTTCCTGCATGGCCGTTTTCACCCCCGTCACCAACGCCGAGCTCGGCGACTGGCTGCAAGACTACGATCTCGGCGATGTCGTCGAATTTCGCGGCATTCAGTCGGGCATCGAGAACAGCAACTTCTTTCTCACGACGACGCACGGCGAGTACGTGCTGACGATCTTCGAGAACCTCACCGCGACGCAACTGCCGTTCTATCTCGATCTGATGCGCCATCTGGCGTCGCATCGCGTGCCGGTGCCCGATCCGATGCCGCGCCGCGACGGCTCGCTCTTCGGCATGCTGCACGGCAAGCCCGCGAGCGTCGTGACGAAGCTCGAAGGCGCACCCGAGCTCGCGCCGACGCCCGCGCACTGCATCGAAGTCGGCCAGATGCTCGCGCGCCTGCATCTCGCGGGACGCGATTTCGCGCGGCATCAGCCGAATCTGCGCAGCCTGTCGTGGTGGCAGGAAAAGGCGCCGTCGATCCTCGAATTCCTGAGCGGCGAGCAACGCGAGCTCTTCGAAAGCGAGCTCGCGCATCAGGCGGCGTTCTTCGGCTCGGCGGATTACGCGTCGTTGCCCGACGGCCCGTGCCATTGCGATCTCTTCCGCGACAACGTGCTGTTCGCGCACGGCCGCGAGCATGCGCGTCTGGGCGGCTTCTTCGATTTCTACTTCGCGGGCGTCGACAAATGGCTGTTCGACGTCGCCGTGACCGTGAACGACTGGTGCATCGACCTCGCGACAGGCGCGCTCGATCCCGCGCGCGTCGACGCGATGCTGCGCGCGTATCAGACCGTGCGCCCGTTTACGCCCGCCGAAGAGCGCCACTGGAACGACATGCTGCGCGCCGGCGCGATGCGCTTCTGGGTCTCGCGCCTTTTCGACTTCTATCGCCCGCGCGAAGCGCAGATGCTCAAAGCGCACGATCCCGGCCATTTCGAACGCATTCTGCGCGAACGCGTCAAAGCCGCTTCCCCGTCTACCGATAACCCTGCGACATGCGACTGATCGAAGTTCCCGCCAAGACCGGCTACGTGTGGTTCCGGCAGGGCATCTGGCTGTTCCGGCGTAACCCGTTCGCGTTTCTCACGGTGTTCTTCGCCTATCTGTTCGTGATGACGCTGATCTCGCGCGTGCCGCTCATCGGCCCGCTGCTGCCGCTGCTGTTCATTCCGGGCGTCGCGGTCGGCTTCATGGCAGCGTGCCGCAACACGATCGCGGGCAAGCCCGTCTGGCCGACCGTTCTCGTCGACGGCTTCCGTTCGTACGGCAGCGTCGTCGCGCGACGGCTGCTCGCGCTGGGCGCGCTGTATATCGTCGCGATGATGGCGATTTTCACGGCGTCGGCACTCGTCGACGGCGGTACGCTGCTCAGCATCATGATGGGCAACGGCCCGAGCGGCGATCCGGAAACCGTCGCCGCGAGCTTCAGCCCGTTGGCCGTCCTCGTCGCGATGGGCTGCTACATCCCGATCGCGATGCTCTTCTGGTTCGCGCCGATTCTCGTCGCGTGGCACGACGTGCCGCCCGCGAAGGCGCTGTTCTTCAGCCTCGTGTCGTGCTGGCGCAATCGCGGCGCGTTCATCTACTACGGCGTGCTGTGGATCGTCATCGCGCTGGCGGTGTCGTTCGGCCTCACCGCGCTGATGCAGGCGCTCGGCGCGGGACAGGAAATGGCGCTCGCGGTGTTGATGCCGGCATCGATCATCGTCACGACTGCGCTGTATTGCTCGTTCTACGCGACCTATCGCGGCTGCTTCGGCGTGCAGTCTCCGGACACGCCCGACATTCCAAACGCGTCGGATACCCCCAACGTCTGACCGGATTCCGCGCTCTTCGAACGCGCGCGGCGATGCTCCGTGCACCTGCGCGCGTCCCTCGATGCCGTCGACATGCGTGTGAAGTCCATCTGAGCCGAGCGAGCAAAAACGAAAAATGCCGGCTCGCTGGCCGGCATTTCACGTTTGCATCGATGAAAGACGCCGGACAATAAACCGGCGCTTCCTCAAGCGCAGAGACTTAGTTGGACATCCACGACGGATGGCGAGTCGCCGCGCGCCGGTCCAGCTTCTTCATACGATATTCGAGATCGTAGATGTCCGTGGCTTCGGCGAGATAGGCGTCGTCACGCGCACGATCGCGCTGGTCGGCGGACTTGGTCAGGAACAGGAAAATGCGGCTGAGCAGGAACATTGTGGGCCTCGCTTGAATACTGGGGTTACTACCTATGAATGCGATTATAGGGTAATCCCTGAGTCAACACCAGCCCAAAACGCTACAACGCTGATACGAAAGACTAATTTGCAACACTCGAAATATTGAACGCGGACTCAGGCGACGTACGCATCCCGCGCGGCGACGCCAGGACGCCGCTGGTGCTTGAAGAATTCCCACATCACCGCCGATGAATCCGGCCCCTTCGACGAGTGAAACGCCACGGTATCGTCGCCGCCCGCCCACGAATGACCGAGGCCGCGCACGATCGACGTCTTCACCACACGCCGCCCGTTCTTGAAGTAATCGGTCACGACGCCGTCGGAGTGCTTTTCCTCTCGCGCCTCGCCCGCGCGGCGATTGCCCGCCGCGTCGACGAAGCCATTCAGCCGCAGGAATTGCTTCGCCAGTTGCTCGGCGTTGGCGGCGGTCACCACCGAATCCAGCTCGCCATGCAGGATGATGGCGGGCATGCCCGGATACTCGTGCACGTCGACGGCCGCGTCGATCAGCGCGACGGGATCGCTGCGGGTGCCGCGACGCATCACGTCCATCGCGCTGATGGCCGAGCGCGCATCGCCGAACACCACGCCCGAGTGCAGGCCGACGGCCGCGAACACATGCGGATAGCGCACCGCGAGCAGCGCCGCGAGCCCGGCGCCCGCCGACATGCCCGCGAGATACACCCGCTCCGGATCCAGATCGTGCTGCTCGATCATCGCGCTCACCAGCGACACGACCGACGCGGCCTCGCCACCGCCGCCGCTGCCCGAATCGTCATACCAGCGCCAACAGCGATGCGCGTGATCGTGCTTCGATTGTTCGGGATACAGCACCGCGAACCCGTACCGGTCGGCTAGCAGATTGATGCGCGTGCCTTGCGCAAACTCATCGGCGTTCTGCTTGCAGCCGTGCAGCATGACGACGAGCGGCATCGGCTCGTGACTTGTCTTCGGCGGCATGTAGAGCGCGTAGGACATGTGATTCACGAAGCGGCCGGCTGTAGGCGGCGCGGAGTGATACGACCGCGCCCATTTCCCGCGCGCCCACGCCGACGCACGTGGACGCACGCGCGATTCGCGCATCGCCGGGCGCGCCCCGGCGTGCGGCGCGCTTGCCGCCTTGGCGGCCGCGCCCGATTTCAGTGTCGGTTTGACGGTTTTCGCGCGCGCGGGCTTGGCCGCCGCGCGCGGCTTCGGCGCACGAATCGCTTCGACTGGGTTGGCGACCAGGCGTCTCAAGCCGCGCAACCAGAGCTTGGTAAGGCTTTTCGACATTCGGCTGGGTCCTTTACAAATATGCGTGTGATGGCGCGACAAAAATCCGCACCGGTTGTGCATTGCACAATAGCATCAAATCGGCTCGCAAGCGCGGTGCCATAACTCACATATCGGGATAAGTTAGCGGCAATTCAACGAAAAAGGAAAATTTAAACAGAAGTTACGCGCTGTAACGTCAGACCGGTTTAGGGAATGTCGCATAATTCAGTATCTTCCCAAGCGATATACTGCTCACATTTTGCGGCGGCGCTTCGTCGACAATTTCGACGGTGCCCCTTACCGCTGCGGCTGCCGCACTGCAGCAACCTCCATTCCCAAAAATAACCAATGAACATGGACTTACCCGTGTCAACCTGGATATCCGTGACCGCCCTCGGCAGCGTGGGCGTCATGGGACCCGTGGCGCTCATCGTGGCCGCATGGCTCGCGCTTGGCTATCGCTGGAAGTATGCGGGCGCGTGGCTCGCGCTACTCGGCGCGGCGAGCGGCCTCGTCGCGTTGAGCAAGATCGCCTTCATCGGCTGGGGAATCGGCGTGCGCCACCTGGATTTCACCGGCATCAGCGGGCACGCACTGATGTCCACCGCGGTGCTACCGGTCGCGATTTTCGTCGCGCTTCTGCCCGCGCGTGGTGCGCGTAGTGCAATGCGCGCCGCCGGCGTCGCGGTGGGCCTGCTGCTGGGCGTGTGGGTCGGCGTGTCGCGCGTCGTGCTCGACGCGCATTCGGTCTCGGAAGTGGTGGCGGGCTGTGCGCTCGGCGCGGTGGTCGCGCTCGCGTTCGTGTGCATCGCGTGGCGGGCCGAGCCCGGCAAGCTCTCGCCGACGCCCGTCGCCGCCAGTCTCGCGGCGGTCGTCGTGGCCTTGCATGGCGTGCCCGTGCCGACGCAGCACTGGATCACCGAAATCGCGCTCGAGCTGTCGGGCCACGAGCGCCCTTACGTGCGGGCGAGCTGGAAGGCGAAGAGCTATCGCGCGCCGGACCGCCGCACCGACTCGCCGCCGCCGAAGCGGCTGGCCGCCTGACGCAGCCGCCGTTCTTGCCCGGGGTGAAGCTTCAGTCGTTCACGCCGATGATCACGCTCGACGCCTTGATCACCGCCACGGCCTTCTGACCTTGCGCCAGACCTAACGTATCGGCGCTCTGGTTGGTGATGATCGCGGTGACGGTCGTCGAATCGTCGAGTGAAAGCGTCACTTCGGCGTTCACCGCGCCCTTTGTCACGCTGGCAACGGTGCCGCGCAACTGATTGCGTGCTGACAGCTTCGCGCTGGTGTCCACCATCAGCATCACCCACGACGCCTTGATGAGCGCGAATGCGTCGCTGCCTTCCTTCAGCCCGAGCGCTTCCGTGCTTTCGTGCGTGACGACTGCGACGATCGTCTGGCCACCCGGCAAGCCGAGTTCGATTTCATCGTTCACAGCGCCGCGCGTGACTTTCGTCACCTTGCCGGCCAGTTGATTGCGCGCGCTTGTTTTCATCCCCAGTCTCCCGATCAGTTGCCAGTCATGGGCGAAGCCTTCGATGGCCGCGCCCGCCCGTTCCAGAAATTTTCGATGCTCGCGCTCGACCGCCCGATACGTGTCGATGAGGCGCAACGCCGCGGGCGTGAGCGTCGTGCCGCCGCCGCCCCGGCCGCCGGTCGCGCTCGTCACGAGCGGCTGGCCGGCGAGGTTGTTCATCGTATCGACCGCATCCCACGCGGCCTTGTAGCTCATGCCGACGGCCTTCGCCGCCGCGGTGATCGATCCTGAATCGCGAATCGCGGCCAGGAGCGCGATGCGCGCCGAGCCGCCGAGCGTCTCCGTGCCGCTTTTCAGCCACACGGAGCCGCCGAGTTCCAGCGGATCGCGCACCTTGGCCGGTGCTGTTTTGGTCATGATCGCCTCTGTGATCGTGCTGAAACGTAAACGTTTGTTGCAATTATATCGGTACCTTCACGCGCGGACGACGCATCGAGCGAAGCAGCCGCTCGCCTTCCTGCGCATCTTTTTGCGCCGCTGCGGCGCCCCACGCGCGCGCGAAGCCGCGCTGATAATCGCTGGCTTCGGGAATGGATGCGAGGCGGTCCGCGGCGACGGCCGCATCGTTCGCCTCGCCGAGCACCGTCTGAAGCTCGCCGAGGCGCTTCGCGGTGTCGTCGCGCGTGCGCCGCGACGTGACCGAGCGGAAGAATTCGAGCGCATAGCGCAGGCGCTTCGCGTGGATGCGCACGCGATGCCGCTCATGCGGCTCGAGCGAGACGAGATCGGGCACGCGCGCGATGCGCCGGTAATCCTTGCGGATGCGCTTCTCCGCGTAGCTCACGAAGCGCGCCGGCGACTCATCGTCGTGCGAGGCGAAGCGGGCAAGCCATTCGACGAACGCGAGCGTGAGACGCGCGTAGCGCTTCGACGCGAGCGCGTCGCGCACCTTGTCCCGCGCGACGCGGCGCTTCACGTCGGCGGCGGCGATGAGCGTCTGCCAGCGCTCGGCGCTGTCGTCGGCATCGGCGTAAGCGGTGAGCGTCTTGTCGGTGAAGACGTCCCAGTCGCGCGCGTCGCCGAGCAGGTCGCCGAACCACTTCAGATCGGGCGCGATGTGCGTATGCCACGCATCGTCGATGTAATCGCGAAAAAGCTTCAGCAGCGTCTTCAGGCGCCGCTGAGCGACGCGCAACTGATGCACGTGCTCATCGCCGAGGCCGGCCCGCGATGCCGCGGCATTGCCGAACCACTGTTCCGCCACGGATGCCGCGATCGCCGCGAACGCCTCGCGGCGTGTCGCTTTGCTCGGCAGATCGAGCTTTTGCGCGTGCACGGCTTCCGTCTCCGATTCATGCGTTTCGTCCGGTGCGATGAAAAACGGCGCCGCATCGATGACTTCGCCCGCGACGCGGAACACGGCGTCGAGCGCGCCGTTCACCGATGGCGCAGCGAGCCGCAGTGCCGGGAGTTCCTCTTCGGAGGTTTCGAGCGTCGCGAGGATGTCCGCGCCGCCCGTGTCGATGCGCCATTCGATGCGCTCGATCTCGCGCCCGGGCGGAGGCTCAGGCGCGGCCACGTCGACCGTTTCGCCGTCGCCGCCTTCGGGGGTCACGCCGGTCTCCGGTCCGACATGGCGATACGCCTTGGCCAGCGGTCCGCGCAACGCGTCATCGGACTGCGCAAATTCGATCAGCGACGCCGCGAGATCCTCGCCCGCCGATCGCGCGAAAGTCCGATAGCGCGTGAAACCGGGCATCGGAATGCCTTCCTCCTGCACGGCGCAAAGCGTTCTGCCGCCGTCGAGCGTATCGACCGACAGACGCCATCGCGGCACCTTCAGCGGAATGTCCCGTGTCGTGATGCGCATGCCGACGCCCGGCATGTCCGCGAACGCGGCAATGCGCTGCAACTGGCCCGCGAGCGCGCCGATCGAGCCGTCTTCCGATCGATGCGATTGCAGCGTCACCTCGACCCAGACCGTCATGAAGTCTCCCAGGAGCGGTCTCGCGCCGCCCGTCAATTCATACGAAAGCCCGTATTTGCCCGTTTCATGAAACCGACACACCGCCCGGGAAACATGGCCATTTGCGTTCCGAAACGCTTCTCGTCTGGCTTTTCGACTTCCGATACGACCTCGCGCAGCATCCGCCCCAAGGACGCGACATGAACCAGATTGCCTATCCCCGATCCCGAGAAGGCCGCACGCCCGGGCAGCGGCTCGCGCTGCTGCTCTTCCTGCTCGCGATCTTCGCGGGCGCCGTGTATTGCATCATGCACTTGCTCGACGATCTCGCACCGGTGCGCGAATCGTCGGCGTTTCCGTACATCCTGCTCGGCATCGCGCTGCTGATCGCGCTCGGCTTCGAGTTCGTCAACGGCTTTCACGACACCGCGAACGCCGTCGCAACCGTAATTTACACGCACTCGTTGACGCCAAACTTAGCGGTTGTCTGGTCGGGCGCATGGAATTTCATCGGCGTGCTGATTTCGAGCGGCGCCGTCGCGTTCGGCATTCTGCAACTGCTGCCGGTCGAGCTGATCATCGGCGTGGGCAGCTCGCAAGGCTTCGCGATGGTATTCGCACTGCTGATCGCGGCGATCATCTGGAATCTCGGCACCTGGGCGCTCGGCCTTCCATCTTCGAGCTCGCATACGCTGATCGGTTCGGTGATCGGCGTCGGCCTGATGAACCAGATGCTGCACGGCACGAACGGCACGTCGGGCGTCGACTGGAGTCAGGCGATGTCGGTCGGCAAGTCGCTGCTGTTTTCGCCGATCGTCGGCTTCATCCTCGCCGGTTTTTTGCTCTATGTGCTCAAGCTCGTCGTGCGCGTGCCCGCGCTCTACAAGGAGCCGGAGAAGAACGCGCCGCCGCCGTTCTGGATCCGCTGCCTGCTGATTCTCACGTGCACGGGCGTATCGTTCGCGCACGGCTCCAACGACGGCCAGAAGGGCATGGGCCTCATCATGCTGATCCTGATCGGCACGGTGCCGACCGCCTACGCGCTCAACAAGGCCGTCACGGCGAACGAGATGCAGACCTTCATCGCGGTGAGCCACAGCGCCGCCGACGTGCTGCAGCGCTACGGCAACGGCGCGGCGCCCGCCGCCGACGCGCGCGGCCAGGTCGAAAAGTACGTGCAGACGAAGACGCTCGCGCCGGACACGATCGCGTCGCTGAAGAGCGTGGTCGATTCGATCGAGTCGCAGATCCGCCCGAGCCCGACGATGGCCGCCGTGCCGCAAGGCAATGTCCGCAACGTGCGCAACGAGATGTACATCGCGTCGGAAGCGCTGCGCATCATGGAAAAGCAGAAGGCGCCCGCGTTCTCGAAAGACGACGACGCCGTGCTGGGCAACTACAAGACGCAGCTCGATCACGCGACGAAATTCATCCCGACGTGGGTGAAGGTGGCAGTCGCCGTCGCGCTCGGCCTCGGCACGATGGTCGGCTGGAAGCGCATCGTCGTGACGGTGGGCGAGCGCATCGGCAAGACGCATCTGACGTATGGGCAAGGCGCGTCGGCGGAGCTGGTTGCGATGCTGACCATCGGCGCCGCCGATGTCTACGGCCTGCCGGTCAGCACCACGCACGTGCTGTCATCGGGCGTCGCGGGCACGATGGCCGCGAACGGCTCCGGCCTGCAATGGCGCACGGTGCGCAGCCTCGCGCTCGCGTGGATCCTGACGCTGCCGGTATCGATCGCGCTCGCGGGCCTGTTGTTCTGGGTGTTCCGCAGCATCTTCTGAGCGATTTTCCGACGCGGAGAAACGGCGCGCGAAAGACTTTTCGAACTGCTTTCCGCGCCATGCAAGTTTTGCCCGCACCGGCTCGTTTCGCCGCTCCTTTTCGACAATCGCGGCCTTGCGCGCCCGTTCCGCCAGACATGGAACGCCTTGCCACACGGGCTTTTCAGGCTCACTGGCACGGTCATTGCTCGACTCCTCTCGTCGATCGCATCAACTGATCGTGCCGGCGGCCACGCGCCGCCGTCTTCCCCGGCGTATGACTGTCGATGACAGTCGGGAGGCCGCGCCGGGCGCCGATCCGTCACGCGATCATTTCAACAAGGAGAAGTCGAATGACGATCGGAACCATACTGCTGATCATCCTGATCCTGCTCTTGATCGGCGCGATTCCTTCCTGGCCGCACAGCCGCAGCTGGGGCTACGGGCCGAGCGGGATCGTCGGCGTCGTGCTGGTCGTGGTGATCGTTCTGTTGCTGATGGGTCGCTTGTGACGTCTCGCGGCCGCGTTCAGCCGTAAAACGAAAAAAAGGGGCGCTCCGGCGGGGCGCCCCTTTTCGATGCTCGTGCCGAACCTTGTCTTCAGACTCGCATGACCTGCCCGTTCGGCTCGATCTTTCGCGGAATGAACGGCTCCGTCTGCTTTGGCGACGATGCCTTCGGACGCGGCGTCGCGGCCGGCTGCTCGATGGCGGCCTTGTCGGCGACCTGCTTCACCGCCGTCGCGCTCTTGCGCTTCTTCTTGGCCGTGGTCTGCGTGGCGGCGTGCGGCTTGGTCTTGCCCTTGACGGCCTTTGCTTCGGGAGGATTCCAGACTTCGGTGTAACGCTCGGCCGCAAAAAGCGACGGCGAGCCGATCAGAAGAACGACGATCAGAAATACGCGCTTCAAGAGATTCGCTCCAACGGTTAGTGGCCCGCTCTGCGCGAGAGGATGGCGTCGAGCGACTGCTCGGATGTCTCCAGCTCGCGCAACGCGGCGTCGAGACGCTCGAGCGAGCGCGCGACGGATTGCCCGTCTCGCTCGAAATCGGGCTCGCCTCGCGTGGCGTCGAACGCTGCGTTGACCGCGCGCGTCGCGCGCATGAAACGTTCGAGCGCGGCGGCTTCGAGCGGATCGTTGCGTGGGTTCATCGGCAAGCTCCTGTGCAGGCAAGCTGTACGAATATACAGTAAGCCGCCGCCGTGGCAAACAGGCCGCGCTCGGCGTGGCGAAAATGCCGAAGCGCCTCTTGACCTGCCCGCCCGCGATGCTTTTCCTCACGCGCGGGCGGCATTTCGCCGCGCCTCCTGCGAACGCTCGCGCGATTAAGTCGCGCTTAATTCTCGCCCGACACACTCGACTCGCGATCCGGCTCCCGTGCCGCCGTCCGCACCGGACGGCCCGAGCCATCACTGTGAGGAACGTCCGATGTCCGCCAATACCGCCGCGCGGCGAAGCTTCGCCAATCTCGCGCCGACGATGCGCAAGCAGTATGCGCTCACCCTGCGCGAATGCCGTCTGTCCTTGCCGGTCGAGCCGCCGTGGGGTGCGGCGTATCGAATGCTCGAATGGGTGTTGAAGACCGATCCGCGCGTGCAGCGCCGCGTGTTTCCCGCCGATTGCACGGCGTCGCAGATCGCCGATGCGCTCCGGTCGCACGTGCCGGGCCGCCGCTACGGCCCGCGCGATGACGACGACTGATCCGTCGCTCCGAGCAAAAAAACGCATGACATGCTTGCATTAATCCATATGTGGACTAATATTTCATGAAAGTTCCTTTGGAGACTTAACGACATGCCTCACGCCGCACGCGCCCCTTCGGCGTCGGCCGGCCACCCGGTGCCTCGCCCGGCGCTGGATTCGAGCGATCTCTCTGCCGCCGGCCTGCGCGCCTTCTTCAATATTGCCCACGACTGGGCGCTCTCCGCCGAAGAGCAGATCACGCTGCTCGGCTCGCCGGGACGCTCCACCTACTTCAAGTGGAAGAACAATCCGGAGTCCGCGCGGCTCGGTCGCGACACATTGGAGCGCCTCTCGCTGATTCTCGGCATCTATAAGGCGCTGCAAATCCTCCTGCCCGATCCGAAAGCCGCCGATACCTGGATTCGCCGCCCGAACGCCGCGCCGCCCTTCGGCGGACGTCCGGCGCTCGATCGCCTGCTGGCGGGCAATATCAGCGATCTCGTCGCCGTGCGCCAATACCTCGATGCGATGCGAGGCGGCTGGGCGTGATGGGGATGACATTCAGCAAGAACACCGCTCACTGGCGCGAACAATGGCCGCATGGCCTCATCGACTGGTCGCCCGCCTATCGTGTGATTCCCACGCGCTTTCCCGCCGTCAATCTGTTCGACCGGGTGGCGTCACCGCAGGATTTCGAAGCGCTCTACGCGCTCGAGGCAATGACCAACGATCGCCTGCGCACCGAGCTCGGCGAACTGGATCTCGTGCCGCCCGAGGAACGCTGCTTCGGACCGGGCTGCGGGCCGATCATGGCCGCGTTCACGCATCTGAATCCGAACGGCAGCCGCTTTTCGGACGGCAGCTACGGCGTGTTCTATTGCGGCCGCGAGCGGCGCACAGCGATTGCGGAGACGCGCTATCACTCGGGCCTCTTTCTCGCCGCGACGAACGAAGCGCCGCTGCGCCAGCAGATGCGTCTCTACACGGTGATCGCGCATGGCGAAGTCGTCGATTTGCGCGGCGACGCGATCACGCAGGCCGGGCTCGATCCGCGCATCCTCGCGCCCGACGATTACGGTCCAGGCAAGGCGCTCGGGCGCGCGGTGCGCACGGCGGGCGCGTCGGGGATCGCGTATCCGTCGGTGCGCGATCCGGAAGGCGAATGCCTCGCCGCATTGCGCACGACGATGCTGCGCGATTGCCGTCACGCGGCCTATCTCGAGTACAACTGGAACGGCGAGACGATCGATTACGTCTTCGAGCTAAATCAGGTCGGCTGAGCGGGCAAACGTTTCAATCGCTTCAGCCCGGGTTTCAGTCGGGTTTCAGCCCGGGTCTCAGCTGATCGCCACCGCTGTTTCGGTCCGCATGCGCGCGAGCTTCTTCGACGCCGGGCGCGCGGCCTTCCTCGCCGGCTTCTTGGCCACATGCTCCAGCGCCTGCGACGCCGCGCTCTTGCCGCTCGCCTTCAGCGCGCCCGCGCGTGCCTTGCGGCTCGAATCCTCGAGCAGTCTCGTGAGGCGCGCATCGCTCGGATCGGCGCCCTTGCGATTCTTGCGCGCCGCCTCGCGCGTGCGTCGTTTCGCATCCTTTTCGAGGAAAATCGCGAGCGCGGACTCGTCGGTCCTGAGCCCGTGGCGGCGCGACGCGGGCATCGTCTCGGCGAGCTCGCCGGCCTCGAAAGCCTCGATCACCGCCGGATGCACATAACACTTGCGGCACACGGCGGGCGTGTTGCGCAGCAATTGCGCCACTTCCTTCACCGTGCCGACGACATGCTTTCGCGCCTCCGTCACCGTCTCCCATTTGAGCCGCCTGAGCGCCGCGAGCGCGAACACGCTGCCCGCCCACGTGCGATAGTCCTTCGCGGTGAAATCCGCGCCGGTGATCTCGCGCAGATAGTCGTTGATATCCGATGAACTCACCGCATGACGCGCGCCGTCCGCGTCGAGATACTGAAACAGATCCTGCCCCGGCAAATCCATGCAGCGTCTGACGATGCGCGCGACCCGCACATCGCTCACCGCGACATCGTGCTCGATGCCGCTCTTGCCACGAAACCTGAATCTCAGCGTTCCCGCCGACACCTTCAGATGACGCTTTCGCAGCGTCGTCAGCCCGTACGAGCGGTTTTCGCGCGCGTACTCTTCGCTGCCGACGCGGATCAGCGTCGTGTCGAGCAGGCGCACGACGGTGGCGAGCACCTTGTCGCGCGGCATGCCTTCGAGCGACAGATCGCGCGCGACGCGGCCGCGCAGCTTCGGCAGCACCGCGGAGAACGCGAGCATGCGCTCGTACTTGTTGGCGTCGCGCGTCTCGCGCCATTGCGGGTGATAGCGATATTGCTTGCGTCCGCGTGCATCGCGGCCGGTGGCCTGAAGATGGCCGCGCGCGTCGGGGCAGATCCAGACATCGGTGTAGGCGGGCGGAATCGCGAGCGCGTTGATGCGGCGAATCTCGGCTTCGTCGTCGATGCGTTTGCCCTGCGTGTTGAAGTACGCGAACGCGCCGTCGATCCATTCGCGCGTGTAGCCGCGCCGCGAGTCGTCCACGTAGCGCAGGCCCTGCGGCAGATCGTCGGGGCAGCCCTGCACGCCGCCCGCGAAGCTGTCGCCGGCCCCGCCGCCCGTTTCGCCGCCTTGTCCGTTTCGTCCGATTCTGGCCACCGTGCGCCTCGCTGGTACGCATTCGCTTTCATGGCGAAGCATCGAGCAACGCGCGTGCCGGATTGCCCGGCCGCGTGTTCAGGTGCGCAAAGTCAGGGCAGCGCGAGCGCGCGGGCGCCTTCGGACGCGGCCCAGCGCTCCTTCACGGACCAGCGCTCGTCGGTGCCGGGCTGGACGATCGTGAGCCGTCCTTCCGACGCGAACGCCGCCGTATCGATGAAAATCTGCGAGCCGATCTGCTTCACCGTGCGCGTCGGCGTATGGCCGCAGTACGTGGGCGAGAGGCCGAACTGCAGGCCCGGGTCCGCCTGACCGAGCGCGAGGCCGCGTCCCCACAGGATTTGACTGCGCACGTCGTCGGGGAAATCGCCGGTGTCGAGCTCGGCGTCGCAGCCGAAGAACTCCGCGTGCAGCACATTGAAACGCCGCTCGCCCTCGCCGACGATGCGCACGAGCGGCAGCCGCTCCAGCCGCACCGCCAGCGCGGCGAGCTCGTCGTCGCTGAGCGTTTCGGCCCATGCGCCGCCGATCGCGTACCACGACTGCCGCCGCATCGTGCCGGCCGCGACCGCGATCAGCGAATCCTCGTGATTGCCGAGCACGGGATAGAACCACGGCTTGTCGATGAGGTCGATCGCCGCGAGCGAATCCGAGCCGCGATCGACCAGATCGCCGACGGAGAACAGCCTGTCCCGCGCACCATCGAAGCCGATTTCGTGCAGCAGATAGCGCAGCGCATCGACGCAGCCATGCAGATCGCCGACCACGAAATCGCGGCCGATATCATTGGCTGGATGCCTGCAGACGATAGGATAGGTAGGACCATTCATGCGCTGATGATAGCGCTGCTCAATGACGCCGTGTGCGAGTTGGGTCGCTTTTGCAAGCGTTTTGGAAGCTGCTTCTACACGCGTTACACCGGCGTTACCGGCGTGACCGATTTGCGAGTAAGAGTTGCTTCCTTCGCCACCCCGAACGCGCATTTATTGCGGCAGCGAGCGAAGCTTCGCGACGGCTTTCGCATCGGTCGTCGCGCGCGGATCGCCGAACTGGCGCGTCACGTAGTTCGCGAGTTCGGCGATCTGCTCGTCCGACATGTGCGTGCCGAAAGCGGGCATCAGCACGTGGGCGTCGCGCGTCCTGCGGTTCACGCCGTGCAGGATCACGAGCACGAGATTGTTCGTCGACGCGATGCCCATCGCGCCCGTCACGCCGTCGCGCACGAGCGACGGAAACGGCTTGCCGCCCTCGCCCGTGATGCCGTGGCAAGTCGCGCACGCGGCCGCATAAAGCCGCGCGCCGGGTGTATCGGACGCCGTGATATCCGTGCGCGCCGCCTGACCGAAGCGCGTGCGCTCGCGCGCGTCCTTCACGGCGACCGGCGGCACGGCGCGCAGATACGCGATCATCGCGCGCAGATCGGCGGGCGTCAGATATTGCGTGTTCCCGGCGACGACTTCGGCCATCGGTCCGAGCGCATACGCGCGGCCGGGCGCGGCACCCGTCGACAGAAAGCGCAGCAGTTCATCATCGCGCCACGCGCCGATGCCCGCCCCGCGCTCCGGCGTGAGATTGCCCGCGTGCCAGCCCGCGACCGTCGCGCCGGACAATTGCTCCACGTCTTTCAGTCCGCCGAGCCGGTTGCGCGGCGTATGGCATTCGCCGCAATGCCCGAGCCCTTCGACGAGATACGCGCCGCGATTCCACTCCGCGCTCTTTGATGCATCGGGCACGAAGCGCCCCGGCGAGAAGTTGACGAGATTCCACAGCGCCATCAGCCAGCGCTGATCGAACGGGAACGTGAGCGCATTGCGCGGCGTGACGGCGCGCACGGGCGGCACGGTCGCGAGATAGGCGCGCATCGCGAGGAGATCGCCGTCGGAAAGCAGCGTGTAGGCCGTGTACGGAAACGCGGGATAGAGCCGCTCGCCATGTCTTCCGATGCCCTCGCGCATCGAGCGGATGAACTGCGCGTCGGTCCATGCGCCGATGCCCGTCTCGCGGTCGCTCGTGATGTTCGGCGCGAACACGTTGCCGAACGGCGTCGGAATCGGTCTGCCGCCGGCGAACGGCCGCGCGGGATCGACGGTATGGCAACTCATGCAGCCGCCCGCGCGCACGAGATATTCGCCTTGCGTCACGCTCTGCGTTTGCGCCATCGCGCGACCGAAACAGCACGCGAGCACGATGAGCACGCCCGTGACGAGCGACCGCCGCGCGCTCATTTCAGCGACGCTTCGATCGTGCCGGCGAGCCGCAGCGACAGCGCCGCGATCGTCAGCGTGCAGTTGACGGAGCCGCCCGCGGGCATTACCGCGCTTCCCGCGATGAACAGGTTCGGATGCCCGTGCGCGCGGCACTCGGCATCGACGACGGAATCGCGCGGATCGCGGCCCATGATCGCCGTGCCCATGATGTGGCTGCTCGCGCCGAGCGTGTCGTCGTATTCGAGCTCGGTGCCTCCGAAAAAGCCCGCGATGCGCGCGAACTGAGCGCGCGTGTCGGCGGCGCCGCGGCGCGTGTAGTCGTCGATGCCGTAAGCGATTTCCGGGCGCGGCAAGCCGAGCGCGTCCTTCTGCGCCGACAACGTCACGCGGTTCGCACCCGACGGCAATTGCTCGTGGAAGCTGCCGAACGTGAGCGTGCGCGCGCATCGTTCGCGGATCTGCCGGTCGAGTTCGCCGCCGGTCAGCCCTTTGGCGAGCAGATTCCAGGTGACGGCGAGCGTCGGCGCGGCGTTCGACAGATGCAGCTTCTTCGCCGCCTGCTGCGCGCGAAACGGCCCGTCGCGGAAATCGACGATCGAACTCATCTCGACCGGCCCGCGCCCCGGCCACAGCGCCTCGTTGGCGAGGAAGCTCACGCTCGTGCCGGGATGATCCATCAAGTTGCGCCCGACCTGATCCGAGCCGTTCGCGATGCCCTTCGGAAACCGAGCCGATGTCGACATCAGCAGCAGCCTGGGCGTCTCGATGCCGTTCGCCGCGATCACGAAGCGCCTGCCCGTCACGCGCGTGCTCTGGCCGTTCGGGTCCTTGCAGTGGATCGCGGCGATCTCCCCGCGATCGTTCGCCTCGATGCGGTACGCGACCGCCTGCGCGATCAGCGTCGCGCCCGCGCGCTCGGCCTTGTCGGCGTGCGTCGCGGCGTGATACAGCGCGCCGATCGGGCAGACCGGCATGCAGTTGTTGTTGCCGCAGCACGCGGGGCGCGCGTCGTACGGGCGGCTGTTGCGCGCCATCGGCTCGGGCACCACGCGAAACGACTGCGCGCCGAGCACGTCGGCGACGCGCCGGTCCATCCACGAAAGCGGCAGCGCGTCCATCGGATAAGGCGTCGAGCGCGGCGAGCCGAGATCGAGGTTCGGGCCGGCCACGCCCAGCTCCGCTTCGGCCTGACCGTACCAGGGCTCGAGCGTCTCGTAGGCGAACGGCCAGTCGCGCCCGACGCCATAGAGCGCCCTCACGCGAAAATCCGCCGGCAACAGACGCCAGGCCGCGCCGGCCCAATGCCACGTCGTGCCGCCGACGAGCCGCAGATATTGCGGCCGGTACGGCGTCTCGCCGCGATCGATCAGATACGCGCCGGGATTCATCGGCTCGGGACGGGGCGCATGAGGCAGGAGCGGATACGGCGCGCACAGATCGCGCTTGTCGGCGGCGCGCCGGAAGTTGTCGACGATCTGCCAGCGCGCGAGACGCGGCCCGGCTTCGAGCAGGATCACCGACGCGCCCGCCCGCGCCAGCCGATACGCGACGAGACTGCCCGCCACGCCCGAGCCGACGACCACCACGTCCGCCGAAGTGGAACCCGCCATCCGCGTGCCTTGTCCTTGTGGTTCTGCCGTCCGGCGTTTCCGGTGCGATGCTCAGGGCTTCTTCGCCCAGTCGGCCGGCTCGCCGCGGCAGTATGAGGGAATCGTGAGCATGTCGCCGACGGGATCGAACATCAGTGCGCGTTCGTACGCAACGACCTCGGCATGCGGCGGCTCCCCGACGACGCCGAGATACCACGCGCGCATCACGCTGCCGACGGTTTTCGCGAGATCGGGGCGCGTGGCCTCGAGCGCGGCGGTGATGATGTCGGTCGGCGTGCCGCCGTGCGTCGCGATCCATTGGTGGAGCGCGGCGATCTTCGCCGTGAAGGCGGTGTCGTGTCGCGCGAGCGCCGCATGCACGCGCTCGGCGAAAAGCGGATCGAAGCTCGTGCGGCCCGTGAGCTTCATCGACACGGCGAGGAAGACGTCGATCCCGGACGTCCGCGCGCCTCGAACGCCCGCGGGCATGAACGTCGCCGCGACGGACGCGCATGCGCCCGCCACGATGCTCCGCCGCATCACGAACGACACCCGCTCAGGCGCTCTCATGCGCTTCCCTCAGGTTAGTGAAAGGCGTAGGGGGAATAATCGCAGGCATCGAGCGAACCTGCCTCTCATGCGGATAACAACGAAATGAAGCATTTCCTCCCGCCCGTCCTGCGCAACCGGCCGCGCGCGCTGATCGGCCTTCTGGTTGGTTGCGTCGTGGCCGCTTTGGTTCCGGCGCACGTGCGGCCGGCCGCGCGCGCGCTGATCGGCTGGGACGCAGCCGTATGGCTCTATCTCGCGCTGATCTGGCTGCGGATGGCGACCGCGCATCAGAGCGACGTGCAGGCGCTCGCCGAACGCGAGGACGAAAACGCCGCGACCGTGCTGATGATCGTGAGTGTCGCGGCGATCGCGAGCATCGTGGCGATCGTCGTCGAGCTGGCGACCGCGAAGAGTCTCGGCCCGGCGGCGTTCACGCACTATCTGCTCACCGGCGCGACGATGCTCGGCGCCTGGTTCCTGATCCCGACGATGTTCACGCTGCACTACGCGCGGCATTACTATCAGTCGCCCGACAACGATCCCGCGCTCAGGTTTCCCGACAAGCATCTGAAACCCGATTACTGGGACTTCCTCTACTTCTCCTTCACTATCGCGGTCGCGTCGCAGACCGCCGATGTCGCGCTCGGCTCGACGGCCGCGCGCCGCACCGTGCTCGCGCAATCGGTGATGTCGTTCTTCTTCAATCTCGCGGTGCTCGGGCTCTCGATCAACATCGCCGCGAGCATGGTCGGCGGCTGACGCGGCTTCGCATCACGCCGCTGTCACGCGCGTTCCATAAGCTCATCGAACGCGCCGTGTAAAAACGCGGCGCGTGCCGCTGTCAGTTTTACACGCGGCACGGCCGTGCCTTTTCATGCGCCGGCTGGCGGGCGCGTCGACGGTCTCTTCACGCCATGGGCGGATGCAAACGTGTCGTAACGCACACACGTTTCGCTCTGTGGCACACCGATTGCTGCATTGCGCCAGCCCATTCACACGAAACCCCGATCAGCACTCGCATGCGCGGCTCGTCGTCCGCGCGTTTTCCTCTCGCACCGGAGCCCATTTTGCCCTTGAACGTTCTGCTGGTCGCCTCCGAAGCCGTCCCGCTCGCCAAGACCGGCGGACTCGGCGATATGGTCAGCGCCTACGCTGCCGCGCTCCGCGAAGCCGGCGTCGATGCCACGATCCTGCTTCCCGCCTACCCGAACGCGATCGCCCAGGCGCAAGGCCTGAGCAAGGTATGCACGCTGACGGGCCTGCCCGGCGGCGATGCGTCGCTGTTGCGCGGACGCATGCCCGATAGCGGCGTGCCGGTGCTGCTGCTGCGCTGCGACACGCTCTTTGCGCGCACGGGCCTGTACCAGGACGCGCAGGGCCGCGACTATACGGACAACGCGATCCGCTTCGCGACGCTCTCGGCGGCGGCGGTGAAAATCGCCGAAGGTGTGCGCGGCGTGAAGAAGCCCGACATCGTTCATGCACACGACTGGCATACGGGCCTCACGCCGCTCCTGATGAAGCACGCGGGCGTGCACGCAAAGAGCGTATTCACGATCCACAATCTCGCATTCCAGGGCAACTACGCGCTCTCGCTTGGTGCGTCGCTCGGCGTGCCGGAGAAATGGCTCGTGCATGCGTTCAGCGATCCGAAGAGCATCGAGTTCTACGGCGCGTTGAGTCTGATGAAAGCGGGCATCGTCCATGCCGATCATGTAACGACCGTTTCCGAAACCTATGCGCGCGAAATTCTGACGCCGCGCTTCGGTCATCTGATGGAAGGCGTGTTGCAAAGCTGCGCGGACAAGCTGTCGGGCGTGGTGAACGGCATCGATGCAGCAACGTGGAATCCCGCCGCCGATCCGCTCATCGAACGCAATTATTCGTTCGATGATATGCGCGGCAAGCACGCCTGCAAGCGCGCTTTGCAACGCAAGTTCGGCTTGCCCGTCGATCCGTTCGCGCCGGTGATGGCGATCGGCAGCCGCATGACCGGTCAGAAGCTCGCCGATGTCGCGCTCGACGCGTTGCCGCGCCTGCTCGCGAAACATCCGCGCCTGCAACTCGCGGTGATCGGCAAGGGCGAGGCGTATATCGAGGCGGGCTTCAGGAAGCTCGCGCAGGAATGGCCGGATCGCGTGGGCGTGTATATCGGATATGACGAGCGCCGCGCGCACGCATTGCACGCGGGCGCGGACATCCTTCTGCACGGCAGCCGCTTCGAGCCCTGCGGCCTCACGCAGATGTACGCGATGCGCTACGGCACGCTGCCCGTCGCGTCGCGCGTGGGCGGCCTCGCCGACACGATCGTCGATGCGGCGCAAAACGCCGTTCACGCCGGTCGCAACGTGCTGCGCCCGGCCGTGGTTCTGCGCGACGGCACGCACGATGCGCCCATCGCGTCGATGCCCGTGCAGCGTGGCGCGCACGCCCCCACCGGCTTTCTCTTCGACGGCGAACGGGCCGACGATATCGTCGGCGCCGCGAGCCGCGCGCTCGATGCCTACATGCGCCCGCAAGTATGGCGCGCGCTGCAGCGCAACGCGATGTCCTGCGATTTCGGATGGAACGAAGCCGTCGCGACGATGGTCGCACTGTACGTCGGCCTCACCGACGCGCGTCCGAGCCGCACGGCCCTGCGCGCGCGCCGCGTGCCCGACGTCATGCAGGCGCCCGCGCAGATGCCCGCGCAGGCGCACGACGCGCATTCGCTTGCGCGCACTGCCTGAGCGCATCCGCCTTAGTTGCTCCATAGTAGTGCCTTGATGTAGAGCTGAGCCGGGCGCGGCACGCAATGTGCTGCCCCGCCCGTGCGTTGACGGAAGCGAATCCCTTCAGGGATGACGGAAAGAAATCACTTGGGGACCGTGGCGCCCACCGTGAGCGTGAACAGCGCTCGATGCACGGTGCATCGCGAGACGCGGCCAGGCAGGCGTCGATTCGAGGGGCGCCAGGGTGTAATCTGAGTTCCGCCTGAGAGTCCGCGCGATTCACGATGTGCGGACCGGCTCTTCAGCCAGTTTGGCCCGTGAGCGTGATCGCGATTGATGCCCGCATCCCCGCCACCGCAGGACGACTCTGGAAAAGACGAACGATGGAAAACCATCAAGCTCATCATGCGTACGCGCCGCGTATCTACTTCATCGATCCCCTGCTCGTCGGCCCGCTCGCGAACTGGCCCGCCCAGTTCGAGCACGCGGCCTCGCTCGGCTTCGATCACGTCCTGATCGGCTCGCCGTTCGTGCCCGGCAGCAACGGGCATCGCGAGGCGGTCGCGGATCATCATCGGCTGCACCCCGTCTTCGAATCCGATACGAGCGCATCCGACGGCCTGCGCCAGCTCGCCGACGCCGCGAAGAAGCACGGGCTCACGCTGCTCGTCGATATCGTGATCGACCGCGTGAGCGCGGAGGGCGGTCTCTATCAGGACAACAAGCAATGGTTCCAGCCCTTCGAGAGCGCCGATGCGCGCCTCGATCCGCGCAAGCCGCCGCGTCAGCGCGATGTCGCCTGGGCCAACTTCGCCAATGGCGAGGCCGCGCATCATCTGACCGAATGGTGGGCGCGCGAGCTGAACCTGCTCGCCGATGCGGGCGTCGGCGGCTTTCGCTTCGATGCGCCGCATGCGGTGCCCGCGCACGTGTGGCGCAGGCTCGGCGCGGCGGTGCGCGAGAAACATCCCGAGACACGCTGGCTCGCGTGGACCATCGACGTCACGCGCCATGATCTGCATGGTCTCGTCGATGCCGCGTTCGATGCCGTGTTCGCGTCGACGCGCTGGTGGGACTTCAAAAGCGCGTGGCTCTTCGACGAACACGCGGCGCTCACGCGCATCGCATCGCCGATCGCGTTCCCCGAAGATCCGTTCGGCGCGCGCCTCATCAGCGATCTTTCGGATACGAGCGACACCGCGCTCGTCGAACGCGCGTACGCGCGCGTCCTCGACACGGCCGCCGCGCTCGGCACCGGCATCATGGTGCCGATGGGCTTCGAGTACGGCGTCGGCCTGCCGATGTCGCCGCAATACGGCATCGCGGCGGAGTATCAGCGCGCGAGGAACGAGAAGCGCATCGATCTCACGGCGCGCATCAGGCGCGCGAACGACCTGCAGCGCAATATCGGCACGCTGTCGAGTGTCGGCGAACTGCGCTCGCTGACGGGCGCGGGCACGCCCTACGCCGCGCTCATCCGCGCCGATGGCGGCGATCTGCGTCACAGCGAAGACGCCGTGCTCGCGATCGTCAATCCCGATCTCGTCGCGCCCGTGCATGTCGATACGCTGCATCTGCTCGAATCGGTGCCGGGCAACTACACGCGGTTCGCGCTCATCGACGACGCCATGGGCAAGCCCGAGCGCCTCGCGCCGTTCACGCTGAAGCCGGGCGAAGTGCGCCTCTTCCGCGCGGAAGCCGAGCCGTTCATCCTGCTCGCGCAGCCGCAGGTGAAGCGCGGCGCGAAGGCCGCCGACAAGAAGTCGGTGACCGAAGCGATCGCCGCGCCGCGCGTGTCGATCGAAAGCGTGACGCCGTCCGTCGATCATGGACGCTTCCCGGCGAAGCGCATCGTCGGCGAGGCGGTCGAGATTCAGGCCGCGATCTTCGCGGAAGGCCACGACAAGATCGCCGCCTCGGTGCAATGGCGCGCCGCCGACGAAACCGACTGGCACGAAGCGCCGATGCACGCCGTGCAGCCCGCGGGCCTCGATCTGTGGACCACGCGCATTCCGCTCGAACGCGTGGGCCGGCATGAATTCGTCGTGATGGCATGGCGCGACGATTACGCGTCGCTCGTCGATCACATGCAGAAGAAGCTGAAGGCGAACCAGCCCGTCGATCTCGAAGTCGAGGAAGCGAAGCATCTCTTCGCGCTGATTCTCGCGGAAGTGAAGACCGCCGACGACGCCGATGCCGACGCCGCCCCGCTCGACGCCATCGTCAAGGAGTTCACGAAGGCCAACGACGCGCGCAAGCTCGAGCTCGTGCTCGCGCCGGCCACCGCGAAGGCCGTCGCGGCGGCAAGGCACCGGCCGTTTCTGTCGCGCGATCCGGTGGTGTATCGCATCGATTCGGAACGCGCCGCCGCGCGCTTCGCGAGCTGGTACGAGATCTTCCCGCGTTCGATGAGCGACGACGTGAACCGTCACGGCACCTTCATCGACGTGATCGGCAAGCTGCCGCGCATCCGCGAGATGGGCTTCGACGTGCTCTACTTCCCGCCCATTCATCCGATCGGCATTGCGAACCGCAAGGGCAAGAACAACACGCTCACCGCCGAGCCGGGCGATGTCGGCAGCCCGTATGCGATCGGCGGCAAGGAAGGCGGGCACGATACGTTGCATCCCGAGCTCGGCAATCTCGACGACTTCAAGCGCATGCTCGAAGCCGCGCATGAACATGGTCTCGAGATCGCGCTCGACTTCGCGGTGCAATGCTCGCCGGATCATCCATGGCTGAAGGAGCATCCGACATGGTTCGCATGGCGTCCCGACGGCACGCTGCGCTATGCGGAGAATCCGCCGAAGAAGTATCAGGACATCGTGAACCCGGACTTCTATGCGCAGGACGCGAAGCCCGATCTGTGGATCGGATTGCGCGACGTCTTCCTGCACTGGATCGCGGCGGGCGTGCGCATCTTCCGCGTCGACAATCCGCATACGAAGCCGTTTCCGTTCTGGGAATGGGTGATCGGCGACGTGCGCGCGCGCCATCCCGATGTGATCTTTCTCGCCGAAGCCTTCACGCGGCCGCGCGTGATGAACCGGCTCGCGAAGCTCGGCTTCTCGCAGTCGTACACGTACTTCACATGGCGCGAGAGCAAGCGCGATTTTCACGAGTACATGCACGATCTCACGCAGACCGACGCGAAGGATTACTTCCGGCCGAACTTCTTCGTGAACACGCCGGACATCAATCCGCGCTTCCTGCAAAGCTCGGGGCGTCCGGGCTTCGTGATTCGCGCGGCGCTGGCGGCGACGCTATCGGGGCTGTGGGGCGTGTATAGCGGCTTCGAGCTGTGCGAATCCGCCGCGCTGCCGAACAGCGAGGAGTATCTGAACTCCGAGAAGTACGAGCTGAAGGCGTGGGACTGGAACCGGCCCGGCAACATCGTGACCGAGATCACGGCACTGAACCGCATCCGCCGCGCGAATCCCGCGCTGCAGACGCATCTCGGCATCAACTTCCTGCCCGCGCATAACGATCACATCCTGTTCTTCGAGAAGGCGAACGCATCGCGCGACAACGTCGTGCTCGTCGCGATCAATCTCGATCCGTTCAACGAGCAGGGCGCGGATATCGAGCTTCCATGGCAGACGCTCGAACGCTGGGGCGTGCGCGACTGGGATGCCGTCGCGGTGGAAGATCAGGTGACGGGCGAACGCTTCGAATGGCGCGGACGGCGTCAGCACGTGCGGCTCGATCCGCATTCGCTGCCCTTCGCGATCTGGCGCATATCGCCGACGTGGGGCCTGCCGAAGCCGCAGCCGGACGATGAATGAACGACTGACCAAGGACAGCACACCATAACAAGGGCCGCAGCCAGCCCATGCATATTGGAGCGAAACCGTGGATACAAGGGTGAAGCGCAACAAGAAGGCGTCGATTCTCAGCGACGATGCGCTCTGGTACAAGGACGCGATCATCTATCAGGTTCACATCAAGTCATTCTTCGATGCGAACAACGACGGCATCGGCGATTTTCCCGGCCTGCTCGCGAAACTCGATTACATCGCGGAGCTGGGCGTCGATGCGATCTGGCTCCTGCCGTTCTATCCGTCGCCGCGCCGCGACGATGGCTATGACATCGCCGATTACCGCAACGTGCATCCGGACTACGGCACGCTCGCGGATGTGAAGCGCTTCATTCAGGAAGCGCACGCGCGCGGCATACGCGTGATCTCCGAGCTCGTCATCAATCACACGTCGGATCAGCATCCGTGGTTTCAGCGGGCGCGTCAGGCGAAGCCGGGCTCGAATCATCGCAACTACTACGTCTGGTCCGACACGGACAAGAAGTATGAAGAGACGCGCATCATCTTCATCGATACGGAGCCTTCTAACTGGACGCACGATCCCGTTGCGGGCCAGTATTACTGGCATCGCTTCTATTCGCACCAGCCGGATCTGAACTTCGACAATCCCGCCGTCCTCAAGGAAGTGCTTTCCGTGATGCGCTTCTGGCTCGACATGGGCATCGACGGTCTGCGGCTGGATGCGGTGCCGTATCTCGTCGAGCGCGAAGGCACGAACAACGAGAACCTGCCCGAAACGCACGAGATTCTGAAGAAGATTCGCGCGACGATCGACGCGGAGTATCCGAACCGCATGCTGCTCGCGGAAGCGAATCAGTGGCCGGAAGACGTGAAGGAATACTTCGGCGATGAAGACGAATGCCACATGGCGTTCCACTTTCCGCTGATGCCGCGCATCTACATGTCGATCGCGAGCGAGGACCGCTTCCCGATCACCGACATCATGCGGCAGACGCCCGAGCTCGGCACGACGAATCAATGGGCGATCTTCCTGCGCAACCACGACGAGCTCACGCTCGAAATGGTCACGGACTCCGAGCGCGATTACCTGTGGAACACGTATGCGAGCGATCGCCGCGCACGCCTGAATCTCGGCATTCGCCGCCGTCTCGCGCCGCTGATGGAGCGCGATCGGCGCCGCATCGAACTGATCAACTCGCTGCTGCTGTCGATGCCGGGCACGCCCGTCATCTATTACGGCGACGAGCTCGGCATGGGCGACAACATCCACCTCGGCGACCGCGACGGCGTGCGCACACCGATGCAATGGTCGTCCGACCGCAACGGCGGCTTCTCGCGCGCCGATCCGGAGCAGCTCGTGCTGCCGCCGGTGATGGGCTCGCTCTATGGCTATGACGCGGTGAACGTCGAATCGCAGGGCCGCGATCCGCATTCGCTTCTGAACTGGACGCGCAAGATGCTCGCGGTGCGCCGCTCGGCGCACGCGTTCGGGCGCGGCACGATCCGCTTCCTGCGGCCGGCGAACCGCAAGATCCTCGCGTATGTGCGCGAGCTCGAAGGCGAGCCGCCGATTCTCTGCGTCGCGAATCTCTCGCGCGCGCCGCAGGCGGTGGAGCTCGACCTGTCGGAATTCGAAGGCTCGGTGCCGCTCGAAATGACCGCCGATTCGCCGTTCCCGCAGATCGGCAAGCTCACCTATCTGCTGACCTTCCCGCCCTACGGCTTCCTGTGGTTCCAGCTTTGCCCCGGCAACATGCGGCCCGCGTGGGCGCAGGCGCCTTCCGAGCAATTGCCCGAGTTCGTGACGATGGTGATCCGCGCGGGCCAGACCGGACCGACGCCGGAGAACGTGCGCCTGCTCGAATCCGAAGTGCTGCCGAACTATCTGAGCAAGCGCCGCTGGTTCGCATCGAAGGATCAGAAGCTGAACGCGGTGCGCCTCGCCGCGCTGACGACGATCGAAGGCGCCGGCTTCGCGTTCACGGAAATCGAAGCCGATGTCGGCGATCATTGCGAGCGCTATGTGCTGCCGCTTTCCATTGCGTGGGGCACGGAAACGACATCGCCGCTCTATATGCAGCTCGCGTTGGCCCGCGTGCGGCGCAACCGCAACATCGGGCATCTGACCGACGCGTTCGCGGTGCCGCAGTTCACGTATGGCGTGCTGCGCAAGCTGAAGGAACGCGCGGTCGTGCCGACCGTGCAGAAGAGCGAGATCCGCTTCATCCCGACCGAGCGCCTCGACGAGCTCAACTTCTATCCCGCCGATCCGCCCGAGATCCGCTGGCTCGCGGCCGAACAGAGCAACAGCTCGCTCGTGATCGCGGACAAGATCGTGCTCAAGCTCGTGCGGCGCGTGGTGGGCGGCATTCATCCCGAAGCGGAGATGAGCCGCTATCTGACGAAGCTCGGCTATGCGAACACCGGCCCGCTCTTCGGCGAAGTGGTGCGCGTCGATCCGCAGGGCGTCCCGCATACGCTCGTGATCCTGCAGGGCTACATCGACAATCAGGGCGATGCGTGGAACTACGCGCTCGATTATCTGCGCCGCACCGTCGATGAACTCGCGGTCGCGGTCGAATCCGAAGAGCACACGCAGGAGCGCGATGCGCAGGCGGAAGGCCTCGCGGGTTACGCCAACATCGCGGGCGTGATCGGCAAGCGGCTGGGCGAATTGCACGTCGCACTCGCGTCGCCGACCGACGACGAAGCGTTCGCTCCGCAGCGCGCCACGCCCGATGACGTGAAAGGCTGGATCGACGGCACGCTGAAGCTGCTCGAATCGGCGCTCGATATCCTCGCGCAGAAGATCGGCGACTTCAACGAGCACGACCGTTTCCTCGCGCAAAGCCTGCTCGATCGCCGCGACATGCTGGTCGACGCGGTGAAGAAGCTCGTCGGGCCGGATGCCGATGCGCTGCGCATCCGCATCCACGGCGATTTCCATCTGGGCCAGGTGTTGATGGCGCAAGGCGATGCGTATCTGATCGACTTCGAAGGCGAGCCCGCGCGCGCGCTCGACGAGCGCCGCAGGAAGACGAGCCCGCTGCGCGATGTCGCGGGCCTCCTGCGTTCGCTGTCGTATGCGAGCGCGGCGGCGCAATCGACGACGGAGAACGCGCCCGCGCAGACCGCGGACCGCAAGCGCGCGCTCTTCGAGCGGCTGCGCGCGTTCGCCGAGGAGAGCTTCTTGCGGGAGTACATGGCGGCGAGCGCGTCGTCGCCCGAAACGATCGCGGCCGAAGACATGTTTCAACCGTTGCTCGATCTTTTCCTGATCGAGAAGGCCGCCTACGAAATCCGCTACGAAGCAGCGAACCGGCCGACCTGGATCGGCCTTCCGTTGCGGGGTCTCGCGTCGCTCGCGAGCCGCCTGCTGGGAGACACGGGCGAGCCGCCCGCTCCGGGCACGCGACCCGTGTTCGGAGCAACCAAGGACAATCCGGATGGAACTCACCATGAACAATCGTAGCGATCCGGCGGATACCAGGAATCCGGCGCACGGCCTCAATCCGCTCGATATCGACGCACTCGTCGAGGCCCGGCATCCCGATGCGTTCTCGATGCTCGGCCTGCATGAAACCGATCTGGGACCTGTCGTGCGCGTGTTCCTGCCGGGCGCATCGTCGGTGAACGTCATGGATGCCGGCAACGGCGAGCGGATCGGTTCGCTGGCGCGCATCCACGATGCGGGTCTGTACGCGGGCTTCGTCCAGAGGCCGACGGCGTATCGTCTGCAGATCGACTGGCATGGCACGCCGCAGGAAACGCACGACACGTATTCGTTCGGTCCGGTGCTCACCGATGAATGGCTGACGCGCCTCTCGCATGCGGACCCGTATGCGGTGCTCGAATGCCTCGGCTCGCGTCCGGTCACGCACGGCAATGTCGCGGGCGTGCGCTTCGCGGTCTGGGCGCCGAATGCGCGGCGCGTGTCCGTGGTCGGCGACTTCAACACGTGGGACGGGCGGCGTCATCCGATGCGTCTGCGTCACAACGCGGGCGTGTGGGAGCTGTTCATTCCGGGCATCGGCGCGGGCACGCGCTACAAGTACGAGATCGTCACGCGCGACGGTCACACGCTGCCGCTGAAGGCCGACCCATGCGCGATGCAGAGCGAGAAGCCGCCATCGACCGCATCGGTGGTCGCGGATGCGGATGCCATCGATCACTATGCATGGACCGATGCCGAATGGATGGCGACGCGCGGCGGGAAGCAGACGGCGCAATCGCCGATCTCCATCTACGAGGCGCATGCGGAATCGTGGCTGCGCGTGCCGGAAGAGGCGAATCGCGGCATGAACTGGCACGAGCTCGCCGAGCGCCTCATTCCTTATGCGAAGGGCATGGGCTTCACGCACCTCGAGTTCATGCCGATTGCTGAGCATCCGTTCGGCGGCTCGTGGGGCTATCAGCCGCTCGGGCAGTTCGCGCCGTCCGCGCGCTTCGGCACGCCGGAGCAGTTCGCGGAATTCGTGAACCGCGCGCACGAGGCGGGGCTCGGCGTGATCATCGACTGGGTGCCGGCGCACTTCCCGAACGATTCGCATGGTCTCGTGGAGTTCGACGGCACGCCTTTGTACGAGCACGCGGACCCGCGCGAAGGGTATCACCAGGACTGGAACACGATGATCTACAACCTCGGCCGCAACGAGGTGAGCGCGTTCCTGATCGCATCGGGGCTGGCGTGGCTGAAGCGCTATCACATCGATGGCTTGCGTGTCGATGCGGTCGCGTCGATGCTCTACCGCGACTATTCGCGCAAGGCGGGCGAATGGGTGCCGAACATTTATGGCGGGCGCGAGAATCTCGAATCGATCGCGTTCCTGAAGCGGCTGAATCATGAAGTGCGGCAGATACCCGGCGCTATTACGGTGGCCGAGGAATCGACGGCGTGGCCGGGCGTGACGGCGAGTGTCGAGAGCGGCGGCCTTGGCTTCGACTTCAAGTGGAACATGGGCTGGATGCACGACACGCTGCATTACATGCAGGAGGATCCGGTTTATCGGCAGTATCACCATCATCTCTATACGTTCGGGATGGTGTATGCGTACTCCGAGCGTTTCGTGCTGCCGCTGTCGCATGATGAAGTGGTGCATGGCAAGGGATCGCTCATCAACAAGATGCCGGGCGACCGATGGCAGAAATTTGCAAACCTGCGTGCGTATTTCGGTTTCATGTGGACGCATCCGGGCAAGAAGCTGTTGTTCATGGGCGGCGAGTTCGGTCAGTTCGCGGAGTTCAATCACGATGAATCGCCGCACTGGCATTTGCTCGACGATGCGATGCATGGCGGCTTGCAGAAGCTCGTGCGCGACCTGAACCATCTCTATACGAGCGAGCCGGCGTTGCATAAGCTCGATAGCGATTCGCGCGGCTTCGAGTGGATCGTGGGGGATGACAACGCGAACAGCGTGTATGCGTATCGGCGTACGGATGCCGAAGGGCGCGATCTCGTCGTGGTGTGCAATATGACGCCGGTGCCGCGGCTGGCTTATCGGATAGGGTTGCCGCGGCGCGGGCGGTGGGGCGAGGTGTTCAATTCGGATGCTTCCATTTATGGCGGGTCAAATATGGGGAATGGCGGGGTCATTCATACGGATGACTATCCGAGTCATGGGAGGGAGCAGTCGGCGGCGTTGACGTTACCGCCGTTGGGGACAATTGTGTTGAGGGCTGACTAGGGGTTTGCTTGTGCTCCTATGGACTTCCTGTTTTCGCGTCGGTCTATTAGCGTTGCCCCTATGCGGGGCGGCAGTCACTTTCTTTGCTGCTGCAAAGAAAGT
>NZ_FCOX02000004.1 GCF_900044055.2 Caballeronia calidae | reverse complement strand
GAAGCCCGTCAGGAAAGGCTGATGAAGTTGGCCGCCTGAGCTGCTAAGGCGTGTCCAAACAACCGGAGCCGGTACACCACCGACTTCCACCAAGCGCCCCGTTAGCCATGCTGTATTGCTGCTTTCCACCGGCATTGCTGTTGTACTGAAAGCCCTCATTCAGCATGCCATAGAGCGTCACCGCAGATTGGGCATGGGCCGCCAAGGGAACCGCGCCGCACAGGACTGCCATTCCGATGCTCGATACACAGAATGCGATGGTTGACTTGCCCATCCTGAAAGTGTTCGTGCGCTTCATCTTTCTTCTTCTCCTCTATTTCCAAAACAAATTGTGCTCAGATACGCTGAGATGATTGAATAATCGAATAGCTAAAGGGCAACCTTTTGTCGGACAAAGCACCGAGGCTAGATCACACACACGACGAGTTGAGGTTAGAACTTGCACGCGGGCCGACGGTGTCTCGGGAAGAATATCTGCCCATAAAACCAGGCTCTTTGCCATTCGACTTACATCTCAATTTACGCGGCTTTCGTAGTCCGAATTTTTTGGAACAAGCTTTGATCCGGAACACCTGTCTACCATCAAGGCTGCGGAATGAACCTGAGCATCCTTACCGAACTCATTGATGCAGATCTGGTAGAAATCGCGCGTGAGATTTCCAAACAGCATAGGCACGCCGGAATCACTTCCGAGCTCGCACGCCAACCGCACGTCTTTGTGCATCAGACCAAGGGTAAATCCAGAATAAAGATCGCCTTTCAGGATATGAGACGCCATAAACTTCTCGAGGAAAACGTTTCGCGCACCACCCGCGACGAGGATCTCACACGCCTTCTGTGGGTCTACCCCGTTCTTCACGGCGAGCGCCATCCCCTCAAAAGAGAGCAAACGCTGCGCTGCGGAGAGCATGTTGTTGACGAGTTTGATGACTTGTCCAGCCTGAGGCGCACCTGCGTGAAAAACGTTCTTGCTAATGGATGCGAGGATTGGTGATATACGCTCAAACTGCGGGGCATGTGCGCCGACCATAATCGCGATAGTGCCCGCCTCCGCCCCCTGAATGCCGCCACTGACCGGGGCGTCAATCAGTTCTGAACCTAGCGCCGCGATCTGGCGCGCCATCTCTGCCGTTGCCATCGGATCGCCGGTAGTCTGATCGACAATCATCGTTCCCCGTCTCAGCGCAGAGGCAATCCCACCCTCCCCGAAAAGCATCTCTCTAACGTGATTCGACGTAGGCAGACACAAGAAAATCGTGTCGCAAACTGAGGCCAGTTCCGCAAGGCTCGAACACGCTTTAGCACCAAGGTCGACGAGCGCTTCGACTGCGGTCGCGCTCAGGTCGTAAACATGCAACGAGTGCCGCAACAGAAGGCGGCGCGCGAGCGCGCCTCCCATGTTCCCCAAGCCAACATATCCTATGTTCACGCCATGTCTCCTCGAGAGCCGAAGCACTGCTCCCTTTCTGTAATCTACGAGGCGGTCCCGCGCTCCGAACAACTACCTGTTCGCCGCTCCTCGCAGGAATCATGGCGACAAGGTAAACATCAACAGTTTGAACGTCAACGATTAACCTTTTAACGTTAACCCGCGCTTTCTCGTTGATGAATGGAATCAGTAAGTTTCGAGTCAACGGATCGCAATAATTTCGCGACCGTACCGTGCGTTTGATCCATTCGGCTGTGCGAACGGTCACGCCAACGCGGTGCTCTGGCAAGCGTCGCGCCGCACGCCACGTCGCAACCGGTGTGTTGACCACGTCGTACCTAGCTTGAGGTAAGCCGACGAACTTGCCATCCCCTAGGTCAGTTGCTGGCCTCGTCAAAGACTTGAAGAGCAACTTTGAAGATGCTCAACGCAGCGGGCATGCCGACATAAACCGCGACCTGAAGAAAGCACTCTCGAATCTCCTCCTTCGTGAGTCCAATCTCAATCGCGATACGCATGTAGTTGGCAAGTTCTTCGGAACCGTTGAGCGCGGCGATCATCTCCAAATTCAGGCTGCTGCGACTACGACGGTCGAGTTCCGGACGGCCCCACGCCGCGCCCCAGCAAAACTCCGCGAGGAGCTCTTGCACCGGCATGCTGAAATCATCCGAGTTCTTCAGCAGATTGTCGACGACATCCATACCGGCGATCTCACGCCGTACCTTCGCGCCTTTTTCATACAGTTCCTGGTTCTTGACCGCGTCGCCGGGTCTCTAGATGAAAATTTGATCCCTGATGAGCGAACACCGCGCTACGACAGTAGCTCTTTGGCCTGCATCATCGCTGTCATTGCGTTCGGCCACCCGGCGTAGAACGCCATGTGGGTGATCATTTCAATGAGTTCTTCCTTGGTGACCCCATTGCTCAGCGCGCGGGGGAAGTGAGACTTCATTTGCTCGGGCTTACCCATCGCGACGAGGGCCGCACATGTGATAAGGCTGCGATCCCGCTTCGAGAGCTCAGGACGCTCCCAAATGTCGCCGAAGAGAACCGCGTCATTGAGTTCGACGATCTTGGGTGCGAACTCGCCGAATAGGCGTTTCGCCGGTGATTCGTTAGGCTTCTCGTTTTCCATGGCGTTTCTCTCACGTTGGTTGAATAGACGGTCGCGAACTTCGCGACCTGACCCAACCCGGTGGTGTCTTGATGTGTTGGACGGACTGCGGGGGCCACGTGGTCCAAGCGAAGGTGAAACCGACGCAAGTTGGCTTCGCCAGCACGTTCGCTCGATGAGCGGTCGATACATCGCGTTGCCGTATTCGAAAGCAACTGAGCCCGTTCGAACCCGCTGTATTGCGCACCGAACAGCTTGAACGCATCCCACGACGTCGAGTAACTACAGGGTTCGTGCACGCTGGCCTTCCAACACGGAGAGGTCCGAGTGACACAGGCCTGCGGCACGTATCTCGGCCAGAACTTCGCCTGGCCCAGTTGGGACCAGGCGAACCTCTTCAATCTGAGACGGGGCTTTCCGCAAATGCGTGTGGAAGCCCGTGTTTGTGCAGCACCCCTGCGTTCATCAGCATTAGTTCTCTCCGCGTCGAAGGGTTCGCGCGAGCCCGTCGGAACTCAAGGGCGATGAGCGGAAAGTTAGAGGAAACGGACTATATAGTCAATGGTTAACCTTATAGGTATGATCACCTAGTTTCTGATCGCCATGCGTATAAGCAAGGGTGTTCGCTAGCTTTCATCTCGACCAGATGTTTTCTGAATTCTGGATGTCACCACCTCAAAAATTCCACGATATGAAATTTCGCTGCAAATCACGCAATCTCATGCTGCATAGCACAAGTGCTCTGGTTGCAGCTTAAGAAAAGGCTTTTCATAATTCGAAATCACAGAATATCCGACTGTTTTTATTGATATTTTTCATCGATAAAGCATCCCGGACAACGCTTCCCATCATTCGACCGCATGCGTAGACTCTTATATAAGAGTTGACATCCCTTTTTGAGGGATGTGGGCGCTGCTGCCGAAAGAGGCTTCACGGCGGTCAAGTTCAGCGCGAAGTGGGCAGGGGCTATTTCGACGCAGTCACGCAGACGGTCGAGAGCGAAGCTTCGACCACCGCGCTGCACGGCTCGACGGAAGACGAGCAGTTCTTCGACGAAAAGGTTGCGTAAGACCTAAGGGTGAGCGATCGATCTCAAAAGGTCCCGCTCACCTTAGACCGGTTCGCGAATCGTCCCAAGCAAGCGAGACCATTTCGCAGCCCACTGTTCACGTAGTAGTAAGCTGGAGACTCATCATGTCACATGTTTATATAGAGCCATTGCCTAAGGGCTGTTGGGGTCCGATTGATGGTTACAGCCTTGAATTTCGCGACGGCGATAGGGTTACGCAGCAGGTCTACCGATCTGAAAGGCTTGCAATCAGTGAGATTAAGCTGCGCGGTTACGTGCCGCTTACTGCGAGGGTAAGGATTACGGACAAGAGCGAGCCTGCTCATTGGGAGTCGGTGTAACAAAGCCGAGGCAGAGCGGTTTCTGCCGCACCCCCACTCTGCAATAGCACGCAGATGTGGTGACGGTGCGGGGGTGGTCGTCGCGATGTCGGCGAAGAAGGCGGAGGCACTGGGTCTGACACCGCTCGCGCGCATCAAGGTGTACGCGAAGTCGGGTGTAGATTCGAAGTTGATGGGCATAGGTCCGGTGCCGGCATCGAAGCGCTGTTTGGAGCGCGCAGGCTGGAGCGTGAACGACCTCGACCTGATGGAAATCAACGAAGCGTTCGCGGCGCAGGCGCTGGCCGTGCACACGCAGATAGGCTGGGATCAGTCGAAGGTCAACGTGAACGGCGGCGCCATCGCGATCGGTCACCCGATCGGCGCGTCGGGCTGCCGGATTCTCGTCACGCTGCTGCACGAAATGCAAAAGGCGACGCGAAGAAGGGTCTGGCGTCGCTGTGCATCGGCGGCGGCATGGGGGTCGCGCATGCGGTCGAACGCACCCGACTAGCAAGGCGGATTACCAAGACATGCGGACGGCGACGACGTTCCGTCGGCCGCCCGCCTGCAGGACGATTCTCGCCGCTCTACTCAAGCGCAGAGTGCGCTGTTTCTCTGATCGATAGGAGGCCGGCGATGGAGATAATCGAGGTTCCAATGACGTAGTAGCTTGGGGAACTGAACGAGCCCGTCAACTTGATAAGAGTTTCAGAGGCCAGCGATGCGAAACCACCGAAGATTGCCGTGGTGAGCCCGAACCCGATGGACATACCGGTAGTGCGAAGATAGGTTGGAAACAGCTCCGCCATCGTGGTCGGACATACGCCTGAGAGGACCCCACAGACTGCGCCGCTAGCAATAACGCCTAGTGTGACCAAGGGAACGGAAGCGCTGGCGACGAACAGGCTGAAGACCGGATACGAGAGAAGCAGAACAACGAAAGAAGCGGCCAGCAGCAGCGGCTTTCTCCCTACCAGGTCGGACAAACGTCCAGCGCCTAATATGCAGACAATTTGCACAAAGAGCGCTCCAGAGTTCATCCACAAGGCAGTAGATGCGCTGATCTTTCCGTGCACGGTCAAAAACGACGGCACATAAATCAGAAACGTGTAAAACGCGACTACTTGGACGGAGGTGATGCATGCCGTCTTAAATCCGCGCGTCCAGACCGACGTGCGATGCACACGGACAGCAGATCCCCGGTCGACCACCGCCCCTTCGAAAATAGGAGTCTCTGCAACGTTTTTCCGCAAATAGAAGCCGAGCGGCGCAATTACGAGTCCGCCGATGAGAAACGGGACGCGCCAACCCCAACTGACGAGAGACGCAGGGGAGAGTCCACTTGCAAGCGCTGCAGCGAGCAGCGAACCGATGAAATTTCCGCTCACGGAACTGGCGTTGGAGAAGCTTCCGTAGAGTCCCCGACGATTCTGCGGCGCCCATTCCACCAAGAAGGCGATGACATTGCCAGTCTCGCCGCCCGCTGAGAAACCTTGAGCAAGTCTGCATATAACGAGGCAAACTGGTGCCCAGACGCCAATCTGTTCGTAGGTAGGCATGAGCGCAATAGCGAGCGTCGCAAACCCGATCATCGGCATTGAGATCATCAGCGCGAACTTTCGTCCTTTGATGTCGCCAAGTCGGCCGAAGAAGATTGCACCTAGTGGCCTCGCGACGAGACCAATACCGAAGACCGCGAACGCCGCAATCAACGCAGTGGACGCGTCTCCCGTAGGGAAGTAAAGCCTAGCGAGAATCGTTGCGAAGAACGCATAGGAGGAAAAGTCAAACCACTCAAGCATGTTCCCGATCACGGTCGAGACTACTGCTTTCGTCTCCATTGCTTCAAAGTTGCGGCTACTTTCCATCGATATTATTCCCATGTCTCCTCCCTTATATTTATGCGATACCACAGAAACAGATGCATCACCCAAGCGTCGATGAGCACCCTACCGGCCTAACGGCCGACTAGCGCCATGAGACTTTGGCCGAGGCCGCCGTCCACTAGGATGGTCTGCCCATTTACGTAATCGGAGCGGGCGCTGGCCAGAAAAGCGATGACATTCGCAAGATCTTGCGGCAAGCCGATTCGGCGCGAGGGGACCATATCTGCGCGCTTTTTTTCCGCTTCCGGTGTGGCGTAGTTCTTCGCACTCAAGGGAGTCTTTACGAAGCCCGGGGCTACCGCATTGCAGCGAACGTTATGATCGGCGAACTCCACCGCCATCTGCGCAGAGATCATGGATAGTCCGGCCTTGCTTGCGCTGTAGGCACCGCCGTTCGGTCGCGGAAAGAAGGAACAAATGGAAGCTACGTTTATGATGCTGCCTCGGTGGTTATGCATCATTCCCGCCGAGAACCCTTTTGTACACACCAAGGCGCCGGTCAGGTTCACATCAATTGCTCGCTGCCACTCGTGAAGTCCTATGTCTAGCAACGGCCCGGTCAGTTGGGTCGCCGCATTGTTCACAAGCACATCGCAAGGCCCAAACGCCCGAGTAACCTCAAGCGCTGCGGCGTTCACTTGGTCCATGCTGCTGATGTCGACCCTGCGCCCAATGGCTTGACCGCCAAGATCCGAGATGTCACTCGCGACCTTTTCTGCGTTTTCGCCATTCATGTCTAATACTGCGACAAGGGCTCCCGCTCTAGCGAGTTCGCGGGCGGCCTCCTCCCCGATCCCACCTCCACCACCCGTAACAACGCAAACTTGGCCCTGCAGTGCCAGCCAGTCGTAACTCGCTGAGGATATCTGTTCCACTTGTACCTGCCTCTCGTTCGGACAGCGTCTGACAGACGCTCATCGGGATGTTGGCGTGAGAGGATGGCTGCTTCCGACGTGCAACGCATTACGTAGCCACCGCGCAAGTCGTCGATCACCGCCGGCGCCCCTATGCAAAAAATTGATCGCTAGTAGACGCGAAATACGCGCTCGTTGGGGCCTACCTCGTATTCACCACCCTCCGCCCGAGTTAACGTAGCACCAAGACGCTAATAATGTCAATGGTTGATATTTAAAAACATTACGTTCCATGCAGAGCCACACACGCCCTATTTAAAGGACACAAAGACACGATTTCAAGTCGCCAAACGTGGTATATAATGGTTGATCTTTGATTTTGGCCCGCCGTCTCGCGCGGAGGGATCCCTTGTATGGCAGTCGCGCCGCAGAAATCAAGCTCACGGGAAATCGACGAGGAGCAGATCGATATGGGTGTGCAAGCGCCGCTTAGACTGCGAGGTGAAGACACGTACCTCTCATCTGCCGCGCTTGTCGAACTCTCCCTTCGAAATCATGTATGTTTCAGCCTGCTGCGAACAGAACATGGGATGGCGTTTCATCTCGGGACCATTGTCAGAACCATGTTTGCGTCGTTCTTTCTTTTCGAAGCGGGGCTCGGAAAAGGTGAGATGAACACCTTCACTGAGGTAGATATGACCCTGGGAGAGGTTGCGCTGCGTGTGCATGCCAACGGGCCCTGCAGTCTCAGCTTGGAAGCGGTGAATTCGACGGCGAAGCTGCTGAAGCTGTATGACAGCCAGCTACAAAGCTCCTCGTTGAAAGCCGTCATCGAAGCACACCAGCGGGCCGAGCAGAATTTTCGTAAGCCGACTCACGAGCGGCTATCTATTGCGGCGCTCGTTCAGCGATCACGAAGACGGTTTCGCTAATTTGCCTTCCATTCGCACAGCTCACTCGGATTGCCTGTTCTCTCAAACTGGGTGAAATTAAGCCGGCTTGTGCTCTCGTCCCCCGCTCGCTTCCACACCGGGGCACAGTATCGAAAGCCTTTTCCGATGACAATCGGCATTTAAGCGCTCGCACGCGACGTATCTTCAATCGACGAGACAGCGATGAAAACAGTGCGCTCCTGAATCTTGCAGAGCATCACGACACCCCTCTCCTCTTCTTGACTGGACGTACTCGCCGTACGGTTCCTGTGCCGATGTTTCGACCCGCTAATGCGTAGTAGAATCGGCGAACACTCTTGAGTCGAGCTCATCAATGCTGCGAGATAACTACCACGACCTGCTTGCGTTCGTAGCAGTGGCGCGTGAACGCAGCTTTACGCGGGCGGCAAACCAGCTCGGCGTATCACAGTCAGCCCTAAGTCACACGATCCGTGCCCTTGAGCGAAGGATGGGTGTGCGACTATTGACGAGAACGACTCGCAGTGTGTCTCCAACTGAGGCGGGCGAGCGTCTTTGGCGAAATATTGGTCCTCATTTCGAAGAGATTGAATCCGAATTGGCAGCTGTGGGCGACCTACGGGACAAGCCAATGGGTACCATCCGCATCACGGCTTCGGAAAATGCCGCCGACACGGTGCTTTGGCCCAAGCTGGCCAAGTTCCTTCCAAACCATCCGGAGATCAACGTTGAAGTCACGATCGAGAACCGGTTTACGGACATCATCGCAGAACGTTACGACATGGGGATTCGTCTCGGCGACGAGGTTGCGCGGGACATGACTGCGGTGCGCATCGGATCTGACATACGGATCGTGATCGTTGGTGCGCCAAGATATCTGTCCAGACACGCTCCTCCCAAGAGGCCTCAGGACTTGGCTAATCACGCGTGTATCAACTTGCGTCTGATGTCGCATGGTGAGCTCTATGCGTGGGAGCTCAGGAAAGGCAAGCAACGTCTGGACGTCCGTGTCGAAGGTCAGCTTGTCTTCAATGGAACCCGGCAGATTCTGAACGCAACTCTTGCCGGATTTGGCCTCGGATACGTGCCAGAGGACATGGCACGACCGTACCTTGCAAAGGGACAGCTTAAGCAGGTCCTCGAAGATTGGTGCCCAGCCTTCCCCGGATACCATCTTTACTACTCCAGTCGTCAACAATCGTCTCGCGCAATGAGTCTATTGATCGAAGCCCTGCGTTATCTGCCGTCAGGCGAGCAGATTCGTTGATATTCTCGTCTACCTTGGCCCTCGGCTAAACACTACGCGGGATCAACTTGGACCTTTCTGCGACTCGTCGTGACACGTTGTTACGAGAACGCCAAACGGTCATAGAAGCGCTAGACGATTGTAGAACTGGCCGATTATCCAGACTCAATCATGAAATGGGCTCGTGAATGGCCAGAGAGAACTTGCATGATCTTGTTGCCTTCGTTCATGTTGTGCGGGAAGGAAGCTTCACCCGGGCCGCTGCGCTGATGGGAGTCTCGCCATCTGCGCTAAGTCATGCTGTCAGCGGACTTGAAGCAAAGTTAGGCGTTCGGCTCCTAATCCGCAATACCCGGCAGATCTCCGTGACCGAGGCGGGCAATCGCCTCTTCCAGTCGGTGGCGCCGAGGTTCGAAAATATTGATGCCGAGGTGGCAGCTGTTGAGGAACTACGCGACAAGCCTACTGGAAACATTCGTATTACGGCAGCTGAGCACGCCGCGAACAGCATCCTGTGGCCCAAGCTCGCCGCAGTGCTTCAAGACTATCCCGAGATCACGATTGAGATTACCGTCGACTATTCGCTTTCAGACATCGTTTCTCAACGCTATGATGCTGGAGTACGCCTTGGTGACCAGGTCGCCAAGGACATGATTGCGGTTCGAATCGGGCCGGATCTACGCATTGCCGTGGTCGGCTCACCCTCCTATTTCAACGCGCGCACTATCCCTCAAACTCCAAATGATTTGGCCGCGCACAATTGCATTAACCTGCGACTTCCTACGCACGGCGCCTTATTGCCATGGGACTTCAAGAAAGGACGACGCGAATTGAAGGCGCGTGTCAACGGACAGTGGGTGTTCAACAGCGGTGAACCGATTCTGCGAGCTGCACTGGCAGGTTACGGCCTAGCCTTCATTCCTGAGGATATGGTGTTGGAACACATGGCCGCTGGGCGGCTGGTCCGCGTGCTGGACGACTGGTGCCAGCCGTATCCCGGCTACCATCTCTATTTCCCGAGCCGCCAGCAGTCCTCGCGCGCTTTCGGTGTCGTGGTCGATGCCTTGCGTCATCGCCCTTTATGATACGCAGCGCAAGGCAAATTGACGACATCGTTGTGAACTATGGAAGGACCAGCGCCAGGCGTTGAAGATTAAAGTGGGGAATTGCCTACGTTGCCCGGCCCGGTATCGCTGTAACCCACGGGTCGCGTGAGTACGATTCCTCGATGTCGCAAGGATCAAGCTCAATTTCGACACCAACGCGACACGTCTGGGTTGCACGAATCCCTTTGATGTGACAGATCATTAGTCGTTCGGCTTCTGTCCCGTTTCCTGCCTCAATCGCCACATTAACGCGGATACAGATGTCTATGACCTCTCTGCGCGTGACAACATTCGGATCTCCCCCACTCGACCCAAGAGCGCTGGTTCCAGAATGGGAAACTGAGTGAAGAATTGCGCAGAGCAGCTCGTTTCCGCTTGCTGTGGCTACAGCGAGACGCCACTTGGTGTTTAAAATGGCGAATAGGTGAGAATCCTCGATCGCTTTGGCGAGATCGTCATGCAGGGCTCGGAGCATCTCTAGGTCTCTCGCCGTTCGGTGCGTAGCCGCCAAACGCGCAAGTGCCGGCACTACCGTCTCGCACGTCTCGCGGGAGGCCTCCGGAGCCAACTTGTGGCTCCGAATAAATTGATTTTAAGTGCTCGCCAATAGCTCATTTCTGGGAAGCGTGACAATTTTTCCACCAAAGCGACCCAGTCTAGTCCGCAGCAGGCCTTCGGCCGCAAGAAGGCGGAGCGCCACCCGAACCGCACCACGCGTTATTCCGGTCTGCAGTATCAGTTCTGTCTCTGAAGGCAGGAACTGGCCCTCCGGAATCTCTCCGCGCAGGATTGCGTCGCGTATTTGACCAGCAAGGACATCGCAGGGTCTCGGTGAGTGAATTCTCCCGATGTTGAGGCATACCCTTCTTGGTTCACGCATTTTTCCTTCGATTTCCACTGAGGCAAGGATAGGTCAGTACGTTTCTCAGGAGTGCGACGACACCGCGCAGCGGGCACGCGGCTTGCCGGTCTCGATTAGCCGACACCCTTACGACCACACCGTCAATGAAGCCGCCCTGCGAATAACGCTCAGAACACGAGGACGTTGGTGTTCTCGCAATTGCCCCCGTGCGTCGCCTGCTGTCACGTAACGGTGAATCCGCTATCGACCGCCAGCACCTGCCCGGTCGTCTTGGTCGACTCGCTCGACGCGAAGTAGAGAACAGCATACGCAATGTCGATTGGGTCGATCAGTCCAAGGATATGTCGCTGTGCGATCTGCGGTCTGGAATTCCCCCCCTGTCTGCGCTTAATAATGCGTTCCGTGAGAGTTGAACCTGGAGCGACCGCGTTCACGCGAATTTGATGAGGTGCAAAATCCACAGCCATCGACCGTGTTAGTGCGGTGACGGCCCCCTTTGCGGCAGTGTAGGCGGCTCGTCCTGACGTTCCTCTCAACGCGTTGATTGACGAGGCGTTGATGATCGAGCCTCCGCCGCGCTTGATCATTTCTGGCACAGCGTAGTGACAACCAAGCCAGGTTCCAAACAGATCGATATCGATTTTCCTTCTGAACTCTTCGAAAGAGGTGGTGGCGACTGAGCCGTCCTGGAGCGTTGACCCTCCCACGTTGTTGTACAGAATGTCCAAGCCACCGAACGTATCAACAGTGCGCTTGACTGCGTCCTCAACGCTATCGGGGCGGGATACATCCGTCTTGACGAAGATTGCCTTCCCGCCCTCGCTCAGCACCGACTGATATACAGCTTCTCCCGTCTCGCTATCGATTTCGGCGATCGCCACACAGGCCCCTTCACGTGCAAACAGCTCAGCGCAGGCTCGCCCAATTCCAGAACCCGCACCAGTGATGAGCGCGACCTTTCCTTCCAGTCTCATTTGAATTTCCTCTGCAGATGAACTTCAGTTTTTTCTCAACTGACCCAGTCAACACAAACATATATGCGCGAGCTCAATCTAACCGATCTCAACTACCGCCTCTCCGCGCAGCACAGTCGTTCCGTCGGCGAGCGTAATAGCAAGTTCGAGGGTCGCAAGACGATCGTTGATCGCGACGACACGCCCGGAGCATGTCGGCTCAGCGTGAACCGGCGTGGCTGCAACAAATCTGGCCTTGTAGGATCTAATTTTTTCCTGCGGCGCCCATTCGATCAGCGATCGCCCGAGATAGGCCATCATGAGCATGCCGTGCGCAATCACGTCGTCACGACCCTTAGCCTTGGCAGCCTCAATGTCGAGGTGACTCGGTTGGTGGTCTCCTGAAGCGCCGGCGAAAAGAGCTAGCGTCGTTCTTGATATCGGCTCGATGCGAAGCCGACGCAGTTCCATCCCGACGCAGCATTCGTGTACGGTCATTTCGATGCCTCCGGATGTCTCAACGCGATGACGAATCGGACCTCAGCTAAGGTTTCCTCACCGCGCATGACGTCTGTTTGCTTCACGACGAACTCTAGCGCACCACCTTTCTTGGTATAGACGTCGACCAGCCTGCGATGGAGAATCAAGCTATCACCGGCGTACGCCATCGCGTGATAAGTGAAACCTTGTTCCGCGTGGGTTGTCTTTGTCAGGTCGCCCCCGAGTTCCGCAAGCCAGCCTAACGGATTTGGAAGCTCAAGCTCGAGGGAATTGCTAAGAAAAGTTGGCGGCACAGGCAAGTCACGATGCCCCGCACGTTTCGCGGCCTCCACATCAAAATAGACGGGATCATTCAATCCGATCGTTCTGGCAAAAAAGCGCAGTCGGCCGCGCTCGACATCGAAAGGTATGGACGCGATCTTGTGCTTCAAGGCTACGTCACGGTCTATGTACATGTTCGGGAAATTAATTAGTTGGCAAAGGACCGCTCACAAGCTGTCATAGAAAGCGTCGTAGTAGACACCGTTGAGCGAATTCTTTCCCGATTGGCACTGGTTCATGGCGTACGCAAAGGTAATACGCCGCTCGACGTCAGCAATGCAGAGGGACCCTCCGGTGCCATACCAGTAACAGGTTCGAGCGCTTGGCCGCATAAACGGCAGCGGGCCGCGCTCCTTGCTCTCGATCGGCGCAAGCGCATAGCCGATGCCCCATCGAATCGGCTTCATGTAGTAGGAGTCGATTCCGCGAAATTGCTCGCGGAAGATCAGGTCAATAGTGGCAGGAGAAAGCAGCCTGACTCCAGTGCATGAGGTCCCCCCCAAGCTCAGCGCCGACATGATCCGGCCCAAGCCTCGGGCATTTGCATGTCCGCTGCTGCCTCCGAATTCTGAGCGCCGCCATTCCGGTGAATTGAATAACGCCAGCGGATCGCGCTTCTGGCCAGAAAATGAGCCGAGGCGTGTTCTCGCCGAAATGGCTCGTTCGACTCCAAGCTCTCCATCCGATTCAGGCGCGGAGCCTTTTCGGGAACCTGCCGAAGCGCTTTCGTCCTCCGCTGGGTAGACAGTCGCAATCCTCTCAGCGTCGGTCTCGGACAGGCCAAGAAGAAAGTCGGCCCTCAATGGCCCGGCGATCTCTTCGGCAATAAATGCGCTCAGCGTCTTGCCAGTCACCCGACGGACTAATTCCGCATTTAGATGACCGAATGAACTTGCGTGGTATGAACCGCGTGTCCCCGGTTCCCACCATGGTGCTTGCGCGGCAAGTCTCGCTGTCGATGCCTCGACATTCATCGCCTCGGCAAGGCTGAACGGCGGCTCCCAGGCCGGAATGCCAACCGTATGACTGAGGAGATGCCGAACCTCCGCCGTTTCCTTGCCGTTCTGCGCAAATTCGGGCCAATATCGGGAAACCGGCGCAAATAGATCAATGTCGCCCCGGTCAGCAAGCATCAGCACAGCAAGACTGGTTACAGTCTTACTTCCGGAAAAGACGTTGACGATCGTATCCTCCGCCCAAGGACTGGAGTGTTCCTTGTCGGTCCACCCGCCCCAGAGGTCGATTACGTCCTCGCCGTCGATGTTGACGTAGAGACTCGCCCCGACTTCCTTGCCCACCTCTATGTGCGTCGCAAGCGCGTCGTACACCTTTTCGAATTTCGCGTCGCAGCGTCCGTTCAAATTCTCCATACTGCTCCTTGATGTCAGTCACACTGTCGCCGGGATGCCAGACTAGCGCCCCCTTCCGATATGTTGGGCGAGTTACTTGATCGCCCCTCTCTCCCGCAGCGCATCGATCTGCGCTTCCGACAGGTCCAGCAAGTCCGAAAGCACGCTATCTGTGTGTTGACCAACTTTCGGGCCGACCGTACGAACTTCACCCTTGAAGCCTGAAAATCTTCCAGCAGGCGATGCCATTCGGATGGGCTTGCCGGTTTCGGGATCGTCGATGGTGATGATTGATTCGCGGGCAATGATGTGTGGGTCTTTTACAATCTCCGCTGCCGAGTAGATGGGACCGACAGCAAGACCTGCTTTCCCGCATACGTCGAGAAGATCCGGAAGGTCATGGGACTTCGCCCAGACACTGACCCTCTGCTCAAGTTCCAGACGATTGGCGACGCGCCCAGCGGGATCGTTGTCGTAGATCTTGAGGGACTCGTCATCCATGGCGGTGCGCAGTTGCCGCCACAGCTTCTCGGTAGAGCAGGCGATGATGGCATACAGGCCATCTTTCGTCGGAAACAACCCATGAGGAGCCCAACGGGGACTGGCATTGCCCATCCGCTCCATCCGCGAGCCAGTCTCGTCATATGTGACAATCATGTCCTCCATGAGGCTGAGCAGAGGCTCATAGAGTCCCAAGTCGATCTTCTGGGGTTCGCCTGTGCGGTCGCGCTGACGCAACGCGAGCATGAGGGCAAAGGCTCCGTAGATTCCCGCGATGCCATCACCGAGCATGGCGTAGCCCGACTGTATTGGAGGGCCACCGGGAAGACCCGTTCGATTCGTGAGACCCGCGTAAGCCTCAGCGACGCGAGCAAAACCGGGCCTTTGCTCGTACGGTCCGGCACCAAACGCGGTGAGGTGGTAGAAGATGATGTCGCTGCGGCACTTGACGAGATCCTCGAATTCGAGACCCCATTTCTTCAACGCGGCAGGCCGATAGTTCATGATGACGACGTCACTTTGGCCAACCAACTGCTTGAAGACATCCCTACCGTCTTCGGTGTTCAGGTCGAGTGCGACGCTTTGCCGGTTTCGTGCAATTACCTTCCACCAGACCGAAACGTTACCTCTAAGCGGAGGGATTCCCCGCATCGTATCGCCAGACGGCTGTTCAATCTTGATGACTTCCGCTCCATACTCGGACAGGAGCGATGCTGCGTAAGGCGCAGCCAGAAAGGTTGCGGCGTCAAGCACGCGAACGCCCGAAAGCGGGCCGGACTTTGATTGCATAGTTCTGCTTTCCTTCTGAAGCAACGTGGCAACGTATCGGGCCGCGCATAGACGGCCGCCGGGATGCGAGTGATATACACGGCGCGCGCCGTGATCTTGAGACCCGTTATCTTCCTAGAACGCTGGCAATCAGTGAGCTGATATCGGAGGCGACATCTGCGGAGTTTTCCAGAGCGGCAATCGACTCTTCAAACGAGCTGGCACGACTTGTCTCAAAGCCGCCGAAGGACAGGCAATCTTCGAGCTTGCGGCGCAAATCCTGGTTCGACATGGGGCTCAGGCTGCCGCCTTTCGCCTCCTCGACCTGTGCAGTAAACACTTTCCCATTGCATACGGCTTCTACGCGCGCAGGGGTGACGTTGCGACCAAATTTCCGCTCGAACTCCTCGTCGACGATGGGTGTTACCCGTGCTGCCACGCTCAGAACGTCCGAGCGTGACAAAGACTCAGCGGTGAAGTCCGAGAGACCAACCTTTCCGTTCACGAGCGCACAGGCGATGTTGTAGCAGATGCTGAATTGAGCCTGCACGACGGTGCTAGGGGACCGACGTGTCTCCAACGGCACGCCGACTGCTTGATTTCCCTGAGAGTTGACCATAACTCGAATCTCGGTCACCTTCGTCCAGTCGAAGCCAGCCTGTGCGCGCACTTGTAGCGCCGCATCGATAGCGCAGTGGTTCATCCGGCAGCAAGGGTACGGTTTGTAGGCCAGATCTTCGAGGTGCCAGCGCTGCCCCAATCCTTGCCGCAACGTATCCGGATCCAAGGAAGATTGCAGATACGTTCGCCCGAGACCATCCTCTCCCTCGAAAATCCGCTGAGCACCCGTTACACCCTTACGGGCCATCGTCACCGCAGTAAGCGCCGCTCGGGCACCGAAGCCTGGCTGCATCCGCTTAGTTAGCGCGCCGTCGCGCGTCACTTGATGCGTTCCCGCCGCCTGAGAATATGCGATGCCAATCGCGTTCAGTGTCTCCTCGGGGGAGAGCCTCAAGACTCGAGCGGCCGTCGCCGCCGCCGCAAAATACGAGAAAAGTGCGCTGTAGATGAACCCGGCCTGGATCAGGCCGATCCGAGTCGCCACGCCCAGTCGGCAGATCAGTTCGAGGCCAGACACTACGGCGGCGTAAAACTCTTTGCCGCTGACCTTGTGATCCGCGACACCCACTGCCGCGAGCGCGGCCGGCAACACGGAGATGCCGCCATGAAGGATCGCCTTGTCGTGTGTGTCGTCGTAGTCGCACGCATGAGACATGATGCCGTTGATCCACGCCGCTTGGGGGGCCGGAACGCGCAAATCGGTCCAAAACACCGCAGCCTCTGGCTTACCGCCCCACTCCCGTACGATGCTCAACACTTCTTGCACACCCGGCGCCTGGAAACCTGCTATCGAGCAGGCCAGCGTATCGAATACATTGAGCCTTGCGGCAGAGACTACCGACCCAGGAATGTCAGAGAATTCGAGGGAAGCTGAGAAATTGGCATAGATCTCGGCAAAGTCCGGATCGGCCTTACAAAGGTGGTTCGATTCGACGTTCATTTCGGTCCATTAGCAAGAATTTGACGTCCGCATCTGTCTTCCAGCCGGCCGCTAGGGCCAGCCCGATTTCGATGAGACGCGGCGTAACTCAAGGTCAAGGCAACACCGTCTTGATGCCAGTCACGTGATGACTCTCAAGGTGGTCAAGCGTCAGGGCCGATGGTGCGCGCCCGCGCTAAGGGCGTCAAAGCGCGTTCCGAGGTCCGGAACGATGAGGGTTTGTCACATTGACATAGCGCATTTGATAGCCACAAAATGACTTGCCTATCGCCGCAAAGCGACCGTCGCAACTGTCACGACCTCACAATGGCAACAGACCCGCAATTCGTCGCCGCCTTATCGCATGGGATAGAGATCCTGCGCTGCTTTTCGCCAGATCAGCCGATTCTGACGAATAGCGCGTTGGCTCGAATGGCGGGCATGCCTCGCTCATCCGTGTCTCGGCTGACCTACACGTTGGTGAAGCTGGGATACTTGGACTACGAGACGGATTCTGGCGCCTACCGGCTTGGCCTGTGTGTACTGCCTCTACAACCGGCAGCATTGGCAGGTATGCGCATCGACGAACACATTGCGCCATATGTAACGGAGTTGGCAAACCAGCTGGATGCGAGAGTCCTGCTGACGACGTACGAAAACTACAGCCTGACGATTGTCCACGGCGCTTGCCCGAGTCCCGACATCCCCACCGCCAGCCTCGTAGGATGCGAACATCCCATTCCGCGCAGAGCAACAGGCCGCGCGTGCCTGGCCGTTTCGAACAGCAACGAGCGCGAAAAGCTCCTCGCTCATCTCGCACACGGCGATGAAGGCAGGTCCGCCGCGCTGCACGAGGAATCCGATCGCGCGGTCACTTCTTACCGCAGCGAGGGGTATTGCACCTCGCTCGGGGAAGTAAGGCCCGGAAATAACAGCATCAGCGTCATGCTGAACGTCCCTCACCTCGGTCGTCGCATGTTCCTCGCTTGCGGCGGTCCCGAGCACCGAATACCCGAGTCAGTCTTGCGCGGCCGGGTGGCTACGTCGCTCATGCAAACCGTGGCAAATATCGAGCGTGCTTCCGCCAGACTATCTTCCCGCATCGATGCAAGAGCGTCACGCTAATCCGGCGGAAGCGTCGAGACATCCGGCATTACAACGTCACAGCCGCTGGCGCTGCCAAACCCTTGCCGTTGGACACAAAGTCGCTCTTCCGCTCTTTCGGCGGATCGGATAAGAGGCAATCAATCCCCTTGTGTCGTTACTTCATCGAGGGAGCGAGGTTTTCAGGTAGTCGATTCGTAGTTCGAGAAGTGCAGCGACCCGACTGGCGGTCCCTTACTTGTACACGCTCCACACTGTGTGCATCACCCGTCGTTTCCGTACCTCGTGTCACTCTGCGCAGCGGGGTCGCGGTCGAGAACCGCTTTAATATCGTTAGGATCGGCCTTGATCTGAACTCCGACCCGTTCCTGTGGTAGCAACATGACTGAGCGACAATCGCGCTCGGTCCATCCGCGATTCATCGCCTCCTGAATATCGGCAAGGGCCAGATTTGCCATCCGCATCGGAACGCCGAGCGCGCGGGCCACGCCCGTCGCAATAGTCATGTCCTTATGGATGATCTTGAGGGCCGCTTGAGGCGGTTCGTACTGTGCAGGAAGGAACTGATCGATAAGACCATCAAACGTGCGCCGCCGCCCGATTGAACCCTGGCGGATCGCTTCCCACAAGGCGAGAGGTTCGGCTCCAGCCTTAACACCGAGGACAAAGACTTCAGCAATGGCTGCCTGAGTGGTCTGACTCGCGCAATTGTGAACTAGTTTGGTGATCAGGCCCGCGCCAACTGCCCCGACATGGATGGGTCGATCACCCATGACTTTGAGCACCGCTTTATAGCGCTGGAAGGCCGTCTTATCACCGCCTACGAAGATGCCCAATCGACCGCGCTGTGCCCCCTTCGCGCCTCCGCTAATCGGTGCGTCCAGCATGTATGCGTCACGACTGGCGAAGGCTGCATGCAATCGCTGCACGATCTCTGGCGAATTGGTGGACATCTCGAAATAGACGTGTCCGCGCCGAATTCCCTCAATGATTCCGTCGTCGCCAAGTGCCACCGCTTCAATGGCGGTAATCGTCGGAAGGCACGAGAAAATCACCTCGCTTTGGCTCGCAACCTCGCGCGGCGTATCGGCCCATATCGCGCCTGCCTGAACATGCGGATCGGCAGCCTCTCTTCGCGAATCGTTCACAACAACCTGATAGCCGGCTTTTTGAAGATTCGAGGCCATCGGGCCGCCCATGATTCCGAGGCCGATAAATCCCACCGTCGGTTTCGTCTGATCGTCGATCATGCTTTCTCATCCCCACGAATAAGTCCAAGATCTTGCAACAGCGGTTTGGCGACGAGTGCCGCCGACAATGAAGCGGGAAATCCCGCATAAAAAGCAAGATGCGTAATGAGCTCGCCGATTTGTTCAGCCGTGACGCCGTTGCTCAGTGCTTTCTCAAGGTGCGACCGCAATTGGTCGGTCTGCCGCATCCCGATCAAGGCTGCAACGGTGATCATGCTTCGCTCCCGTTTGGAAAGCTCGGGCCGCTCCCAAACGTCTCCATAGACAGTCGTATCGATAATCTCGACCAGCTTCGGAGCGACTGACTTGACCTTCTCTTTAGATGAAGAGGGATTTTGCATTGCGCTTCCTTGGTTTCAATAGAGATGCCCGAGCCGCCAGTGAAAAGGTTGCAATTCGCGCGGTAGCCAGCAAGAACGAGTTGGCGTTCTGTGCACGCTGCTCAACTTCGCATGAAGGCGTCTTCCACCCACCCGTTCTTCCGCTCAGCCGGTCGGGTACGCCCGTCCGAACTCACGACTCACGGTGTTAGATCACTTTTCCGGTTGGTGCCCCGCTCGGAGGCTCGCTCACCGACGCAGTCTCATGAGCGATGGTTTCGGCCTCTTTCGTCGTGGGATCGTATGCTTTTTCTTTTATAAACATCGCCGAAATCGCAGCGATTATGTACGCAAAGCCCAAGAATCCCAATCCCATAGCGAACGAGTATTTCGATGCAATATATCCGAGCGTGATCGGTGCAACCATACCTCCAATCCGCCCGATATTAAACACCAGCGCCACAGCCGTACCTCGCATTCTTGTCGGAAAGCTCTCACTCACAAAGGTGCCACCGACCGAATTGGGGCAACCATAGAACAGGCCGAGAGACAGCAGCATAATCCCGACATTGTCCTTTCCCACATAAAATGCCATCAACGGAAATGCAATCGCCGTCACCAATGAGGAGACAACCCAAGTACCTTTCCGGCCGAATCTGTCAGAAGCCGCCCCCGCCAGCACCTTGCCGAAAACCATCATCACGTAGTTTCCGGCCACAAACCATCCAACATTTCGGATGTCAATGCCGAGTCCGTTCTGCAAGTAGGTTGGCATCCAGTTGTTTGCCGAATAATATCCGGCCTGGGAGCTGATTTGACAAATCGACCATGCAATGGCCATCTTCAAAATGAACTTGTCCTTGAAGAGCAGAGACCATTCGTTTGCAGGCTTGAGCTCTTGCCGCTTTTGTTGTCTGGCTACCTTCCAGCTTTCGGGATCTTCCAGGTGCTTCAGCAGGAACACTGTAGCCACGGCCGGTAATGCGGTCACCCAGAACAAGGGGCGCCAACCATAATTTGGTATCACATAGCTGGCACTGACCGCCGCAATCGCGTAGCCAACCGGGGAACCAGCGCTTACGAGGCCGAGCACAGAATTCCGCCTCTTGGTTGGGATGTACTCGTTGACGAATACGATTCCAACGCAATAAACCGCCGATAGGCCGACCCCACCCAGGAATCGAACTATCGCGAATGCCTCGAACGAGCGGGTAAATGCCAATGCGGCGGTCATCACTGAGAACCAGGCGATGCCCCACGCTACAACCTTCGCTCTGCCGATACGGTCGGCGACCCAGCCACTGACGATGCCGCCTGCCATTTGCCCTGCCAATGTCACGGCGGCAAGAAATCCAGCCTGTACATTCGAGAGATGGAACTCTTTGATCAGGCTTGGGAGTGCCATCGCCATATATTGAAGGTCGATGCCTTCTACGACCATAGCAGCGATGATGGTTACCGATACGATCCAGCCCATTCGACTGATCTTGTCATCCGAACCTGATTTGTCGATCGCGATCATTAAAATGTCCCTCCAGTCGCAGCTTTTCCTGATTGCGAGCACGTCAACACTGCATATCAGCCTGCGTTTAGATAATTTGGTAATCCAATTGAATTAATCGTTCAGGCATTTCGAGCTATTCAGGGATTTCTCGCCGACAAGCGTGTCTTCTCTATAAAAATAGAATGTGACGGTTTGCGACCATCCTGATTCGTTCCCTATGGGTGCGGATATCCGTTCACAATCTCCATAGTAAGTTGGTGCTATATCGTCGTAGGTCGGACGCGCCTGCCGCTCCCTAGGCTGAAAATCAAGTTGTTCTCGTGGGTCGTGAAGTGACCTTCTCGATCCGACTGCACCGAACTTGTGCCGTCAGAGGTTGACAACGATTAGGGAATCTCCTGCCTCCGTTTGACGCCGCTTTCGCGTCGATTCAAACATCAACAAAGACAAGATAAAAGCGGATGTGGGCCATTGTCAATGGTTGCCCTTTAGTCGTTAACCCGCCTTACCTGACAGGAGTCCAGCTTACCCGAAAGTTCGGCCGTCCGCCTCCCAAGCGGCCCTACCAGCACGCCGGCATAGCGATGCGCCCCGACAGGCAAATGGGTCGGTCGCTCGATGCGGTTCAAACTGCCACGCAATTAAGATCCCAACGAGGGTTTTCCCCAATGATGCGAAGTGACGGTAACGGTACTATCGGGTAACGGTTGATCAATTAAAACTCTCAGGGAGGTAACTCTCCGTCGAATCGGCGAATGGCGTTCGTTGGTCGCTTGCCGCTGAACTCAAGATACGATCAATCGCTGGGATGCATTCAACCATCAAGGCGGCCGTATCAAACGTTCGCTTCGCAGGGCCCCAAACGCGTGTGAGGGATCTCATGTTGCCTTCGTCTTCCTGCAGATATTCACGTCCGGGCATGCTGGAACGTCCAAACGAGCCCGGTATGGGTTCGTTTTTCGGAGCATGGGTGCCCGGCTGGGCGCGCCGCACTATCGATACCGACGACAGCGTAATTGACGAGACTCGTCGCCTGACCCGTAGCTTGATCAATGCGCTACTCCTGTCGCATGCATTTGAACTCTGAGCCAATGCGCTCATCAATCCAACCCTTTGGAGGCCAAGAACTTCGATAGTTCGTTCGCTACTTCGATATTGTTAAAGTCAGAGAACGGAAAGTGCGTATTACCCTTGAGTCCGATATCCGGCAATCGCACAACACAAGCATCGCCTCCGTGACGATTGACCGCTTCTGCCCATCGTCGGGCCATAGCTAGGCGGACGCGCCACTGGTCCTGGCCTCGATTAGCGGTCGGTTCCTCAGGAATGAAATCGCCATAGAAGATGGCAATTGGGATCTCGGTCAGGCGCTCAAACTCCTCCCCCGAGACTCCCAGCGCGGTCAACGGTCCTGCGGCGCATTCCATTGCGGGAGGAACCTCATCACGCAAAAAGGGAAAATTGCTGCCGGGTTCGTAAGATACGATTGCACGGATATTTCGATGGCGTATTGCAGATAGCCAACCCACCCCGCCGCCCTTTGAGTGTGTCACCAGAATCCCTGGGCCGATCTTGTCGAACAACGCTTCGATCGCGGGCACAATCACGTTGACGTCGAACGGACCGGTATCTGGGGTGATCTGACGGAAGAGTTGATCCAATGCGGTCGGGTCGCGCGAGAACTGAACGTTTGGGAAATAGTCGGGCCACATGCCAATGCGGAAATTATCGAACCATGTCTGATCATCCGCCCTTGGTAGGAGCGTCATGGGTTGAGTGCTGCGGCCAGCACTTCCACGGCGAGGTTGATCGATTAGGTAACAGGCAAACCCCCGACGCAAAAAAATATTCTGAAATCCTTCCCGACCGTCCGGAGTTGTTTGCCAGGTTCTCGAGCACTGCTGGTTTCCGTGCAGAAACACGAGGGGATATCGACGAGCTTCGACCGGTACCTGGTAACTAACATTCGCGTGATCCCCATGCAGAGTTTGTCCTCCTTCGCTCGCGCCAGTGGGGTCATACGTTCCCGCACATCGAATCACTGTGCCACCCACGGCGAAGCTTCCCTGTTCACGAACAGTGAGCAGGGCGGGCGCAGCGTTCGTAGAATGCAACTCGTTTTCTGTTGACATTGATCCTCAGTTCCCAGGTCAGCAGGCGAAGGTCCTTCGACCGCCTCGCCCGATTGCAGCTCAGCCCAGATCTCGCTCGCTCAAGCGACGTTAATCGAGCTATGTGAGTTGCACGTTCGAGATCAATGGTCGCCATCAAAATTCGATCTGTCAAAGCGTGTTCCGAGGCTCGGAACAGTTCGAATTTACCGGGTTGGCCACGGTTGACTGGACCGGCAGGCTGCTCGCACACTTTTGGCTGCCACTCGGCCATCACTCAGCTCCTGTGTCGTGAACCAAGTGTATCGACCAGGAACGGAGCGGCAGCGCGCAGAAGCGGCTCGCAAACGAATAGCTCTATAAGGTAAAAGCAGTGAAACCGCGAAGGCGGGCTTTTGTTAATTTATATAGGTATCCTACGTTAAATAAATATGAACAGAAAAATTGGAGGCAGTCTCGGATGTGCGCTGGTGGTATCTATCTTTCTTCCGCCTGCTGCTAACGCACAAAGTAGCGTGACACTATATGGCCTTATCGATGAAGGACTTATCCTGAATACAAATGCAGGGGGTAGCCATCAATACGCACTAACGAGTGGAATCATGCAGGGTAGCCGTTGGGGACTGCTTGGCTCGGAGGACCTTGGTTCTGGGCTCAAAACAGTTTTCCGACTCGAGAGTGGCTTTGACGCGAGTACCGGTAAAGCGGGGCAAGGTGGCCTTCTGTTTGGCCGACAGGCATACGTTGGCCTCGATAGCCGATACGGTAAGGTGACGCTGGGTCGACAGTACGACGCTGTCGTTGATTACGTGGGAGCGCTAGAAGCAGGTGATCAATGGGGAGGATCTATCAGTGCTCACCCAGGTGATGTCGACAATTTCAACAACACAGCCCGTACCAACAATTCCGTCAAATATACGAGCCCAAACTTGGCTGGGTTCACCTTTGGTGGAGTCTATAGTCTAGGAGGCGTCGCTGGCGACTACACGCGCAACCAAGTTTGGTCTTTGGGTGGGCAGTATTCAAGCGGTCCACTCGTGCTTAGCGCGGCGTACCTCAACGTCAGAAACCCCAATGTCAGCTTCTTCGGGAACAGCACATCTGGAACGCCCAATCCGGCAATCTCGAACGTAGCCTCACCCGTCTTCAGCGGATATGGATCGGCGCACACTTATCAGGTGATCGGTGCTGGTGGTCTCTATACCATCGGCCCGACTACGTTTGGCGGAACATACTCAAACGTTAAATTCTACAACCTTGGCTCCTCCTATGCGTCCGCGTTCAGTGGCCAGACAGCAACCTTCAACAACTTTGAGATTCATTTCAAGTACCAGATCACGCCGGCGCTTGCAACCGGACTTGCCTATGACTATCTCCATGGGAGCAGCATCAATGGCCAATCGCCAGCAAAGTATCAACAAGGCTCGGGTGTGATCGACTACTTCCTCTCGAAGCGGACTGATGTGTATCTGCTTGCCGTTTTCCAGCACGCCAGCGGCTATACCGCCAACTCGACGGGAACCGGCGTAGTTCCAGCCGTGGCTGCGATTAATATTCTGACAGCGTCTTCAAACTCGAACCAGTTCGCCGCCCGGATTGGTATCCGTCATAAGTTCTGACAGGTCCAATGAGGAACGGTGTGTCCGCGTTCGCGGACTCACCCATCGAGGTATTGGCTGCGCAACAGACTTTCCGCGCCCTCGTTCGCGCCTCGAAGGTGGCATGTCGCGCCTTTATGGCGCTTCTATCTTGAACTGACAGTCATCTGCCATGGCCAATCAAGCGGTTGACTGCCGTTGACCATTCAACAATGCGCGCGCGGGTGGTACTCTAAATCAATGTCGCCTCGGGTGCCGGCTCAGCTCGTGAGCTCCGTGCCGGCGCTCAAAATAGTGCCGAGGGATGGCGATGTTGTTGGGTTGAGTTCTTCCTCACCGCTCTGATTCCGTGCTGCGAACCGTCAGCTCCAACTCAGATCTTGCGTGCGAAACGGCATGGACCGCAGACGCTTTCCGGTTGCGGCATAAAGTGCATTGCCCAGTGCAGGCGCTACCGGACCAACGGCCGACTCTCCAACTTCGGACATACGAGTGTGGCCTGACACTGCGCCGAAATGCACGCTGATTCTCTTCGGAGCGTCGCCGATACGAAGCATCGGATACTCATGGAAGTTGCTCTCGACGATACGACCGCTTGCAACCGTAAGTTGCTCGTTGAGTGCCATATTCAATGAGAACAGAGCTCCGCCCTCCATTTGCGCCGCTACCCCGTCATGGTACGCGACCGTCCCCGGATCTGGAGCAATATCAATTGAATCAACGCGCACTACACCGTCCTTGGTGACTTCCACAGTCACAATTGCTGCAACGGTGGTCCCTGCCTCCGGCTTGCCCTGCATTCCCCAGTTCGTGATGGCGATTCCCTGTCCCCAGCCTTTGGGCAACTTTCGGCCCCATCCTGCTTTTGTGGCCACCTCTTTCAGGCAGCTTACCCAACCGCGATCGGGCCAATTTGCGTAGAGTTTCAGTCGATATTCGAGGGGGTCGATTCCGGCGGCGACGGCACACTCGTCGACGAAGGTTTCAATAAAGAACGCATTTGTGTTGTAGCCCGGACCCCGATAGGGACCCGTCATGACGTTGAGGGGGACTGTTCGAGATTCGACAAGAACGTTCTCCACGAGGCCCGAACTGTGAGGACCGTCGTTGAGATAGCGCGCGAAGAAGCCAGGCGCGCCGGCAACTCTGATATGAAGTGCGGCGGGCATACCACTATCATCAAGGCCGGCCCTCAGTTTCACCGCCTTGAGGTCGCGATACCGGCCCTGCCGTGTTGTCTCCTCGCGAGACCAAATGACCTTAACTGGCCGTCCAGGAAACTTTTTTGCCACGGCCACGACCATTCGAACATCGTTGCCATATGCTCGTCGGCCGAAGCCGCCACCAACGTTCGTTTGATGGAAAAATACCCTCTCCGGAGCCATTCCAGACTCTTGTGCGGCAATAATGTGCGCTTGTTGTCCCTGTTGCGACGGATGCCATACGTCAACGCGATCTTTCGTAACCAGCGCGGTGCCATTGAGCGGCTCCATCGCGGCGTGCTCAGCGAATGGCGTGAAATAGACGGCTTCAACAACCTTCTTGTGTTGACGAATGTGCTCTAGGGCGTTGCCTCGCCTGACCTCAACCTTCTCGCCTTCCTGCTCTACTGCGGCGAGTGCGGCCCGGTTGACCTGATCGTTGGCTTTCCACATTGCCCCTGGGCCGTCGTCCCACTCAACGGGCATGGCTTCGAGCGCCTTTCTTGCCTGCCAATAATGCTCAGCGACTACTGCAATTCCACTTTGAGCCACTGTTCCTTCGATGCCGAATGGGAACAGCTTCGGATCGATTGCCGGCCTCTGTTCGGTCGGGTCCACCACGGCGAATCCGAGAACGCCAGGCATGTTGCGAACCTTGTCGAAATCGAAGGATTTCAACCTACCTCCATGTGCCGGTGATTGCATCAACGCGGCATGCACCATATTTGGCACCTTGACATCGATGCCGTAGACCGCAGTTCCTCGAGCGATGAGCGGTTGCTGCACTTTTCTGGGATTCGCTTTGCCAAGGAACCACCATTCGTCGCGGGGCTTCGGGACAGGTTCCAATTCGAGTTGGACTGAGCCGGCCTTTTCAGCCACGTCGCCGTAAGTCAGACGTCGATTGGTTTTGGCATGAATAAGCAGGCTGTCTTTTGCGAGGATTTCGGACCTAGGCACGTCCCAAGTTTGCGCTGCCGCCTCTTTGAGTCGTTCACGCGCGCTCGCGCCTGCCTGCAACAGAATTGCCACGCGCTTCGGACTGGTGGACCGCGCAAAGAAGGCGGCGTAGCCCATCTCCTTAGAGTAGACCTGTCCGTCAACATAGTTGCGGTTCGGCGACGCATATTCTGCGCGCACGTTGTTCCAATCGCAGTTCAACTCCTCGGTCACTATCATCAGGGCTTGCGTCATTACGCCATTGCCGATATCGGGCGTGGCCACGCGTACCGTCACCGTACTATCTTTGCCAATCGTGATCCAGGGTGTGAATTCTGCAGAATTGTCAGGAGGCAACTCACCCCATGGTTGGGGCTTCACAAAGGCGGCCATAGCGCCGGTCGGCAACGTAACGCCGAGCATGAGGCCGCCACTAACCGATGCGGCAGTGATCAGAAACTTGCGTCGACTGTGATTCAAGGTCGCTCTCCTCATGCCTTCAATTTTTTGGCTGCTTTGTGAATCGCTGCCCGCACACGAGGATAGGTCCCGCATCGGCAGATGTTGTTGACATACGTATCGATGTCTGCGTCAGTTGGCTGAGGGGTCGCCGTTAGGAGCGCTGCGGCGGCCATCAACATTCCAGACTGGCAGTACCCGCATTGAGCGACATTTTCCTCGACCCATACTTGCTGCAGTGGGTGTGAGCCGTCTTTGGAAAGCCCCTCAATCGTCGTGATTTGCTTGTTTGTCGCCGCTTCCAAGGGAAACTGGCAGGACCGAACCGCTGCGTGGTCTATATGGACGGTACAGGCCCCGCATTGAGCGATGCCACAGCCGAACTTGGTCCCCGTCATGCCTAGATGGTCACGCAATACCCAGAGTAGCGGCGTAGATGGATCCGCGTCGACCGACACGCGATGCCCGTTGACATGCAATACAACGCTCATTTGTAACCCTGTGCTGGTCATGAAGTCGGTACCCCCATCACGCACCGTTTTAGTTTCCCGGCATCGATATATGGAAACGAGAAAGCGGAGAGCGCCTCACATGCCCAAGTCGCTCGAGTGGACAGCCGGCAGGATGGCGTAGGTGCATGCTCGCTACCCCCGTCGTTCGCGCACCCGGGCATCATGTGTGCAAGAGCAGACGCACTCTTCTTCCACTGGGACGATCGCAGATGCTCTAGCGATTCGTCATCTTCAACGCGGCCTCGGGCAAACGCTCACCGGTGATCGCAATCTTTGAAACTGCGGCGTTGATCTCATTCAGATCGTCGGCCGTCAGTTCAAGATCAACCGCACCGAGGTTTTCCTCAAGGCGAAGCAATTTCGTCGTCCCCGGAATCGGCACGATCCACGACTTCTGCGCCAGCAGCCATGCCAGCGCAACCTGTGCTGGCGTTGCCCCCTTCCTGCCTGCGACACTCTTGACTAAGTCGACCAGAGCGAAGTTTGCTCGGCGCGCCTCCGGAGTAAAACGCGGCACGTTGTTGCGGAAATCGGTTGGGTCAAATTTTGTGTTCTCGTCGATCTTGCCGGTGAGAAAGCCGGCGCCAAGTGGACTGAAGGGCACGAAGCCGATACCCAGTTCTTCAAGCACCGGCAGCAGTTCCGCTTCCGGCCCCCGCCAAAACAGCGAATACTCGCTCTGGACCGCCGTTACCTCCTGCACAGCATGAGCGCGTCGAATCGTTTGAATGCCAGCTTCGGACAATCCGAAGTGCTTGACCTTCCCCGCTTGAATCAGATCCTTGACTGCACCAGCCACTTCTTCAATCGGCACATTCGGATCGACCCGGTGCTGATAAAAGAGATCGATGTGGTCGGTCCGAAGGCGCTTTAGACATGCATCCGCAACCAGCTTAATGTGCTCGGGATGGCTATTCGTTCCCCCTCGACGTTCACCGGTTTTCTGATCGATCTCGAAACCAAACTTGGTGGCGATTACGACGTGATCACGGATAGGTGCAAGCGCCTCGCCAACGAGTTCCTCGTTGATGAACGGTCCGTAGGACTCGGCGGTGTCAAAAAGAGTGACGCCACGATCGTGAGCCGAGCGGATAAGTTTGATCATTTCCTGCTTGTCGGCAGGCGGCCCGTAAAGCGCGCTCATGCTCATGCAGCCGAGGCCGATGGCAGAAACTTCAAGATTGCTTTTCCCAAGCGTACGGTTCTTCATTACTTACCTCTATCATTGATGTGCGGCGTACAGTTGCGACACGCGTTTAGCCTGCGGTGCAAAGGAATCCTGACCTCAAGCTCACAACCCGACGATGCGCCCTGTCATTGGTGGCGGGCCGCCACCTTATCCTTTGGTTTTGATCTCATCGAGCCAGCCTGCCACACGATTCATGGTTCGCCTTTCTTGATCTGCTTCCATCAAGAATCCCTGACGTAGCCTCGCTTTAGGTGCATGACAAGCGATGACAGACCGGCTATTTCCAAGTCCGTAGCCACCGTGGGTAGTGAACGGAATCAGGTTCTTGCCAGAAAGATCGTTCGTGACCAAAAAGGTGCGTATCACAGGCGGCACGGTTTCCCCCCAGACAGGAAATCCAAGGAACACGGTGTCGTAGCGTGCGACGTCCGATATCGTGGCGGCGAGGGGTGGCTGGTAGCCACTATCGCGTTCCTGTTGTGCCTGGTCGACCGTTGCCAGATAGTCCTCAGGATAGGGCCGAGCCGGTTGTATCTCGAACAGGTCGGCGGCGAGTGAGCGGTGAATGAGGCCAGCGATGACCCGTGTGTTTCCGGAGCGTGAGAAGTACGCTACAAGCGTGCGCGAACCCTGAAGCCGCGCACCGCTCCCAACGACGGATACCACTTCTCGGTTACTGAGAGGAAGTGCCGCCAGAGCCATTAGGGCGGCGCGTCGAGATCGGTCAGCAGGCGATACCATGGCGGCTCTCCGACTTATCGACCCACGCGCGCTTTCAACGCGGCAGGGTACCGGTCGCCTCGGACCTGGACCTGCTCCAACGCACTAGCGATTTTGCGCAGATCGTCGTTGGACAATTCGACCGCAGCAGCGCCGAGGTTCTCTTCCAGGCGGTGCAACTTGGTGGTGCCGGGGATCGGCACGATCCACGGCTTCTGCGCCAGCAGCCAAGCGAGCGCGATCTGGGCGGGCGTCACGCCCTTTTCAGTGGCTATCTGGCCAAGCAAGTTGATTAGTGCCTGGTTTGCTTGCAGCGCTTCGGGAGAAAAGCGGGGCACGATACTGCGAAAGTCGTCGCTGCCGAATGTTGTGCCCTCCTTGATCGCCCCCGTGAGGAAACCCTTTCCCAGCGGGCTGAAGGGTACTAGGCCGATCCCGAGTTCCTCAAGCGTCGGCAGGATTTCCTGCTCGGGTTCGCGCCACCACATCGAATATTCGCTCTGGAGCGCTGTAACCGGCTGCACCGCGTGGGCCCGTCGGATCGTCTGAGCGCCGGCTTCGGACAAGCCAAAATGCTTCACTTTGCCCTCGGCGATCAACTCCTTGACTGTGCCGGCTACGTCCTCGATGGGCACGTCCGGATCGACCCGGTGCTGGTACAACAGATCAATGACGTCCGTACCCAAGCGTTTGAGTGAACCATCCACAGCCCAACGGATGTGCTCCGGCCGACTGTTAAGTATCTGCTGCTTGTTATCGTCGCCGAACGTGAAACCAAACTTGGTAGCGATTACCACCTGGTCGCGGACGGGGGCGAGCGCCTGGCCAACTACCTCTTCATTGACATAAGGGCCGTAGACTTCCGCCGTGTCGAAGAAGGTCACGCCGGAATCGACGGCGGTGCGGATCAGAGCGATGGCCTGCCTGGTATCCGTGGCAGGGCCGTAACCATGGCTCAGCCCCATGCAGCCCAGCCCGAGAGCCGAAACTTCGAGGCTGCTTCCAAGTTTTCGCTTTTGCATATTGATTTTCCGTTGGGGTATGCAGACTGGCCTGGCTCACGCAAGGGAGCGAATCCAAAGGGTGCCATCCAGGCATACTTGCTATGCTCAGTCCGAAAAGAATGCGAAGCACCTTTCGTCGACTCGCTCAATGTCGGGCTGAAGCCGCATCGGTTCAGCGATTTTGAAAGAAATGCGCTCCGCCCTGTCAACTAGCACTTTAGTCACAGTCGAAGGTCGCGACTAGACGGCAAAATCGGCAAATCATGTTGAAGTGCATTCATGAATCTCCGCGATGGTCTTGTGTCTCTTCCGCGTTACCATCCGTGGAGTTCAGAAAAGCTCACGCCGATACAGCGTGCTCGGTTAGATTGGTCTCGTCAGGACGGCGGCATGCAGTGATGTACCATCCGACGGCACCGGAGCCGCACCGCGTTCAACTTTTCAGCGTAGAACCCTGACGCGCCGCCGAGTGTCCGCGACAGACACAGCAAGAGCTCTCTGTTCTGCGAGAACGTCGTCGAGTGTACGCCCATGGCCAATCGGCCGGGCGTATAGCTCCCGCCCCAAAGCCTCAAAAAGACTCAGCAGCTTGGCCGTGCCGAGTTCCGAAAGCTGCTTGGTCTCGAAGCGACTAATCCTCGCGCGAGTGATTCCGCTCTTCTCCACGATCTGCTGCTGCGTCTTGTTGGCAGCAATCCGCGCAATGCGAAACGCTTCTCCGAGTTCGAGGAGGTTCACGTGTCACCAGCGATACGTTAATGACATTGAGGCAGATAACGTATCCTATTTGGCACGCTGTCCGCCTGCACCTCGGCGTTGTCATCTTCATTGGCGCTGACCGGATTGGCAGTAGCGTTGTTGACTTCCGTCCTGCAGCGAACGAACAGCAGAGAAGCAAGCACGAGTCATTTCCCCCTCCCGTATTTACTCACCTTTCGGTTTCCACTGCTAACTTCATCGCCTCGCGACTGCGACGGTCGCTGCAAGAGGCGGTCGCATGGTCACGACTCAGACTGCGGTATAGAAACCCGCCAGTCGATTTCCTAGCCCTCTAATTTTAAGGCGTTTTATCTCAGCGGAACCGCTGAAGCTGATCAACTATTTAGACGCCCGCAGCGGCGCTGCGCGCCGGATAAAACCTGATTTCTCTACGTAGCTTCCACAACTCGTTTTCGGAAGCAACGTGTCCAACAAGGAATTCAAAGATTCATCCGTCGTTCTCTCTAAGCAACTTAAGGTATTGGAACTTTTCGCAGGAGTAGGCGGATTCCGCCTCGGGCTGGACCGAGTCCACGGTCAACCGTACAAGGTCGTACTGAGCAACCAGTTTGAACCAGCAAAGAAAAAGCAGGATGCCTCCGACGTATACGTCGCGCGCTGGGGCGGAGAAAACCATATCAACCGGGACATTTTTTCTGTGTTAGCTTCCGCCGAAGGTCAACAAGCAGTTCGAGACGCAGCCCCGGACGTGCTAGTGGGCGGATTCCCATGCCAAGACTATTCTGTCGCTAAACCGCTCGCTCTTTCGAAAGGGCTAGCGGGTACAAAAGGGGCTCTCTGGTGGTCGATTGCGCAACTACTGGGACAGCGGCTAGACGACGGTGCGCCAATCCCCTACATCATTCTAGAGAACGTCGACCGACTCATCGCCTCGCCTGCGAAGTGTCGTGGTAGCGATTTCGCCACCGTTCTAAGCACGCTCAATGGTCTCGGATACGCAGTCGAATGGCGAATCGTGAACGCAGCGGATTTCGGATTCCCTCAAAAGCGCCGGCGTGTCTTCCTGCTCGGCTACCATCGCTCGACACCATTGTATGAAATGATGAAGCGAGCACTGGAGCGTGAGGGAATCGCGTGGCATCGCGACGGAGTTCTGCAAACTGCATTTCCGAGCGTTCTCGTTCAACCATTGGACGCAAGTCTGCCCGCTCTCTCCGTCTCCGATGAACCACTTGCGACGCAAATTGCATATCGAGCGCTTTCGAATGGCAAGTCCAGGTTTTGCAACAGCGGCTTGATGCTCGACGGTCAAGTTTGGACCGCGAAAACTCGCGTGACGGCAATTTCGGATTACCGACCATTCACGGGCAATTCGGCGCCGATGACCCTTGGGGATGTGGTACGCAAGACAGTTGGCGTGCCCGAGCAGTTCCTTGTACCTAGCGACTCGGAGCCTCGGTGGGAAGCGGCGAAAGCCGCCAAACGCGTGCCACGACAGAAAGATGGCTTCGCCTATGAGTATGCCGAAGGACAAATGCCCTTTCCCGACCGGCTTGGCGCTCCGGCGCGCACTATCATCACGTCTGAAGGCGGTGCAACACCCACCCGTACGAAGCACGTGGTCGCATGCGGGAGCGGAAGACTGCGCCGACTCCTTCCAGAGGAGCTGGAAGAACTTTGCGGATTCCCTCGGGGCTTCACTGCTCATCCTGGAGTATCTGACACGGCACGCGCATTCCTAACGGGGAACGCCTTGGTGGTGGGTTTAGTCACCCGTATCGGCGACGCGCTATTTAAGCGTCACGTTAGAGCCAGCGTCCCTGTCGAAACCGCGTGACGACGAGTTTACGTTAGTTCGACTCAACGGGCTGGTGAATGATAGTCCGGGCAGAGTGCTTGCACACCCGCTCTCACACGTCATGCACCCGCTCGTTCGCGGGCTGCCTTACATCGCAATCAAGGACCGGGGCGGAGGGACAATTCGCGCAAAAGCCTCAGCGCGACTTCCCAGACGCCGTCCTCGGTGCCATACTGAACTGTGTCGACGAAGAAGTTCTCCTCGTCAACGGTGAAAATCGACGCCGAAGAAAGAGGCCGCATTTCTGATAGGAAATGCGAATGCGAGCCAGTCATCCCAGCGCCCGAACGAACTTATGACCCATCAATTCGGACGAGCGAACAGTTATGATGTTCGTCATGATCCTCAGCTTCAATCTCGTCCACAGCAATCAGCAATCTTTTGGCAATGATGCGCGCAGCGGAAGGAAACCGACAGTAAACCCACCCGCGACTGCTCTAATCCGGCATACAAAGGGCTCTCGACCGTCGTGCGCGCTGTCAGCTTTTCCAAGGGTTCATGTCCTCAATGTCGACGCGCTTTTGGGGCTTCAGAGAGCCGGCCACGTCAAAAATCGACAATGTTCTGGGTGCCCATCCATGTCATATAGTCCCGCACGGTCACTGGCCGCTATCATCCGTCCCAATGCGGCGTGCTGCCTGCGCTTCATCTTTCGACGGTATGCTTCCGCCTTCTGCCGGTTCACGAACTTCCGACCACGAATGACGGTCACGGGTCGAAGGATATGCCGCTGCATAAGCCTGCGCGCGTAGCGAGGGGACACGAATAGCAATTCTGCCAGCTCCAGGGCCGACAGTAGGTCAAAGGGTGAAGTCTTCATTCCGGTTCTAGTCCACGAGGGCAGCAAGTTCCAGCGTAGTACCGCGCTAGTCGGCGAGTCACTTCGTAGCCACTCTTCACGACATTCAGTTCCATGGCAGCTAACGCACCAAGACTCGGTCGGAAACTGCTGCAGTATCGATATATACGGAGCGCCCGCCCGACGTCGGCACGGGGACCGAAAGCGCCGCGCTCAGCTATCGAGCTTTGTGCCCGAACGGTCCGTCCGAAGCGACGTAGGGATTAACGGTTTTTCGTCTTTTACCCGGACGCGGACGGGACGGCGCCCCTTGCTCTTGCAAAGGCACAGCGTTGCCTTTTCTCGGTTTCGCATCAGGCTTGATGTCCTCGACGCCTTGCACCCAAGCGTCTAGCATTCGCTGGCCGACCTCCCTGAACTCGGCATATCGGTCCGCATGTTCCCGGACCAGCGGAAGCACCTTCAGCACCGCACTTTCGACCTGTTCGAGTGCTGCTGTCATCTCACTGGCCGATAGACTCAATCGGACGCCGCCGTATTCAAACAGCGCTCGACCAGCGCACCATACTTTTTTGCCTTTGAGCGGCAACGCGGGCGTGTCGTCCCGATAACGCGGGTACGCGGTGACCGTCACGATGTCGTATACGGGAGCCAACCGCGCGTCTCGCCCGTTCCTATACGTCAGCGCGAAGTTTTTCAGGTGCGCATCAGCGTTCCGCAACGCGTAATTCAGCAACAAGAGCAAGAAGAGCTTCCGCTTACTCTCATCGTTGTATTTCAAGCCGACGTACTGGTTACAGATTTTCGCCAAGTCCTCGACGGTGCCCTGATATTTGCGCAAGGGATCTAAGTTTTTCAAGGCGCAAAAGTCCTCGACCCCTAGGCGCGTTCCATCCATCACGATGTCGAAACGCCGTACGGCGAGCACCTGACCGTCCCCTGAAAGGCGCGTTTCTGGCACCTCAAGGTCCGTGTTTCTCGCTACCTCCAGGCAAAGATACTCGTTGATGCTGAGCCCTGGCAAGTTAGCAGGACCGGTCTTCAAAATGTACTCGCCCGTCCCAACGGTTGCGTCCTCCCTCACGGAAGCAAGTATTTTGGGCATTACACCAGAAACGCCCTCGGTAATCCCCGCCTCAAGGTGCTTGAGCAGGTTCTCTCTGGAATCCGGGCTCGCGAGAACCGTCGCCATTTCGAAACTAGACCGTGCGACGTCAAGCGCAGCCCCATGGGGGATTGCTCTCACTCGGCCGATGGTGTTCGCACCGGTAAGGGCGAGAAGGCCAATATCGCTCACTTCCGCGTGAGGTCCGAGTTTTTGTCGAATGATCTCCTTTTTGATGCCTTCCGGCAGATTCATCTGAAACAACGGCATGATGCCCCCGGGCCACGTGTACGAGTCGTGTCGTACCGGCATGCGAAGCGAGACGACGTCGGCCGTCGGCGTACCTGGCAAATAAGTGAAAATGCCGCCTTCTGCCTCTTCCGTGAGCGTCCCAACCAATTTGGTGTTGCAATAGATGTCAAGGACGGGCATGAGCTATTCGTCTTTTCCAGAGATCTGCACGCTGGCATCCGAACGCGAGACGCGAACTCAGCCTTCGACCGTGTGCATCCGCATCCATCAAGCGGCTTCCCATGCAGGATTCCGACTCTCGTGCGAAGGGGCTTATAGATTCGCAAGTCTCGCCGAAACTTAACGAGTTCGAGCGAATGCACGGCTACGACAACGCGCGAGATGCTATTGGGGGCGCCCCTTCTCAATCCACGCCTGGACCTTATCCATCGGAAGACGAAACCGGGCGCAGTTGTATACGTGCAGCGTCTGGAGCTCTGACCTCAATAGACGCTTGAACACAGCGGCATCGCCGTCGGGAACCACAACATGTTTGACGGCCTCGTCAAACCTGGAACCAGACAGGACAACTTCGCGGATCGCATCGCCCAAATAGAACCGAAGCCTCAATCTAACTGAAATATCCAGCCCGGGAAGTTCGTTCATGGTCTGCCTCTGATTCGCTCGCGGAAGCACCCGTCCGAATGGTCGTATAACCCAAGGGCTATTCCAGCTTCGCGTGGAGACATCGCGTCTTCGTGCCGCTTCTCGCGCTCAGCAATGTATGTCTCAAACGGCAGACGCATGCAGACATCGTTGGTCGCCTTGCATGACAGCTTCACCGAGGTGACAGGCATCTGCAAGCAAAGAAGTGTACGGTCGGCCGACGCCCAGTCTCAGCGCGGCTTCTACAATAGTAGTCAGCATGATTTCCTCCCGCGTCTTGGCCTATTGATGATGACTGTCGGGTGAGTGCTCGCGTCTGTTATTGGCCGTGGTCGAATAGCGGCATGTCATCAAGATTTATCGGCTCGTCGTCTTCCAGATTTGGGCCGATTTCCGCGCCGAAAAGTTTGCCGACCCTCGCATACTGTCCGATGCTCATGCGGTCAACAATCAGGCAAAGCGTCAGCGTGTCGACTGGGTGGCCTTCCTGAACCTGCACCACGAATGGCCTACGAGACATAGTCGAACTCCTTCACTATTTACCGCACCCTCAACTCGACCCGAATATCAGCACGACGTGCCCATGCGAGGGCCCACTTTGGTGCTGCACTGCTAACCGCATCTCAGGTTGTCAACGGGAGCTGGAAAACAACTCCCGCAATATTCTCAGAACGATATCCCAGACGCCATCCGATATCTCGCAATGCACCGAGTCGATGAACGCGAATTTTTCTTCGGCCATGAATATCGACGCAGACGCGCGACTGCCCCGACATTCGATGTGCGCGCGCGCGGCAAACTCTTTGTCCTCACGTTCCGGGTGGGTGAGCCGGTAAACGAACACCGTCATGATTGACTCCGCGCTCGCCCTAGGCTCCGCCGGATAGTACGCGCGAGCGAGAGCGCTGAGATTTGCGAGCATTCCAGCGAGCAGGCAGCGACCTAGCGACGGGTAGATCCGTTGCATATCCGCGCTAAACATGCCGCGTGACGTAGTAAGAGGTTCCGCCAAGTCGTCGTCAAAGTTCCATCGCTTGCCAGAGTGCGCTTGAGCTTCCCAGGCGATGTGCAGGCCGCCGAAATCTCCTTCCATCATGTCCTCTTGCGGTTTATCTCGTGGATGAAGGGTCAGCAGCCTTTCGTTCAGCACCATTTGGCTGGTTTCGACGAGTTGGGTGATGCATCAATTTGCCCCGCGATTCCACAACTCTCGAAAAATCGCCCGCATCGCGTCTTCAACGTTTTCCCCTCCTTCCAGACGAACTCGGAGATAGTGGCTTTTATTGGACACAAATCGTTCGACGTGCACGCTCGCAAAATCGCCGTCAATTGAGAAGCTCAGCTTCGCTCCTTCGTCTGGCGTCGTCGAGCCTGCCCTTATCTGCGAGATGAAAACGGTCGCTTCGCGCAGTTGCTCGTATGGCTCAAACACCCCTGTAAATCCATGGTGTTTCAAGGCCGCCGATCCCTTGGCCCAGAAGTCGCGCCTCCGATCGAGGTCTTCTGCGACCGAGTACGACGGCGGAACATTTGTTGGTTGCGCATCATGCAGTCCGGCATACGCAACAATGGATGTTCGGTACGAGTCCACTGTTTCGGCCCAAGCCGCTCTCTCCAACATGCGAAACCGCTTTATATCACTCAGGCATTCCAGCGGCGTTAAGCCGCCAAGATTCCCCCGGCCGGACGTAAGGTAATGCAGCCGAGATGTCGGATGCTCGGGCCAGATGATTCTGCATATCGAGAACAGCCGCGCTTTGTTGTAGGCCCCGTCAGCAAGAAGCGAGGGAAAATACGGTATGCCATCGACGTCAATAGCGAAGACCGAGCCATCGACAAGCAAGTCGCGAAGGGCCTCTTGCGAAAGCTTGAGGCGCCGCCGAAACTCATCGGCTGGGACAAGCTCGCCGGTTTCAACCTTTTCTCGCAGGCTCTCGAGCTCTCGTTGACGGAAGTCCTCGAAGAACGATTCGTTCTGCATTGGTCCGTCGGGTACCGATGGCGGCAGCGGTGGTAACGAAACCTCTCTTGTAAGAAGCCTATTGGTCTCGAATCCTTCACGCTTCACCTCCAACCATTGTGTCTGTTCGGCAATCAGTTCTACTGTCCCGGCGTCTGGATAGTGCCGCAGCAACCTGGCAGCACTCAGTCGAAGTTCCACTACGTTGACTGGCTGGCGTAGGTCAGTCAACGCCAACAATAGCTCGCGCGCTCTGATGAGGGCGCCTGCTCGTTCGGTCGCCGTGGTCATTGCTCCCTCGCATGTCGAGTTCGGAAAGGCACGTTCTTCGCTTCAATCCGTTAGGATAACTGGTCGACAAACGTAACGAAGATTCGTGGGTCCATTCGAGAGCACGACAACCAGTTCGAATCGCTGAACGACATCCGTGCGTTCGAGTTCGACGTCGCCTCGCTCCGCTATCGGGAGGCGAAGTTCATATCGTTGTCCGAAATTAAAGCCCGTTTCATGCAGCCAGGATTTTTCCGGGATGTGCACATGTGAAATCTCATCGGACTCAGCGACGTCGGCGTAGGTCTCAAGGAATAGCACGACGCTGTCCGGGTGGGCTGCCTTCAGTGCCTCGATAAGTTCGTGAACTCTCATCGCAATTCCGTGAAGAGATGAACATCGCGCTTGCTCGGTTGCTTAAAGCGCATGAGAAAGCTCTTACGCTCCGCTCCTTTTTTGCAAGCCCATCAAAGAGGCGATGCTATAGCCAATGTAAAGTGAGGTAAAATCTTTACCCAGGTGCCTTGGGTTTTCGTAGAACGTCGATTGCCTAAATTCCTGCAGGGTGATGTAGCTCGTTGCCTGCTCACCAAAACTGCTAAGCATCACTTCGAGTTTATCGGCGGCTTCACTGTCGAAGCCAGTCTCCTCGGTTACGTTCACGCGAACATTGACTGTACGAGCCGTGAAGGCGAATTCCGGCGAAGAAAGTATCGCGAACGCAGCGTCCTTCTCGGCTGCATGCTCAAAAATAGCCTCCTCCCTTGTCTTCTCTCGACGGCCACGGTCTAGTACGTCCGCTACTCTCGGCCGCAGTCGAGTCAATTCTGTCCGCACGACATCGATACTGCTCGCAAGCGGCCAGTCGTTGGCAACTACAAGTAAAACTCCCGGGTACCGTTTAAGCGTCTGTGCGAGCAAATCCACATCAGGACCGAGGTTCCTGCCAGGCTGTCGCCCACTTCGCCGTGAGCTTCTCAGTTGGGCCTTCCCGAGGGAGCCGAGTACGCCGCTAATGCAAAAGAAGAGCAAAACCATAAAAATTCCTCGATCCCGAAGTATCGCGGTCTAGTATCAGCGGGCGAGTTCTTCCTTCCGGCATCGTAACTCACCGCACTCTTCCTCGAGGTGGTCCGTTTAGTATCACGAACAGACGATGAGGTGGAATGTCGCCTCACATTTAAAAGAGTTTCCTCAGGTCACGCTTCTGCGTGCTTGAAGTGTCCACGCCAAGAGCTTTCCTCTGACCTCTCAGACGTCTCGCCACGGGCGCGGCCAAGGACCATCAAAATACTTCAGATTCGTCTCGCCATTTGATAGTACTACCACGCGTTCTACGCTTTGGACGACGCCAGTCCGCCCGTCTTCGCTTTCCGCTCGAGGTTGTCCGGGATAGAGGATGTCGTAGGTCTCGCCGAAATACCTGCCCTTTTCATCCGTCCATGGAGCCCTAAGCGTAATTACGTGCCGGATTTCGTCCGACTCGTCTACGTCTGCGTACGCTTCCAGAAAAACAACGACGCTTCAGGATCAACTGCTTCCAACGCCTTCATCAATTCACCCGCATTCACTTGCAATTTCTCCGCTCTGCCTGGTTCCGCTCTGCATCGTCCTCACGCGCGGGCTCCCACTGACATCCAAGCGCCTACCGCTACGAACGCGTTTGCACTGCGAGGCATGGCGCGCGGTTGCTCGGTCCGTCGCTACCGTCTAGCCGAAACGAAAACCCGCGTCGACCGGTAATTGATAACCCTACGAGGAAGAAGCACGGCGTAGCTGCCTATTCGGCCATGCAACTGGTCAATAGGCTTCCGCTCTTTGGCGGCTCATCCGCCTGTCTCTTCACGCAAGGTCGCAGCGCGGTGATCGGGTTGCAATGCATTCTACTGTGCATCAAAGCGATGTGCAACAAAGACTGGTGCAACAAAACGGGTTGGTCAGCGTGAGTCTTTTCCATCAAGCTCACGCGCTATGCCCAGCGACAATGAAAACATCCCGGCAGTCATAGGGAGACGCGTTCGTGAACTACGTGAGGAAATTGATAAAACCCAAGCGGAGCTTGCGGCGACGCTCGGCCTCCATCGGACGCGAGTAGTGAAGACCGAACGCGGGACGTTGAATCTGTCGCTCGACACCTTAGAGCGTTTCTCGGATGCGCTGAGCGTCGACGTTTTTTCGCTATTTCAAGATCGGACGGTCATGGCCATCAGAGGCTCTTCTTCTGTCAGGGCACGCGTGTCGGCGAATATTCAGGCGCTCCGGAACGGGAAAGGATGGTCACAAGAGGCATTATCCGAAAACGCACACCTGTCCCGAACCTTTGTTTCGTTGCTCGAGATTCAAAAGAAGAATTCCGATATTTTCCATCTTGAGAAGCTCGCTGACGCTTTGGAAGTTCCTGTCGCGAATCTATTTGCGCCTCCTGGGACTACCGGCGTCTAACCGGCTATGCTAGAGGGGACTCCCAAGTTGAATCTAGACTGGCGATAAGGCGGTTGTCACGCCAATGTGCGAATAGGCTGACGACCCCGCATGCCGTCCTCTGCTTTGAAACTTCTCTCGAAAACCCAGCGCGGCAGGTGGGCCACGACTGCTTGAGTTGTTGCCGATTCTTCTGCGAGTTGCGCACCGCATTTGACCGCAGCGTCATTGAGATTGCCTTCCAGGACGCAAAGCTTGCACTCGGGACGCCACGATCACCGGTGCTTACGTCTTGCATACCCGCCCGGGAAGCTAATTATATGGGAATTGGGTGCCGGTGCGATTGCTCGCAACTAATCTCAGGGCGAGAAAGTCTGGCCGACGCCAAGTCGCCAACGCTGCGCGCGCGTATTTCTTCCGGGCAAAAATAAATAAGAGCACGACAGACAAGCGTTTGCGGGCAGTTCGCAACTCTAATGTTCAAATTCTCTCGAATCCCAAAAGGTCGCAACTCTAATGTATGTTTTCAGCATCAATAAGACGGATGCCACTCACATGTGCTTATATTCACTAAATTTTTCGAATACTTGTTCGATTCCTCGCCGCGATGCATGCGGCGCGCACCGGCCGCCGCATAGGTTTAAGGCAGCAAGTATTTGTTTCCTATAAGATCTGCGTCGCCCCATACGTTTCAACAGCCGATACAGAGCCGTTAGCACGATGATCCGTTTTCGCCAGATCGAGGCCTTTCGCAGCCTCATCATGACCGGCACCAGTGTCGGCGCAGCAAAAAAGTTACATGTGACCCAGCCCGCGATCAGCCGACTGATCGCCGATCTCGAAGCCGATCTCGGCTTCAGCCTGTTTTCGCGTGTCGGCGGACGCCTGAATCCGACGACCGCCGGCCTGCGCTTCTATAAGTCGGTCGAGGAGAACTTTCTCGGTCTGGAGCGCCTGAAGCAGGTCGCGGACATGATCCGCGAGGAAGCGTCCGACGGCCTCACCGTCGCGTGCACGCCCGTGCTCGCGACGACGCTCCTGCCGCCCGTGCTCGCCGACTTCACCGAGCGCCATCCCGGTGTGCCGATCAAGGTCGATTCGGTGAAAGTGCCCGAAGTGCTCGTCAACCTGCAGAACCACAAGGCCGATGTCGCGCTGAGCCTCGCGTTTCCCGCGATCGCCGGGATCGTCGTGGAGACGCTGCTCAAGGCGCCGGCGTCGTGCGCGATGCCCGCGACGCACCGGCTCGCAAAAAAGAAAATCGTGCGTCCGGCGGACTTGCGCGGCGAGAAGCTCATCGGCTGGCTGCCGAATTCGCGCCAGCCTTACGAGGCGGAACAAACGCTCATTTCGTCCACCGAGGACCGGCCGCGCTACACGGTCTTCACCGACACCGCGCACACGCGCTACGCGATGGTCGCGGGCGGCCTCGGCATCTCGATCGTCGAGCCGTTCGCGGCGAAGGTCTGGCGCCCGCATGGCGTGGTCGTGCGGCCGTTCGAGACCGACATCGAGTACGAGTACAACCAAAAATCCGTCCAAGGCTTATCCAGTAAGGATCTCAGCCAAAAAAGGCAATACTAAAAAACAGCGCAAAACAGCGCATCAGTCATAGAAAAATCAATGACTTGCAGTGCCATTTCTAACGGGTTTGCGACCGGCTGCGTGCTGGATATTAGAAACGATAAACCGAACTCATACAGTGTTTGTGACAGCTTCCCCCCTCTCTTCCGTCCCGAAATATTTCGCCGCGGTCCGCTGGGGAAGGGAGGGGTATGTTTCGCGCTAGAATTCGTTCAACAAAACCTATACCAGACCACATGAACAAGACTGAAATACCGTCCCTAACGGGGCTCAGATTCATCGCTGCTTCATCGATAGTCATCAATCACCTTTGGCCGGTCATCATGAAGTTGAGCCCGGGAGTGCCGCTCGCCGACCCGTTTCACCAGTGCTCATTCCTCGGCATGTCGCTGTTCTTCGTGTTAAGCGGCTTCATCATCCACTACAACTATTCGGGCATGATGTCTTCAGCGAGAGGGCTGTATGCCTTTGCCGTTGCCCGGTTCAGCCGCCTGTATCCGCTGTTCTTCGCGCTGGCGGCGTTCGACGTGGTGGGCGGAAACTTCTTTCTGTACGCGCCCGACTCCTACCGCCTCGAATATCTACAGGCGTTGGCCTATCTTCTGGCTGGCGTGCAGAGCTGGGTCTACGGCTTCGTCGGCAATACCCCGATCGTCTTCGCCTTCCACTACACCTATGTGGCCTGGTCGATCAGCACGGAGTTCTTCCTGTACCTGACGTATCCGGTGATCTGCCTCGCGATGCTGCGCGTACGCGCGCCCCGTTCTGCTGTCGTCAATGCGCTCATCATCGGCGCTGTCGCGGCCGTCGCGCTGTCTTGGCTCAAGCAGCACACGGCGTTTATCGATCACGTCGGTTCGCTGCTCGGCGTGGTCGAGAACCCAAAGGCCGCGCCGCAGACGCTGTTCTCCGACTGGTTCAATTACATTGCGCCGTATCCGCGTGTGCTCGAATTCCTGACTGGCGTCGCACTGGCTCATGCGCACATGCTGTTGTCACGGCATTGCGTCAGCGCAAAAGAATTCCGCGTCGCACGGTTCGCGCTGTCGATCGCCGTTTTGGATATCGCTCTGTTCGTGCTGCGCAATGAGATCGGCGCGCCGCGGCTATCTGAAGTGGTGGGGATGATTGGATTGCTGCCCTCGATCGCGTTGGTTATCTTCTACTGCGCGCGATACGGCGTCAGGCATCTATCGTATGGGCCGCTTGTCGCGCTCGGCGAAGCGAGCTATTCGATGTATCTGCTGCACATGATCGTCATCGAGAAGATGGCGCCGGGAGATTTCGTCCCGGCCACGCCGGAGAACATCGCGATCTTCATCGGCCGCACGACCATCATTCTAGGCGCCATCGTCGTGCTGTCGCTCGGCACGCATCGTTATTTTGAACAGCCTGCGCGCCGCTTCCTGCGCAAGCTGCTGTCGACAGGCGTCGCCCCTAACTCGCTCGCCGACAGACCACGTTTCCGTTGACGGTAGCCCCCGAACCGCCGGTTACGCTCCCCGCGTTCGCCACAACGTAGAGTGTCGTCGACGACGAGACGTTCATCTGTTTCACGAAGGTATGGATGAGTAATCGCAGCCGAGAGCGCTCGCTCACCTCATCGATGTCGTCAAACTTACGGAGGACTGATACGCCGCATAGGCGTTCTTCAGCGATCCTGCCAAGGCGCCAACGACACTTTGCGCGAGCGCGACCTGCTGCGGCGTCAGACCTGGAATCAGTGCGATCGCGGCCTGCGCGGCAGCGCCCGAGCTGTTTACCACATTCGAGACCGAGGCCAAGTTCAGCAAGGCATTCCCGGCACAAACCGCAGTCGCATCGATGTTAAAAGCGGAAAATGCCGGGTTTCCAACGAAAAGCGGCGCCCACGGCGCGATGGCAGGCTCAAAGATGTTGCACGCAAGCGTGACATCAGCCTGGAATTTTTGCGCAGCCGTCTGAGTCGTTTGAATCTGCTGAGCTGAGCAGCCCGCAAGAGCGACCGCGGTGGCTACTATGCAGCCGATAATGATTTTTCTCATGATAGATCCTTTTAGATTTGACCCTGCCGGCCAGGATTACTGCTTGGTTGCGCCGCGTGCGACGGCAGTGTTGTATGCCGCGTGGATGCCGGCCGCGAGAAGCCCCGCGATGAGCGTCGAGACGCTCTCGGGAACTGATCCATGGCACCCGGAGAGAACCCACTCGACTGCGGGCACGAGCTGGGTGGCGCCGACGGTCAGGCCGCCTGTGATTAGGCTAGAAGTGTTTGGCATGTTGAGCCCTATATTGCGTGGTGGATGACTTCGATATCGGAGAACTGGTAGCCCTCCTTCGCGTACTTCTGCGCGATGTACAGCGGAAACGGCATCGCATGAATGCCCTCGTCTTTACCGATGTGATGCGCCTTGCAGAGCAACATGCCGTTGACCGTCATGTCGTCGACGAACTGCGTCCAGTCGGTGAAGTTGCCCCAGTCGAATGCCTTGATGCGCTCGCCCCAATAGCAGGATTGCGCATCGACCTTGAAGCGGTCCCAGTCGATCAGCTCGGCCAGTGAGCGTTCGATAGGATGATGATGAGCCTCAAGGGGATGGCCGGACTCTGCGGCGGTCGCGTTGCAGATGAAGCAGCGCCCGCCTTCGCGCTCGATCAGCTCCTTGCGGGTCCGTTCGAACAACGCCGTTGTCTTGCGCTCGGCGTGTTCCGGAATATTGACGGACACCGAAAGCGTTTCCTTTTCGGTGTGCGCGCGCGTCACTTTAGCGAGCCCTTCGGCCGGGCACGCGTCACACGGTTGTTCGAGCGGCACATCATGGCTGCAACGGGTCATTGGATGCTCCAGAAACGACAAAGCCGCCTCGAAGGCGGCTCTTTGCGAAATTGCGCGAATGCGCAAACTCAGGATGAGGCGGTGATGTCCAGCACCGACAGATTGTGCGCACGGATGATCGCGATGATCTTCTGCGCATATTGAGGATCCGTCGCGTAACCACACGCTTGAATCGCCTTCGCGAACGTCGCGCCGCTCGTGTATGCGAATGCCGACTTGTATCGCGGATTCGTCAACAGGAATTGCGCGTGATCGTCGATCGAGCCGAGCCAATCCGAGTAAGCGCGGAACTTGGCCGTGATCTTGATCGTCTTGCCGTTGACGACTTCATTCGTGACCTGCGACGTGAAGAGACCTTTCCACGAAGGATCGGCCTTGATCCCGAACAGGTTGAACCCAGGACAGTGCGCGCCCCACGCAGACTCCAATGCAGCCTGACTGACCGTGAAGCTGGCCGGGATCTCCGTCGACAGCATCGATGTGCGCGCGGCCGGAGCGATAGCAGCGATGAATTCTGCGGGTGTCATCTGAACACCATTTCGGCGAAATGGAGTGCGTTGGACGGTCCTATGAGTACGGCCAGAATCAGAAAGTAGATGATGTATTCGATCCTCTGCGACCGTTTCTCGATGCGCTGCATCCGTCCATCACCCTGCTTGAACGAGTCGAGAATTCCCTTGTAGCGTTCGGCACACACGGCCTCATGTACCGCTATTCGTTGCTCATTCCCTGCAATCGCAGAAATAGTTTCGTCGTGAGTTGTCACAGGAACCCCGTAATCGAGAAAGCCGCCTCGTGAGCGGCGATCAGATCAATTGAAGCGCATCGCGAAGATATAGCCGTAAGCCGTCATCGTCGATACAGAAAAGTTGCTGAAGGCAACTAGGTAAAGCGTGGTACTTCCCGACACCGTATAGAGCGCCGTGCCCGTCGGAAGACAGTACGAACCGTTCGACGCCACAATTGCCGCAGATTGGTTGTGCTCTGCGCCACCGTTCGGCGTCGTCGGCAATGCAGGTGCTGAGACGGTATTCAAAGCAGCCAGGGCATAATTGCTAGTCGTCGATCCGGCCGGTGAGAAGCACACATTGCCAGCGGCAATCCAGTTTCCTGCCGTCAATGAAATCGATGTGACGTTCGATGCAGTCCCGCTCGACAGCGAAACCGCCGAACCGTTCGGAATGTTCGATGAAACACACTGACCGACATTGCCCGAGGATGCGCAACTGCCACTCGTCACCCCGGTGATCGTCGGTGTCGTGATCGTCGGTGAGGTTGCCAGTACGGGGCCACCCGATCCGGTAACGGCACTTCCAAGCGCCGTCGCTACGCCCGTGCCCAATCCGGAAACGCCCGAAGAAATCGGCAAGCCGCTGCCGTTCGTGAGTGTCACTGCGGAAGGCGTACCGAGATTGGGCGTCGTGAGTGTTGGTGACGTCGCCAAAACAACCGATCCAGATCCGGTCGAGGAAGGCGTCGCGCACGTGAAGCCCGTGCCGGACGTCCATTGCAGCGCGCTCAACGTGCTGCCGCTACAGCTCGGCATACTGAATGCCGTCGGACTAGCGGTCGATCCGGTCACGTTCGCAAGAACCGTGTTTGCCGCCTGAGTGGCGAGGTCAGATGTCGTCACCAGTCCAGTGGCCGTCAACGATCCCGTGATCGTTGGGCTAGAGATGCTCGGCGACGTGGCGAGAACGCCAGCCCCCGTCCCCGTCCAGCCACTCCCAATCGGACTCGACCCCGAGTTCTGGATCGGTGTGCCGATGTTGGCGCTATTGATCGTGTTGTTCAGCGTTGAAACCGACGACGAGGTTGCGTCGACCAGGATGCCGTATGTGTTGTACCCATCGATCGTATTGTTGGACACGATCGAACCGCTCGATCCCGTGACGCTGATTGCAGCAGAGCCCGAGTGCGCAGACGTGTTGTAGACCGAATTCCCGGTATAGACGTTGCGCGATGATCCGGTTTCCTGAATCGCATATTTGTTGTCGTTGAACGCGCTGCCTGAGATCTTCGCATTAGTCGTGTTGATAAGACGAACACCGACCGCATACGCATAGTTGGCTTCCCCGCCGATCTGCACATTGGAAGCTTGCAGCGAACCAACGCAGTTGTTGCAGTAGATGCCGTCGGTCTCCGCAAGCATGCTCACCGGGTTCAGCCAGCCGCCCAAGATCGTGAGCATCTGTTGCGCCGGGATCGCGTTGGCAAAAATCGCTTGCGTCGTGAAACCATCGACCACCGGGTTATGAATGATCACATCGGCATAGCCGCCGGCCGTCGCCGTCGAATAGTCGAAGTAATAGCCATAGTTGGTTTCAGCGGTCTGCGCGTTATCGAAGTACAGATCCGATACGTAGTTGCCGTGCGCGTGATAGCCGATTTGCCCGGTGGGTCCGCTATATGCCCCTGATCCCTGGACGTACGTATCACGCCAGACAGACGATGCATTGCCGCCCGTGCAGCCGTTGCCATAAATATCCCAGCCGATAAAGCCGTTGACCGACGACGTGTACGTTGTCCCCATGTGATCGAACAACGTATTCGTCGCGCACTCCATATCAATGCCGACAAAGAAGTTGTTGACCTGAATTTCGCTCAGTGTCGCAAGGGCCGTATAGGACAGGTTGATGCCGATGTTCGATGTGCCTGGCGTGGCAGACGTAATGCTGAATTTCGACAAGGACGGCAATGCGAGCGGCGTACCGAGGGATCCCGCCACGTTAATGCCATTGACGTTCGTACCCGTGACGTTGATGTTCGTGGCGCCCTGCCCTGCGCCGATCAGCGCAATGTTCGCCTTGACATTGACTGTGTGCTGCCAGGTGTAGGTACCAGCCGCGGCGCTAACAATACCACCGACATTCTGCAGAAAGCTGTATGCGCTGTTGAAGCCGGACGATGAATCCGATGCCGAGATACTGCCCCCAAACCATTCGGGATACACAGTCATTCCAACATCAGCCTGCGGCGTCAAGTTCGAAAAGATCTGGGTCCGACCTGCGAGAATCTGCTGCTGCACCTGGACAACTTCACTTCCTGACGTGCCGACGATCTTCCCATTGCCCTGAAAATCGAGCTGCGTATTCGGTGCGAACGTCAGGCCCGCACTGATCTTCGACGGGCATGACACGATGAGCGTCGTCGGCGTAGAACCGATCGTCGAAATGGCGTTACTCCACGCCGTGTTGTCGGCGGTAGATCCATCGCAATGCGGGGCGAAGTCCGTGAAGTTGACGATCTGATTCAGCTTGCCCGCTACTGTCGTCGCGCTCGGATTATTGAAGGTGAGCGAATACGGAACCGTTGATGTACCAAGCACCGTGAGGTTCTGGAACGTTGGCGATGGATATGTCTGGGCGAGCGCCGCCAGCGGTGCGAAAAGCACCGCAAGGAGAAATTTCTTCATTTTGCTTTTCTCAGGAGATGGAGAGTACGCCGCCGTCGTTCCAAACGACGCCCGGGTTGGACGGTTTAGTGATGGGAAGTTGTGATGCCCACGCCATGGACGACGATGAGCAGATTGATGCGAGATCGGAGAGTCGCATTGAGCACTTGACCATCAGGCCGTTCTGCTCTTGAAGAATTGTCACGATCTCATCGCCAGTCAGCGATTGAGGTAGTCCGTAGATGCCAGTCATAATCAGTAGCCCAGCGCGTACCAACTGACATTCACGCCCGAGATTGGCGATCCAGCCGCATTCAACACGTCCAGCTGGATGCCAGTCTTGTTGAGGCTGCGCAATGTCACGGAGTTGACGATGGCCGATCCATTTACGACGGTTCCACCTCCTGTCAGCCAGTTATTCGGAAACGCATCGGCGAAGGTGGCTATCATCGACCCGGATCCATTCGTTGCAGCCTCGCCGAACTTGAGGATGAAGCCCGTTCCGATCTCCAGAGACGGAAACGTCTGCGATCCATTGCTGCTGCTCAGAATCGCGGGGAACTGATCGATATTCACCGCCTGCCCCGGTGACACCGCCGGCGCAATGGCAACCGGCTCGGTGAACGTGTTATCACCGCTCCACGTGTTTGGCTCCGAAATCTGACCGAACGACCGCATCTGACCGGCGGTCGGTGCGCTATACGCGAAATCGCCCGTTCCCCATGAAAGCGCGGTCGTGCCTTCCTGGGCTCGCAACAGCCCGCTCAATGTCGCACCAGAAATCGACGTCGCATAGATAATCTCGAAGTTCTGGCGGGTTCCGACATCATTGAGCCCGATCACGAGCACCTGCCCGGCCGGGATCGATGAGGGCAGATTTGCCGCGCTGGAGAGTGTGAGCGAGGTTGCTGAGGGCGAAATCGGCCCCGCCAACGTCGTATTGACGTTGTTGGCGAACATGAAGATGGTCATAGGTATCAGGCGATCGAGACGACGCCGCCGTTGTTCCAGAGTTGACCCGTGCCAGAGCCGGGATTCGTGAGAGGCAGATTTCCGCCACCGAGAGCGAGCAGATCAGGCGGAAAGGTGAAATCGAAGTACAGAGGCGGCGCTGTCGGGTCGGGGATCACGCCGGGAATCACCGAGATCACCCCGCCGTTCCACCACACCGCTCCATCGGGCAATCCAGTCGGATCAGTCGGGTATGAGAGCGCGATGGGCAGATACAACACCCCGCCGTCATTCACGAAACTATCCGTGATAAAGACGAGCTGATATTGAAACGGGAATTCCAGGATCGAATTCGCGTAGCAGAGCTGAAGTGCCTGATACGCCACGCTGTCGTACGACGTCACCGTGAAGACATTCCCCGACACGGTAATATTCGGCGGATCGTTAAGCACTGGCCAATCCATCCCATTCGCGCCATTCACGAATCGACTAATACGATTTTTCAGCCACTGCATCGTGAACTGCTGTCCATCACCTCGATACAGATGCCACGTCATCACCCGCTTGTAGATGTCATCGTTCGATGCCGACGCGGTTTGATTCGTCGAATAGAAGAGACCGTTGTAACTGACCGTGTTGTACGGATTCTCGTTGTATCCGGCAAGCCTCAGGTTAGCTGTCGATGACAGCACAGGACGGCTAATTCCATAGATCCCTCGCCCAATCCAGTCGAGCAACGGCCCGTATATGAACGGCGACGTATAGACAGCCAGCGGAGTCTGATTGAACCAGTCCAGGTATCCCTGCGCGAGATCATTGAAGTTGGCGACGAATGCCTGCAAGTCATCGTCATCCGAAAATTCCCAATACAGATAGCTGGGAACGACACCCTGAAGCGGAGCGGTCGAAAATGACTCGATCTGCATGGATCACCCCTGCGCCACTGTCACGCCGGTGTTCGAACAGAAGAAGTAGCTCTCCGGGTCCGACGGGATGATGCTCGTGCCAACGGTCGGGCTCACCGGATTGCCATTGATCTCCACCGAGAATTCAAGCGTTGTGATGTTCGACGCGTCGATGATAGTCGAAACAGCGCCCTGAAATACTGCGGTCATCGCGAGCTCGTTAATCGGCTGCCCAGCATATATAGAATTCAGATATGCCTGCAATGCGGGTGCGGCCAACTGATTGACGGTCGTTCCAGAGGTGAAGTCAGTCAGCGTGGTATTCCAGGTGACGGACAGCGTAACGATCTGCTGTGGCGGGTTCACATACAGGATGCTGTACGTGTTCGGGTTCTGAAAAAGCGACACGCTCACGTTTCGTGGGTTTGGCGAAAACTTCGCTCCACTGACGTAGCTGCCAAAACCGCTGCCATTGGTGGTCGTGGTGATCGTGTCTCCCGATACCGATGCAACCGTGTATGTGCCGTTGAACGCGCTCGGCGACGCGCCCGCCACCACGAACGTCGAAGCGTTCGCGTACCCACTGGCGAGATTCGTCGTTATGACCACCGGGTTGGCATTTGTCATGCCGTTGATCGCAAGCTGAGAGCCCTGCAACGTCGCGATGTCGGGTACCGCCTGAAGGATCGCATTCGCGACCGCATAGGGGTCACCACCACCGCAGATGATCTGCCACCCGCCCGTGACCTGGTTGACCGAGATGAGCCGAGCCTGCACACCGACAACTTTCTCGAGCAACGTCTTCAGATATGCCGGCGTCCCCGTCGAAGTGACGATTCCGCCCTGTAACACACGCGATCTATAACTCTGCACGCTCTCCGATCCTGCCGCAGACGTGCCCGCCTGCGGATTCGTCACGGTAATCAGGTCGACGTACTCCTCAGGCAACGTCGTGACGATTTGCGTCACGGTGTTCGCGGGAATCGCAAAGATATTGCTATTCGTCGCCACAGCATAGAGCTGCGAAGTCTGGCCGGATGACTCGATTACTCCGCCATCCTGTAGGGCATATTGATTCGTGCCATCGCCAACAGTAAAGCCCGGCGCAAAGACATACCCTGATGGCCCGCTGAGAACGACTAGCACATTGCCATTGGTCGGCGTTCCCTGTGGAAGACCGAATTGGGTGCCGAGTTGCGCAAGGACGAAGGCATTAGCACCGTAAGGTGTGACGCTGTTGACGGCATCCACGCGAGCTTGATCGATTGTCGTTAGCGCGCCCACGTCCGTCGATGAGATGTCTTCAATCAGCCCACCGGGTAGATTCGCGGTGTAGCCCGGATTAGTGGCCGCAACACCATTGATGAGATTCTGCAAAAGCGTAGCGGGCGCCGTCGGCACGGGGCCGGTAGCCGTCATGACAAGCGGGATCGTGCTCATGTCGCTACAGTTCTCGTGAGAATTGCGCCACTGTGAGTGACGACAGTTACGTTATAAGTTGGAGACGAGACATTCTGCACGCGCATGATCGTCAACGATGCGAAGTAGGACGCGAACTGTTGCTGCACCTGCATCACATAGAAGTCAGGGAAGACCTGCGTGATGACGGTCTGCTGCGCCGGAATGCCATAATTCGCGTAGAACGGGCTTTCACCGAGGTTCAGTTTCAGGACCTGACAAAGCGCCGTAAGGTAAACGTTATCGTTGTAGCCGTTCGCGTCGGTCTGGACGAGCACCCACGTCGCATCGCCCTCCTCGTCCCATACTCGGCCCCAAGTCCGCATGTTCGGAATTCCCTGTTAGCCGGTCATTGGATCGGTGTTGTCGCTACCGTGCTGGACACCGCTGTGATAATGGCCATTCACGCCGCCGTTCGGTAATACGACGTCAGGAGCCTGGATAGGAAGCGTTGAGACCGCCCGAGAACCACCCCATGTGAAAGTCTGGCCGTCAACCGTCAGAGTGATCCCGGTCGCATTGATCACCAGCGATGTCGTGCCAAACGTGATCGTCGTGCCATTCTGATCGGTAACGATTGAGGACGTCGTACCTTCTGTCGTGCGCAGAATCGTGCCGTTCGGTCCTTGCACTTGCGCGGCGTCCTGGTCGATCGGTGGCGAGCTCGCGTTGCTCACCGGCACGAAGACCAGGGCCTCTAGATTTCCCGCCTGCCTGAAATCTGCGGTGCCTACGCCTAGGCCCGACACACCGCCCAGATAGACGTCGGCCGGCATCGTGACGCCCTGGTCACCGACTTGAGTCGGCATCCGAATCCACGGGCTTTCAGCCTTTGGAATCGTGATTGGCGGAAGTGTCCACGGCGCGGTGTCCATCTCGAACGCGATGGTCACGATCGCGCCCTCCACCGCCGTCACTCGACAGGGAAGCGCTCGCCCCAGACTTTCGATAGCCTGTTGCGCGCGCGTGATAGCAACCTGGTTCAGACTGTTTTGAAGCCAGAGCTTCGAATAGTTGTCGGCCATGCTACGAAACCGGAACGCAGTTGACGACGGTGACCCAGCTCGCGCCGTCGGGCGAGCGATAGTTGCCAATGTGACGCATTGCGATGATCGAGAACGTGCCCTGGAAGGTTAGCGAATTGTTCAAGCTCGAAGGAGCAGACGTCGCCGCCGTCTGCACTATTCCTGCGGTTGCCGGAATGATTGCAGGACCAAAATCGCTGGCATATGTAAGCTGCGGCATCTTTATCCGCCCTCCGACCTGAAGGTCGCCGCGCATGACAAGCTTGAGCTGCATCTGATTCACGTCGATCCATGCTGGCTGGCCAACGAAATCGGTGAACTGCAGTTGGATGGCTTCAGGCGTGTAGGTCGAGTCGAAGACCAATATTTTGCCGTTCTGTGCCACGACGCTGACACCCGTGTAACTCGCCCCCAGGAACTGGCCGTCGGTCAGTTGCAGAATGAACTGCGCCAACTCAGTGAGCGTTTTGGACGCGTGCGGGATCGTCCGGTTCGCGACGATCTGGTCGCTGATATTGATCGAGATTGGAAGATCAGGAAAGGCAACCGACAGCGTTTGCTGCAACGCGTCCGATAGCTTGGTGCCTGCCACCCAGTTCAAAACGAAGTTGCCAGGCTCGCTCGGCGTGTATTGCGTCGGAGTCAGCACAAAATCGAGCGTCATCTCAGTGCCTTCCCAGTTGGCAAAAGACTGAAATACCCGCCCGGCGAGCAACGGTCCGGCTTGCTTCGCGTTTGCTAGCGGAAGTCCTGCTTGCATCCCGCCTTTCATCAACAGCTGATTGCCCGTGTACGCTTGAGGCTGCTGTAGGTCTTCCAGCGAAATGCCTTCGATGGTTAACCTCTGCGCACCCATCGGCGCCCCAAGGGCAGCGACCGGGATGTCAAACTCGATATTCTGCGCCTCAGGGTCGAAGATCCCACCGGGATGAGACGTCCATCGTTTGTTCGGCGTGGCGCTGCCGGTGTCGCTCAGGGCAATGTCGTAATAGCGCATGTTACGGTGTCACTTCAAAGTTTCCGGAATCTTCTCGATACAGGATCGTCGAGCTCGAGAAAATGCCGGGAGCTAGGAAAATATCGGCGCTCAATGGGGAGCCAACAAGAGCGCCGCTCCACGCAGGTTTGCCGCTCTGGTCCAGAAGCGTCAGATACCAGCGTTGCGCAGTGAGGTTCCACGTTGCGACGCCGCTATATGCCTGACCATCAAGAATGAAAATTGCCTGGAACGGAGGCGACGTCGCGTTCGATGGGTTGAATGGAACAAGGGTCGTCATGACGGTTGCGATAGGAACGTATTGACGGCACCCGACATGCCAGTGATGCCCGGCACGGCACCCTGCACTGCCGACCCCGCAGCCGCCACTGCGCTGGACCAAATCGATGTGCCTGCTGCCGACGATTGCAGCACCTGTGCACCACCAGCGATCTTTCCCATCAGTCCGTTATAAGCCGCGAGCGCCGCTTGCTGCGTGACAAGCGGCTTCACGAAATCGAGCTGCCATTGAATCTGCTGTTGTTTCGACTCTCCCGTCGTCACATCCGTCATGCTCGTTAACAGGCAGTCGGTGAATAGGAAAGAAGGCGTTGCAACATGGAACGTCCCGCCCGCATTGCAATGTGCCTGCAGCGAAGTTTGCAGTGCCGTAAACAAGGCCAGCTTCGAAAGGTATCCCGATGCATCCTTCACTGGGGCAATCATCATCATGGAAACGTGCCTCGGTTGCGTGATGATCGCATTCGCCGCCACTTGCTGATTTGCGAACGGATACGTTCCGATAGCGTTGCTGATTACCGCGCTTCCCGGCAGCGGAACAAACCTCGCATAGAAGTCGTCTAGGCTGAGCCCCCCTCCGGTCAGAACGCTTGATGCAAGCGATGTGAGTTGCCCATTCAGGCCGATGATTGGCATCATGCCGCCCAGCGTTCCAGCGACAATCCCTCCGTTCAGTATGATCGGCGAGATCTGAAACGCAAGATCGTATGTGCTGCGAAACGCTGCGGAAACGGTATCGGATAACGACATGTCATAGCCCTGCAGCGTTGGCTTGCATGGCTACCTGAGCGGAGGTGCTGTTCGTCACTTTGAGCGCTGGTTTGGACGAATTTTGCCTCTTGATCTCGGAGAGAATCTGCGCAAGGTAGTTCGCGGTTTCATTGGGAAGGCGGTTGTTCCAGTTTTCGCCGCCGTCCGCAACTGCCTTGTTCACATTTCCAGGCCCCCAGTTGTACGCCGCGAGAGCTTTTCCGATGTTGCCTTTATACTGCTTTTGGAGCGACGACATATACCGCCCTGCGGCATCCGCTTCATCGTTAAAGCTCAAGCGGTCGCCGCCCTTTCCCCAGTCTTTCCATGCGGCCGCAGTGAACTGAAAGTCGCCTATAGCCTGATCTCCGCCTTTCAACTTCGGTCCGGTCAGGTTCTTCCCTTCGGATGATTCCTTCTTCCACATTCCCTCGAGCGTGCCTGCAGGCAGGCCATATTGCTTGTTCAGCTCGGCGAGATGGGCCTTTGGGTCCAACGGCATGTTGAGCCCGTGACGAACCGCGTCTAGCTTCTCTTGCATGGTGCCCTGCGGCTGCGCCCCCGGCAACGGCGCGTTCACCTTCTCCCACGCGCCGGACAGATTTCCGTTCTTGACATCTGCCCAGGCTGCGCTCAATCCTGCGCCGATCTGCTTTTGATCTTGAGCCGATTGTGCGGCTGGCGTATCCGAGAACGGATTCAGGACTTTATTGATGAGTTCAGCAAACCCTTTTGCACCGGAGGCTATGCTGCTCACGGAGGCTGCAAGACTCTTGATGTCCTCTTTGCATTGTGGCGAGCCAAGGTAGCTCGTCAGCGAGCTTATCCCATCCTCAATCCCCTTCAGATTCTCGGGCGTGAGAATGTCATTAATCAGTTTGCTCGCATCTTGCGTCAGAGACTTTGAAAAGTCGCTCAGCGACGGAGCTAGCTCAGACAGTTTGGTGGTGAGCGCCGTCTCGATCGTGTTGCCCGCGCGCTGAAGCTGGTTCTCAAACTCGTACCAGGCATTCGTTGATTTGTCGCTGACATTCAGCGCGCCTTGGTCTGCGCCGTAGTTCTTTCCTGCGGACCGCAGCTCTTCGATCGGCGTGTTGCCGATCCGGCGCATATCCTCAAGCGACATACCGGATTGAGAGAAACCCGTAGAACGCATGTTTTCTTCTGTGCGCATCTCTGGAGTAGTCTTCTGCCACCATTCGTGCGCGCGCGTCAATACTCGAATCGCAAGTTGGTCCGGACTCTCGTTTGTCACTCGATTTTGGTCGAAGCCAGTTGCCTGACCCAGCCACATCCGGCCTTCGTAGCTATTCTGCGCATTAGAGACCTTATTCAGGATCGACGGATCAACGTACCGCCCGAAGTCCTGGGAGAAAGCCTTGTACTGCCCAGTGGTGACGCCGACACCGCGCGCTTCACGCTGATCGGAAACCGCGCCTCTGGCCAGTTCGCGCATTCCCATCGTGCCGACAATTCCACCTAAGCCAGCGACGCCGCCGCCGATGGCGCCAAGCTTCAGAAGCCACTTGCCCATATCAAAAACCGATTTCGCCACATTCAGCGCAGACTTCTCAGTCTTCGACATCCACGAATAGCCCTCTTTTGCAGAGTGTGCAAACGACTTGTTCGCGGTGGTCGCCTTGTCGATCCCCTTCGCGATCGCGTCCGCCTGGATTGCCGCGATCATCAAGTACTCTTTCGAAGATGCCGATGCGCCCGACACGCCGGCCATGGCCTTTTCCGCCTTGCGCACGGTGTCATCAACGCGACGCCAGTCTTCGGGCATCTCCGCAAGACGTTCCTCGTACTCCTGGAACATCTCGTAGAACTCGCGAAATTGGCTGTCATCAATCGCGATGTCGATGATTGGCTTGTTAGACACCTGGCATCCTCAGTGCGTTAAGCAGTTCGAGCACGTGGCGTTCACGGAACTCCCGAGCGTCGTGATACTGCGATCCGAAACGCTCGACCGTCTCCCGAAATCCCTCACCTGCTACATACCTCAGGATGGATCCGACGACGCCGCCCGCTTCGCCGAAGTGGTTTCCGTTGTCGAGCTCGGCAAGGAAGCGGCGAATTCCATAGGCGACGAGGACGTGATCGATGCACGGAGCACTGAAGCCACTGATCGGGCCACGCGCGCGCGTTCCGCTTTCTTCGCCATCGACCAGTGAGACGTAAAAAAAACGATTGCGGACTCCGCCTCCGACCAATCTTCTGCATCGATCTTTCCTGCGGCGATCGCCGTTTCCACCGGCATGAAGTCCCAGCCGCCGCTGCCCGGCACCATTACGTTGGTCAAACGCTTGATCTCCGCTAGCAACGCAGGCACAGCCTCGTCGATCGTATTTCCATTGGCATCGAAGCGCCCCCTAGCTTCCGCGTCTCGCAGGCCCTCATCGCGCAACGTCAAAGCGGCGATGCGCGGCCCAGCGTCCATTGCGTAAGCCGCTCCGCGACCTGACAGTGCGGCCTTTGTCGCCGCCAGCACCCGGTAGTTCGCCTCAAATACTTCGCGGGCGATAGGGTTGTGGTACGCCCATACGCGCACCACGACCGTCTCGATGTCCTGTCCGTCTTTCTTCTCTCGGACCACGTCGGTGACGACCGGAACGACCAGGTTCATGGCTTCGTTGATTTGCGTCATGCGTACGACCACAGATCGTTATTCAAGTAGAAGATGCCTTCCAAAGTCAGCCGCACGACCGGGTCAGTGCCGTCGAAAGCTCCAGGGTCGATGTCGCCGATCGTCGTGTTCACGAGCGTGATCGGCGCGAACGCCGCAGTGTCGCTATGGACCGAGATGGAACCGATGTTGCTGTTCGTCTGAGACTGCATCAGCCATGCGGCCGACAGCGGCTGCGTGCGTAGCAGGCCGACTGTCACCGTGGTGATGACGTAGGGTTCGGGCGAGTTGACCGCGCCCGTGGCCGTGCCGATCTTTTCGACGAACTTTCCGTTGAACGCAACGCGCACAAACGCCTTGCTCATATATGGAGCTGTGACGTTCAGGTTGGTGAAGTTTGGGCAGACCACACTGGCGCGCAGCCGGTTTAGGACGCCCTGGGCGACCATGGGATTCGTTGCCATGTAGCGGCTCCTTATGCGAACTGGACGGCGTCAATATTGAATTTAATGGTCAAAAATCCGTTCTGACCGACCGCAATCGCCGAGAATCCGTTGTAGACGCCCGCCTGATAGTCGTCGGGGTTCTCCTGCGTGTATGTCGCAAATGGAACTGCCGACACAGCAATGCTTAGCGCGCAGCCGAACGTGACAGCGCTGTTGGCCACGTTCTGCGCGACGGCGAGCAACGAATTGATCCCGGCCTGGTCGTAAAGCAAAGGCGGATTTTCGTTCGACCCATTGATGATGGCAGCAGCCAGCGCCTGTTTTACGTGGATCTGGAACCAGTCGATGCCGTACCACCACGACGCCTGCGAGCCATCCATCAGCGTGCCCTTGAACAGACATGCTGTCGAAATGCCGCCCTCCGCGCCCGTCAGGATAAGGTTGCAATAAGCGGTGAGCAGCGAATTGATGCTCGAGCTATTACCTTTCCGAACCCAGGGCGTCACACCGAAGCCGAAGCGGTAGGACATTGGTGCAAGCGGATTTGCTGGCCCCGGATTATTCACCAGCCACTGATAGAACGGCATGGCCGCCTGAAATTCCGTGGATCCGGCAGTCGGGCTAGGTGCTACAGCGAAAACCGATTTCTGCGTCGCATAGATCGAAGCGTTCGCACTGTCAGTCGTGACGAAGAAGTATGTCCTACCCTCAGGATTCGAGTACTGCGCCACCAGCTCATCCAGCGCGGAGACGAGATTTGCCGTGGCTGCCGCGCCCGTGCCCGAGCCGCCACTGAAAGACACCGTCGGCGCAGCCGAATATCCACTGCCCGGATTCGTGACATTAACCTTAGTAACAGCGCCGCCCTGAATCACAGCAGTGCCCGTGGCCGTCGTACCAGCTCCCGGTGCCGAAAAGGTCACCGTCGGCGCAGCCGTATAGCCTGAGCCGCCGTTGCTGACAATCACGCTGCCGACATTGTCTTTCGAATCATCCCAGTCGGCCGGAACGAGATACGAATAAAACACGCCAGGGTTATCGGTGATCCATGTGCCCAGAAGCGCAATCTCATCATCGATATCGTCTGCCGTCCCGAGCTCAAGCACATACACGCCAACCGTTTGACCTTGCGCGAAAAAGGTCGTACCCATATGCAGCAACTCGGTGGCATTGCCGCTTCCGGTATCGAGAATGGCTTCCAGGTCAGAAAGCTGACCGCAATACTGATCTGATCCTGTCGAGAGGGTCGTGCCGCCCAAGGAAATCAACGCACCACTCTGTTGGAGCTGTGAGGGCGCGGGTGCTTCCGTGACGACAGTATTCAGATTGACGATCGTAGGTGTAGTCGTCATTTGAGCAGCCTCCTATCGATTAGGACCAGGCGACAGCGACGGTCTGGCCCGTACCGGGCGCGACGACTATGCCGTTCGCGCAGGGCCACGCGTTCGTGTTGATGAATGCGACCGCGTTAGGTAGCGACGCAATTTGGTCAGCAGCCGTGTTGCCGCTCGTCGAGGTAGAGTCATAGACGGCGCCGGCAGCGGATCCTGCAACGAGTACCGAGACCGTGTAAACACGACCCGGCAGCGCTTTAATGACTGTGGCAGCGGTGATATTGAGCGTGGATTGAGTGCCGCCAGGTTGCGGAACCAGGGGATATTGAGGCACAGGATTCTCCTAAACAGTGGTGGTGACAGACGCGGAAAGGATCAACCGGCGCGCGATCGCGTCCGCTGTTCCCTGGTAGTACGACGCATGAATTTCGAGCGTCTTTTTCATCGCAATAGCTGCGATTTCGACCTGCGTTCGCTTCGCATCGCGGATTGATGGAGAGTTGCAAAAGCCGAAATCATCGGTGTTGAGCGAGTACTCCATTAGCGAGACATAAAACTGAATGGCGCTTTCGTTCGTGAAGCCGTACATCGTGAGCCGCACGGTATCGCGCATGAGCTGCGAACTCGGCAGATCGTGCAGCGGTGCCGGTCCCGGCATCGGACGCGTCGTGCCGGGCCATCTATAGATAGGGAACGCGCCGAGCGCGATCGTTTCTTCCGGCTCGATGTGCGCCGTAATGTACGGCGGCACTATGTTGTCGGGCACAAGGAACGATGGATACACAGGCGCCATGCTGTTCTGCGCGAGCCAGATCGGCAGACTGTTCGATACGATCGGTCCCGATGGTAGATCATCCTCACTGGCAACGAGCTGAGACGCCAGCGCGGGATATACGGCGAAGCCACGGTAATGCCACAGCCCTGCCTGCTGATAGTTCAATCCCGTCGACGAAAATGCAACACGCAGCGTCGCGCTGTCCGTCTGCCATGTTCCAATCCACATCGTGTCCGGCGCGATCGCATTGAGCTGCGACACTTCCTCTTCAGCAGTGAAGACAAGCTGATTTGCCGCGAGCGTCTGGTCTTCGTCCTGCTTGCGATCGGTCAGGATGTGTAGCGAGCCATCGAACATCTGAGTCGTTCCCGTCGCAACCCAAAAAACGAAACCGTCCACTGCGAAGGTGTACTTCGTGTACTGCTGAAACGGGATCGACTGATTGTTCGACAACTGCTCGACGCCAATCTCTAACGCTGCCTGCAATTGGGTAGGCGCACCGGATGCTTCGCTCAGGATGCTCATCAGTCGACCCACGCGCGGAAGCTGGCTTGATACAAGCCTGAGTCGATGAATTCAGCCCGGCCGTTGTCCTGCTTTCTTGCTTTCTTGCGTACGTTATCGCCACGATCGGCTGCGGCCACTGCCTGCCCGCTCGTTTGCTTCCACTCGCGCGCATCGAGGTAATCACGGAACTTCTCTGCGATACGGTCCGTGCCTACCCCGAACGAAAGGCGCGTTACAGGCTTTCCCTGGGCAATGCTTTCGATCGCACCCGTTATCTCGTCGGCAAGTAGCTGGCTGATATCGCCTTCATACAATTCGAGAAACGTACGCATCACGTGGTACTCAGACTCGATGAAGGTCGCAATGTCGCCTGTGGTCGTTGAAGACTTTCCGTCGCCGGCCGTGTATGCCACATCGACAACTCCAAGGTATAACTTGGTCACGACACACCCACAACGTTCGGGCCGAATGACTGCGCGTAAGCCAGATACGATTGACCCCACGGCGTTTTCAGCAGGTCAAGATCCGCCATAGTGAGACCTTTCAGGAAATCCGGCGCGAGCAGGGTATTCGATGTCCCCTGGTCTGCTGATGTCACTACCGGACCGGAGATGAACGACAGCAGCTTGAATCCTTTGCGTATATCCGAGAAGAACGTCTGATTGCTTTGATCCTGCGCAATCTTCAGCAGCGTATGCATGCCGAGGTTGTACACGGCGAGCACATAGATGATCGACGGGATCGGTGGCGGCGCGTTGAGTGCTTTCGCCTCTGCCGTTGTCAGTGACCATTGCAGATATGGCGAGTCATCGGGCAGATCCGCTTCGGGCACGCCTTGCTCATAGACGAACAGGGTGAAGTCCGCCAGATTGGGCGTGCTCGGATCGACGAAGGCCATGTTGCGTCAGTACGCGAAGCATGACACCGCGAGAATGTCGCTCGCAGTCCAGGCAGTGGCGACCGCGACGTCGCTGAAGTTGCCGATCGTAGCCGACGTCGTCGTCGATGCCGTTTGCTTGGTCACGAAGACGGATGTCGAGTTGGTCGTGATGTCGGTCGCATAGCAGTTCCACCCATGCGCGGCCGCCGGAAGACCGATGACACCGCTCGATGCCGAACCACCCGTTCCGACATTAATCGTAAAGGCCGCAGTGCCGTTATTGTTCGGCACTGACGCGCCCGTACCAAAGCCCGAGCTGATCGTCGGTGCCGTTGCCGAGATAAGCGTGTTTGGCGAGCCTAGTCCGAGATTCGTTCGCGCAGTTGCTGCGCTGGCTACGTCCGACAGATTGTTCGCGCTCTGCAACGGGTTATTTGCTACGGCGAATGCGGCGGTCGAGATCAGCGCAGCAGCCAGGGCAAATGCTAGCTTCTTCATCATGGTCGTTTCCTTGAACGAATGGTGCCGTCAGACCGGCAATTTGGCGTCGGACCGAGCTTCGGGATCGACCGACATGGAGAAATCGACTTCATCGCCCGTCGGCCTCTCGCGCGGCGGGACGTCCTGCTTGACGCTCACTTCCGTGACGCGGGCGAGGCGCTTCTTCCGGTTCTTCGGGTCACGCGTGGCGCTATCGAACGCGAGCGCGCTGCGCGTTGCTTCCTGCGCGCTGCGCTTCTGCTGGCTCTCAACGAGCGCGTCGTGACCTGTATGGATTTGCGTTTCCGTCACCGGCTTCTCAATGCGGTAAAACACGCCTGCGAACTCCGTGAGGCGTCTGCTCGCTTCGGTTGCTGGTCGGAAACCATGCCGCTCCATATGACCGACCACCGCATGCATCTGCGGCTCGCTCCAGCCATGCCCGATGATGTCCTGATGGCCAGACGAGATCTCGATAAACTTCGGCTGCGTCTGCTCCGGCGCGCGGTAGCAATAGCGCAGCGTCTGTTTCGTGCAGTTGGCAATGTGGATTGGCATGATCTCTTCCTCTGGGATTGTTGAAATAAAAAAAGGCGCTCCGCAGAGCGCCTTTTCGAGACAGCGACGAATTACGACGGTTGATAGGGCATCGAGATGATCGTGATGCCCTGCGGGCGGATGCCCCAGCCGGACGACACGCGCAGCTCCTGCACCTCCGTGATCCCGCCATCGGGGACCGGCGTCGGGATCTTCATCGGCGCGGCCATGTCGGCATACATCACGCTCACAGCCTTCATCGAGGGCGACATGCTGCCGAATTCGTTGGTGTTGATGCCAGGGATCGTCGGCACCTCCACTTCCGGAATCGTCATCACAACGGCATCCGTGCCGCCGGCACCCTTGCCGATGAGCGTGTCGTCGTAATGCCATTCGACTTCGTCTCCGCTCTCGAGCAGGACGTTCTGCACGACCTGCGCGGTCGTCGACGTGCCAGCCCCCGGGCGCTGGTATGCCGTGACCTGCACGATCCCCTGAAGCTGGAACTGCAAGAACACGCGCTGCGGACTGATGAAGACAATCTTGTTCTTGATGTTGCCACCCGACTGGAACATGAGTGTCTTCATCGCGACAGCCTGACCGAGCAGGAAGAGCGACATCGCACCGTTGTCGTAGGTCGTGACTGCGTCGTTGCCGTATGGATCGGGCGGCAGCGTGACGGCCGTCGCGCCGACGGTATTCAGCAGGCCCTCGCCATTCGCTGGGTTGAATCCGTACAGCAGCGCAGTACGCATTTGCTGGAAGATGCCCTGACGCTGCGCGAGATCCTGCGCATGCGGCAGCGAGACGGAATAGTTCGCCGCAGCCGCCGTGTCGTGGTGGTCCCACTGAGCACGCGTGCGGATCAGGTACGTCGGCGTCGAGTAATACGTGCCGACTAGCGTCGCCGACGGGAGGAAGTTCGGCGCAGCCTGCGATGACTGCGTGTCGGTACGAAGATCCAGCGCGTTGATGTACACGTACAGATCGGTGCTGCCGATCTTCACGCGAGGCTTTCCACCGGGCAGAGCGGCAAAGGCGCCGGATGCCTGCGCATACGTCACAATCAAGTCAGGCTCGGAGAAGCTCGGCGAGACCTTGGCCTGAGACGGAAAAATATTCGGCATTTTCGATACCCCTTAGATCTGGATGAGCGCGACGTAACCGGTCGTCCAGGTCAATGCGCCGGTACCCGAGTTGTAGTTGACGATCTTGCTCGTGTTCGTCGTGACGAGTAGCACCTTGCAGGCGAGCGCACCAACACCGGACGAGAACGCGATGAGCTTCTGGTTCGTGAAGTCCCACGAAACGGCTTGATTCACATTGCCAGCGTCAAGGCTTCCCGCGAGCGTGTTGTCGCACTGCACTGCGATGCGCGCATTCGAGCCGGTGCGGAAATACATGATCGACATGCCGGGACCAGCCTGAGGCACATTGTTGCCCGGCGTGATGATCATGTTGTTGCCGCGATTGAACACAGTGAAGCCAGTCAAACTCGCGCTGTTCGCTGCGAGATCGATCGTGTTGCCCATCTGGTTCTCGCCGGGCGCATTCACCTGCTCCGTGATTGCCATGCCCCCCCAGATGGGCTGATCGATTCCCGAATCAAGCTGTCCGCTGCACAACCACATATTCGAGGACGGATCATCCTGGAATGTGCCCTGAACCAATCCATCGGTCTGTAGGAGGAACGAGTTCTGCGGGGCACTCGTCAACATGGGGTTAAAAGTAATCGTGCCCATTGTTTAGGCTCCTTGCTTTTCACGAATGAATTTGACGGATGTGCCGGTCGCTTTGAACGGAGTCAGCCACGCGTCCATGTCACCAGAAAAGCGCGTAATCTTGCGGCCCGCGACATCATGCGAGACATGTTCGACGAGTCGGCCCGCCGGCGCTTCTGCGGGATTCATTGCAGCGGTCTGCGCATCGGCATAGATGCGGTCCTCGGCCATCTTGAACATCGCGCCGTCGAGCGCTTCAAGCTTCACGCCCTTCATTTCTGCGCTGTGCTTCTGGAGCGACGAAGCGAGGCGGCGGCGATAGTCGATGGGGCTCTCGCCATGCAGCGGCGCGCTGGCGCTATTGCCGAACATCGACATCACGCTATCGGCGCGCGTCTGAGCCTGCGCGAGGGAATCGCGGTCCGTCGCCGACAGCGGGCGCGTGAGCGTCGAGAGCGTGCCGTCCATGCGCTTGATCTGCGCGCGGAGGTCGGCGTTCTCGCGTTCGAGGCGCTTCTGCGAGTCGGCACGTGCGGCAGCATCGGCCTTCTCTTCCTCGCCTTCCTTTTCCGCCGAATCGGCGCGCTTTTCGTCGCCGTGCTCGGCTTCGCCAGCCTTGACCGCCTTCTCGATGTCGCTTTCGGCCTCGCGTTCGAGATGCATCTCCTTCTCGCCTTCCTTCTCGGCCGCACCTTCTGCCGAGTCAGTCAGTGGCTTGGTCGGCATCTCGTCGCCACCCTTGTTCGTGATCGAATCCATGCGCGCATTGAGCTGGCCGAAGCTATCGGCGCAGCTCTTCATGAACGCATCAGCCCATGCCGGGACCTGCTCTTCCATTCCATCCATTTGAGTTTCTCCAGTGTTGACTCCGCTGGGCTCGCCGCCTTTGTCCCACACGCCCTCTTCGCAGATTGCCAAGTGGTCGAGATAGGACGGCTTGCCTTCGATAAGAACCGACTTGCCGTCAACTTCGACGGTTTCGGTTGAGCCCGCGTCGCGGAAGACCACCGCGGGACTAGTTGACTCGTGCGACGCCAACATCAGCTCAGCACCGTCCGAGTCGAAAACTTTTGCGACACCTCGCACTTCGGTGTCGGTGAGATATGGCAGGAAGATCGAACCGATGTTGCGATCGCGATATTCGCTGCTGTCGAGCACGTTCTTCTTCGGGTGCTCGAAGATCACCGGAAGGCCATTGCAACGCTGCCGAAACTCTTCCGTGAGGAAGTTCTCGGGCGGCCGATAGACGTACTCATCGAGCGCCATGCGATAGCTCGTGCCCGTGCCGGTGATGCGCAGGTCGAACAGCCACATGTTTTCGAAGCGCTGCGGCGAGAGCAGCTCGCCTGCCGCCATGCGCTTCGCAATGTCGAGCTCGTTGCCGGTGACGAGCGCGATCGTTCGCGCAACTTCCGGATGCATCTTCTCGGGCAGCGCGTCAGGCGCGTACCAGTTCCATGCCGTGTGCTCGTCGTTCAGTTGGGACTTGAACGGCTCAGGCACGTTCTGCAAGAAACACGTGTATTCGCCGCCCGCGCCCGGGATCTCATTGCGACGCACGGCCCAACGAATCCCTTCCGGGCAGCCGCCGATCTCTTCAACGGTCTCGCGCACCGCGGCCTGTTCGGGCGTCTCATCGCCTTCGGCGTGACCGCCGGACTGTTCCCACTCGCCGGTGTCGCTGCGCTCGACGAGCAGGTAAAGCGGGCCCGGCGCGCGGAACAGGATGCCCGCGCAGTCATTCGACGTCATGCCGTTCTCCGGATCCGCGTCTCTTCGAGCGCGCGCTTGCCCTTCTCCGTCAGCATCTCGGGCGGCAGATCACGCAGGTTGTTCAGGTAGACGCCATAGCAACGGCAGAATGGCTCCTCGGACGGCGCCGTCATCTCGTCGACGTATCCCGCGCCCTTGTTCACGAGACCCTGCTGCATGGCCCATGAACCGCGCAGCGCGAAGACAAGCTTGTCGCGCTCCTTGTGGTCCGGCCGATAGTCGTATCCGGACTGCCGCCAGTGCGAGCGCCACATCATCGCGATCGCCTGCGTATGCTCGGCGATAACCGCGTTGATCGAGGACATCAGCTTATGACCTTGATCTATCGCGACGCGGCGCTCTTCGAAGCTAAGCGAGCGCAGTGGCTTGGCGATGTGCTGCTTAACTTCCGGCTTTTCGACCGCGCGCGAGCCGCCTTCAGGAATCGAGGTCGCCCATCCGGATAGGCGCGAGAGCGTCGTCTCGACGGCCTTCTCGCGGTCCAGCTTGATGAGCTGCACGCTCGCGCGGATGCGCCTGTCGAGCTCGGGACGCAGTTGCGGCGTGATGCGCTCAATCGTGAAGCGCGAGACACCCGGGTGATGCCGCAGAGTGGCGGTCTTCGATATGCTTCGCTTGAAGACAGCCTCCATCGCCATTTGCATACGCGTCTGCAACGCAGCATCCGTCGGCAGATCAGCCATCGCGGCGAAACGCAGCCGACGCAGCCATTCCTGAAGGCGCATCGGATCGTCGTAACCGTTCTCGCTAATGTCGCGGACAGCCTCCGTGAGCACGTCGTGAAACGTGCGATTGATCGCTGGACGGATGCTCACGGCTTACTCGTGCGATGACTCGACGTCGGGCCTCGGCTCGGCCATCGGCTGCGGCGGCACGTAGCTCGCAATCTCCTCGTAGTCGAGTTCGAGCGGCGTCGAGAACATCAGCTTGCGCTCGTTCATCACCTCGGCGAGCCAGCACGCCGCCTTCGCCTTGCTCTCAGGATCGAGCAGCGGCGCGAGCACCTGGACGGCCGCGATCGCCGCCTTCGTGATCGTGTCGTCCACCTTGATGCGTTCGCTGTCGGGCTCGACGAGCAGGTTCGGCCAGGTTGCGCGGAACGCGTTCTTCCACTGCGTGAATGCCGTCTCGTACGGCATGGCCGCATAGTCTGTGTGTTTACGCTGCATCGAGCGATAGAACTCCGGGTTCCACGCGCGACGCATCACGATCTTGTCCATGAACTCATAGGATGGGTTCATCTCGACGCGCACGCGCGAGATATAGCGAGCGAGGCGCTTGGCGTCTTCCGTTCCCTCGCCGAAGCCCTCAGCAAGCGTTTCCTCGTTCAGCATTAGCGCCGGCATCTTCGCGGCCGTCGCCATGTTCTTCAGGATGTTGTCGCGCGAGAATTCAGCGGCATCCCTCAGGTTCTTCAGGTCGACGGACTCAATGTTCTCATTCAAGCCGATCGAGATCACATTGCCCGTCTTCGCGCCCTTCAGAAACGCGCGCTTGAGCGAGCCGAACGCGAGTGCGACCTTGTCGATTATCGAGCCGGGCGACTCCATCTTCCAGACGAGCAGACCAGCCTTTTCCGCGATCGCGTTATCCGTGATCATCGTCTGAATGTACGACTTCAGCGGATACAGGGCGCGCTGATAGACCGAGCGGCCCACGAAACCGAAGGCGCTGTTTGTCCATTCAATGTAAACAGGTGCCTCATTGAGTGCGATCACCGCGCGAGACGGGTGGTAATCGTGATTGGCGACGCGCAGGAACTGCGGCTTCTGAAAGTCTGGCGCATTCGGATCCTGATTCAGCACGAGTGATCCGGCGGTGTTAAGCGGATCGAGAATGTTGAAGTACAGATCGATCTCGTGCAACTTTTCGAGCGGTACGGGCTCGTTCGTCGGAACGTCAGGCGAACCATAGATCAGCGAACTGATGCCATACACTCGCTTCATGACCTGCAAATTCTTGATGATGTCGTCGGCACCGGTGCGACCAATGCGCGCCCACTCATCCATGAACGCCTGCTTCAGATCATCTTCAGGAGCGCCCGGAATCGTGATCTCACGCTCCTGCGACTGCGCTTCCTCGATCGGCGCTTCGGCCATTTTCGCGCCCATCGGATGATACGAATAGATTGTCTTGCACGTCTCATACGAGGGAGGCGAACCCGGTTCAATGCCATCGCACGCGAGCAGCTCCATCAGCTGCGAAGGCACGGCGCTGCCGCCGACGCCCAGCACTGCCGCTCCGCTGTCGTCGATTCCGCTCATCAAAAGAGTCCTTTACCAACCGGTTGAGTCGCCGAGGCTGATCGCCACGCCGTACGTGAAGCAATCCAGCAAGTCCATGTGATGCGGCGTCTTCGTGCCGAGGCGGAAGCCGCAGACCTGCGAGATGAGGTGATTGCGGGTCTGGCCTTTGAAGTTCATGACCTTGTCGTGCGCGTAGCGGCTGAACTTCACTTCGCCGCGGTGCACGTTGCCGCTGACCGCAAGCGCGCGGCCTTCCTTTCCGAGGTCGACCAGCTTTTCAGCGATCGGATACGCAGGCAGCCCCTTGCGCTTGGCCTTCTGCAGCAGCACGATGCCGCTCGCTTTGTCTTCCACCCACATACCTACGTTGCCCTGCCGCGAGTTTGTCTCGCGCGCTAGTTCTTCACATCGCGCGTTGACGAGCGGGAGCCAGTTCTCGAGCAGCGCGCCTTCGATCTGCAGAACTTCCCAATCGAGGATGACGAGTGGTACGCCTTCGATCTTGTTGCGCGCGTAGTAGGTCACAGCGGTGCCGTCGTGCTCCAAGCCGTCCTTCAGCGCGGTATCGATAACAGCGAAGACCTGATCGCAGCGCGCCGGATATTCGACAGGCTGCCCATCGATCAGCATCGAGTCTTCGCTGAAGAACGCCGCGCCGTTCCAATCGACGAAATCAGCCAGGTATTCCTGCTGATAGACCAGCGCCGGATATTCGTCGATCAGCTTTGCGACCGCCTCCGGATCCAGCATCGGGTTCGCGGCAGTCGGCGCGTGGAACTCTTCCCAGCCGAGCGACTTGTCCGTACACGCTTCGTAGAAGAAGTTGTCCGGATCAATGCCCTTCGGCGTGCCCGCCATAATGGCGTGACCCTTGCGATCCAGAAGCGTCGGCGCGATCGCCTGCTCCCATATCGAACGCAAGCCCCGCGAAACAAGCGATGCCTCATCGATGATCACGCGATCGTAGAAGCGTGAGCGCCCCGCATCCTCGTCTTGCAGCGTCCAGAACTCGACGCAACCGCCTGAGTTCAGCTCGATGACCTGATCGATCTTCGACTTCGAAAAGACAACCGGCTGCACCGTGCGCAGGATGCGCTTATACGTGGGCAGGTTCAGCTTGTACGTCGGACCGAACCAGCCGACCTTCAATCCTTGATACGACCACTTCGACGCGCAGCGCTCAAGCAGCGTCGTCTTGCCAAAGCGCCGGCCACACCGAATGACGACGCGGCGGCTCTCGTTGAATGCACGCCCGATCTCAGCCTGCTTCGTGTGCAGCTTCTCCAGCTTGACCTGCTGCGCCGACCTCATACGTCCGGGTCCGGATCGTTCAGGCCGGGAGAGCTCTCTTCTCCTTCATGCGAGGGGCTAGAAGAGCTGCCATACCTCTTCGGCGCTCGCTTCGACATTAGCCACTTCCGAGTCTCTACACGGAGAGCAGACCTTCTAACCGCCTCCCCGTTTTCGCGCCAGCCAATAGCCTCGCCCTTGCGGTCGTATCTCTCCATCCAATCATTTCGGCCATCGTCCGCAATTTCCAGCAGGTCATCGGCCATTTCTTCCGCTTGCGCCTCGCGCGCGCGCACGTACTGGTCCCGAAATTCGGCCTTATCATCGTCCTGAAGCCATCTCAGAACGGTGGTCTTGCCCGGCATCCCCGGCAATTCGCAGGCTTGCCGCAAGGTCATACCATCGATGATTGCCGCACAAATTGCCTTCGCAATTTGTGGTGAATAGGCAGTAGGGCGTCCCCGAGCTTTTGCCATGAATGAGCCCTCGCTAAGGGCGAAAGGCCCATTCTCCAGTGGTAGAGATTGCCCACGCCTGCCGATCATCACGGCGGCGAGGATTGGTTCCGCCGGATCAACGCATCACGGGCTGCGGGTGTTTTGGGCGCACTGGGCCGCTTGCGCTGACCGTTGCGGTCGAGAAATAAAAAGCCCGCGCGAGGCGGGCAAGGCCACGTCCGAAGACATGGAGGAGACGACGGAAGGACCAGCCCGGATGTGTTCCGCGACGCCGACCGCCGCGTGACTGGTCCATAAAGCAAAAGCCCCGCGCGGCTGGCCGGCGGGGCTTACGATTCTTCAGGGCGCGACTCGCCCCACTTCGCCGCAAAGAATACACCAGCAATTATCCGTTTACAAGTCCCCGCGCCACCAAACTTGGCCGCATGATTTCCTTCGCCTCGCGGTAATCCTGCTCCTGCGTGCCGGACCTGATGCTGCTCCAGACGCTATATCCGCAGTTCATGTTTCGCATCGCCATGTTCACGGCGATGCGGTGGCGCAGGCCGAGCTTCGAAATAATCGGGTCTACCAGCTCGCCTTTTCTCTTGCGCAGTTGATAGTCGACGAGATCGGAAAGATCGCTGTGATCCATCCACTGTCGATTGGACTTAAAGTCTCTGCATGTCGCATCCGAAGAGCTGTATCCATGAGTCTCTCCATAACCGCTGGTCCACCTAAACCACTCGTAAAGAACGTCATCGATCGCATCGTATGCGGGTGTCGATTTCATGGTTTTATTCGCTTCGACGCAAACGGTCATCACCGTCTCCCAATTGTTACGCGGTCTCTGTCTGCCGCGCGCGCCACGCGATGAACGGCTTCATCAAAAATTCGTGGAAGCGCTGCTGCGCGCCGCGATCGGTCTTCAGCGCGTTGCGCGAGTCGATGCCCACGCAAAGCTTGATGAACTGAGCCGCTTCATCGACGCTCACATCGCGCGATGGCACGACGTAATCGGCCACGAATCGGCGGAACTCTTGCTCGCGCGGGAGCTGGCACGAACGCACGAACGGAGTGGTAGTGGGCTCGTCGGTGAGCTGGAGGACGTTCATGGACGCACACTCCCGGTCTTCACCCATCGAGCGATGCCAAGTTCGCATGCGCTAGTCAGCGCTATGCCGTTTGCCATTCCGCGATGTGTGCGACGGTTTCCGCACCCACACCAGCAGAGCTTTCGGCGCCCACGACGCTTCTCAAGCTGCTCGCTGTATCGCACATGTTCCATCGAAGATCCATGTTGTCCCCAGCCGTCTGTCCCACTTTTGACGGCAGCGAGACGAGCGTTGCGTCTCAGTTCGGTCAGATTCATACGAAGTGCCTTTTCCCATAGCGTCCAATCAGCATTGCTTAGTCCTCCGCTTCCAAATGCCCTTCGCGTACGAGAACGCGTTGCGCATGAAGATGAAGCCGAAGCCCTGGTCCGGAGGCGCGTAGACGTGCCATTTCTCGCTCGAGAGGTAGATGTGCGGTTTCATCGATTCATCCCGTCGCGCGGCCTCCAGAACTATCGTGTAGCCGCCGCTCTTGCCGTTGAAGCGCGAAAGACGCGCCTGGGTGAATGGACCGCATTTCTGCCCTGTTTCCGGGTTGATCGTGCAGATCAACGCTTTCCCAAAGCCCTCGCCAACGGCTTCAATCCGAACGTGACGACTGAACCGTCGATCGACTTCTCGCCAAATCTGACCGACCTTGACCATCACAATCCCCTCATCGAAAGAGCCGCCATAGCTCCAAAGCACAAGGCCGTCCATACGACCACGAAGACGACGCCCATTGCGTCTGGGGTTGCGATGGTCATGCGATCCTCCCTCGGATTTCGTCTTGTTTTTGCAGAATTCGAGCGATGAATTGCGGACGATACTCACCAATCCGCGACTCACCAATTCCGAGCTCCTTGCCTAACGCGTTGAGCTGGATGTCGGTCATCGAATTCAACGGGATGGGCGGATCCCGCTTAGGGCGCTCAGGCCGGCGGTGCTTCTCGACGAACGTGCGCACGAACCCGGGGTTGATCGGGCTCGGATCGCCGGTGGCATCGCGATCAGCGACCGCCGCGTCGTATGCCTTGCGCAGCTCGGCAGCAGTCACGTCCAGCGCGGCGAGCTCGAGCACCTGCTCCTGGGCGGGTGTGATGTTCCGCGCCACCTTCCCTCGATCCCGCTCCCAAGCGACAAGGGCATCCGAAATTTCGGCGGCGGCGAGCGGCGCATTTTCGTCGCGCGCGCGAGGTGGTCCGCTGCCGTTGTTAGAACCTATGGTTTTAAATTCTCCCTCTCCCTCTCCCTTGCGATCGGGAGGCGATTCGTGGCGCGAATTCGATGGAGGTGGAATTTCATCGGGGGGCGATTCTGGGGGCGACGAATATGGCCGCTCTGGTGGATGGTCTTTTGGATCGCTAGGCGATCCCTTAAGGATTTGCAATACCCGTTTTTTGGTGAGAGTTTTTGATCGGGGGGCGATCTCGGTGAGAAGATTCACAGCCTCAATCAAGCGCGCGCGCAACGGTCCAGTGTCGGTCTCGACATTCCATCGCGTAGCGTTTCCGACAGCCCCGGAGAAACGGTTGAGCAGCTTCTCGATCCATGCTTCCAGTGCCTTCTCAGCGACAACCTGATGGTAGAAGCGACCATCGCTACATTTGAGCCAGCCGCGCATGACATGCGCTTTGACTGACTTCCATTTCTTCGATTGGGACAGGTGATCGAGCATTCGATCGTTTTCGGGCAGGCTTCCGGCGGGTACCTGATGCCAGCTTTCAAGCCAAAGAGCGACGGCTGCTGCTCGCTCCTCGCCTGTTCCCAACACCCATGTCTCGGAACTTAAAAGGCGCTTGACGTCGATCTGCATAAATCCGAAGTCTCGCAGATCGCAGTCCGCTGGAGTGAGCGGATTCGGGAGATCAGTCATGCGCCCTCCAGCAAACAGCACACGCGGCCACGATGAGCGCGAACATACCGAACGTGAGAAGGTCGGCGTCCATGGCTATCTCCGGCCGCACTCGCCCATGTTCATGCGAGCGCAATGGCAGTTCGATCCAATGACGTTCCCGCGAGCGAGATAGTCCGCGTAACCAATCGTAAAGGTGACCAATTCGAGCGCCGCCATGAACGTGGCAAGCTTGTTGACCGGCACGCCAGTCGTCCCCTGCCGAACCTTGTCCACCATGTCGACAGACCACCCCATCACCTCGGCGAAATCATGCTTACGTCGCTTGTCCGCGCAGACGTAAAGCAAGCGCTCCACGATGATCGATGACGGCACTTCGGCGTCCGCCGATTCCCAGGTATTCGTTTCCATTCCTTCCGATTCCAGAAACTATCAATGAGCCGGAATGACGTGCTCGATATGATTCGGCCACTGTCAACCACGGGTTAAAGGGAGGAGCTTCCAACCATGTCAGAATCGCTGTCGCCTGCCAGGGCAGCAGCGCTCACAAAGCGCTGCTTCAACATCAACTCCTTCATAAAAGGAAGCTCCTATGGACGACAACGACCAGTCGATTGCGCAATACAACCTCAGCTTCTATCTCGATCAGCCTTTGCAGGTCGATCTAGACCCCAGTACAGGGGAGCTGCACATAACGTCAAATCGGGTTTCTCCGGCCATGCCGGGCGGCGGTTCTGTTCGGATGACCTTATCGCCGGCAGCAACACAAAACTTCCTTCGCGGGCTGAAAGCCCTCGAAAAAGCTCTGGATACGCCACTCGAACAGCTAACCAAGCCAGGTTCCGTCCAATAAGTTCACGAAGCCTATTCATAGCGGCAGTCTCCGGCGGCGAATCTTTCCTAGTCGACGGTGCGATAGAGAAGGCATCCGCCGGAGACGTCCCAGTCGCATCGGCAATCGTCCACGACGTAACCCGCGAATCATGCGGTCGCGCTCCGCGAGCACATCGCGGAGCCAGTTGCGGACGCATTCTTCGTCAGCAGTGCTCACGCCGCCTCCTGACTAGGCTCGGCTTCCGGCAGTGCCGGCTGGGATCGATTGACCCGTGCATCGGGCACGAACATCTCAGCCAGATCCCGCGGCGTCACGGCGCCGTTCGAGATTTCCTCGATCTGAACCGCCTGATCCAAGTTCATGCGCACCATCCCGCGTATCCATTGGCTGACGAGTGATTGCGTCACCGGCGGTTGGAGCAGCGCTGCCAGCGCGGCCTGAGAGAGCTTCTGGTCCTTCAAATATTCATCGAGTCGCATCGCGTCCTCTCACATTAGCACTGCTGCTACTCTAGCAAAAACAGCAGTGCTGTTCAAGGAGGAAACAACGGAAAAAGCAACGCTAATAAAATGTGACCATGAAGAAATCCATCGAACGTCGTCCACCGACCCCCGAAGAGCTTGAGGAAGCTCGCCGCCTTGCAGCGATCTGGGAGGATTTCAAAACGCGGAACCCTGGCGTGTCCCAGGAATGGCTCGGCAAGGAAGCCGGTATCGGCGGCCAGAGCGCAGTGAGCCAGTATCTGCTCGGAAAGATCGCACTGAATCTCGAAGCTATGCTGCGGCTATGCGGCGTGCTTGGTGCAAAGCCGATGGATGTGAGTCCGCGGCTGATGACGCAATTTTTTGGAGACGAAGGGTCAAGGTTAACGGCGGTTAGTCAGGGTTCTATAGGGGAAGGAAACCCCAATACATCCTTACCGGATGAGGGCGTAAAAAATAACATTACGGCCTCCGCTGAAGAACTGAAGCGACAAATAATGCAGGCGGTTGCTGAAGAGGGCCTATCTGATGAGCTGCTCAACGCACTTGCGTGGATGATTCGCGCTGGTATGCGCGCGCCCGTCCGAGGCGACCAGCACCATACTCAAAAAGTCGATCTAAATCATGGACGGTCATCCAAACGGGGAAATACCGGAACCGGGTAATGTCGTGGATTTTGGCGAATACAGCAGGACCAAAAAACGACGTTTCCTCCGCCGGCCTGTACAGAAAAAGAACGATGAGTCTGAAACCGCTCGCGTCTACGTTGATTTAGACCGAACCGGAAACCTGTCGTATGGGCTGTCGCACGCGGATGGTCGGAACGCCCTTTTCCTTCTGGCCCCCGTGATATATCTTGCTGACCAGCTCATCAGACTCGCAATGGACCATAGACTATGAAACGCGCATGCTTTTGATCGCAATTTTAGTGGTGGCACTCCTGGATGCTTGTGCTTTACCGGCAAAGCAGGCCGTATCTGACAATCAGATATGTACCGACCCGCAGAGCCAGGCGTACATGGCAAAGTCTTATAACGAGAGTTCTCCGGAAACAAAAAGCGATCAAACAACGGCGGTCGCTTTTTGGGGAATCGCATCTCACTCCCCAAATCCGCCCGACGTTATCTCTTGCGGCGGAACTATGGAATTCAAAGACGGACATCTAGAACCCGGTACATTGTCTCTCCGGCCATCCGGATCCAATCAATCGATGGCTACTTGGGTAAAAGACCAGCCGCAAGCTACGCAAAACGTACGGCGTAAATTTACGCAAATCGATCTAGAGACTTGGGACGCGACGCCGAAGTTGCCTCGAACAGCATCCAAAAAGCGAACCAAAATTACGGACGTCGAGTGTTCTGGGGTCGATATCGTCGGCCACTCAACCTCGTTTTGGTCAACCAATAAAGATTGCCAAACCTGGATGGCCCAAATGGGAGAAAACTCTAAGAAAGGCCCGTCGGAACGGGACGTCATGAATATTTGCATGCTCGAAGGTGCAATCTACCGGCAAGCCGCATCTTCGAGAGACTCAGGAAATTCTCCCCAAATGGCACGACAAGGACTTGCTTGGACGAAATCGGAAGGGTTCTCAGATCGTTTCGTTAAGACTGCGATCAACAATGTGTACTTCGATCCCGGGTTTGCGAACGCCGGAGGCGAAGCGCTGGCCAATCAAGTCGCCGAACACTGCATGTATCCGAACGGTCGATTCGTCCCACTTCGGTGAAGCCAATGGCCATGTAGTCCGGCCTCTTCCGACTTCTCAATAGCCCGCTTCGTGCGGGCTATTTTGCGTCTTCCCATCCCGCGTCCCGCCTTTCGAGAGCGGGACGTCGTACAAAAAATAACAGCACTGCTCTTGACATGCAAAACAGCGCTGCTAATATACATCTCACAGCGTCACCCGGCGCGCGGCGCAAGCCGAACCACTGTGAGGGTTGCCATGTGCATGAATCGAATCAGCCATTGGATATACGTCGGAGCCAATGCATATCTCGAATGTAGCTTCATCCCGTGGCAGAACCGGTGTGTCTTTCGACGCACGGTGGACCTGAACAGCATCTGCCTTCAGTGAGGATAGTCATGATCCTCGCAAAGACGATGAGCCTCGCTGACTATGCGACGAGCCAAGTTAAGGCTGAGGCGGATGACGCGCAATGGGCCTTCGAGGACGCCAAGGAAGCCGCAGCGAAGGAAGTCACCTTCGATGACGTGCTCGAAGAACTCACCGAGCTACCTGAGGCACGAAAGATCGCCGTCATGTCGCAGATCGAATGCGACCCTCGTCATTTCGCATATCGACTAGAAGCCGCTTTCACGGATGCAATCGAGGCGATAGCGAAGCGCCGCGCAACTGAAACGCTCCGCATCTAGGCGCAAGACGCAGGTGCGTCATGAAGCCCGAAATCACTGATTCAGATCTGACCTGCGCGTGCAGGGTCATCACGGTCCACTGCGTCGCGTGTGGGCTCAGCATAGTCGCATTGCTTGCTGTTTTCCTCTACGGAGTCACGTCATGAGCATGGACATCCATAAGCAAAACCTCTCCGAATCTGTGCGCCTGCTGGTAGAAAACAGCAACCCTGGCGGGCATGAAATTCAGTGCGTCATAGATTCACTTGCCTATTTCATAGGCGTCGAGATGAATTCCGAGTGTGAAATCGCTGCGAGATTCACCATCAAGGGTGTAACCAAAAAGCTTTCAGAATGATCGCGCTAGTCAACCGCATGACCCGAGGTTTAGATGCGTTCTACTGCAAGCGCCCTCGCCTGACGCTTCTTCTGATGGTCCTCGCAGCAGTCGCAGTGCTGTGCATCGCTAACAAGTCATCAATACCACTTGGAGTCGCACGATGAGCCGCCCCGTTGTTGAAATCACCGATGAAATGATCCTGAGTCGCTTGATCTCGGGCGATAAGCTCACAGTCACCGGCCTCGCGTCTCTCCTCGAACTTCGGCGGGAGATCGTACGTAGGAAGGTATTCCAGATGGTCGACGAGGGAAAGATCCTTCGCAAGCGTGAATCTGAAAATCAACGCGCGCCCTACCTGTACTTCGTCGAGCATCCCACAGCACCGACAGTCATCGCCCACGGCGAGTTCGAGATCCCGCAGCGGCTTATCACACGAAATCTGACGGGCGAGATCAAGGGATATGACGCCGAGTTGAACAACCGGATGGCGCTGTGCATGACTCTTTCGAGGATCGCATGAGCATTGGCATCTATCTCTTCATCGCTATCGCTGTGTTCGCCGTGCCTCTGTTTTCGATCTTTCGCGGCGTCTTCTAATCACAAACCACAAAGGAAAGACATGACTGCCACAGCACCCGTCATCGGGATGGATGAAGTTCACTCTTCGCAAATACATAGTTATGGCTGGGATTCCGCGACAGAGACGCTCGCGATCCGCTTCAAGGATCGCGCGACCGGCGCACCGACGTCGCTCTACCACTACTCGAACTTCACCGAGTCGAATTTCAAGGCGCTGAAGGAAGCCGAGTCCGTTGGGAGTCACTTCTACCGCCATATCAAGCCGTTCAAGGAACGCTTCCCGTATGCGTGCATCGAGAAGATGCCGGCGCCGGTGGAGTCGGAATGATGGAACGCGACGAGATCTTCTGGCTGGTGTGGTGCCCGACGGGAAGCGCCCCGCCGTCCTATCGTCACACATCGGAAGCGGGCGCGATCGCAGAAGCGGAGCGTCTCGCCCGGGCAGCTCGCAACGCCAAGTTCTACGTGCTCAAGGCCACGGATCTGCGCTACATCGACGACATGAAGCGCGTCGTGCTTTGGCACCCCGACGAACCAATTTTCTGAGGTCATATGTCAACAGCACTTTCCGTGCGTCAGGAGTTCGGCGCGCAAGAAACGACAACCGCCCTGGTGGAAACCGCGTCAACCGCCATCGCAGCCCAGTCGAAGGCGATGGTCGAGGCTCGCTACATCATGGCAATGCGCAACCCGCGAAACTGGGATCAGGTCCGCCAAGACTTGATGGCTGAATGCAAGCGTCCGACCTTCGCTAACAATAAAAGCGCCTGGTACAAAAAGCCGATCGGGAAAGGTGTTGAAGGTCTCGGCATTCGCTTTGTCGAAGTCGCGCTCCGTTGCATGAAGAATGTGTTAATCGAGACGACGATGATCTTCGAGGACGACTCGAAGGAGGTTCACCGCGTCAGCGTTACGGACCTCGAATCGAACCTTACGTACCCGCTTGATGTCCGCGTATCGAAGACGGTCGAGCGCTCAAAGCCGATGGACGACGGAACATACATTTCCGTGCGCAAGAACAGCTACGGGAATCTGTCCTATACCGTCCCGGCCAACGAAGACGATCTCCTCAACAAGCGCGGCGCGCAGATCTCGAAGGCCATGCGCACGCTCGGCCTGCGCATCATCCCCGGCGATTTGCAGGACGAAGCTGAGGAGATCATCAAGGCGGTTCGTAAAGATGAAGCTGCAAAAGACCCTGCCGCCGAGCGAAAGCGTATCGCCGACGCGTTCGCAGAGATAGGTGTGAAAGCAGCGGATTTGACGGCCTACCTCGGGCACTCGCTAGACACCTGCTCGCCCACTGAGCTCGTTGATCTGCGCGGCATCTATGGCGCGATCAAGGATGGCGAGGCGACCTGGAAACAGGTCATGGAGAACAAGGCGGAACAGTCCGGAACCGGATCAAGCTCCGGCGAGAGCGGCAATGCACCCGCTACTGAAACCCGCGCGGCGCCTGCTATCTGCTCTGACGACGAGTTCAAACAGAAGACGCCAGGCTGGCGAAAGCTTGTTCTCGAAAAGAAAAAGACAGCAGCCGATCTGGTCAAGATGATCGAGACCAAGACGCGGCTCACCGACGATCAAAAGATGACCATCGATTCATGGGGGCATGAGAATGACTAAACGCGAAACCCACGACCTGGCGCAGGGCTCAGACGAATGGCGGCAATTTCGCCTGACGCGCTTCGGCGCGAGCGAAGCCGCCGCGATGCTTGGCCTTTCCACGAAGATCAAGCGCAACGAGTTGCTGCACATGAAGCACACGGCAACGCCGCAGGAGTTCTCGGACTGGGTGCAGAAAAACATCCTCGACTACGGTCACGAGGTCGAAGCGCTGGCCCGGCCGATCGTCGAAGAAATGCTCGGGCAGGATCTCTACCCGGTCACCTGCTCGCTCGGCACCCTCTCCGCCTCGTGCGATGGGCTGACGATCGACGACGAGCTCGCGTTCGAGCATAAGCAATGGAACACGGATCTCGCTCACGCCGTGCGCTCGGGCGTGCTGCCCGATGAGTATCAGCCCCAGTGCCAGCAGATCATGCTCGTGACCGGCGCACAAAAGGTCATCTTCGTCGTCTCGGACGGCACGCGCGAAAATCTCGAGCACATCGAGATCGAGCCCAACTTGGCATGGTTCGATCGCATCACTTCGGGCTGGAATCAGTTCGAGCGCGACCTTGCGGTGTATCAGCCGCACGAGCTCGCCGACAAGCCTCAGGCCGACGCGATCATGGCGCTGCCCGCACTCGCGGTGCAGATCCGCGGCGAAGTCGTCACCAGCAACCTGCCGGCGTTCCGCAGCGCCGCCGAGCGCTTCATCGCGGGAATCAAGACAACGCTCGAAACCGATCAGGACTTCGCCGATGCGGAAGCGACGGTCAAGTTCTGCGAGGCCGCCGAGAAGGATCTAGAAGTCGCGAAGAACGCCGCGCTCGCGCAGACGTCGAGCATCGACGAATTGATGCGTACCGTCGATTTCATCAAGGCACAACTGCGCGACAAGCGCCTGAGCCTCGACAAGCTGGTCACGAAGCGGAAGGACGAGATCAAGGCCGGAGTCATCGCGGACGGCCGGAAGGCGTATGCCGATCACGTCGCAGCGTTGAATGACGAGCTGCACATCGTCTCTATCGTGGTGCTAGCACCTGACTTCGTCGCGGCAGCGAAGAACAAGCGCACACTCGCGAGCCTGCATGATGCGGTCGACACCGCATTGGCCAATGGCAAGATCGCCGCCGACGAGGCAGCGCGCGACCTGCGCGCCAAGCTCGATTGGTACAAGGAGATCGCCGTCGAGCACATGTTCCTATTCCGCGATCTGCAGCCGCTGATCCAGAAGCCGATCGACGACTTCAAGCTGGCAGTGACGACGCGCATTGCGGAGCACAAACGGCAGGAGGACGAGCGCGAGGCGAAGCGCAAGGCGGACGAGGCTGCTGCAAAAAACGTAGTTGCCTCTGCGGAGGCCGCGTCTGGTTCAACAGCTTCTACGGTTTCTGGAGCTGCATCTCCGGCTGTGGCCACACGGAGTGGATTCGTAGGGACTGGAGTTAAAGCGAACGTCACCCCGTCCGGTGCACCGACGTTGCGCCTCGGCCAGATCAACGAGCGCCTGGCACCTGTCATGGTCACCGCCGATGGCCTCACAACTCTCGGCTTCGCCCCTGCAGCGACAGACAAGTCCGCCAAGCTCTATCACGAGGAGATATTCCCGCATATCTGCGCGGCACTGATTGAGCACATCCAAACAGCGATTCTTGAGACAAGTACCGCATGACCGTTACACCACCCCTCTTCAGGATGCTGTCCGCGATTGAAGACGCGGAAATGTCGGCGCAAGAACGCCGGTCGCTGGATCCGTACTTCGCGGCACTGCACGGCGCGCCAGTTATTCCGATGCCGGAAGACAAGATCGAAATCATGCGCGTGGTTCACGCGCGGATACAGAAATAACCCTAGGAGACACCATGTCAGCAAGACCTATCACCGACACCCTTCGCCTGATTGGCGGCGGAACACTGATCGACACCGCGAGCGATCAAATGAATGACCTGGTGCGCGCCATCGACGAGAACGGCGGTACGGGAAAGCTCGTCATCGAAGTGACCGTAAAGAAGGCTACGCGAGGCGGCGCGATGCTCGTCACAGGCAAGACGACACTCAAGAAACCCGCCGACGAGCCTATGGAGGCGATGCTATTCGCCACGCCCGATGGAAACCTCCTAGCGGACGATCCACGCCAGCAAAAGCTTGATTTGAAGCGTGTCGAAAGCGCTTCAGACGCACCACCCGTCGCGCTCAAGACGGCGTCCTAAACCTCTCTCAAACAAAAAGGAACTTCCATCGCCATGGAACTCACTGAACACGACAACTTCGCAGAAACTCTGGCTCGCGAGATCAAGCAACCGATAGACATCGGTTCGAACAAGGACGCCGCGAAGACCCGAATCGCACTGCCGCCTGGTTGGCATCTCGAAGAGAAGGATGATTCGAAGCTCCTGCCGACGCCGCTGCGGAAGTACGCGAAGGTTCGCGTGCGCGACACCGAAAGCTTCATCGAGTACATGAAGCGCCACGGTTCGCTGACCGATTCCACCGTCTGGTGCCTCGCCGACTATACGCAGGGCAGGATCGCGTTCACTGGCATCGTGAACGATCATGGCGAAGACGCCGATAAAGCGGCATGGCGTGATCACCTGGTGCATTTCTCGCCGGCCTTCAGCGAAGAGTGGAATCGTTGGACAGGATTTCACAAGAAGCCGATGAGCCAAACCGACTTCGCTTCGTTCATTGAAGACAACCTGCGCGACATCGCGAGCGTCGAAGGTTCAGGGCTTCCTACTGGCTCCGCCATGCTCGAAATGGCGCTTTCCTTCGAAGCCACCCAAGACATGCGCTTCAAGAGCGCCATCCGCCTCTCGAATGGCGGCGTCAATCTCTCGTTCGTTCAAGATGATGACGCGCAAACACTGCAGAAGATGGCTGTGTTCGAGCGCTTCGCTATCGGAATTCCCGTCTTCTGGAGCGGTGATCCCTATCAGGTCGACGCCCGCCTGAGATATCGCGTGCGCGACGGAAAGCTCAATTTTTGGTATGAGCTCGTGCGCACCGACAAGATCCTCGAAGCGGCGTCTTCGACCGTGATTGCGACGATCAAGGATAAGACGGGAGCTCCGTTCTTCTTCGGCGAGCCCTTCATCTCGTAAGCCATCTGACCGGGGGCCGGCGCGACGTCCGGCCTTCATCATCCAAGGAGAAACGATGCAACAAATTCAACTGCCGCCGCTCGTGGAAGGCGAAATCTATGTTGGCGTGATCGGCGATAAGAATGGCGATTTTCACCACGTCATTCTGCTGCCCGGCGATAACGATGCCGCCACCTGGCAAGCGCAGGTGGAATGGGCGAAGAGTATCGGCGGCGATCTGCCGACACGCGTTGAGCAGGCCATGCTCTGGGCGAATCATCGTGATCAGTTTCAGAAGCGTGCGTATTGGTCAAATACATCGGATGATGATCCAGATTATGCCGGCTGGGCTTGGTGTCAGACCTTCGCCTACGGCGACCAGACCTACGACGAACAGTACAGTGAGTTCCGCGCCCGCGCCGTCCGCAGATTGTCGATTTAACCCTTCATCAATTTTCAACGGAGCATCGCAATGACGATCACGCTTGAAGTAATCCAGAGCGAGCATGCGCGTATCAGCGCCATGATCGAAGAGTTCAAGAAACAACCGAAAGCGACGGAATACGTTGTTGCAGGCGTCAAGATTCCCCTTGCGCCCGGTGAGCGCTACGCCGGTCTCGTGCTCGGCGATGAACGCGAAGCGGACTACCACCTGATCTTGCTGCCTGGCGAGATCGAAGACGCCGAATGGAAGCGTGCCGGTGAATGGGCCGCTGAGCAAGGCGGTGAACTGCCGACGCGCCGCGAGCAATCGCTCCTGTTCGCCAACCTGAAGGAGGAGTTCGAAGGCGCCTGGTACTGGTCGGGCCAACAGCACGAGGAAAACTCCGGCTGGGCTTGGTATCAGCACTTCACCTACGGCCGCCAGTACTACGACGGGCAGAGCAATGAGTTCCGCGCCCGCGCCGTCCGCAGGTTTTATCCCTTCAGTAATTTGATCATTTAAAACGCCGTGGCACTGCATACCCAACTGCCCATTTATCGAGCGGCATATACGCTGCTCGATGTCGTGACCGACCTAGTCAAGAACATGCCCCGCGACTTCAAGCGCTCCATCGGCGAGAAGATCAGCGCGGAATGCATCGAGATCATGGTGCTGGTGTTCCGCGCCAACGTCGCGACCGACAAGTCGCCTCATCTCAATGAGCTGATCGAGCGCCTACAGGTTATCGAGTTGCTTCTTCGGCTTGGCATGGACAAGCGCTTGATCGCCCGCCCGGCTTACGCCGGTGCGATCGAGCAGACGACGAGCATCGGGAAGCAGGCCAACGGCTGGAAAAACGCCGCAAGTCGCCCGCACCGTGGAGGCCAAGGCTTCCATGGCTGAGCGATCTTTCAATCTGGTCGTGCCGCTGGCTCACGAGGCCACCGCCATGCGCATCACGGATACCGACCGCCGGAGTGCGGCACGGTCCGGCGCAGTTTCCCGGCCGAGCGATCGGCCGGGCGATGTAGATAGCACGATACATCCGGCTGGGCTTGGTATCAGAACTTCAACAACGGCAACCAGAACTACAACGAACAGAACAATGAGTTCCGCGCCCGCGCCGTCCGCAGATTGGAAAGATGGTTTTACGTTCGCCGACCTCGTCGAGGCTTATCTCGACTGTCGGCGCACGAAGCGCAACAGCAATGCCGCGCTCTCCTTCGAAATGAACCTCGAACGCAATTTGCGCGAACTGCACGACGAGCTAGCCGATGGAAGGTATCGCCCTGGCGGCTCGATCTGCTTCGTCATCACGAGACCGAAGCCGCGCGAAGTGTGGGCGGCGGAATTTCGCGACCGCATCGTGCATCACCTGCTGTACAACCGCATCGGACCGTTCTTCGAGCGATCGTTCATCGCCGATTCGTGCGCGTGCATCAAGGGTCGCGGGACGCTCTACGCAGCGCGGCGCCTCGAAGCGAAAGTTCGATCGATTACGCAAAACTGGTCGCGCCCAGCGTATTACCTGAAATGCGACCTCGCGAACTTCTTCGTCAGCATCGACAAACGAATTGTGTTGGATCTGCTTCTCTCGAAGATCCGCGAGCCCTTCTGGCGCAGTCTGACCGAGCTCGTGCTGATGCACGATCCACGGGCCGACTTCGTCTACCGAGGTGCCCCGGCGATGATGGAACGCGTGCCGTCTCACAAACGCCTGATCGGACAGCCTGCGCATCTCGGCTTGCCGATCGGAAACCTGTCGAGCCAGTTCTTTGCGAATGTCTATCTCGACGTACTCGACCAGCGCGCGAAGCACATTCTCGGTGTGCGGCACTACATCCGATACGTCGACGATTTTCTGTTCCTCGATGAGTCAGCGGCACGCTTGAACGAGATCCTAGAGGACGTGACAGCGTTCCTGCCGGCGCATCTTGGCGTGCGGATCAATCCGCGCAAGACGATCCTGCAGCCAGTCGCGCGCGGCGTCGATTTTGTCGGGCAAGTCATCAAGCCGTGGCACCGTGCGACGCGGAAGCGGACGCGGAACGAAGCCCTGCGACGCGTCGCATGCACGCCAGCAACCGAGCTGCTAGAAGTCGGTAACTCCTATTTCGGTCTGTTACGGCAGGCGACGGCCAGTCACTATGACCGCGCGCAACTCGCGAACGTCATCCGCGCTCGCGGCCATGCCGTAGACGTTGCATTCACGAAGACCTACAAGAAGAGATGATGCCATGCCCTGTACGCCCTTCCGCCTCCCCGGCGGCATATCCGGAATCGTCTGCACGCGAGGTCGCAAGCGTGTGCAGCGCTGCTCCGTCGACTGATGCAGCGTGCCAAGCGGGTTTCAATGCGACTTTCGCACGAAGACCGGAAAGACCTGCGATCGGCACCTGTGTGCCGTGCACGCGCACCAGGTCGGCACCGATGCACACTTCTGCCCGGCGCACCTTTCGGAGTCGAGCAAGGGCAAGCTTCAGGGCGATCTATTTGGAGACAGCCATGCCGATCAAGCCTGAAAACCGAACCCGTTATCCAGCCAACTGGAAGGCTATTGTTGCTGCCGTACGAGAGCGATCTGGCAACTGCTGCGAGGGCTCGCCGAAGTGGCCTGATTGCCGCGCCGAGAACGGACAGCCGCATCCTGAGACCGGCAGCAAGGTAGTGCTCACTACAGCGCATCTTGACCATGTTCCGGAAAACTGTGATCTCAGCAACCTGCGCTGCTGGTGCCAGAGATGTCATCTCGGTTATGACGCCGAGCATCACGCGCGGACCGCACGCGAGACACGCCGCGCGCGCAAGGCGATCGGCGATTTGTTCGCCGCCTCGTAACCGCCATAGCGAGAGAGATTGGAGAAAGAGAATGGAACTGACCGACGAGCAACGCCAAGCAGTATGCGACGCGGTAGCTGAAGCCTTGGGCGATGCCTACGACTGCTTGCGCGTATGGCGCGCATGGGGCTACGGCACGATGAGCGCTGACGACTTCTCGCTTGTGGCCGAGGATGACTCGCGCGTAGCTGAGATCGCAGACGCGGCAATTGGTGCCATCGAAGCCGCCGCATCCGCCCCAGTGATCGCCGACACAGCGGGGGAAGTTAGCGCGCAAGACATTGATGCCGCCAAGCGCTGTTTGCCCGTATTCGAGCAGCGGTTCAAGGAACTCACCGGGAAAGACTTCTCCGACACAGCGGGGACGAAGCCGCAAGGATGGAAGCTGGTGCGAGTCAATGAACACTTCGATGCGCTGATTGCCGCGCTCGAACGAGCGGAAAACAAGGGCTATCTTCCCGATGCGATGGCTGAAGAATGGGCCAATTTCGCGTGCGACGAGAATACCGCTTCCCCTGCTATCGACGCAGCCGGGGCGAGTAACGAGCCGAATCGATGGCAGAAAGCACAGATGGCTTTTGGCGGTGGCGAATCGGCTGCGCACCTGCCCGACAACATCGACTGGACGCGCGTTATGGCGCTGGCCGAAGAACACGGCGACGGATGGAGCGAAGAAAAGGGCTGGTCGTTTCACTGCGATGACGACCTGTTCAACTTCGCTGGCGAACTGGCAAAGGAGAGCGGAAAGTGACCGACGAAGAACTAAGCAAATTCATGGATGAGCGTAAAGCCTTCGAGACTGCAATGCTCTCGTTGAAACTTACGAAGAAGGCGCTGGAGCATGCGACATACGAGGACGGCACTTACCTGGAGTGGCTGAACAACCGATGGATCGGGTGGCAAGCCGCACGCAGAAGCGGTGTCGCCCCACGAACCATCATCGACAAACGAATGGTCGAACGCCTGATGGCGCAACGCGGCTTAGATAAGCACTTCGAGCACCAAGCACTAGAACGGGCGCTGGAAGCGGTCTTGGAAATCCAACGCCATTCGCCGACACGATGCAGCTGCGCGATGAAGTCCATGTCGGAGTGTGCCGACGCCATACGCGCTCTGAGCCGCGTCTAGCAACGAGGACGCCCCATGCTAACTACAGAAAAGATCCACGCGCTCAAGGCAGAATTCACGTGCCGCCGCTATTCGATGCATGACACCTTCGAGGACTTCAACTACCGAGGCTTCGCCAAAGCGATCGAGCGCGAGGCGTATGAGCTCGCGGCGTATCAATGCGATCTGGTTGTTGAGAGAGCTCGGCTGATCGAGTTGATGCAGCACATGGACTGCGCAGCAAGCCTCGCCAGGACGATTCGTGCGCTCATCAATGAGCCGAGCAAAGAGAGGAATATCCAATGATCGAAGAACAAGATGACGACTGGGACGAGCCGGACGCCGCATACGACGACGAGCCAAAAACCTGCCGCCACGGCATTGCGCCAGCATCCGATTGCGACTGGTGCGGCGATGAGCAGGACGAGTAGCAAACAACATCGAACGCAAATCGAGGGGATGCATCATGCCGCGATTGATTCCGCTGTCTGAATGGGCAGTGATAGTTTTCGGCGAAAACACGTTTCACCCTAGCACGCTGCTTCGATGGGTCCACGATGGCCGCATTTCGCCGCAGCCGAAAAAGATCGGCCGAACTTATTTCGTAGACCCGAAGGCGGAATATGTCCCGTCAGAATGCGACCTGCTTGAGAGGACGATGTGAACGCGCGCAAACGACAGGCTACCCGTCGAACCTGGCCTAATAATCTCTACCAAAATAGCAATGGCTACCTCTGGTTCAAGAACCCACTGACGGGGAAATCGGCTGGCCTCGGTAGAGATCTAGAAGCGGCAATCAAGAAGGTCAAGCGAGCGAATTTGGAAATTGCTCGGAATCTGGATGAGCAAAATCTGCTCGCGCTGACCGGCGATGGCAAGAAGACCCTGGCCGAGCATTGTGTTGACTATCAGAATGAGTACACCAAGGACCGCAAGCCAAACACCGTTAAAAATTACAAATCGCAGATTAAAGCAATTCGTGATGATGCGCGCGCAAGCAAACCGATCGACCAGTTCACGCCCAAGGATGCGGCTGACCTAATCAAGGAAGCGGAGCGATCGCGTGGTCCAACTCAAGCGACTAACATTCGCACGCGTCTGAAGGACATCTTCCGCGACGCGATCACGCACGGATTAGTCGAGGCCGGCCGGAACCCGGTCGAATCCGTGCTCAAGCCGAAAACGGAAGTCAAACGCGCGCGAATGACGAAAGACGATTTTTGGGCCATCTATAAGAGAGCCGACCAGCAGTGGCTCAAGAACGCGCTGCTGCTAGCCCTTCTCACCGGGCAACGCGTGAGCGACGTAAGGAAGATGCGCTTCGACGACGTGCGCGACGGCTTCCTGTGGGTGGATCAGCTTAAGAAGAACGGGAAGACGAAGATAAAAATCCCGCTCGATGTTGCACTGGGCGAGCATTCCGTTGCCGGGGCCATCTCGCAGTGCCGGGACAATGTCGTGAGCCGACATCTGATCCACTTCTGCGATGGGCGATACTCCTCGATGCGGGGCAAGCCGGTGAGCTACGAAACGTTGAACGGGGCGTTCATCGCGGCACGGGAGAAGGCTACGCAGGAGAATGAAATAGAGACCCCGGAAGGGCTCACGCCTACCACCTTTCACGAGATCCGGTCTCTGACCGCCCGACTGCACGCGGAGCAGAATGGCGAGAAGTTCGCGCAGGCGCTTTTGGGGCATAGTTCCAAAGCCATGACCGAGCTCTACATTGACGTCCGGGGACAGCATTGGGTCGAGGTTCAGCTCCCCCAAAAGACTGGCTGATTTTGGTAATCTATTAGACGAATTTTTAACGCACCCCGCAAACCCTTACGCAGAAAGGCTCCGTTCTCGATGCATACTCCGAATACGAGTACGCGCTGTCGTATCCGAGCAGCGGCATCCGCTCGGATCTCGTCGCGGCGTTCCGCAGCTCGGTGAAGCGCGTCGTCGAGCACTATTCGTTCGAAGCGTCCGAATCCGAGGAAGCGCCGCTGGCGGCGGACTGACGCGCCTCGCGCGCATCAGCCGCCGAACAGCTTGCGCGCGCGCTCGCGCATGTCCTCGGGCGACACATCCTCGATGTGCGTGGCGATCCACCATACGTGCCCGAACGGATCGCGCAGCTTGCCGCCGCGGTCGCCGTAGAACTGGTCCTCGACCGGGCGCAGGACGGTCGCGCCTTCGTCGACGGCGCGTTGCGCGACCGCGTCGACGTCCTTCACATAGAGATGCAGCATCACCGGCGTGCCGCCGACCGAGAGCGGGCCGACCGTGCCGTAGTCCGGGAACTCGTCGCACAGGTAGATCACGTTCCCGCCGATCTCCAACTCCGCGTGACCGACGCGCCCGTCCGGCTGCTCGATGCGGAACGTTTCGGTCGCGCCGAACACCTTCGTATAGAAGTCGATGGCGCTGGCGCAGCCCGCCACCGCCATGTACGGAATCACGCCGCGACGGTCTTCCGGAATCGGATCGACTTTCGATGCCATGTCTGTCTCCTCGGAAATGTTGCGGGCGCCCTGCCCGCGCCTTCTTCGACACGCACGCGCCGCCGATGGTGCCCGGCCTTGATCCGTCCCCGTGTCTCGGGCATGCTGTCGCGCACTTCCCGGCGCCCTCGCCGCCGAACGCACTTTCCCGCTTCGCTTCATACTCTCGTTTGTGGCAAACGCTTCAAACCCCTTCCCATACGGAGCACTCATGCACGATCTGAAAGGCAAGTCGATTCTCATCACCGGCGCGAGCACGGGCATCGGCGCGGCGGCGGCGCGCGCGTTCGCGCAATACGGCGCGAATGTCGCGGTGCACTACAACAGCTCGAAGGACAAGGCCGAGGAAGTCGCGAAGGACGTGCGCGCACTCGGCGTCACGTCGATCACCGTCGGCGCGGACGTGCGCGATTCGAAGGCCATCGACGCCGCCGTCGCGCAGGTCGTCGATACCTTCGGCAAGATCGACGTGCTCATCAACAACGCGGGCAGCCTCGTGAAGCGCGAGCCGATCGCCTCCGCGAGCGACGAGCTCTTCGACGAAATCATGCACATCAACGCGCGCTCGGTCGTCGCGTTCACGCGCGCGGCGCTGCCGTCGCTGCGCTCGGGCGGCGGCGGCTCGATCATCAACGTGACATCGGTCGCGGCGCGCAACGGCGGCGGGCCGGGCGCGCTGCTCTACGCGGCGTCCAAAGGCTTCGTCAGCACGATCACCAAAGGCATGGCGAAGGAGCTGATGCCGGACCGCATCCGCGTGAATGCCGTCGCGCCGGGCGTGATCCAGACGCCGTTCCAGGAGCGCTTCACGTCGCCCGAGCAGCTCGAATCCTTCCGCAAATCCATTCCGATGGGCTTCATCGGCGAACCGGACGATTGCAGCGGCGCGTTCCTGTATCTCGCATCGGAAGCGATGTCGCGCTACGTGACCGGGCAGATCATCGACGTGAACGGCGGTCAGCTGATGCCCTGATCGCTGCGCCGCGTCAACTGGCGCGCGGCGCTCGTCGTGGTATATACAAGCGTCTAGTCTTTCGTCGCACGTAACAAAGGAGATCGCAGGAGATGCTTTTGAAACAAACACCGCGGTTGCGCTCGCTCGCGCTCGGCGCGATCGTCGCGTCCGCGCTCATCACGGCGGGATTCGTCGAGACCGCGCCGGCGTATGCGAAAACCGCGGAGAATCAGCCGCAAGTACTGACCGCGTCGGCCGTCGCGGTCGCCGATAAATACGCCGCCGACACCGCCGAGCAGATCTTCAAGCAAGGCGGCAACGCGGTCGATGCGGCCGTCGCGATCGCCTTCACGCTCGCCGTCACGTATCCGGAAGCGGGCAATATCGGCGGCGGCGGATTCATGACGCTCTACGTCGATCATCGTCCGTACTTCCTCGATTATCGCGAGCGCGCGCCGATGTCCGCCACGCGCAACATGTATCTCGACGACAAGGGCGAGGTCATCAAGGGCATGAGCCTCTACGGGCATCGCGCGGTGGGCGTGCCCGGCACCGTCGACGGCATGTGGGAAGCGCAAAAGCGCTTCGGCAAGCTGAAATGGAAGCAGGTGCTCGCGCCCGCGATCAAGTATGCGCAGGACGGCTTCACCGTCGACGATCAGCTGATCGCGCGCCGCGACCGGGCATCGAAGGATTTCGCCGGCAAAACCAACTTCGACCTCTATTTCGGCAGCATGAAGGCGGGCGAAGTGTTCAGGCAGCCGGATCTCGCAACGACGTTGCAACGCATTTCCGACAAAGGCGCGAAGGGCTTCTATGAAGGCGACACGGCCGATCTCATCGCGAAGTCGATGGAAGGCCACGGCCTCATCACGAAGCGCGATCTGAAGGACTACAAGGCCGTGTGGCGCCAGCCGATCACCGCGAGCTGGAACGGCTATCGCGTGATCACCGCGCCGCCGCCGAGCTCGGGCGGCGTCGGCCTCGTGCAGTTGCTGAAGATGAAGGCCGATCTCAAGGACAAATTCACCGACGTGCCGCTCGATTCGGCGCAGTACATCCATCTCGTGTCGGAGATCGAGAAGCGCGTGTTCGCGGATCGCGCGCAGTATCTCGGCGATCCGGACTTCTACAAGGTGCCGGTCGCGCAGCTCATCAACGACGACTACATCCTGAAGCGCGCGCAGGAGGTGAATCCCGATACGCCTTCGGACACGAAGAGCGTCCAGCCGGGCCTCGGCACGTCGATGCCGGAGAAGGCGGAGACGACGCATTTTTCGGTCGTCGACAAATGGGGCAACGCGGTGTCGAACACGTACACGATCAACGGCTACTTCGGCGCGGGCGTGATCGCGGAAGGTACGGGCGTCGTGCTCAATGACGAAATGGACGACTTCGCGTCGAAGCCGGGCGTGCCGAACATGTTCGGCGTCGTCGGCAGCGATGCGAACGCCATCGCGCCGAAGAAGCGCCCGCTTTCGTCGATGACGCCGACCATCCTCACGAAGGACGACAAGGTCGCGATGGTGATCGGCACGCCGGGCGGTTCGCGCATCTTCACGTCGATCTTCCAGGTCATCACGAACGTGTACGACTTCGGCATGCCGCTGCCCGAAGCCGTGGGCGCGACGCGCTTTCATCATCAGCTGTTGCCGCCCGACACGATCTATCAGGAGCCGTTTCACCAGCTCGATCCCGAAGTCGTGAAGCAGCTCGAAGCGAAGGGCTACAAGTTCACGATGCAGGGCTTCAACGGCGACATCCAGGCGATCCGCATCGACGGCGACAAACCCCAACCGATGTCCGACCCGCGCGGACGCGGCGTATCGCGCGTGATCCAGTAACGCAGTAGTGCGCCGCACAACGGCGAGCGGGTAAAATAGCGGCCCTGGCCGGACTAGGCGTTTGCCCTAGTCCGGCCGTTTTCCGGTCTTGCAAGAGCCCCGTTTCATGGGGCATTCGCGGCATATAAGCCCCTTGGCATGACCGGCATGTTTTTCATGGGATTGGACCCTGCGTTCTGTTCCCCTAGTCTCTGTCCTGACCGAGTGCAGCCGCGAGAGCCCGTCACTCGGCATCATCCAGAACTACAGACGAGACGACCCTGATGACGGACCCGCAGTGCCGGGCGTGTTCCACACGCAGCGCACGGATTTCCGTTTCAGCGTGCTGATAAAGGAGCAGCTCATGTTGGAATCCTCCGCCCAGCAGCTTGGCGACATCGACATCACCACTTCAGAGCGTGAAGAAAGCGTTCAGACCGCCGGCGGCGGTTTTCTCGATCGCTATTTCGGCATTTCGCAAACCGGCAGCACCCAGAAGCGCGAAGTCGTCGCGGGCATCACGACGTTCCTCGCGATGGTCTATTCCGTGTTCGTCGTGCCGGGCATGCTCGGCAAGGCGGGCTTCGACACGAGCGCGGTGTTCGTCGCCGTGTGTCTCACGACCGCGTTCGGCTCGCTGCTGATGGGCGTGTGGGCGCGCCTGCCGATCGCGATCGGCTGCGCGATCTCGCTGACCGCGTTCACGGCCTTCGGTCTCGTGCTCGGCAAGGGGCTCACGCCCGCCATCGCGCTCGGCGCGGTGTTCCTGATGGGCGTCGTGTTCACCGCGATCTCCGTCACCGGCGTGCGCTCGTGGATCCTGCGCAATCTGCCGACGGGCGTCGCGCACGGCACGGGCATCGGCATCGGCCTGTTCCTGCTGCTGATCGCGTCGAACGATGTCGGCCTCATCATCAAGAATCCCGCGCCCGGCATGCCGGTGTCGCTCGGGCATATCACCGCGTTTCCCGTGCTGATGTCGGTGCTCGGCCTCGCCGCGATCTTCGGTCTGGAGCGCCGGCGCGTGCCTGGCGGCATCCTGCTCGTCGTGATCGGCCTGTCGGTGATCGGCCTGATCTTCGATCCGTCGGTGCGCTTTCATGGCGTGTTCGCGCTGCCGTCGCTGTCGGCGCCGGGGCATTCGTCGCTGATCGGCGCGATGGACATCAAGGGCGCGCTCTCGATGGCCGTGCTGCCGAGCGTCCTCGCTCTCGTGATGACCGCCGTGTTCGACGCGACCGGCACGATCCGCGCCGTGGCCGGCCAGGCGGGCCAGATCGATAAAAACGGGCGCATCGTCAACGGCGGCCGCGCGCTGACCGCGGATTCACTCAGCTCGATCTTCTCGGCCTGCTTCGGCGGCGCGCCGGCGGCGGCGTATATCGAATCGTCGGTGGGCGTGGCGGCGGGCGCGAAGACGGGCCTGGCGGCAACGGTCGTCGGCGTACTCTTCCTCGTGGTGATGTTCCTCTCGCCGCTCGCCGCGCTCGTGCCTTCCTACGCGACGGCGCCCGCGCTGATGTACGTCGGCCTGCTGATGCTCGGCAACGTCAGCAAGCTGCATTTCGACGACACCGTCGACACGATGTCGGGCCTCGTCTGCGCGGTGTATATCGTGCTGTCGGCGAACATCGTGACGGGCATCATGCTCGGCTTCACCACGCTCGTGATCGGCCGCATCGTGGCGGGCGAATGGCGCAAGCTGAACGTCGGCACGGTGGCGATCGCGGTCGTGCTCGCCGTGTTCTATCTCGGCGGCTGGGCGATCTGATCGGCCGCTGCATCGCCTGAAATGAAAACGGCGCGCTGTCCTTACGGGCAGCGCGCCGTTTCTCTTTCTTGCAGGACTACTTCGTCGCCAGCGCGACGGCACCCGTCTCCAGCAGCGACTTGAGATTCGAGAGAATCTTCGGCCAGCCGCCCGACACGGCCTCGATGAACTTCCTTCCGTCGCTCTCGTGCGTGACCGTGAGCTTGACGGCTCCGTCGAGCGCCTCGATGTCGTACGTGCACCTCGACCAGCCTTCGTCCTTCAGATCGTCGCGGAATTCGTTGCGCCACTTCAGCACGAGGCGCCTGCCCGGCTCGGCTTCGAGCACTTCGCCCGAGTCGGCGACGCGGCCGTCGGAAAACAGCATCTTCCACGCCGATCCGGCTTGCCAGTCCGACTCCTGATGCATGCCGAACCAGTATTGCCGGACAAACTCCGGGGTCGTCAGCGCATCCCACAGCTTTTCCGGCGTCGTGCGGATGTAAGTGACATACACAAAGGTCTCGCTAGCCATGATCGTCTCCTTCGAGCGTGCGTTTCAGGTCGGACAGAGCGTCCAGGCGCGGACGCTCGAACTTGCTGATCCAGCGTTGCGCGATCTCGTGGATCGGCACGGGATTGAGGAAATGACGCTTCTCGCGGCCCTGACGCCGCGTCGACACGAGATTCGCGGCCTCCAGCACGGCCAGATGCTTCGATACGGCCTGGCGCGTCATGCGAAGGCCGTCGCACAGATCGCCTAGCGTCTGGCCGTTCTCTGCGTGCAGCCGGTCGAGCAACTGCCTGCGGCTCGCATCCGCGAGGGCGCGGAACACCGAATCGTCATCCATGGACGCATTATGCAACCATTTGGTTGCATGTCAAGCATCGCTTTAGCCGCCTGAAGCTCGCCAAAACGACAACACCCCGGAAGCCAAAGGCTTCCGGGGTGTTGTCCTGATGCTCGAGACCGGGATGCTGTCGCTTACTTGCGGCGATACGCTTCGACCATGATCTCGCAGTTCTGCAGATGCAGCGTCAGTGCGCGGTTCCACTCGCGACGCACCGCAGCCTTTGCCGCGCGCAGCCAGGAACCGAACGAAACGACCAAGGATTGTTGTGCGGTGGTTTTCATGAGCGTCTCTCGGGGTAAGTAGCTAAGGGATAACCCTGACTATACGCCTTTCTCGCTGCATTGCAACAACTTCTCAAAAAAGCAACAGGGTATTCCCTTAGGTCCGCTGGTCAGTTTTGCTGCGACGCGTCCGGCGCCAGTTGCACGCCTTTCTTGAAAACGAAGCAGCCATAGCCGCGCGTCTCGCCCGTCGCGATCACGCAATACGCCTTTTTCGCCCGCTCGTAGAACGCGAAACGTTCGATCGATGCAAACGGCACGGTGCGGCCCTCGGCGGCGTCGACTTCGCGCTGGGCCTCGCGCTGCACGACGGGAAGCGCGGCCGCATCGCCGACGACTTCCATGCGCTCGGCGGGATGATCGACGAAGGTATCGAGCGGCAGCACCGACAGCACCGCCTGCACCGCGCGCGGCGAACTCACGCCATCGAGGCGCAGCACGCGGCCGAGCACGGTCTGGCGCGCGACGGAGTCGGCGGGAAAGTTGGCGTCGCAGATCACGACTTCGTCGCCGTGGCCCATCGAGCAGAGGGCGTGCAGGATGTCGGGATTGAGCAGCGGATCGATGTTCTTCAGCATGTTTTCTTGTTCTCCATGACGTGAGGCCGGTTTGAATGCATGGTACCCGCCGCGGCGCGGCTAGGGCACGAGCAGGTCGCCCGTGCGCGCGGCGTGCTCGCCCGCGATGCGCGCGACTAGCATCCCCGCCGTCGCGAAGCGCGTCCAGTGACGCGCGTACAGCACGCCGTCCGTCTGCGCGATGAGCGGTGTGAGCTTGTCCGCGAGCGGATCGAGCACTTCCGCGATGACATCCCCCGCGCGCACCGTCTCGCCGGTTTCCCGCCGATGCAGGATCACGCCCGACACCGGCGCATGCACATACTCGCAACCGGCGAGCGGCGTCGCGGGATGGCGCAGCGGCGGCGGCTCGGGCGCGTCGCCGGCGATCATGCCGATATGCGTCAGATAATCGACGATCGCCTGCGCATCGCGCGCCGCGGTCTCGTGCGACACGTCGCGCACGCCGCGCAATTCCAGCGTGACGGGCGTGAGGCCCATCGGAATCGGGAAGCGCTCGCCGAACGCGCCGCGCAGATAACGCCACGCCGACGCGCACGCCTCGTCGAACGGCTCGCCGCCCGATACGTCCGCGAGCAATTGCGCCTCGCTGCCGAGATAGCGCGCAAGCGGCTCGATGCGGGGCCATGCGTCGGGCGTCGTATAGAGATGCGCGACGGCTTCCCAGTCGCAATGCAGGTCGATGACGAGATCGGCATCGCACGCGAGCTTCAACAGCTCGATGCGTTGCGATTCGAGCTCGCTGCCCGCTTGCAGCGCCGCGAAATGCTCGCGCAACGCGGCGCGGATGAGCCTCGCGTTATGCGCGGCGTCGTCCGTCAGGCGGGTTTTCAGATAGAGCGCCAGTGCGGGCCCGGCTTCGGGAAAGCGCCGGTTGAAGTCCTGACCCGAGCCCGTCTCGAAGCGGCCCATCTGCGTGCCGAACCAGTGCTGATTCAAGCCCGCCGGGTTGGCGACCGGCACCAGCACGACGCGCGCCGCGAGCCGCCCTGCCGCCTCGAGTTCCGCGAAGCGCCGCTTCAGATACCACGCGACCACCATGCCAGGCAGCTCGTCCGCGTGCAGCGACGCCTGAATGTAGACCTTGGGCGACGCATCGCCGTCTTCCGGGCCGAACCGGTAGCTCGTGATCGCGCGCCCGGTGCCGAGCGACGCGCCGACGAGCGGATGATGTTTAACCTGCATCGTCGATCGGTCTCTTATCGAAAAGGAAAAGAAAAGGCACCGCGAGCGATGCCTTTTTCGGTCGAAAGCGCCGGACGGCGCTTACTGGATCGAGATATCGGTCTCGAAGTACTTCGCCATGATGCGCTTGAACGTGCCGTTCTTCCTGATCTCGGCGAACGCGTTGTTCAGGCCGTTCTTCAGATCGGCGTCACCCTTGCGCAGACCGATGGCCGTGCCCGGACCGATGATCGCCTTGTCTTCGACGATCGGCCCGACGAGCGCGAACGGCTTGCCCTGCGGCTTCTTCAGGAAGCCGATGGCGGCCTGCGCGGCGTCGGTGAACATCGCGTCGATGCGGCCCGCGACGAGATCCGCCTCGACCTGCTCCTGGTCGCCATACGCGACGACCGTCACGCCCTGCGGCTCCCACTTCACCTTCGCGTAACGCTCCTGCACCGTGCCCTGCTCCACGCCGACGCGCTTGCCCTTCAACGCCTGCGCCGTCGGCAGGATGCCCGAACCGGCGCGCGCGACGAGTTGCGCGTGCGTGTCGTAGAGCGGATCGGTGAAATCGATCTGCTTCAGGCGCTCTTCGGTGATGCCCATATCGGACAGCACGGCGTCGAACTTGCGGGCCTTCAGGCCGGGAATCATGCCGTCGAAATTGTTCTCGACCCACACGCACTTGACCTTCATCTGCGCGCAGAGCGCATTGCCGAGGTCGATGTCGAAGCCGGCGAGCTTGCCGTCGGCCTGCTTGGATTCGAACGGCGGATAGGACGGATCGACGGCGAAGCGGATTTGCGTGATCTCTTTGGCGTGCGCCGCGAACGACACGGCGGCGAGTGCGGCGAGCATCGCGAGCGATGCGGACTTCTTGAATGACATGCTTTTCCTTCGGGACTTTCGATGAACCATCGCACGAGATCGCGCGACAAACCGCGAATGGTAACAAAATCGCACGATCGAACGCAGACGTTCATCAAGGCACGACCGAAAGGAACAGGAACGCCGCGAAGATCACGACATGCACGACGCCTTGCAGGACCGTCGAGCGGCCGGTGCCGAGCGTGATGACCGATACGAGCAGCGTCAGCGCCAGCATGACGATTTCCTTTGGCGCAAGCCCGAGCTCGATCGGCTGGCCCATGACGATCGATACGACCGCGACCGTCGGAATCGTCAGGCCGATGCTCGCGAGCGCCGAGCCGAGCGCGAGGTTCAGGCTCGTCTGCAGACGGTTCAGACGCGCCGCGCGCAGCGCCGCGAGGCCTTCGGGCAGGAGCACGAGCGCGGCGATCACGATGCCGACCACGGCTTCCGGCGCGCCCGCCGCGGCGACCCCCGCCTCGACCGCCGGCGACAGGAGCTTCGCGAGCCCGACCACCGCCACGAGCGACAGCAGCAGGAACAGCAGCGCGACCCACGCCTCGCGGTTGCTAGGCGGCGGCGCGTGCGGCGCGTCGTCTTCCTCCAGCGCGCCCGATGCGGCCGGCGGCGTGAAAGGCAGAAAGTAATCCCGGTGACGGATCGTCTGCACGAACACGAAGGTTACGTACAGCACGAGCGAGATCACCCCGACGAAGATGAGTTGCGACGTGGACAGCGTCGGACCGGCGATCGTGCTCGTGAAATTCGGCAGCACGAGCGTGAGCACGGAAAGCGCGCAGAGAATCGCGAGCGCGGCGCTCGCGCCTTGCAGCTGGAAGTCCTGCACGTGATGCCGCAGGCCGCCGACCAGCAGACACAGGCCGACGATGGCGCCGCTGCAGATCATGATCGCGGCGAACACGGTATCGCGCGGCAGGCCCGCCTTGTCGGGGCCGCCGGAGAGCATCACCGAGACGATCAGCGCGACCTCGATCACCGTGACCGCGATCGCGAGCACCAGCGTGCCGAACGGCTCGCCGACGCGATGCGCGACCACTTCCGCGTGATGCACCGCCGCGAATACGGCGAACGCGAGCGCGACGGCCGCGAGCACCGTCAACACGCCGGTGTGGATGAACGCGGCCGCGGCGAGCACGACGAGCGCGAGTATGGGGGTGACGAGGGTCCAGTCCAGCTTGAATTTCATCGGCGCTCCGGGCGGATCGGGTGAATGGGATCGTCGGCACATGCGATGAGGCCGCAAGGTCGCTGCAAATCGCGCCGAATGCGTCGGACCTCGTCGGGCGCCGGGCGTGCGAAGAAATTGCCGTGACAAAGGGCCGCAGACCATCGGCATGATAGCGAAAACGCGGCGCCGCGCGTTTGTCGGGGTGCGTAAACGCGGGCGGATGAATTGTTCGCACAATTGTCGGAAAATAATGTCTTCAGTCGTTACGTACAGGAACCGGAGGCCCATGCTCGTCGCACCGAAACCCGACAACGAACCCGCCCGCCTGGCGACGCTGCGCACGCTCGGCATCCTCGATACGCCGGCCGAGGAACGCTTCGACCGGTTGACGCGCCTGGCCCGGCGCGTGTTCGACGTGCCGATCGCACTCGTGAGCCTCATCGACGAAAACCGGCAGTGGTTCAAGTCGTGCGCAGGCCTCGAGGTGCAGGAGACCGCGCGCGACGTGTCCTTCTGCGGACACGCGATCCTTCACGACGACGTCTTCATGATCCCCGATGCCCGCGCCGACGCGCGCTTTCACGACAATCCGCTCGTCACGGGCGATCCGGGCATCCGCTTCTACGCGGGCCAGCCGCTCACGGTGCCCAACGGGTCGAAGCTCGGCACGCTATGCCTCATCGACACGCGTCCGCGCGAGCTCGATACGGAGCAGCGCGGCTTGCTGCGCGATCTTGCGCACATCGCGGAGCAGGAGATCGCGGCGATCGAGCTCGCGACCGTCGACGAGCTGACGCTCATCGCGAACCGCCGCGGCTTCGAGGCGCTCGCACAGCACGCGCTGAACGTGTGCAAGCGCATGGGCCGCGACGCGTCGCTGCTGTTCTTCGATCTGGACGATTTCAAGCGCATCAACGACACCTTCGGCCATGCGGAAGGCGATCGCGCGCTGGCGACCTTTGCGGCCGCGTTGCGCGAGTCCTTGCGGGAGAGCGATGTGATCGGGCGTCTGGGCGGCGACGAGTTCGTCGCGCTTCTGACCGACGCCCGCGACGACGAAACGCGCCACGCGCTCGACCGTCTGCGCGTCGCGCTGGCGGCGAGCAACGCGGCATCGTCGCGCGGCTATGAGATTCGCTTCAGCGTCGGGCAGACGCAGTTCGAAGCGGCTCGGCATGCGTCGATCATCGATCTGCTTGCGTCGAGCGACAGCAAGATGTACGCGCACAAGGCCGCGCGGAAACACGGCCAGGCGCGCTGAAGCACGTCGCTCGATGCCGCGTTTCGCGTCGCTGTGCGGGTAAGGCTTAGCCTGCGATCGCGTCAGAAGCGATGCCTCATCCCGACAGTCGCCTGAACCTGGTCGCTCGTGGAGGACGGCGCGCTGACACCGCTGATCCACGCGACGCCAAGTGGCGAACTGCTGCTCGCGCTGATGCCCTGCCATGCGCCTTGGAGATAGACGTCCGCGCGTCGCGAGAAGCGATAGTCGGCCATGGCGCTTACCTGATTCCAGTGCGGGCTGCCACCGCCTGCATTGCCGCCTGCGCGCGAATAGGTGTATGCGGCCGAGAGCTGGACTGCCGGCGTGAGCGCATAGCGAAAGTTGCCTTCGAAGTTCTGGAAATGAGCACTGAAGCCCGTTTGAAGTAGCTGCATCAGATTGGTCTGCGTGTAGACGAAGCCCGCCACCGCGGGGCCGAATGCGTAGTTCACGCCCGCACCCCAGGTCTGTTGACGACTGGCCAGCGCGCCAAGCGGAACGCCGTTGGAAAGGGAGGAGCCGGGCGTATCGGTGACCGCGCCGTTCGTATTGAGCTGGCCGGGCGTCTGCGCGGCGCCGTTCAATTGCAGGAATCCGGCACCGAAGTTGAGCGGCCCCCACAAATACGACAAGCCAAAGCTATACGCGTGATTGTTCGCGAAGCCGCCAGCCTGATTGGAAAATCCGTACAACGCACCAAGCTTGAACCCAGCGTAGTCGGGACTCAGATACTTCACCGAGTTATTGATCTGGAAAGAATCGTTCAAATTGTCGACGTCGAACCGATGTGCGAAATGCATGCGCGATGACCAGCGGTCGCTTCTTGCTTGAGCAGATCACCCCTGCGCCGCAGGCACGATATTCGGATTCTGTCGGAACAGGTTCGCGGAATCGTACTTCGCCTTGATCGCGGCGAGGCGCTCTAGTTTGCTTCCGTACGCCGCCTGAAGGCCGGCGCTTCCTTCGTCGCCACCAAGATAGTTCACATACGCGGCCGGCGCTCTGTACGGCAGCAGCGCATCCATCAGTTCACGCGTCCAGGCGATGTTCCGTTCAGCATCGCCGGCATCGGACCACGCGGACGTGACGACGATATTCCACGGCCACTCGCGATGCCCGAACGCAGTCGCCGATTCGGAAACGCGACTCCACGCGCTGTTCCCGTAGTGCTCCACGACGATCACCGTTTGACGCGATGGCACCCGCGCGAAAGCATCGACCACGACGGCGATGGCTGCATCGTCGAGTCCTTTGAGGTAGCTCGATTTCCAGTAGCCGTGAAGGCCCGGCGGCCACAGTGCGTCCGCCATGCGTTGGGCTTCGTTGTAGGGCATGGGCGCGAACTTGTCGACGAGAGGCGGGCCATATTCGCGCAACGCCCGAAGCGCTTTCTCGCCTTCTTCGACCGGACCGGCATACACGCCGCCGAGACCCGCGACCGGCGCGCCGCGCAATGCTGGCGGCAGCGAGGGATCATCCGGCATGTGAAGCAGAAGCGCGCCGATCGTCGATTCCTCCGGTGCCTCCATTTCCATATCTCGCCATGTGCGAATGGCATCGGCCGCTGCGCTCGCGGGATGCAGCACGATGCCGGCAAGCACGGTCCCGGCTGGATAAACCCTGAATTCGAACGATGTCACCACGCCGAAGTTGCCGCCGCCACCGCGAATCGCCCAGAAAAGATCTTCGTTCTCGTGGCTGCTGCCGTTCACCGTGCGACCGTCGGCGAGCACGATTTCGGCGCTTTGCAGATTGTCGAGTGCGAGTCCATGCTTGCGGACGAGCCAGCCGAAGCCGCCGCCGAGCGTCAGTCCGGCGACGCCGGTGATGGAGACGAAACCGCCCGTAGCGGCAAGGCCGAACGGCTGAAGCGCATCATTCACTTCGCCCCAGTTGCAACCGCCTTGCGCACGCACGGTGCGCGCCGACGAATCGACGGCTATCGCTTTCATGAGCGACAGATCGATGACGACGCCTCCGTCGCATACGGCATATCCGGCGACGTTGTGACCGGTGCCGCGCACCGCAAGCGGCAAATCCTGTTCGCGTGCGAACAGCACGGTCCGTGAGACGTCGTCGGCATCGACGCAGCGCGCGATCAGCAAGGGACGCCGGTCGATCGACACATTGAAGACAGTGCGAGCATCGTCGTAACGCGGATCGCCTGGCTCGATGAGCTCACCTCGAAAACCGGCCTGCCGAAGTCTGGAGGAATCGATCATCGCGTTCTCCATCTGCACGTTGTTCGTCATCTCCACGATAGTTCACGACGTGATCGTAGTCCAAGGCGTGCGTGGATATAGAGCACGTTCAGTTCGAATCGCACGGGGCGCCGTTTAGAGCGACGTCATCGCCAGAATCTTTCTCAGTGAAGTCAGCGCTACCGGCCACTCCAGGTGGTGGTCGAAGCCAGCGCTGCGAGCGACGATCTTGTCGTGCGACTGGCATGTACTGCTCAGCGCGATATACAACGCCTGCTCATGTGGATGCAACGCGCGCAGTTGGCGTGCGAGCGCGTAGCCATCCAGATCGGGCAGATCGGTACGAATCAGGACGGCGTCCGGATGCAACTCGCTTGCGCGCGCCTGCGCGCACGATCCGTCGCGGCACAGCGCGACCGTGTGGCCGTCCGACTGCAGCGCTGCGGACAGGGCCGCGTCACCGTCTTCGGCGCGATCGATCAGGAGAATGCGCAGAACCCGAACGGCGACTCGGTCCGTGTGCGACGAGGTCTCGCACGCACCGTCTTCGGGCAGCAGAGGCAGCGAGACGCTGAATGTGCTGCCCATCCCGCGCCCTGCGCTGCTCGCGGCGATATGGCCGTTGTGGAGCACGACGATGCTTTTCACGAGCGCCAGGCCGAGACCGAGGCCGCCTTCGCCGCGGTCGGGCGTGCGTTCGGCCTGACTGAACAATTCGAATACATGCGGCAGCAGCGTCGCGTCTATGCCGATGCCGTTATCGGCGACACTGATGTCGATCTGAGCGCCGCGAACGCGCACCGTGAGCGTGATGCGGCCCCCTTGCTGGGTGTATTTCGCAGCGTTGTTCAGCAGGTTCGTCAGTACCTGGATCAGCCTGCTGCGGTCGCCCAGCACGATGACGTCGCCATCGCCCTGATCCAGCACCAGCTCTTGCCTGTGCGCCTCGATCAACGGCCGCGCCTGCTCGATCGCGCTGTTGACGACGAACGCCACGCTCACCTCCTCCTTCTCGATCGACACGAGGCCCCGCGTGACGCGCGACACATCCATCAGGTCGTTCACCAGGTCCGTCATGTGTTTGACCTGACGGTCGATGATCTCGCTGGAACGCCTGATGTTCTCGGCGTTTCGCTCCCCCATCTTGAGCAATTGCGCTGCGGTGCTGATCGGCGCGAGCGGATTGCGCAGCTCGTGCGCCAGCATCGCGAGAAAGTCGTCCTTGCGCCGGTTCGCCTGCTGTAGCTCCTCTTCGGCCTCGCGTTGCAGCGTGACGTCGGTGTTCGTGCCCAGCCAGCGCATCACACGACCTTGCTGATCGCGGATCGGCATGGCGCGCGACAGAAACCAGCGATACTGACCGTCCGCGCCGCGCAGCGGAAAGGTGTCTTCCCAGATGCACTGATCTTCGACTATCTGCTTTCGGTAGCGCTCCACCACGCGCTCGACGTAGTCGGGATGGTGCACCTTCTTCCAGCCCCAGCCCCGCATTTCTTCGAGCGTGGTGCCGGTGTATTCGAACCAGCGGTTGTTGTACCAGAAGATGAACCCGTCGCTGTCGGCCATCCAGGCCAGTTGCGGGATGTTCTCCGCGAGCGTCCGGAAGGTGAGCTCGCTCGACCTGAGCGCTGCTTCGGATTGCTTCACTTTTCCGATATCGAGGAGATAGGCGATACCTTCGTCGCGCGAGCCTTCGAAGTTCGCGGCGCCCATGTACACCGGTACGCGGCTGCCGTCGCGGTGAAAGTACTCTTTCTCCATGGGCTCCATCCTGCCGGTCGTCTCGAGGCTGGCCCGGGCGCGGCGGTCTGCTTCGCCCCATTCAGGCGGGGTGAGCGCACGCCAGGACAAGCCGTGAAGCTCGAAGTGCTCGCGCGAGTAGCCGAGCATATGCAGGAAAGCGTCGTTCGCTTCGACCACCGTACCGTCGAACCGATATCGAATGATGCCGATGACATTGGACTCGACGATGGTGCGAAATTTCGATTCGCTGATGCGGCGCGCCTCTTCGGCCATCCGCTGACGGGTCACGTCGATGACCGCGCCTGACATGCGCTGTGGCTTTCCGTCGGCATCGGTGGCCACCGTGCCGCGCGCCTGCATGAAGCGGATGGCCCCGCCGGCCTCGCGGATGCGGAATTGCGCGTGATAGGGCTCGCCGGTACTCAGCGACCTGTCGATGCCAGCGCGAACGGCGCCCCGATCGTCCGGGTGTACGGCATCGAAATAGGCGGCCATCGGCGCGGCGTCGGCGACCTCCTCGGCAATGCCGAACATCGCCGCCAGGTTGCGATCCGCGCGGACGTGATCGGCCGGAATGTCCCACGTCCAGGTGCCGATCTCCGCGGCGGTCAGCGCCGCTTCCAGGCGCGACTGCGTATCGCGCAGGGTGGCCTGCATCACGATGCGTTCGTGGATATCCGTGCTCGTTCCCATCCAGCGCACGATCTCGCCGTCCTCGTTGCGCACGGGCAGCGCGCGCCCGAGCCGCCAGCGATATTCCCCCGAGCGATGCCGGAGCCGGAATTCGGTCTCGTAGGGTTCGCCCGTGGCCAGGCTGTGTTGCCAGCGCGCCTGCATGGCGGGCCGGTCGTCGGGATGGAGCAGGCCCGCCCACACGGCGCCATCGGCCGAGCCTTCCGGCACGCCCGTGTACTCGTACCACTGACGGTTGAAGTAGTCGTGAAAGCCGTCGGGCCGTGTCGACCAGACGAGTTGCGGCATGGCGTCGGCGATCGTCCGAAACTTCGCTTCGCTTTCGCGGATCGCCCGTTCGGCCTGCTTGCGTTGCGTGATATCCCGGTAGAACACCGCGAGGTTGTCGTCGAAGGGGTAAGCCCGGGCTTCGATCCACATGTCTTTTCCGTTGTGGCGGTAGACCTGTTCGACACTCATCTGGATGCGTTCGCGCATCGCCCGGCGGTAGGCGTCCGCGAGCGGCAGGTTTTCGGATCCGGGCCAGACCTCCCAGTGAGTCCTGCCGACGATGGCCGAGCGCGGGCGACCGTCGATCCGCAGCGCTTCGTCGTTGATGCGTCTGACGCGGAATTCGCGGTCGAGCAGAACGAAGCCCTCATCGATGGACTGCAGGATCAACTCGCCTTCGTCACGCGGATCGTCGACGTCGAGTTCGTCCGGCCGATGCGCGTCGAGGTTGCGCACGAGCGCAAGATACCGGACCGCCCCGCTTTCCGTGATGCGCTTGAGCGCCACTTCGCAGCGGATGGCATTGCCGCTCTTTCCGAGCAAATGCTTCTCGTAGGCTAGTTCGGTCTGCCGCCGTTCCAGCAACCGGATGCGTGCGGCATCGTCGCGCTGACGATCCTGCCTCAGCGTCAGGTCGCCCACGCGCTGGCGTCGCAACTCGGCCGGGGCATAGCCGACGAGTTCGCAGAACATCCGGTTCGCAGCGAGGATCGTTTCGTCCTCGGAGTACAACAACGCGGCGCAGGGGATCAGTTCCACCAGGCGCGACGCCTCCGAAGAAACGGACCGGTCTAGCGCGGATTTTGCAGCACTCGACTGCACCATGGAACTTGCCCGATAAAGACGGTCGTCTGTAGGAATTTCATGGGCCCGGTTGTGTTTCAGGCCCATTTCAACCCGCGTGTACCGCAGCAATCGGTCAGCGGGGCCTGAATGTATTCGTAAAGGACCGGTCAGCAAGCCTCATTCCATATGCGCGGTATAGCCGGCGAAATGCGATCTGCGAGTCTTCTGCATCAGGGTTGTCAATTCGGTCGACTTTGACCGAGGTCAGTTCGATCATGACGTCGAGCCCGGCAGGCGATTTCGTGATGTACGTGATGCGGACGTCGTTCTCGCCGCTCTTCTTTTTTGGCTTTCCTTATCTTTTCGTCACGACATCGTAGTCACGGATGAGTTCACTGAAGTCGCTGGCGACGACAAAGTCCGAAACCACCTCGGGAGCCTGCTTCGCACGCGGCTATGTTCGTCGCGCGCCGCCCAGGACCACGAATCGATGAGTACGTCGTGGGAACAGATTCAAACAACTGCCTGCCCCGCTCTTGAAGCACATATCACACATGGCCGATGAGGAATTCGCGCGCAAGAAAAACGCGGACGGCTGAAATGCCCGTCCGCGTCCACTCGATTGCCGCAAGCCTCGGATCAGGAAACCAGCTCCGCGTTGAACGTGATCTTCGTGTTGCCGGCGAACAGCTTCGACACCGGACAACCTTCCTTCGCGGCCTGCGCGGCCTTATCGAATGCGGCCTTGTCCGCGCCGGGAATCTTCGCTTTCAGATCGAGCTGACACGCGGTGATCGTGAAGCCGTCGCCGTCTTTGTCCAGCGTGACCGTCGACTTCGTTTCGAGGCTCTCGGCCTTCATGCCCGCCTGTTCGAGCTGCAACGAAAGCGCCATCGTGAAGCAGCCCGCATGCGCCGCGCCGATCAGCTCTTCGGGATTCGTGCCCGGACCTTCCTCGAAGCGCGACTTGAAGCCATACGGCGCTTCGTTGAGCACGCCGGTTTGCGTCGAGATGAAACCCTTGCCGTCCTTGATGCCGCCGCTCCATTTTGCCGATGCTGTCTTTTGCACGAGAGTTCTCCGAAAGATGAAGTGGAATTGCGATGACCGGCGCCGCATGCGCCGTGCCCGATCAGATGCGAGGCGCGCGCCCGATGACGGTTGCGGTTCGACGCGCTGCCGCCTGTTCGAATCGCCTGAACGGTTTCGGCGAGCGTGTCGTCGTGCATCGTATCGGATCGTGCGTGCGGACGCAGAGAGCCTGCGAAATGGCTTATGCCATTCGAACTATGCCAGCCCGCGCGCCTTGTCCGACGAGGGTTTGCGCCCGTTCGACGATGACTCGATGCCGCTTGGCAATTTCATTCGTATGGTCAAACACGAACGATTCACTTAGCATCCTTTCACCCGCCGTTTTGGCCGATGCGCGATAAGTAAAGTGTTACGCGCGCACGGATACGGCATCGCTTTTCGCATCTCCCGGCAACACGACATGAACGCAATACCGCAACCGAAAACACATCAGATCGTCGATCGCATCAACGCGCTGCAGGCCGCGTCGCCCCGCTTCATCGATCCGTCGGAAATCTCTCCGCGCTCGCGCGAATGGCGCGCGATCAGACATGACATCGATCAGTTGATGCGCGTGGACGCGTGCGCCGCGTGGGAGCTGACGGGGTCGTGGCGCGGGCTCGCCGGCGATGTCGAAGGCGCGGAGGCGGCGTTCAGGAACAGCGTGGCGCTCGGGCTGACGGATGTCGGGCGCGAGAACTGGATGATCATGCGGCTGAATCTCGGGTTGTTCTCGGAGGCGCAGGCGTTGTATCGGGCGCTCGGCACGCCGTCGAAGCGGGATCTCGTGGCTATCGCGCGCTATGGCTTTCTTGCGGGCGCCATCGGGCGCACGGCGGAGTTGATCGAGGAAACGCGTGCGGCCGGGTTCGCGTGGAACGATGAATGGGCCGAACAGGTGATGACCGCGCGCAGGATCATGGTCGAAACGGACGTCACCGATCAGCAGGCCGGACGGTTGCTCGATTGCGCGGGGACGGTGTTGAGGCGGCACGGGTTTCGGCCGGTCGTCGTGCCGCGCGTGCTGTATGTGGAGGATATCTGCCGCAGCGTGAACTACAGCTTGAGAATCCCGCTGCCGTGGCAGCAGGCGCACGACATGAAGCACGAAGTGATCCGGGAGGAAGGAAGACAGGGTGCTCTCGCGGCATTCGCTTTCTACGTCACGATCAATGGAGAGTCGCTATGAGCAGCACGGCGGAAGAACTCGTCGAATGCGCGACCGCGCTGCTTCGCAATGCAGCCGATGAACCGCAGTTTCGGGCCGTCTGCAGCCGCGCGTATTACGGCGCGTTCCATGCAGCGCTTGCGTTTCACCGGCGACTGCCGGTTCCAGGCACGGTCGGCAATGCGCGCGGCCGACATGAACAACTGATTGCGCAGTTGAATCACCCGATGATCAATCCGATCGATGAGAAGTACAAGATGTCTAGAGCGATCGCCAGAGACTTGATGGAGTTGCGCGACGCGCGTGTCATCGCGGACTATCACCTCAATCAGCACGTCGATCATGCACTCGCTTCGGAATCCACGGATCTCGCCCTGACCGTTCTAAAAACCACCACATAACATGGGACCACCCACCGAACGCATCACCGAAGACCGCACCCTTCCCGATCACGTCGATGTCGTCATCATCGGCGGCGGCGTCATCGGCATCAGCACCGCACGTGCGCTCGCCGCCAAGGGCCTGTCGGTCGCGGTCTGTGAGAAGGGCTATATCGCGGGCGAGCAGTCGAGCCGCAACTGGGGCTGGTGCCGCGCGACGCATCGCGATCTGCGCGAGCTCGAGTTGAGCCTCGAAAGCCTCAAGCTCTGGCGGCGCATCGATAACGAACTCGGTATCGACACGGGCTATCGCGAGTGCGGCATTCTCTACGCCGCCGACGATGCCCGCGCCCTCGCCGATCATGAAGCATGGCTCGCACGCGCCGTGGCGCTCGTGGGACGCGAAGCGCTCGATTCGCGCATCGTCTCGCCGGAAGAAACGGCCGCATTGATGTCGGGCACCGCGCGGCGCTTCGCCGGCGGCATTCACACGCCGAGCGACGGCCGCGCGGAGCCTCAGCGCGCCGTGCCCGCCATGGCCGCGGCGCTGCGCGAACGCGGCGTCAAAGTGCTGACGCCCTGCGCGGTGCGCGGCATCGAGACGAGCGGCGGCGCAATCAGCGGCGTGGTCACCGAATACGGGCGCATCGGCTGCGCGAGCGTGGTCGTCGCGGGCGGCACGTGGACGCGATACTTCGCGGGCAGCCTCGGCATCGACGTGCCGCAACTCATGGTGCGCTCGTCGGTCATGCGCACTTCGCCGCTCGACGGCGGGCCGGAAGTCAGCGCGTGCAATCGGGAGATGGGCTATCGCAAGCGTCTCGACGGCGGCTACACGATCGCAAACGCGTTTCACAGCTACCACGACCTCACGCCGGACAGCTTTCGTCTCTTCGGCAAATTCCTGCCCGCGCTGAAGAGTCAGATCGGCTCGATCAAGCTCGGCCTGAACGCGCGCTTCTTCGAAGAATTCCGCCGGCCGCGCCGCTGGCCGCTCGATCGGCCGACCGTATTCGAGACGGCGCGCACGCTCGATCCCGCGCCCGTCGAGTCGTTCAACGAGGCCGCGGTCGCGGAGTTCCGCACGCTCTTCCCGGCGCTCGCTCATCCGCGGATCGAACAGGCCTGGGCCGGCTATATCGACGTGACGCCCGACGCCGTGCCGGTCATCTCGGGAGTCGAGCGCAGGCCGGGGCTGTTCATCGCGACGGGCTTCTCGGGCCATGGTTTCGGCATCGGGCCCGGCGCGGGCCAGCTGATGGCCGACCTCGTCGCGAACGACGCGCCGCTCGTCGATCCGCACGCGTTTCGCCTGTCGCGCTTTTTCGACAGCAGCAGGATCGAGATCGACGGAGGGTTCTGACGCAACGTAGACGCGCACAGCGCCCGCCGGCACGCGCTAACATACGGGTTTCGCGGCCGTCGCCCACGTGCGACGTTGGCCCGGTTCAGTCAAACGGCGCACGTGCGCCGTTCGCATTTGAGGCTCCCAATGGCATCCACGCCTGTTCTCTACATCGACGTCTGGTCGGACTTCGTATGTCCGTTCTGCTATCTCGAGACGCCCGTGCTCGATCAGTTCCGCAACGCTTACGGCGACGCGGTCGAGATCCGCTGGCATGCGTTCGAGCTGCGGCCCGAGCCCGCGCCTCTGCTCGATCCCAACAACGAAAAGATCCTCGAGTCGTGGGAAAACTCGGTGCGCCCGCTCGCGGAGGAACGTGGCGTGACGATGCGCATGCCGCCCGTCGCGCCGCGCAGCCGCAAGGCGTTCGAAACCGCGCTGTTCGCGCGCGAATCCGGCCGCTTCGATCTCGTGCATCGCGCGATCTTCAAGGCGTATTTCAAGGAAGGCATCGACATCGGCGACACCGATGCGCTGCTCGATATCGCGGCGACCTGCGGCGTGGATCCCGAGATGCTCGAAGAAGCGCTCGACGACGGCACTTACACCGATCTCGTGATCGAAGACGAAGAGTTCGCGAAGAAGCTGGGTGTGAGCGGCGTGCCGTTCGCGGTGCTGTCGCGCGAGCCCGCGCCCGGCCAGGAAGCGCCCGCGCCGATCGCACTGCGCGGCGCGGCGCCGGTCCAGCATTTCGAGGCGGCGGTCGAGCGCCTCTTTCCGGACGGCTTTCCGGGGAACTGAGCCGCTTCGATCATCGGCCCGGCGAGAAACCGGGCCCGGTCGTGCCTGTCGGACGGCTAGCTGTGTTCGGCCATGAACGACTTCAGCGCGATACGCTGCGACGGCTCGAGCGATTCGAACTCGAGCCCGTAGGCCGCGCTGCCGTCGGCGGGGTCCGACGTGCCGACATGGCGCACGATCGCAATGGCGTCGATCTTCACGTCGACGCCATCGGTCTTGAACTGAAACGAGACCTGCAAACGGTCGCCCATGCGCGCGGCCGGACTCGCGACGGTCAGCGACATGCCATAAGGACTGATGTCGCTCACGCGGGCCAGCCGGCGCGCGCTGTCCGGCTCGCCCTCCGGGGCGAAATGCGCGGCTAGGCGCGTCGGCATGCGCGCGAATTTGCGCGTGCGCAATCTGCGGATCGCACCCGGCGCCGACAGCACCGCATAGTTGAACGGCTCGCGGCAGGTCGCGTCGACGGTGCAGGCGAAGCGGAAAACACCGCGCCCCGTGAGCGCGACGAGATCGACCTGCTCGCCGAGCGTGAGCTCGAGCGGATCGAAGCCCGTCATCAACGGTTGCGTCACGAAGAGCGAACGCTCGCCATTACGGCGCGGCGTGGAGAAGCCGATCACGCGGCTCGCGTACATTACCGAGCCCACGCCGCCGGTGCCGCGCAGACCGACCCGCACGCCGATCGTAAGGCCGATGTCTTCGAGCGTCGGCGGCCCGTCCCTGGCGGTGTCCTCTTCGGACACGCTCGGGGCCGGCTCCCGAAGCGCGCGGTGCGGCTCGAAATGCCGAAACATGAATTCGCGGGCGGGCGCGTCCGGCACGACGGCGCCCGCATCGAACAGCGTCGCGCCATCGGCGGCGACGATCGGCCATTCGAGCGATGCGTTCAGCGGAATCTCGGAAGCTTCGAGGCGAACCAGTGTCTGGCCCGCCCCCTCGACGGTTTCTTCGGTCATCTTGTAGGACGATTCTTAAGTATTTCCGCAATCGTCATGCTTGCCGAGTCTGCCGTCAAGTATCGTGCGGCAAGTTTTACGTTAGCGCACGCTGATATATCTTTGGACGCAGGGACTTCCTACCGTCGCCGGACGGCAGAAAGTTTTATGCGCATAAAATCATTTATTAGAAAGGCGTACTCAGCGACTCGCAGCGCTGGTTTCCGCCGAACGGGCGATCGTCTGCGACGGCGCCCCGGTCACGCTTTCGATGGCGGCCAGAACTTGCGGCACGTCGGGCGCCGCGCCCTCTTCTCCCACCGAAACCGTGCGTCCCGGATCGTTCACGCCGAAATGCTCGCGCGACGTGGCGGCGAACAGCATGACCGTGCGCCGCTGCAGCGCATGCGCGAGATGCACCAGTCCGGTATCCGTGCCGACGACGAGTTCCGACGCCTGAATCCAGTGCGCGCATTCCTCGACCGAGAGCTTCGGCAGCACCGTCGCACCCGGCACGAGCGCCGCGATGGCCTGTGCCTCTTCGCGCTCGCGCTCCGTGCCCCACGGCAGCGCGATCGAGTAGCCACGCGCGGCGAGCCAGCGGCCCACTTCGCCCCAGTGCGCCTTGGGCCACTTCTTGACGTCCGCCGACGTCGCGTGGAACAGCATCGCGATACGTGCGCCGCTCGGGATGCCCAGGTCGCGCGTGGGCGCGGGCAGGCGGATGTTGTAATCGGGCGTCTCGTCGAACCGATAGCCGAGCGCGTCGGCGACGCTCACTCGCATGCCGCGCCACGCATCGGTCAGCGGACGCGGACCAAAACGCGCGTTGTAGGCGAAGGCCGCGCCGCGCTCGCCGAGATCCTGATTCAGATATCCGTAGCGCCGCCGCCCCCGCGCGATGAAGGCGATGATCGCGCTCTTGTAGACGCCGTGAATATCGACGATCACGTCGTATTTTTCGGCCCGAAGCTCGCCGATGGACGCGGTGATCTCCTTCAGATCGTTCAGGTTGCGCGCCTTCTTGAACTTGCGCAGCGGCGCGCTCAGCACGCGATCGACGCCAGGATTCCAGCGGATGATGTCGGCAAAGGCGGCATCCGCCGCCCAATCGACTTTGGCGTCCGGGAATGCACGCCGCAAGTCCGAGACGACCGGAAGCGTCTCGACGATATCGCCGAGCGACGTGACTTTGACGATCAGAATTCGCTTCATAACGGTCAGAGAGTGTTCCGGTGCGCATGCCGACGCGAGGTCGCGACATCGCATGGGGCGGCTGGCCGCACCCCGGAAAACCCACGATTCTAATGAATTTGAGACGGTCGCACTGTCAGTGTTTGTAAGTGCGACGCTGAACCGGCGCGGCGCGACGGTTCAGGATAGTCCTATTTTGAGATGAAGATGCGGCGGCGTTCTCGATGCCTTCCTTAGAGCGAGCGCGTCGAGAAGGTATCGCACTGGCCGACATCGCCCGTCGTCAGACCGCGCCGCAGCCAGCGCTGGCGCTGCGCGCTCGTGCCGTGCGTGAACGCCTCGGGCACGACGCGCCCTTGCGATTGCTGCTGCAGGCGGTCGTCGCCGATCGCAGCGGCCGCGTTCAGACCTTGCTCGAAATCGCCCGGTTCGATCAGCTTCGCGTTGTCGCGCTGCGCAACCGCGGCCCACACGCCCGCGAAGCAGTCCGCCTGCAATTCGACGCGCACCGACAGCGCATTGGCCTGTTCGCGAGACATCCGCGAGCGCGCCTGATCGACTTTCTCCATGATGCCGAGCACGTTCTGCACGTGATGCCCGACTTCATGCGCGATCACGTAAGCCTGCGCGAAGTCGCCGCTCGCGCCGAACCGGTCGCGCAACTCCCGATAGAACGAGAGATCGATGTAGACCTTGCGGTCGCCGGGACAATAGAACGGGCCCATCGCCGTCTGTCCCGTGCCGCACGCGGTCTGCGTGGCGCCGGAGAACATCACGAGCCTCGGCGCCGGATAGCCCTGATTGAACTGCGCGCGGAAGACGTGCTGCCAGGTGCGCTCGGTGTTGCCGAGCACGCGGCGCACGAACACGGCGCCGGCATCGTTGGCGGGCGGCGCGTTGCTCGGCGCGGCCTGCTGTTGCGGCGCGTTGCCCTGCAGCACCTGCGCGCCGTTGATGATCGTCATCGGATTGATGCCGAAGAAATACGATGCCGCGAGCGCGACGATGATCGTGCCGATGCCGATCGATCCGCCGCCGATCCGAAAGCCGCCCCCGCCGCGCCGGTCTTCGACATTCTGACTTTCTGCTTCGTCATCGAGGCGTATGATGCTTCTCCTTCCTGCCCGCGCGGTGCGCGTGTCCAAAAACCACTATGGTACTCGGGCCGCTCGCACGTCTCGTGCCGGCATATCGTAAAACTTGTTTTCGGCTTTGCGCACGTCGGCGGCGACCGTGCGGTCGATTGTCGCGAAAGCGCCTGCGCGCTCTTGCCGCACCGCAGTATCGAGCCATCCCAAAATGCGCCGGAAATCAATCCGGTAGACGCACTAAGCCCTTGAAACTGCGGCATTTGCGCGCAATGCGCAATCACTGACGCAGCGCAACACTTTCGCGAAATAGCGCTAAGCTCCGGCCCGTCACATGCCTGATCCGGTACAGGACAAACCGCTTTTCCAAACGCGGACACGCGTGAATTTCAAGGCACAAGTCATCATGCATTCGACTCCCGAAGCACTCGATCTGGCGCGAATCCAGTTCGCGTTCACCGTCTCGTTTCACATCATCTTTCCCGCGCTTTCCATCGGGCTCGCGAGCTTCATCGCGGTGCTCGAGGGCGCGTGGCTCAAAACCGGCAAACCGGTCTACAAGGAGCTGTGTCTTTTCTGGTCGAAGGTGTTCGCCGTCGCGTTCGGCATGGGCGTCGTGTCGGGCGTCGTCATGGCCTACGAATTCGGCACCAACTGGGGCGGCTTCTCGACCTTCGCCGGTCCGATCACCGGGCCGCTGCTCACGTATGAAGTGATGACCGCGTTCTTCCTCGAAGCGGGCTTCCTCGGCATCATGCTGTTCGGCTGGAACAAGGTCGGTCCGAAGGCGCACTTCGGCGCGACGCTGATGGTCGCGATCGGCACGCTCATCTCCACGTTCTGGATTCTCGCGTCCAATAGCTGGATGCAGACGCCGCAGGGCTTTCGCATCGAGGGCGATCATGTCGTGCCGGTGGACTGGTGGGCGATCATCTTCAACCCGTCGTTTCCGTACCGGCTCGCGCACATGGCGATCGCGGCGTTCATCGTGGCGGCGCTCGTCGTGGCCGCGACCGGCGCGTGGCATCTGCTGAAAGGCCGGCGCGATCCGGCCATCCGGAAGATGTTCTCGATGTCGCTCTGGCTGCTGCTCGCATTGACGCCGATCCAGGCGCTCGTCGGCGACGCGCACGGCCTCAACACGCGCGAACATCAGCCGGCGAAGATCGCGGCCATCGAAGGCATCTGGGACACCGAGAAAGGCGGCACCGCGCTCAATATCTTCGGCATTCCGGACATGGAAGCCGAAACCACGAAGTACGCGGTATCGATTCCGCATCTCGGCAGCCTGATCCTCACGCATAGCTGGGACGGCGAGATTCGCGGCCTGAAGGAATTCCCGAAGGACGAGCGCCCGAACTCGACGCTCGTGTTCTGGAGCTTCCGCGTGATGGCCGGCCTCGGCGTGCTGATGATCGTGATGTCGTTCGCCGCGTGGTGGCTGCATCGCAAGCGCAAGCTGTTCGACGCGCGCTGGTTCCACCGCTTCGCGCTGGCCATGGGCCCGACCGGTTTCATCACGCTGCTCGCGGGCTGGGTCACGACCGAAGCGGGCCGCCAGCCGTGGGTCGTGTACGGCGTGATGCGCACCGCCGATGCCGTGTCGCCCGTGACGGCGCAGCAAGTCGGCGTGTCGCTGCTCGCGTTCGTGATCGTCTACACGATCGTGTTCGGCACCGGCATCTACTACATGCTGAAGCTGCTGCGCCATGGTCCGGCGCTACCGGGCTCGCATACGCACGAGCCGACCTCGGGCGACGGCAGCGCGCGTCGTCCGCTCAGCCTTCCGCATCAATCCATCGAAGGAGCCTAAGCACATGGATCTCACACTCGCCTGGGCCGCGATCATCGCGTTGGGCCTTTTTCTCTACGTGGTGCTCGACGGCTTCGATCTCGGCATCGGCATTCTCTTTCCGTTCTTTCCCGACCAGCACGATCGCGACGTGATGATGAACACCGTCGCGCCCGTCTGGGACGGCAACGAAACGTGGCTCGTGCTCGGCGGCGCGGGACTCTTCGCCGCGTTCCCGATGGTCTATTCCACCGTGCTCTCCGCGCTCTATCTGCCGCTCGTGCTGATGCTCGTGTGCCTGATCTTCCGCGGCGTGTCGTTCGAGATCCGCGCGAAGGCGCAGCGCACGAAACACATGTGGGATCTCGCGTTCATCGGCGGATCGGCGGGCGCGACCTTCTTTCAGGGCGTGGCGCTGGGCGCGTTCCTCGGCGGCATTCCCGTCGCCGACGGCCGCTTCGCCGGCGACGCCTTCGGCTGGTTCACGCCCTTCTCCATCTTCACCGGCGGCGCGCTCGTCGTCACGTATGCGCTGCTCGGCGCGTGCTGGCTGATCGCGAAGACCGAAGGCGATCTTCAGCGGCGGATGTATCGCGTCGTGTGGCCGCTGACCGTGCTTCAACTTGCGACGATCGCCGTGGTCAGCATCTGGACGCCGCTGCAGGATGCGGGCATCGCGTCGCGCTGGTTCGATTCGCCGCTGTTCTATCGGCTGCTGCCGGTGCCGGTGCTCGTCGCGGCTTGCGCGTGGACGATGCGTCGCTCGATCGCGTCGCGCCACGAAAAGCGGCCGTTCGCGGTGGCGCTCGGCTTCGTGCTGCTCGGCTACGCGGGGCTCGTCGCGAGCATCTCGCCGCATGAGATTTTCCCGGGCGTGTCGATCTGGGATGCGGCCGCGCCCCGTTCGAGCCAGCTCTTCACGATCGTCGGCGCGGCGGTGATTCTGCCGGTGATCGTGGTTTATACGACGCTAGGGTATTGGGTCTTCAGAGGAAAGGTGCGCCATGGCGAACATCACTACCATTGAGCGCGCGCGGAAGGTGTTCTGGTTCGTCGCGCTGTGGACGGCGGGCGTCGGCGGCGCGATGCTGCTCGCGCTGCCGTTCAAGTTGCTGATCCGCGCGGGGGCGGCGATTCACTGACTGAGCGCGCGCTCAGAACAACGCCGCCGCAAGCACCCCGCTCACGATCCCGAACCCGACCACCGACAACGCCACGAACGCGAGCACGCGCGGCGGAAACGAGCGCGCGAGCATCGCGAGCGACGGCACGCTGACGGGCGGCAATGTCATCAGCAGCGCGCCGGCGGGCCCCGCCGCCATGCCGAGCGACAGCATCGCCTGGATGATGGGCACCTCGCCCGCCGTCGGAATCACGAACAGCGTGCCCGCGACGGCGAACGCGGCGATCCACAGCATGCCGTTGCCGATATCCGGCCCGATGTGCGGAAAGAGCCACGCGCGCGCCGCGCCGAGCAGCAGCACGAGCACGATGTACTCCGGCACGAGCCGCAAGGACATCCGGCCGAGGATCTTGATCCAGCGGGAGAATGCGGTGCCCGGCTCGTCTTCTTCGATCAACTTGCTGAGCGCCTGACGCGATGCCGCCGCCTGCGCGGGCGTCACCATGCGGTTGACCGCGTAGCCGAGGCCGAACACCATCAGCACGCCGAGCACGAACCGCAGCCCGGTCCATTCCCAGCCGAGCACGAAGCCCATGAACACCAGCGCGGCCGGATTGAGCACCGTATTGCCGAGCCAGAACGCGACCGCCGCGCCCGGCGCCGCCTCACGCGCGCGCAAGCCCGCGACGACCGGCGCCGCGCAGCACGTGCACATCATCCCCGGAAGGGACATGAGGCCGCCGTTCACGACGCTGCCGAAGTTGTGCTCGCCGAGCGCCCGCGAGACCCAGCGCGGCGGAATCAGCGCCTGCACCGCGGAGCCGAGCAAAAGGCCGAGCACCATCGCCTGCCAGATCGCCTTGCCGTAGGCCATCGCGTAATCGAGCGCGGCCTGCCACGACGGCTCCGGCGCGCTCGCCGCGGTGCCCATCAAAATCGACTTGCCGATGGAATGCTGGCTCGCCGCGACGAACGCGCGGTTGTAATACGGAAACCATTTCACGTAGAACAGGCCCACGACGGCGATCAGCAGAAACACCATCCAGCCGAGAGCGACGCGAGGTTGTCGGAGCGTGGTCATATCTTTTTCTTTCGAGTGTTGAATTTGAGTTAGCCGAGCGCGGGCGTCGTCTCGGCGAGTTGCGCGAGCAGAGCCTTCGCCTGATCGAGACTGTCCGCGTCGTTCGGACGAAACAGCACGTGCGCGGCATGCGGCAGTTCCGTATAAAGCGCCCGGCTGCTGCGCCCGTAGGCGGGATCGTAGTGACGGTCGATCAACTCGGCGAAGAGCTCGGCGCGCGCGTTTTCATCGATCAGCCGATGCCAGTGCTCGACGCGCTCGCGGCTATGCAGCCCGATCAGCTTCGACAGTTGCGCCTTGAAGAACGCGGATTCATCGAAGAGATGCGCGTAATCCTGCAGCAGAAACGCGATGCGGTCCTCGCGCCGCGCCTCGACTTCCACGCACGACGCCGCGTGCAGGCTGTCGAGCACGGCGTCGGGCATCGTGATCGCGCCGATGCGCCGCCCTTCCGCCTCGACGAACACCGGCCGCGCCGGATCGAAGCGCGAGAGCGTATCGACGAGCGCCGAATCGAACGCCTTCTGCGACGGCTGCGGACGGCCCGGCAGCGCGCCGAGCAGCGAGCCGCGATGCGCCGCGAGCCCTTCGAGGTCGAGCGTCTGCGCGCCCGCCGCGTCGAGCGCCTGCAACAGCCGCGTCTTGCCGCTGCCCGTATGGCCGATCAGCGCGACATAGCGAAAACGCCGGGGCAGCGTGCCGAGCCGCTCGACCACGTCGCGCCGGTAGCTCTTATAGCCGCCGTCGAGCTGGCGCGCCTGCCAGCCGATCATGTTGAGCCACGTCGTCATCGAGCCGGAACGCTTGCCGCCGCGCCAGCAATAGACGAGCGGGCGCCAGTTGCGCGGCTTGTCGGCGAAGATGGTGTCCAGATGCATCGCGATGTTGCGCGCGACCATCGCCGCGCCGACGCGCGTCGCCTCGAACGGCGAGACCTGCTTGTACATCGTCCCGATGATCACGCGCTCTTCGTTGCTGAGCACGGGCGCGTTGATCGCGCCGGGAATGTGATCCTCGGCGAATTCGAGCGGCGTGCGGACGTCGACGATTTCCTGGAAATCTCTCAGACGGTCGATGGAAACGAGCAGATTTTTCACGGGCTTGCGGGCGGGCTGTGGCTGAATCGAACGAAAAATTATCGCATGCGCGCGGATTTCGGCCCGGAGGCGCATTTTTGATCGAGGCGCGGCGCGCGCGAAGCGGCTAAAGTGCTTCAATCGATCCATCCTGGGGGGCGCGATGAGCTATCACGAGACGATCGGCGCGCGCCGCTACCGTTTCGACGATCTGAAGACGCTGCTCGCGCGCGCAAGCCCGCGCCGCTCCGGCGACGAGCTCGCGGGCGTCGCGGCCTCGACGGAAGAAGAGCGCGTCGCCGCGAAACTGGCGCTCGCGCAGGTGCCGCTCGCCGCGTTCCTCGACGCGCCGCTCGTTCCCTACGAGGACGACGAAGTCACGCGGCTCATCGTCGATACGCATTCGCGCGAGGCGTTCGCGCCCATCGCGCATCTGACGGTCGGCGAGTTCCGCGAGTGGCTGCTCGCCGACAGCACCGATACCGCCGCGCTCGAAAGCATCACCATGGGCGTCACGCCGGAGATGGCCGCGGCCGTCTCCAAGCTGATGCGCAATCAGGATCTGATCCTCGCCGCGCGCAAACGTCCAGTCGTCACGCGCTTTCGTACGACGATCGGACTGCCGGGGCATTTGTCCGTGCGTCTGCAACCGAATCATCCGACCGACGATCCGAAAGGCATCGCCGCATCGATGCTGGACGGTCTTTTGTACGGCTGCGGCGATGCCGTCATCGGCGTGAATCCCGCATCGGATTCGCCCGCCGCCATCGTCAGGCTGCTCTCGATGATGGACGACTTCCGCCAGCGCTACGACGTGCCGATGCAATCCTGCATCCTCACGCACGTGACCAATACGCTTGCCGCGATCGGACAAGGCGCGCCCGTCGATCTCGTGTTTCAGTCGGTCGCGGGCACCGAGCGCGCGAACGCGAGCTTCGGCGTCACGCTGGCGCTGCTCGAGGAAGCGCGGGACGCGGCGTTATCGCTGAAACGCGGCACCGTCGGCGATAACGTCATGTACTTCGAGACGGGGCAAGGCAGCGCGCTGTCGGCGAACGCGCATCACGGCGTCGATCAGCAAACCTGCGAGGCGCGCGCCTACGCGGTCGCGCGCCGCTTCAGCCCGCTGCTGACGAACACGGTGGTCGGCTTCATCGGACCGGAATATCTCTACGATGGCCGGCAGATCATCCGCGCGGGACTCGAAGATCATTTCTGCGGGAAGCTGCTCGGCGTGCCGATGGGCTGCGACATCTGCTACACGAATCACGCGGAAGCCGATCAGGACGACATGGACACGCTGCTCACGCTGCTCGGCGTGGCGAACGTCAACTTCATCATGGGCGTGCCCGGCGCGGACGATGTGATGCTCAACTATCAGAGCACATCGTTTCATGACGCGCTCTATATCCGCCGCGCGCTGAACCTGAAGCGCGCACCGGAGTTCGAAGCGTGGCTCGCGAAGATGCGTGTCACCGACGGACACGGCGCGCTGCTCGCGGCCTCCGCGCAACCCATGCTCGAATGGATCGATTCATGACGCACGCCGACGCCTGGGATGCGCTGCGGCGCTTCACGAATGCGCGCATCGCGCTCGGCCGCGCGGGCAGCAGCCTGCCGACCGCGCCCCTGCTCGCGTTCGAGCTCGCACATGCGCAGGCGCGCGACGCGGTGCATCAGCCGCTCGACACGGCGGCGTTGCGCGACGCGATTCGTGCCGCGGGCTTCGACACCCTCGACGCGCGCAGCGCCGCGCCGGATCGCGATGTTTATCTGCGCCGCCCCGATCTCGGCCGCATGCTGGACGATGAAAGCGCGCAACGGCTCGCGGCGCACGCGTCCGGGTTCGATCTCGCTTTCGTCGCCGCCGATGGCTTGTCCGCGTTCGCCGCGCAACGCCACGTCGCGCCGCTGCTCGCGAGCCTGCGCGCGAAGCTCGAAGGCTGGACCATCGCGCCCGTCGTGATCGCGACGCAGGCGCGCGTCGCGCTCGGCGATCGCATCGGTGAGCTTTTACGGGCGAAGAGCGTCGTCGTGATGATCGGCGAGCGGCCGGGACTCAGCTCACCCGACAGCCTCGGCCTCTACGTGACTTACGCGCCGCGCGCGGGCCGCCACGATGCCGAGCGCAACTGCATCTCGAATGTGCGGCCCGAAGGACTGGACTACACGACCGCCGCCTTCAGGCTGATGTGGCTGCTGAACGAAGCGCGCAGGCTGAAGCTCACCGGCGTCGGCCTGAAAGACCTCAGCGGCGCCTTGCCCGCGCCGGACGCCGGAACGCTCGAAGCCTAGACGCGCAGCTTGCGATACAGCGTCGTGCGCGATATGCCGAGCGCGCGCGCCGTCGCCGACACATTGCCGCCGTTCGCTTCGAGCGCCGCCGCGACCGCGCCCGCTTCGATATCGGCGAGACGCGCGCCGCTCACGAACGCGGGCACGTCTTTCGGCTGGTCGCGTTCGCCCAGTTCGTCGAGAAAATCGTGCGGCAGATGTTCGATGCGAATATGCGTATCGTGATCGTCGAGCATCGCGGATGCCGTGCGCAGCACGTTGCTCAACTGCCGGAAGTTGCCCGGCCACGGATGCCGCGCGAAGAGCGCGAGCACGTCTTCATCGACGCTCACGATGCGGCCCGCGAAGCGCTCGTGGCGCAAAATCCTGTCGACGACCGCACGCAAGTCGGTGCGTGCCGCGAGCGGCGGCAGCGTCACCGAAAGACCGTTGATCCGGTAATACAGATCCTCGCGAAACTCCCCTTCCCCGACGCGCTCGCGCAGCTTGCGGTTGCTCGCGCAAATGAGCGTGAAATCGACCGGCACCGCGCGGGCCGCGCCCAGCGGCTCGACGACGCGTTCCTGCAGCACGCGCAACAGACGGCTTTGCATCGCGAGCGGCATGTCGCCGATTTCATCGAGAAAGAGCGTCCCGCCGTTCGCCTGCATGATCTTGCCGATCGCGCCGCGCTTCGCCGCGCCCGTGAACGCGCCTTGCGTATAGCCGAACAGTTCGGATTCGATCAGCGTCTCCGGCAGCGACGCGCAATTCACCGCGACGAACGGTCCCGAGCGGCGCGGCGAATCGCCGTGAATCGCGCGCGCAAGCATTTCCTTGCCCGCGCCCGTTTCCCCGCCGATCAGAATCGGGATGTTCTTGCCGATGACCTTCCGCACCCGCGCGACGATATCGTCGATCTGCGCGTCGCCGGTGCAGAGTTCGGCGAGGCTGGACGTCGCCCGCTCGCGCACGGCGACGGCATTCGTCGAAGCCACAACGTTCGACACCGCGCGCGCCTGAAAATCGACGCTCGCGAACACGACGACGCCGCTATGCAACTCGAGCCGGCACGGCGCATCGCCCGCGCGCGCGATCAGCACATCGGCGCGCTCGCCGAACAGCGCGTCGAGCGTCTGCGAACGCAGATGGCCCAGTTCGAGGTCGAGCTGGAATTGCGCGCTGCGGTTCGCGCACAGGAGACGGCCGTCGAGATCGAATACCGCGATGCCTTCCATCAAGGTACCGATGAACTCCGGCCGGCTATGAAAGCGCAGGCGCAGCCCGTCGCCGAACGCGCTCGCGATCAGCCGGTTCTCGATCATCTGCGCGGACATTTTCACGAGCGCCATCGTGTGCTGGTGATAGCCGCGACGGTCGCCGGTGACATCGAGCACGCCGGAGAGATTGCCCAGCGGATCGAGGATCGGCACGCTCGAGCACGTGAGGAAATGATTGGCGCGCAGATAGTGCTGGTCGCCGTGCACGGTGACGGCGCTGCGCTCGGCGATGGTCGTGCCGATCGCGTTCGTGCCCTGATGCTCCTCGTTCCACAACGCACCGGCCCGTAGCGCGACCTTTTCGGCGCGGGCGAGGAAATCGTCGTCGCCGAGCGAATGCAGGATGAGCCCGCCCGCGTCGGTCAGCGCGATCATGCTGTGGGTATTCGCGATCTGCGCGTACAGCGTCTCCATCACCGGCAGCGCGTGCGCGAAGAGCACGCGGCTTTCATCGAGCTTGACGGCCAGCTCCGCGCCGGACAGCACGGCGTAATCCGGGCGCATCGTCTCGGACAGCCCGAACGTGGCCGAGCGTTCGTGCGAATGCCGGATGACGTCGCGTTGCGCGGGCTGCAAGGCCGCGCCGATGGCATGCTGCATCGCCTCCTCCTTTTCGATTCACGCCGCCGCGTGAATGTCTCCTCGCGGCAATGTAACACCGTCGCGCCGCGCGGGTCGATTCGAGGAAGCACGCGGATGCGCCCGCGCGGCCGCTTCGAGCGCTACAGCACGAGCGACCCCGCCGTGATCGCGACGACCAGGAACACGACGAACAGGATCAGGAAGATAAAGAAGCAGATCTTGGCGATGCCCGCCGCGCCGGACGATACGCGCGTAAAGCCGAAGAGGCCGGCGACGACGGAAATGATCGCGAAGAGAATGGCGAGCTTGAGCATGGCGGGTCCGGTTTTTTGTCTTGATGACCTTCGCCTGCAAAGCGTGTGCCCCAACCGGCAGGTTTTTGTTTCAGACGGTCAGAACGGAAGACCGTTAGTTGCGCCCGATGCGCAAAATAAAAGCGGGCGGTCGAACCGCCCGCTCCGGGCGAATCTCAGCGCACGCCGCGCGCCCGATTGTCCGTCGCCGGCACGGTCGCCGCAGCTGCCGCCGGCACCGCCGGACGCGTGCCGAGCCAGCTCGCAACCGACTGATGCACGCGCGGCACGGCGAGCAGCGCGCCGATCGCGATCGCATCGGCGGCGAGTCCCGCCGGCACGTTGACGAGGCCATCGGTCAGCGTGAACAGAATCGAATCGACGACGAGCGAAATCACCGTGCCCGCGACGAAAGACACCATGCCGTCGCGCCCCAGCGCCCCGACCCAGGGCAGGCGCCGGGCCACTTCCTTCACGATGCCGTAGCGCGCGAAGTTCGCCGCGATCCACGCGATGGCGAGGAAGTTGACGACGCGCGTCCCCGCCAGATCGCGCTTGAAGGCGCTGTCCAGCACGGGCGGCAGCACGAGCAGCTTGTAGTACGCCATGCCGGCGATCAACGCGACGGCGCCCAGGCTCACGATCCAGCCGAACCGGCTCGCGCTCACGCGCTGATAAACCGGCTGACAGCGCGCGAGCACGCCGAGCACGAACATCAGCTGCCACGCGGCGGGATTGAAGTCCCAGAGGGTGTCGTCGACGGAAGGCATGTATTCGCCGATCTGCGGCGCGAACGCCCACAGCGCGAGACTCAGGCCGAGCAGCAGCCACGGCTTGCTGCGCGCGAGCGGCAGCATGAGCGGCACGGCGAGCGCGAAGAGCGCGTACATCGGCAGGACAGCGGCGAGATACGGCTGGCGCTCGAACGTGAGAATCTGCGCGATCGACGAAACCGGCTCCGACACGAGGCTGTCGAGATCATGCAGCGCGAGATTCGGCGCGTGACCGAAGAACGGCCGCAGCAGAAAGGATGCGACGAGCATCAGCGCGGCGGTGACGAGAAACGCGCGGTACAGTTCGAACGCGCGCTTCAGGAACCGCACGCGCGCCGCGCTTTCCGAGCGCCGCGCGGCGAGCGACACATACGCCGTCGCGGTGGCGAAACCGCCGAGGAACACGAACACTTCCGCGGCGTCGTTCAGTGCGAACGCATGGAGCGTGAAGCGCGACAACATGCTGCCGCCGATATGATCGACGACGATGATCAGCAGAACCAGTCCCCGGAAGAAGTCCAGTTCGACGAGACGTTGTGATTTACCCTGCATGCGGCTCAGTGTGATGTCCTGCGGCGACAGGAGGTTGGACGGTGGCCGCGGGCAGGCGGCACGAAAGGATAGGAGTTTACCCGTAAATGACGCGGTGCATCATCATGTGAGGCGCAATTAAACGTTTCGAATCCGGTATTTGTGGCCTATTTGAGAAAATTCCTTGACAGATCTGCCGGCGCGAACGGACGCCGCTCCGGCAGAACCGTTCGATTTCTCATGAAGGTTTCAAGTTCCTTTCGTTTTTCTGGCCGATCACGCTAATATCACGCCCTCATCGTCGAACCTCTTTCGGACCATGGACTATCTCGTCGCTCTTCTCGCCGATCCCGCCGCCTGGGCCGCCCTCGCGACGCTCGTCGTCATGGAAGTCGTGCTCGGCATCGACAACCTGATCTTCATCTCGATCCTGACCAACAAGCTGCCCGTGGCGCATCGGGCGCGCACGCAGCGCATCGGCATCGCGCTCGCGCTCGTGATGCGACTGGGCCTGCTCGGCACGGTCGCACTGATCGTGCGCCTCACGACGCCGATCTTCGAGGCATTTGGCCACGGCTTCTCGTGGCGCGATCTGATCCTGATCGCGGGCGGCGTGTTTCTCGTGTGGAAAGCGACGACGGAGATCCACCATCACGTCGCCCACGATGCGGACGAGCACGGCGGCGCCGAATCGGGCAAGAGCCTGACGCCGCTCTCGGCGATCGGCCAGATCCTGCTGCTGGACCTCGTGTTTTCGATCGACAGCATCGTGACGGCGGTCGGCATGACCGAGCACATTCCGATCATGTTCGTCGCGGTGATCGCCGCCGTGACGGTCATGCTGTTCGCAGCGGGCCCGCTGTCGCGCTTCATCGAGCGCAATCCGACGATCGTGATGCTCGCGCTCGGCTTTTTGCTCGTGATCGGGATGACCCTCGTCGCCGAGGGATTCGGCACGCATGTGCCGAAGGGCTATATCTACGCGGCGATGGCGTTCTCGGCGCTGGTCGAGGGCCTGAACATGCTGGCGCGGCGGGCGAAGGGACGGCGCGCGCCGCACGAGAGCGCGCGCTGAAGGGCGCAGCGCCGGACTAGCCGGCGCGCGTGTGACCGCGCGTGCCGTTTCCTCGCAGCGCGGTGACGACGCGGCGAAGCGGCGCGGTGATACGCCAGGAAGTCGACGAGACGAACTCAGCGATCGCCGCGTTGCTGGCCTGCAGCTCGGCTTGCGACACGCGTAGCTTGTCCAGCGTTTCGCCGACCTTGCGATCGGCATCGGCGAATCTGCTTTCGGCATCGGCGAGATCGCGCCGCGCGTCCGCCAGCGCGCCCTCGGCCTGCGCGAGCCGGCTCTGTGCATCGACCAGCCGCTTTTCGATGCTGGCAGGCGTCGTATAGAACTCCTCCGTCGTGAGCGTCACATCCGGCGGCTCCTTGCGCAGCACGATGATCATCTCGCCGCCCGTCTCGCCTCTGGCCGGCACGAAATCGACGAGATTGAACGTCAGGAAGCCCATCATCAGAATTGGCTTCAGCACCTTGCTTTCGATGGTATCGCTGTCGAACACGTGGCTGTGAATGCCGACGTGCGGCGGCGCCTTCAGCTTCTGCCTGATGCGGTCGAGATTGAGCTTGTCACGCACGTTCATCGGCCGATTGACGAATGCCTCGTCGTAATAGATTTCGCACTCGATCTGATGCTCGCGCGGAATCGCTTCGACACCCGCCAGATATTCGGCGACGAAGTGGCTCAGCGCCGTGTCCTGCCGATACTTGTCGAAGCTGAATTTCTTGTCGGGCAAGGCGAGAAACAGGATGCCGCCGTCGTTCATCATCGCGCCGAGATCCGCGAGCCACTGGATCATGTTCGGCGCGTGCTCCATCACGTGATTCGCGATGATGTAGTCGAATTTGTCGCTGATGTAGTCGCCATACCGGTTCGATTCGACCACGTAATCGATCTCCGGAATCTGCTCGATGAGATCGGGATGCGTGCATTCGCGCACCAGCTGTTCACGATTCTTCCAGTCCAGATAGCGCACTTGCGCTTCGGATTTGAAAACGGTCGGCTGGTCGTATGGGCCCAGTTCGAGCCCGAGGCCCGACAGGTCGGTGTGCTTCAAAAGATGACCGCGCCGAAGCTGGGTAACGAGATTCATCCAAAGGCTCCTCTGCATCAAATTCGATTTTCGAATCGTCAGCCGATTTGATTCGGCCATTACTTGATGCGGGCGCCCTGGACGCTCGCCGGCTGAAGTTACCACAACTGCGCGCCGGCGTGAGGTCGCCGCCAAAAACGGCGAATGAGCTTAATTCGTTGCGACGGTCGCGGTGGCTTTTCGACTAGCGGGAATATCGTCCGACGGTTGATCCTTTACGCAGACCAGTGAATTCCAGATGATCGACTTGCATTTGAAGTTCTTGCACGACTTTCCGTCGCACGGCGAATCGTTGATGACGCGAACCCGGAACCGGTCGAACATCGGCCCGAGGGAGATCCCGTGCCGGCGCCAATAAACCGGCTCCTGACCGTTCGACGTCAGTTCGTTGACCGCCTGATGCAAATAGGCATTGCCATTACGCGCGATCGTGAGCGCGCTGTACTCCACGACAGCGGAATTGGCGATGAGAATCAGACAAATGGCGTAGCCCGCGAAGCGATGCCGTGTCAGCGCGAGCGCGCCGGCCAATGCGACGAGCAGATAAACCTGCGGATTCAGGCGCGCCCACCACGATTCAGGGCTGATGAAACACAGCACCAGGACGAGCAGGAGGAGCGGCGCTTCCGGCCGCAGCGCGCGCAAGCTCAGCAGGCCGAACGCGAGCGCCACGACGCACGCGCCGCCGAAGAGCGGGCCCCAGCCGCCCCATCGAACATCGGCGGCGCCGGCGAACGACATCTCCGCGTCGGTCATGGAGAACGGCAGCTTGAGTTCCGGCAGCCGTGGCGTGACCGGATCACTCGGACTTTCGTTGCTCGTCTTGCCGAAAACGCTCAGCGCGACCTGCGAAAATCGGTCGAGCGAATAAAACTCGGGCGTCGTTTGCGCGGAAATGAGATTTTCCACGCGCCCCTTGCCCATCGACGGATAAAAGATATGGTGTCCTTCGATGAGGTTTTTCGCGTAAGGATTTGCGCAAAGCACCGCGCCGACCAAGGCCAGGCCGGTTATCCGCCACCATGGGAAGAGATACGGCTTCAATGCCGTCTTCCCGCGCCACGCGAGCGCGATAAACGCCATCGCGGAGATGGTCGAAAACACGAGTCCCGTATGCTTGAGCGCGGCACATCCGATCAATGACAAGCCAAATGCGAGCAGAAGATTTCGGGACGGCGCGACGCGAAAAAAACCGTACAGGCTCAGAATCTGAATCGCGAGAAAGCTCGCCATGCAGCCATCGACATAATGCGTAAATAGCTGCGTCAGCACGACGGGATTCGCCGCGACGCCGACGCACACGAGCACGCGCGCATCGGCACGCAACCTTCTCGTCACGGACAGAGCGACAAGCGCGACCGCGAAAAACAGCAGGAAATTGATGCTCTTCGCGAGCTCCATGTTCCCCGAGAGCCTGAAGATGGCTGCGCCGTAAAACCACGCGAGCTTCGGATAATTGTTCGTGTAGATGCCATACGAGCCGTGCAGCGTCGATTTGAAGAAATCGAAGCGGCTCGCGAGTTCGATGATGGCTTCCGCGTGATATCCGATACCATCGTTCGAGAAATCGAAATAGATATTCGATAACGCAAGCGAAAGGATGACGAGCGCAATACCGAGAAAAGCGCTTCTCATGAAATGCGCCGGGGCAGTGCACTTCGTTACGAGGAGCGATGCGACGACTGCCAATATCGGCGCGGAAGAAACCCATCTTCCCGCGATTCCGGAGCCTTGCAGGACGGCGAAAAAGAAGGCGGTTGAAACTACGAACACCATCAGAAAGATGGCACTGCTCAAACTGATTTCTCCGGCTTCGACTTTCTCGACTTGCATATCCGCTCTGATAATTCGGGCCGCGCAGGGCGCGCCATTGGGGCCGCCATAATACATCGATTGCCGGGGTTATTAAGTACATATGTGGTAAATCTGCCGCATCATTCGGTGCGCGGCGCGCCGCTCGCTCAAGTTCTCCCGCCGTCCGCCGATATCCCACGGATGACCACCCGACCCGCTCCCATCGCACGCGAATCCGTCCGGCGCCGGAGCGACGGATCGCGCATCGGCGCTTATTGCGCCACGACCCTGCTCGCTTTCCAGTGCTTCGGATTCGTCTTCAACGCGCGGCATTGCTGGGGCAGATATGGCCATCCGGCCGGCTGGGACTTTCTGACCTTCTGGGCCGCGTCGCGCCTCACGCTCGACGGAACGCCGCTCGACGCCTATTCGTGGCGCGCGATCAAGGACGTCGCGGAGCATCTTTCGCCGAACATCGTGCTGCCCGGCCCGTGGTTCTATCCGCCGAATTTTCTGTTGCTGGTGCGCCCGTTCGCGTGGCTGTCCGCGCCGCTCGCCTATGCGCTGTTCGTCGGGCTCTCGTCGGCGCTCTTCGTTTTCCTGATTCGACGCGCGCTGCCGATGCGGCCCATGCTCATCTGGATCCTCGCGTTCCCCGGCCTGTGGCTCAACGCGGCGCAAGGACAGAACGCCTGCATCACCGCGAGTCTCGTGCTCGCCGCCTTCCTCTCGATGCGCAAGCGTCCCGTGCTCGCGGGCGTGTTCATCGGCCTGCTGTCGATCAAGCCGCATCTCGCGATCCTCTTTCCGATCGCGCTGGCCTGCGCGGGCATGTGGACGACCTTCATCGCCGCCGCAGTGACGGCCGCGCTCTTCACGGCGGTGTCGGTCGCGGTGTTCGGGCTCGGTATCGTGCCGGTGTTCCTGCACGGGCTCGGCGAAGCCAATGGCTACATCGCGAGCGGCGTGCTTCCGTGGGATCAGACGGCGAGCCTCTTCGCGGCCTTGCGCATGGCGCACGTCGCATCGGGGCCTGCGTACGTCGCGCAGGCGTGCCAGGCGCTCGTCGCGATCGGGGCGGTCGCATGGGTGTGGCGCAACGCGAAGGCGCTGGAGGTCCGCGCGACGGCGCTCGTCGCGGGCACCTTCATGATCGGCCCCTACATTTATAACTACGATGCCGTCTGGCTCGGCGTGCCGCTCGCGCTCATCGCGGCCCGCGCGATGCACGACGGATGGCTGCGCGGCGAACTGGCCATTCTGGGCATCGCCTGGCTGTATCCGCAGATGGGTAATCTGCTCGCCGAGCAATTCGGCGTGGGTCCGGGGCCGCTGGTTTTCGCGTCGCTGATGGTCGTGGCGATACGGCGCGCACGTCTCGAAGCCACCGCAATACGCAAGCTCGCCGCCGATCCGGCGATGGATCGGACGCGCTGAGGCGCACGTCAGAACGGCAATTCGCGCTGCGGGTTATCCGGCGCGGCGGCGCTCGCGGCCGGCAGCGGTTGCGCGCGCAGCCAGCGTTCGATCGCATCGACGACATGCCGGCGCTCGGCATCGTCGAGCATCTTGCCGGCCGCGATGCCATGCCATTTGGCGAGGCACGAGCGGCAGCACGTCGCCGTCGCGTGCTGCGCGATGAACACCGGATGCCCGCGAAACGGCGTCTGCTTCCCGTCGTTCAAAGGCGCCTGCGGGGCGAGCCGTTTGCCGATCAGCTCATGCGCCTGCGCGACGACCGTGTCGATGCCTTTCTCCCGCAGATACTTCCCTTCCCGCACGCCGAGCGCGAAGCGCCGCCGGAATGCGGATTTCGCGAGCGCGTCGAACACGGCGTCGAGGTCGCGCATGGCGTGCTCAGTCCTTCGCGTAGAGCGTCGAATCCGCGAAGCCTTCCGCGCTCAGCACGCGGCCGACGAGAATCATCGCGGTGCGCTCCATGCCCGCCGCGCGCACCTTCGATGCGATGTCCGCGAGCGTGCCCTCCACGCGCGTCTCGTCCGGCCAGCTCGCGCGAAACACGACGGCCACCGGGCAATCCGCGCCGTAGTGCGGCATCAGATCGGCGACGATGCGCTCGATATGCCGCACGCCGAGATGAATCGCGAGCGTCGCGCGATGGCGGGCGAGATCCGCGAGACTTTCGCCTTCGGGCATCGACGTCTTCGTCGCGTAGCGCGTGAGAATCACCGTCTGCGAGATACCGGGCAGCGTCAGCTCGCGCTTCAACGCCGCCGCCGATGCTGCCGCCGCCGTCACGCCCGGCACTACTTCGTAGGGAATCGCGAGCGCATCGAGCCTGCGGATCTGCTCGCCGATCGCACCGTAGAGTGACGGATCGCCCGAATGCACGCGCGCCACATCGTGACCGTTCGCGTGCGCTTCGTGCAGGACCGCGACGATCGCGTCGAGATCGAGCTCGGCCGTGTCGATGCATGTCGTCGCGCGATGCCCCTCCAGCACTTCTTTCGGCACGAGCGAGCCGGCGTAGAGAATCACGGGACACGCGCGAATAAGCCGCTGCCCCTTTACGGTGATGAGTTCGGGATCGCCCGGTCCGGCGCCGATGAAATAGACGGTCATGTTTCCGAGGTGTGGGTTTGGCCGAGCCATTGCAGAAGCGCATCGCGCGCGCTCGCGGCATCGTCGAAGATTCGGTCGGCTGCGGGCAGCGCGGGCCGCGCGAGCATCACGACGGGTAGGCCCCGCTCCCGCGCGACGGCCAGCTTCGCCTCGGTCGCGCGCCCGCCGCTGTTCTTGCTGATGACGACATCGATGCGCGCCGCGTCGAACAGCGCGCGTTCGCCGTCGAGATCGAACGGGCCGCGCGCATCGACGATCTTCGCGCGCGCATTTCCCGGATGCGCGTCGAGACAGCGAATCGTCCAGTATTGCGATGCGGGAATCTCGTGCAGATGCGCGAGCGGCTCGCGCCCGAGCGTGAACAGCGGCCGATGAAACGCCGCGATCCGTTCGACGATAGCGCGCCAGTCCGACGCCTCGCGCCAGTCGTCGCCCGGCTGCGGCTGCCATGCGGGACGGCGCACCGCCCACAGCGCCACGCGCGCGATCGCGCATGCCTCGTGCGCGTGGCGGCTCATCTGCGCGGCGTACGGATGCGTCGCATCGACGACGAGCGCGATCTTCTCGTCACACAGATAACGCACGAGCCCGTCGATGCCGCCGAAGCCGCCGACGCGCACCGCGCACGCGAGATCCGCCGGCACGCGCCCGAGGCCCGCGAGACTGTAGACGTGGGCGTCGGGAAGCGCCCGTGCGATGGCAAGCGCGTCGCCTGTGCCGCCGAGCAGAAGCACGCGCTTCATGCCGCGCTCCCGACGATATTGCCCTGCCTGTCGATCGCGAAGGTCTCGACGGCGATGCCCGCTGGCAGCACGTCGAGCGCGACGTCGCGCGCGCGCCGGCACACGATATCGCCGAGCGCGATGCCTTCGGCGCGGGCGAGCTTGAGCGCTTCCTGGCTCGTGTTGGCCGCGCGGATCGACGCCTGCAGCGCCGCGCTCGCGCCCGCGTCGGCGGCCCAGACGGCGAGCAGCGGCAAGTCGATGCTGGAGCTGCGGCTGTGCAGATCCATATGCCCCGCCGCCAGCTTGGACAGCTTGCCGAAGCCGCCGCACAGGCTCAGCCTGTCGACGCTCGCGCGGCGCAGGTGCTTCAGCACGGCGCCCACGAAATCGCCCATTTCGATCAGCGCGATGTCGGGCAGGCCGTAACGCGCGCGCATCGCGTCCTCGCTCTGATTGCCGGTGCACGCGGCGATATGCCGATAACCGTTCGCCCGCGCGACATCGATGCCCTGATGAATCGACGCGATATACGCCGAGCACGAAAACGGCCGGACGATGCCCGTCGTGCCGAGTATCGACAAGCCGCCGACGATGCCGAGGCGCGGGTTCATCGTCTTCTGCGCGAGCGCTTCGCCGTTCTCCACGCCGATGCTCACGTCGAAACCGCCGTGGTAATGCGCGCTCGCGGCGAGCGCTTCGAGATGCTCGGTCATCATCCTGCGCGGCACCGGATTGATCGCCGGTTCGCCGACGGCGAGCGCGAGCCCCGCGCGCGTCACGGTGCCGACGCCCGGTCCCGCATGAAATCGCACGCCCGGTTCATCGGACAGCCGCACGCGCGCGAACACGAGCGCGCCGTGCGTCACGTCGGGATCGTCGCCCGCATCCTTGATGACGCCCGCCTCCGCCGCATCGCTTTCGTCGGACGTGCGGCGGCAGAACGAAAGCATCATCGTCACGCGGCGGCCCTTCGGCAGCACGATCTCCGCGCGTTCGTCCGTCTCGCCCAGCAGCAACAGGCGCGCGGCCGCGAGGCTCGTCGCGGTCGCGCAGCTTCCCGTCGTATAGCCGCTTCTGAGCGGCGCAGCTTGTTCCGGCGTTTCGTTACGCATAGGTTTCGTCACGCCCGTGCGTTACGGCTTGCTCACGTGCAAAAGCGTGATCGGCAGCGCGGGCCGCCACGTATCGAAACTGCCGAGCGGCTCCGCCTGTGTGATGCCGATGCGCGTCAGCTCGCCGCCATGCCGCGCGCGCCAGTCGACGAGCGCCGCTTCGCTTTGCAGCGTCACCGCATTGGCGACGAGGCGTCCGCCCTGACGCAGACGCGCCCAGCACGCATCGAGCACGCCCGGCGCCGTCAGCCCGCCGCCGATGAACACGGCATCGGGCGCGGGCAGGCCGTCGAGCGCGGCGGGCGCCTCGCCTCGCACGAGCTGCAGCGCGGGCACGCCGAGCGCATCGCGGTTGTGCTCGATGAGACGCTGCCGGCTTTCGTTCGCTTCGATCGCGATCGAGCGGCAGGCGCCATGCGCGCGCATCCATTCGATGCCGATCGAGCCGCAGCCCGCGCCGACATCCCACAGCAATTCGCCCGGCTGCGGCGCGAGATGCGCGAGCGTCACCGCGCGCACATCGCGCTTGGTGAGCTGGCCATCGTGACGATAGGCGTCGTCGGGCAGACCCGGCGTCAGCGGCGGACCGGCGTGGCCCGCGTGCGTGCGGCACTCGATCGCGACGAGATTGAGCGCGGCGACGAGCGGCTCGCGCCAGTCGTCGGCGCGTTCGTCGATGCGGCGTTCGTTCGCGCCGCCGAGATGCTCGAACACGGTCATGCGGCTCGCGCCGAAGCCGTGCGCGGTGAGCAGCGTGGCGACGGCGGCGGGCGTCGTGCCGTCGGCGGAGAGCACGAGCAGGCGCACGCCGCGATGCAGGCTCGCGAGCAGCGACGCGACGGGCCGCCCGACGAGCGACACGCACACCGCGTCCTGCAGCGCCCAGCGCAGACGCGCCGCCGCGAGCGACAGCGACGACGGCGCGGGAATGACGCGCATCTCGCCGTTGGCGACTTCGCGCGCGAGCGTCGCGCCGACGCCGAAGCACATCGGATCGCCGCTCGCGAGCACGCACACGCGGGTGCTGGCGTCGCCGCGATCGGCGAGCACGGCATCGAGCGAAAAGGGCTTCGGCCACGGCACGCGGCGCGCGGCGATGCGCGCCGGCAGCAGCGCGAGGTGGCGCTCGCCGCCGTGAATCGACTGCGCTTCGAGCAGCGCTCGGCGCGCCACGCGGGAAAGGCCGTGCCAGCCGTCTTCGCCAATCCCCACCACGGTCAGCCAGGTCGACATGCGCCGCCTCCATTTTGCGGTTCGACAAGCGCTACACACCGCCGGGCAACGCGCGCGGACGGGCTCGAAGCGCTTGGATGGTCGATAAAAGCGGGCATAATACAGGTCCGTCGGTGCCCCGGAGTTGTCGAACTCGGGGGCTAATAGGGAACACAGCAAAACTGTGGCTGCCCCCGCAATTGTACGCAGCGAGTCCGCGCTCCACTGCCACTGGTTTTTACCGGGAAGGCCGGCGCGAACGAAGACCTGCCAGCCAAGAGACCTGCCGACTCACCGCATTCGCGCGACGCCGACCGGGCGGGGTGTACCGGTTCGCTCATCATGCGCGAAGCCCTACGGGTCACGCTTTGACTTCATTCGACCGTCCATCGATCACGAACGCCCCGCGCGCGTCCGCGTGTCCGGGCCTCATGCGCATCGTGCCCGCGCGCGACGGCGGCCTCGCGCGCCTGCGTCTCGCGGGCGGCGCACTGAGCGCGCACGCGGCGCGGGCCGTCGCGCGGGCGGCGCTCATGTGCGGCTCGGGCGTGATCGAAGTGACCAATCGCGCGAATCTGCAACTGCGCGGCATCCGCGACGATGCGCACGCAGAGTTGGTGAATATCGCGTCCGGCGCGGGCCTCGGTCCGGCGACGCCGGGCGGCGACGATCTCCGCAACGTGATGCTGAGCCCGCTCGCGAGCGACGAGACTCGCGCCCTCGCCGCGGATATCATCGACGCGCTGCAGGCCGATACGTCGCTGCACGCGCTGTCGCCGAAGTTCGCGCTGCAGCTCGACGGCGGCGAGCGGCTCGCGATGCTCGATCATCCGCACGATCTGTGGCTGTCGTCATGCGACGACGGCGCGCGCTTCGCCTTCGGCTTCGCGGGAACGATGCGGCAGCGCGCTATCGGTGCCATCGCACGCGGCGACGTGATGACGTTCGCCCTGACCGTGCTGCGCCGTTTTCTCGCGCTGGCGACGCCGGAAGAGCATCGCATGCGCGATCTGCTTGCGCGTACCGGCATCGAGCGCTTTCTCGAAGCCTTCCATGTCGATGCGGACGTGAACGCGTGGCAACGCGCGCCCGCCGATGCATCGCTGCGTCTCGGCGCGCATAAGGAACCGCATCGCGCGACGTGGTATGCAGGCGCGCAAACGCCGCTCGGCCGCCTCGATGCGCGCACGCTCGAAGCCCTCGCCGATCTCGCCGATACGCACGCCGAAGGCCGCCTCATGATGACGCCGTGGCAAAGCGTGCTGATACCCGGCGTCGCGCCTCACAACGCGCACGACGTTCTGAAAGATCTGCGCGCACTCGACCTCGCCACCGATCCGCGCGATCCGCTCGCGCGCCTCATCGCGTGCGCGGGTTCCGAGGGCTGCATCAAGAGCCATGCCGATACCAAAGCCGACGCGCATCGCCTCGCCCCGCTTCTGCCCGCGCATGACGCAGGGCAAGTGCATCTGAGCGGCTGCGAGCGTTCGTGCGCGGCGGCGCATCCCGTGCCGGTGACGTTATACGCAGTCGCGCCCGGCCGATACGACCTGCATCGCGACGCTCACGCCGTCGCGCGCAACCTGACCATCGAAGAGGCGGCCGAACGGGTCGCCCGGAGCCATGCCGATGCCTGACTACATCCGCGACGGCGCGGAGATCTATCGCCAGTCCTTTGCGACGATCCGCGCCGAAGCCGACCTCGCCGCCGTTCCCGCCGACCTCGAAAAACTCGCGGTGCGCCTGATCCATGCATGCGGCATGGTCGATATCGCGAGCGATCTGCGCTTTTCTGCCGGCGCGGGCAGCGCGGGCCGCCGCGCGCTCGCCGCCGGCGCGCCGATTCTGTGCGACGCGCGCATGGTCGCCGAAGGCATCACGCGCGCGCGCCTGCCCGCCGATAACCGCGTGATCTGCACATTGAGCGATCCGTCGATCGCCGAGCGCGCCCGCGCGATGAACAACACGCGCTCGGCCGCCGCGCTCGAACTCTGGCGGCCGCATCTCGAAGGCGCGATCGTCGCGATCGGCAATGCGCCGACCGCGCTCTTCCATCTGCTCGACATGCTCGATGCGGGCGCGCCGAAGCCCGCGCTCATACTGGGCTTTCCGGTCGGCTTCATCGGCGCGGCGGAATCGAAGGCGATGCTCGCCGCCGACAGCCGCGGCGTGCCCTTCGTCGCGCTGCTCGGCCGGCGCGGCGGCAGCGCGATGGCGGCGGCAGCGGTGAACGCACTTGCCTCGGAGGCCGAATGATGAGCGGACGTCTCTATGGTCTGGGCGTCGGTCCCGGCGATCCCGAACTGATCACGGTGAAGGCGCTGCGGCTTCTGAAGGCCGCGCCGGTCGTCGCGTATTTCGTCGCGAAGGGCAAGAAGGGCAATGCGTTCGGCATCATCGAATCGCATCTCGACGATGCACAGACGCGCCTGCCGCTCGTTTATCCAGTGACGACGGAAGCGCTCGAACCGCCGCTCTGCTACGAAACGATCATCAGCGCGTTCTACGACGAAGCCGCGCTCACGATCTCCGGTCATCTCGAAGCGGGCCGCGATGTCGCGGTGATCTGCGAAGGCGATCCGTTCTTCTACGGCTCGTACATGTATCTGCACGATCGTCTCGCCGGGCGCTTCGACGCGCATGTCGTGCCTGGCGTCTGCTCGATGCTCGGCGGCGTCGCGGTGCTGGGCGTGCCGCTCGTGTATCGCAATCAGAGCTTGTCGGTGCTGTCGGGCGTGCTGCCGAAAGACGAACTGAAGCGCCGCCTCGAAGCGGCGGATGCGGCCGTCGTCATGAAGCTCGGCCGCAATTTCGACAAAGTGCGGCGCGTGCTCGCGGAGCTCGGCCTCGATGAACGCGCGCTGTATGTCGAGCGCGCGACGATGGCCAATCAGCGCATCGTGCCGCTCGATGAAGTCGATCCGATGGCGTCGCCGTATTTTTCGCTGCTCGTCGTGCCGGGGAAAAAATGGCGGGCGTGAATGCTTCTGCATCGATGGCGATCGTCGTGCTCGGCCCCGCCGCGATCGATACCGCGCGGCACATTCAGGCGCGCTTTCCTGAAGCGCGCGTGCATGGACTCGCGAATCGCGTGAGCGCGGATATCGCTTACGACGACTTCGGCGCGCACGTGCGCGAGTTGTATCGAGCGGACGTGCCGATCGTCGCGCTGTGTTCGGCGGGCATCGTGATTCGCGCGCTCGCGGCTTGTCTCATCGACAAGGAGGCCGAGCCGCCCGTGCTCGCGGTCGCGCAGGACGGCAGCGCGGTCGTGCCGCTCATCGGCGGAATGAGTGGCGTGAACGTGCTGGCGCGCGAGATCGGCATTGCGCTCGACGTCGCGCCCGCGATCACGACGAGCGGCGAATTGCGCTTCGGTCAATGTCTGCTCGCGCCGCCGGAAGGTTATGCGCTCGCGGATATCGAACAGGGCAAGCGCTTCGTGTCGGACCTGCTGGCGGGCGCGACGACGCGCATCGAAGGCCGCGCGCCCTGGCTCGACGATGCCGCCCTGCCCCGCGCCGACGATGCGCGTCTTGCCGTGCGCATCACGCCGCTCGTCGCGAACGATGCAGACAGTCTCGTGATTCATCCCCGTTGCGTGCTGGCGTGGATCGGCAATGCATCTTCCGGCGAAAACATCGCCGAACGCGTGCGTCTCGCGATGCGCGAACGCGGTTTGTCGCCGCTTGCGCTTGCAGCGTTGACCGCGCCTGTGCGTGACATGGCTTCGCCCTCGCTCGACGATGCCGCGCGCGCGTTGAATGTGCCGCTGCGCTTCTGCGATGCCGCGCCCTTCGATGCCAGCGATGTGCAAGGTATCGCGCTGCACGTCGGCGATGCGCCCGTCGACGTGCAATCGACAGGCCGCGCACGCGGCACGCTGACCGTGATCGGACTCGGCCCCGGCAGCGCGGAACTGATGACGCCCGCCGCGCGCGCCGCGCTCGGCGCTGCGCAGGACGTGCTCGGCTACGAAACCTATGTGCGCATGGCCGGGCCGTTTCGCGACGAACAACGCGTGCACATGACGGACAACCGCGAAGAGCTGCAGCGCGCGCGTCATGCGTTCGAACTCGCGAGCGAGGGACGGCGCGTGGTCGTGGTGTCGTCGGGCGATCCCGGCGTCTTCGCGATGGCGGCAGCCGTGCTCGAAGCGCTCGACGAAGGACGCGCGGCGCATCCCGAATGGAGCACCGTGAAGCTCGCGATCGTGCCCGGCGTGTCGGCATCGCTCGCGACGGCCGCGCGTGCGGGCGCGCCGCTGGGCCATGACTTTTGCGTGTTGTCGCTGTCGGATAACCTCAAGCCGTGGAGCGTGATCGAGAAGCGCATCGCGCATGCGGGCGAAGCGGATCTCGTGATGGCGTTCTATAACCCGCTGTCGAAGGCGCGGCCATGGCAGTTCGATCGCGCGATGGAGATCGTGAAGCGATTTCGGGATTCGAAGACGCCCGTTGTGCTCGGGCGCGATATCGGGCGGCCTGCCGAGACCTTGCGCGTGGTGACGCTCGGCGAGTTGAAAAGCGAACTCGTCGATATGCGAACGATGGTGATCGTCGGATCATCGACGACGCGCGTTGTCGGGGATTGGGTTTATACGCCGCGCTGGTATGAGTAGGACAGCGCGTCGGCGGTGACGTATTGCGCGTCCCAGTCGCGCGCTAGCGATTCGCCGCGCCCGGCTCGCACCATCCCCTCTTCGAAATCCACAACGACGATCTCATCCGCCGACGACGGCGCAGCGGGCCGTTCATTCGTGCGCCCGTCGGTCAGCAGCCACAGCCAGCGCTGTTGCGACGGCCTGCGCCGCGCCGCGCGCGCAAGCACGGTTTCCGCACTCGACAAACCGAGCGCGAGCGGCGTGCCGCCACCACCGCCGATCGGCGCGATCCAGCGCTCATTGAACCAATGCGCCGCGCCAGGCTGACGACGCACCTCCGCCCGCCCGCCGCCGAAGCACACGAGCGCGATCTCCGCACGCTCGCGATAAGCCCGATCGAACAACGCGACGAGCATGCCTTTCGCGCGCGCGAGCCGCTCGCCCGCGAGCATCGAACCCGAGCAGTCGAGCACGAAGCAATGCAGCATTGCGCCCTCGGCCTGCGTGCGCCGATAGCGAAGATGATGTGCATCGAGACGCGCGGAACGCTTCGCACGCAACGTCGCTATCCAGTCGATGGCCGTGCTCTCCTCGCCCTCGCGCGCGGCGAAGCGGCCTTTGGAACGCGTTTCGTTCCATCGAAGGCGATGCCCTGTGTCGAAGGCATCCGCGTCGTGCCTTCGATGGCTCAGGCTTTTTTTGCGGCGAGCGGCCTCACTTGCTTGACCTTCACGGTGCCCGCAGGCTCGGGCGGCAGGTAGCCCCAATCCGAATCGCCCGCGTTCGTCTCGCGCGGTGCTGATTCACGCTCCGCATGATCCGGCGATGACGCGTGAGCTTCCCTGCGACGATGCTTCAACACCGCATCCGCAACGCGCTCGACATGCGTCACGCCCACGCTCGAAGCGCTCTCGAATGCGGCCAGCGCCCGCGCCGCGCGCAGCATCACGATATCGGCACGCAAGCCGTCGACATGCGCCGCGATGCAAAGCTCGCTCACGCGCGCATGAACGGCGTCGTCGAAATCGAAGGTCGAAAGCGCTGCGCGCGCCGCGTGAATGCGCTGGTTCAATGACGCCTGCTCGCTTTCATGCCGCGCGCGAAACGCATCGGGACCGGCATCGAATGCGAGGCGCGCCTTTACGATGCGCTGCCGCACACTCGCATCGAAGCAATTGCTCATCTCCACGGCGAGCCCGAAGCGATCGAGCAATTGCGGACGCAGTTCGCCCTCTTCGGGATTCATCGTGCCGATCAGCACGAAACGCGCGTCATGCCGATGCGAAATGCCATCGCGCTCGACGATGTTCACGCCGCTCGCGGCGACATCGAGCAACTGATCGACGAGCGGATTCGGCAGCAGATTGACTTCATCGACATACAGCACGCCCAGGTGCGCTTTCGCAAGCAGCCCCGGCGAGAACTTCACGCCGCCATCGCGCAATGCGCTTTGAATATCGAGCGTGCCGATCAGTTGCTCCTCGCTCGCGCCGAGCGGCAAGGTGACGAACTTTCCTTCGGGCATCAGCTCCGCGAGCGCGCGCGCCGCCGTGGATTTCGCCGTGCCGCGCGGCCCGCTGACGAGCACGCCGCCGATCGACGGATCGACCGCCGCCAGCAAAAGTGCCTGCTGCAAGGGCGCTTGCGCGACGAGCGCTGAGAAAGGAAATACCGGAGATGAAATGGTTTCGTTCAAGACTGTCGGCCTTCGATTCGCTGTTCGACATCGAGCAGATGCCGTTCGACCTGCTCGCGATAGCCAGCGGGTTCCTGCCACAAGCCGCGCTCCATCGCTTCGAGCAGGCGCTCGCAGATCGATTGCAGCGCGTGCGGATTGTGCGCCGTGATGAACGCGCGCGTGTCCACGTCGTTCACATAGGCATCGGTGACGAGCGCGTACTGATGATCCGACACGACGCGCGCCGTCGCGTCATAGCCGAAGAGATAGTCGACCGTCGCGGCAAGCTCGGACGCGCCCTTGTAGCCATGACGCTTCACGCCATCGATCCACTTCGGATTGACGACGCGCGAGCGCACCACGCGCGCGATCTCTTCATTCAGCGTGCGCACGCGCGGCGCGGCGGGATTGCTGTGATCCGCGTTGTACGTCTGCGGCTGCACGCCCGACAGGTAACGCACGGCTGCAACCATGCCGCCCTGAAACTGATGATAGTCGTTCGAATCGAGCAGATCGTGTTCGCGGTTATCCTGGTTTTGCAGCACGACATCGAGGTTCGAAAGCCGCGTGCCGAAGCTCGCGCGCGCCTCCACGCCATCGCCGCCTTGCGAGTACGCGTAACCACCGGTGCTTTGATAGGCGGCGGAGAGATCGGCGTCGGTCTGCCACTGCCTTGCATCGATCAACTCCTGCAGCCCCGCGCCGTATGCGCCCGGCTTCGTGCTGAACACACGCCAGCCCGCGCGCCGCCGCGCATCCTTCGCATCGACGCCGCGCGCGATCAGCTCGTCGCGCTCGCGCAGAATGCGTGCGCGGATCGGGTTCACGTCGGCGGGCTCGTCGTCGAGTTCGGCGACGGCCTGCACGGCCGCATCGAAGAGATGCATCAGATTCGCGAACGCATCGCGGAAGAAGCCCGACACGCGCAGCGTCACATCGATGCGCGGCCGGTTGAAGATGGAGATCGGCAGTATCTCGAAGTCGGTCACGCGATGGCTGCCCGCCGCCCACTTCGGCCGCACGCCGATCAGCGCGAACGCCTGCGCGATATCGTCGCCGCCGGTGCGCATCGTCGCCGTGCCCCACACCGACAAGCCGATCGCACGCGGGAAATCGCCGTGATCCTGCACGTGGCGCTCGACCAATGCATTCGCGGATTTCACGCCGAGCGACCATGCAGCTTGCGTCGGCAGCGCGCGTGTATCGACGGAATAGAAGTTGCGTCCCGTGGGCAACACATCCGGCCTGCCGCGCGAAGGCGAGCCGCTCGGCCCCGGCGGCACGAAACGTCCTTCGAGGCCGCGCTTCAGTTGCATCAGCTCTTGCGGCCCGCATGCGTCGAGCCGCGCGAGCACGTCGCCGCGCAGTCGTTCGAGCACGAGCGCGGCATGCGGACCGGGCGCGTGGGCATCATCGTCCGACAATAGTTGCATCGCTAACGATTCGAGACGCTCGCGCGTATCGCCGTGATGGCGCCACGGCGCGTCGCTGACTTCGGCGAGCGCGTGCGGGCGCGGCCCGTCCCACGGCGCGGACCAGTCGGCATCGAGCGGATCGAAGGCATCGGGGAGTTGCAGATCGCGCGCGATCGCCGTGATGAGGCTCGCGTTCGCGCCTTGCCCGTCGCCGATCGGAAAGCGGCCGAGCGCGAGCAGCGTGTCGCGCCGCTGCACGCCTTGCGGCGACACGCCGAACACATGCAGGCCGTCGCGAATCTGCGCTTCCTTCAGCTCGCAGAGATAGGCATCGGCGCGCGTGAGCAGCGCATCTTCGCCGGCGATATCGCGCGGCGCGTCCAGCCCGAGTTCTTCATGCAGCCTGTTCTCGACGATGTTCGCGAGAATCGACTTGCGCAAGAGCTTCGCACGGCGCGCATCGACCATCAGCGCTTCGTAGTATTCGTCGACCTGACGCTCGAGATCCTGCAAAGGCCCGTAGTTTTCGGCGCGCGTGAGCGGCGGCATCAGATGATCGATGATGACCGCCTGCGCGCGGCGCTTCGCCTGACTGCCTTCGCCCGGATCGTTCACGATGAACGGATAGAGATGCGGCATCGGCCCGAGAATCGCATCGGGCCAGCACGACGACGACAACGCCACGCTCTTGCCCGGCAGCCATTCGAGATTGCCGTGCTTGCCCACATGCACGAGCGCATCCGCCTGAAAACGCAGGCGCAGCCAGAAATAGAACGCCAGATACGAATGCGGCGGCACGAGATCGGCGTCGTGATAGCTCGCGTAATCGTTGCGCTCGCGCGAGCGTGAAGGCTGAATACCGATGAAGATTTCGCCGCAGCGATAACCCGCGATCATGAAGCGGCCGCGTCTTATCGTCGGGTCGTCTTCGGGCGCGCCCCAGGTCTTTTCTAGCGCGGCGCGCGCATCGGCGGGAAGCAGGCGATAGGCATCGACGTATTCGTCGAGAGAAAGGCTCTGCAACGCGGGACGCAGATCGCGCACGACAGGATCGTTGGTCACGCCTTCGGTCAGCGCGGCGATGAGCGCATCGCCGCTCGCGGGAATGCGGCCGACGCGATAGCCTTCACGCGCGAGCATCGACAGAATGCCGATGGCCGATGCGGGCGTATCCAGCCCCACGCCATTGCCGATGCGCCCTTCGCTCGCCGGATAGTTCGCGAGCACGAGCGCGATGCGCTTCTGCGCGTTCGGCGTATGACGCAGCTTGCACCAGCGCCGGCTCAGCTCGGCCACGAAGCGCACGCGCTCCGCATCGGCCTGATAGCGAACGACATCCACCTGCGTATGCTTGCAGTGATACGCAAGGCCCTTGAAGCTCACCGCGCGCGTGATGATGCGGCCATCGACTTCGGGCAGCGCGACGTGCATTGCGACATCGCGTGAGTTGAGGCCGTGATTGTCCTTTTGCCAGTCGTCGCGATTGCCGCCGCTCAGAATGACTTGCAGCACGGGCGCATCGCCCGCGACTTCGAAGGCTTCGTCCTCGCCGATCACGCTCGCGGCAAAGGCCGTCGTGTTCAACACGAGCGACGCGCGATGCTCGGCGCACAAGCGCTCGACCACTTCGCGGCTCACGCTTTCCTTCAGCGACGAAATCGCGATCGGCAGCGGATTCATGCCTTCTTTTTCGAGCGCTTCGATGAGCGCATCGAACACGGCGGTATTGCCCGATTGCAAGTGCGCGCGATAGAACAGCACGCCGACGACGGGCGCGCCTGCGGTCCAGCGCGCCTGCCAGTCTTCGATCGCCGCGATATCGCGCTCGGGATGATAGATCGCGACGGCCGGCAGCGGGCTCGGCGCTTGCGGCTCGCGTCCGAAGCCGAATGCGCGATGCGCGATCGAGCGCAGAAACTCTTCCGCATTGCGCGCGCCGCCTTCGCGCAGATAGCGCGACAACTCGCGGCAGAACTGCGCATCGGCCGTACTCTTGCCGATGAGATTCGGGTCTTCGGTCAGATCGCCCGAGAACATCGCGAGCATCTGCTTCTCTTTCTTCGCGAGCGCGACGAGGCGCTCGATACCGTACGGCCAGTACGATTCGCCGCCGAGATGATCGACGATCACGACCTTCGCGTGACGCAGGACATCGTCGACATAGAAATCGACCGATGCAGGCTGGCGCAGGAATGCCTGATTCGCGAGCCGCACTTCGGGAAAGCCGGCTTCCAGGCGCGGAAACACGCTCGCGAGCAACGCGAGCGTCGTATCGGCGGAACTGAGCACGACGATCGGCGCGCTCGTCTGATCGATGCGCATGACGCCCTGCGCGTCGTCGACGAAGCCGCCCGGTGTCGTGCGGAGCAGATGCATCGCTGTTACGCCTGCACGGGTGCGCTCGCAAGCGCCGCGTCGAAGGCGCGTTGCAGCGTATCGCGTTCGAGGTCTTCGCCGATCAGCACGAAGCGGCTCGGCGTGTTCGCTTCATCGGCTTGCCAGCGGCGATCGAAATAGCTGTCGAAGCGCCGTCCGACGCCCTGCACAACGAGGCGCATCGCGGCGCCCGGCAACGCGGCGAAGCCCTTCACGCGATAGATCGTGTGACGCTCGACGAGCGCATGCAATGCCGCCAGCGCCTGCTCGCGCGATTCGACCGTGCCTTGCACGACGACCGAATCGAACTCGTCGTGATGATGATCGGCGTGGCCTTCGTCATCGGGCGAGCCGTGATGATCGTGCCGCAGATGAATGCTCTCTTCCGATGCCGCTTCGAGCCCGAGCAGCGTATGCACATCGAGCCTGCCCATCTGCGCGGGCACGACTTTCACTTCGGGCGGAATCTCGGGGCGCACGAGCGCTTCGACCTTTCGCAGCGCGGCATCGTCCATGAGATCGGTCTTGTTGACGATGACGAGATCCGCCGACGCAAGCTGATCCTCGAACAACTCGTGCAGCGGCGATTCGTGATCGAGGTTCGGATCGGCCTTGCGTTGCGCATCGACGGCGACGGGATTCGCCGCGAACTGGCCGCTCGCGGCAGCGGGGCCATCGACGACGGTCACGACCGCGTCGACGGTAAAGGCGTTCTTGATCGACGGCCAGTTGAATGCCTGCACGAGCGGCTTGGGCAGCGCGAGACCCGAGGTTTCGATCAATACGTGATCGATGCTGTCGCGCCGCTCGACGAGCTGCTCCATCACCGGATAGAACTCTTCCTGCACCGTGCAGCACAGACAGCCGTTCGCGAGTTCATAGAGATTGCGGTCCTTCGAGCCGGTTTCGTCGTCGCAGCCGATGCCGCAGCCCTTCAAAATTTCCCCGTCGATGCCGAGCTCGCCGAACTCGTTGACGATCACCGCGATGCGCTTGCCTTGCGCATTGGACAGGATATGCCGCATCAATGTGGTCTTGCCGCTGCCGAGAAAGCCGGTCACGACCGTGACGGGGATCTTGCGGGTTTGCATCGTAGCTCCGGGGCTTATGGTGCGTGCGCTTCATCTCGCGGGATGCGAGCGGCTTCGCGGATGAGACGAAAGGAGAAGCGCACGATTCGATGGATCACGGGACGCACCGCATCCCCGCGGCAACGCACCCTCTCATGTCTGGCCGGTATCCGGGCTGACGACGACGCCGCTTCGCCTTCCCGCGCCGCATGAGCGCAGTGGCCTCGAAGGCGGCTTCCCGCACGGGCGATGAAAACATTGCCGATGCGGGAATCGCTTACCGTTGCGGGGGCAGCGCAGGTTGACGCTCGTTCGACCGGTCGAATGGAACGCGCCCTGCTTCCCGTTTAACTGCGCACGAGAGAATCCGCGCGCGAGCACCAAAACTGCGTGAAAGTCTAGGCCCGGCGCGCGTGAGCGTCAAGAAAGGACCGGCCGCGGCGGGCACATTCGGGCATTGCGCTGCGATAATGCGGGTCCGCTCCGAACGCGCGTGCCGCGCGCATCGATCTCTACTTTTCATGAAACCCGTCATCGTTCGCATGAATGCGGCCTCTGCCACGCGGCTCGCGGTCGGTATCGGCTGCAGGCGCGGCACGAGCGCCGATGCGATCGAACACGCCGTGCGGCAAGCACTCGGCTCGCATTCGTTCGCCGATATCGCGATCGTCGCGAGCATCGACGCAAAGCGGGACGAAGCCGGATTGCTCGCGTTCTGCGCGGGTCATCGCCTGACTTTGCGTTTTTTTAGCGCCGATGAAATTGCGCGAGCGCGCGGCATCGCGGTGTCGCATCATGCGGCGAAGCATATGAACGTCGATGGCGTATGCGAGCCTTGCGCGCTGCTTGCGGGGAATGCGCAGACACTCATCGTGCCAAAGACGATCGATTGCGGCGTAACCGTCGCGGTGGCAATGGCGCGTGAGGGCGATGCGAGCGAAGCATCGATCGCGGTTTGACCGCGCCGTGCGCGCATGCCTTTCTATCGAGTAACCCGCCGATTACAGGCTTGATCTTGTCACGACAAAGCCAGGCGAGCACCGCAAGCGCCACGAGCTCCAGCCATAAATAGACCACGTTCATTTCTCTGCTCCTCAAGTCGGTGACTGCATCATGCACACCGTCTCTTAGCGCAGAATTAACCCGCGAACGAGGCATATCGAAGCCGCCACTGAGGTACGATACGGCCGTCCTTCAAATGCGCCCACACGCATCGATTCCCTTCGAACCCGGAGATCATGTGAAAACCGATACCGAATCGCATCTGCGCATGACCCAGCGCCGCAAGGAAGGTCACGAGAAGAAGCAGGCCGCGGCCGATCACGAGAAAGGCCTGCTGATCGTGAATACCGGCAACGGCAAAGGCAAGACCACGGCCGCCTTCGGCATGGCCGTGCGCGTGCTCGGTCACGGCATGAAGCTCGGCGTCGTGCAGTTCATCAAGGGCGCGCTGCATACGTCCGAGCGCGATTTTCTCGGCACCATCGCCAATTGCGATTTCGTCACGATGGGCGACGGCTACACCTGGAACACGCAGAACCGCGAAGCCGACATGGCCACCGCGCGCCGCGGCTGGAACGAGGCGCGGCGCATGATCGAAAGCGGCGAGTATCAGATGGTCGTGCTCGATGAGCTCAACACCGTGCTCAAGTACGACTATCTGCCGCTCGACGAAGTGCTCGACGTACTGAAGGCGCGGCCCGCGATGCTGCATGTCGTCGTCACCGGCCGTCATGCGCCCGATGCGCTCGTCGAGCTCGCCGATCTCGTCACGGAAATGCGCCTCGTGAAGCATCCGTATCGCGAGCAGGGCGTGAAGGCGCAACGCGGCGTCGAGTTCTGAACGCGATGCCGGACTGCCCCGCTCTCTTCATCGGCGCGAGCGCGTCGCATCAAGGCAAGACCACGGTGACGGCCGCGCTCGCGCGGCATCACGCGCGCCGCGGCCTGAACGTGCGCGTCTTCAAGACCGGCCCGGATTTTCTCGATCCGATGATTCTCGAGCGCGCATGCGGCGCGCCCGTCTACTCGCTGCATCTGTCGATGGTCGGGCTCGATGCGTGCCGCGCACTGCTCGCGCAAGCGGCGCGCGAAGCCGATCTCATCCTCATCGAAGGCGTGATGGGCCTTTTCGACGGCACGCCCAGCAGCGCCGATCTCGCCGCCGCGTTCAACGTGCCCGTGCTCGCGGTCATCGGCGCGCACGGCATGGCGCAGACCTTCGGCGCCATCGCCTTCGGGCTCGCGCGTTATCGCGCGGACGTGCCGTTTCATGGCGTGCTCGCGAATCGCGTCGCATCGCCGCGTCATGCGCAAATGTTGTCGGAGACCATTCCCGAGGGCCTGCGCTATTGCGGCCATCTGTCGAACGCCGACGATATCGCGCTGCCCGAGCGACACCTCGGCCTCACGCAGCCGGAAGAAATCGCGGGCCTCGACGCGCGGCTCGACCGCGCCGCCGATGCGATCGCGCAAACATCGCTGGCCGATCTTCCGCCACCGGTTCATTTCGACGATGCGGTGCTGCCCGCGCCGCCGCGTCTTCTCGACGGCATGCACATCGCGATTGCGCGCGATGCCGCGTTCTCGTTCATCTATCCGGCGAACATCGATCTGCTCGTCGCGATGGGCGCGCGCATCAGCAGCTTCTCGCCGCTCGCCGACGAGCCCGCGCCCCCCGATGCCGATGCGCTCTATCTTCCCGGCGGCTATCCCGAACTGCATGCGGCGGCGCTCGCCGCGAACGCGCACACGCGCGCTTCGATCGATGAGCATGTCGCGCGTGCGAAGCCAGTCGTCGCGGAATGCGGCGGCATGCTCTATCTGCTCGATTCGCTGACCGACATCGAAGGAACGAAGCACGCGATGCTCGGCATGCTCCCCGGCGATGCCGCGATGCAACGCAAGCTCTCGCGCCTCGCAATGCAGCGCATCGATACGATGCATGGTGCGATGACCGGCCACACGTTCCATTACTCGACCCTGCAAACGCCGATGCAGCCTGTCCTTCAAGCGACACATGCGACAACGGGCACAGCAGGCGAAGCGCTCTATCGGCATGGCCCGGTGACGGCCACCTATATGCACGCATACTGGCCATCGAATCCCGCTGCCGCCGCCGCGCTCTTTCGCGGCGAACAACTATGACGACCACACAAGACATTCGCACGCCGCTCGATCTCGCCTTCACCATCGAGCGCGCAAAGACGCAGGCGCCGGTCGGCTCGCCCTGCACCGACGTCTGCAAGCTCGATGCCGACACCGGCCTGTGCCTCGGCTGCTTCAGAAGCCGCGAAGAGATCAAGACGTTCAGATCGATGGACGATGACGCGAAGCGCGTTTTGTTGGACGAATTGCTCGCGCGCCGTGCGGCGAAGACCAAGTGAAAAGCCCGCGCTCCTGACGGAACGCGGGCCGTATTCTCAGCGTGATGAATCGCTCAGGCCGCGGCCATTCTTCTGACCGGCGGCTTTTCGAGTTCACGCGCCGCGAGTGCGCCGAACACGAGGCCGAGCGTCGCCCAGATCAACGCCTGCATGCCGATCGCGGCCACACGGAAATTCCACAGTAGCGAAGCCGAGAAATCGGCGGGCACTTCGTCGATGCGCGGCAACGCGACCTGCGCAACCACGATCGCGACGATGTACGCGGCCGCGGCGATCAGCGTCGCGTTCCAGCCGCCGTGACGCGCCGCCATGCGCCGCTGCAGCCGCACGGCGAACACCGCGGCCACGAGCGAAATCGCCACCATGCCGAAGAACAGCGCCGTGCGCGGCCCGATGGTCTCGGCACCGCCGACCGCCGGCGGATTCGGCGGGTACTTGAGAAACGGCACGATGGCCACGCTCACGAAGCCGAACAACGCCAGCAACGCCGACGTGCCGCGCGCATGCAACGCGCCGAGCCTGCCATACGCGAACGCGAACACGAGCGAGAAGAGACCGCCCAGTGCGGTGCCGAACACCGCGACGCCCGTCAGCAGGCCGAGACCCGCTTGCGTATCGCGGGAGACGAGCGCTTCGTCGCCGTGATCGTGCGAATGCGCGGCGCTTGTCGAGGCATCGCCATGTTCGTGCTCATGCGGCGCGGCCGCATGCTCATGCTGTTCCTCGAACGCGATGGCCCGCGCCACCGTCGGCTCGCCGAAGACGCGCGCGAAGCCGAAGCCGATCAGGCCCGCGACCAGTCCCGCGATCATGCCGCGTATCAGCAACGTGCGAATCATGACGCGCCCTCAGTGGCACGGAAAGCCGAGCAGATGCCGGCCGTCGTGGACGAACTCGTGAACGTACGTGCCGGAAAAGATCGACGTCGCGCCCTGCTCCGCGCCCACGAAATAAATGGCGATCAGCAGAAGGAGGCCGATGAAGACGGCCCACGGCAGCACTTCGCGCACCGGAATGGGGATGGGCGCGTCGAGCGAGGGGGAAACCGGTGCGGAAAAGACCGGCGCGTTGGAAACATTCATGGTGGTTCTCCAGGGAAAAGCGCGTCCCGATTGATGAAGAGCATGCAGCGGGGTCTGACTCGCGGCAGAGCGCCTTTAAGCTCACGAACCGCATACAGTGGCGCGACCGTGCCGGATTTGCACCGGCTTCCTCGCACTGCAAGCTTGCCATTCTATGATGATTGACGGCAAAGTAAAACGATTCCGATTGCCCGTCACGCTCCCTTGGAACTCATCCTGTTGTGCCACGCCGCCACGCGCGCGATGAAAGCCGGCTTCTTTCCCAGCGGCGATGAGTCCGCCGAACGCGATGCCCGCGCCGTGCTCGCGCCGCTGCGTGCGCGCCGCAATACGCGCGTGATCGCCAGTCCCGCGCGCGTGGCACGCGAAACGGCGGCATGGATCGCGGACGCATTCGAGATCGTGCCCGCGTTCGACGACATCGACTACGGCCGCTGGCGCGGCTTATCGATACGCGACACCGGCACGCGCGAGCCCGGCCATGTCGCCGCATGGCTCGCCGATCCGCAAGCGCGCCCGCACGGCGGCGAGAGCGTCGCCATGCTGGCGGCGCGCGTCGCGGACGCTCTCGCATTCAGCGATCACCTGAATGCGCGCGAGCGCTGCATCGTCGTCACGCATGCGATCGTCGTGAAAGCGGCGCTCGCGCATGCGCTCGGCATGCCGCTCGCGTCCGTCTACACGATGGACATCGCGCCGCTGTCGGCGACGGTGCTCAGGCGCGCCTCGCCCGCCGATGCATGGACGGCCGAACTGCCGCACGCGAGCGCCTGAACTTCGCTCCCGGCGAATGGCTCAAAGGAAAGCGCATCGCATGCGCGGACCTCTCTAACCGAATCAGGAGACTCATATGGCGCACTACGTGGATGGATTCGTCGTGCCGGTGCCGATCGACAAGATCGACGCCTACCGCACCATGGCCGAAGCAGCCGGCAAGATCTGGCTGGAACATGGCGCGCTGCAATTCGTGGAGACCATTGCCGACGATGTGAAGCCCGGCAAGGTCACGTCCTTTCCGCAGAGCGTGCAACTGAAGGAAGGGGAAACGGTGGCGTTCTCGTATATCGTCTACGAGTCGCGCGAGCAGCGCGACAGCGTCAACGCCAAGGTGATGGAAGACCCGCGCCTGAAGACGATGATGGAATCCGCCGCGCCGCCGTTCGACGCGCAGCGCATGTTCTTCGGCGGCTTCAAGACGATAGTCGAACTCGAACGCAGCTGATTTTTTCTATTGACGACCGCTTACCGCGAAGGAAACGCATCGACATGTATATCGCCATGAACCGCTTCAGGATCGTGCCCGGCGCCGAGACCGACTTCGAACGCCTCTGGACCAGCCGTGACACGCATCTCAAGGATGTGCCGGGATTCGTCGAGTTTCATCTGCTCAAAGGACCGGTCAAGGATGACCACGTCCTGTATTCGAGCCATACGATCTGGGCGAACAAGGCGGCCTTCGAGGACTGGACGCGCTCGGACGCGTTTCGCGCGGCCCATCGCAACGCGGGCGGCGAAACGCGGCAACTCTATCTCGGCCATCCCGAGTTCGAAGGCTTCGAGGTGATTCAGACCGTCAAATAAGGGGCGATGCGCGCGTCCGAACGTTCGCGCGCTTTGTTGCGGAGCACGCGCCTTTTACATGCGTGTGAAAAAACGCACCTCGGATGCGCAAACCGCCCGGACCTTCTTCAGGCCTTCGCGCCGCGCGCCATGCGCTGCAGTGTCGACGAATCGATCGCTGCCGCGCAGATGCGCACCGCCTCCTTCAGCGTGCGCGGGCGACCCGCGCCGAATTGCGATTCGAGCATCGCCACGGCGCGCGTGCGCTCGTCGTTGCCGAGCTTCTCGCCTGTGGCGAGCTCGAGCACCGAGATGAAGTAGGCCGCGGGCGGCGCGGCGCTCGCATGGGCTGGCGTCTGGCGTTCCCCGCGCGCGGTGCCGCCGGCGCCTTCATGGCCGCCGTCGCGCGCCGGAATCCAGGGGTGCCATTTGCTGTCGTATCGACTTTTCATGGATGAGTTCGCTGGCTCGATTGCTGTGGCGCGACTTTCGCGCCGTTCGTCCCGTGGCGCCCCGAGCGCCACTCATAAAGCAGGCAAGGAGCAAGTCCCGTTCCAAGCCGTCTACCCTTGCTGCACATGGCGCAACGCGCTGTTTTCGTCCGACAAAACCGCGCGCGCGACGCGGCACGCCGCGAGATCCCACGCCGCGCAACCGACCGACTTGAACATCACGGGACGCGCGGCATCGATGGCTGTCGACGGCGCCGCCAGCGCCTCGGACAGCGGATGCACCGCGTCCCAGTCGACGCCCGCGAGAATGTAATCGCCCGCTTCGTGCCGCGCTCCCGCGGGGTCGTCGACATAGAGCGCGCTCGCATGCACGGTCGCGGCGGCGATCTCGGCGGCATCGGCGGTGAATGCGCCCACGCCGATCACGAGGCGCCCCGCGCGCGCCGGCATCGTGTAGACGGGCGTCTTGCTCGTGGTCCCGGCGATCACGACGTCGATGGAATCCGGAATCACAGACTGTTCCAGCACGGACAGGTTGTTGCAAACCGACGCATGCGCTGAACAGAATTCGCGCGCGCGTTCCGGTCGCGAGCCTTGCACGTGGATATGCGCACCGGGATAAACGGCGGCGAGCGCCTCGACGTGATACGCCGCCTGCTTGCCCGTGCCTATGACGAGCACCTCCCGCGGCGCGCTCGCATGCAGCGCGCGGATCGCGAGCATCGATACCGAGGCCGTGCGCCGCCCCGTCACCGTCGGGCCATCGAGCATGAACTGCGGCACGCCCGTCACGGCATCGTAGGCCGTGACCTGGCCGTGAATCGTCGGCAGGCCGCGCGCGCCATTGCCGGCGCAGACGTTCACGAGCTTGTGCATCGCGAGATCGGCGGCGCTCGCGGGCATCGACAGCATCACGCCGCCCTCGATCGGTACCACCATGCGCTCGGGACTCACGATGCGCCCGGCCGCGTAGTCGAGCATGGTCGCCGCGAGCGTGTCCACGAGCCGGTCATACGGCACGAGACGCGCGGTTTGGACTTCGTCGAAAGTCTGGATCGTTGCGGTCATCGGGTTCGCTCGTCGTCGATTAGAAATGAGGTCGCGGTGCCATCGGCATGCCATCGAAGTGCCGGAACATTCTAACGGCGCGCGGCGTCGTGTCAGAAAGTGCCGCGCCGGATTTGTGAGCGCGTGCGCCGCTTTCTACAATTCCCGAAAACGGCCACTGTCATACGACTGCCATCGAATGTCGTCATAATCGGCCGTCCCGCGCCGCGGCCGTCCACGACGACGCGGCAGCCCAAGAACGCCACGGAGCCTTACATGAACACGGACAAGCAGCGCCGTTTCCACGCTGACATCATCGACAGCTACGACGAAGAGTTCGAAATGGAGGTCGACGATCGCTTCCTGGACGGCGAATCGACCTTCTCCGACGAAGAGCGGGCGCTGCGCAAGACGTACTTCCGCGAGCTGTTCCGTCTGCAGGGCGAGCTCGTGAAGTTGCAGGACTGGATCGTGCATACGGGGCATCGTCTCGTCGTGATCTTCGAGGGACGCGATGCGGCGGGCAAAGGCGGCGCGATCAAACGCATCACGCAACGGCTGAATCCGCGCGTGTGCCGCGTGGCGGCGTTGCCCGCGCCGAACAATCGCGAGCGCACGCAATGGTATTTCCAGCGTTACGTGTCGCACCTGCCGGCGGCCGGCGAAATCGTGTTGTTCGATCGCAGCTGGTACAACCGCGCGGGTGTCGAGCGCGTGATGAACTTCTGCACCGACGAAGAGTATGAGGAATTCTTCCGCTCGGTTCCCGAGTTCGAGAAGATGCTGGTGAGAAGCGGCATCCAGATTGTCAAGTACTGGTTCTCGATCACCGATGACGAACAGGAAGTGCGCTTCCAGGCGCGCATCGAAGATCCGCTCAAACAGTGGAAGCTGAGCCCGATGGACCTGGAAAGCCGCCGCCGCTGGGAAGCGTACACGGCGGCGAAGGAAGTGATGCTCCAGCGCACGCACATTCCCGAAGCGCCGTGGTGGGTCGTGCACGCCGTCGACAAGAAGCGTGCACGCCTGAACTGCATCCATCATCTGCTGAGCCAGATGCCGTATCACGAGGTCGAGCATGATCCGGTCGAACTGCCCGATCGCGTGTTCAATCCCGATTATCTGCGACAGCCCGTGCCCGATGAGATGTACGTTCCCGAGGTTTATTGAACTTCGATAGGCCGCGCGTCAGCAGCAGTTATTGCAGGCGATGTGCTTTACGGATGCTTCGCCGCGCTGACGCGCCACCGTATGACGCAGCGCGAAGTGATATGCGTGCTGTGAGCCTCTCAGCACCATCACGAACATCACCTGCGCGAGATTGAAGTCGAGCGTGACCATCAGGCGCGTCAACAGCAGCAGTGGCAGCACCACCGCCGGCTGATACAGTTGTCTTGCGATCAAGTCTTTCATCATCGGCTCCCTATCCCATGATCAGCATTCTATGGATTCGGGCCTCGCGGATAAACGCTCCGTAAGTGAAGACATATGTTCCGATAGACGAACAATCGGCTTCGGTTCTTCAAGCGTTCTCTAGTGCGGTCACTCAAACAAAATGGCCCTGCGGGGTGCAGGGCCATGCGTGGCTTTACTTCTGCGCGAGACTCGGCTCGGGCACGGGCTTGGGCATCGCATCGCCCCAGCCGCCGCCCAGCGCGCGAATCAGATTCACCGTCGACACCGCCTGCGCCCCCTGCAACTGCACCGAAGAACGCTGCGATTGCAGCACGGTGCGCTCCGCGTCGATAACGTCGAGATAATTCACCGCGCCTTCGGTGTACTGCGTGCGCGAAAGCTGCGCCGCGCGCACCGATGCCTTCACCGCGTCGTCCTGCGTGGCCGTCTGATCTTCGAGGATGCGCAGATCCGAAAGATTGTCCTCGACCTCGCGGAACGCAACGAGCACCTGCTGACGATAACTCGCGACATCTTCTTCATACACCGCCCGCGCATTCGCGAGATCGCCCTTGCGGCGGCCGCCGTCGAAGATCGGGATATTGAGCATGGTGCCCGCGAACGGCCCGAGCAGGAACGTGCGGCTCGACCACTTGAAGAGATCGCCGAGCGTCGCCGATTCGAAGCCGCCCGAGCCCGTCAGCGTCAGCGACGGGAAGAACGCCGCCTTCGCCACGCCGATGCGCGCGTTCGCCGCCGCCATCGCGCGCTCCGCCGCCGCGATATCCGGACGACGTTCGAGCAGCGACGAAGGCAGGCCCGGCGGCACGCGCACCGTCACCGGCTTGAGCGGATTGGCGGCCATCGAGAACTCCGCGGGCGCCTTGCCGAGCAGCACCGCGAGGCTATGCTCCGATGCCGCTCGCAGCCGTTGCACCGTCATCGCGTCGGAACGCGCCGTTGCGAGTTCCGACTTCGCGCGCGCCACGTCGAGCTCGCTGATATCGCCTTCCTTGAAGCGCTTCTGCACGAGCTTCAGCGCTTCCTCGCGCAACTGCACCGTGCGCGTATAGACATCGGTTTCGGCATCGAGCTCGCGCAAATTGAAGTAGTTCTGCGCGACATCCGCCTGCAACGCCAGCTGCACCGAGCGGAACAGCGCCTCGCTTTGCTGCGTGTCCGCGTTCGCGGCCTGCACCGTGTTCGACACGCGGCCGAAGAGATCCACTTCATACGAGACGCTCGCCTGCGCACGCCACAACGTCTGCGCGGCCACGTTGCCATCGGGCGGCAGGAACTGCGAGGCGGGCGAGAGCTTCTCGCGCGTCGGACCGAAGCCCGCGTCGAGCTTCGGGAACAGACCCGCGCGCGCCGTCTGGTTGATCGCGCGGGCTTCCTTCACGCGCGCCGCCGCGGCCCTCAGATTCTGGTTCGCGTCCTGCGCCTGCTTTTCCAGATCGTTGAGCGTGGCGTCGCCGAAGATGCTCCACCATTCGCCGCGCAGCATCTCTTCGGAAGGCTGCGCGGTCTTCCACGTTCCCGCTTCCGAAGCGTCGAGCGTCTTCTGCGGCGTTTCCTTGTAGGCGGACGGTTCGTTGACGTTCGGCTTCTCGTAGGTCGGCGCGAGCGAGCAGCCCGCGACCAGCATTAACGACGCCATCAGACTCGATAAAACATGCAGCTTATTCATCATTGACCTCATTGCGCTTCATACGAAGCACCGATACCGCGCATCTGCGGATGCGAGCCGTGCTTGTCCGTCACGTGTTCCGTGCGCGAGAGCTTGCGCAGGATCACGTAGAACACCGGCGTCAGCATCAGACCGAAGAGCGTCACGCCCAGCATGCCGAAGAACACCGCGACGCCCATCGCGTGACGCATTTCCGAGCCCGCGCCCGTCGACAGCACGAGCGGCACCACGCCCATGATGAACGCGATCGACGTCATCAGAATCGGGCGCAGACGCAGCCGGCTCGCTTCGATCGCGGCCTGCACGATCGAGCGTCCCTGCATCTCCAGTTCGCGTGCGAACTCGACGATCAGAATCGCGTTCTTCGCCGACAAGCCCACGAGCACCATCAGGCCGATCTGCGTGAAGATGTTGTTATCGCCATCGGTGAGCCATACGCCCACGAGCGCGGACAGAATGCTCATCGGCACGATCAGAATGACGGCGAGCGGCAACGTCAGGCTTTCATACAGCGCGGCGAGCACGAGGAACACGAGCAGCACGCTGATCGGGAAGACCCACAGGGCCGCGTTGCCCGCGAGGATCTGCTGATACGTGAGATCGGTCCATTCGAACTTGATCCCGCGCGGCAGCACTTCCGCCGCGATGCGTTCCGCCGCTGCCTGAGCCTGACCCGACGAATAGCCCGGAGCAGGACCGCCGTTGATATCCGCGGCGGTGTAGCCGTTGTAGCGCACCACCATCTCGGGGCCGTATGTCGGCGTCACCTTCACGAGCGATGACAAAGGCACCATGTCGCCGTTCGCGTTGCGTGTCTTCAGCAAACCGATGTCTTCCGGATTCGCACGGAACGGCGCATCCGCCTGCACGCGCACCTGATACACGCGTCCGAAGCGATTGAAGTCGTTCACATAGAGCGAGCCGAGATAGACCTGCATCGTGTCGAATACATCCGTCACCGAGACACCAAGCTGCTTCGCCTTCACGCGATCCAGATCGACGTTCAACTGCGGCACGTTGATCTGATAACTGGAGAACGTCGGGCCGAGTTCAGGCGTCTGCGATGCGCGCTTGATGAACGCCTGCGTGGCATCGGCGAGTGCCGAATAACCGAGCGCGCCGCGATCTTCCAGTTGCATCTTGAAGCCGCCGAGCGTGCCCAGGCCCAGCACCGGCGGCGGCGGGAACACGGCGATGAACGAACCCTTGATGCCCGCATACTTCTGGTTGAGCGCGCCGGCAATCGCATTGGCCGACAGCGCCTTGTCATGCACGCGCTCCTTGAAAGGCTTCAGCGTGACGAACACGATGCCCGCGCTCGACGAATTGGTGAAGCCATTCACCGACAGACCCGGAAACTCCACCGCGCTTTCCACGCCCGGCTGTTTCAGCGCGATATCCGACATCTGACGGATCACGCCTTCGGTGCGGTCGAGCGATGCGCCGTTCGGCAATTGCGCGAAGCTGATCAGATACTCCTTGTCCTGCGCGGGCACGAAGCCGCCCGGCACGATCTTGCCCATCAGCACGGCGCCGCCGAGCAGCACGGCATACACGACCATCATCAATGCCTTGCGATTGATGACGCTCTTCACGCCCTTGCCATACGCATCCGAGCCGCGATGAAACACCTTGTTGAAGCCGCGGAAGAAGCCGCCGAACACGCGGTCCATGCCGCGCGTGAGCCAGTCCTTCGGCTCGTCGTGGCCCTTCAGCAAGAGCGCGGCGAGTGCCGGCGACAGCGTCAGCGAGTTGAACGCGGAGATCACCGTCGAAATGGCGATGGTCATCGCGAACTGCTTGTAGAACTGGCCCGTGAGACCCGACATGAACGCGAGTGGCACGAACACGGCAACCAGCGTCAGCGCGATCGCGATGATCGGCCCGCTCACCTCGCGCATCGCCTGATACGTGGCGTCTCTCGCCGATAAGCCCGCTTCGATGTTGCGCTCCACGTTCTCGACGACGACGATCGCATCGTCGACGACGATACCGATCGCGAGCACCATCCCGAACAAAGACAACGCGTTGATCGAGAAACCGAACGCAAGCAGCAGCGAGAATGTCCCGACGATCGACACCGGCACCGCGAGCAACGGAATGATCGACGCGCGCCAGGTCTGCAGGAACACGATCACCACGAGCACGACCAGCGCGATCGCTTCGACAAGCGTATGAATGACCGCTTCGATACTGGACCGCACGAACTGCGTCGGGTCATAGACGATCTGATATTCGAGGCCCGCCGGCATGTCCGCCTTCAGCTCCTTCATCGTCTTGCGAACTTCGTCGGAGATCTGCAGCGAGTTCGCGCCCGGCTGCTGATTGATCGCGATTGCAACCGCCGACTTGTTGTCCAGCAACGAGCGCAGGCCGTATTCCGATGCGGCCAGCTCGACGCGGGCAACGTCGCTGAGATGCGTGACCGCACCATCCGGCGAAGTCTTCAGCACGATGTCGCGGAACTCCGACTCGTTCTGCAAGCGGCCGCGCGCATTCACGTTCAGTTGCAGCGGCACGTTGGGCAGCGTCGGCGAGCCGCCGATCACGCCCGCCGCCACCTGCACGTTCTGCTCGCGGATCGCATTGACGACATCCGTCGCCGTCATGCCGCGCTGCGCGACCTTTTGCGGATCGAGCCACACGCGCATCGAATAATCGCCCGAACCCCACAACTGCACTTCGCCCACGCCCGCGATGCGTTCGAGCCGGTCCTTCACGTTGATCAGCGCGTAATTGCGCAGATACGTCATGTCGTAACGGCCGTTGGGCGAGTTCAGGTGGACCACCATCGTCAGCGTGGGCGATGACTTGATCGTCGTCACGCCGAGACGCTGCACGTCCTGCGGCAAACGCGGCAACGCCTGATTCACGCGGTTCTGCACGAGCTGCGTGTTCTTGTCAGGATCGGTGCCGAGCTTGAACGTGACCGTGGTCGTGAGATTGCCGTCGCTGTTGGCTTGCGACTGCATATAGAGCATGTCTTCGACACCGTTGATCTGCTCTTCGAGCGGCGAGGCCACGGTCTCCGCGATCACCTTCGGGTTCGCGCCGGGATACTGCGCATGCACGACGACCGAAGGCGGCACGACTTCCGGATACTCGGAGATCGGCAGCTTGAACATCGCGATGATGCCCGCGAGCAGCACGACCACCGAGAGCACGCCCGCAAAGATCGGGCGGTCGATGAAGAATTTGGATATGTTCATGACGAGTTCTGTCTGTTGCGGATGACGCGCATCACTGTGCGGATGCCGTCTTCACGACGGGCGCTGCGCCGCTGTCATTCATCGCGACGTTGTTGGCCTTGATCACATCGTTGGGACGTACACGCTGCAAGCCGTTCACGACGATGCGCTCGCCCGGCTGCAGACCCTTCGAGATCACGCGCAGGCCTTCATGCGTCTGGCCCAGCGCGACTTCGCGGTACTGCACGCGGTTGTCCTTGTCGACGACCATGACGTACTTCTTGTCCTGATCGGTGCCGATGGCTTCGTCTTCCACGAGCACGGCCGGATGCGGCGTCCCCCCGCCCACTTTCACGCGCGCATAGAGGCCGGGCACGAGCGTGCCGTCCGGATTGTTGAAGCGCGCGCGCACGCGGATCGTGCCCGAGGTCGTGTCGAGCCGGTTGTCGACGGAATCGACGACACCCTCGCGCGAATAGCCGTCCTCGTTCGCGAGACCGAGCGACACGGGCACGGCGCTGCCGCCATCGCGGCCGAGATAGCGCAGATAGGTTTGCTCATCGACATCGAACGATGCGTAGATCGGCGAGACCGACACGAGCGTGGTCAGCAAGGGCGCGTTGCCGCCCGTCGATACGATATTGCCGACCGTGAGCTCCGCGCGCGACACGCGGCCCGAAACCGGCGCGGTGATATGCGTGTACGCGAGATTGATCTTCGCGGTTTCGAGCGCAGCCTGCGCGGCCTTCAGGTTGGCGACGGCCTCGCGCGCGGCGTTCTGCTTCTCGTCGTAATCGCGCTTGGCGATCGCGTTATCGGCGAGCAGGCGCTCAGCGCGCGCCGCATCCGTCGACGTGTAGCCGTTGCGCGCCTGCGCCGCCGCGAGCTGAGCCTGCGCGCGATCCACTTCGGCTTCGTAGGGACGCGAATCGATCGTGAAGAGCGGATCGCCCTTCTTCACGAGCTGGCCATCCTTGAAATGCACGGCGACGATCGTGCCCGGCACGAGCGGGCGAATGTCGACGTGATCGACCGCCTCGAGCCTGCCCGAATAGCTTTGCCAGTCGGTGATCGTCTTCGAGATCACGGCGGCGACGTCCACTTCCGTTGCCGTCGGGCTATGCGCGGCGGCTTTGGCTTCGTTCATCGCCGAATCGCCGTGGCCTCGCCAGGCGGTATAACCACCCGCGCCGGCAATGATCAGCACCGCGCCCAGCGCGGCGTAGATGCGTTTGCGGTTGAAAGACATGGTGAAGGCTCCGGTTGCGTTGAGATTGTTGTTGTGCGATGCGAGGCGTGCGTGCCGTTTCTTGCGCTTGCTTTTCGCGTGGGCGTTTTGCGCTTACGTCGCGCTCATTTCGCGCGTGCGAGGCGCTTCTTGAAGAACACGACGACATCCGCTAGCGCGTCGGGATGCGCGGCGAGCGCGTGATGCGACGTCTTGCCGTGACGCGTGACTTCCGTCGGCACGCCCGCGGCGATCAGTTCGCCCGCGTATTTCTCCGCCTCGATATGCAGCAGATCGTGCTCGGCGCTCGCGATCATCGCGGGCGGCAGGCCGCCGAGACGGCGCGATTCGAGCGGCGCGGCATACGGATGCAGACGTTGCGAAGGATTCGGCAGATACGCGCGATACCACTGCGCGCATTCGCATGCCTCGAAATCGGGGCACAGCACTTTGCGTTCGTCGGCGAGGCGCGTCATGCTCGGATCGAGCAGCGGCGCGAGCAAGGCTTGCGCGGACATGCGAAGATCGCCGCGATCACGTGCGATAGCCGCGACGCACGTGGCGAGATTGCCGCCCGCGTCATGGCCCGCGATGCCGATGCGCTGCGGGTCCGCGCGCTGCGCGCGGGCATGCGCCACCGCCCATTGCGCCGCGCGATAGCCGTCTTCGGGCGCGGCGGGAAACGGATATTTCGGCGCGAGCGAATAGCCGACGGACACGACCCACGCGGGTGTATCGCGTGCAATCGTCGCGGCGGCGATATCGGCATCGTCGAGTGCGCCGCCGATGAAACCGCCGCCGTGGAAGTACAGAACGATGGGCAGAACCGTGCCGTCCGACGCGGGGCGATAGCTGCGCAGTGTGATCGGTTGCGCGTGCCCCGTGATCTGCACATCCTCGATGCACAGGCGCGGGCTCGACTCCAGATCCAACAGTGTTGCCATGGTTATTCTCAGTGCGAGGCCGATGGTGCAAGGCCTTCACGCATAAGTTGCGATGCTGCGAATTCTGGAGTCCGCGCCTTTTTTAATAAATGCCTATAATCCGGCAACACAATTCGGTCGCACCGAACAATCGTGGTTATCCCTTGCGATTGTTCAATCGGTCATTCTTTGGCGCACGCTTAATAGTTGCGTCGCTAAGTAAAGAAGGTGAGAGAACATGGATCGGCTACAAGCAATGCAGGTCTTCACCCGCGTCGTCGACACCAACAGCTTTTCCCGCGCCGCGGACACGCTCAATCTGCCGCGCGCCTCGGTCACGACGATCATCCAGAATCTGGAAGCGCATCTGAACGTGCGGCTGCTTCAGCGCACGACGCGCAGGCTCAACCTCACGCCGGACGGCGCCGCGTACTACGAGCGCTGCGTGCGCATCCTCGCGGACATCGAGGAAGCGGAAAGCACCTTCTCGAACAATGGCAAAGGGCCGCACGGCAAGCTGCGGGTCGATATGCCGGGCGCGATCGGGCGGCTCATCGTGATGCCGCAGCTATGCGATTTCCACACGCGCTATCCGGATATCGAGTTGATGATGGGCTTCGGCGACAAGCCCGTCGATCTGATTCAGGAAGGCGTGGACTGCGTGATTCGCGTGGGCACGCTGCAGGATTCGAGTCTCGTCGCGCGGCGCATCGGCGTGTTCCAGGGCGTGACGGTCGCAGCGCCGCAATACCTCGAACGCAACGGCACGCCGACGACCATCGACGATTTGCAGAATCACACGGCGGTGAATTATTTTTCGAGCCGCACGGGCCGCATCATGGACATGGACTTCGTCGTCGACGATGAAACCATCGAAGTGAAGATGCGCGGCATGATCGCGGTGAACGATGCCGAAGCGTATCTGAGCTGCGGCCTGAAGGGCGTCGGCATCATTCAGGTGCCGCGCTTCATGGCGCTGCCGTATCTGCGCGCGGGCGAGCTCGTCGAAGTGCTGCCGCAATGGAATCCGCTGCCGATGCCGATTTCCGCGGTATATCCGCATAACCGCCATCTGTCGCCGAAGGTGCGCGTGTTCGTCGACTGGGCCGCGGAACTGTTCGAGCGTTGCCCGCTGCTGCAGGGTCAGAAGGATGCGGAAGAGCGCTGCCTGCCGACGAGCACGTCAGCGCCGACCATCGTGCGGCATGGCACGCCGGAAGTCGCCGGCACCGAGGATATCGTTGCATAGCTAATCATCGGCCGGGAGCGGCGAGCACGGTATGATCTGACGCCAGGGGATTCACGCGGGGCGCTACATCGGATCGAACAATGAACGACAACATCACCGTGCGCCGCGTCGGCGCGGACGAAGCATCGCAATACATCGAGGCGTTGGCGGACGTCCTCATCGACTGCGTAGAAGGCGGCGCATCGGTCAGCTTCATGTTGCCCATTTCGCGCGCGACCGCCGCCGAATTCTGGACACGCGTGGCGCAAGGCGTTGCGCGCGATGAGCGCATTCTGCTCGTTGCCGAAGACGCAGAGAGAAGCGTTCTCGGCACGGTGCAGGTCATCACCGCTCAGCCCGAAAACCAGCCGCATCGCGCCGATATCGCGAAGATGCTCGTGGTGCGTCGTGCAAGACGTCAGGGCATTGCCCAGCGTCTGATGAGCGCCGCAGACGATGCCGCGCGCATCGCGGGCAAGTCCGTCCTCGTGCTCGATACCGTGACGGGCGGCGATGCCGAGCGCCTCTATGAACGCGCCGGATGGCAGCGCGTGGGCGTCGTGCCCAACTATGCGCTGATGCCCGACGGCACGCTCTGCGCCACCACGTTCTTCCACAAGCAACTCGCCTGAATAACGCTTCATCGCTGCGCTATCGATCCGGCCGATACGTTTGCATCGAACGGCAAACGCCCGCCCGTCAATGCTCTGCGCGATTATTCGCCGGAATCGATAAATCTATTCGCCGATACGGCATTTATCCGCGCGCGCCGCGCGACTACATTCGCTTGTGACGCAGCGTGTTCATCATCGAATGCAATCCGCATTTGCCCGCACGCTGCACCGGAATGAAAGGAGTCGCAAGCATGAAACAGCTCATCACGGGGTTCTCTCTCGCCGCCATCTCCGCCGTCGTCGCGACCACCGCGTTCGCGGAGGGTGGTCAGGGCATCGGCCGCGCGGGCACATATCAGGTTCAGACGCAAACACAAGCGAGTGCGACCGATACGCCGAAGACGCGCGCGCAAGTGCGTGCCGAACTCGTCGCCGCGTATTCGAACGGTTCGCTGCCTGCGTTGAATCGCAACACGTATCCGGAGCGCAGCATGTGGGGCGATGCCGTCGCCGCACAGAGCGAGCAACGCGCACGCGATGCGGAGCAAGCTGAAGCGCGCAATCGTGAGATCGTCGAGTATGCCAATGGCTCCGCGATGCAAGGCAATGTGACGGCGCGCTGAGAACGCGTCGTCGAAGAAGATTCAAGAGGTCATCATGTCAGAAAACACTTCCCTCGATCAGTTCTCGCTTCTCGATGAACTTCCGTTCGTGACGCCGGTGTGGCGTCCTTTCGTGCAGCACGCGGCACATGCGCCGGCTCGTGCGCAAGACGCGAAGCAAGAGACTGCCGAACGCTCACATTGAGCGTAAGAAGGCGCGGATCGATATCCGCGCCTTTTTTTCAACTCAACCGCACGCGCCGATTTCGCCGCAAGCCGTGCAGAAGTCGCACCCGTCCTTGCGGATCACCGCGTTCGCACCGCACGTCGCGCATTTACGGCCGTGCATCTGGGGAAGGCTATGCGGATCGATTTCGCCCTGCGCGATACTCTCGGTTACCTCTTCGCGCTCGTCAGCTGCAGCTACCGCACGCGCCGCGTGATCGGCGCGCTTGTGCGCAAGCACGCGAGACGGCACCTGATTTCCTTCTGCATCGAGAAAGCCGCGACGATGAAGAATCTGCTGGATCGCATACGCTAGCGCGGCGACTTCCGAGTCGTGCCAGCGCGGACTGCGATGACCGTCGAGACGTTCGACATCACCGAGACGCACCTGCCCGCGATCCCACGACACCTTGCGCATGTCCTGCAGCGTGCGCGCCGCGAAACCGCCGCGCGCGGCCAGCGACAGCGAGCGCATCGTCGCCGTGATCCATTGCTGCGATTCGTCGCGTTGCCCCGTGGGAATGAAGAACTCGATGGGCCGCTCGATAGTTACGTCCTCGCCCGCGAGGCGCCCCGTCACCTCGATGAACGACACCGCGAGATACAGCGACTTCTTCCCGGCCTGCGTCAGATACTCGACCTTCTCAATGATCGCCGGCAACTGCCCTTTCGGCCGATGGTCGATCGCGATGCGTAAAGGATCGAGATCGAAGTCGGGATCGGGCGAATCGCTGGGCGTCTCGGCGGGCGTGACGGAGAGCACCGCGCCCAATGTCTCGTTCGGCCGATACGTCGCGAGCCCTTTGAGCCCGCGCCGCCACGCTTCGAAATAGAGGTCCTGAAACTTGTCGAACGGATAATCGGCGGGCACGTTCACGGTCTTCGAGATCGATGTATCGACGAATGGCTGCACCGCCGCCATCATCTCCATGTGATCGTGCGCGGACATTTCGAGCGCGCTCACGAAGTACTCAGGCAGCGCGTTCACGTCGCCGCCCATCTCGCGATAGAGCCGGTATGCGTGATCCTCGACGGCGAAGGTCTGGCGCGAACCGTCAGCCATGCGCTTCGTGCGCTGATAGGTCCATGAGAATGCGGGCTCGATGCCATTCGATGCATTGTCCGCGAACGCGAGGCTCACGGTACCCGTCGGCGCGATGGACAAGAGATGGCTGTTGCGAATGCCATGCTCGCGGATCGCGCTCTTGATGTCGTCCGGCAGGCGCGATGCGAACGTGCCCTCCTCCAGATAACGCTTCGCATCGAAGAGCGGAAACTTGCCGCGTTCTTTCGCGAGCTCGACCGATGCGCGATACGCTTCATCGCGCATCGACCGCGCGACGCGCGTGGCGAAGTCGCGCCCTTCCTGCGCGTCGTAGCGCAAGCCGAGCATCACGAGCGTATCGCCGAGCCCCGTGAAGCCCACACCGATACGACGCTTCGCCGCCGCTTCGCGCGCCTGTTCGTCGAGCGGCCAGAGCGTGACGTCGAGCACGTCGTCGAGAAAGCGCACTTGTGTGCGCGTCGTGCGCGCGAAACCGTCCCAATCGAAGGAAGGCACGCCGCCGCGCATCTGCGCGAAAGGATCGCGCACGAAGCGCGTGAGATTGAGCGGGCCGAGATTGCAGCATCCGTATGCGGGTAGCGGCTGTTCGCCGCAAGGATTGGTCGCGCGGATCGCTTCGACCGCGCGCAGGTTGTTGTCGTCGTTCATGCGCGACATGAACACGACGCCCGGCTCCGCGACATCGTAGGTCGAGCGCATGATCGTGTTCCATACTTCGCGCGCGCGCACTTCGCGATAGACCCACAGGCCGTCATCGCGCTGATGCATGTCTTCGGCGGCGCGTTGCGCGGGCGATGGCTCGGCCTTGTGCACGAGCTGCCATATGGAATCGTCCGCGACGGCCTGCATGAACTCGTCGCTCACCGCAACCGATACATTGAAATTGTTCCAGCGCCCTTTCGTATGTTTTGCCGCGATGAATTCGAGCAGGTCGGGATGCGTGCAATCGAGAATGCCCATCTGCGCGCCGCGCCGCGCGCCCGCGCTTTCCACGGTGCGGCACGACGCATCGAATACGTCCATGTAGCTGCATGGACCGGATGCTGCCGATCCCGTCGAATGAACACGCGCGCCGCGCGGACGGATCGCGGAAAAGTTATAGCCCACGCCGCCGCCGCGACGCATCGTCTCGGCCGCTTGCAACAGCGCGACATAGATGCCCGGCAGCCCGTTGCTATCGACGCTCTGTATGGCATCGCCCACGGGCTGCACGAAGCAGTTGATGAGCGTCGCGTCGATGCCCGCGCCAGCCGCGCTCATGATGCGCCCCGCGCCGAGCGCGCCGCGCTTGAAGTTATCGACGAACTCCGCTTCGATCTTCGCGCGCGCCTCTTTCGGCTCGGCTTGCGCGACACCGCGCGCCACGCGGCGATAGATATCCTCGACGCGCGACTCGTCCCCCTTGGCATATTTTTCGAGCATCACGTCGATGGAGAACTGCTGCGGTGCGAGAGCGGTGCTGGGATTGTCTTCGGCCATGTCGGATCCTTTGAACGCTTGGGGCGGCACGCGATAGGGTCTGAAACCTGTGGCGCGCGCTGGCGTGATCTGCCGCAAAGGCAATGCCCGACGATAGCGCGATTTCTCCCGCCTCGCCATCGAGCCGTTAAACTCGTCTGATCGAAACCAAAACAATCAGCCGACCAATCGCATGAATTCGCGTCATCCGCCGCTCTTCGGCATCTCGGGCCGCTCGGGCCAGGGCAAGACCACACTGATCGAAGCGCTGTTGCCATGGCTGCGCGCACGCGGCCTCACGGTCAACGTCATCAAGCATAGTCATCACTCGATCGAGCTCGAGCCGCCGGGCAAGGACAGCGCGCGCTTTCGTCGCGCGGGCGCGGGGGAAGTGCTGATCACATCGCCTTACCGGTATGCGATCGTGCGCGAGTTGAACGGCGACGCGGAGCCGCCGCTCGCCGAGCTCGCCGCGCGGCTGTCGCAAGCGGACCTCGTGATCGTCGAAGGATTCGCGCGCGAGCCGATGCCGCGTCTGGAAGTCGTGCGGCCCTCGGCGGGCCGCGATCCGCTCTACAGGACCGACGTGGAGATAGTTGCAATCGCAACCGATGAGCCCGCCGCGATCGAATCGGCGCTGCCCTTGCTCGCGCTCGACGATATCGCGGGCATCGGCGCGTTCATCTGCGAGCGCGTGGGCATCGTGTTGAAGGATTAACTCGCGGCGAGACCGTGACGCGCCATCGCCAATGCTTCTTTCAGCACATCGTTATCGCCGATGTGATTCGCAAGCAGCAGGATCAGCTTCGCGTTGAGCAACTGGCTCTCCTCGTCGGAGAGTCCGTTGTGCGTGTCGATGAGGCGCTCGTAGAACGCATCGTGGTCCGCGATATTCAGTTCGAGATTGAGCTTCATACGATTCATCATCCGTTGCAGGTTGCACGCTTGACCGCGGCCGTGACCGATGCGGCATCGAAGGCGCGCCAGCGCGCGCACACGTGTTGATCGGGACGCAGCAGATAGAACGTGCCCGGCCGTGCATCGAAGCGATGCGCGACCATGCCTTCGACATCTTCCACCACGGTCACGCCCGGCACCTTGCAGGTCATCCCTTTTGGCACGACGATCAGCGCGCGCACCGGAAGCGGCGCGTTCGACAAGGTCGCGAGGCTTTGCGCGCACGCGTCGGGACCGTGACCCAGTCCGCAGAAATAAATGCCCGTGAACGCGCCGCCGTGCGTCTGCGGCAGGAGCCATGCGTCGCGGTCGTCCACGCGCACCGGCGCATCCACGCAAGGCGCACCGGGAATCATCGCGCCATTGAAGCTATCGTCAGCGGCGTCCGGTGTGTTGAGCGTCGAATCGCGCAGCACGGCCGGCACCGAAAGCCGTCCGCTGTTCGCCATGCGCCGCGCGAACGGGCAGTCCTTCGCGAGCTTGAGGGTCGCGTCGCGAAAGAGGCGTGAAACAGGGCTCTTCGGCGTGATGAAGTCCGTGGCGCGCGTCGAGTTGAGGATGTTTTCATCGGCGGCGTATTCGCGTTCGGACGCGTAGGTATCGAGCAGCGTCTGCGGCGCATCGCCGTTCACGACGAGCTTCAGCTTCCATGCGAGATTGTCCGCATCCTGAACGCCGCTGTTCGCGCCGCGCGCGCCGAACGGCGACACGCCATGTGCGGAATCGCCCGCGAAGATGACGCGGCCATGTCTGAAATCATCCATGCGCAGGCACGAGAACGTATAGACGCTCACCCATTCCAGTTCGAACTCGGCGTCTTCGCCAAGCAGCGCCTTCACGCGCGGAATCACGCGCTCGGGCTCCTTCTCTGCGACGGGGTCCGCGTCCCAGCCGAGCTGAAAATCGATGCGCCATACATCGTCCGGCTGACGATGCAGCAGCACCGACTGGTTGCGATGAAACGGCGGATCGAACCAGAACCAGCGTTCGGTAGGGAACGGCGCCTTCATCTTCACATCGGCGATCAGGAAGCGGTCCTTGAACGTGCGCCCGTGGCTATCGAGACCGAGCAGCTTGCGCATCGCGCTGCGCGAGCCATCGGCGGCCACGACGTATTGCGCCTTGAGCGGATACACGCCGTCGGGCGTTTCGACCTGCAATTCGACGTGGTCATCATGCTGCGTCACGCCGGCCACATTGCTCTTCCAGCGCAATTGCAGATGCTCCAGCTGCATCGCGCGCTCGGCCAGAAAGCCTTCGACGTAGTACTGCTGCAAGTTGATGAACGCGGGACGCGAATGACCCGTTTCCGGCAGAAGATTGAACGTGTAGACGAGGTCGTCCTGCAGAAACACCTTGCCGACGTTCCAGCTCACGCCCTTTTCCATCATCCTTTCGCCGCAGCCGAGGCGATCGAAAATCTCGAGCGTGCGCTTCGCGAAGCAGATGGCGCGCGACCCCGTGGACACGGTGTCGTCGTTGTCGAGCAGCACGGTACGCACGCCCTGCTGCGCGAGGTCGATGGCCGTCGCGAGGCCCACCGGCCCCGCGCCGATCACGGCCACAGGATAAGGCGATGACGCGGGCGCGTCGTGATCGGGCGCGCGCTCGTACTCGAAACGCAGGTTGGCGTAATTCACGGACATTCGATCGTCTCCATCGTCGAGCCTTTTCGTCTTCGCAAGACGCGTTCGGCTCAGGCGCGAATCGCTTCGCTCTCGGTTAGTTGTTCATCATTGTACAAGTCGTTTTATATTGTTGAATCTGCGTTTACCCGTACGAGCGCGCAGGGAAAAGCCGCGGCAGGACCGCCGCGACTTCTATATGAACATTAGGAGATGGAACGTGTGAAAGCGAAAATATCGCTGGGAAGCGCTGGCGGCCAACTCGACCGCCAGGCGTGAATCAGACGGCGACGAAGCCGAGCATCTTCGACACGCGTTGCGCGCAGTCGTGCAGCGCCTTCGCGATGTCGCCATTCCACGCGCCATCGAACGAGCCGCTCGGCCCGATCGCCGTGATCGCGAGCACGATATTGCGCGAATGGTCGAACACGGGCGCGCTCATCGCGCTGATGCCGGCGACGGGTTCGTCGATGGCGCGCGCGATGCCTTGCTCGCGCACTTCGGTGAGCATCGCGTCGATCTGCCCGCGCGTGTAATCGCGACGCTGCGCGCCGATCTGCAACGCGCCCGCACGCTCGATCGCGACGAGGGCATCGACCGTCATCGGCGGCAGATACGCGGCGAATGCGCGGCCCGTCGCGGTCTGCAGCAGGGACATCACCGTGCCCGTGCGCATCGTCACGTGGATGGGCACGCTCGCCTGTTGAATGTGAACGATCGTCGGGCCATAGCTGCCCGCGCTCGCTAGCGCGACCGTATGCTCGATGCGCGGCGTCATGTTCGCCACTTCCGCGATGGCGAGGCGCACCGGATCGACGCGCTGCAAGCTGATCAGCCCCATCTGCAAGGCGAACGGCCCGAGCTCGTAGCGGCCCGTCGCGGCATCCTGCTGAATGAGGCCGAGATTGCCGTATGACACGAGATAGGGATGCGCCTTCGCCGACGGCATGCCCGCCTTCTTCGCGAGATCGCCGAGCAGCATCGGGCCGCCATGATCCACGAGCGCGCGCAGGAGCGCCCCACCTACTTCGATCGATTGAATCCCGCGGCGCACTCCGCTCATGCCTGTCCCTGTGTCGTTGTCGATGATGCGCGCGATGATAACCGCACTTGCGCTCGTCTCGTCATGGTTTGGGCCCGAGCCGCGCGATCAGCTCGCGATGCTGCGGATAGCGCGCTTCGAGCGCGCCCGGTGCGGCCAGCTCGAACTCGCTGAACTCGAAGCCCGGCGCGACCGTGCAGCCGACGAGCGCCGCGCCCCGTTCATCGCGACAGACGGCGGCGAACCAGTCGCCGGCCTCGACGACCGCCTGAAACACGGCATCCGGATGCACGAGCGCGTTACCGAGCCGATGCGTAACGAGCGTGCCGTTCGCATCGAGCACGTGCACGTCGAGCGGATCGCCCGCATAGAAATGCCACACCTCGTCCGAGCGGATGCGATGCCACGCCGAATGCGCGCCATCGCATAGCAGGAAGTAGATCGCGGTGGACGCGGCGCGCAATGTGCCTTCTTTCTCGCGCGTGACCTTGCCGCCCGCGCGATACGTCTCGCGGAAGAATCCGCCTTCGGGATGCGGCTCGAGCTTCAGGCGCTCGATCAATTCACGGCTGTCGATGCGTTGGCGTTGCATATCGTTCCTTTGGCAGAGCCGTTTCGGTTCGCGTATTCTGCATCGAATCGATCGTGTCGCCACTTCCCTTCCACTCATCGACGGACACCATGACCCTTTCCCCTGCCTTGCTGAACGCCTTCGCTCCGACCGGCACGCTGCGCGCATCGATCAATCTCGGCAATCCGATCCTCGCGCATCGAACCGACAGCGGCGAGCCGGGCGGCGTATCGGTGGATCTCGCGCGCGAACTCGCATCACGGCTCGGTGTGCCGGTCGCGTTCAGTGCGTTCGACACCGCCGCGAAGTCCGTCGAAACCGTCACGAACGAAGCCGCCGATATCGGCTTCTTCGCGATCGATCCGCTGCGTGGCGCGGGCATCGCGTTCACGGCGGCTTACGTGCTGATCGAAGGCTGCTATCTCGTGCGCGATGCATCGCCGCTCACGCGCAACGAGGATGTCGATCGCGACGGCAATCGCATCGCGGTCGGCAAGGGCAGCGCATACGACCTCTTTCTGACGCGCGAGATCGAACATGCGACGCTCGTTCGCGCGGAGTCGTCGCAGGCGGTGGTCGAAACGTTCGTGCGCGACGCGCTCGAAGTTGCCGCGGGCGTGAAGCAGCAACTCGAGGCCGATGCGGCGCGCACGCCCGGATTGCGCCTGCTCGACGGACGCTTCATGGTGATCCAGCAGGCGATGGGCTTGCCGAAGAGCCGCGGCGACGAAGCCGCGATCTATCTGCGCGAGTTCGTGGAGGACGTGAAGCGCTCGGGCTTCGTCGCGGACGCGCTCGCGCGGCACGGCATCAAGGGCGCGTCGGTGGCGCCGTCCGCGCAGCCATGAGCGACGTCACGCTCGCCGTCACCGACTGGATCGACGCGAGCTTCGAGCATGACGTCGCGGGCGGCCTCGCCGCATTCAACCGGGCGCAACTCGGCCCGAGCCATCAGCGCGATCTCGCGGTGTCGCTTTATCGCGATGACGAATTTCTCGGCGGCCTCGCGGGCTATACCGCGTGGGACTGGCTCTTCGTGAAATGGCTATGGATACGCGAGGATGCACGCCGCGCCGGGCTCGGTACGCGCGCGCTCGAAGCCGCCGAGACCGAGGCGCGAAAGCGCGGCTGCCGCGCGGCGTGGCTCGACACGGTCAATCCCGCGGCGCGCGCGCTCTATGCGCGCCACGGTTACGAGACCTTCGGCGAGATCGCCGATTTTCACGCGGGCCAGTCACGCTATTTCATGCAGAAGCGGTTCTAGCGCTTTGGCGTTTTGCATTACGAATGCATAAAACCAAAGTGCATTTTGCGTTTTGCATTCCAGAATCACGCGTCGAGTTTCAACCGGTCCACGACGCGCGCCGTGATCGCATTACGCGCCGCGAGCGATTTCACCAGGCGCTCTTGCACGTCGCTCACGACGGCATCCGGCGCGCGCTTCGGATCGCCGGCGTCGAAAGGCGGCGCGGGCGCGTATTCCATCTGCAACTGGATCGCCTGCGCTTCGTGCTCGCCGACGAGTTCCGCCGCGAGCGTCAGCGCGAAATCGATGCCCGCCGTAATGCCGCCGCCCGTGAACAGGTTGCCGTCCCGCACGACGCGTTCGTGCACCGGAATCGCGCCCAATTCCGCCAGTAGCGAGTGATACGCCCAGTGCGTCGTCGCGCGTTTGCCGCGCAACAGCCCTGCCGCGCCGAGCACGAGCGAGCCGGTGCACACCGACGTCAGATAACGCGCGAGCGCCCCCTGCTTGCGGATGAACGCGAGTGTCTCGTCGTCCTCCATCAGATCGCCGACGCCCGAGCCGCCCGGCACGCACAGCACGTCGAGCGCGGGGCAATCGGCGTAAGTCGCGTCGGGCGTCAGGATCATGCCGGCGCTCGATCCCACAGGCTCGCGCGTCTTCCAGACGAGATGTACTTTCGTGTCGGGCATGTGCGCGAACACGTCGTAGGGGCCGGTCATGTCGAGTTGCTGCACGCCCGGAAACAGCAGCAGGCCGATGTGGTGGGTCATCGTTTTCTCCTTGGATGGTCGTCGTTGGCAGTGGACGAACCGATGCTACGCCGCTACGCTATGGCGAAATCGACACACAACCCACGTTTTCCGCCAATCCTCCATCCGAGGCCATCATGGAGACAGACGCACCGCGCATCATCGACATCCTCGCCTTCCCCGATGTCCAGCTGCTCGACGTCGCCGGGCCGTTGCAGGTGTTCGCCTCCGCGAACGAACTGGCCACGATGGCGGGCTTGCCGCGCCCGTATCGCCCGCGCGTGGTCTCGCGAGGCGGCACCGTGAACGCGTCGGCGGGTCTGGGGCTCGTCGGGGAGACCTTGCCCGATGCGGGCGAACCGTGCGACACGCTGATTATCGCGGGCGGCTGGGGCGTGCACGAGGCGGTGCACGACCGCGCGCTCGTCGACTGGGTGCGCGCGCGCTCGTCCCATGCGCGGCGCACCGCGTCGGTCTGCACCGGCGCGTTTCTGCTCGCGGCGGCGGGCCTTCTGAACGAGCGCCGCGCCGTCACGCACTGGACGCGCTGCGCCGAGCTGGCCGCGCGCTTCCCGGCGGTGCGCGTCGAGTCCGATCCGATCTTCATCCGCGACGGCGACGTATGGACCTCGGCAGGCGTGACGGCGGGCATCGACCTGTCGCTCGCGCTCGTCGAGGAGGATCTCGGGCGCACGCTGGCGCTCGATGTCGCGCGCCATCTCGTCGTGTTTCTGAAGCGCCCCGGCGGGCAGGCGCAGTTCAGCACGGCGCTGTCGCTGCAAAAATCGGGCGAGCGCTTCGGCGAACTGCACGCGTGGATCGCGGAAAATCTCGCGGCGGATCTGTCGGTCGGCGTGCTCGCCGCGCGCGTCGGCATGAGTGAACGCAGCTTCGTGCGCCATTACCGTGCGCAAACCGGCACGACGCCCGCGCGCTCGATCGAGCGCATGCGGCTCGAAGCCGCGCGGCGTCTCCTCGGCGATACGGCACTGCCCGTCAAGCGCATCGCCGCGCGCTGCGGCTTCGGCACCGAAGAAACGATGCGGCGCGGCTTCCTGCGCTCGCTCGGCGTATCGCCGCAGGCCTGGCGCGAGCGATTCACCGGACACGACAGTGCCCGCACCGCGCATTCGGCATGAATGCCCGGCCCGGCGTCCGGGCGCGGCGCTTTTTTTGTCCGGCGTACTCAAGCCTGTATGCTCGCTGCCGTTACCCCATATAGAACGAACGTTTGCTTGAGACGCGCGTCACGCGCGGCGCACGAGCGCAGTCGCTGAACGAGAACCGCCCGCCGTGGCGGCAATATGGCCTGGAGCGCCGATGAGTGTGTTTCCCGCGTACGACGCGCCGGTTGCCCGCGCAACGGCGGTCGAACCTGCAACCGTAGCGGCAACCGACGAGAAGACCTGCGCCTGCGTCGCGCCATCTATCGAAGCCTTGCTGCACGAGGCCGCCGCGAAGGGCTGCCCGCAACAATGGGCGTGGTATCGCGCGGACGAGCAGTTGCATCTGGAGCGGCGCGGCGATGCCCCGCTGCCCGGCGCGCAGGACTGGCCCCACAGCATCGCCGAGGAACGGCTCGGCGCAACATGCGCCGCGCACGGCTGGCATTGCTGGCCGACCGGACGCGGCGAGAGCGTGCTCGGCTGGTTGCTCGCGCCCGCCGCACATCGCGACGATGCGCGCCTCGCCGAACTCGCGCGCACGCTGGGCGAACTCGTGCAGGCCGATGTCCTCGCGCGCGCCCAACTCACGCAACGCGTGCTGTACGAAATCGCGTATCTCGCGAGCTCGGTGCCCGAGCGCGCCGATTTTCTGCGCGGCGTGCACGAACGTCTCGGCACGCTGATCGACGCGGAGAACTTCTATCTCGCGCTCTACGACCGCAAGACGGGCAAGATCACGTATCCGTATTACGTCGACGTGATCGATACCGATGTCGTCGCGGCGGAAAACTACGACCTTCTGAATCCGGCGCGCCTCTCGATGACAGGCCAGGTGCTGACGAGCGGGCAACCGCTTTTCATCACCGCCGCCGATATCCGCGAGGCCGAGCGCGCGGGCCGCTTCTATTGCATCGGCGATCGCCCCGAGTTCTGGATGGGCGCACCGCTCAAGAACGCGAGCGACGAAGTGTTCGGCATGCTGGCGATGCAGGTCTACGACGTCTCGCGCATTTACACCGTCGAAGATCGCGCGCTCTTTCTCGTGGTGGCCCGCCACGTGGCGATGGCGCTCGACCGTATCCTGCACCGCGCCGATCTCGAAGAGCAGGTCGCGCGGCGCACATCCGAATTGTCGAAGCTCAACGCGGCGCTGCGTCACGGCATCGCGGAGCGCGAGCGTTCCGAGCACTTGCAGGCGGCGCTCTATCAGATCGCGGAGTTGTCGAGCCGTCCCGGCGACACGCTGGAGTTTCTGCGCAGCCTGCACGGCATCGTCGGCGAGCTGCTCTATGCGCGCAACTTCTATATCGCGCTTTTCGAAACGGAAACGGGCGAAGTGTCGTTTCCGTATTACGTCGATGAAATCGTGCAGGAGCGCCCCGCGCCGCGTCGCGGGCAGCGCGGCCTCACCGAATATGTGATCCGCGAGCGGCGCGCGCGGCTCATCGATCATGCGGAAGCGTTGCGCCTCATCGAAGAAGGCGCGTTCGAGATCGAGCATAGCGAAGTGCGCCTGCGCTCGTGGCTCGGCATACCGCTCTTCGACGGCGATGTCGTGCGCGGCGTGCTCGCCGTGCAAAGCTATTCGCCGCTCGTGCGCTATTCGCAACGCGATCAGGAATTGCTGACCTTCGTGTCGCGCCATATCGATACCGCGCTCTCGCGCCGCCGCGATGCCGAAGCGCTGCATGCCGCGAATCTCGAACTCGAGGCGCGCGTACAGGCACGCACGCGCGAGCTCGACGACGCCAACGCGCGCCTGCTCTACGAGAACGCACACGATTCATTGACGGGCCTGCCGAACCGCAGCCATCTGATGCACAAGCTGCGCTGCGCATGGCGCGACTATCAGACGCGCGGCGATGAACTGTCGGTAATGTTCATCGACCTCGATCGCTTCAAGGTCGTGAACGACAGTCTCGGCCATCACTTCGGCGACATCCTGCTCGTGCAGGCCGCGGCGCGTCTGCGCGACTGCCTGCGCTCGACGGATCTCCTCGCGCGTCTGGGCGGCGACGAGTTCGCCGTGCTCTCGCCGAACGCGCATGTGCGCGATGCCGTATCGATCGCGAAGCGCATTCTCGCCGCGTTCGATCTGCCGTTTCATATCGAAGAGCATGTGGTGTTTTCGTCGTGCAGCATCGGCATCGTGAGTGCGGACAGTCAATTCCACACCGAGCCCGCCGATCTTCTGCGCGATGCCGATACCGCGATGTATCGCGTGAAGAACGCGGGCCGCGACAGCTTCATCGTGTTCAATCAGGAACTGCGACGCGAAGTGTCGGACCAGGTGGAACGTGAAGGCGCGCTGCGCAATGCGATCAAGCGCGACGACGAGCTGCTGCCCTACTTCCAGCCGATCGTCGATGTGAAAAGCGGCGAAGTGGTCGCGCTCGAAGCGTTGATCCGCTGGCATCAGCCCGACGGGACCATCGTCGGGCCGAGCGAATTTCTGCCTTCGGTAGAGGGTCTGAGGCTCATCGGCAGGCTCGATCTCTACATGCTCGAGCGCGTCGCCGCGATTCTCTCCAACGCGCGCTTTGCGCACTGGCCGCCGGTGCACGTGAACTGCTCCAGCTACAGCATGACGCGCCCCGAATTCGCCGACGATGTGCTCGCGCTGCTGCGGCGTTATCGCGTGTCGCCGTCGCGCGTGTGTCTGGAGCTCACCGAAGGCGCGCTCGTCGCCGAACCTGATCTCGCGCGCCGCACGATGCAGCGGCTCGCGGACAACGGCATGTCCGTCGTGCTCGATGACTTCGGCGCGGGCTTCTCGTCGCTCAGCTACGTGCATCAGTATCAGTTCACAGGCCTGAAGATCGACAAGTCCTTCATTCTCGAACTGACCGCGAGCCCGCGCAGCCGCGCGATCGTGCGCGCGATCGTGCGCATGGCCGAATCGCTCGATCTGACGCTGGTCGCGGAAGGCGTCGAAGACGCGGCGACGCTCTCCGTGCTGCGCGACATGGGCGCCGCGCAGGCACAAGGCTATTTCTTCGACAAGCCCTTGCCGCTCGAAGCGCTCACGCGTGCTTCGCTCGCGCCGCGCGCGATAACTGCGAGCGCATTACTCTGAGCATGCGCATCAGGGCATGCCGCCCATGGAAGGCGAAATGATGCTGCCCGGTTCGCCCTTCGGCTCGCCGCTTGCGCTGGACACCGCGCGCTTCGAAACGGGCGCGTGATTCCTTGCGCAAATCTCGACAGAATCCGTTCCCAGGCATTGTTGAAAGGCATCCGCGCGGGCCTTTGCATCGAATGTATAGATAGTGTCCTCGACCTTGATTTCGGTGTCGGAGATGCGGTCTGCTGTGATCGTCATGTTGCTTCGTGCCTCGCTCTTTTCGGTGATTCGTGTCGATCTACTAGCATCAAGCGCTCCCGCTCGCGGGTACGCGTGTTGCTGATTCGTAAGCGTTATCGTCGAGTCGAAAAAGGAGGCCGAAATGGCACAGCACCCCGCGCATTCGCAGAATCACCGGCATCCGGATGAGCCGCGCCTCGAAGAAATATCGCGCGCGCTGAAAGGGGCCGACTACCCGATGGGCAAGGAAAAACTCCTGGCGCTCGCGAAAAGCAATGGCGCGGACGGCGAAGTCATGGCCGTGCTCAACAAGATGAGCGATCGCAACTTCGATAGCGCCGACGCGGTGCTGCGCGAAGCGACCCGGGCGGAATGATATCGACGCGTTAATTTCGCGCATTCCGCGATGCGGCATTCAAACGCATCGCGATGCGCTTTCGATAACGCTCCTCAAATAGCACGCGAAAGAGGAAAACGTAATGACTGAAAATCCCGCAGCGCCCGACACGCGCGACAAGCCGCACGCGCCTGGCGGCAATAATCTGAGCAATATCGATCCCAAGGACGCAGACAGGGTAATCCCGCGGCCCGGTGAAGCGACCGAACGCGACCCGGTGAATGAGCCCGACAAAATCGGTACGACGCCTGACGATTCGGGAAATCGCCCACGTCCGCTATAAATAAATTAAATGAACGCCGGTGCAATTTCCAATCATGCGCCCGGCGTTCTCGCGCTAGCATTCAAATTGCGTCGAATCGGGATGCGCGGCTTTGCACGGCGCCTGCAAGAGATGAAACCGCGCAGCGGCCCGGCATCCGTCTGGCCAATCACCAAAGGAGGCTCTATGAAGTGGGAAACCCCGAGTTTCACCGATATGCGCTTCGGCTTTGAAATTACGATGTACATCGCGACGCGTTAATCGGAATTGATTGGAACATGACAAAACGGCCACTTTCGTGGCCGTTTTGTTTTATTGGCGCATCGGGTCTTTCGTCAAATGCGCTTTAGCGGTTCCGTATGTTTATTCGCGGGATCGGGCAAGTCCGCATTCTGCGCATCGAGCCCGCCCTTGCCGGCAATTTCCGGCGCGTTGCCCGAGCCGTACGGCACTTCCGCCGTCTGATGCGGATGCTGATCCAGACGACGGTTTTCCGGCTCGATTTCCCCTGCATTCGGCTGGCGCACGCCCTGCTTCGGATCGCCGCCCGTGGCCGAACCCGGCCCCGGCGTGTTGCCGATGGAACCGCCGCCGCTCGCGCCGCTGCCGGCGTCGCCCAACGGCTTGTCGGTGCTCTTCGATTCCTGCTCGCCATTGCTCATTGTGGTTCTCCTTTCGATCGTGCATCGAAGATGGTCGAGCAACCCGCGTTCCAGTTCATATCGACATGAAAAAGGCCCGCGAATTTTTCGCGGGCCTCCGGTGCTGCCAGTGCTACTGCTGCGAGCGATCAGATTGCCTGAGTCGCGAGCGCCGAGCCGATCACTTCATTCGCGACCGCATCCACCGCCTGCTTCACGATGCCGACGATCTCGTCCGCCTCGGTGCGCGTCGTGGTGAGCGGCGGCGCGAAGCCGAGGATATCGCCATGCGGCATCGCACGCGCGATCACGCCGCGTTCGAGTGCTGCGGCCGAAACCTTCGGACCGACCTTCAGCGCTGCATCGAACGGCTTGCGGGCGTCCTTGTCGGCCATGAATTCGAGCGCCGCCAGCATGCCCGCGCCGCGCACTTCGCCGACGAGCGGATGCCCGTCGAATGCGTCGTGCAATTGCTGCTGGAAATACGCGCCGACATCGGCGGCATTCTGCGTGAGGTTCTCGCGCTCGAGGATATCGAGGTTGGCGATCGCCGCGGCCGCGCAGATCGGGTGTCCCGAATACGTCCAGCCGTGACCCATCGGGCCGTATTCCTGCGAGCCCTTCTCGATGACGTCCCACACCTTCTCGCCGACGATCACGCCCGACAGCGGCGCATACGCGCTCGTCAGGCCCTTCGCCACGGTGATGAGGTCCGGCTTGATGCCGAAGTGCTGCGCGCCCATCTTCGAGCCCAGACGACCGAAGCCGCACACGACTTCATCGGAGATCAGCAGGATGTCATGCTTCTTCAGCACGTCCTGGATCGCTTCCCAATAACCTTGCGGCGGCGCGATGATGCCGCCCGTGCCCATCACCGGCTCGGCGATGAATGCGGCAATCGTATCCGCGCCTTCCTTGGCGATCAGCTTTTCCAGCTCTTCCACGCAATACGCGGTGAATTGCGCTTCGCTCATGCCGGCCGGCGCCTTGCGATACCAGTGCGGACATACCGTGTGCTTCACGCGATCGATCGGCAGATCGAAGTTCTGATGGAAGCTCGGCAGTCCCGTGAGGCTGCCCGTCACGATGCCCGAGCCGTGATAGCCGCGCTCGCGCGAAATGATCTTCTTCTTGTTCGGACGGCCGAGCACATTGTTGTAGTACCAGACGATCTTGATCTGCGTTTCGTTCGCATCCGACCCCGACATGCCGTAGTACACCTTCTTCATGCCTTCCGGCGACCAGTCGATGATGCGCGACGACAGTTCGATGATCGTATCGGTCGAGTGACCGACATAGGTGTGGTAATACGCGAGCTTCTTCGCCTGCTCGTAGATCGCTTCGGCCACTTCGGTGCGGCCATAGCCGATGTTCACGCAGTAGAGGCCCGCGAATGCATCGATATAGCTTTTGCCCTGATGATCCTGAATGCGGATGCCCTTCGCGCCCGTGACGATCTTGCCGGGCAGCGCGCCGCTCGCGTGATCGTGCGCGTGCGTGGACGGGTGCATGAAGTGCGCGCGGTCTTCGGCGAACAGTTGCTCGAGCGATTGGTTTTGCTGGGTCATGTGTTTCTCCTTGTATTCCTGATGTGTCTCTTTGAGGATAGTTCTGTCAGGCCGCGCTCGTGAGCGGCAGGCCGAGATTGCCGAGGCAAAAGTATTTCGTTTCGACGAAGGGCTCGAAGCCTTCCGCGCCGCCTTCGCGGCCGAGGCCCGAGGCTTTCATGCCGCCGAACGGAATCGGCGCGCCGGTGAATTTCACGCCGTTGACCGACACCATGGCGAAGTCGAGCCGTCGCACGAGCTGGAAGATCGTGTCGATGCGCGTCGCGCAGATGTAGGCGGCGAGGCCGTATTCCGTGTCGTTGGCGCGCGTGACGGCTTCGTCGAGCGTATCGAACGGGGAAATCGCGGAGATCGGCGCGAAGTTCTCTTCGTCGTAGATACGCATACCCGGTTTGGCATCGGCGACGACGGTCGGTTCAAAGAACCAGCCGCCGAGCGCATGCGGCTTGCCGCCGGCGGTGATGCGCGCGCCTTGCGCTTGCGCATCTTCGACGCGTGCGACGGTCGCATCGAATGCGGCCTGATGCATGAGCGGACCGACATCGACATTCGCTTCGAATGCCGTGCCTACTTTGAGTGCCTTCACTGCTTCCGTATAGCGTTGAACGAATTGCTCATAGAGCGGACGCGCGACGAGAATGCGGTTTGCAGCGCAGCAATCCTGTCCCGACGTTTGAAACTTGGCGCCTACCGCGACGCGCACGGCCTGTTCCAGGTCCGCATCTTCGGTCACGATAAAGGGCGCATTGCCGCCGAGTTCCAGCGCCAGCTTCTTGATGCCTGCTTGCGCGGCCGTCTTCGCGACGAGACCGCCGACGCGCGTCGATCCTGTGAAGCTCACGGCACGCACGCGGGTATCGCTGACGAGCGTTTCCATCGCCATTTGCGGCTCACCGATGACGACGTTGAACACGCCCGGCGGGAAGCCCGCTTCTTCGGCGAGTTGCGCGAGCGCGATCGCGGAGAACGGCGTTTCGTGTGCAGGTTTGACGACGACCGTGCAGCCCGCGGCGATCGCGGCGGCGGCCTTGCGCGTGATCATCGCGACGGGGAAATTCCACGGCGTGATGAGCGCTGCGACGCCGACCGGTTCCATCACGGTGCCGAGATGCGCACCGTCGATATGCGTGGGGATCGTGCGGCCCGTCAGGCGCTTTGCTTCATTCGCGAACCATTCGACGAAGCTGGCTGCGTAGGCGATTTCGCCTTTGGATTCGGCGAGCGGCTTGCCTTGTTCGAGCGACAGAATGCCGGCGAGGTCTGCCTGATGACGCATGATCAGCTCATGCCAGCGCAACAGCAGCGCACTGCGTTTTTGCTGCGGCATCCAGCGCCATGATTGGAACGCGCGGTCGGCGGCATCGACGGAGGCTACGATTTGCGCCTTGTCGAGCATCGGGACATGGCCGATAACTTTCTGATCTGCGGGGTTCGTTACCGCGATCGACGCGGCACTGTCGCTGTGGACCCAGCGGCCGTCGATGTAGCAAAGCGATTTGAATAGAACGGGATGACCCAGCAGCATGTTCGTCTCCTTGCGTGCATTCGTTTGTGTTCCGATGGGTCTACTTTAAGGTTCTTGCTGTCTGCGGATTTTTTGTTATCGGCTCGGGGGGCTGGTGTTTTTTCTGTTTGGCTTTCGCGTTGCGGTGGTTTTTTTGGGAGCTGGCCGCTTGCCTGGGCTTTCTGTGAAATCCTGTTTTCGTGTCGGTCTATTGGCGTTGCCCCTGTGCGGGGCGGCAGTCACTTTCTTTGCTGCTGCAAAGAAAGTAACCAAAGAAACAGCTTTCCCCAGCCTAAGCACTTCAGGCCGGCCGCGGCACAGAACTTCGCACGTGGTCCGGCAGTAGCGAGTGCCCTCATAGGTCTTATCGGGCGTGGACCGCGCACGGTCTGACAAGCTAGACCATTAAGGGCGCTGGTTCAGCACGAAATAGCTCCGGCACAGCGCTACGCGCTGCCGCTGGGTATGCAAGGGAAACCAACGAACCACCGATGCAGTGAGATGGACATGTCAGCAAGGAAGCGCGCGCAGCCCCGATTGGCCGGTCGGCCGCGAAGCGGGCCGGAGCTATTTGGCGCCTTACCGGTCAGTTGAGTGGTGCGATGTGACAGACCGTGCGCGGTCCAAGCCCGGAGAGTTTTGTGAGGGCACTCGCTACTGCCGGACCACGTGCAATCTTCTGTGCCGCGGCCGGCATGAAGTGCTTAGGCTGGGGATAGCTGTTTCTTTGGTTACTTTCTTTGCAGCAGCAAAGAAAGTGACTGCCGCCCCGCACAGGGGCAACGCTAATAGACCGACACGAAAACAGGATTTCACGCACGCCCGCCCCCCGGGATCCGGCAACAAAGATCAAAGCCCCTCTTCAGCCCAGTCCGGCGGCGCCCCCGCCGCATTCTTCACAACCTTGGTAACGATATAAGTGAAGTACCGCTCGATCCCAAGCTCCTCAACAAGCAAAGAATCGATAAACCGCTGATAGTGATCGATATCCCGCGCCACGACATGCAGCACATAATCCACGCCACCCCCGGTGGCATAACACTGGACGATTTCGGAAGCCGCAGCAACCCGCTCCTCGAACCGCCGCATATCCGCCGCCGTATGACGCGAAAGCGTCACCTCAACGACAATACGGCTGCCTTTGAAAGCAGCCGTCCAGTCGATATCCGCGCGATAGCCCTTGATGAGCCCGCTATCTTCGAGTTTCTTCACGCGCTCCCATGCAGGCGAGATCGACAGATTGACCTCTTCCGCAAGGCGCGATTTCGTGATGCGGCCATCCCGCGCAAGAATGCGAAGGATGGCCAGATCGTAGCGATCGAGTTTGATCAAATTACACGCTCACAGCAATGTTGCGTTCGACGATATCCGCTACCACAGCCACAGTATCGCCCGTTTGCACGAGGCCGGGGAAATGCCGTGCCGCAAGCAGACCATCACGCTTCGCGCGATATTCAACCGGCGCCGCGCCCGTGCGCGTGATGTCATAGACACGCGCGAGCACATCGCCCGCTTTCACCATGTCGCCGAGATCGCGGCACATTTCCAGCAAACCCGTGTGCTCGCTCGTCGTGTAACAGGTGCCGTCCGGCATGTCGAGCAGCGTGGTCGTGCGCGCTTCGCCCTGCACGATCGACTTCTCGATGATGCCCGCATACGCAAGAAAGCCATACACGCCCCGCTCCGCGACCGCGACGCTCTTCGCCGTCGAAGAACCGCCGCCGCCCAGCTCCGTCGATACGAACACCTTGCCCGCCTCTTCCGCCGCGCTGTCGTAAAGACCGACGCTGTCGAGCTCCAGCATGCGCATCGAGTAAGGCGCGCCGAACGCGCGCATCGCGGCCTCGCAACGCGATTGCTGCGTCGCGTCGTTCAGCACGTGAATCGCCGCGAACGGCAGGAAGTCGAGCGTGCGGCCGCCCGCATGAATATCCAGCACGTAATCGGCGAGCGGCAACAGATGACGCTGGAAGTAATCCGCGATCTTCTCCGTCACCGTGCCGTCGGGCTTGCCGGGAAAGCTGCGGTTCAGATTGCCCGCATCGATCGGCGAAGTGCGCGCGCCCGCCCGAAACGCCGGGTAGTTCATGAACGGCACGATGATCACACGGCCGTTCACGTCGCCTGCCTTCAACGTCGATGCGAGCTTCGCCAGCGCGATCGGCCCTTCGTACTCGTCGCCGTGATTGCCGCCCGTGAGCAGCGCGGTGGGTCCGTCGCCATGCTTGATCACGGTGACCGGAATCATCACGGCGCCCCACGCGGAATCGTTGCGCGAGTACGGCAGCTTCAGAAAGCCGTGCTGTTCGCCGTCCGCGTCGAAATCGACGGTCGGGCTGATCGGTGACGCGCGCATCGTGTTACTCCTTCACGAACAATTTGCGAGGCGTGTTGCAGAAAGTCTCGACGCCCGTATCGGTAATCAGGATGCTCTCCGTGATTTCGAGGCCCCAGTCGTCGAGCCACAGGCCCGGCATGAAGTGGAACGTCATGCCGGGTTCGAGGACGGTCTTGTCCCCGGGACGCAGGCTCATCGTGCGCTCGCCCCAGTCCGGCGGATAACTCGCGCCGATCGGATAACCGCAACGGCTGTTCTTCTCGATGCCGAACTTCGCCAGCACCGCGAAGAACGCATTGGCGATGTCCTCGGTCTTGTTGCCCGGCTTCGCCATCGCAAGCCCTGCTTCGATGCCTTCGACAACCGCCTTCTCGCCTTCGATGAAATGCTGCGGCGGCTTGCCGAGATACACCGTGCGCGACAGCGGACAGTGATAGCGCTTGAAGCATCCCGCGATTTCGAAGAACGTGCCCGCGTTCGCCGTGAACGCCGAATCGTCCCACGTGAGGTGCGGCGCGGCAGCATCGGAACCAGTCGGCAACAGCGGCACGATGGCCGGATAATCGCCGCCATAACCTTCGACGCCGGTGATGCCCGCTTCGTAAATCTGCGCGACGAGATCGCTCTTCTTCATGCCCGGCTCGACCTTGTCGAGAATGCGCGCATGCATTTTCTCGACGATGCGCGCCGCGACGCGCATGTATTCGATCTCGCGCGGCGACTTCACCGCGCGCTGCCAGTTGACGAGCGCGGTCGCATCGACGAACTTCGCGTTCGGCAAATGCTGCGTCAACGACGCATACGCCTTCGCGCTGAAGTAGTAGTTGTCCATCTCCACGCCGATGCGCTTTTGATCCCAGCCGCGCGCGGCGATCACTTCAGTGGACAGGTAATCCATCGGATGGCGCACCGTGGATTGCACATAGTGATCCGGATAGCCGACGATATCGTCGTGCGACATGAACACCGTGCGCTTCGCGCCGTTCGCGTCCTGGCCGCGGCCGTACCACACCGGCTCGCCGTCCATCGCGAGCAGCACGCACTGATGCACGTAGAACGACCAGCCGTCATAGCCGGTGAGCCACGCCATGTTGGTCGGGTCGGTCACGATCAGCAGATCGATGCCCGCCTTCTCCATCGCGCGCCGCGTCTTCGCGATGCGCGCATCGTATTCGCTGCGCTCGAACGGCAGGCGTACCACGGGCGCCTCGCCCTTCTTCTGTTGCGTGATTTCGGACATCGTCCCCTCTATCAAGCGGTCACATCGTTGTGGAAAATGGTTCCTGCCTTCGCCGCGCGCGCACGCTGAATCGCGAGCGTTGCAATCGCGGTGTCCTGCGCACCGGTGCCGGTGAGGTCGCACACGGTTATTTCGTCGTCGTTCGCGCGGCCCGGCATTTTTTGCGCGATGACTTCGCCGAGTTCGGCGAAGGTACTGCCAGCATCCGTCACGCCTGCTTCGATCGCGTGATGCAGTTCGCCCAGCACGCGCACCTGCTGTAAGCGATCACATACGTAGCGCGCTTTCGTGAACACGTCCGGCGCAATTTCGTTCTTGTGCTCGGCATCCGAGCCCATCGCGGTGATATGCAGACCGGGATGCAAATCGCGTGCGTGAATCAAGGGCTCGCGGCTCGGCGTCGTCGTGATCGCGATGTCGGCATGTTTGAGCGCCTGACTGACGCTGTCCGCGACCTCGCACGGCAAGTCTTCGCAATCGCGTGCGAACTGCTGCGCGTTCTTCGAATCGCGCGCCCATACGGTGACATGCTCGATATCGCGCACGAGACGCAACGCTTTCAGTTGCAGACGCGCCTGCTCGCCCGCGCCGATGATCGCGACACGCTTCGCATCCTTGCGCGCAAGCCAGCGCGACGCGACCGCGCCCGCGGCCGCCGTGCGGACCGCGGTGAGATAACCGTTGTCGAGCAAGACCGCTTCGGTGAGACCCGTGCGCGCCGAGAGCACGAGCATCAGGCCATTCAGGCTCGGCAAGCCGAGCGACGGATTGTTGAAGAAGCCCGGGCTCACCTTGATCGCGAAGCTCGGAAAGCGCGGCAAATACGCGGTTTTCACGTCGACTTCGCCATCATGCTCGGGAATGTCGAGGCGCAGGATCGGCGGCATCGCGACGGCTTCGGTCGCGAGCGACCTGAACGCGGCTTCGACTTGCTCGATTGCGTCGAGGTCGAGCGGCACGAGCTTGCGCAGTTGCGCCTGCCCGAGCAGTACGGTGGAGGTATCGATGTTGGACATAGGTTAGGCCGCTCCAATCAGGCGACGATGCGTTTCGATATCGATGTTGCTTCCGCTCACCACGATGACGATCGGCCCGCCCTGCGCCTTGATCGCGCCATCGAGCAGCGCCGCCATGCCGACCGCGGCCGCGCCTTCGATGACGAGCCGCTCCTCGCGATAGGCATGCACGATGCCGCGCGCGATCGACACCTCATCGAGCAGCACGACCTCGTCGACGAGATCGCGCGTCATGGCGAACGTATGCTGGTTATCCAGGCCGATGCCGCCGCCGAGCGAATCGGCGAGCGTTTCGAGTTCGTCGACGAACACGGGCTTGCCTGCCGCGAGACTCGCGTGCATCGCGGCGCCGCGTTCCATCGACACGCCGATCATCTTCACCCGGGGACGAATGCTCTTCGCCGCGAACGCGACGCCGCTGAACAAGCCGCCGCCCGACAAGGGCACGACGATGCTCGCCGCATCGGGCAGCGCTTCGAGAATTTCGAGGCCCATGGTGGCCTGCCCCGCGATCACGCGTTGATCGTCGAAAGGCGGCACGAATGCATAGCCTTCTTCGCGCACGAGACGTTGCGCTTCGACCTGCGCATCGTCCTGGCTCTTGCCCGTGATGACGACGCGCGCGCCGAGCGCGGCCACCGCATCGACCTTGTTCTTCGGCACGAGCGCAGACATGCACACGGCCGCCTCGATGCCGAGCGCACGCGCCGCATGTGCGACCGCGCGGCCATGATTGCCCGTCGATGCGGTGACGACGCGCTTGCAGCCTTCCTCGGCGATCTGCGCGAGCGCATTGGTCGCGCCGCGCAATTTGAAGCTGCCGGTGGGTTGCAGCGTTTCGAGCTTCAGATGAACCGGCACGCCCGCGATACGCGAGAGCGACGCCGATTGAACGAGCGGCGTGACGAGCGCGCGTCCTTCGATGCGCTGGCGGGCGCGGTAGACATCGGCGAGCGTGAGTGCGGACATATCGGACTGAGTTGCGTGTTCGGGGTAACGATGCAACTCAGTCTAATGTCCTAAAAAATCGTTTTCGATTGTCCTAGTTCATTTAGTTGAAGTCGTGCACATGCGGGTATTGCCCGAACACTTCGCGAATCGTTTCGATCGCCGTGCGAAACGCGCCTTCGCCGACCTCCGCGCCCACGCAAAGCCGCACCGCATTGGGCCGTTCCGCGCCGCGCACGAGAAACGGATCGGGCGATGTCACCGCGATATTGCGATTGCGCAATTCGCGCGTCATGCGCTCCGCTTCCCATTCGTCGGGCACGCGCAGCCATGCCGACAGCGCGTTCGGATGACTGCCCAGCACGTACTCGCCGAGCACTTCGCGCACGACACTCTGGCGCGCCGCGAGCCGCTCGCGTTGAACCTGCACGAGACGTTGCGCCGTGCCGTCCATGATCCAGCGCGCCGTGACTTCGGCGATCGGCGAAGTCGCCATCCAGCTACTCACGCGCAGCACGCTTTCCGCGCGCAGCGCGAGCCTGCGCGGCACCGTCATGAAGCCGGTGCGCAAACCGCTCAGCACCGATTTCGTCATGCTCGTGCAATAGAACGCGAGCTCGGGAATCAGGCTCGCGATGGGCGTTTGCGTCTTCGCGGGCAGCGCGCCATAGACATCGTCTTCGATCACATAGACGCCATAGCGCTCCGCGATGCGCGCGATCGCGCGGCGGCGTGAATCCGGCATCATCGCGACCGTGGGATTGTTCAGCGTCGGCGTGCAGACGAGCGCGCTCACGCGCTCGCTGTCGCAGACTTCCTCGAAGTGCTCGGGACGTATCCCGTGTTCGTCGATCTCCAGACCTTTGAGCGTAAACCCCAGTACGTTCGCCGAACCGATCACGCCGTGATCCGTCAGGCTCTCGCACAAGACGGTATCGCCGGGACCGACGATCGACGCGAGCGCGAGAAAGATGCCGTGCGCCGCGCCGTTCGTGACGAGCACCGTGTCCGCGCTCGCCGGCATATTGAGCGACGCGAGCCACGCGACACCCGCCTGCCGATGATGCTCGAAGCCCGCGATGGGCCTGAACGCGCGTATCCACGGCTGATCCTCGATGGTCGATAGCGTCGCGCAGACCTTGCGCCACATCGCGTCGTGCTCGGGGGTATGCACGATGCGCGCGATCGAAAAATCGACCACCGAGCGCTCGGCCGTATCGAGCATGTAGTTGGACATCGCCTCGGTCACGCGCGCCGAGACGAAGCTGCCGCGCCCCACTTCGCAGCGGATCAGCCCTTGCCTTTCGAGTTCCTTGTACGCGTTGGTCACGGTCTGCACGCTGATCGCGAGATCCGCCGCGACCTCGCGCTGCGGCGGCAGGCGTTCGCCCGACGCGAGCGCGCCGTTTTCTATATCGGCGGCCATCGCCTTGACGAGCCGCTTGTACTTGGACTGCACGCCCTGCACCGTACGCACGGCGTCGCGCCATCTTTCATTCACTTCCTGCTCCTCGCATACCGGGTTCCATACGCAATAGTGGCGCAAAAGCCCGCGCGAAAATAATTGTCCTAGAGCAATCGGAACAAATATATGGCTTTGTATTCTGCATCGGTGGCTGTGCTGCGAGTCGCCTCAAAGCCCTGTGGAGTAAGGGTTTTCTCTGTCTCTCGCTTTCGATGCCGCCATTGGATTGCCCTCACTCGACCACGCTTGAAGAACCATTACTACGGGAACGATATGAACACGAAGCGACTGTCTGGCATGCTGGCAGCGGCGTGCGTCGCGGCAGCGAGCCTTGCCGCCTATGCCACGAGCGCGAGCGCGGAAACCACGCTGCAGCGCATCCAGCGCACCGGCGAGGTGCGTATCGGCTATGCGAACGAAACGCCCTTCGCCTACACGACGCCCGACGGCACCGTGACCGGCGAATCGCCCGAGATCGCGAAGAAGGTGTTCGCGAAGCTCGGCGTGAAGAAGGTGGATGCGGTGCTGACCGAGTGGGGCGCGCTGATTCCGGGCCTGAAGGCCGGCCGCTTCGACGTGATCGCGGCGGGCATGTACATCACGCCCGAGCGTTGCAAGCAAGTGGCGTTCGCCGATCCGCAATACCAGATCCCCGACACGCTGCTGACGATGAAGGGCAACCCGAAGAACCTGCACAGCTATGCCGATGTCGCGAAGCAACCGGACACGAAACTTGCTGTGATGGCAGGGACGGCCGAGTTGGGCTATGCGCGTCAGGCCGGCATCAAGGATGACCAGATCCTGCAGGTTCCGGACACCACCGCGCAATTGCAGGCCGTGCGCGCGCGCCGCGCCGATGCGGCCGTCGGCACCGCATTGACGATGAAGGGTCTCGCATCGAAGGGCGGCCCGCAGGTCGAGGCGATCAGCCAGTTCAACGACGATCCGAAGCACACCGGTTATGGCGCGCTCGCGTTCCGTCCGGAGGACACCGATCTGCGCGATGCCGTGAATAAGGAGCTGCATCAGTGGCTCGGCACCGAGGACCATCTGAAGACGGTCGCGCCCTTCGGCTTCGACAAGTCGAACGTGACGACGAAGAAAGCGCCCGAGCTTTGCGCGGGCTGAGCATCCGTCCATCGCTGCGCGCAGCGTTCATCCATTAGCGAGGAACCGTCATGAGTGACCTCAATGAGCTTCTGCCCCTGATGATGAAGGGCACGCTCGTCACGATCCAGATCGCCGTCATCAGCATCCTGCTCGCGATCGTCATGGCGGGTGTCGCGACGGCGTTGCGCGCTGCGCCATACCGCGTCGTGCGCTGGGCGGGCAACGTATATGTCGAGGTGTTTCGCGGCACGTCGCTGCTCGTGCAGCTGTTCTGGCTTTTCTTCGTGCTGCCGCTGCCGCCCTTCAATCTGCAGCTGACGCCCTTCACGGTCGCCATCGTCGGATTGGGGCTGCACTACGGCGCGTATGGCTCGGAGATCCTGCGCGGCGCGCTGCGCTCGGTGCCGGGCGGGCAATACGAAGCGGCGCTCGCGCTGAACATGCCGGCCGCGGTGCGCCTGCGCCGCGTGGTGCTGCCGCAGGCGATGATCAACGCGCTGCCGCCCGCGACCAACCTGATGATCGAACTGCTGAAAGGCACGTCGCTCGTCTCGCTGATCACGCTCTCGGATCTCACGTTCCGCGCGCGCCAGCTCGATGAAGCCACGTTCAAGACGGCCGAAGTCTTCGGGCTCACGCTCCTCATCTACTTCGTGCTCGCGCAGGTGATCGTCGCCGTGATGCGCGTGTTCGAGCGGCGCGTGAGCAGCCATGTCGCCATCCGCAGCACCGTTCCGAGGGCCGCATCATGACGACGCTGGGTCAACTCTTCGATGTGAAATACGCGCTGCATATCCTGCCCGAGCTGGCGCGCGCGGCGACCTATACGATCGGCATCACACTCATCGGCTTTGCGATCGCGCTCGTGCTCGGCCTCGTGCTCGCGATCATGCGGCGCAGCGAATTCGCGCCGCTCGCGAAGACGACCGCGTTTTTCATCGAGTTCATACGCAGCACGCCACTGCTGATTCAGGTGTATGTGCTCTTCTATGTCGCGCCGCTTTACGGTTTCACGATGTCCGCGCTGACGGCGGGCACGCTCGGCATCGCGGTGCACTATGCGTGCTATGTGTCCGAGGTGTATCGCGCGGGGCTCAACGGCGTCGCGCGCGGGCAATGGGAAGCATCGTGCGCGCTGTCGCTCTCGCCCTGGCGCACCTATACCGGCGTAGTGCTGCCGCAGGCGATCCGCCCGGTGATTCCCGCGCTCGGCAACTATCTCGTCGCGATGTTCAAGGACACGCCGGTGCTCTCCGCGATCACCGTCGTCGAACTGATGCAGCAGGCGAAGAACATCGGCTCCGAGACCTTCCGCTATCTCGAGCCGATCACGATGACCGGCATCTTCTTTCTCATCATCAGCGTGACGTTCGCCTCGGGCGTGCGTCATCTCGAACGGCGCGTGAGGCTGCCATGACCGCGACTCAATTTCAGGAGCAGCAGATGAAACGAGACCTCGATCCGGCGCTCGGCGCGGCGGCAGAGAAGAACGCGAACGCGCCGATCGTGCGCTTTAGCAACGTCACCAAGCGCTACGGCGCGCTCACCGTGCTCGACGGCCTCGATCTGGAAGTCGCGCCGAACGAGAAGGTGGCGATCATCGGGCCGAGCGGCTCGGGCAAGTCCACGCTTCTGCGCGTGCTGATGACGCTCGATCCCCTCACCGACGGCGTCATCGAAGTGGATGGCGAGCCGCTCACGCACGAGATGCGCGGCGGCAAGCTCGTGCCCGCGTCGCCGCGGCATGTGCGGCAGGTGCGCAGCAAGATCGGCATGGTGTTTCAGAGCTTCAATCTGTTTCCGCACATGACCGCGCTCGCGAATACCATCGAAGCGCCGATGAGCGTGCTCGGGCTCTCGAAGAAGGAAGCGACCGAGCGCGCGCGCGAACTGCTCTCGATGGTCGGCCTCTCCGAGAAGTGCAATCACTATCCGTCGCAGTTGTCGGGCGGACAGCAGCAGCGCGTCGCGATTGCGCGCGCGCTCGCAATGCGTCCGAAGATCATGCTCTTCGACGAAGTGACGTCCGCGCTCGATCCTGAACTCTGTGGCGAAGTGCTCAACGTGATTCGCCGTCTCGGCACGGAGCACAACCTCACGATGCTGATGGTCACGCACCAGATGGGCTTCGCGAAGGAATTCGCCGATCGCGTGTGCTTCTTCTCGCAAGGCAAGATCATCGAGCAGGCGCCGCCGCAGCAGTTTTTCACCGCGCCGCAGCATGAGCGCACGCGGCAGTTCCTGCGCGCCGTGACCGAAGCGCTTTAATCAAAGCGCATGTTCGCGGTCCGATAATTGCTTCGCGCTCTCCGTATGGCTCAGTGCTTCAGCCAACGGAGAGTGCGATGTCCCCGACCCTGCATAAAGTCGCGCGCTTCGCGGATCTGCCCGCCGGGCGCGGCATACGCGTGTGCGTCAAGAGCGACGACAAGGACGCGAAGGAAACGCCCATCCTGCTCGTGCGCGACGGCGATGCCGTGCGCGCCTACACCGCCGAATGTCCGCATGCAGGCGGCCCGCTCGATGAAGGCGCGATCTGCAACGGACGCATCGTGTGTCCGTGGCACAAGGGCACGTTCGACGTGCGCGACGGCAGTCTCGTCGAGCCGCCGCCGCTCAAGTCGCTGACGCGTTACGAAGCGACGATCAGAGACGGCGACGTGTATGTATCGCCGGAGCCTGTCGAAAGCGGCGATGTGCCGACGACGCAAGCCAATACGAGCCGCACCATGCTGATCGTCGGTGCGGGCGCGGCGGGCGCGGCCGCGTGCTCGGCTTTGCGCGAAGCGGGCTTCGATGGCCGCATCGTGCTCGCCGGCGACGATGCGCGCGTGCCCTACGATCGCACCTCGCTCAGCAAGTTCACGCTCGCCGGCGACATGCCGCCCGACGACGTCCCGCCTCTGCTCGACAGCGAATTCTTCGAGAAACACGGCATTGAGCGCATCGAATCGCAGGCCGTGAAGCTCGACGCGAAAGCGAAGCGCGCCGAGCTGGCGAACGGCCAGAAGATCGATTACGACGCTGCACTCGTCTGCACCGGCGGCGTGCCGAAGCCGCTCGACATTCCCGGCGCGAATCTGAAACGCGTCCATTTGCTGCGCACACGCGATGATGCGCGCGCGATTCTGCAATCGCTCGAAGGACGCAAACGCGCGGTGATCGTCGGGGCGAGTTTCATCGGGCTCGAAGTGGCTTCGTGTCTGAGGAAACGCGAGATGGAGGTGGCCGTCGTCGCGCCGGGCAAGGTGCCGTTCGCGAAGCAGTTCGGCGAGCGCATCGGCGAGATGTTCAGGAAGCTCCACGAAAAGAACGGTGTCACGTTTCATATGAATGCGCGTGTCAGCGCGTTCACGGGCAACGATGCAGTGAGCGAAGTGATCCTCGATTCAGGCGAAAAGCTCGCGGCGGATGTCGTGATCGCCGGCACGGGCGTCGAGCCCGCGACATCGTTTCTGTCGGGCGTCGCGCTCGCGGATGACGGCGGCGTCAATGTCGACGCTGCCATGCTCGCCGCGCCCGCGCTCCATGCAGCCGGCGATATCGCACGCTTTCCTCTGCCGCGCTCGGATCAGAGCGTGCGCATCGAGCACTGGCGCGTCGCGCAGCAGCATGCGCGCGTCGCCGCTTACAACATGGCGGGTCAGGCGCGCGAGTATGTCGGCGTGCCCTACTTCTGGACCTATCACTACGAAAAGACCTTCGACTATCTCGGGCATGTGAGCGAGCCGGACAGCATCGAAATAGATGGCGATCTCGATGCGCAGCATTTCATCGCCTATCTGCTGAAGGATGGGCGTGTGGGCGCGGTCGTCGCCTGTGAATACGACGCGGCCGTGTGCCGTCTCGCCGAAGCGATGCGCGAGCCGCTCACGCTCGACGACGCACGCCGCATCGCGAATGCATGAGCGAAGCACGATGACGACGAAGCAACCCGGCGTCGAGCCGCAGCAGACACCCGAATCGCTGGACGAATGCCGCCGCTGCGCGCTCTGGGAACACGCGACGCAAGCCGTACCCGGCAAAGGTCCGCGTCACGCGCCGATGATGATCGTCGGCGAGCAGCCTGGCGACCAGGAAGACTTGCAGGGCAAGCCCTTCGTCGGGCCCGCCGGCGCGATGCTCGATCGCGCGCTCGCGGAGGCCGGCGTCGCGCGCAAGGAGGTGTATGTCACCAATGCCGTGAAGCACTTCAAGTGGGAGCCGCGCGGCAAGCGGCGCCTGCACAAGACGCCCGCGCAGCGCGAGATCGATGCATGCCACTACTGGCTCGACCGCGAGACGGGCGATGTCGCGCCGAAGGTGATCGTCGCGCTGGGTTCGACCGCGCTCAAGTCCGTGCTGCGCGATTCGAAGGCCACGTTGCAGGCGTCGATGGGACACGCGATCGAGCAGGAAGGCCATGCGATCGTCGCGACCTATCACCCGTCGTTCGCGTTGCGCGCGCCCGATCCCGAGACACGCGAGCGTGCCTACAAGGCGATCGTCGATGCGTTGCGGGAAGCGCATCGGCTCGTCGGGCATCATCGGAAAGAGCGTTGAGGAAAAGCCATGGCAACGAGCACGAGAACAGCGTCGAAGAAAACGGGCAGCGGCAAGCGTCCCAGCACGCGGCAGAGACATTCGCTCGCGAGCACGCGCAAGAAGCCGACGCGATCCGCGCACCGCTGGTCGCATCACGTGATGGAAACGAGCGACGCAATGGACATCCAGCGCGATATCTTCAAGACCGGCAATGCGCAGGAAATCGCCGATTCGCTCAAGCGTTCGTCGACGCGCAGCAAGCGCCGCAAGGGCTCGCCGTTTCAATCGGCGATGTCGATGTTGAACTTCTATATCAATCGCGCGGGACGCAATCTGCCGAAGTCGCGCAAGAGCACGCTGGAACGCGCGAAGAAGCGCCTGCGCGAGGCCTTCGGACGCAAGCCCTGAAAACGATCGCGCGCGGCCCCGATTGAACGGAACCGCGCGCGTGCTTCATGCCACTTCTCCAAGACGATCAAGGTTGACGCTGGCCGCCCTTATGCTGAGGTTGCGGCTGGTTCTGCTGCCGCTGGCCCGTCTGACCTTGTTGCGGTTGCCCCGGTGACCTTTCTTGATGGCCGTGCTGCCGTTGAGGCTGGTTCGATTCATTCGGCATGGACGGCTGGCTGCCCGTTTGCTTTTGGTTTCCGCTCATACAATCCCTCCTGGCTATGTCGTCGCGCTTCAAACATCGCGTGACGACGTTGCAGTGGTAAAAGCCGCGGCTCTCGCCGCATGACCCATCAAGCATCACGCGTACCAGCGCGGCGCGCCGCTCATTGCGTCTCCGCCAGACGCGCGCGCGTGCAAAAACTGCCAGACGACGGCAAGCCTTGCAATGCAGCGGAGGAACGCCGCTTGCTCCGCATTCGACGCAGACCCGCCCGAATTCCGGAGACAGCGATGGCGCAACAACCCCCCCTCAATCCCGGCGATGAAGCCGAGCCCGGCGTACCCGGCACCGGCGAAGATCTCTGTCCGGACTGCAACGGCACCGGCAAGCGCGACGGCGCCGACTGCGAGACCTGCGGCGGCACCGGCAAGGTGACGCAAGGCATCGGCGGCGGCTGAGCCGATTCGTCGACGTCCGACTCGTCACAGGAGCCAACGCTTGAAAATACGAACGACGCAACTTGCGACCGCACTCGCGCTGACACTCGCGAGCGGCGTCGCGATCGGCGAGGACTACGCGCCGGGCTTCGGCCCGAATCCGACGCTGCCCGCGCCGCATAAATCGCTGATGCCGACGGTCAATATCGCGCCGGCGAAACCCTGGCCGCAGGGACAAAAGCCCACGGCGCCCGAGGGCTTCGACGTGACCGCGTTCGGCGCGCAACTGAATCATCCGCGCTGGCTCGCGACGCTGCCCAATGGCGATGTGCTCGTCGCCGAAAGCAACGCGCCCGCGCAGCACGACGAAAGCGCCGGCCTCAAGGGCTTCGTGATGAAGAAGGTGCAGAAGCGCGCGGGCGCCGGCGTGCCGAGCCCGGATCGCATCATGCTGCTGCGCGATGCCGATGGCGACGGGGTCGCGGAAACGCGCACCGTGTTCATCGACAAGCTGCATTCGCCGTTCGGCATGGCGCTCATCGGCGATGATCTCTATGTCGCCGATACCGACGCGATCCTGCGCTTCAAGTACGAGAGCGGCGCGACGCAACTTTCCACGCCCGGCGAGAAGTTCATGGACTTGCCCGCAGGCGACATCAATCATCACTGGACGAAGAACATCATCGCGAGCCGCGACGGCAAGAAGCTTTATGTGACGGTCGGTTCGAACAGCAACGCGGCGGAGAACGGCATCGACGCGGAGAACGGGCGCGCGGCGATCATGGAAGTGGATATCGAATCGAAGCAGACGCGCCTCTTCGCAACGGGCCTGCGCAACCCGAACGGCATGTCGTGGCAGCCGCAGAGCGGCGCGCTGTGGACCGTCGTGAACGAACGCGACGAGCTCGGCAACGAGCTCGTGCCCGACTATCTGACGTCCGTTAAAGACGGCGCGTTCTATGGCTGGCCGTATAGCTATTACGGACAGCATGTCGATGACCGCGTGAAGCCGCAACGCGCGGATCTCGTGCAATCGGCCATCGTGCCGGACTATGCGATCGGCGCGCACACCGCATCGCTCGGTCTCACGTTCTATGACGGCAAGGCGTTCCCGGAGCGCTATCGCAATGGCGCGTTCATCGGTCAGCATGGCTCGTGGAATCGCAAGCCGAGGAGCGGCTACAAGGTCATCTTCGTGCCCTTCGAGAACGGCAAGCCCTCGGGTCCGCCCGAGGATATCCTGACGGGCTTCCTGTCATCGGATGGCCATGCGCTCGGTCGGCCCGTGGGCGTCGCGGTCGATGGCAAAGGCGCGCTGCTCGTCGCCGATGACGTCGGCAATACGGTGTGGCGGGTCGCGCCCGTCGCGAAGTGAATGGCCGCGAGGAAGCCGAAGCGCGGCGCGCAAAGCGCCCCGACTCTGTTCGCGCTCGCCGAGCGGCAGATCGTCGGGCTCTACGATGCGGGCGTGATGTCGCCCGCGGTGCTGCATCACGTCGTCGCGGCGTATGCGGACAGCGGCATCGACTGGAACGAGGCAGGCACGCTGCAAACCGTCGACGGCCATACGGTGCGGGAAGCGGTCGTGCTCGTCATGATGCCGGGGCGCGCGTTGAAGAGCGCGCAGAAAGATTTCATGTCGGTCGTCGAGCATCTCGCGGGCAGCGCGCCGCAGACCGACGAAGAACCGCCCGAAGACGACGAAGACCTGCTGACTCAACTGGGCGGCAACGCATCATCGCGTTCGAAGCGCCCGGCGGCGAAGGAGAACGCGCAAGCCGCGGCGCAACCGAAGCGCGCGGCCTTCAATCCGCTCGTCGGCGCGCGGTCGGTGCAAGGCAACAAGCGCTGAGCGCGATCAATGCGGCACGCCCGGCGCGATCAGATCGAGCAGATCGTCCATGTCGAAGGGCTTCGCGAGAATCGGCACGCCGAGATGCTTCGCGCGTTCCAGCTCGTCCGCATAACCCGTCATCAGCACGAGCTTCTGCGATGGCAGGCGCTTCGTGATCTGCTCGGCCAGATCGATGCCGTTCATGCTGCCCGGCATCTGCACGTCGGAGAGCACGAGATCGAAGGCGTAGCCCTCGCCCAATAGCGCGAACGCGGCATCGGCGCTCACTTCGTGATGCACCGCGCAGCCGAACACTTCGCGCACCGCCGTCACGCCCGCCGCGACATCCGCGTTGTCTTCGACGAGCAGCACCGACGTGCCGCGCAGCGGCGCTTCGGGATCGCCGCGCGCGGGCACGAGCGGCGGCGGCGCGATCTCCGAGGGCATGTGAACATCCGGCGTCGCCGGCACGGGACCATGATGCCGCGCCAGATAAAGCCGCACGGTCGTGCCCGCGTCCGGCACGCTCGTGATGCGCGCGGTGCCGCCCGCCTGCTCGCACGCGGCGAGCACCTGAGCGAGACCGAGACCCGTGCCCGCGCCGCGCTGCTTGGTCGTGAAGAGCGGCTCGAAGGCGCGCCGCCGCACCTGCTCGGCCATGCCCTCGCCGTTGTCGGTGATCGAGATCAGCACGTATTCGCCATCGGGGATATCGATTTCCGCGCTGCGCACGCGCGCGTTCTGACAGCGGATCACGACGCGTCCGCCGCGCGGCATCGCATCGCTCGCATTCACCGCGATATTCACGAGCGCGAGCTCCAGCTCGACCGGATCGGCCATCACCTTCCACAGATCGGGCGACAGCTCCAGCGTCACCGTGACGGACGGATGCACCGACTTCTTCACGAGACCGAGCACGCTTCGCAGCCAGTCGGCGGGATCGATCATCTCCTGCCTGAGCGGCTGCTTGCGCGCGACGCTCATCAGCCGCCGCGCGAGCGATTCGGCGCCGGCCGTCGCGCGCTCCACCGCGAGCACTTCGCTCTCGACGCCGTTGAAGTGCTTGCGCCGCGCGAGTTCCATGTTCGAGCCGACCACCATCAGCAGATTGTTGAAGTCGTGCGCGACGTTCGCGACGAGATTGCCGAGCGCGCCCATGCGCCGCAATTGCCGGCTCGATGCCTCGATGGAAAGGCGCGTCGCGACTTCGGCCTGCCAGCGCTCCCATGCGGCCTGCTCGGCGTCGAGGCGGCGGATCGAGAACGCGATCAGCAGCCATACGCCGATGCACGGCAATAGCGCGATCGACGCGACGAGCACGAGATTGTCGCGCCAGCGCACTTCCACCGCCGACGTCGCGTAGCCGGTCGCGACATAGAGCGGATAGTCGCCCACGCGCCGGAACGCGAGCAGCCGTTCGACGTGATCGACGCTCGAGCGCATGCGGATGGTGCCGTACAGCTCGTTGTTGCGAAATGCGTTGGTGAACGGCGTGTTCGTCGCAGGCTGGGTGCCGTCCTCGCTCGCCGGAAAGCGCGCGAGGATGTTGCCGTCGCGCCGGTACAGCCCGATGACCACCGCGCGATCCCCCGCCGCGAGTTCGCGATAGAAGTCGGTGAAATAGCCGCGCTTGACCGCGATCGACACGACGCCGAGAAACTGCCCGTTGCGGCCGATGCGGCCCATCGTCGTCGTGAAGACGTCCGAGCGCGCCACTTTTCCGCGCAACGGCAGCGAGAAGTAGGTGACCGGCGCGATCGCGCGCGCCGCTTCGAAATCGTCGCGCTCGGAGATGGTCACGGCGGGCGCCGGATACCAGCGGCTGTTGGCGAGCAGCGCGCCCTTTTCGCCGAACACGGAGATGGCGGCGATCTGCGCGAGCGTGCCGCTCATGTCGTCGAGCGTGCGATGCAGCCCTTCTTCGCGGCTCCTGATGCTCGCGTCGTCGCTGTCGCCGAGCAGATCGACGATGCGTGTCTCGAGCTGCTGATTCAGGTCGATCACCTTGAGCGCGTGCTCGTTCGCCACGCGCGTCAGACGCTCGGTGAGTTCCTGCGCATCCGCGAAGCGGCGCTGATGATCGTAATAGCCATAGATGCACAGGCACGCGAGCGGAATCACGATCGACGCGGCCAGCACGAGCAGGAGCATCTTTCGCGTCCAGGCGAAATTGCGCGCGGGCAGCGGCAGATCGAGTGTCGCGGTCTCAGTGGAGTCCAAGCGTAGCGCCTCCGAGGGAATCGACCGGTATATCGTAACCGGCGCGCCCGAAAGCGGCAGGACGATCGAGGATTACGCCGGGCCGGGCATTTTCACGGGACGCGGCGCGCGCGTCAATCGGGCCCGGCGCTCACGGCGTTTCAGCGAAGTGCGTGGCTGCGCCAGTCGTCGTAGGGCGTGACCGGCAACGCGCGCTTATGATGCGTCGCATCGTAGAAGCGGTAGACGGTCGTGTAGACCTCGTCGGAAACGCGCTTGCCTTCGAGGAAATCGTCGATGTCCTCGTAGCTGATGCCGTAGCTGTCTTCGTCGGGTTTCATCGGCGTGAGCGTTTCGAGGTCGGCGGTCGGCACCTTTCTCGCGACCTCGGTGCTCGCGCCCAGCGCTTCAGCCAGCGCGCGCACGCGGCGCTTGTTCAGGCCGTAGAGCGGCAGCACGTCCGCGCCGCCGTCGCCGAACTTGGTGAAGAAGCCCATCAGCGATTCGGCCGCGTGGTCCGTGCCGATCACGACGCCCGCATGCGCGGCGGCCACCGCGTATTGCGCGATCATCCGCTGACGTGCCTTGATATTGCCGAGCACGAAATCTTCGTGACTCGCATCGCGATACGACAGTCCGGCAGCCGCGAGCGATTCGCGCATCGCGTCGGCGGCGGGCTTCACGTTGACGGTGAGCGTCTCGTCGGGCCGGATGAATGCGAGCGCGCGCTGCGCATCGGCTTCGTCGCGCTGCTCGCCGTAGGGCAGACGCATCGCGATGAAGCGCGCATCCCCGTTACGCGCCCGCAGGCGTTCGACCGCGAGCTGCGCGAGACGGCCCGCCGTCGACGAATCGACGCCGCCGCTGATGCCGAGCACGTAGGTTCTGAGGTTCTGCGCTTCGAGATAGTCCGCGAGAAACGCGATGCGCCGCTCGCGTTCCGCTTCGAGATCGAAGATGGCGGGAATCTTGAGTTCTTCGATGATGCCGGGCTGGCGGGAGGCGTGATTGTTCGACATTGCGCGGGCTCGCTGGGCTTGAGGGCTTGGCTACGGTACAGCAAAGACCGAGCCGCCTCCTCACGCGCGGCACCGCTATCGACGCGGCATCAACCCGCCATTTCCCGATCGGGCGTCGCCGAGATGCGATGGATCGCGAGATCGGCGCCGTTGAATTCCTCTTCGCGATCGAGCCGCAAGCCGACGGTCGCCTTGATCGCGCCATACACGGCCGCGCCGCCCGCGAGCGCAAGCGCCACCGCGCCCGCCGTGCCGATGAGCTGCGACCAGATCGACACGCCGCCGATGCCGCCGAACGCCTTCTGCCCGAAGATGCCCGCCGAGATGCCGCCCCACGCGCCGCACATGCCGTGCAGCGGCCACACGCCGAGCACGTCGTCGATGCGCCAGCGGTTCTGCACGCACGTGAACATCTGTACGAAAAGCACGCCGGCGACCGCGCCGACGATCAGCGCGCCGAGCGGATGCATCAGGTCCGAGCCCGCGCACACCGCGACCAGACCCGCGAGCGGCCCGTTATAGGTGAAGCCCGGATCGTTGCGGCCCGCGAACCACGCGGCGAGCGTGCCGCCGACCATCGCCATCAGCGAGTTCACCGCGACGAGGCCGCTGATCTTGTCGACGGTCTGCGCGCTCATCACATTGAAGCCGAACCAGCCGACCGCGAGCACCCACGCGCCGAGCGCGAGAAACGGAATGCTCGAAGGCGGATGCGCGGCGATGCGCCCGTCCTTGTGATAGCGCCCGTGACGCGGCCCGAGCAGCAGCACGGCCGGCAGCGCGACCCATCCGCCGAACGCGTGCACCACGACCGAACCGGCGAAATCATGAAACGGCGCGCCGAAGACGTGCGCGAGCCACGCCTGAATGCCGAAGCGCTCGTTCCACGCGACGCCTTCCAGCAACGGATAGATGAAGCCGACGATCACGCAGGTCGCGAAGAGTTGCGGATTGAACTTCGAGCGCTCGGCGATGCCGCCCGACACGATCGCCGGAATCGCGGCGGCGAAGGTCAGCAGGAAGAAGAAGCGCACGAGCGCATAGCCGTTGTGCTCGGCGAGGATATCGGCGCTGTGCATGAACTGCACGCCGTACGCGATGTTGTAGCCGATGAAGAAGTACGCGAGCGTCGACACCGCGAAATCCACGAGGATCTTCACGAGCGCGTTCACCTGATTCTCGCGCCGTACGGTGCCGAGTTCGAGGAACGCGAAACCCGCGTGCATCGCAAGCACCATCGCGGCGCCAAGCAGCAGAAAGAGAGTGTCGGTGCCGGATTGGAGTGCCTGCATGTTTCGCGCCGTGGAGTTCGGAAAAGGGGCTCTTTTCGCAAGTTCCGGGCCAAGTTGGCGCAAGGAGCATCGAAACGGTGCGCGAGCCTTGCAGCGCGCGGTTGAGCATGGTGCAACGTGCGCTGCGAGCGCTCATCGCGCCTCGCCCGATGTTGGTGCAATGCCCCGTCGCGCGGCATCGCATGCACCGGCCGCGAGCCAAAAATTTCAGCACGCAGGGCAAGTGTATGGCGATCGCAAGCATTCGACGCAATGCACGCATCGCATGATGCGGCGAGTATGCTGAAGACTGATCCCCGCGAAACGGAGTGGCCGATGTCGTCTCGCATCGAACGCCTCGGCGAGCACGTGCGCATGGAGCCGCATGCAGGCGATGCGCGTGTCGTGACCGTCGTGCTCGACCGGCCCGCGCGGCGCAATGCCGTCGATCGCGGCGTCGCCGATGCGCTGCGCGAAGCCTTCGAGCGCTTCGAAGCGGACGATGCGCGGTCGGTCGCCGTGCTGTGGGGCGCGGGCGGCACGTTCTGCGCGGGCGCGGATCTCACCGCGCTCAACGACGACGCGCGCCGCAACGAGATTCATCCCGACGGCAGCGGCCCCGGCCCGATGGGCCCGACGCGCCTCGCGCTGACGAAGCCCGTGATCGCCGCGATCGCGGGCCATGCGGTCGCGGGCGGTCTCGAACTGGCGGCAATGTGCGATCTGCGCGTCGTCGAGGAAGACGCAGTGCTCGGCGTGTTCTGCAGGCGCGTCGGCGTGCCGCTCATCGACGGCGGCACGATACGGCTGCCGCGTCTCATCGGCCTGTCGCGTGCGCTGGATCTGATCCTCACCGGGCGCGCCGTCGATGCGCGCGAGGCGCTCGCCATCGGCCTCGCGAATCGCCTCGCGCCGCACGGCGAAGCGCGCATGGCGGCGGAGGCGCTCGCGTGCGAACTGGCCGGCTTGCCGCAGGCCGCCTTGCGCACGGACCTGCGTTCGGCTCACGAAAACGCGTTCGATGCCGATATCGCCCGGGCATTGCAGCGCGAAGGCGCGAACGGTTATCGCGCGGTATTCGATGAAGGCCTCGGCGGCGCGGCGCGTTTCGTTTCGCGCGACCGGGGCTGAAAGGACAAGCGACATGAACTCAGTGTTCGAGAACCGTCGTGAAGCGGGCCGCGAGCTCGCCGCGCATCTCACGCATTACGCCGGCCGCGACAACGTCAGCGTGCTCGCCTTGCCGCGCGGCGGCGTGCCGGTCGCTTATGAAGTGGCGCGCGCGCTTCGTGCGCCGCTCGACGTGCTCGTCGTGCGCAAGCTCGGCGTGCCGGTTCAGCCCGAACTCGCGATGGGCGCGATCGCCTCGGGCGATGCGTTCTTTCTCGACGAGCGCATCGTGGAATACGCGGGCGTCGGGAAAGACGAGCTCGACCGCGTGATCGCGCGCGAACGTGCCGAGCTCGCGCGGCGCGAGAAGCTGTATCGCGGCGACTTGCCGCCGCTCGATGTAAACGGGCGCGTCGCGATCGTCGTCGATGACGGCATGGCCACCGGCGCGACGATGAAAGCCGCGGCGATCTCGCTGCGTCATGCGCATCCGGCGAAGATCGTCGCGGCGTTGCCGGTCGCGCCGCTCGATTCGGAAGCGCGCGTGGAGGAAGTCGTCGACGAATTCGTCTGCGTGATGCGGCCGCATCGGTACTTCGGCGTCGGGCAGTTCTATATCGACTTCGATCAGACCAGCGACGAGGAAGTGCGCGAGTTGCTCGATGCGGCGCGCAAGGACGCCTAGCGCAACCAGGGCGCGTCGTGCGCTTCCTGGGTTTTGCCGTATTTCTCGCGCGCGGCCTTCAGCACCGACTTGTCGACGACGCCTTCATCCACGAGCGATTTCAGCGCGGCAATGACGATCGACACGCGGTCCACTTCGAAGAACGCGCGCAGCGCCTGACGCGTGTCGCTGCGGCCGAAGCCATCGGTGCCGAGCGTCACGTAACGGCGCGGCACGTACGCGCGGATCAGCTCCGGCACGGCGCGCACGTAATCCGTCGCCGCGATCACGGGACCGCGCGATGCTTCGAGCGCGCGCGTGACGAAGGGCGTGGGCGCGTCGTCGTCGTTCAGACGCGCGAGACGCTCGCTCGACGCGCCATCGCGATGCAATTCCGTGAAGCTCGTCACGCTCCACACCGCCGCCTCGACGTTCCAGTCGCGCTTCAGCATGTCGCGCGCGGCGATCGATTCGTTGAGGATCGCGCCGGAGCCGAGCAGTTGCACTTGCGCGTCGGCGGTGCCGTCGCCGATGCGATAGATGCCGCGCAGAATGCCTTCGCGCGTGGCCGCATCCAGTGAGCCGCTAGGCGCGGACGGCTGCGCGTAGTTCTCGTTGGTCACGGTGACGTAATAGAACACGTCGTTCTGGCGCTCCATCATCTCCTGCATGCCTTCATCGACGATCGCCGCGACTTCGTAGGCGAACGCGGGATCGTAGGCGCGGCAGTTCGGTATCGTCGATGCGGCGAGATGGCTCGTGCCGTCCTGATGCTGCAAACCCTCACCGCCGAGCGTCGTGCGCCCCGCCGTCGCGCCGATCAGAAAGCCGCGCGAACGCTGGTCCGCCGCCGCGAAGATCAGATCCCCGATGCGCTGGAAGCCGAACATCGAGTAGTAGATGTAGAACGGCAGCATCGGCAGATCGTGCACGCTGTAGGACGTCGCCGCCGCGATCCACGACGACACCGCGCCCGCCTCGGAAATGCCTTCTTCGAGAATCTGCCCGCGCGTGTCCTCGCGGTAATAGAGCATCGAGCCCATGTCCTCCGGCTCGTACAACTGGCCGAGCGGCGAATAGATGCCCACTTGCCGGAAGAGATTCGCCATGCCGAAGGTGCGCGCTTCGTCCGCGACCACCGGCACGACGCGCGGCCCGAGCGTCTTGTCCTTCAGCAGGCTGCCGAGCATGCGCACGAAGGCCATCGTCGTGGACATCTCCTTGCCCGATGCATCGAGCGCGAACTGGCCCCACGTATTCAGCGCGGGCGGCGCGATGCCTTGCGAGGCCTTTGCGCGGCGGCGCGGCAGATAACCGCCCAATGCCGCGCGCCTTTCGTGCAGATAGCGCATTTCGGGCGCAGTGTCGGCGGGCTTGTAGAACTTGAGCTGCTCGACATCTTCGTCCGACAGCGGCAGGCGGAAGCGGTCGCGGAACGCCTTGAGATCGTCGAGATCGAGCTTCTTCTGCTGATGCGTCGTCATGCGGCCCTGCCCCACCGTGCCCATGCCGAAGCCTTTCATCGTCTTCGCGAGGATCACGGTCGGCTGGCCCTTGTGCGAAAGCGCTTTCGCGTAGGCCGCGTGCAGCTTGCGCACATCGTGGCCGCCACGGCGCAGGCGGTCGATATCTTCATCCGACATATGCGCGACGAGCGCGGCCAGTTCCGGATTCTGGCCGAAAAAGCGCTCGCGGTTATAGCGGCCGTCGTTGGCCGAGAACGTCTGGAACTGACCGTCCACCGTATGCGCGAACGCGCGCAGCAAGGCATTCGTGCGATCGCGCGCGAAGAGCCCGTCCCAGTCCGAGCCCCACAGCACCTTGATCACGTTCCAGCCCGCGCCGGTGAACTGCGCTTCGAGCTCATCGACGATGCGGCCGTTGCTGCGCACGGGACCATCGAGCCGCTGCAGATTGCAGTTGATGACGAACACGAGGTTATCGAGCTTCTCGCGCGCCGCGAGCGACAGCGCGCCGATCGATTCGGGCTCGTCCATCTCGCCGTCGCCGAAGAAGCCCCATACCTTGCGGCCTTCGGTCTGAAGCAGATTGCGGTTCTGCACATAGCGCATGAAGCGCGCCTGATAAATCGAGTTGATGGGACCGATGCCCATCGAACCGGTCGGGAACTGCCAGAAATCGGGCATCAGCCACGGATGCGGATACGAGCACAAACCCGGCCCCGCGATCTCGCGCCGATAGTGCTTCAGATGCTCTTCGTCGAGGAAGCCTTCGAGAAACGCACGCGCATACACGCCCGGCGACGAATGCGGCTGAAAGTAGACGATATCGCCGCCGTTGTTCGCGTCCGCCGCTTTGAAGAAATGATTGAAGCCGACTTCGAACAGATCAGCCGCCGATGCATAACTCGCGATATGCCCGCCGAGTTCGCCATAGGCGCGATTGGCGCGCACGACCATCGCGAGCGCATTCCAGCGCAGCACGGCGGCGAGCTTTTCCTCGATGTCGAGATTGCCGGGATAAGGCGTCTGCTGCGATACGGGAATCGTGTTCGCATAAGGCGTCGCGCGCGCCCGCGCCGATTCGACGCCCACGGACAGCGCATGCTCCGCGAGCCGGTCGAAAAGATATTGCGCGCGCTCGCGGCCCACGTGCGCGACGACCGCATCGAGCGCCTCCAGCCATTCGGCGGTTTCGCCGGGATCGATATCCTCGCGTCCCTTGGCAATGGAAAGAAGCTGGTTGGTTCCGCTCGACAAGTCGGTCATGGGGCGACTCCGCATGGGCTAGAAGATTCGTTCAAGCATATCCATCGATGCGCAGAATGTGCATCTCATTTGGCTGCCGCCGCGCTTTGCGGTAGTGTGTTTATTCTTCGAAAACATGTAAAACCGGAATCTTTCGACTATGACGGCCAAAGCCAGGCAGCGCCTCGACCGCATCGACATCGGCATATTGAATCAGCTTCAGCAAAACGCGCGCATCACCAATTCGGAACTCGCGCGCGCCGTGAATCTGTCGCCGACGCCCTGCTTCAATCGCGTGCGCGCGCTGGAAAAGGCGGGACTCTTCAAGCAGCACGTCACCTTGCTCAATCCCGAAGCGCTCGGCTTGAGCATCAATGTCTTCATTCAAGTCAGTCTGGAAAAGCAGATCAAGGATGCGCTCGCGCGTTTCGAGCAGGCGATCAGCGAGCGCCCGGAAGTGATGGAGTGTTATCTGATGACGGGCGATGCCGATTACTTATTGCGCGTCGTGCTGCCCGATGTCGCCGCGCTCGAACGCTTCATCCTGGAGCGGCTCACGAAGATGCCCGGCGTCTCGAACATCCGTTCGAGCTTCGCGCTCAAGCAGGTGCGCTACAAGACCGCGCTGCCCTTGCCCGCATCCGGACTAACCCTGCCCGATCAGAACGCAGACGAAGCCGAATGGACGTGATTGTTTCGCGGATGCGGTCGAACCTTCCGATCAAAGTTAAACATTCCTGTAATTCTTGCGATGACGCGGTGCGTCGGCTATAAATCTTTTGATCCACGCGGCATGCTTTCCCCGATCGACGTGTTCCTCTGACGAAGTGCCACGCACGCGAGAAAGACATGAACATCGACACCGTACGTGTATTCATCATGACGCGCGGCGTCGACCTCGGGATCATGGTCATCGGCGCCATTGCGCTGTGGATCATCGGCCGCTGGCTCATCAATCTCGTCACGAGCACGATGCGCAAGCTCCTTTCGCGCAACGGCCGCGTCGATCCCACGCTTGCGCATTATCTCGGCTCGATCATCGGCGTCATTCTCAATCTGCTGCTCGTTCTCGCGATACTGCAGATCTTCGGAGTTCAGACCACATCCTTCGCCGCGTTGCTCGCGGGTCTCGGTCTTGCCATCGGCACCGCGTGGGGCGGGCTGCTCGCGCACTTCGCGGCGGGCGTGTTCATGCAGGTGCTCCGTCCGTTCAAGGTGGGCGACTTCGTGACGGCGGGCGGCGTGACCGGCACCGTCACCGAGCTCGGCCTCTTCGGCACGACGATCACGACCCCGGACAACGTCGCGGCGATCATCGGCAACAACAAGATCTTTTCCGACACGATCTGGAATTTCAGCCTGCTGCCGCATCGGCGCGTGGAACTGACGGCTAAGATCGCGAACGGCGTCGATCCGCTCGACGCCATCGCGCGTTTGAAGGAAGCGGTCGCGAAAATCCCGAACGTCGCGACGACACCGCCGCCCGATATCGAAGTGCTGTCCTTCACGCCGGAAGGGCCGCTGCTGTGCGTGCGGCCTTACACCAATACGAGCGACTACTGGCAAGTCTATTTCGACACGAACCGCGCGATCATCGAAACATTCAGGCAGGCCGGCTATCCGACGCCGGAGACGCCGCTCGCGCGCCGTGTCGTGAACTGATTTTCACGCGCCAATGCTGAACTAGAATGGGTGGAACCGGCGCTCATCGCGCCGGATCACCGGTCGCGCGCGGAGGATGACATGCCGACTTATCAATACCGTTGCCAGGATTGCGGCGAGACGTTCGAGCACGCGGAGCATATCGCCGAGCATGCGACGGTGCAGCTCAAATGCCCCAAGTGCGGCAGCGAGAAGGTCGCGCATGCGCCCGCACCGTTCGTCGCGAAGACCACCAAGAAGAGCTGATCTTCACGCCGCGCGGAAGCGGACTTCGTGCGACGGCAAGCCGCCGAGGCGCGACGCAACGTGATCGATGAATGCGCGCAGGCGCGGCGCTTCGTGGCGGCTCGGCGGCCATAAGATCTGGAACACGCCTTCCGTGCGCATATGCGCGCCGAGCACCGCGCGCAGCATGCCGCCTTCGATTGCGCTCTTCGCGACGAAATCCGGCACGCACGCGAGGCCGAGCCCCGAGATGCAGGCGGCGAGCACCGCTTCCATGTCGTTGAACGTGAGCGTCGCGTGCGGATCGATGGCGAAGGTGTGATCTTCGCGCGCGAAGCGCCATGGCTCAGGGCGGCCGCTCGTCGGCGAGCGGAAGCGGATGCACGCATGGCCTTCGAGATCGCCGGGCGTGGCGGGCTCGCCGTGTCCCGCGAAATACGCGGGCGAGCCGACGATGACCGGCCCGTATTGCGCCAGCGGCCGCGCGAGCAGTTGCGAATCGGCGAGACGTCCGGTGCGGATCACGGCGTCATAGCCTTCCTGTGTGACATCGACCACGCGATCGCTGAAATCGATATCGAGTTCGATATCCGGATAGCGCCGCCTGAATTCCGGCACGAGCGGCAGCAACAGACGGGTGCCGAGCGACGGCGCGCTGATGCGCAGACGCCCGCGCGGCGACGATGTCGAATGGAACAGCTCGTTCTCCGCTTCTTCGAGGTCGGCGAGCATGCGCTTGCAGCGCGCGAAGAAGCGCGCGCCTTCGTGCGTGAGGCCGATCCTGCGCGTCGTGCGGTTGAGCAGTTGCACGCCGAGCTTCGCTTCGAGCCGCATCACGCTCTTGCCCACCGCCGACGCCGACAGCCCGAGCGCGCGCCCCGCCGCCACGAAACTGCCCGACTCCGCCGCGCGCACGAACGCGACCATGCCCGAGAGGCTTTCCGTGGTGGGCGGCCCACTCGGCCCATTCGGCCCGTTGGGTCCATTCGAAGCTTGCGAGGAAATGGTCGGCATATGCATGATCGGACGGGAAGCGAGGCGCGACGAAATGCGCCTGTCTCCAGCATGAACGTCCGTGAAGCCGATTTATTCCCGAATATCGCGCGGCGAGCGCTTACCAGATGAACGGCACGAGCCGATAGCGAACGCGTCGCGTGTACGCCGCATAGCCTTCGAGATGCGCGATGAGCTCGCGCTCCTCCATCACCGTGCGCCAGAAGAGGCCCGCGAGCAGCAGCACGGAAAACGCGAGGCCCCACCACGAGCCGAGCACGAGCGCGCTCGCGGGAATCATGATGCCGGCTGCCGCATAAAGCGGATGACGCACGATGGCATACGGCCCGCTCGATATGACCCGATGCCCGCGCGCCTTCTGAATCTTCACGACGGGCGCGAGAAACGTGTTCTCGAGAAACACGCGCGCGACGAGCCAGAACGACACCGCGACGAGCGCCGCGCCGACCGATGCGAGCCACAGCGGCATGACGGACCAGCGAAAGCGCACGGCATCGAGCCCCATCAATGCGAGCCATGCGCACCACAGCACGCCCATCACGACGAGAAAGACCTTGTCCCAGAGCGGCTGATCCGGCTGCATCGGCGCGCGCATGCGTTCGGCGAGCAAGGCCGGATCGCGCCGTGCGAGCAGCACGGTAATGGCGCCGCCGCCGCCGAACATCAGGACCATCCAGGCCCAGCCCGCGCCCCATTCGAGCGTGCCCGCCGCGCCGAACAGCAGCACGACGAACACGACGGCTTCGACGATGCTTGCGATCGCAACTTTCGACGTGACCGTCATGGCAGGACGCGGCGCGTCAGCCGTTCAGTTCCTCGTGCAGCGCGAGATATTCCTGCGCGAGCTTGTGACGCGGTTCGAGGTAGATCATCGGGCGCGCGTGCTGATGACTCTCGCGGATTTTCACGGAGAGCGACAGATGCGAGTTGAGCACGGGCAGATCCTCGCTGCGCAATTCGTCGACGAGTTGCTGCGGCAGGCTCGCGCGCGGCTGAAACTGATTGATGACGATGCCTTCGACGCTCAGATCCGGATTGTGATCGTGGCGGATTTCCTGCACGTTATCGAGCACGGAATAGAGTGCGCGGCGCGAGAAGTCATCGCAATCGAACGGGATCAGGCAGCGCTCGACGGCGATCAGCGCGGAGCGCGTGAAGAAGTTGAGCGCGGGCGGCGTGTCGATGTAGACGGCATCGTAATGGCCGAGGTTTTTTAGCGCATCGCGCAGCTTGTAGATCTTGTAGCGCGATTCGAGCTTGCTTTGCAGCGCTTCCAGGTTCGGGTTCGACGGGACGATGTCGAGATTCTCGAATGGCGTCGAATGGATGAAGGATTCGAACGCCGGTTCGCGGAAGCTGTAGCTCAGTGCCGATTCGAAGAAACTCGCGAGATTCGGCTGAGCGTCGCGGGCTTCGGCGCCGAGCAGGTATTGACTCGCATTGCCTTGCGGATCGAGGTCGATGACCAGTGTGCGCAAACCGCGCGAGGCGCTGATCGCGGCGAGATTGCAGACGATGGTGGACTTGCCTACGCCACCCTTTTGATTGAAGACCACACGGCGCATCGGGGGATTTATCCTCGGGATTGTGAATGGGCGTTCTTTTTTGAGCTATGGTTGGGTTGGTTGGGTCCCGGGGTGTGATATTAGCGCATCGCCTGGTTTGTTTTCGCGGTGCGTGAAATCCCGTTTTCGTGTCGGTCTATTTGCATGGCCCCTATGCGGAGCGGCATTCGCTTTCTTTACTGCTGTTGCCCTTGCCGCCGATGCCTGGTACAAGCCGCTCATGTCCACGGTCACGCCGAGGCGGTATGGCGCATTCGCAGCATTCGCCGCGAACGTAGACGCGCACGGCGCCGCGAGCGCGCCTGCGGATCATGGGACCATCAAAGAGCGCAGCTATCGCTACCTTCATTGCGTTTTGACGTTAATCGACTGGCATCCGATTAGCCGATTCGCTTCAACTCCGTCGAGTACATCTGGGCTCGCGCTCGATAGTCGTCCGCGTTCGCGCGCAACTGAGCGATCACGTCGTCGGAAAGTTCTCGGACGACCTTCGCCGGCGCACCGACGATCAGACTGCGCTCGGGATACGATTTTCTTTCGCCGAGCAAGGCGGCGGCTCCGACCAGACTCCTGGCCCCGACCGTCGCGCCGTTCAGCACGACGGCCTGCAACCCGATCAGGCTGTGCTCGCCGACGAAGCAGCCATGCAGCATCGCCTGATGGCCAATGGACACCCCCGCTTCGATGGTAACCGGGAAGCCCGGGTCGGCATGAATGATCGCCCCGTCCTGCACATTCACGTCGCGGCCGATGCTGATCTTCTCGTTGTCGCCCCGCAGGACGGCGCCCGGCCACACGGATGCGCCCTCGGCAATGTCGACGTCGCCGATGACCACCGCATGTTCCGACACGTACGCGCGAGGATGCACGCAAGGCCTTCTGGGCCCGATCGCGTAAAGCGCCATGTCAGACACTCGCTCGGTGGTCATCGCAATACTTCTCCCATTCCTTCGAGAGCAGTGACCGGACATCCTTCTTGGTGATCTTTCCATATGCCGACTTTGGCAGTGCGTCCCAGAACACCACGTGGCGCGGCCACTTATACCGTGCAAGCCTGCCTTCGAGATGTCTGATCAGATCCTCGGCCAAAGGTCGATTGCCGGGCTTGCACACGACGACAGCCACGCCAAGCTCGCCCCATTTCGGATCCGGCATGCCGAGCACGGCGACCTCATGCACGCTGTCGTGCGTCAGCAGCGCCTCTTCGACTTCTCGGGGATAGACATTCGAACCACCCGAGATGTACATATCGGACGATCGACCCGTGATGAACAGAAAGCCTTCCCGGTCGACATGACCAAGGTCGCCGGTATGGAACCAGCCATGCCTGAACGCCTTTGCGTTGGCTTCGGGATTATTGTCGTAGCCGATCATGACAGCCGGACCGCGAACGCAGATCTCGCCCGTCTCGAAGGGCTGAAGGCGCTTGCCGTCCTCGTCGCAAATCGCTACTTCGATGCCCGTGCGCGGGAAGCCGCAGGTTCCTGCGCGGCAGTTCGGCGCATCGTCGTCTTCCTCGTGCATCCACGGCGGCAGCACGGTGATATTGCCGGTCACCTCGCCGAGGCCGTAATACTGAACCAGAACACGGCCCAGCTTTTTCAGCGCGTGCTTCTGGTCCGCGCGATACATCGGCGCACCGGCATAGATCACGAAACGCAGGGAGCTGTGGTCATAGCGGTCCACCGCTTCATGCTCGGTCAGCATTTTGACGATGGTCGGCACCGTGAACATGTTGTCGACCCGGTGTTGCTGCACCAGCGACCACACTTCCTCCGGATCGAGGCGCTCGGAGGCAGGCACGATACTCGCGGCGCCACGCGCCGTGTTGACGATCGCATGAATGCCCGCACCGTGCGACAGCGGCGCCACCACGAGCGAGCGCGACCGGTAGTCGATACCCGGCATCAGGTCGGCGAGATGGTTCGTGACGACGAAGGCCATCTGTCCGTGCGTCAGCGTTCCGGCTTTCGGGTGCCCCGTTGTGCCGGAGGTGTAGAAGAACCAGAGCGGATCGTCGCGGCCGACTTCCTCGGCGTCGAATGGCTCTTGTGCGGCACTGGCGAGCGATTCGTACGCGAGTTCGCCTGCTCGCGCTCGTTCCAGCGCAACGACGATCTCCAGTGCCGGCGAAGCCGCTCGCACGACATCGACGTATTCTTCAAAGCCCGCGTCGTAAATCATGACTCGCGCGCCGCTCGATTTCGCAAGGTAAGCCGCCTCGGGCGGCGCGATGCGGTAGTTGGTCGGCACCCATACCGCGCCAAGCTTGAACGCGACATACGCGCTTTCGAAAAGCGGCAGGTTGTTGCGGGAATGCACGAGGATTTTGTCGCCCTTGCCCACGCCGCGTTCGCGCAACGCAGCGCACACGGCGTCGACACGGCGATTGATCTCGGACCATGTCCAGGTCTGCGCAGGCGTGATGAAGCCAGGCTCGGTCGGGTGACGCCGGGCAACTTGCGTGAGCAGGTTGCCGAGGTTCATGACGGTGGTCAACATATCAGTTCTCTTTGTTCAGGAGCGGAAAGCCTCTACGAGCGACGCTCGAGAATGCTCAGATAGTTGGTCACGGCGGCGCCGCCCATATTGAACACACCGGCGAGCGTCGCGTTCGGAATCTGCATGTCGCCGGCTTCGCCCGCGAGCTGCATCGCGGCCATGACGTGCATCGACACGCCCGTAGCGCCGATCGGATGGCCCTTGGACTTCAGCCCGCCCGACGGATTGACGGGCAAGCGTCCGCCCTTCGCCGTCACGCCATCGAGAATGACGCGTGCGCCTTGCCCCTTTTCGGCGAGTCCCATTGCTTCGTATTCGAGCAACTCGGCGATTGTGAAGCAGTCGTGCGTCTCCACGAGCGCAAGGTCGTTCAGCGTGATGCGCGCGTCGTCCAGTCCTCTCCTCCAGGCTTCGCGCGCACCGCCGAATTCGGTGCGATCGCGACGCGACAATGGCAGGAAGTCACTGACCTGGATCGCCGAGCGAAACGCGATCGCTCGCGGCGCCGCGCCAGCGACGTCCGGTGCGGCAATGACCATCGCGGCTGCGCCGTCGGAGATCAGGGAGCAGTCGGTGCGCTTGAGCGGTCCGGCAACGAACGGATTCTTGTCGGACGGCGTGCGGCAGAAGTCGAAGCCGAAATCCCGCCGCATGTGCGCGTACGGATTGGCGACGCCGTTGTGATGGTTCTTTGCCGCGATGGCAGCGAGCGCGTCGGACTGGTCGCCATAGCGATCGAAGTACGCCTGCGCGATGGTGCCGAAAATGCCTGCGAACCCGCCCGGCACGCCCGCTTCCTCTTTGGCATACGAGCATTTCTGCAGCACATCACCGACTTCCTTGGTCGGCAGACTGGTCATCTTTTCAAAGCCGATTACGAGCGCGTACTTCGACCGCCCCGAGCGCACGGCATCGAGCGCCGAGTAGATGGCCGCGGAGCCGGTCGCGCAGGCGTTCTCGCATCGCACGGTGGCCGCGTAACGGAGCTCGGGAATCGAGTTGAAGACGAGCGTCGACGGAAAGTCCTGATACACGAAGCCTGCGTTGAAGGTTCCGACGTGGATCGAGTCGATCGCCTCGGGCGCGACGCCCGCGTGTTCCAGCGCGGCCTTCGCCGATGTTGCGATCATTTCCTCGGGCTCGAGCGCATCGAGCTTGCCGAACGGAAGATGACTCCAGCCGATGATTGAAGGTTGCATGACAGTGACCTCGATTGTGAGCTTGGTGTTCAGATGCCCGGCAATTCGATGCCAGGGAAGGTTTTGATGACGGCCGTATCGTCCTCCTGGCCGAAACCGGCAGCGGACGCCGCCGCGAACATCTGATACGCGGTCGACGCCAGCGGGAGCGGGAACGTGGTCGCGCGTGCGGCTTCGAGAACCATGCCGAGATCCTTGACGAAGATGTCGAGCGCCGTATGCGGCGGCGAGTAGTCGCCTTTGAGGATGTGCGGCACGCGATCGGCAAAAGCCCACGAGTTGCCAGCGCTATGCGTGATGACTTCGTATAGCCGCTCCGGATCGACGCCTTCTCGCAGACCGAGCGCCATCGCTTCCGCGGCAGCGGCAATCTGCACGCCGACGAGCAGTTGATTGATGACCTTGACCCTGGAGCCGACGCCGTGCTCCGTCCCGAGCCGGTACACCTTCGACGAAATCGCATCGAGCACATCGCCGCAGGCTTCATAGGCGGCATCGGGTCCGGAGCTCAGCAAGCTCAGCGTGCCGCTCGCGGCGCCGGCAATTCCGCCGGATACAGGCGAATCGATCAGCATGACTTCTTTCTCGGCGAGCCGCTTGCCCAGCTGCCCGGCGTATCTGGGCTGCACCGTCGCCGAAGACACGACGACGCTTCCCGGCCGCAAGCCGTGCACCGCTCCGTTCTCGCCGAACAGCACCGCATCGGTCTGCGCCGCGTTGACCACCAGCACGATAACGACGTCGCATTGCGCGCCGAGCGCGGCCGGCGTCTCACATGCTCTTCCGCCCCGCTCGACGAATGTTTCCACTGCGTCCTGGCGAAGATCGCATCCATAGACATCGAAACCCGCTTCGATGAGATTCGCGGCCACACCCTGACCCATTGCGCCAAGGCCAATGACTCCAACACTTCTACCCATCTTCCTTCTCCTACCGCGCCATAGCCGGTGCGATCGCATTTCAGACTGTAACGAGATGACTCAACGATTCACCAGGTCTTTCCTGACCCGCAGTACGAGCAGCCCGCCGATCGCCAGCGACGCGGCCAGCACGATAAGCCCGATGTCGGTGGAATGCGTTTTGTCGGAGATCCACCCGATGAAGAACGGCCCGAGGAAACCCGAGAGGTTGCCGACCGAATTGACCACCGCGATGCCCGCTGCCGCCGCCGCGCCGCTCAGAATGGCGGTCGGCAAACACCAGAACTGCGAGATCGTGACGATGACGCAGCACGTCACGACCGTCAGCGCGATCATCGCGATCAGGACGTCATGCTTGAAAACGACCGCGACCAGCCACGCGATCGCGCCGATCAGTGCCGGCGCCGTGATATGCCAGCGTCGCTCGCGGCGCGCGTCCGACGAGCGGCTGACGACGATCATTACGATAACTGCGGCGGCATACGGCAGCATGCTCAGCATGCCGATCGTCAGCGGGTCGGTGGCGCCCGAGTTCTTGATGAGCGTAGGCAGGAAGAACCCGACGCCGTAAAGGCCGACTGCGAAGAAGAAATAGATGCCGCACATCAGCCAGACACGCGGGTTGGTGAATCCGTCGCGAAGCGAGTGCGACTGCGTTTGCGTCTGATCCTGAGCAATGTCACGCGCAATCAGCTTACGCTCGTCCTCGCTGAGCCACCTGGCGTCGCTCACCCGATCGTCGAGGAAGGCGAGGACGGCGATCGCCATCACGATCGACGGCAATGCTTCGATCAGGAAAAGCCATTGCCAGCCCGCCCAGCCATAGACGCCCGCCATCGAGTGCATGATCCACCCTGACACCGGACCGCCGATGACGCCCGCGACCGGAATGCCCGTCATGAAAAGCGCGATCATCTTCGAGCGACGCTGCGACGGATACCAGTACGTCAGATACAAAATGACGCCAGGGAAGAGCCCCGCCTCCGCAAGCCCGAGCGCGAAGCGGACGAGGTAGAACATCGTCGGCGTCGTGACGAACATCGTTGCAGCCGAGATGATGGCCCACGTCACCATCACGCGCGCGATCCAGACGCGGGCGCCGACCTTATGCAGGATGATGTTGCTGGGCACTTCGAACAGGAAGTAGCCAATGAAAAAGATACCGGCGCCCAGTCCATACACCGTTTCACTGAACTGCAGATCGCGAAGCATCTGGAGCTTGGCGAATCCGACATTCACGCGGTCCAGATACGCGACCACGTAGCACATGAAAAGTAGCGGAATCAATCGCCACGTCACCTTCGCATAGACGCGGGCTTCCTCCGTTTGGCTCCCGGTCAGGCCGGGATTCGCAACGCCTTTGATGCTCGACATGTCGCCTCCTGTGATGTTTTTTCTACTCGGTTTCATCCAGCGGCGCCGTTGCACGATTTTTTCGTAGGTCCGTATAATGGACCTTAGTTGGCGCCATTTATCTGTGGCACCGATCTTAGTATCTACATCACCGCCGTGCGAAGACCTTTTCTTCATAGCTAGGGTTAACTATGGCGTCATAATATGGACCATGCATCAGGAGGATGTCATGTCGGAGAACGTCCCAGGGGCTCAAGCCGTTTCTCGTGCGCTTCGCGTGCTCCGGGCCGTGGCGCGCACGCGAAGCGCGGGTATCAATCTCGCCCAACTCGTGCGCGATACGGAACTCAACAAGCCGACGGCACATCGTCTCTTGCTCGCGTTGATTGCCGAAGGCATGGTCGAGCAGGATCCGCAATCGCTGCGTTACTTCATCGGACGTGAGTGTTATGTGCTCGGCGGGATCGCGAGCGAGCGGTTCGGCCTAGGGCGGGAAGCTGCAGATGTGGTCGCGCGACTTGCCCGCGCATCGGGCGACTCCGCATTTTTTTCCATCCGTAGCGACGTGTTCGCGGTTTGCGTCCTCAGAGAAGACGGCGACTACCCGCTGAAAACGCACGTGCTGCAACCGGGCACTCGACATCCACTCGGCGTTGGTGCTGGAAGCCTCGCCATGCTTGCTGCATTGGACGATGAGGAGGTGGATCGCTGTCTGAAGGAAAACGAGAACCTGCTCAGAAAAAGCTATCCCAATTTTTCGACAAGCTTTTTGCGGCGCGAAGTCGCTCTCACGCGCGAGCGAGGCTTCTCCGTCAATGAGGGCCTGGTCGTAAGCGGCTCATGGGGTGTCGCAGCGGCGGTACATTCGCCATCGGGGGAAGTAGTGGGGGCACTTACTATCGCTGCTGTGGAGTCGCGTCTACAGGTGGATCGACAACATGAACTTGGAAGACTCCTGGTGGAAGAGGCCAAGCGGCTTGAATCGCATCTCGCTCGCGCCTCGGCGATGCGTCCCGAACCCAAAGCAAAGCGGGCTCGTGGTTCATGATGGCCGAACAACGGGACCGCCATCGGCAAGTAACCCGCTGTTATGTCGCGCTTCCGACAGAACCGGGATGGGCGGACTGTATTGCGGGGCCAGGACCGTTGTAATTCCTTTTTTGCCCGACTTAGCTATCTGCGTCACTGGCTTCCGTACAACACAAGGCAGGAAAAGCTTCAGGAAGCCGCAGCCCGTGAACCGCTCCGCCATGGAGAGCTTCATCTCTCACCTTTGTCCCGGGCGCCGGTGCCAACCTTGGTACCACATTACCCGGACCGGAGTTGAGTAATCACACCGGCCGCAGCAAACATCCACGCAGGCCCGTATTCGATTGCCGAGACCGGTGTTCCCCGAACAGGCGCTTCGCGGGTTTAGGGAATTTCCCTGAGCGCGCCAATTTTCCGTTGCCTCGTACCCACTGCTCGCGTTAATGTAAGCGCTAACACAGCCCGTCGTCATATGGTTTGAGGCAGAGTCGGAATGAAATCGTTCGAAACATTCAAAAATGTAAGCGCTAACACACAGCCGAAAGCGGCGGATCAGCATTCTTCCGCCCGGATCGTCGTGGTCGGCAGCGCGAACATGGATCTGGTCGTGCACGCGGAGCGACTTCCAGCGCGCGGCGAAACCTTGCTCGGCGGCGTGTTCGCCACGTTTGCCGGCGGCAAGGGCGCCAATCAGGCGGTCGCGGCGGCACGTCTCGGCGCGTCGGTGGCAATGCTCGGCTGCCTCGGCCGCGACGAATTCGGCGCGCAGCTTCGGAGCGGTCTTCAGCACGAACATATCGACACCGCGCACTTGCACACAGCCGACGACATCTCGAGCGGCATCGCCGTCATCACGGTGGCAGCAGACGGTGCGAACACGATCGTCGTGTCGCCCGGCGCCAACGCCGCGCTCACGCCCGGTCACGTGGACGCCGCATCGGCCGACATCGCCGCCGCCGGCATGCTGATCTGTCAGCTCGAAGTGCCGCTCGATACCGTGCGGCACGCGATTTCGGTCGCGGCGAAGCTCGGCACGCCGGTACTGCTGAACCCCGCCCCGGCGCAGCCGCTTCCCGACGCGCTCTACGAACAGATCAGCGTTCTCGTCCTCAATGAAACGGAAGCGGCATTGCTGGCGGACGTGCCCGTCGATAGCCCTGCTTCCGCGCGCGTGGCTGCGGCGCGCCTGCGCGCGAAAGGTGCGAAGACGGTGATCGTCACGCTCGGCGCGGAGGGCGTCTGGTATTCGACCGACGACGAGGAAGGCCATCTGCCCGCCCCGCGCGTCGATGCGATCGACACCACGGCCGCCGGCGACACCTTCGTCGGCGGCTTCGCGGCCGAGCGCGTGCGCGGCGCGAGCATCCGCGACGCGATCGACTTCGGACAGCGAGCCGCGGCGCTCAGCGTCACGCGTCAAGGCGCGCAGGCATCCATCCCGACGCACGCCGAGGTGCGGACGCAAGCCGCGTCCGCGGCGGCGCTTCGATAGACCGGCTGCTGGCTGCGCAGCCCACCCACAAGACGATACGGAGACGACAGCATGAACCCAACCCCCGCGCCCGAGCAGGCACCGCCCCGCGTGCGACGCGCCCAGATCGTGGCGCTGACGCTGCTGATGGTGAGCGGCATCGTGAACTATCTCGACCGGGGCACGCTCGCGGTCGCCAATCCGCTGATCCGCAAGGATCTCGGTCTCTCGCTCGGCGAAATGGGGCTGCTGCTGTCGGCGTTCTCCTGGAGCTATGCGCTCTTTCAACTGCCGGTCGGCGGCCTCGTCGATCGCGTCGGGCCGCGCAGGCTGCTGGGCCTCGGTCTCATCGTGTGGTCGCTCGCGCAGGCGGCGGGCGGCATCGTGTCGACATTCGGCTGGTTCGTCATCGCGCGCATCGTGCTCGGCATCGGCGAGTCGCCGCAGTTTCCGTCGGCGGCGCGGGTCGTGAGCAACTGGTTTCCGCTGCGCGCGCGAGGCAAGCCGACCGGCATCTTCAATTCCGCGTCACCGCTCGGCACCGCACTCGCACCGCTGTGTCTGTCCGTGCTCGTCGTGGAGTTTCACTGGCGCTGGGCCTTCGTCGTCACCGGAGCGCTGGGCCTCGTGGTCGCGGTGATCTGGCTCGCGGTTTATCGCGATCCGAACCCGTCCACGCTGACCGCGGAAGAGAAGCGCTACCTGAAGGGAGACATCGCGGAGACAAAACCCGCCGAACGCCTCAGCTTCGCGGACTGGCGCGCGCTCTTCTCGAACGTGACGACGTGGGGCATGCTGATCGGCTTCTTCGGGTCGGTGTATCTGAACTGGGTCTATCTGACCTGGCTGCCCGGCTACCTGACGATGCAGCGCCACATGACGCTGATGCATACGGGCATCGCCGCCTCCGTGCCGTTTTTCTGCGGCTTTCTCGGCTCGCTGTGCGCGGGATGGTTCTCCGACCGCATCACGCTGCGAAGCACTTCACCGGTGGCGAGCAGGCGCAACGCGGTCGTCGTCGCGATGCTCGGCATGGTGGCGTTCACCGTGCCCGCCGCGCTGGTCGAGAGCAACACGATCGCGATCGTCTGCATCTCCGTGGTGATCTTTCTCGCGAACGCGGCGTCCGCCTGCTCGTGGGCGCTGGCGACGGCCGCCGCGCCCGCCAACCGCGTCGGATCGCTCGGCGCCATCCAGAACTTCGGCGGCTTTCTCGGCGGCGCGCTCGCGCCCATTCTCACGGGCTATATCGCGCAGACGTGGTCCTTCGTGCCGGCCCTGCTGACGGCTGCCGTGATCGCCTTCGTTGGCGCGATGAGCTATCTGTTCCTCGTGCGCAAGCCGATCGAAGGCGAAGCGGAACCGGGCAGCACGGCACGGGCACCCGCCTGATGAACGACCCGTTCAACCCTGACAAGGACAACATCGACATGACTCTCCCCACTTCTTCGGCGCGCACGTCGCAATCGATCGAAGGCATCGTTCCCGTCATGCTGACGCCTTTCGATGAAGCCGGCGCCATCGACTATGCCGGGCTCGAACGGCTGATCGAGTGGTATCTCGCGCATGGCGCGGACGCGCTCTTCGCCGTCGCGCAGTCGAGCGAGATGCAGTTCCTGAGCCTCGCGGAGCGTGCCGCGCTCGGCCGCTTCGTGGTCGAGCGTGTGGCCGGCCGCGTGCCGGTGGTGGTCTCCGGCCATATCAGCGACGATCCCAACGCGCAGGCCGAGGAGCTGAATGCCGCAGCGGCGACGGGCGCGGACGGCATCGTGCTGGTGACGAACCGGCTCGATCCGCGCCGCGAAGGCACGGAAGCGTTCGCGGCAAACCTGCGTCGGCTGCTGAGCCGCCTGCCTTCCGACATTCCGCTCGGGCTGTACGAATGCCCCGCGCCCTACCGGCGCCTGCTGTCCGACGACGAGCTCAGGATGTGCATCGACACCGGCCGCTTCGTGATGTTGAAGGACGTGAGCTGCGACCTCGAAACGGTGAAGCGCCGCGTCGCCCTGGCGAAAGGATCGCCGATGAAGATCCTGAACGCGAATGCCGCGATTGCCTGGGATGCGATGAAGGCCGGATCGGCCGGATTCAACGGCGTGTTCACGAACTTTCATCCGGACCTGTACAACTGGCTGCGCAACCGCTCCGGCGAAAACCCGGCGCTCGCCCGCGAACTCTCGACGTTTCTGGTGCTCGCGGCGGTGTCCGAGGCGCTCGGCTATCCGGCGCTTGCGAAGCTGTATCACCAGCGCATCGGCACGTTCCAGTCGATTCGCTGCCGCGCGATCGATTACGACGTGCGCGAGCGCTTCTGGGCCCTCGATGCGGTGCTCGACAAGATCGTCGAAGGCACCGAGCATTTCCGCTCGCGCATTGCCGCCGGGGCCTGAGACATGCGTCGCCCTGCCCCGCCGCGAGTAAGATAACGGGCGTCCGTTTCCCGAACCAACTGCTGATGCCTCGCTCCTCCGACTCCGCCCCCGCTCTCGAAGAAGAACCGTCGCCAGCCGCGCGGCCGGCGGGTGCGCGCACCCGTCGCGGCTCGGGCCGCACCGTCCTGTCCGATGTCGCGAAACGCGCGGGCGTGTCCACGGCGACGGTATCGCGCGTCTACAACGAACCCGGCAAGGTGTCCGACAGCGTACGCGAGCGCGTCGAGCGTGCCGCTTTGGAACTGAACTGGTTTCCGAATGCAGCCGGGCGCGCGCTGGCGTCCACACGCAGCCATATCGCGGGCATCGTCATTCCGACGCTCGACGATCAGGTCTTCGCTTCGCAAGTAAGCGGCATGCAGGCCGCGTTCGCCGCGCGCGGCATCACGCTTTTTCTCGGGTGCTCGAACTACGATCCGAACGAGGCACTCTCACAGGTCCACGCGATGCTCGCGCGTGGCGTGGAGGCCATCGCGGTCGTGGGCGAGGCGCATCCGCCAGAGCTTTTCGAAGCGCTCCGCGTCTGGCGCGTGCCGTACGTGGTGCTGTATGCGTGGCGCGAAGGAAGTCCGCACGATTGCATCGGCTTCGACAACCGCGGCGCATATGAAGAGATCACCGAGCATCTCGTCGCGCTCGGGCACCGATCGTTCGCGGTCTGCATCCAGCCCACGCGCGACAACGACCGCGTGCAGGCGCGGCTCGCGGGCATTCGCATGGCGCTCGAGCGTCATGGTCTCGCGGTGCGGCCGGAGCATCTGGTCGAAGGTGAGTCCACGCTCGATTTTGGCCGGCGCGCGTTGCGCTCGCTCTGGCAACAGCCGGGACCACGTCCGACCGCGGTCATATGCGGCAACGACCATATCGCGCTTGGCGTTTTGCGCGAGGCGGAAGAGCTGGGCATCGCGATTCCCGGGCAACTTTCCGTCACCGGCTTCGACGACCTCGCGATCGCATGTGAAGCGCGCCCGTCCCTGACGACGATGCACGTGGATACGCGCGAGATCGGCACGGTCGCCGCGAGGCATCTGCTGGATGCGCTGGACGGCCGGGCGGCGCGACAAGGGTACGCGGTGCCTGCGGTGCTGAAAGTACGCGGGTCGACAGGACCCTGTCTCGCTTCGGCTGACAAGGGATGATGTCCCTCGTGCGCGCCTGCGCACCCACTTGAAGCCGGCCGCTGCGCCTTAGCGGCCCTTCCCTTCCTTGAGCCGCGCACGATGCGCGGCCACCTTCGCGCGATTGCCGCAGATCGCCATGCTGCACCAGCGGCGCGCATGTCCGCGCGTGTGGTCCGCGAATAGCAGCGTGCACTTCGGGCCTTCGCATGCCTTGACGTATGTGAAGTCTTCTTCGCAGACAAGCTTCGACAGCGCCTCCACGATCGGCATCAAAAGCGAATCGGGCGCCGCGTAGCGACGCTGCATCTCGAACGCGAGTCCGCTCGGCGCGTTCGCTTCGGCGACGATCGCGCCGTATCGCTCGTCGCGCTGCAACACGCTGTTGAGCGGTTCGAGCTCGCCCAAATCCTTCGCCGTCAGCGGCCGTCCCTTTCTCGTCTGCACGAAAGTCCTGAACCATTCGCGCAAGCCGCGCGCCTTCGCTGCGATCTCGTCCAGCTCGACGGACGGGATGTGCGAGCGCATGTTCGCAAGCACGTCGATGGGCACGAGGCCCGCCTGTTCGAGCCATGACAACAGTCCCTCGCCGTCTGCGATCCAGTCGACGGGTTCGTCGACCGGCGTCGCGATCGAGTTCAGGAAATCGAGACCGGGCGCGTCGGCCACGAAGATCGCCGGTATGGGGCGGTAGTCCATTTTTCGACTCGGGTGTGATTCTACGATGACACATCGTAACCACTAAAAAAGCTCTTGACAAGTTACAAGCTCAATTTGTAACCTGCTACTCACGGTTTTAATGGTTACACAACTTGAACCTCTCATCTGCGGAGAAACGCCATGTCCACCATCGCGCATCGTCATATCGACGTCGACGGTTTCAACGTGTTCTATCGCGAAGCCGGTCCGTCGGACGCGCCCAAACTGCTTCTGCTGCACGGCTTTCCGAGTTCGAGTCACATGTTCCGCAATCTGATGCCGCTGCTTGCCGAACGCTTTCATCTCGTCGCGCCGGACCTGCCTGGCTTCGGTCTCTCCGATATGCCGAGCCGCGAGACTTTCTCGTACACGTTCGAGAACATCGCGAACGTGATCGATCGCTTTACGGAAGTGATCGGCTTCGATCGCTACGCCGTGTATGTCTTCGATTACGGGGCGCCGACGGGTTTCAGGCTCGCGCTGAAGCATCCGGAATGCATCACGGCGATCGTTTCGCAAAACGGCAATGCCTATGAAGAAGGATTGAGCGACGGGTGGAATCCGATCCGCGCTTACTGGCAGAGCCCGACGCAAGCGAATCGCGATGCATTGCGCGTGCTGCTCACGGAAGAAACGACGAAGTGGCAATACACGCACGGCGTGCCTGATGTGTCCGCGGTCTCGCCCGACGGCTATTCGCTCGACGACTACTACATGAGCCGTCCGGGTGCGCACGAGGTGCAACTCGATCTCTTTGGCGACTACCGCAGCAATCTCGCGCTCTATCCGGCGTTCCAGGCTTACTTCCGCGAGCATCAGCCGAAATTCCTCGCCGTGTGGGGCAGGAACGATCCGTTCTTCCTGCCGCCCGGCGCGGAAGCATTCAAGCGCGACATTCCCGATGCGAAGGTGCGCTTCTTCGATACGGGCCACTTCGCGCTCGAAACGCACGCGGCGCCGATCGCGGCGGCCATCAGCGACTTCCTCGCTCATTGAAACGCGCAAACGTCACCGCGCTCATCCATCCAAAGGAGAAACATCATGCGTGCAATCGTGCTCGAAAAGTTCGGCGGTCTCGACAGCCTCGTCTATGCCGAGATTCCGGAACCGGAGCCGCTGGAAGGACATGTCGTCATCGAGATCAAGGCGTTCGGCATCAATCACGCCGAGATGCACATGCGGCGCGGCGAATGGGCCGAAGCGGCGCAGGTGAGCGGGATCGAATGCGTGGGCATCGTGAAGTCGTGCCCGGGCGGCGAGTTTCCCGTCGGCGCGAAAGTGGCCGCACTGATGGGCGGGCTCGGGCGCAGCATCAATGGCAGCTATGCGCAGTTCACGCGCGCGCCGGCGTCGAATGTCGCGCTGATCGAGGCTGAGCTGCCCTGGGCCGAACTCGCCGCGATTCCCGAAACCTATGCGACCGCGTGGACGTGCCTGTTTCGCAACCTCGAAATCAAACAAGGGCAAACCGTGTTGATTCGCGGTGCGACGTCGTCGTTCGGGCAGGCGGCCGTCAAGCTCGCGGTGAACGCGGGCGCGACGGTGATCGCAACGACACGCAGTGCCGCACGCTTCGCGAAGCTCGAAGCGATGGGCGCATCACGCGTCGAAATCGAGGGCCCGGACCTGAGCAAACGCATCGCGGAAGCGAAGCAGATCGACGCCGTGCTCGATCTCGTCGGCAACAGCACGATCCTCGATTCACTCGCGATGCTGGGCCGTGGCGGCCGCGCATGTCTCGCCGGCTGGCTGGGCGGCCTCGCGCCGATTCCGGACTTCAATCCGCTGCTGCAAATGTCGAGCGGCGTGTATCTGACCTTCTTCGGCAGCTTCGTATTCGGCACGCCGGGCTTTCCGTTGTCGGACGTGCCGCTGCAAGCGATCGCGGCGGACGTGGCCGCGGGCCGTCTCGATGCGAAGCCATCGCGCGTGTTTTCCTTCGATGAGATCCGCGAGGCGCATCGCGTGATGGAGGCCAACGAAGCGAACGGCAAGCTGGTGGTCGTTCACTGAACCGGGATACGCTGTCGCTGTCAGTTCAATTTCACCGTGGGCCGCACCCGTTCACGCAGCCACTGGCTCGCGGCATACATCACCGCTCGCTTGATACCGGTGAGGCCCATGATGTGCCGGCGGTAGAGATACCTGTAGCACGACACCGCGAACCATCCGTCGATGAACAGTGGCCGGCGCAGCACTTCGCTCATCACGGCGCCCGCCGCACCCGCACGGCCGAAGGAGATCAGCGTTCCCTGATCGCGGTACGCAAAGAGCGGTACCGCCCGACCGCCGATCCGCCGCACAAGCGCATCGGCGAGATAGACGGCCTGCTGGTAAGCCGCCTGCGCGCGCGGCGGCACCAGCGCGTTGCCCTCCTTCGATGCGGCGCACGCGGCGCAGTCGCCCATTGCGTAGATGCCCGAGCCGGGTTCGACTTGCAGCGTGCCGTCGACGATCACCTGTCCGAGCCGGTTCAACGGCAGCCCTTCGAACCTGCGCAGCACGGCCGGCCCTTCCACGCCAGCGGCCCAGATGGTGATGTCGCTCGCGAGCGTTTCGCCATCCGCGGTCGAGACCGCGTCAGCGCCGACCGAACCCACACGGCAGCCGAGGCGCACGTCGACGCCAAGGCCGGTGAGCATTTCCCGGGCGCGCGTCGAGATGCGTTCAGGCAGCGCAGGCAGCACGCGCGGCGCACCTTCGAGCAAGCGGATGCGGATATCGCTGGCCGGATCGAGCGAGGCGAGATGATAGTCGCGCACCATCTCGGCCGAGACGCGCAGCGCGGCGGCCAGCTCGACGCCGGTCGCGCCGCCGCCGATCACCGTCACCGAGACGGGCGTCCTGGCGGCGCCGGGTGTCGCCTGTTGCGCGTGGCCCGAGCGCAGCAGGCTCGACAGCAGACGTCGCCTGAACGTCTCTGCCTGCTCCACCGTCTCCAGCGTCAGCGCATGCTGCTCCGCGCCCGGAATCGAAAAAAAGTTCGTGACGCTGCCGAGCGCGAGCACGAGCGTATCGAAGGAAAGCGTTCTGCGCGGCAGCAGCGCCTGGCCGTCCACATCGATCGTCTCGTCGATGACGATCTCACGGCGAGCGCGATCGATACTCGACAGCGCGCCCTGCTCGAAGCGGAAGTGGTTCCACTTCGCGTGCGAGGCGAAGTCGATCTGATGGCTCGACGCATCGATCTGACCCGAAGCGACTTCGTGCAGGAGCGGTTTCCAGAAGTGGGTCGGGAAGCGATCGATGAGGATCACTTCAGCCCGGCGCTTCTTGCCGACGCCATTGCCGAGACGCGTCGCGAGCTCCAGCCCGGCCGCGCCGCCGCCCACGATGACGATGCGATGTTGCGCGTGAGTATTTGACATCATGTCTTTCCGGAACGGCTTCATCGATCAGACGAAACGAACTGCGCGGACCCACGGCGCAACGCATCGCTCAAGGCCACGCAGTGCGTGATGCCCGAGCTGCGCGCCTCTTCTCGTCCGCGTTCGTCCGCGCCCACCGCGACGACGCGATGCGCGGGCGCTGCGAGCGTATGAAGGGCCACCTCGTAGCGCGATCCGCATTCGCTCGATGACAGGATGGACGAGAAGTACGTGATGCCGTCTTCGCCGAGGGTCTCGCTGATCGCGTCGTTCAGGGTCGCGGCATTGAGTTCGCTCATCAGCAGCAGCGGATAGCCGTCGTCCCGCACGCTCTCGAGGAAGCGCTTGAGCGCGGCGCTCTGTTCATTGATCGCCGCCCGTTTCCTGTCGTCGCCAGCGCGGGTCCAGACCGTGTCCATGTTCGCTACGATCGCGTCGATTGCCATTGCCTGTCTCCCAGATTCGTTGAATGCGTGTATGTCGCCGCGGGCCGGGGGCTCGCCTGACGACGTCGTGAGAGAAAAAATATAAGGTCCGCAGAATATTTACGCTATTTAGTATTTATCACCGACCTATAAGTTTTCACTAATACGCAAGGCGACAACCGTACGCTGCAGTCGTCGCGCGCGTGGTCAGGAAGAAACCGGGTTTGGACCTATTTCCTGGGCGAGCAGTCCTCACGTTCATCTCATTCAATCCGCATAAAGTGGATTGGGTAACCCCGATCTCCGCACAATCCGTGCGCCCGAAAGATAAGCGTGAGACACACTCCAGCGTGGTACGCCATGAAGAACTACTTCGACAGCCCTTTCAATAGCAAGCCGCTTTCAGAACAGGTGACCAATCCCAACATCATCGTGGGGCGTTACAGCTACTACGCTGGTTACTATCACGGACATTCGTTCGATGACTGTGCACGTTACCTCGGGTGGGAGTACACCGGCGCCGACCGGCTGTTCATCGGGAGCTTCTGCTCGATCGGAAGCGGCGCGACGTTCATGATGGCGGGCAATCAAGGGCACCGGAACGATTGGGCCAGCACGTTTCCGTTCTTCTACATGCAGGAGGAACCGGCGTTTGCCGACGCCCTCGATGCGTTCGAACGCGCTGGCGACACGATTGTCGGAAGCGACGTCTGGATCGGTTCCGAGGCGATGATCATGCCAGGTGTGCGCATTGGTCATGGCGCAGTGATCGGGAGTCGCGCGCTCGTGACGAGGCATGTCGAGCCCTACACGATCGTCGGCGGCAACCCGGCGAAGCCGATTAGAAAGCGGTTTTCGGACCCGGACATTGAAATGCTGCTCGAGATGAACTGGTGGGACTGGCCGCTCGAAGAGATCGGCAAGTCGATGAAACTGCTGTGCGCTTCCGATATTGCAACACTGCATGAGCGCTGGCGCGAGTCGTCGTGGACGGAACGTCGATGCAACGTCGCGACGGCAGACCGTAAACATCCGTATGTGTCGAAGTAAGCCATCCGCAGCGGCTTTATTCAATCTGCATGACGAAATGTATGAGTTGTGCCTTGCGAAGCTTCGCCCACGGCCTCCAACCGATGCGCCGCCTCCGCACATTCGAGGAGCACGTCGCTGAGTAGCATGCACGCGAACTGTCTGCCGGATCGATGCTTCATCTGTCGATCTGTGAAGAAGGCGCGGCGGCGGGCGTCGTCAGCGCGTTGCAACCCTGGCAATATCGTCGAGCGAGGGCCTCTTTTTTTATTCTTGCGGTCGTTCAACGCCGCCGTCCGGTTCCGGCTGGCCCTCCTGGTCCGGAAGCGGCTCGTCGAGGCTCTCCGGAGGGGCTGGCGAGATGCGCTTGATCACGACGGGCGGCTCGACAACCGGCACAGCTTGCGGCTGAGTGGTTCTCACCATGGCGGGCGACTGAGCGACTGGCGGTGGCATGTGCCGCTCGGCGCTCAGGCCCGTTCCGACATTCGAAGTCGTGGTATTCGCGCTCTTGAGGACGCCGCGGGTGTCGAACAGGAACACGGTTGCCGAGGAGCGCGTGTCTGCTCCACCGATCAGCGACCCGATAAACGGAAGATAGCTTTCCGGGTGCGGCCTCGACGTCACATACGTGTAGACAAGCAACATCGAACCGTCGTCCAGCGTCGTCTGCACCGATGCAGGGCCGAGCGCGGCCGTCACTTCCTGAAGCGTCGTCGCTCCGCGCCTGAACGTAGCCATCTGTTCAGGCATCACCTCGACCCCGGCAGACATGCAACCGACAAGCAGCGTGCCGCTCAGCAGGCCGAGTAACATTCCCTGTTTCATGTTGCCCCCGCCGTATTTGAATTCTAGGACGACGTGGCAAAGACGGGGGGACTTCCGCTCGCACGGGTTTCAGTGCGAGCAGTCGCAACGCGGGGGCGCTTCACGGTCCCGCTCCGGGAGGAACACTGGACCCGTGTTGCTTTGCGCCGCCTGCTGGCGCCAGCGTTCCGGCTCGCTGGACGGAGCGCGTAGGCATATACCGTCGACCGCCATGTGGATCGACGGAGCCTGCCGCGCCGATGCACCGGCGGATGCCGACCATGCGACGGCCACTTGTTTGGCGGCGTGCCGGCCGGCGTTCGTCAGCGTCTGCTAGTTCGCCGCGCTTTCCGGGTCGGCAATGCCGCGTCTCGCCGCGCCGCTCATCGCCATGAAATAAACGAGGCCGCCCGCGACGAAGCCGATCGGCCACGCGAACGCCGCGATCGCGGAGAGCGCCGGGACCAGCGCGATCACTACGGTTACGGCCGCCGTCGGCACGAACACGGCGAGCGCGCGCGTGTTGAATCCATTGCGATAGAAGTAGTCACCGCGTTCGTCCGAGCGATACAGGTCGTTGATGTTGACCACGCCGCGCCGGATCAGGAAATAGTCGGCGGCCATGATTCCGAAGAGCGGGCCGAGAAACGCGCCGAGTCCGCCAAGGAAGTAATTCACGACGACGGGATTCGAATACAGGTTCCACGGCATGACCACGAGCGCGAGCACCGCGCTGATGATGCCGCCACGCCGGAACGTGATCCGCTTCGGCCAGACGTTCGCCAGGTCATATGCCGGCGAGACGAAATTCAGCACCACGTTCACGCCGATCGTCGCGACGATGAACATGATCGCGCCGACCACCAGCACGAACGTGTTCGGCACTTTCGCGAGAATCAGCGCCGGATCGGTGATCGCCTTGCCGAACACGACCACGGTGCCGATCGTCATCGTGATGCTGATCGCCGCGAAGGCCGCGAAATTGATCGGAATGCCCCAGAAATTGCCGACGATCACCGCGCGCTCCGACTTGGCGAAGCGCGTGAAATCGCAGTAGTTGAGCAGCATGGTCGCGTAGGTCGAAACCAGCAGGAACGCGCCCGTCAGCACGCCCTGAAGCGCGTCGCTGCCCGACAACGGGTGCACGGACAGGCTCATCGGGATATGCCAGTCAGCCATCGCGAAGAGCCAGAGCGCCATCACGAGCATCACGATCCAGACGATCGGGCCGGCCCAGTCCTGGAACTTGCGCACCGCCTCCATGCCGCGCGTGATGACGATCAGCTGCATGACCCACAGGAACACGAAACAGGCCCAGCCGAGATAGGACAGCCCGAGCAGGCTCTGATCCTGCCAGTGCTGCAATCCCGGATTCATGCGCAGCAGTAGCACGACCACCGCCGTGGATGCCAGATAGGTCTGAATGCCGTACCAGCAGATCGCGATGACGGCGCGAATCAGCGCCGGCACATTGGCGCCCCAGATGCCGAAGCTGATGCGGGCCATCACGGGAAACGGAATGCCCGTCTGCTGTCCCATGCGTCCGGCCCAGTTCATGCCGAAGAACAGAATCGCGGTGCCGATCAGAATGGCCGCGAGCACTTGCCATCCCGTCAGCCCGAGCACGAACAGCCCGGCGACGAACGTGTAGGTGCCGATGTTATGGATGGCCGACATCCACACGGCGAAGAAGCTGTACGAAGTCCATTTGCGCTCGATGGCGGGTGCCAGGTCTTCGTTATACAGCCGCCCCGTCGGGTCCAGTTCGGCAAGATGCTGGTGCTGTCTTTCCACGATGACGCCTCCTCTCCATGAACCGGCGTGCGCTGTTCGATCAGCGAAACGACCGGCACTGCTTGTATGGGAACACCACAACGATGATCAGATGCGCCCTCCGTCGGGCGCGAGCGTGGGCTTGCCGCAGCGGAGAAACCGGCCGCGGCCCGCGCGCGGCTGGAACTGTCCGTCCCATACGACCGCGCCTCCCACGAGCGTCAGCGCAGGCCACGCCTTCAGGGTCTGGCCTTCGTACGGCGTGTAATCGACGGCATGGTGAAGATCGGCATTGCGCAGCACGAACTCGCGCTCGTTCCAGATGACCAGATCGGCGTCGCTGCCTATCGCGATGCTGCCCTTGCGTGGATGCAGTCCATACGCCTTCGCGGGATTCGTGGCGGTCAGTTCGACGAAGCGGTTGAGCGTCATCCGGCCTGCCAGCACGCCTTCGGAATAGAGCAGCGGCATGCGCGTCTCCACGCCGGGTATGCCGTTCGGGATATGCCGGAATGACACTTCCTCTCCATCGGGCTTCTTGCCCTCGGGCGCGTCGTAGCGAAACGGCGCGTGGTCCGAGCTGAACAGCGTGAAGAGCCCGTCGTTCAGCCCGTCCCAGATGATTTCCTGGTTCGCCTTGTCGCGCGGCGGCGGGCTGCACACGCATTTCGCGCCCTGGTAGTTGTCGTCGATGCCGAGATCGGCGGCTGTCAGAAAGAGGTATTGCGGGCACGTCTCCGCATAGACCTTGAGACCGTGCGCGCGCGCCCAGCGAATCTGTTCGACGGCTTCGCGGCCCGAGACGTGCACGATCAGCACGGGCACATCGACCAGCTCGGCCAGCGCTATGGCGCGATGCGTGGCCTCGCGCTCCACGAGCATCGGACGCGAGTGCGCATGAAAGCGCGGCGCGGTGCGGCCGGCGGCCTCGAGGCGCTTCGTCAGCCACTCGATGCAGTCGGCGTTCTCGGCATGCACCATGGCCATCGCGCCGTGCTCGCGAGCCACCGCGAGCACATCCAGGATCTGGCCATCGTCGAGCTTCAGGTCGTCATAGGTCATGTAGATCTTGAAGGACGTGTAGCCATCGCGGATGAGCGCGGGCAACTCCTCCTTCAGCACGTCGGGCGTCGGATCGCTGACGATCAGATGGAACGCGTAGTCGACATGTGCGCGGCCTTCGGCGCGGTGATGGTAGTCGGCGACCGCCGCCTTCAGCGACTGCCCCTTCATCTGCGCCGCGAAAGGAATGACCGTGGTCGTCCCGCCGCATGCAGCCGCGCGCGTGCCCGTGTCGAAGTCGTCAGCCATACGCAGCGGCGGCGCCATCGGCTGATCGAAGTGGCAATGCGCATCGACGCCGCCGGGCGTGACGACGCGCCCTGCCGCATCGATCTCGCGCGCGCCCTTCGGCAGATTCATGCCCAGTTGCACGATTCGTCCACCCGCAATGCCGATGTCGGCGTCGAAGGTATCGCTTGCCGTCGCGACGCGGGCGCGGCGGACGACCAAGTCCAGTTCCGGAGCTGTCACCTGAAGGTTTCCTCTGAAGAGAGCCGATCGGGAAGCACTGCGCAATCTGTCGATTTACTTGTCAACATCATAGTCAACATACGTGGTGACATAATCGGTGTTTACATTGATGTCGACAATCCGGGCGCGCGCCGCTATCCTGCGGATATCACTTTAAAAACGAGGCCATCGCAGTGCCCGCAATCGACGAATTCGCTTCGATCCAGCCCAAAACGACCACCGGCCGCAAACGCAAGGCCGTCGCGCCCGTCAGCGCGCCGCGCGAACTCGGCCAGGAAGAGATCTACGAACGGATTTACACGGCGATCCTCGAACACCGCCTCCACCCCGGCACGAAACTCGCGGAAGAGCGGCTCGCCGAGATTTTCGGCGCGAGCCGCGGGCGTATCCGCGAAGTGCTCGCACGGCTCGCGCACGAGCAGATCGTTGAACTGATTCCTCAGAAAGGCGCGTACGTCGCGAAGCCGTCGATTCAGCAGGCGCTCGATGTTTTCGAAGCGCGCAGGCTGATCGAGCCCGCGGTCATGCGCCGGCTCGTGGAGACCCTGACGGAAGAAAAGCTGGCACGGCTGCGCCAGCATCAGAAGCTCGAAATCGATGCCCGCCGGCGCGAGGACAAGCGGGCCGTGATCAGGCTGTCAGGCGAGTTTCATTCGCTGGCCGCGGAACTAGCGGGCAATTCGGCGCTCGCCCGCAGCATGCGGGAACTCTCGGTGCTGACCTGTCTCATGATCTTTCTCTACGACGCGCCCACGGCGACCTGCTGCCGCACCGACGAACATTCGCGAATCATCGACGCCATCGCCGAGCGCAATCATCAACAGGCCGAGCGTCTGATGCTCGAGCATCTGGATCACATTCAAAAGAACATGAAGCTGGATTCCGCCGAGGAGCAGGACGATCTCGAAGAGATCTTCAGGAACTGATCTGCGAGCGCCAACGGGATGTGACGGGTACCATTGCCGAGCCGCTTGTCGATGCGTCGTCGGGCGTGCGGAGTATCGGGACGGTTCACGCGAATCCCGACATCCGCATCACAATGGCGCCGGCAAAAAGCGCGGTCAGTCTGCCGCACCCGGGTTCAGCAATGAAAAGGTAATGTCTTGCGCACCCTCCCAGAGAACGAGTTTGCCGAATGCTTCCAGGTGCTCGTGGCCTTCAGTCAGCGTGAAGAAATGATTGCCGGCGAGCTGGCCCATTTTGCTCGCAAAGATGGAGCTGCCATAGACGAACAGAAATTCCGTTTCGCTGAAGCCTCCCGGATAAAGAAGGATATCTCCACGTGACGCGTGGCTGGTGTGATTTTCAAAAGTCAGTCCGGTGTCGAAGTCGCCCAGCGGAATCCATACGGCTTCGCCGCTCCAGCGCGAATGAATGACCTTGTTTCTGAACGGTAGCAGTTCAAGGAAGCGTTGGCAGGTGCGGGGTGCTTTCTGTTCTTCGAGTTGCCCGACAAAGCGAAAGGGTCCGGCGTCTACGAGAATCTTTTTCATGGCGTCTCCATATGATGATTAATCGCTCTGTCATTGCCGAGACCGCCTCGGTTCTCAAGGCCGTAGGCTCGGGCGTGCCAAAGAAGCGTTGCAGTGTTCATTGCGGGCAATAACCCGAGTCCGCAGTCGCGATGCTGACAAGGTTCCAGGTCTGGATCATCCACCGCGTAAGTCAATGTGCCACCCGCACTCACTGAGGATTGGGTCAGCCCGGCGACCCGCTGTCCAGCAGCCGTTGAAGCGGTTCGGGCAGCCCGCGGTTCGGCTTGACGGGCGGTCGGGTGAAACTGCCTTTCGTCGCCTTTTTCGGGCCGAGCCGGATGAGCCCTTCAAGCTGGGTAATCGCGCTCGACACGCCGTCGACCACCGGCACCGGCAGCTCGTTACGGATCTCGCGTGCCAGTCCTGCGAGCGGTGCGCCCGCAATGATGATGACGTCGGCGCCGTCTTCGTCGACCACCTCGTTACACAGTGCCTTCAGTCTCTGGGCATTGTCCTGCTGCACACTGCCGATATCGCGCAATGGCTCTTCGAGCGCGCGGATGCTGGCGAGCCGGCTTGCCAGGTGACTGCGTTCGACAGTCTCGCGATACCACGCCTTGATTCGCGGCGAGATTGCGATAATCGAGAAGCGCTGACCGAGCGTCGCCGCCGTCATGAGAGAGGACTCGGTCAGGCCGACCGCGGGCACGTCGACCAGTTCCTTGATGCCCTGCAGGCCCGGATCGCCGAACGCCGCAACCACGACGCCGTCGTAGGTGCCATGACGATCGGCCGCCACGCACGCGGTCGCATACGCGCCGATGAGCGCTTCGGCGCGCGTCTCGATGTACGCAACGCCGAATGGCGCCGTCGCGACCTCGATCTCCGTGCCGGGCGAAGCGCTGCGCTGCGCCTCTGCCTGAATCAGTGCCGACACGCTTTCGGAGATGTTGGGGTTGATGACCAGAATCTTCATGCTGCTCTCCGATATCAAAGGTCGACGTACTGCGGCTTGCCAGCGGCAAGAAAGCGCCCCCGGCCCGCTTCCGGCTCGAGATAGCGCCCGCTCTCGACCAGCAGCTCGCCGCGCGACAGACAGTGCTTCGGCCAGCCCTGCACCGTTCGACCCTCATACGGCGTGTAGTCGACGTTGTGATGCAGCGCATCGTTCGCGATGCTGACGTGCTTGAGCGGGTCCCACAGCACGATGTCCGCATCGGCGCCGATCGCGATCGTTCCTTTGCGCGGATAAAGACCGTACAGCTTCGCCGGGTTCAGCGACGTCAGTTCGACAAACTTGTGCAGCGACAGCTTTCCGTGGCCCACACCATCGAACAGCAACGCCAGCCGCGTCTCGATGCCGGGGATGCCGTTCGGGATGTGCTCGAACGACACCTCTTCGCCGCCAGGCTTTTTGCCCTGCGGATCATCATAGGAGAACGGTGCGTGATCCGACGAAAATACGCTGAATACGCCGCGCTTGAGCGCGCTCCATACGGCCTTCTGGCTCGACGAATCGCGCGGCGGCGGACTGCACACGCACTTCGCGCCGTGGTAGCCGTCCTCGTGGCCGAGGTCTTCGGCGGTCAGATAGAGATACTGCGGGCAGGTCTCGGCATAGATGTTCAGGCCGCGCTGCTGCGCCCATTCGATCTGCTCGATCGCGTCCTGGCCCGACACATGCACGATCAGGATCGGCACATCGACGAGTTCGGAGAAGGCGATTGCACGATGTGTCGCCTCGCGCTCGACCACCGCCGGGCGCGACAGCGCGTGATACTTCGGCGCGTGCTTGCCGGCTTCGGTGAGCTTGTCGGTCAGCCATGCGATGCAGTCCGAGTTCTCGGCATGCACCATGACCAGCGCCTGATTGCGGCGCGCCACATCCATCACCTCGAGGATCTCACGGTCGCTCAGCTTGAGATCGTCGTAGGTCATATAGATCTTGAACGACGTGTAACCGGCCGCGATCAGTTCGGGCAGTTCGCGTTCCAGCACCTCGGGCGTCGGATCGGAGACGATCAGGTGGAACGCGTAATCGGTGACTGCGCGGCCGTCGGCGCGCCGATGGTAATCGTCCACCGCGGCCTTGAGCGATTGACCCTTGGCCTGCGCCGCGAACGGGATCACCGTCGTCGTGCCGCCGCACACGGCCGCGCGCGTGCCGCTCAGGAAGTCATCGGCCATCTTCAGGCCATCGGGCATCGGCTGGTCGAGATGGCAATGTGCATCGATACCGCCGGGCAAGGCCAGCAGTCCGGTGGCGTCGATCTCGCGCGCGCCCGCGGTGAGATCGCGGCCGAGCGCGACGACGATGCCGTCCTTCACGCCAATATCGCAGTTGAAGCGCTCGGACGCGGTTACCACGTCGGCGTTGCGGATCACCAGATCGTAGAGGGTTGTCATCGCAGGTCTCTCATGCAACTTCGGAAAACAGGCGGCCCCAGCCCGTGAGGCGGGTCGTATCGTAGCCGGCGAGCTTCAGCGACTTCCACACGACGGTGGAGATGGTGTCGTAAAGCGGAACGTCGTGGCGCTGCTCCACTTCCGGCGCCAGATGCGCGGCGTGCAGGTTCGTGCAGAAGGTCACGATCGCCTCCGGGCCTTGCATCGCGACATCGCGAATCTGCGCGCGCAGCGTCTCTTCGCTGACCTCGGAAAACTGGAAGTTCACCTTCAGGCCGAGATGGCTTTCGGACGTGCAGTCGATGCCGCTCTCGCGGTAATTGGCGACGATTTTCTGCTGGACGTCGTCGAGGTACGGACTGACCAGACCGAATTTCCTTACGCCGGTCTTGTCCAGGATCTCGTTCAGCGCCAGCACCGACGTGGTTGCCGGAATGTCGGTCGCCGCCTCGATTTCGCGGCACAGACGGCGGTCGGTCTCGAAACCGAGCCAGCCCGATGAGGTGCCGTTCCATGCGATCACATCGACCTTGGCATCGGCAAGCAGCCTGGCGGCCTGAATGATGTTGCTTGTGTCGAACTGGCCGAGCGCCTTGTCGGACAGCGAGATTTCGGTGACCGTGAAGCGCGAAAAATGGGCACTGACACCGGGCAGCTGGGCCACCATCGCGCTCGTGATCGGTTCGAGCGCGGTATTGGACGACGGCGTAAGCATGCCGAGCCGGACGCGTTTGCTCATGATGAAGTCAACAATGAATATTAAAAGGTGAAGGAGGTCGGGCTCAAACCGGCAGCTTGCGTTCGTAGTCGATGAGCGTCGAACAGATGAAGAGACCAACGCCTGCGGCAGCGAACGACATCAGCGCCAGAAAATAAGAGCCGGTGGTCTGCACGATCAGGCCGACGACGATCGGAACGAGCACCCCGCCGATGTTGCCGCCCAGATTCATCAGGCCGCCGAGAAAGCCGATCTTGTTGCGCGTGCCGAGGATCGAAGGCAGGCACCAGTACAGACCGCACCAGCGCAGGAAGAACAACGTCGATGCGAGCAGCACGACCACCGTCATCGGGTTGCGGACATAGGCCACCGAGAAGATCGACGCCGTGGCCGCCACGGCAGCGATACCGAACAGCGTGCGCATCACGCGGTTGGGCGAACCGCCGGCCGCCTTCCACTTGTCGGCGATCCATCCGCCGACCAACTCACCCACGAAGCCGCTGAAGAAGATCGCGAAACTGGCTCCGCCCATCTGCTGGATGTTGAAGCCATGCACCTTGTTCAGATAGTTCGGCATCCAGGTGAGCAAGCCGTAGAACACGGAATTGAAGCACATCCAGCCGAAGAACATGCCCCACACCGAGCGGTAGCGGAAGAAATCCAGGCTGCGTCCGCTGGCATGAACGGGCTCGCTGCGGTGCTCTTCCAGCAGGGCCGCTTCGATATAGTCCGCTTCGGCCTGATTCACGGCCGGATGCTCGCTCGGGTTGTTACGGATGTAGTACCAGGCAAACACGCCGGCCAGCATGGTGCCGACACCCGCCACCACGAAGGACGTGCGCCAGGACCCGAACTCGCTGATCAGCCCGGAGATGATGACCGCGCCGAGCGCCGCCCCGAGCGGAGCGCCGCCGTCGAGCAGCGTCGCGCCACGGCCGCGTTCGTGTCGCGTCATCCACATGGCGTTGAGTTTGCCGCCGGCCGGGTAGATCGGCGCTTCAGCGGCGCCGAGGCCGAGACGGGTGAGAATCAGCGCGGTGGCCGTCGAACAGACGGCAGCGATGCCCTGAAAGAAGCCCCAGAACAACGTGGCGCACGCAATCACGATGCGCGGCTTGAACCGGTCAGCCAGCATGCCTCCCGGAATCTGCATGAGCGCGTAGGTCCAGAAGAACGAGCTGAGAATCAGTCCCTGCACTGCCGGGGCGATATTGAATTCCTTCGCGATCAGCGGCATGGCCACGGACAGCGAGGCCCGGTCGATATAGTTGATCGAAATCAGCATCAACATGATCAGGAAGACTCGCCAGCGTACGCCGGTCCGGACCTCGGCCTGCACGGCCGTCTTTGCGGTTTGCATCTATGTCTCCTCCGTTCGCCTGATCTCAGCCTTCGGTTTAGGGTTTGTACCGGGACGCCTCCCGGCGCGGTACGTCACATGCGTGAACGCAGTATATGATCGTTGATTATGAATTACAAGCGTCGTATATCGTTGGTTTGTCAGTACTTTTTTATTTCTATAGATAGTCCGTCGCGCCTGTAAGACAATTACGCATCGACGGAAGCTGCCAAAGGAAAACAGGGCGAGATGGACACGAAGTCACTACCGGCTGAGGCCCGCAAGCGGATCAGCCTGCGCGGCACGGGCATGTACGCGGCGATCGCGGAGCGATTGCGCGAGATGATTCTCGATGGTGAGCTGGCTCCGGGCGAGCGCATCGACGAGAAAGCGCTGTGCGAACAATTCGATATTTCGAGAACGCCGCTGCGCGAGGCGCTCAAGACGCTGGTGACCGAGGGCCATGTCACCCACCGGCAGCACATGGGCTTTCAAGTCGCACCGATCAACAAGGACGAGATCGCCGCTATCTTCGAAGTGCTGCATGGACTGGAGGAAACGGCCGGACGGCTTGCTGCGCAGCGTATCGACGACAAGCAGATGAAGGTGCTGATGGATCGCCATCGCACCATGGAGACCTTTCACCGCGACGGGAAGCGTACGGCCTACTACCGCGCCAACCAGAAGGTGCATCAGCAGATCGTCGATGTCGCGGGCAATTTCGTGCTCTCCGATCTGTACTCGTCGTTGATGAGCAAGATCCATCGCGCGAGAGGTTCGGCCAATGCCGATGTGCTGCGCTGGGCCGAATCCCTCGACGAGCACGGTGAAATTCTGGATGCGCTGTCCAGACGCGACGGAGCGTGCCTCGCCCGGCTACTGCGTGAACACTCCGAGCACACGGCAGCGGAGGTGATGAAAGTGTTGGAGTCCACAAGCGGGAATTAGCCAGGGCGTGGAAGAGTGGCCTGGTCGGTGCGCTGGGCCAGATTGAAGCCATCGGCCACACACGCCTGCGCACTGCACGACGGGACGTCCTGACTGCCGCGCGGCGTGGCGTGAGCGAGCGAGACGATCAATTGGCGCGACGCTTCATGTCGACGCCGTAATCGCGTGCTCTTGCGTTTCCAAAGTCGGGTCGTCCTGATGACATCCGTTCATCGCGGAATTTGTCGTCCGGCTCGCAAACCATATGTGCAACGCCGCGCAAACGGTGCCTGCCGCCGTTTCAATCCCGCTGGCCGACGCCCCGCCCTTCTCCTCCAGGTATTGCCCCCGAAACGGAGAACGCCCTCGCCATTACTGCGCGTCTTTTGCCTCGGAAAGTAATTCCGCTTGAGGCGCCAGTTGCTCCCACGTGCTATGCACGTGGCGCCGTAGAAAGTCGCCGAGCTTCGCGCCTTCACGGGCCGACAACAGCCGGATGATGACCTCATGCTCGTCGATAGCGGTATGCCAGGTCTCCGACGTCACGCTCCCCTGAAACCGGTAGCGATAAAGCTGGCGATTCAAGCGTTCGTGAACCTCCCTGAGCGTCGCGTTTTTTGCGGCAGCGATGATGCTCGTATGGATCGCCTGATTGAGCCGGAAGTAATTCATTCGGTCGCGCCGCTCATACGCCGCGTGCATCTCGTAATGAAGCGCGCGGATTTCGCCGATCTCCGGGTCGGTCGCCATCCGGCACGCCGCTTCGCCGCCGAACGCCTCGATCACCCCGAGCACGTCCAGTTTCTCCGCGATCTCCGCCGCGCTGAGGTCCGCCACCACGGCGCCGCGTTTGGGCAGCACGACGACCAGACCATCGCTGGCCAATTCTTTCAGGGCTTCTCGTAGTGGCGTGCGCGACACGTCGAGCCGCTCGGCGAGCGTGCGCTCGCGAAGCCGCTCACCGGGCTTGAGTTCATCCGTTGCGATGAGCGTGCGCAGGCGCTGGGCGATCTGCATCGACAACAGTTCGTCGGGCGCTTCGCCGTTCTCAAATGCGCCAGTTTCGTCTTCGAAGTCCGTCATTTTTCCGATCCGTCCAATGCCGGAACGCGGCTTAGCGCAGGTCCGGTATGCCAGTTTACCAGTGCGCAAACGACGATGACAGTCACGCAGCCCTTTTGCGATCACGGTGTTATCCCGCACTTGACCGGAAGATGGTGTCCAACTAAATTCCGGTATACCAAATTTGCCGAGCGTCGCTTTGACATCAGCCATGCCCGCCGCCAGCAAGAAGAGCATTGAATCGAGACAGTAATGAAATCACCCGAAAAAGTCCCGGAAAGGCTTATACACAAGGGATTCGCGCCATCCGAGCGCGACTACGCGAGTTTCGATCGCCTCCGGGCCATTCTCGCGGGCATGCTGTTTTCCCGCCTGCAGACGATCCGGCGCGGTATACCAAATGACGCATCCGATTGGATCGAATCGGACTCGGCACCGGTTCGTTTCCTTCCGGCCGGCTCGCCGGGCTGAGTCGTGATCCCGATGCCCAACGCCGTTCAACCGCCGGAATGAGCGGCTGAAACCGCAATCTCGCTCCACCAAGGACAGACACATGAATTACGAACATCTCTTCAAAACGCTCGGCAGCCGCTCGATTCGCATCGCGCTCGTCGGTCCGAAAGGCGGCTTCGGCCGGTCGCTGCTCGTGCAGTGCCGCGCGCTGCCGAGCATCGAGATTGCCGCGCTCTGCGACATTGACGTCGACGGCACGCTCGCGACGCTCGCCTCGCTCGGTTTCGACGCTGGCGCCGTGACCGTCTGCAACAACGCGGACGACGTCGAAGCGGCCCGCAGGGCGGGCAGCATCGCGCTGGTCGGCGACTACAGATTGCTCGACGCAGTGGAACTCGACATCGTCGTGGAAGCGACCGGCCAGCCTGAGACAAGCGTCCGGATCGCGGAGAACGCCTTGCAGCGCGGCGTGCATGTCGCCATGGCGACCAAGGAAACCGATTCGGTCGTCGGACCTTATCTGAACCGGCTCGCGATCGAGAACAAGGTCGTCTATACGACGCCCGACGGCGACCAGCCGAGCAACCTGATCGGCCTCGTCACGTGGGCGCGCGTGCTCGGCTTCGAGGTGGTGGCCGCGGGCAAGTCGAGCGAGTACGACTTCATCTACGATCCGACGGCGCACACCGTCGACTATCTGGAACAGCGTCACGGCGTTTCGCTCGATGGGTGCTGGACGCTCGGCGACGATGTCCCCACGACGCTCGCCGCGCGCAGTCAGGCGCTTTCGATGCTGCCGCAGAGCGCGACGCCGGACTATTGCGAGCTGAACGTGGTCGCGAATTCCACTGGCCTCCTGCCGGCGGCCGACGCGCTCAGCTACCCGCTCGCGCGCATCAGCGAACTGGCGGACATCTTCGTGCCCAGGGAAGACGGCGGCATCCTGGAACGAACCGGGGTGGTCGATGTGTTCAACTGCCTGCGCCGTCCGGACGAAGTCAGCTTCGGTGGCGGCGTGTTCGTCGTCGTGCGCTGCAAGGACGACGAGACCTGGCAGTTGCTCAAGCACAAGGGCCATCTGGTCGGCAAGAACGGGCGCTACGCGTGCATCTACCTGCCCTATCACCTGATGGGCCTCGAAACCCCGATGAGCCTGTTCTCCGCCGTGCTGCTCGGCCAACCGACGGGAAGCACCGCGCAACTGCCACACGCGCAGATGGTCGCGCTCGCGGACCGTGATTTCAAGGCGGGCGAAACGCTGGCAATGGGCGGCCACCACCATACGATCGAAGGCGCGACGCCGCTGCTCGTCGATCGCGCGAAGGCCGGTCGCGCCGCGCCGTTCTATCTGGCTGCGAACAAGCGTCTGCTCGCCGATGTGGCGAAAGGCGAACTGGTGCCGCTCGCCGCGCTCGATCTCGAAGGCTCGGCACTGTACCGGGCATGGCAGCGCAATCCGGCGCTCTGAGCGCCCGCGATGAAAGCGACGCCGAAAGCGCCGCAGTCTGATAAGGAGGAGACATGCAAACCGATATTCCCGCAGTTGAATCGCGCAGTTCGTTCCGCTCGCTCGTGTCCACCACGCGCTGGCGCATGGTGCTGCTGCTATTCGTGCTTTACACGATCAACTGCATCGACCGGATGTCGTTGTCCATCGCGATGCCGACGATCGTCCACGAATTCCATCTGGCCGCGACGATGCAGGGGCTGATCCTGTCGGCGTTCTTCTGGACCTACAGCACATTCCAGATTCCCGCCGGCTGGGCAGCAGACCGCTTCGGCGCGCGTCGCATGATCGGCATCTCGGCAGTGCTGTGGGGCGGCTTCCAATGTCTCGCGGCCTTCGCGGTCAACGGCGTGACGCTCTTGCTGTCCCGCATCGGGCTCGGCGTGTTCGAAGCGCCGTATATGCCGGCCGCGACCAAGCTCACTGCGGCGTGGCTGCCGCCCGCGGAACGCGCGCGCGGCGTGACGCTGATCGATAGCGGCGCACCGCTCGGATCGGCGCTCGGCGGCCTCGCGATCAGCGCGCTGATCGCGCTTTCGGGCTCGTGGCGCACGGCCTTCCTGATTGTCGGCGCGGTCACGATCGTGTTCGGCCTGATCGTCTACCGTCTGCTGCGCGAAACGCCCGAGCAGCATCCCCGCATCGACGAAGCCGAAACCGCCTATATCCGCGCGCAGAAGCTCGCCGCCGGTGAAGCGCCGCGTGCGAAGAAGGCGCCGCTCTCGCGCGCCACGATCGCGGCCATGGTGGTCGGCCGGATCGGCTGGGCGATGGTGTTCTTCGGGCTCGTGACGTGGGGGCCGAACTACCTGTCGGTCGGGCGCGGTCTCGACATTCGCAGCATGGGCTTCGCCACCTTTCTGATTTTCCTCGCAGGAGCAATCGGCGAAGTGCTGTCGGGCGTGACCGCCGACTGGCTGCAAAAGCGCTTCTCGCGCAAGGCTGCCTTCAAAATCCTGTTCGGCGTGTCCGGCGGCATGTCGCTCGCCTGCCTGCTCGCCCTGCCCTTCGTGTCGGACATCCGCTATGCCGTCGCCTTGCTGTCGCTCGGCGTGTTCTTCCATCTGTGGGGCGGACTCTATTGGCTGATCCCCGCGATGCTCGCGCCTCGGGAACAGGTCGGCCTCGTCGGCGGCGTGATGAACTTCGCGGGCACGGGCGGCGCCATCGTCGTGCCGATCGTCGTCGGTGTGCTCGTCGATGCGACCGGCGGCTTTACCGCCGTCATCATGTTCTTTGCGGCGGCGGCGTTTGCGTATCTCGTCGGCTCGCTCCTGATCGACTTCGGCAGCAACGCACCCGCCGGAGACCGCGCATGACGCCGCTCTACGACGGTCCTGTCATCGACGCCCATCAGCACTTTTGGGACCTCGAAACGAATCACTATCCGTGGCTCGCGGGCGATACGCTGGTCCCGCACCGCTACGGCGACTATTCGGCGATCAAGCGCACTTATCTGCCAGCGGATTATCTGCGCGATGCTGCGGGTCACAACGTGGTCGGCAGCGTGTATGTCGAGGCGGAATGGGACCCGTCCGACCCGCTCGGTGAGACGCGCTACGTCTCGCAACTGGCGCAATCGTGCGGGCGTCCGAATGCGATCGCCGCGCAAGCGTGGCTCGATCGCGACGATGTGGACGAGGTGCTCGCCGCGCAAGCCGGATTCGCCCGCGTGCGCAGCGTGCGCCACAAACCGGGCCATCCGGACCGGGCCGGCCGCACGCTGATGTCCGATGAACGCTGGCTGCGCGGATACGCGCAGCTCGCGCGACACGGGCTGCACTTCGAGCTGCAGGCGCCGTGGAGCCAGTTGCACGAGGCCGCCCGCCTCGCCCGCGATTTTCCCGAAACGCTCCTGGTCGTCAATCACGCGGGCGTGCCGGGCGATCGCTTGCCCAATACCTTGCGGGGCTGGCGAGACGCGATGAACACGCTCGCGGCGCTGCCGAATGTCGTCGTCAAGGTCTCGGGACTCTGCGTGCGGGACAAGCCGTGGAGCGTGGAGGCGAACCAGCCCGTCATCGATACGCTCCATGCGCTGTTCGGCGCGCAGCGGCTGATGTTCGGCAGCAACTTCCCCGTCGACGGCATGTTCCTCTCGCTCGCCGGCCTGCTGAGCGGTTTCGCGCAACTCGTGCACGCCTGGCCGCATGCGCAGCAGCGGGCGTTTTTTCATGACACCGCCGAGCGCGTGTATCGCCCGCTCGGACTCGGGGAGCGCTCGACCGGGAACGGCTGGCTCCCAACCAACGGAAGGACATCCCGATGACCACCAGACCGCACAATGACCTCGGGTTCACGTTGCCGATCCTCGATGCGCATCATCACTTCTGGGACCTGTCGGACGGTACGTTCCCCTGGCTCACCGACGAATACGACAGCACATTCTTCCTCGGCGACTATCGCCGCATGTGCAGTCACTTCCTGCCGGAGCAATACCGCCGCGCGACAGCGGGATTCGATGTGATCGGCACCGTTCACGTCGAAGCGGAACGCTCGCGCAAGGAGCAAGTGCGCGAGACCGAATGGCTCACACAACTGAACGCGAAAACCGGACTGCCGAGCGCGATCGTCGGGCACGTATTCTTCGTGCAGCCGGATTGCGAAGCCATTCTCGCGGGTCACGCGAAGAGCCCGCTCGCACGAGGCGTGCGCTCGAAGCCGGAAATCTCGACGGGCCCCGGCGAGTCGGTGCGGGGCCGTCCCGGCACGATGCAGGACGACGCCTGGTTGCGCGGCTTGGCTCTCCTCGACAAATACGGCTTTTCGTGGGACCTCCGTGTGCCCTACTGGCATCTGGAAGAAGCGGCTGCTGTCGCCCGGGCGTTCCCCGACACGCCGATCGTCACGAATCACCTCGGCTTGCCGCTCGACCGCTCCAACGAAGGCATCGCGATCTGGCGCGCCGGAATGGAAGCGCTGGCGGCCTGTCCTAACGTGTACCTGAAGGTGTCGGAACTCGGCCTGCCGAATGGCAAGTGGGACAGCGCGAGCAATCGCCGCGTGATCCGCGAAGCCGTAGGTCTGTTCGGCTACGACCGGTCGATGTTCGCGAGCAATCTGCCAGTGGGCAACCTGTCAGCGAGCCTGACGGAGATCGTCGCGGACGTGCTTGCGGCCCTTCCCCAGGCGAGCGAAACCGATCTGCGCAAGCTCTTTGCCGGCACGGCGCGACGCTTCTATCGCATCGATTGACACTGCATCGAACGTACAAAACTATCAGGAGACAGGCATGCAGACCATCGACGAAAACTCGCTCTTCAGGAAAGTATCCGTGCGGATTCTGCCGGTCCTGATGCTCGGCTTTTTCTTTTCTTATCTCAACCGCGTGAACGTGGGCTTCGCCAAGTTGCAGATGGCCAGCGACCTGCAATTCAGCGATGCCGTCTACGGGTTCGGCGCGGGCATTTTCTTCCTCGGCTACTTCCTGCTCGAAGTGCCGAGCAACGTGATCCTGCATAAAGTGGGCGCGCGGCGCTGGATCTCGCGCATCATGGTGACATGGGGCCTGCTCTCCTGTGCGACGATCTTCATCCGCACGCCCACGCAGTTCTATGTCATGCGTTTTTTGCTCGGGCTCGCCGAAGCGGGCTTCATTCCGGGCGCGATCTACTACATGAGCCAGTGGTATCCCGCTGCACGACGCGGCCGCGCATGGGGCGTGTTCTACATCGCACTGGCGTCGTCGGGCGTGGTCGGCGGGCTCGTCTCAGGGTCGATCCTGCGCTTCATGTCGGGCCTGGGCGGCCTGCGCGGCTGGCAATGGCTGATTCTCGTCGAAGGGATTCCGACCGTGCTGCTCGGCATCTACATCTTCTTCCGCATGAGCGAGGATATTCGTCGCGTGTCGTGGTTGTCGGAACCGGAGAAAGCGCACCTGACGAGCGTGCTCGCCGCCGAGAACCGCGACAAGCTTTCACACGGCTTCGCGGGGCTGCTGTTGAACCCGCGAATCTGGGCGCTCGTCGTGATCTACTTCGTCTACAACATGGGGCTCTACGCGATCAGCTTCTGGATGCCCACGCTCGTCCAGAAGATGGGCGTGACGGATGCGTTCACGATCGGCGTGATGACCGCGGTGCCGGGCGTCTGCGCGATCATCAGCATGCTCGTGTTCGGCTTCAGCGCGGACCGCCACAATGAACGCAAATGGCACCTGATTGTGGCGTTCTCGATGGCGGCGATCGGTTTTTCGCTCTGCGTGCTCTGGCAGAATCAGCCGGTCCTCGGTGTGATCGCATTGTGCATCGCGAACATGGGCGTGCTGTCCATTCCAGCGCTCTTCTGGAGCTTGCCGACCGCGTTCCTCACCGGCGTGACGGCGGCGGCCGGCATTGCAATGATCAACTCGATCGGCAATCTTGCGGGCTTCGTTTCGCCTTACATGATCGGTTATCTGAAGGACCTCACAGGGCGCACCGACACAGCATTGTTCGTTGTGGCAGGCGGGCTCGTGCTGGGCGCGCTGCTTCTCGCAGCCCTGCTGCGCGCGCGCCCTAGAGCCAATATCGACGCCCAGCGAGTCCGCGCGAACGTGCGCTAGTCGCCGCATCTCGTGTTATGAGCGCTCTCGTTTCGATGACTAGTTCACCGCTTGCAATGAGCGCCTCTTCTTTCCGGGTTTCAAGCGAACGCCTGTTGAGGCCCGCCTCGATATTGTCGCCGGAGTGCTTGCGGCATGCGACGCGCTCAAAGAGGAGGCGCGCCGCTTTTGCCGTTACGCGCCAAACGCCTTCGTCAATGCGGGCACGCTCAACACAGCGGTGTAATAGCCCATGAACTGCACGCCGGTGTTGAAGCCGAAGTTGCGCGACAACAAGCCGCCGAGCAGGCCGACGCTCAGAATCACGAGCAGGCCGAGCAACTGCCCTTCCCACACGCTGATCACGACGATCAGGCCGACGAACGTCGCGATGATCGCCTCGTGACTGAGCTTCCTCGCGACGAACGATGCCGCGCGATGCGCGTAGTTCATCGACAGCGGATACGCGACGAGCGCCGCCAGCACGACCGCGAGCAGGCCGAAGCCGAGGAACTGCCACGTCGTCATCATCGTGTGCAGGTTGTTGATGTGACCCGTGGCCGCATCGACGAAAAAGCGCGGCGGTGCGTTGAAGAGCGGCGCGGCGGGTCCGGCCGCGACCGGGCTCAACGGCAGGCCGAACGCGATCAGCGGAATCAGCGCCTCGGCGATGTACGTCGCTTCGGTCACGCCGTTGCGCGCGGAGATCACCGTCGTCAGCCGGTGATACGCATGCTTCACGCGCGAGCCGACGAGCTCGCCGAGCACGACTGTCATCGCGACCGGGCTGAACACGAAGGTCGCGCTCGATACGGCCGCCGTCGCCGCGACCCAGCCGCGCTGCTGGCCGTCGAGCACTTTCATCGGGTTCGGGAAGTAGCCGCTCCAGCCCTTCACGTCCGGCGCGAGCGAGAACGTGCGCACGCGTTCGCGGCGCATGCGGGCGCGATCGGCGGGTGAGAGGATCGAGAACAGATCGGCGATGAGCGGCCCGATCGCGATGCCGAGAAAGTAGCTCACGGAAAGCTTCACGCCGTACTTGCCCGTCAGCGCCTGCAATCCGACGATCACCAGCACGAACGGCACGAGCAGGAACACCGAAGCCCATCGTCCCGAAGAAAAATACGCAATCGAGATCGCTGCGGCGAGAAACACCCACGGCGCGGCCTTCGTGATGACCGGCCCGAACGGCGCGAGCAGCACGGCGAACAACACCGCGAGCGGCACGGCCACGAACGCCGCGACGATCGCGCCCGAGATCATCTTGCGCAACGCGATGTGCGGCACGCCGAGATTGCGCAGCATCGTCGCCTGTTGCAGCAGGGGCGTCGCGAGCGTATCGCCCGGAATGCCGAGCAATGCGGTGGGAATCGCGTGCGTCATGTGCTTCGACACGGCGCCCGCCATGAAGAACGAAAACACGCCGACAGGCGGCACGCCGAGCAACACGACGAGCAAGGTGAGCGGCGCGAGCGTCGTGGTTTCATCGGTGCCGGAAATCAGGCCGATGCCCGAGAACACGATCGCGCCGATGAGTCCCATGCCGAGCGCGACGAGCAGTTGAGTGACGAACGGTTCCATCAGCGTGCTCCTTCGCGTTTTTCGTCGCGCTTTTCATACTCTGCGAAGAGCTCGTAGAGACCGAGCTCCTTCATCTCCGCGACGACCGCCGGCGGCAAGTCCGCGACGCGCCCGAGCCCGCCCGCTTCGCTCGCGAGCTGCTTCAGCACTTCTTCGCGGCCCGCCGCTCCGTGCGCCTGTTCGATCACTTCGCGCTTCGGCCTGAAGAGCTTCGCGCAGACCGCGCCCGCGATCAGACATCCGCCGAGACCGACGAGCATCGCGTAGGCACGGGCCATCGCGGCATCCGGTACATACGCGACGAGCACGCGATTCGCGAGCGCGAACGCGCCATAGCTGATCGCGATGCCGAGCACGACCGACCAGGCGAGATGCCGTGTGTCGACCGTATCGCCCCAGATTTCGACAAGCTTATAGTCCATTGTCTCGGCGCTTTGCGAGAGCGCCCGACCGCGCTCGTGCGCGGCGAGTTGCTGTTCCATGTCTCCTCCGTCGATGGAGTTGTTAGATGCACTGCTTTTCTTGGCGGCGGCGTTTTGCTTCGAGCGCGCGCGCCACGCGCGATGACGTCTCGCGTTTCAATGCCGTCGAAATGTAGGCGCCGGCTTGCGCGAGCTTCGCCAGGTCGATGCCCGTTTCGATGCCCATGCCCTCGCACAAATAGACGATGTCTTCCGTCGCGACATTGCCCGTCGCGCCCGGCGAATACGGACATCCGCCGATGCCGGACACCGAGCCGTCGAACACCGCGACACCGCGCTGCAATGCCGCGAGCACGTTCGCGGCGGCCATGCCCCACGTGTCGTGAAAGTGCCCGGCCAATGCTGCGACGGGAACGTGTTCGATGCAGGCATCGAGCATCGCCTGCGTCTTCGACGGCGTGCCCGCGCCGATGGTATCGCCGAGACTGATCTCGTAACAGCCCATATCGAAGAGCTTCTTCGCGACGCGCGCGACCGCTTGCGGCGCGATCTCGCCTTCGAACGGACAGCCGAGCACGCACGACACATAACCGCGGATGCGCACGTTCGCCTCGCGCGCGGCCGCGATCACGGTCTCGAAGCGCGCGATGCTTTCATCGATCGAGCAGTTGATGTTCTTCTGCGAGAACGATTCGGACGCCGCCGCGAAGACCGCGATTTCCTCGACCTGCGATGCGAGCGCGGCTTCGAGTCCCTTGATATTCGGCACGAGCGCGGCGAGCGTCGTGTTCGTTGCGCGCGCCCGATCACGCACGCGTTCGAGCACTTGCGCGCCATCGGCCATTTGCGGCACCCACTTCGGCGATACGAACGACGCGGCTTCGACATAGCGCACGCCTGCATCGATCAGGCGCTCGACGAGGACCGCCTTGACGTCGGCCGACACATGCGACGGCTCGTTCTGCAAGCCATCGCGCGGCCCGACTTCGACGATGCGCACACGCTTCGGCATCTCATTCATCGCGCGGTCCCTGCAGAAGGCTCATGCCGTAATCGACGCTCACATTGCGCGCGGCGACCATCTTCTTCACGACCCAGTCGATATCGGCGCCGCTCGCGCCCGCCGCCAGCGCGATATTGCGCGCGTGCAGCGCCATGTGGCCGCGCTGGATGCCCTCTGTCGATAGCGCGCGCAACGCGCCCATATTCTGCGCCAGGCCGACTGCGACCGCGATCTCGCCGAGTTCCTGCGCCGAGCTCACGTTCATGATCTTCAGCGCGAGCCGCGCGAGCGGATGCGTCTTGGTCGCGCCGCCGACGAGACCGACCGGCATCGGCATTTCGATCGTTCCGACGAGGTCGCCGTCGTTCGCCACTTCCCACGTCGTCAGCGACGTATAGCGTCCGCCGCGGCTCGCGTAGGCATGCGCGCCCGCTTCCACCGCACGCCAGTCGTTGCCGGTCGCGACGATCACCGGATCGATGCCGTTCATGATGCCCTTGTTGTGCGTCGCGGCGCGGTACGGATCGATTGCCGCGAAGAGATAGGCATCGACCACGCCGGCGATCACATCCTCGCCCGCATATTCCTTCGTTTGCAGCGTCGCGGCGCTGTAGCGCACTTGTGCGCGCGCAAGGCGCAGGTCGGCGAGATTCGACAGGATGCGCAATCGCACCTTGCCGCCCGTGATCTCCTCGATGCGGCCCGCGACCGTTTCGGCCATCGTGTTGACGGTGTTCGCGCCCATCGCGTCGCGCACGTCGACGATCAGATGCGCGACGACCATCGCACCGCGCGGCGTGTCCGGAAAGACATGCACTTCGATGTCGCGGCAGCCGCCGCCGAGACCGATCAGCACCTTGTCGCGCGCGTTGGCCATCCCGATCAGCTCGTCGCGATGCTTGAGGATCGCGAGCCGCGCGCCGTACGGGTCCGACACGCCGACGATCTGCACCTGCGCGCGCATCAGCGGCCCGGTGCTCGACGTGCGAAACCCGCCCGCATCGCGAGCGAGCTTCGCCATGAACGACGCCGCCGCGACGATCGACGGCTCTTCCACCGCCATCGGCACCAGCACGTCGCGACCGTTGATCTGGAAGTAGCCGGCGACCGCCATCGGCAATTCGAACGTGCCGACGACGTTTTCGATCATGCCGTTCGCGGTGTCCAGCGGCAGCGCACCGGGCCTGGCGAGCAACGCATGCTCGGCGTCGTCGAGGCCCGCCGCCTGCGCGATATGGGAGAGGCGCTGCGCGGGGGACATCGCGCGGAAATTCGGCAACTTCGAATCGATCATGTGTCTTCCTCTGCTGTCTGGATGTGTGCTTTGACTGTCTTTTTGCGCCGCTTGCAGCGACGCACCGGATGGGCGAATAATAGGCTGACTGTACCCATTTGAAAGGTACAATTTCGGCAAACAGTGAACACACTGTACCCAGTACGGTCGTGTGACTTTTAGAGCAGGCCAATACGATGCGACATGAGAAGCCGAGTCTGTCGGCGACACTCGCGGACAATCTCGCCAGACAGATCACCGAAGGTGTCTTGCGCGCGGGAGACAAACTCCCGTCGATCAGGGAATACGCCGAGGCGAATGGCTGCGCGAAGAACACGGTCATCAGCGCGTTCGACATGCTGACGGCGAACGGACTCATCGAGCCTCGTCGCGGCGCGGGCTTTTATGTCGCGAGCGTGGCGAAGCCGCAGCAGCAGGACGAAGATGCGCCGACGCTCGATCGCGCAATGGATTCGGTCTGGCTCATGCGTGAGCAGTTGCAGAGCAAGCCGGACTTTCTCAATCTCGGCGAAGGATTTCCGCCGGTCGCCTGGCTCGAAGAGACGCGGCTGGATCACTTCCATCAGCGCGTGGTGCGCACCGGTGTCGCCTCGCTCTTTCGCTATGGCAGCCGCTTCGGCTATCTGCCTTTGCGCCAGCACTTGCAGCAGAAGCTCGCCGGCTATGAGATCGAGGCTGCGCCGCAACAGATCGTCCTCACGCACGGCGCGAATCAGGCGATGGACATGGTCGTGCGCTACTTCGTGCGCGCGGGCGACACCGTGCTCGTCGACGATCCCGGTTATTACGCGCTCTTCGGCAAGCTCAAACTGTCCGGCGCGAATATCGTCGGCGTGCCGCGCGGCGTCGACGGGCCGGATATCGCGGCGCTCGAAGAGCGTTTGAAGACGCATCGGCCACGGCTCTTTTTCACGCAATCGGTCGGGCACAATCCGACCGCGACCGATATCAGCGCGGCGAAGGCGCATCGCATTCTGCAGCTCGCGGAGGCGCACGATCTGATCGTCGTGGAGAACGACGCGCTTGCCGATCTGAAGCCGCGTTCGGCCACGCGCATCAGCGCACTCGATCAACTGCGCCGCACGATTTATATCGGCAGCTTTTCCAAGTCGGTGTCGGCGGCGCTGCGCGTGGGCTTTCTCGCCTGCGATGCCGATCTTGCCAGCGATCTCGCCGATGTGAAGATGCTCACGCACGTGAGCAGCAGCGAATACTGCGAGCGCACGCTCGACGCGATCGTCAGCGATGGGCACTTTCTGCGTCACACGAACCGCTTGCAGGACAGGCTCAAGCGCGCGACGGCGACGGGTGTCGAAGCCCTGACGCGTCTGAACGCGACCATCTTCAAGGTCAGCGATCAGAGCCTTTATCTATGGGCGCGTTTGCCCGGGCGCGACGATTCGATCGCGTTCGCCAGGGAGATGCTGGAAAAGCACGTGATTCTCGCGCCCGGGACGATCTTCTCGGCGCATGCGAACAGCGTGTCGCCGTGGTTTCGTTTCAACGTCGCGTATCTTGGCGACCCTCGATTCACAAAGGCCCTGGCGCGTTGAGACGTCGCGGCACTTGATGCTAGCCTGTACGGCCCAGCGTGCGTTGCCTGCCGTCTCCCTGCCGGACAAACTATGCGCACGATTCGGCCTTAACCGACATAGAGACCGGTTGCCTTTGGCTGAGCATGGCGGTGTCGCACGGCAGGACTGCCACTGTCTGCGTCAGCGAACTCACGCTCACGACCCTCAGCTGCCCTTTGATATAGCAAGCCTCCTCCGGCTGCTGACCAAACTGGAACAGCCATTCGAAGGCATGCAGGTCCATTGACCTCAGCACCAGCGGGTGTCCTTCCAAGTTCGATCGACAGATACCAGTCAGGCAACGAACTTTGGGGGTTCGGCCTGCATCGTTGGTCTCCCGAGCAAAATATCACTTGCCCGCTCGGCCAGCATGATCGTCGCCGCATTGATGTTCGCGCTTGGCACCGACGGCATGACCGATGCGTCGATGACACGCAGTCGCTCTACCCCCTTTACTTTCAGGTCCGGACCCACGACGGCCGACTCGTCATGCTTCGCTCCCATCTTGCACGTTCCACAAGGGTGATACGCGCTCGACGCATCCAGCCTGATGAACTCGTCGATGGCAGCCGTTTCGCTCACATCGACACCCGGCATGTCCTCGCGATAGTGAAAGCGACGGAAGGCAGGTTGCCGTGCAAACAGCAGGCCGAGCCTTACCGACTCGCGCATCACGCGCCAGTCTTCCGCGGTGTCCATGTAATTCGGATCGATCGAAAGCGCGTCGCCCGCCTGCCTCGACCTGAGCCGGACACGCCCACGACTGGTCGGGCGCATCGGACCTACTCCGATGCGATATCCATTCGTGTGCCGCGTGGGTATCCAGTCCTTGTTGAAGAACACCGGAAAGAAGTGAAACTGGATATCCGGATGCGCAATGTCAGGGGCGCTCTTCAGAAAGGCGCCGACATGACACTGGTTGACAGCCGCAACACCCGACTTGAAGCCAAACCATTGCATGCCAGCCCACAGCATCCGATGAAGCTGCAGTTCGCGGTTGAGCGAAACAGGCTCCCTGGTCTCGATCTGAATATGACATTCCAGATGGTCCTGCAGATTTTCGCCGACCCCGGGCAACTCGACTCTCGGGATTATGCCGTGCTCCACCAGATGATCGACCGGCCCGATTCCCGACAACATCAGCAATTGCGGGGAACCGAATACACCCGCGCAAAGCAGCGTCTCCTTACGCGCATTGACGTTCACGACAGCGCCGCCGTGCAGCACCTTGAATCCGGTCGCGCGGTTGCCGGTGAAGTTGATCTGCTTCAGCGCGCTCTGCGTCCAGATCGCAAGTTTTCCGTCGTCCTTGCGCGAGTGAAGGTAGCCGTACGATGCGCTGTTGCGAATACCGTGATCGACGCTCATCTCGAAGCGCGACACACCCTCCTGGCGATATCAGTTCACGTCGTCGGTGAGCGGAAAGCCGGCTTCGACGCCCGCATCGAGGAAGGCCTGGTTGAGCGGACAGAGATGCTCCTGACGCTGGGCATGAATGAAACCGTCGGTGCCTCGATAAGCGCTGCTGACGTCGCTCCGCTCGATCTTCCGGAAGTACGGCAGGCAATCCTTCCAGCCCCAGTTCGTAGCGCCTTCCTGCTCCCAGCGTTCATAGTCGAGCGGATGGCCGCGAAGCCATGTCATGCCGTTGATCGATGATGAACCGCCGAGAACACGGCCACGCGGCTGCTGGATGCGGCGGTTGTCGAGGTTCCGCTGCGGCTCGGTCTCGAACCAGTAGTTGTATCGCGAGCTCGGCTTGAAAATCGATCTCAGGCCAGCGGGCATACGGATCACCCACGAATTGTCACGCGGACCTGCTTCGATCAGCAGCACCCGATTACCGGCATCGGCCAGCCGGCGCGCGAGCACGCAGCCGGCCGAGCCCGCTCCGCCGATCACATAGTCGAACTCCAAAGCCTCGCTCATGATCGAGCCCCTGTGGTTGCGCCGCGATCGTCGTGATACGTGTAGCGCGTTTCGACGGGTACGGAGATATCCCACACCGCCTGCGCACCGTCGCCGATGGAGACGAAGTCTCCGGCTTCGATGTCGAGTTGTGCGCCATGCGCGAAGGTCAGCCGAGCGCGGCCCTTTACCACGTAGAACGTCGCGCCCGGTACATAGCGATGCTGGAATACCTTGCTGTCGCAACGCCAGGTTTTCCAGTCGCCGGTCGTGCGTTCGATGTCGGCCGGCGCTCGTTCCCTGGAAATGGTCGGAATCGTGTTCGAAGCGTTCATGTCGGATGTGAAGAAAGAAGTGGGTATTGACGCAAACCGGGCGGCGAGGCGTCGTGGTTCACCGTCCTGTCGAGCCGGCTTACTTCGTCCACTGCTGAACCAGCGGACGATTCGCATCGATCCAGGCCTTGGCACCTTTCTCCGGGTTCGACACCCCTTGCTTGATGATTTCCGACATCAGGCTTCCCAGCGAGTCGTCGTCCATCTTCCATTGCTGCAACCACCGCCCGACGTCGGGATGCTGCTTCTTGAACGCTTGAGTTTCGATTCCATAGATCGAGTCTGTCGAACCGTATGCGCCTTTCGGATCCTTCAGATACTTGAGCTTGTATTTGGACCAGATCCAGTGAGGTTTCCAGAGCGTCACGACGATAGGCTCCTTGCGCTGGATCGCTCGTTCGAGCGACAGCACCATCGCGGACTCGGACGATGACTGAACGTCATAGTCGAGCTGATAGGTCGTCTTCGCTTTCTCCGTCAACTGCATGAGGCTGCTGCCGGAATCGATGCCGACGATCTTCGGGCGGCCACTGGTCGCCATGACACTTTTGCTGGCATTCAACTGGTCGATGCTGTCGACGGCAACATAGTCAGGCACAACGAGGCCCAGATTGGCCTCCTTGAACCACGGCCCGATCTGCACGACCCTGTCTTTGACCTTGTCGAACGCGGGCTTGTCGCCTGAGGGGAGCCAGACTTCGAAAGTCAGGTCGATTTTCCCCTGCGCGACGCTGTTGTAGATGAGCGCCTTGTCCGCGTTCTGCAGGCGGACCTTGATGCCCTTCTCGTCGAGAAGAAGCTTCCACATATTCGCGACGGCAATGTTCTCCGCCCAGTTGTTCACGCCGATCGTGATCGGCTCTTCGTCCGCACGCGCGATGGCGCCCGAAACGAGAAAAACTACGGGCAGCAGCCACTTGAACCAACCTGAGAACCTGGTCATTTCTACGCTTCCAATCGAGGGTTGAAATCAGCCGCGACATGCGGCGTGTTTATCGCAGCAAGGCTTCTTCGAACGGAAAAAGCGATAGCAGGCGCGTTCCCGTCTCCGTCACGAGCAACTGCTGCTCGAGCTTCACGCCTTCCTGTCCTCCCTCCTCGCCGATATAGCTCTCGACGCACAGCGTCATGCCCGGCTGGATCTCGCCGTCATAGCCCGATGCGGGGAAGTCCGCGTGATGGTAGAGGTACGGATATTCGCCGGTCATACCGCACCCGTGCGCCGACAGGTAATAGCGATTCGCGTGATACGTGTCCGGGATATTCCAGGCCTTGTCGCTGTATTCCCTGAACGTCATGCCTGGCCGGATGATCTCGATGTTGTGATGCACCTGCTCGTGAGCGAGCTTGTAGATCGTGCGCTGGTTCTCGCTCGGCTTGTCCGGCCCGGCGTGAAAGGTGCGGGAAAAGTCGGAGTAGTAGCCATGACAGCCGACGACATCGGTGTCCAGTGCGATCAGCCGGTTCGGTTCGATCACATGATTCGATGTTTCCTGAAACCACGGGTTCGTTCGGCGCCCTGCACTCAACAAGCGCGTCTCGACGTAGTCCCCGTCCTGCGCAATAACCGATTGATGCAGCACGGACCACAGTTCGTTCTCTGACATGCCTGGCCGAATCGCGTCCCGAAGCTTCCCGACCGCGACTTCCGTCGCCCGCAGGGAAGCGATGACGCACTTCAGTTCCTCCGCCGACTTGATCGCGCGCGCCATCTCGATCGGCTCCTGGGCGTCCACGAGGCGCACGCCATGCCCGGCAAGCGCAAGCGCCGCTCCGGCATTCATGCGCTCGATGCCGACCGTGGGCTCGGGTCCGACGAGTTCCGTCAGCGTGGCCGCCATGTCGGCCGCCCATGCCTTTTCCCGCGCCACGATGGCCGGGCCTGCCGCAACGAAACTGGCGGTCGACGATGCACGAACCTCGTCGATGGTCTCGAGGCCGTCGGCCAGGTGCGCGCATCCGGTGAACTCGAACAGAATCGTCCGGTTTTCCGTGACGATGAGATAGCGCGACGGCGTATTGCGGGCGCAAAAGATCTGCATGTTGCGCGCGCCTGTCGCGTACCGGATATTCACCGGGTCGCTGATGATCAAGGCGGCGATGTCGCGCTTTCGCATCTCGGCCCGGACTCTGCCAAGGCGATACGCGCGCACTGACGGAAGGTCGATGTCGGAGTCGTGCGAAGAGCGATCGAGCGATTGAATATTGGAAAGATCGTGGCGCTCGCGGTGCCAGTTCAGCGTTGTCATAGAGACATCCAAGTGGGGAAAATACCAACCTCTGGTTATGAGTCGCATCGCGCCCGCCCCGACGCTCTGAAGCGCCTGGTGCATCGCGTAGAAATCACTTTACGAGGCGCCGATTTCTCTGTACACAGATGAAATCTCATGTCCATTGATAACCACGAGTTATGAAGAGTTTGCGTCATCGCCTTCCGCCGCTGACGAGCCTGATGTTTTTCGAGGCAGCGGCTCGGACGTTGAACTTCACGCGGGCCGCCGAAGAACTGAACGTTTCGCAGGCAGCGGTGAGCAAGCAGATCCGCCAGCTCGAGGAGGGGCTCGGATTCGTGCTTTTCGAACGGGTGGGGAGACGGGTACAGCTTTCGCCGCGTGGAACGCAGCTTCATCGCAAAGTCAGCGCAGCGTTCAACTATCTCGCTGACGCCGTCGACGAGATCAGCGTCAAGCGGAGCGCGAGCATGGTGACCCTGGCCGCGAACACGGCGATCTCGCATTTCTGGCTGAGCGAGGTCATGAAGGACTTCCGTGACCGCAACCCGAGCTTCGCGGCGAGCATTCGCACGATTACATCGGATCAGCCTTCCGATGTGTTCGACGACAGCGTCGATCTGGCCGTGGCGTACGACCCAGGCCAGAGAACCGACTGGACGGCGCAGTTGTTGTTCGAGGAGGAGATATTCCCGGTGGCGAGTCCCGCGTATATCGCAAGCCATCCGCTGTCCGGTGACGGTCCGGAAGCATTGCTATCGCAGGTGCTTCTCGAGTATGAACGCATTCAGCCGAACTGGATCAACTGGGCTATCTGGTTCAAGTCGCTTGGGATTGAACCGAGCCGCGTGCGGGCGACCGAGTATGGCAACAACTACATCGTGCTTGTGGACGCGGCCGCGCAGGGACGAGGCGTGACGTTGGGCACGCGCCATCTCCTTGACGAAGAGATCCGTAGCGGAAGACTGGCACGCCTGTCGTCGCTGAGTGTGCGCCCGGGTCGCGGCTACTTCCTGATGCGCAATGACCTGCGTCCGCTCAGTTCAGAAGTTGAACAGCTCTATCACTGGATCGCCGGTTATCGAGTCGGCTGAGATATTCGCGAAGGCTCTTGTCGCCTCCTGTTATCCGTCTCGCAACCATCGTTCGGAATCACGCAACACAACGAGGCACACTCACGCCGACTTCACTGATAGGTATTCCGTGTCGGTTAGAGTCACTTAGGCGCTAACCGTGGCCAACGCTCGACGAGGAGGCTGGTCTCAGAATCGGCCGTGATCTATTCTCTACAGGAGTGTTCTTTACGCTCGTTGTCACCCCGTAGTGGCGGGCGAAGCGGAGGAAAGCATGGCAGACCTTCAACTCAAGACGACCGGGAGTTCGCGGACTGTCGCAGATCTGCCATGCCCACCGGGGTTGCCCCTGCTGGGGAATCTATTCCAGATGGCGCCCGCTAAACTTCACTTGACCCTGGAGCGTTGGGCCAAGCAATACGGTTCGCCGTTCAGGGTTCAACTCGGCACGATTCCGATAACAGTCTGGACGCAGGTGGACCTGTTTCAGACTGTCATGCGCGAGCGTCCACACCTGTATCGGCGTTTCTCGCCAATCGAATCCGCTATGACAGAACTTGGTGGAAACGGACTATTCTCTGCCGAAGGCGCGGCTTGGGAGCCGCAGCGGCGGCTCATCATGCGTGCGCTGTCCTTTTCCAATATCAAGGCTTTCTATCCGACGCTATCGGCGATTACCGAGCGCTTCCTCGTTCGCCTGCAGACCGCGGCAAAGGAGAATAGAACGCTGGAAATGACCGACGACCTCAAGCGCTACACCGTGGACGTGACAAGTACGCTTGCCTTCGGCGAGGACCCGCATACGCTCGAACAGGAGCGCGGTGTGATACAGGAACAGCTCGCGCTCATACTGCCGGCGCTCATGAGACGTGTCACGGCGCTATTTCCTTACTGGCACTATGTCACGCTGCCGGACGACCGGCGGCTCGCGCGGGCAATGGTAGAAGTGCATCGTTACGTTCAGAAAATGATTGAACGAGCGCGTGAGCGTATGCGCCAGTCTCCTGATTCGCCACCGCACAATCTGCTCGAAGCCATGCTTGCGGCGCACAACGAGCCTGATTCGACGGTGACCGATGAACTGATCTCGGCGAACGTATTGACGCTTCTGGTCGCAGGCGAAGATACGACGGCAAATGCAATTGCCTGGGCGCTGATGTATATCGCTGGGGATTCGTCTTTGCAGTATCGGCTCTTCGAACAATCATGTGCAGCACTCGGTGAATCCCGAATCTGTCCGGACTACGATTCATTAAAGCACCTCGACCTTTGCGAGGCGGTATGCAGCGAGGCTCTCAGGCTGCGGCCTGTTGCAGCCATACAGACGTTCGAGCCGCTAACCGAAGTGTGCCTGGGTGGCGTTGCCCTACCTGCGGGAACGCGCATGCTCTTCCTCACTCGCCCGGGCATGCTGGACCCGCAGAATTTCGTGCACCCAGAGGTATTCGATCCTGACCGCTGGAAACATCCCCGCGATCCTTCCGATGGTGTGCATGAACAGAAGGCTTACCTGACATTCGGCGCGGGCCCACGAGTGTGTCCGGGCCGCTATCTGGCAGGAGTGGAGATGAGACTCGTGATATCGATGTTGATGAAGCATTTCAGAATCGAACTGGCAATCGACCCGGCGGAAATTGAAGAGATTTCTGCCTTTACGATGGTGCCGAACAAGATGCCTGTGAGACTTCACCCCCTTACCTGAGTTGTCGACGGACTGACATATAGTCGCGCGTAGTGCGTCCAGGACAGTGGGACGCACTCAGCCAGGTGCTGAAGCGAAGATTTCCGAATCGGTGATTCGGTTTTTATTGTGGGCGCCCCTGTCCACCCTGCTCCGGCCGAATGCCTCGCTTTCCGGCACCGGGGCGATCAGATCAGTTTCGTTCATCTCTCAGATTCCATAGCACTTGCAAACGCTGATCCAATACGCCCGACACGTCCGCGTTGTCCACGCCGGCCGAAACAAAACACGCTTATGAAAGCCGCAGCGGCACGTCCGGCGACGAACGCGTTACGCGACCTTGATGTTCGACGTGCGCGGGTATGCCGTCTTGCGCCAATCACCCGACTTCGGAACCGGCAAGCCGAGGTTCTCGCGCAGCGTGCCGCCCGTATATTCCTTGCGGAACAGGCCGCGCCGCTGCAACTCGGGCACGACCATGCGCACGAAATCCTCGTACGCGCCGGGCACGTGCGTCGGCGCGATCACGAAGCCATCGACGGCGCCTTCGACGAACCATTGCTCCATCTGGTCGGCGACCGTCTTCGGCGTGCCGCAGAACACCGGGAATTCCTCGATACGCGCACGCTTCGAGAAATCCACGAAATCACGCACCGACGGATTCTTCTTGCCCGAGAGCGTCACGACGCGGTCGCGGAAACCGGTCCAGCCGGAGATCGCGGCCATTTCGGCATCGCTGAACGGATCGTCGTAGCCGCGCTTCGAGAAGTCGGTGTTGAGCACTTCGCAGAGCAGCGCGAGCGAATCGATCGGCTTCGCGAGCGAGTCGATGTATTCGCGTTCCTTCTGCGCGATCTCGTCCGACTCCGCCACGATCGTGTAGCACGCGGTAGAAATCTTCACGTCGTCGGGGTTGCGGCCGGCCTCGGCGAGCGCCTGCTTCATCTCCGCGTACTGCTTCTTGCCCACCGCGAAATTCGGATACACGACGAAGATGAGATCCGCCCAGCGCGACGCGAACTGACGCCCGCGCCCGCTCTGCCCGGCCTGGATCAGCACCGGATGGCCCTGCTGCGAGCGCGGCACCGTGAACGGCCCGCGCGACTTGAAGAAGCGCCCTTCATGATCCAGACGATGCACCTTCGACGCATCGGCGAAGCGGCCGCTCTCCTTGTCGAGAATCAGCGCGCCGTCTTCCCACGTGTCCCAATGACCCATCACCGTTTCGACGAACTCGTCGGCGCGGTCATAGCGCAAGTCGTGCTCGAGATGCGCGCTCTCGCCGAAGTTCGCCGCTTCCGAATCGTTCAGCGAGGTGACCACGTTCCACGCCGCGCGGCCCTTCGTCATCAGATCGAGCGTGCCGAACGTGCGCGCGATATGGAACGGTTCGTAGTACGTCGTCGAGTACGTCGCGCCGAGGCCGAGTTTCGACGTGGCCATGCCCATCGCGGTCAGGATCGAGATCAGGTCCATCTTCACGGCGCGCACGCCGTTCTCCACCGTCTGCGCATGATCGTTACCGTAGATGTCGGGCATCGCGAGGCGGTCGTCGAAGAACGCCAGATGGAACTTGCCCTCTTCCAGCGTGCGCGCGATCCGCTGGTAGTACTCGGGCGTCGTGAAGTCCTGCATCGCCGCGCTGTGACGCCACGATCCGGGATAAGTCGAGCAGTTCTGCGCCTGCAGAAAGCCAATCAACGTCATTTGCTTTTTCGTCATTTCGATATCCCTTTGAAAATGATTCTATGCGCCGACCGATACTTCATTCACGGTCTCGACGCAGTCACGTCGGCGAATCGGCGAGCGCGTCATCAGGAGGCTCACGAGCGCACCGGCCAGAGCGAGCGCACCCGCGATATAGAACGCGTTGTTGTAGCTGTGCGTGATCGCGACGACATAGCCGGTCGCAATGGGCGCGATCATCGCGAACGAGGCGCCGCCCGTGATCAGCAGGCCCGTGCCGCGTCCGACTTCCGCCGACGACGGCAACAGGTCGCCGATCAGCGCGATGTTCATCGCGAGCGCGGCCTGAGCGCCGGTCAGCGAGAGCGTGAAGACGGCGACCATGACCCACATGTCGTCGACGAAAGGCGTCGCGAGCACGACCGATGTCAGCAGCATCGACGCCGCCACCATGTTGCGCCGTCCACCTTTGCTGATCGCATCCGCGGGCAAAAGACGATCGCTCAGCTTGCCGATGGCGAGCGCGAGAATCACCGAGAGCGCGTACGGCAGCGCCGTGAAATAGCCGCTCTTCACGATGTCCAGATGCCGCTCCGTCTGCAGATAGCTCGGCAGCCACGTGAGAAACAGAAACTGCGCGTACGAACCGAACCCCTGCGTGATGAGCAGGCCCCACACGCTCACGGACTTGAGCAGATCGGGAATGGAGAGCGTCGGTCCGGTGGGCGCATCGGGCAGGCCGCCGTTGCGCTCGCGCAGAATGAGCGCGCGCTCGTTGTCGTCGATGAAAGTGGCGTACTCGGGCTTCCTGAACCACTTGAGCCAGCAGACCAGCCAGATCGCGCCGGAGCTGCCGACGAGCACGAAGCCCGTGCGCCAGCCGAACATCTGCACCGCCCAGGCGACGACGAGCGCGCCGATCGCGGGCCCGGCATACGAGCCGCTATTGAGCACCGCCGCGGCGATGCCGCGTTCGCGCGCCGGCATCCATTCGCGGATCACCTTGCCGCCCGCCGGATACGACGACGCCTCGCCCGCGCCCATCACGAGACGCGTGACGAGAATCGACATATAGCTCCACGCAAAGCCCGTCGCGACGGTGGCGGCCGAGAAGATCGCCATGCCCACGGCGTTGACGTAGCGCGTGCCCCAGCGGTCGAGCGCGAGACCCCAGATGATCAGACTCGCGAAGTATGTCCAGATGAACGACGACAGCAGGAAGCCCATTTGAATGGGGCTGATACCGAATTCGCGTGCGATCGGCTGCGCTGCCACCGACAGCGCGACGCGGTCGATGTAGTTGATGCTCGTGAGCGAAAACAGAAACAGGTAGATGAAGATGCGGCGATTTTTCATATGTCTCCTCCGAAAATCCGTACGTACGTTCGTCGTGCGCCGGACGGTCTGTGCCTTTACGGATGTGTGTGCAACGCTTGTGCCTTGCGGTTATGAGATCGCCTCCGCTGTCAGTTCCTCGATGCCGAGCGCATACACACGATTCGCCGTGCCCGCGAGCATCTCGCGGCGCGCCGCGGCCGGATAACCCGCGGACATGATCTTGAACGCGTTCCACACCGAGACGTAGTTGCAGCTGCCCTTGTCGACAGGAAAATTGCTCTCGAACATGCTGCGCTCCGCGCCGAACAGATCGATGCAGGTGCGCACGTAAGGCGTCCAGCGCTCGACGAGCTCGAGGCAGCTCGCGGGCTTCGCGGCATCGGCAAAGGCGAGGCCCGTGCGCGGCATCGCGAGACCGCCGATCTTCACGATGACGTTATCGTTCGACGCCACGCGCGCGAGCGACTTGCCCCAGGCTTCGCGCACGGCGGCGCGTTCGTTCGCATACGGCCCGATGCCGAGCGGCCCGCCGCAGTGGTTCAGCACGATCGGGAGATTCGGATGACGCCGTGCGAGCGCGGCGGCCTGATCGAGCTGCGTGTGATAGACCCAGAGATCGAGCACGAGGCCCATCTCTTCGAGAATCGCGCAGTAGCGGTCGAGCTCGGGCGCGCCGATGGTGTGTTCGTCGGGGCCATCGTGCGGCGCGGCGAACGCGGGATCGGCATGCCACGCGGCACGCACGCGCACGCCGCGCATGCGTCCCTGTCCCGCCTCGATATGCGCTTCGAGCACCGCTTGCGGATTCGCGACGAACGGATCGCCATAGGCGACGATGCCCTTCACGAGGTTCGCGTGCCCTTGCGGCAGTTGCGCGGCCTCGTTTGCCTGCGCCACCGCGAAACGCGTCTCGCCGACCGGCGCGAATCCGGCGGGCGCATCGGCGTCGAAATGCGCCTTGCATTCGACGAACACGCTCGCGAGCACGCGATGCCCGGCGCCCGCATCCGCCGCGAACTCGGGCGCGTGATAGAACGCGCTCTCGACATCCCACAGATGATGATGCGGATCGACGACCGGCAACTCGGGCTCGACGGCAGGCTCGGCGACTTGCGCGAGCCATTCGGGCCGGATGCGCGGGAAATTGCTGCGTTCATACTTCGCGTCGAACATGCGCGCTCCTTATGCGGTCAACGGCCAGAAGCCGCCGAACTGTCCGCTCAGATAGATGAGCGGGGCCGTCGGCTGCTGCGGCTCGATTGCCAGATGCTCGACCGCGCCGATCAGGATCGCGTGCGTGCCGAACTCGACCAGATCGTGCAGGCGGCACGAAATCGCCGCGACGCTGCCATCGAGCGCCGGAAGACCGGCATCGTTCGTGCGCCACGCGCCGTTCGCGAAGCGCGCATCGCCGTCCGGCTTGCGCGAAAACGCCACGGCGAGGTCGGCATGCTGCTGCGTCAGGAGGTTCACGCAGAAACGCCCGCTCATCACGAGCGCGTCGAACGCCGACGCATGCCGATTCACCGATACCACCAGCGCGGGCGGATCCATCGTCAATGAGGTGACGGCCGTGACCGTCATGCCGTGGCGCACGCCGTCGTGCACCGTCGAGACCAGCGCGACGCCGCCCGCGAGCCGGCGCATCGCCTGACGGAACGAAGTCTGCAATGCCTCGGCGGCGTCCACGCGCGAGGCGCCGGGGCGCACCTGAAGTTCGGCTTCGCTCATCGCGTGTTCTCCAGTTCGATGGGAATGTCGATGTCGAGCATCGGCGCGTGCTGCTGCGCGCCGTACACGTCCGTGTCGCCGATATCGCCCGACGAAATGACGCGCGGCAACGTCGCCTTGAACGCGCGCGCGGCGCGATACGGCGTGAACTGCACCTGCTCCGGCTTCACGTCATAGAGGCGCGCGAAGAGCTCGCGATCGAGCACGCCGGTCGCGGCGACGCGATCGTAGATCTCGTCGGTTTCGAACACGATGTCGAGCGTGACCATGAACGGCCCCGCGTTCTTGCTGCGGCAAACGCTCGCGAAATCCTTAATGGCTGGCATGACGACCTCCGACTTCTTCATAGCGGATCGGGAACAGCGAAAGCGCGTTCTCGGGCTCGATCAGATGACAAATGGAAAAGCGGTAGACCTGACCGAGATCGAGGTCGGACGGCGAAAAGGGAATCGCCATGTTTCCTTCCTTGCACAGACGGCCCGGGAACTCCGAATGCAGGATCGTCGTGCGCGCGATGGCAAGCACGGCCTTCGCGGTATCGCGGTCCTGCGCGACCACTTCGGCGACGATCGCCGTTTCGTGCGGATGACGCGCCTCGACCGGCATTGGCTCGCGTTCGCCCATCACGCCGTTGCGGCCGTAGACGCGGAAGTTGAGTGTGTAGCTGTCCGACGGCGCGCCGAAGGCGGTCGCCTTCTCGTCGACGATCTCGCGCGCCCGCGCGAGGTAGCGGTCCATCTGCGCCTGCAGGACCGGGTCGCGTGTCGCGCACAGCGTGATCACGCGATGCCCGCGCGCTTCGACGCCTTCTAGCTTCACCGTGTACTTCGCGGGACGCCAGCGCATGCCGGACACGCGCACGGCGCGCTCCGTGACGGCTTCGAACTCGCATTCGGACGTGTCCAGCATGCCGCCGGGTTCATGATGATGAATCGGGCTGCTGTTCTCATGCAGCGCGAAGTACGCGACCGAGCGCGGTGTGCAGGCCTGATCGGGGTGCATCGGTTCGAGCTCGACATGATCCTTGCGGATCGTCGCGAGCAGGCAGCCTTCGCGCTTCGGCAATGCGGGCTCCGCGCCGCATTCGAGCATCTTTCCGGCGTACCAGCCGAGCTCGGGCGGGAAGCCCGCGCGGATCGCCATCGCGGCCCACGGCGCGGGATCGGTGCTGCGGCCCGAGAGAATCACTTGCGCGCCTGCATCGAGCGCGGCGATATACGGCTCCGGTCCCATCGCGCCGACCACGCGCACGGCCTCTTCGACGAGTTCGGGCGTCATCTGCGGAAGGCCGTACAGCGGCCGCGTCTTGCCCGCGTTCACGTGTTCGAGCAGCACGTCCTTGGGCAATTCCGAATTGATCACGGCGAGCTTGAATGACAGACTTTCTTCCTGCGCGATCTCCTTGACGATGTCGATCATCATCTGGAGATGCGGATCGCCGCCCGCGCCGCCGCATGTGCTGACGATCACCGGAATGCCGCGCGGAACAGCGGCGGCGAGCATGATGCGCATGTCGCGCTTGGTCGCCATGCGCGAGGTGAACGATTCACCCGATGCGAGATAGTACGGTCCCGGATCGGAACTGCCGCCATCGGCGCCGATGAGATGCGGCTTGCGTTCGAGGCCCGCTTCGAATGCGCTTTGCGCGAAGCCGTAGCCGAGTATCGCTGTAGTGCTGAGCAATCTGAGTTCTTCCATTGCGCTGTTGTCTCCGTTGTGCTCCTGAATGGAATCAAGCGTAATCAGATGGACCGCGAACTGCTCGCATACCTGTTATGCATATCGGGCGAGATCGTCCGATACGAGAGGAGAACGGCAAGTGGAGTTGAAGCAGCTCAGGTATTTCATGGTCGTGGCGCGCGAGGGCAGCGTCTCGCGCGCCGCCGCGATACTCGGCGTCAGCCAGTCGATGCTCACGCGGCACATCCAGATGCTCGAGCAGGAGCTCGGGCCACCGCTGCTCTATCGGCACGGACACGGCATGTCGCTGACCGAGGCGGGACAGAAGTTCCTCGCGCGCGCGAGCGATATCCTCGAACGCAGCGACGAAGCCGTGAATCACATGCAGGCGATGCGCGCCGTTCCCGGCGGCACCGTGACGATGGGCATTCCGCCGATGCTCGGCGACCTTCTGCTGGTGCCGCTCGTGCGGCGTTTTCGCGCGGAGTTTCCCGATGTGCGGCTGCGCATGCGCGAGGGCTTGAGCGGTTACATGCTCGAATGGCTGCTGAGCGGGCAACTGGATATCGGCGTGCTGTACAACATCGGGCCGCACAGCACGATCAGCATCGAGCCGCTCCTGTCCGACGATCTCCTGCTCATCGGACCGCCCGACGCGACCGTGCTCGAACGCGCGATGGAGCCGATCCGCCTGGCTGAAGCCGTCGAGCTGCCGTGGATTCTGCCGGCGCGCCCGCACGGTATGCGCACGCTCGTCGAGGATGCCGCGACGAGTCGCTCGCTTGCGCTCAACATCGCCTTCGAGATCGACGCGATGATGGCGATCCTCGAGCTCGTCGAAGCGGGTCAGGGCTTCTCCGTCGCGCCGTATGCGGCGGTGCGGCGCCGCATCGAGAGCGGCACGCTGAAGGCGCGGCCCATCGTCGAACCGACATTGCCGGGCGTGCTGTCCATCGCATTCTCGCCGAAGAAGGAAGCGACGCTCGCGATGAAGGCGCTGTATCGAATCGTGCGCCAGGAAACGGACGCGCTCGTCCGTGCGGGCGTGTGGCGCTCGATTGCGTGAGGCATACTGTCGGCGCGCGCGATTCCGCGCGCCTGCCGATAGCCCGTCACGAGAACGTCCGCCATGTCCGATGCCCCGCCCGACCGCCGCCCCGCCACTGCGCACGACGTAGCGAAGGCCGCGGGCGTGTCGCAATCGGCCGTATCGCGCGCGTTCACGCCGGGCGCGAGCGTGTCGCCGGCCACGCGCGAGCGCATCGTCGCGGCGGCGCGCGCGCTGGGTTACCGGCCGAATCTCGTCGCGCGCTCGCTCATCACGGGGCGCGCGAATCTCATCGGCGTGACGGTGCCGGCGAACGCGAATCCCTTCTATCACGCCGCGCTCAATGCGCTCACCGCCGCCTTCGCGCGCGCGGGCTACGGCGTGCTGATGTTCACGAGCGACCCGTTGCGCGGCTCCGATCCCGTGCTCGAAGAAGTGCTGCGCTATCGCGTGGACGCGCTCGTGCTCATCTCGACCAGCCTGTCCTCGCATTTCGCCGACGAGTGCATGAACATCGGCCTGCCGGTCGTCATGTTCAACCGCAAGACCGACAGCGACGCCGCGTCCAGCGTGACCGGCCAGAACCGCGAGGGCGCGCGCACCATCGCGGCGTTTCTGCACGCGGGCAGGCACAAGCGTTATGCGTATGTCGCGGGCCTCGAAAGCTCGTCGACGAGCCGCGACCGAGAGGAAGGCTTCTTCGAAACCTTGCGCGAGAAAGGCGTGAAGGCGATCGAGCGGCGCGTCGGGCAATACACGGCGGCCGGCGCGGAGGAAGCGGTCGTGTCGCTGCTCTCTGCGAGCAAGCCGCCCGACGCCATCTTCTGCGCGAACGATCACATGGCGCTTGCGGCGATCAGCGTCGCGCGCGTGCGTTTCGGACTGAACGTGGGCGAGGACGTGTCGATCGTCGGCTTCGACGATATCGACATGGCGCGTTGGCCGGTCTTCGATCTCACGACCTTCAGCCAGCCGCTCGACGACATGGTGCGGCGCGCGGTCGCCGCGGTGCTCGACCAGCTCAACGGCACGCTCGACACGGCGCTTCACGATGAGGCTCCGGGACGCCTGATCGTGCGCGGCTCGGCCCGCAAACCGCGCACCGGCCTCGCGACAGCCGACGACGGCGCCCTCACCTGGCCGATGCGCGGGTAAACCGCAGCGTCGCGTTCCGTCGACAGCGCTTGCCGGCCGCATCGAAAACGACTAATCTTCATTCTTGTTGCATACGTATGCACTTCTTGTTTTGCATACGTATGCAAATTATCGGACACCAACCAGGAGATTTCATGGCCCAATGGCTCAAGCATGGCGCGACAGCGGAAGTGATCAAATCCGCGGCCAGGGAAGTGCGCGAAACTGTGGAGGCGACGCTCGCCGATATCGAAGCGCGCGGCGACGCCGCGATCCGCGATCTGTCGATCCGCTTCGACAAGCTCGATCGCGAGGACTATCGCCTCACGCAAAAGGAAATCGACGACTGTCTCTCGCAACTCTCCGCGCGCGATATCAAGGACATCGAGTTCGCGCAGACGCAGGTGCGCAACTTCGCGCGTCATCAGCGCGATTCGATCAAGGACATCGAAGTCGAAACGCTGCCGGGCGTGATCCTCGGCCATCGCAACATTCCGGTGAACGCGGCGGGCTGCTACGTGCCGGGCGGGAAGTATCCGCTGCTGGCGTCGGCGCATATGTCGGTGATCACCGCGCAGGTGGCGGGCGTGCCGCGCATCATCACCTGCGCGCCGCCGTTCCAGGGCAAGCCCGCGCCCGCGATCGTCGCCGCGCAGCACATGGCCGGCGCGCACGAGATTCTACTGTCTCGGCGGCATTCAGGCGGTCGGCGCGATGGCAATCGGCACGGCGAGCATCGCGCCCGTCGACATGCTGGTCGGGCCGGGCAACGCGTTCGTCGCGGAAGCGAAGCGCCAGTTGTTCGGGCGCGTGGGCATCGACCTGTTCGCGGGTCCGACCGAGACGCTCGTGATCGCCGATGAAACCGTCGACGGCGAAATGTGCGCAACCGATCTGCTCGGACAAGCCGAGCACGGCCCGGACTCCCCCGCCATCCTGCTCACGACGTCGGAAAAGCTCGCGAAGGAAACGATGGCCGAGGTCGAGCGTCTGCTGGGCATCCTGCCGACCGCGGATATTGCGCGCAAGTCGTGGGCGCAGTTCGGCGAAGTGATCCTCGCGGAGTCGGACGAGGAGATGGTGAAGATCGCCAACGATATCGCCTTCGAACACGTCCAGGTCATGACGCGCGACCCCGACTACTTCCTCGCGAACCTGACCAACTTCGGCGCGCTGTTCCTCGGCCCGCGCACCAACGTCTCGTATGGCGACAAGGTGATCGGCACGAACCACACGCTGCCGACGAAGAAGGCCGCGCGTTATACGGGCGGCTTGTGGGTCGGCAAGTTCATCAAGACCTGCACGTATCAGAAGGTGCTGACGGACGAAGCATCGGCGCTGGTCGGCGAGTACTGCTCGCGGTTGTGTGCGCTCGAGGGCTTTGCGGGGCATGGCGAGCAGGCGAATCTGCGGGTGCGGCGTTATGGCAAGCGTGATGTGCCTTACGCGAGTGCGGTGCAGGAAAGCGCGGCTACGGCGCTCTGACGCGACGAACCGCACGCCGCGCTTCGGTCCCGGCGCGGCGTGCGGTTCGTGGCTCACGACAGGCTCGCGGGCGGCTCAGACCGCGACGCAGAGGTACTTGATGACGACGTAGTCGTCGATGCCGTAATGCGAGCCTTCACGCCCGAGGCCCGACTGCTTCACGCCGCCGAACGGCGCGACTTCGTTCGAGATCAGCCCGGTGTTGATGCCCACCATGCCGTATTCGAGCGCTTCGGCCACGCGCCACACGCGGCCGGCATCGCGGCTGTAAAAGTACGCCGCGAGACCGAACTCGGTGTCGTTGGCCATGCGCACGACTTCATCGTCGGATGAGAATCTGAACACCGGCGCGAGCGGGCCGAAGGTTTCTTCCTTCGCCACCTTCATGTCGGGCGTGACGTTCGCGAGCACGGTCGGCTCGAAGAAGCCGTGACCGAGCGCGTGACGCTTGCCGCCCGTGACGAGCGTCGCGCCTTTCGAAAGCGCGTCCTCGATGTGTGATTCGACCTTCTTCAACGCCGCTTCGTTGATGAGCGGTCCGAGCGTCACGCCGCTTTCCGTGCCGTCCCCCACCTTCATCCTGCCGACGGCCGCGGCGAGCTTCTGCACGAATGCGTCGGCGACGTTGTCGTGTACATAGAAGCGGTTCGTGCACACGCAGGTCTGCCCGCTGTTGCGATACTTCGATGCGATCGCGCCTTCCACCGCGGCGTCGAGATCGGCGTCGTCGAACACGATGAAGGGCGCATTGCCGCCAAGCTCCAGCGACACCTTCTTGACCGTCGGCGCGCTTTGCGCCATCAGCAAACGGCCCACGGCGGTCGAGCCGGTGAACGAGAGCTTGCGCACGAGCGGGTTGCTGGTCATCTCCTCGCCGATGGCTTTCGGATCGCCCGTGACGATCGACAGCACGCCCTTCGGCACGCCCGCGCGTTCGGCCAGCACGGCCATTGCGAAGGCGGAGAACGGCGTCGCTTCGGCTGGCTTAACGACGATCGGACAGCCGGCCGCAAGCGCCGGACCGACCTTGCGCGTGATCATCGCAGCCGGGAAGTTCCACGGCGTGATCGCCGCGCAGACGCCGATCGGCTCCTTCGTCACGACGATGCGCTTGTCGGCGGCAGGCGTCGCGAGCGTATCTCCCGCGACGCGCTTGCCCTCCTCCGCGAACCATTCGATGAACGACGCGGCATACGCGATCTCGCCCTTCGCTTCCGCGAGCGGCTTGCCCTGCTCCGTCGTGAGAATGAGCGCGAGATCGTCGGCGTTGGCGATCATCAGGTCGTACCAGCGTCGCAGGATCGCCGCGCGTTCCTTCGCGGTCTTCCCGCGCCATGCGGGCCATGCGGCATTCGCCGCCTCGATCGCGCGGCGCGTTTCCGCGGCGCCCATCTTCGGGGCCGCGCCCACCGAATCGCCCGTCGCGGGATTCAACACATCGAAGGTCTCGCCGTTGTCGGCCTGCTTCCATTCGCCGTCGATGTAGGCGGCATGGCGCAGCAGCGCCGGGTCTTTGAGTCGGGTTGCAAGGGTCATCGTTTTCAGGGGATTCAGTTGGTAACGGCGCCGCGTGCGTAGCGAGCTGCTTCATCGGCGCGCGCGCCGGCGGCATCCTGCTCTTCGAGCGTCGCGAGTTCCACGCCGGCCGCTTCGCGCAGCGGAATGATCGCGACGACCGAGATGATCGCCAGCAGCACGATGTAGCCGACGAGCGGCCAGTACCCGCCCGCCCATGCGATCAGCATGGCTGCGATCACAGGCGTCGGGCCGCTCCACGATACGGTCGCGAGCTGATACGCAAGCGACACCCCGCTGTAGCGCACGCCCGATGCATACTGCTCCGCGAAGAGGCTCGGCTGCGCGGCCTGCACGGAGCCTTCGCCGATAGCCATCGCCAGGCTCATCGCGAGCACGATCATCGGATAGCTGCCGGTGTTGAGCAACAGGAAATACGGGTAGATGAACAGGCCGAGAAAGATCATTCCGCCCATGAACACCTTCTTGCGGCCGATGCGATCGGAGATCGCGCCGAAAGTCGGATGCGCGACGAGCGTGCACGCGGCGGCGATCATCAGCGCACGCAATGCGTCGCTTCTCGGCAGGTGCAGGTTCTGCGTCAGATACACGAGCGAATACACGGCGACGACATAGAATCCGGCGCATTGCACGGCCTGCGATGCGACAAGCAGAAAGGTCGAACGCTTGTGGCGCCTGAGCAGCGTCGCGATCGGCACGCTTGGCGTTTCATGCGCGCGGCGCAGACGCTCGATGCTCGGCGATTCCGCGAGCCTGCGGCGAATGACGATGCCCACCACGACGAGAATCCCCGAAAGCAGGAACGGCACGCGCCAGCCCCATGCCGCGAACTGCTCGGCGGTCGTGAGCGCGGTGGTCGCGGCCATTGCGCCGGTCGAGAGAATCAGCGCGCCGGGAATGCCCATCTGCGGCCAGCTCCCGTAGAAGCCGCGCTTCTTCGCGGGCGCGTGCTCGATCACCATCAGCGTCGCGCCGCCCCACTCGCCGCCGACCGCGAAACCCTGCACGAAACGCAGCGCCGTCAGCATCACCGGCGCGGCGATGCCCGCGCTCGCATAGGTCGGCAACAGGCCGATCAGGAAGGTGACGCCGCCCATCATCGTGAGACTGAGGACGAGCATCGCCTTGCGGCCGATGCGGTCGCCGAAATGCCCGAACACCGCGCCGCCCACCGGCCGCGCGATGAAGCCCACCGCGAAGCTCGCGAGCGACGCGATGGTGCCCGCGACCGGATCGAAGGTCGGGAAGAAAAGTTTGCTGAACACGAGCGCCGCTGCCGACGCAAAGATAAAAAAGTCGTACCACTCGAGCGTGGTGCCGATGGTGCTCGCGAGCGCCACACGCCGGATATCGGCGATTTCTGCCATGTCTGTCTCCAGATGCGTTGCGCCCGGTCACGTGCCGGGCGCTTGTTCTAGCCTTGTCTTGCTTAGCCTGTCTTGCGCATCGGCTCGCCATTCACGCCGGCGAACGCCTGCTCCCGCCACTCGCCGGCATTCGGACGGGCCAGACCGAGATTTTCCCGCAGCGTCGAGCCATCGTAGTCCTTGCGAAACACGCCACGCCGCTGCAACTCCGGCACGACCTGGCGCACGAAGTCCTCATATCCGCCCGGCACGTGCGTCGGCGAAATCACGAAGCCGTCGCAGCCGCCTTCGACGAACCATTGCTCCATCTGATCGGCAACCGTCTTTGCGGTGCCGGCAAACACAGGAAACTCATTCAGACGCGCACGGTTCGAGAACTCGACGAAGTCGCGCACCGACGGGTTCTGCTTGCCCGACAACATCACGACGCGATCGCGAAAGCCGGTCCAGCCCGAGATCGCCTTCATCTCTTCGTCGGTAAACGGCGCGTCATAGTCGCGCTTCGAGAAGTCCGTGTTGAGCACTTCGCACAGCAGCGTGAGCGAGTCGATGGGCCGCGCGAGCGAATCGATGTATTCGCGCTGCTGCTGGGCGATCTCATCCGATTCGGCGACCACCGTATAGCACGCCGTCGCGACCTTCACCTTCGCGGGATCGCGCCCCGCCGCCACGACCGCCTGCTTCGTCTCCGCGTATTGTTTCTTGCCTGCCGCGAGATTCGGATACACCACGAAAATCAGCTCGCCCCAGCGCGATGCGAATGCGCGCCCACGACCGCTCTGCCCCGCCTGAATCAGCACAGGATGGCCCTGCTGCGAACGCGGCACCGTGAGCGGCCCGCGCGAACTGAAGTACTCGCCTCGATGGTCGAGACGATGCACCTTGGCCGGATCGGCGAAGCGGCCGCTCTGCTTGTCGAGAATCAGCGCGTCGTCTTCCCACGAGTCCCAGTGGCCCATCACGGTTTCGAGGAACTCGTCCGCGCGATCGTAGCGCAGGTCGTGTTCCAGATGCATCTCGCGGCCGAAGTTCGCCGCTTCCGAATCGTTCAGCGACGTCACGACATTCCACGCGACGCGGCCCTTCGTCATCAGGTCGAGCGTCGCGAAATGGCGCGCGATGTGATACGGCTCGTAGTACGTCGTCGAATAGGTCGCGCCGAGGCCGAGGTGCGTCGTGGCCATCGCCATTGCGGTGAGAATCGGCGACGGGTCCATCTTCACGGCACGCACGCCATGCTCGACGGTTTGCGCGTGATCGTCGCCGTAGATATCGGGCATCGCGAGGCGGTCGTCGAAGAACGCGAGATGGAACTTGCCTTCTTCCAGCGTGCGCGCGATGCGCTGGTAATACTCCGGCGACATGAAGTCCTGCATCGCGCCGCTGTGACGCCAGGAGCCGGGATAGGTGGAGCAGTTCTGCGCCTGCAGGAAACCGATGAGCGTCATCTGACGCGAAGTGTCGTGTGCCATGTCGTACATGCCTCCTCTTGCTTTCGGCGCGCTCAGACGCCGGGAATCTCGATCGTCAGCAGCGGTGCATGCTGCTGCGCGCCGAACGTGTCGCGCTCGCCCACGCTGCCCTGCGCCCACGAGCGCTTCAGCGTGAGCTTGAATGCGCGCGCCGGGTCGAAGAACATCAAGGTCACGATGTCTTCCTTCGTCACGTTGTAGAGCCTGCAGATCAGCGCTTCGGTCAGTACGCCGCTTGCCTTCACGCGTTCGTATAGCGGAACGTCGTCGAAGATCACGTCGAACGTGATCTCGAACGGGCCCGAGTTCTTGCTGCGCACGACCTTGGCCAGATCGCGCAGTGTTTTCGTTTGCGTTGCGCTCATTGCTCAGATCTCCACGATCTCAATCGGAAACAGCGACTCGGCCGAGTCGATCTTCATCACGTGATAGACCGTGAACCTGCACACCGGACCGATGGGGTTCTCAGGCGGATTCAACGGAATCGCGAAGTTGCCGGCGGTCGCGACCTGGCCCGGATACGGCGTGTGCAGCACGTCGATGCGCACGCTGCTGCAAATCGCATTCGCCAGGTCCTGATTCGCGGCGGTCACTTCGCCGAGCAGGCCGATCTCATGCGGCACCGCGTTCACGAGCGGCTCGAAGCTGCCCATCACGCCGTTCTTGCCGTAGACGTGGAAGTTGAGCGTCGCTTCGCCCGAGCGCAGTTCGGGATAGGTCTCTTCTGCTTCCTGCTTGACGCGTTCGAGAAAATCGTCGATCTGCTCGATCAGGATCGGATCGCGAATCCCGCCGATGAAGATCGTGCGCATGCCCACCACGCCCGCGCCTTCGAGCTTCACCGTGTAATCGTCAGCGGGAATGAAGCGGCTGCCGCGCACGCGCACGGCGCGATCGGTGATCTGTTCATACGTGGCTTCGCGCAGATCGAGCACGCCGCCGGGGCCGGTCAGGAGATCGGGGCGCGTCTTTTCATAGAGCGTATGCGCCGCCACCGACGCGGGCGTGCAGCGCTCGCGCGGGCTCATCGGTTCGAGGTCGAAGCTGTCGCGGCGGATCGTCGCGAGAATCACCTTGCCTTTCGGCTCCGCGCAGTTCGCGCCGCACTCGACGATCTTGCCCATGTGCCAGTAGATGCCCGGATCGATTCCGTGCAGCATGCACAGGCCCGCGAACGGCGCGGGATCGTACGCACGGCCCGCGACGATGATGTCGAGATCCGGATGCTCGCGCAGCGCCTTCGCAAAAGGCTCGGCGCCCATCTGCGCGACGATGTGCGACGACGCGCCCACATCCGACACCTGCAACTCCGGCGCCGATGCGCAGGGCGTGATGCGCCCTTCGCTCAACGCATCGCGAACGTACGAAGGATCGACGTCCGAATAAATCTTCGCGACCTTGAAGCGATATCCTTCCCGATTCGCGATCTCCGCGATCACATCGACCATGAAATCGACGTGCTCGCGAATGCCCGGCCCGCCCGCCGAACTGATGTAGATGGGAATCTTGCGCGTGGCGCACGCTTCGAGCATCAGCGACAGATCGCGCAGATACGCCTCGCGTGTCACCAGTGTCTTCGGCAAGCCGAGCAGATAAGGGCCGGGGTCGGTGGAGCCGCCATCGACGATCATCGCGTCGGGCGCGCGTTCGATGCCGCGCCAGAAGTCGGCCGCCGGGATGCCGTAGCCCAGGATGCCGTTCGGCGTCAGAATCTTGATTTCATCCTTCATGAAGTCTCCTTGCGAGTCTTTCTTTCGATGCATACGCGCCGCATGCTTCGGCACGGACGCGAGAGGCGCGGCGTGCGGTGCGTGGCCGATACATTCGGTCTGCAATCGATTATGTCGACGGTGCCGCTGCGACACTATTTGCTTTATGAGATAGACTCATAGACATTCCTGATAAAACCAACGGAGACTTACCGTCATGGCGCCCGACAAGCCGGACGAGGGCGCGCACGCCGCGGCGCCGCTCACGCTGCGCTTCGATCTCGTCGAGCTGGAGACCTTTCTCGCGGTCGTCGAACTCGGCAGCTTCAGTTCCGCCGCCAAACGCCTGCACATTTCCCAGCCGTCCGTCACGGCGCGCGTGCAGCGCCTCGAATCGACCCTGAAGACGCGCCTGCTCGTGCGCACGACGCGTCACGTGAACCCCACGCCCGCGGGAAAGCGTTTGCGCGAGCACGCCGAGATCGCATTGCGCGACCTGCGCAAGCTCCTGCAGGAATTCCAGGCCGACGCCGAGGCCGCGCGCCTTCGCGTGGTCGTCGCCGCGACGCCGATGATCGCGGCCGTCATGCTGCCCTCGCTGATCCATTCGTTCTGCCAGCGCTATCCCGACGTGCAGATCCAGCTGCGCGACCTCCAGTACGAGGATGTCGTCGCGAAGATCGAGAGCAACGAAGCGGATCTCGCGGTCGTCGCGTTCGACAATGATTCGAGCAAGCTCAGTTTCGAGGCGCTCTCCGAGGAAGACATGCTGGTCGTCGTGCCGAAGACGCATCCGCTCGCCGAAGCTGGCAAGGTAACGCTGGAGCAGCTCGCGCAAATCCCGCTGATGCTGCTCGACCGTTATTCGATGCTGCGCGATACCCTCGCCGACGAGTTCGCGAAGCGCGGCCTTTCGCTTCGGCCGATGCATCACGCCGCCAACCTGAGCACGCTGCTCGGCATGGTGGACGCGGGGCTCGGCGCGACCTTCCTGCCGCGCTCGATGGCGCAGCGCTACGCGCGCGACACCCGCGCCACGCTGCAGGTGGCCGACGTGAACCTGATGCGCAGCTTCGGCATCCTGCGCTCGCGCGACGCGGATCTGAGTGCGGCCGCACTGAGTTTCGTGCGTCATTTGCAGGCGAATTTCGGCGCGACCCTGACGAGCGACGCGCCGCAGCCGTGATGCGGACGATGCGCCTATCAATGCGCGCATCTATCCGTTTTGCCGATGAATCCATCGCGACATCGAAATTGTTCTGCGGAGCGCCCGACCCTAGACTGGCGTCATGGAGTGCATCAAGCCGTGCGCTCATCTCATCCGGAGACTCTTTCATGACGCTCAAGAACAACCAGACCTTCCGTGACGCGCTTTCGGCCTTCCCGAGCGGCGTCACCATCGTCTCGACGACCGACGAAAAAGGCCGTCACTGGGGCTTTACCGCCAGCTCGTTTTCGTCCGTGTCGATGAACCCGCCGCTGGTGCTCGTATGCATCGCCAACACGGCGGATTCGCACGCGGCGTTCGTCAAGGCGCAGCGCTACGCGATCAACATCCTGTCGCAGGAGCAGAAGGACATCGCGATGCATTTCGCGCGCAAGGGCGTCGACAAGTTCGGTCCGCACGCGTTTCGCTACGGCACCGACGACAACCCGCATCCGCCGATGCTGCCGGGCTCGATGGCCTCGCTCGTGTGTGTCGCGCGTGACGTGCATGAAGCGGGCGACCATACCGTGCTGATCGGCGAGATTCAGGACGTCGAGCTCGGCGAGGCCACGCCGCTCGTCTATTACAACCGGGGTTTTCGCAATCTCGAACTCGAAACCGCAGACTCTCTCGCCTGAGCCCATCGCATGAACGCATTCAGCTTCACCACCGTTCCCTCGCTCGTGGTCGATTACGGCAGCGCACGGCGTCTCGGCACGCTGCTGCGCGAGCGCTATCGCGACGAGCGCCGTCTCGTGCTCGTCACCGACCGCTTCCTCAATGACAGCGGCCTGATCGCGCCCGCGCTCGATAATCTTGCCACGCAAGGCTGGGACGTGACCGTGATCGACGACGTGATCGCCGATCCGCCCGATCACGTCGTGCTCGATGCCGCCGCGCGCGCGAGGGCGAGCGGCGCGCAAGTCGTGCTGGGTCTCGGCGGCGGCTCGTCGATGGACGTCGCGAAGCTCATTGCCGTGCTGTGCGCGTCCGACCAGCCGCTCGAGAAGATGTACGGCGTCGGCAATGTCGAAGGCCCGCGCCTGCCGCTCGTGCTGATGCCTACGACCGCGGGCACCGGCTCGGAAGTCACGGCCATTTCCATCGTGACGACGGGCGCAACCACGAAGAGCGGCGTCGTGTCGCCGATTCTCTATCCCGATCTCGCGCTGCTCGACGCCGAACTCACGCTCGGCCTGCCACCGCAGGCAACCGCCGCGACGGGCATCGACGCAATGGTGCATGCGATCGAGGCGTATACGTCGGCGCGCCTGAAGAATCCGCTCTCCGACATGCTCGCGAAGGAAGCGCTGCGTCTGCTCTACGCGAACCTGCTGCCCGCGTGCCGCGAGGGCCGCGACCGCGCCGCCCGCGAAGCCATGCTGCTCGGCGCGACGCTCGCGGGTCAGGCGTTCTCAAACGCGCCCGTGGCCGCCGTTCACGCGCTCGCGTATCCGCTCGGCGGGCACTTCCACGTGCCGCACGGTCTCTCGAACGCGCTGGTGCTGATGCACGTGCTGCGCTTCAACGCGCCCGCCGCCGCCGCGCGCTATGCGGAGCTCGCGGACACGCTCGGATGCGTCGCCGCCGATGACAGCATCGAAGCGAAGACGGAAGCCTTCATCCAGGCGATGCAGACGCTCGTGAACGAAACCGGCATTCCGCGCACGCTGCGCGAAGTGGGCGTCAACGAATCGCATCTGCCGATGCTCGCCGCCGACGCGATGAAGCAGCAGCGTCTGCTCATCAACAATCCTCGCGAGATGACCGAAGCGGCCGCGCTCGACATCTACAAGGCCGCGCTATGAACGCTCCTTCGCAACCGGTCGAACCCTTGCGCATCGCGTTCGTGCAGTCGTGCTGGCATCGCGAGATCGTGGATCAGTGCCGTCATGCGTTTATCGCCGGCGTCGTCGATCTGGGCTTCGATGCGAGCGCCGTCGAATGCTTCGAGGTGCCCGGCGCGTTCGAATTGCCGCTGCATGCGAAGCTGCTTGCGCGGCGCGGCGGATTCGATGCGATCGTCGCGGCGGGACTCGTCGTCGACGGCGGGATCTATCGGCATGAGTTCGTCGCGCGAGCGGTCATCGACGGATTGATGCAGGTGCAGCTCGACACGCTCACGCCGGTATTCTCCGCGGTGCTCACGCCGCATCACTTCCATGCCGGCGAAGAACACGTGAGATTCTTTCATGACCACATGCGCGTGAAGGGACGCGAAGTGGCGAACGCGTGCATCGAGACCTTGCAGCGGGTCGCACTCATCGCCTGAAAGCGGTCCTCGCAAACGAAAAAGGCATCCGGTTCGCGCCGGATGCCTTTTTTATCGACGCGAGCTTCAGGCCGATTCAGGCCATGCGCCGAAATGCGCGATCTGATCGAGCGGCAGACGCGCGCGCGGCGCCTGTTCGCGCTCGGCGAGCGCGGCGGGAAGCGATTGCGCGTCGCCGTGATGCGCGACCGAGATCATGCTCAACACGTCATAGCGCTCGGGAATCGCGAAGATCTTGCGGAATGCGCCGGCGTCGAGGCCGCTCATTGCGTGCGCGGCGAGACCTTGTGCATGTGCCTGCAGCAGCAGCGCCATCGCGGCGGCGCCCGCGTCGTAGCTCGCGCCCGGATTCGCCGTGCCCTTCGACGTGAGCGTATCCGCGAGCACGGCGATCAGCACCTGGGCATTCGCATTCCACGACTGATTGAACGGTATGAGCGTGCCGAACGCGCGCTCGAACGCGGCGGGATCTTCTGTCTTTTCGAACACGACGAAACGCCACGGCTGCGCGTTGAACGCCGACGGCGCCCAACGCGCCGCTTCGAGCATGGCGATCACTTGCGCGTGCGCGACGGGACGATCCGCATACGCGCGCGGGCTCCAGCGCTCTGCGATCAAAGGATGAATTGCCGTATCGGTCGGGGCGGGACGATGTGTCATGAAGTTGCGTTCGCGATGGATGGCAAAAAGCCGGGACGCATGTCCCGGCCGCATAACGGATGACGGATCAGTCCGGATGCCGGAAATCGAAACCGCCGCCAGGCTTCTCGTCGACATAGCCGGCATGCGGCGCCATGAAGTGTCCCGGCAAGAGCAGCGCGCGCTGCTCGCAGGTCTTTTCCAGCACCTTCAGGCGCGTCTCTGCGGATTGCTTCTGGTCGATGCAGCCGAAGCAGCTCCAGTGCGGATACTTCACCTGAATCGGATGATGAAGAATGTCGCCGGTCATGACGGCGTGGGCATCGTTCGACTTCAGCCAGATCGCGATATGCCCCGGCGTATGTCCCGGCGCGGGCTCGAGAAAGAGACAATCTCCGATCTGGGCGTAGTCATCGACGATCATCGCCTGGCCCGCCTCGATCACCGGCAGCACGCTGTCCTTGTAGCCGAGGATGTGATGCCCCTTCGAATCCGCCGCATAGCGCGCTTCCCAGTAGTCGTTCTCGGTCTTCGAAAACACATACTTCGCGTTGGGAAACGTCGGCACCCAGCGATCGCCGATGAGCCGCGTATTCCAGCCCACATGATCCGCATGAAGATGCGTGCAGAGCACATAGTCGATCTCTTCGGGCCTCGCGCCGGCCGTCGCGAGGCGGTCGAGATACGGCGTCTGCAGATTGCACCAGTCGGGACGGCCGGGCCGGTCCTTGTCGTTGCCGACGCAGCCATCGATCAGGATCTTGTGACGCCCCGTATCCAGCAGCCACGAGTGCATGCTGAGCAGCATGCGGCCCGTCGCGGGATCGTAATGACCGGGCGCGATCCACGAGAGATTGTCCTGAACGTCTTCGGGCGTCGCCAGCGGAAAGAACCTGAGAAACTCGAAGGACCTGTCGACGGTCTCCTGAACGAGCGTCGCCGTGACGTTGCCAATCCTGAATCGAATCACGATGCCTGTTCTCCCGACAAACCTGTTGCGATGGGCTGACGTTCCGCGTGCGTCGCGCGCTCGGTGCCGTGCTCCAGCGCGGACAGTTCGAGCCCGGCGGCTTCGCGCAACGGCATGATGCCGAGCACGGAGATCACGGCGGCGACCACGATGTACGCGGCCAGCAGCCAGTACCCGCCCGCCCACATCACGAACAGCGCGGCGAGGATCGGCGTGGGGCCGCTCCAGATCACGGTTGCGAGCTGATAGGCCACCGACACACCGCTATAGCGTATCGCAGCCGGATACTGCTCGCTGATGAGCGCGGGCTGCGCCGAGAGCGTGCTGCCGAGACCGAAGACCATCGCGAGCGAGATCGCCGTGACGATCACCGGGTAGCTGCCCGTATCGAGCATTTTGAAGAACGGAAAGATGAACGCGCCGAGAAAGATCATGCCGCCCATATAGACCTTCTTGCGGCCGATGCGATCCGACAGCGCGCCGAAGAACGGCTGCGACAGCAGCGTGAAGAACGAGCCGATCATCAGCGCGCGAATCGCGAGCGGCTTCTCGATGTGCAGGTTCTGCGTCAGATAGACGAGCGCATAGACCGAGATCACGAAGAAGCTCGTGTTTTCGGCGGCCTGCGCCGCGACCACTTGCAGCGTGCGCTTCTTCTGCGTGGCGATGACCGTCGCGATCGGCATCTTCTCGGCGGTGTGCGAGCGCTGCAGCTTCTGGAAGCTCGGCGACTCGGACACGCGCCGGCGGATGATGAAGCCCACCACGACGAGCAAGCCGGAGAGCAGGAACGGCACGCGCCAGCCCCACGCCGCGAACTGCTCGGGCGTCGTGATCGCGGTGGTCACGGCCATCACGCCGGTCGAGAGGATCAGCGCGGCGGAGATGCCCATTTGCGGCCACGCGCCGTAGAAACCGCGTTTCTTCGCGGGGGAGTGCTCGATCACCATCAGCGTCGCGCCGCCCCATTCGCCGCCGACCGCGAAGCCTTGCAGAAAGCGCAGCGTCGTGAGGAGGATCGGCGCGCCGAGGCCGATGCTTTCATACGTCGGCAAAAGGCCGATCAGGAAGGTCACCCCGCCCATCATCAGCAGGCTCAGCACGAGCATCGCCTTGCGGCCGATCTTGTCGCCGTAATGACCGAACACGATGCCGCCCACCGGCCGCGCGATGAAGCCGATCGCGAAGCTCGCGAGCGACGCGATCGTGCCCGCGACCGGATCGATCGCGGGGAAGAACAGCTTGTTGAAGACCAGCGCCGCCGCCGATCCGAAGATGAAAAAGTCGTACCACTCGAGGGTGGCGCCTATCGCGCTGGCGAACGAAACCCGCCGGATATCCGAATCGTTGACCATCTTGTCTCCTCAACTGATTGCTGATGCCTGATATGTTCTGTCTCCCCGGCGCTGCGGACGCGGGGAATGTAATGCTGAAATTATCGGGAACGGGCGGGCGAAACTCTATTCGCTTTAGAATATCGATTTATAAGATGGCGCTATAAATGAACGGGAGCGGAGGAAGCAGCGGCATGTCCCGTGATGACCGTTCCGTTGCGGCCGAAGGCATCGACGCGCTCGGCCTGCGCTTCGATCTCGTCGAGCTCGAAACCTTTCTCGCGGTGGCGGAGCTCGGCAGCTTCAGCGCGGCGGCCAGAAAGATGCACGTCTCCCAGCCTTCCGTGACCAATCGCGTGCAGCGGCTCGAAGCGATGCTGAAGACGAAGCTCGTCGAACGCACGACGCGCCGCGTGTCGGTTACGCCCGACGGCGCCGAACTCGCGAACCGCGCGAGACTCGCGCTTCAGGGTTTGCGCGAACTGCTGCTGGATTTTCAGTCGCGGGCGGCATCGTCGAGACTGCGCGCCGTGATCGCGACCACGCCGATGCTCGCCGCCGTCGTCCTGCCGCAACTCATCCAGTCGTTTCGTCAGGCGTATCCCGCGATGCAGATCCAGGTCCGCGACCTGCAATATGAGGACGTGCTCGCGGCGGTCGAATCGGGTCAGGCCGATCTCGCCGTCAGCGCGTTCGACGACGATTCGGACAAGCTCCGCTTCGAGCCGCTCGCGCGCGAGCCGATGCTGGTCGTGCTGCCGAAGGCGCATCCGCTCGCGGGACAGAAGCACATTTCGCTCGAACAGCTCGCACGCCTGCCGCTGATGCTGCTCGAACGCTATACGCTCCTGCAGTCACGGCTGTCGAAGGCGCTCGCGAAGCGCGGCTTGTCGCTGAGCACGATCCAGCACTCGACCAATGTCGGCACGGTGCTCGGACTCGTGGATGCGGGACTCGGCGCGACCTTTCTGCCGCGCTACATGGCGCAGCGCTACTCGCTCGAATCGCGCGCGACGCTCGACGTGCCCGAGATCGATCTCTCGCGCAACTTCGGCGTTCTGGTCCGCACGAAAGCGGATCTCAACCTGGCATCGACACTGTTTCTGGATCATCTGCGCGCGAACTTCGCGGCGATGCTGCACGCGGAACAGGACTGACGATTTGCCGATGGCCTTCGCTTTAGGGGTAAACGCGCCATTCCTGAAGCCGGCGAAGCGCCGCACGAGCCGCTGAAATCCTTGCTGCGCAAAGCTATCGCGCTTTTTATCCGCACGCTCTTATGCGGTGCTTGCATAACAGGTATTCGTGCGTCCGCTGTGCGCAATCAATACGCTTCTCGAACACCAGCCCGCCAACGAACCAGAGCGGGCCGCGCATTTCATCCGCTTGAATCACTGACGAAACCGGGAGGAGACAACCCCATGAGCATCGATGCGATCGACCGCGCCGCAGCGCATTCCGTCGACGAAGAAAAGCTGTACAAGAAGCTCTTATGGCGCATCGCGCCGATTCTATTCCTGTGCCATACCTTCTCGTTTCTCGATCGCGTCAATATCGGCTTTGCGAAGCTGCAAATGCTCGGCGACCTGAAGATCGGCGATTCCGCGTTCGCGCTCGGCGCGAGCATGTTCTTCATCGGCTATATCGCGCTCGAGATTCCGAGCAACATCATTCTGCATCGGGTCGGCGCGCGGCGATGGATCGCGCGCATCATGCTGACGTGGGGCCTGATTTCCGCGGGCACGATGTTCACCGCCGAACTCGCGCAATTGTTCGGCGTTCAGAACGCGACAATGTTCTATATCCTGCGCCTGCTGCTCGGATGCTGCGAAGCGGGCTTCTATCCCGGCATGCTTCTCTATATCAATTACTGGTTTCCTTCCGATCGACAGACGAAGGTGACATTCGGCCTGCTGCTCGCGTTGCCGACGAGCCTCGTGTTCGGCGGACCGGTGTCGGGCTGGCTCATGCAGCATTCGCACGGCTGGTTCGGCTATAGCGGCTGGCAATGGATGCTCATGATCGAAGGCGTTCCGGCGATGGCACTCGCGTTCCTCGTGTACTTCGGTCTCAGCGACAAGATCGGCGAGGCGCGCTGGCTCACCGATGCGCAGAAGCGTCTGCTCGAAAAGAACGTCGTCACCGAGAATGCGCACAAGGAGTATCACTTCGGCGCGGCGTTGCGCGACTATCGCGTATGGATCTGCGCGGGGATCATCTTCACGTATGCGACGGGCTGGTACGGATTGTCGTTCTGGCTGCCGTCGATCGTGCGTGAATCGGGCGTGAAGGACACGTTCCATATCGGTCTGCTCACCGCGATTCCGTTCGTCTTCGCCGCCGCAACGATGCTCTTCAACGCATGGCATTCGAGCAAGACCGGCGAGCGCCGCTGGCATGCCGCCATTCCCGCGTTCATGGGCGGCGCGGGACTGATCCTGAGCGCGGTCTTCGCGCACAACGTGCCAGTCTCGATCATCTGCCTGTGTGTCGCGGCCTCGGGCGTGCTGGGGCTCACGCCGGTCGTCTGGACTTATCCGGGCAGCCTGCTTTCGGGGACGGCCGCCGCCGCGGGCTTCGCGATGATCAATTCATTCGGAAGCTTGTCCGGCATCGCGGGTTCGTGGATCACCAATATCGTGAAGGACATGACCGGCAGCATCAACAACGGCACCTATGCGCTCGGCTTCGTGCTGCTATGTACCGGTGTTCTCGTGCTGTCGTTGCCCGCCGCGACCTTCGCGCGCGGCAACGAAGCGCGCAGGAAGCCCGATGCCGATGTCGCCGCCGAAGCGCTGACGGATTCTCCCGCCTAATACGCAGTCAATCGATCGCGCGCCAGACGCCGTTTCGCACCAGCGATTCGGTCTCCTGGCGCACGATGCGATACAGCGCCTTCATCGCGAGCGTGGCTTCTTTCTTGGGCGAGAACGCGATCGACAGCACGCCCGACAGCGAAGGCTCGTGAATGCGCCGCGCCTTGAGCGTGCCGCGTTCGAGGCGCTTTTCGATCGCGGCGAAGGGCGCGATGCTGAAGCCGAGCCCCGCCTCGACGAGATCGAAGATGCCTGCCATCGCATCGATCTCGACGACGATGTTCAGCGACAACGCGCGCGCGGCCGCGGCGTCTTCGGCGAGCGTGCGCAGGCCGTGCGGCCGGGGCGGCAGGATCCACTGCAAATCGGCGGCCTCGGAGAAGGCGAGCGGTTCCGCCGATGCGTTCAATACGCCGGCATCGGGCGGGCCGATCAGGAGCATCTCATCGGACAGCAACGGCTCCACGCCGATGGTGTTCATCGACGTCACGTTGTAGAGCACGCCGATGTCGAGCTTTCCCGTCATCAGCCATTCGAGCAGATAGCCGCTCACGCCCTCACGCAGCTTGAGCCGCACTTCGGGAAACTCCGCGCGAAAGCGCTTCGTGAGCGGCACGAGCAGGAATTCGCCCAGCATCGGCGGAATGCCGATCGTCACCGTGCCGCCGGGGCTCGAGCGCAGCGCCTGCATCTGGCTCACGGTGCTGTCGGTGCGCATCAGGATGTCGCTCGCCGATGCGAGGAAGGTCTTGCCGTTGTCGGTCAGTGACATGCCGTGACCGTGACGGTACAGGAGCGGCAGGCCGAACTCGTGCTCCAGACTCTGGATATGCCGTGTCAAAAGCGACTGGCTCACGCCGAGCAGCGTCGCGGCGCGCGACAGACTGCCTTCGCGCGCGACGACTTCGAAGTATCTCAACTGTTTCAGTTCCAATCGCGCCTCCGGTCTTCGCGTCATTGTCGGTTCCGGCGTCTTTCGCGTTTTGCATAACAGGTATGCAAGCGCCAAGCGGCGCGTCTGGATACGCTTGCCTCGTTCCAGTCGATCACAGTCGGGAGAGTGCATGCTGCCAAGGGCGCCCAGTTTTTCGTTGAACGGCAAGACCGCGTTGATCACGGGCGGCGGCCGCGGCATCGGCCTCGCGGCGGCCGCGGCGCTGGCCCAGGCGGGCGCGCGCGTGACGCTCGTCGCGCGCTCGGGCGATGAGCTGGAGCGTGCCTGCGGCCTCATCGGCGAGGAAGGTGGCAAGAGCGATTACATCGCGCTCGACGTGACCGACGCGCGTGCCGTCAGCGCGACGATCGATGAACGCGGACCGTACGACATCCTCGTGAACTGCGCGGGCACGAACCGTCCGAAGCCGCTCATCGACGTGACGGACGAAGACATCGACGCGATCATCGACCTCAACGTGAAGTCGGTCTTTCATGTGTCGCGCGCGGTCGCGAAGGGCATGCTGCGCGCCGGCATCGCGGGCTCGATCATCAGCGTGTCGTCGCAGATGGGGCACGTGGGCAGCCCGAAGCGCACGGTGTATTGCGCGTCGAAACATGCGATCGAAGGCATGACGAAGGCGCTCGCGTGGGAGCTCGGGCCGCACGGCATCCGCGTGAATACCGTCTGCCCGACGTTCATCGAGACCGCGTTCACCGCGAGCATGTTCGATGCGCCCGGCTTTCGCGACTGGGTCACGCAACGTATCGCGCTCGGCCGCGTCGGGCGCGTCGAGGAAGTGACGGGCGCGATCGTGTTTCTTGCGAGCGATGCATCCACGCTGATGACGGGCAGCGCGCTCATGCTCGACGGCGGCTGGACCGCGGCGTGACGCACAACAATCATTTCAAGGCGAGACGAACGATGAACGTATCGAAGATGGATCCGGGCAAGCCGGTGGCGGTGGTCGGCGCGGGGCTGGTGGGCGCGGGATGGGCGATCGCGTTCGCGCGCGCGGGTCTGCGGGTGCGCCTATACGATGCCAACCCGCGCACGGCGGAGCAGGCGCTGCCGTGGGCCGCCAATCAGCTCGCGGCGCTTCACGACCACGGACTGATCGATGAAGCGCCCGCGACGATCGCCGCGCGGCTCACGCTCGCCGACTCGCTCGCGCAAGCCATCGACGGCGCGGCCTATGTGCAGGAGTCGGTGCTGGAGCGCGTCGACGTGAAGCGGCAACTGATGGTGGATCTCGAGGAAGTCGCGGATCGAAGCGTGATCATCGGCAGCTCGAGCTCGGGCATCAAGGCGTCCGACTTCGCCAACGATCTCGCCATCTCGCCGCGCGTGCTGATTGCGCATCCGGTCAATCCGCCCTATCTCGTGCCGGTCGTGGAGCTCGTGCCCTCGACGCAGACATCGCAGGAGACGATCGCGTTCACCGACGCGCTCATGCGCGGCATCGGCCAGAGCGTCGTCCATGTGCGCAAGGAGATCGAGGGCTTCGTTCTGAACCGCCTGCAGGCGGCGCTGCTGCGCGAAGCGTGGGCGCTGCAGCGCGACGGCATCGCGAGCTGCGAGGACATCGACAAGACCGTGCGCGACGGGCTCGGCTGGCGCTGGTCGTTCATGGGGCCGTTCGAGACGATCGATCTGAACGCGCCGGGCGGCGTCGCCGACTATGCGAACCGGCTCGGGCCGCTGTATTACTCGATCGCCCGTTCGCGCACCGAAGACGGTCCGTGGGACGACGCGCTGATCGCGCGCGTCGAAGAGGACCGGCGACGGCATCTTCGCGCCGACGAACTCGCCGCGCGGCGCGACTGGCGCGATGAACAACTGATGCTGTTCGCGGCCAGCCGCACGAAAAGCGGCGCCAGGTGACGCGAATCGGCGGCGCGCTTCGGCCGCCGTTCTGAGCGACACAACGGGTCGAAGGTCTAGGGCTCCTGACAGATGACGCCGTACCAACCCAGACCCCGGTAGGTTTCGTATCCTGGCGTCGCAGCGAACGACACGATCGTACCGTTGATGCCCCAATAGAACCCCGCGGATTTTCCGCCGGTCTGCAAGCGAAAGCGCTCGTCCAGAATGCCCTTGCCGTCCGAAGAAGCAATAACCCGAAATGACGAATCTACGATCATGCAACGCGAGCGCCGCCGTTCTTCCTCTGTTAGGCGAACGCTTTTGACCACCGTCTCGGCTTGCGGGGCCCAGTCGAAGAAAATGACGAGTGCGCCGAGTATGCGACCGTCAAGCGTACCGCCCTCGCGGATGGCCGTCGAATAGGTCGCGACCTGTGCGTTGCCTAGCGGCGCGAGTGTCTCGATGTCGGAGGCAACGTACTGCGAGCCTGAGGTGGTCTTCATTGCCGCCTTGTACCACTCAGCGCCCGCAACGTTTTGCCCCCGTACCGCGTAGGTCGAGTGACGGCCATTCGCAACCACCACGCCGTCCGCGTCAACGACCCAGAGGTCGCGGTAAACCGTATAGCTATCCAGTATGACTTCAAGGCGACGGCACGCATGGTCACGCGCCGTTGTGCTCCCAGCAACGAGACATTCGACCACTGCCGAATCCGTTGCCCACCAACGCACGTCGCACGAGCGCTCGTACAGGTTGCGGTCGATGATATCGATCATATTCAAGGCGAGGTCCGTGTAGCGCTGGCCGTCCAGAGAACGCATTCTCTCGATCATGCTGTCGCCGAGTTCCGTAAGTTTCGACAACGAGACGGCGAGTTCCTTGTTTAGCCCGGTTGTGATATCGGAGATGCGCGTCGATACATGCTTCACCTGTTTGGCCACGACTGCGAAGCCCTTGCCTGCGTCGCCAGCACGGGCAGCTTCGATCAAGGCGTTCAATGCGAGGAAAGTGGTCTCGCGGTTGATATCGTTGATGTCGGCGATCTTGCCGGACGCGAGACGTTTGACCTCATGCGTCAGATCGACGATGGCTTGCGGATTGGACATACGGCTTGCTCGCAGGATGGACAATGTAGAGCGGGCATCTAATGCAAGCTTCGCGCCTATTCTTTTAACGACAACACGGACGGCGCAAACGTTTGATCGTTGCCTACTGTGCAGTGTTCGGTAGCAAGGCAAGTCGGAGAAGCACCATCGAGGGGCGAAGGTGCACGCATGTGGGAATCGCAACTCAGTTGCTATCGTTTGCCGCGCTGTCGGAGGGCTGATTCATAAATAGCGGGATCGACGATGTTCATTTCTACCTGCGCAGACACGCCGAACACCAATTTGAAGTTCTCGCCGCCGACGATTCGCTCGGCCTCGTGGAAAAAGATTGAATAGAGTCGATTGAGGTCGGCTGCGGTCGGCGCGGAGACATCCGGTGAATCGTATTTGAGTTGCTCGACCGCGGCGACAAATGTGCGCCGACGCTCTATCAGGGACCGAATCTTGTCCTCCGTTTCGCGTCCTTTCAAGGTGGTTCTGACATGCGCCTCGAAGTCGTCGACGTCTTGATGGGTGCCTTCCGTGCTCATCACATTACTCCCGCTCGAGCCTGCGCATGTGGTCTGTCTGTTGGCCCAGGCCGCGTGTTGCTTTCCGTACGTACCAAAGATCGCGTTGCTGAGCCAATAGCCTCTGGCTTTGTGCACGGTAGCAGGCGGCGCGCCGCTCTGCCCCGTTGGCCAGAGAACCTGATTGGCGAGTTGATGGCAGACGCCGTCGATCCCATAGAAAAAAATCGTCCCTCGCGCGGCGGCGTCCGATCTCGAGTCGGCATCCGGCTGACAGAGGCACGACGCGTAGCTCAATTCTGCTGCGCCGGAGGCTAAAAACCCGTCAGGAATCGAAGGCGTTTCACCCTTTGCATGGAAATCGCCCCAGCAATACCAATAATTCTGGCCCGCTGCCACGACTTCCGGGATCGCAGGATAGGCCACGAGCCTGTTGTCGTAGGTGGTGACCCAGGTATGGTCGACAGCCGATCCTTCGTAATAGGCGGGCACGGCCCAGGCGTACAACGTGACGGCGGTCATTTGTTTCCCCTTGAACCCGTCCCCGGGCGGGCGCTCGGGTAGTCGGTGCGATCCGGCTCTTACCAACTACGACAGAGCCGTTTCATTTTCGTTTATAGGTACTTTCAGTGGCGAATTTCAAGTGCTTGCGTGCGTTGTCCATGCTGCGGAAGCGCGTGTGTCCTTCCTCACTGCAATACGAACGGCCTCGTCGGAGTACAGACCGACGCGCGGTGCTATTGGCCGAACTCCGACTCGTGAGGCGCCTCGTGGATGACCAGACCGCCCCGAACTGCCGTTGAAGCGCAGCGGTGTCGATCGTGAAGGTTGTCCAACAGACTCACCGACAAACTATTCCAGTTGCGCGCAGAACCGTCATTGATCAGACGAGAAGCGCGGTTGCCGTTGCTTCAGCGCACCCGCGGTATCCCTACCCCTCCCGCCGCGAGAGGGTTGCACCGAACCTCTCTCCACTACGATGCAGATCACGATCCATGCGTCGTCATTCGCGACGCAGACGCTCGCGAACAACCTGCCCGGTCTCACGCCGAGCCCGCCGATCGGCAGGTTGCGTTACGCGCGCGATCTCAACCACATCGACTTGCTGCGCGATCGTGCGACGAACCAGCAGGCTGGCGTTGAATTTTGTTCGGAATGCCCATCACCAAAGGAGAATCAGGAATGTCTCAGCGCTTGAAAACCGCCTTGTCACTGGAAGCCGCCGCTACTGTCGAATCGCAGCCGGAGTCGATGACATGCGTGCAACCGAAAGTATCCTCGTCAGCGGCAACGCGGACCTGGGCGTGGGGAAGAACGCACGCACCCTATGACTGGATGGATATGCATACCCCCCTGGACGACCTGAGCTCGTGGCATTGAACCGGACCTCATGCGCCCATTCATCCGCACCGGGAAGACCCGTGCGATGACACGAACCCTACGGATCGCCGCCGGCGACTCTCCGGACCCGGGTGGGCGCATGATCAAGTTCGTCGATGGACGGAGCGACCTGGCACGGCGCTGGCAACGGGGGAGTCTCTGTTTGCCGCTAGCCTTACGAGCCTGCGTGGGCAAAAAACCCCATTAAGGGAAAGCAGGAATCGTAGGATCCGCCCCTTCCACATCGGCCTCCGGATGATGGCTCTTAACCAGAGCCTCGATTTCCTCAACCCGATCCTTCGGCACATCGACCATCATCAGCAACTCGCCTTCTTCGATCGCATGTTCGAAGCGCCGCAACCGCGTATTCGGTATCCCCACACCGATCATCGTCGCGGCCCACGCACCAAAGCCCATGCTCGCCAGCGTCATGCAAACCACGGCGCCGCCCGCGATCGTCAACCCCGCCGGCGGAAACGCCATCGCAACGAGCCCGGCAAGCGCGCCCGTCACGCCGCCCGCAGCCGTTCCGCGCGCGAGCGCAGGCAAAAGATCGCTGCGTTGAACGAGCGTCGCCTGCGGCAAATCCTCCAGCGGTTCATGAGGCCGCGCAAGCACATGGATATGCCGCCATTCGATCCGCTTCAAAAGCAGTTCGTCGATGATCCCCTTCGCGCTCGTCACACTGGGCAGCAGAAAATAGATGCGCCTCATCTCGCACCTCCATATCGGATCGTCATCAATCCAATATAGACGACGCGAACAGGAACGTTTTGCCGCACGCATACAGGCTTACGTTTCTCAAACAGATCGTCGAATGCGCGCGCCGGTTTCATCGAAGAAATAGATGCGCTCGCGATTCACACGCACGCCGGCCGCGCCGCCGATCTCGCCCGCGAAGGTATTCGGCACCTTCACGACGATCTGCTGCTCGCCCACGTTCATCGTGACGAGCGAATGATCGCCGATCAGCTCCACCGAATAGATGCGCCCCTGCAGTTCGCCCTCGCCCTGCGCCACGAGCGAGCACTCCTCGGGACGCACGCCGAGCGTCGCCTTGCCGTCGTGACGCACCGGCGCTTCGAGCGAAAGACCCGGTGCATCGAAGCGTCCCTGCGCGAGCGCGCCGCGCAGAAAATTCATCGGCGGCGAACCGATGAAGCCCGCGACGAACAGATTCGCCGGGTCCGAATAGATGCGCGCGGGCGTATCGAGCTGCTGCAATGCGCCCTTGTCGAGGACAGCGACGCGATGCGCGAGCGTCATCGCCTCGATCTGATCGTGCGTTACGTAGATCGTCGTGATGCCGAGCTTATGCTGCATGTGCTTCAGTTCCGCGCGCATGTGGCCGCGCAGCTTGGCATCGAGATTGGAGAGCGGCTCGTCCATCAGAAACGCGGCTGGCCGCCGCACGATCGCGCGCGCAAGCGCCACGCGCTGACGCTGCCCGCCCGACAACTGACGCGGCAGGCGCGACAGCAGCGGCTCCAGTTGCACGCTCGCCGCCACTTCGCGCACGGCTGCGTCGATCTCGGTTTTCGAGCGCTTTCTCACGATGAGCGGATACGCGATGTTCTCGAACACCGTCTTGTGCGGATACAGCGCATACGACTGAAACACCATCGCCACATCGCGATCGCGGGGCAGTCGATGCGTCACATCGGTATCGCCGACGAAAACCGCGCCCTCCGTCGCCGATTCGAGACCCGCGACGATGCGCAGCGCCGTCGTCTTGCCGCAACCCGATTCGCCGAGCAGCACGAGAAATTCGCCCGCCTGCACGTCGAGCGACAGATCGCGCAGCACGCGCGTGTCGCCGAACATCTTGCCGACGTTTCGCAACGACACGCTCTTCGACTGGCGCGCCGCCGCGATCTTCGTCAGGCGGGCGTCGTCGACCTTCACCGCCTCGCTATCCATGACCGTCATCCTTTCACGGCTCCCACGAGAATGCCCCGCACGATGAAGCGCTGCAGCGTGAGCGTCAGCAGCATCACCGGCAGGATCATGATCAGTATCAGCACCGACATGTTCCACCATTGCGGACCGCGCGTCGCGTTTTGCGCCGCGACGAGCAACGGCATCGTCTGCGCATTCGCGGTCGTCAGAAAGAGCGCGAACAGGTACTCGTTCCACGAGAGAATCAGCACCAGCAGGCTCGTTGCGACGAGTCCCGGCGCAACCAGCGGCAACACGATGCCGAAGAGAATCGAGAAACGCGTCGCGCCGTCGATCTGCGCGCTTTCTTCGATTTCGCGCGGCACGCCGTCGAAGAAATCGAACATGAGCCACACGACGATCGGCAAATTCGCCGTCGCATACGTGATGATGAGCGCGAGATGCGTATCGAGCAGGCCGACATTCTTGAACGTGAGATAGATCGGAATCACCGTGACGACGGGTGGAAGAATTCGCTGGGAGATGACCCAGAAGAGGATGTCGTCGTTGTTCAGATGCTTGCGCGCGCGTCGCATGATCGGCCGCAGGATCAGGAAGAAGAGCGCGAGGGCGACAGCGAGCGCTATGCGCAGATCGACATGGCCCCACGCGACCGCCGCGATCAGCAACGCGATCAACAGCACGCCGAGACCCACTGCCGCAACGGGCGGCCGATACTCGATGCGGGCGAGCGCGTAAGCCGCCATCGAGCCGAGAAAGACCGATGCCGCCGTGCCGCACGTCGCGATGATCAGCGAGTTCATATAAGGGCGATAGGTGTCCGGCCCGAGATCGACGAAGATGTAATGCCACGCATCCAGATGCGGCTTGAAATCGACGAAGGGAATGTAGAGCGGCCCCGCCGATACATCCACCGGCAGCTTGAACGATGTGATCGCCATCCAGTACAACGGGAACAGCACGACGAGCGACCACAGCCCGAGCAGCAGATATGCGATCGCCCTGGCGCCGATGGGCAACTCGTCCAGACGCGCGGGCACGAACCAGCGCTTCAGTGTGCTCATCACTGATCTCCCCGCGCGCGCCGCACGACGAACTGGAAGAACGACACGCACGCTATCGTCGACACGAAGAACAGCATGTACGCCACCGCCGACGCGCCGCCGAGATTCAGCGTGCGCCATTCGATGAACGCATGCAGCGTCATCGATTCCGTCGCGATGCCGGGGCCGCCGTTGGTCAGCACGTTCGGCAGGTCGACGATCTTGAACGCTTCGATCAGACGGATGAGCACGGCGCTCGCCGCGACCGGCGCGATCGATGGCCACGTGACATCGCGGAATACGCGCCACGCCGATGCGCCGTCGAGCTGTGCCGCTTCGATCTGCTCGCGCGACGTGCCTTCGAGCGCCGCGAGCATCACGAGAAACATGAACGGCACCCATTGCCATGTATCGCCGATCACGACGACGAGCCGCGCGAGCCACGGGTCCGCCGCCCACGCGATCTGCCCGAGACCGAGCCACGACCATATCGGCGCGAGCGGGCCGATGGAGGTATCGGCCATCATGCGGAACATGTACGCGATACCGACGGGCGTCACCATCAGCGGCAGAAAGAACAGCAGACGAAAGAAGCGCCCGCCCCTGAGCGGCAGCGTGCACAGCCAGGCGAGCCCCAGCCCGATGAGAAATTGCAGCGCGACGCCGAGCACGACATAGAAGATCGTGACCATCAAACTGCCGAGCGCCCCGCCGCCGCCGAGCGTATTGGCCGCGAGCCACACGAGCGCGAGGAACGCGCATGACGCGATCAGACGCCCGAGCGTGCCGATGATCGAACGCCGCTCGCTTCTCATGTACCGGTAGAACCAGAACAGCACGGCGATCACGGCAAGCAGCATGGTTGCAATGCTGATTATTCCGGGCGCGCGGAACACGCCCGTGAAGTGGTATTGCTGGCTGCCGGAGAAAAGGCGCGCGTAGTTGCGCAGGCCTGTGAAAGTGAGTTGATAGCCGCCCTCGCCCAGCTCGAAGCGCGTCAGCGAAAGATACGCCGATGTCACGAGCGGAAAGATCGAGAACGCGAGAATCAGCAGCACCGTCGGCAGCACGAACACATAGGGCGCCTGCCGGTCGAGCCAGTTCGCGATGCGCGCGCGCGAGCCTCGCTCGTTCGCGACCACGGACGATGCGTGCGACTGCGTATTCATCACCCCTCCATTGCGATGGCGAGCGCGCTTTTGCAGACGCGCTCGCCAGAGCCTTCACTTCGCCCCGATCGATGCCTTGTATGCGCGCAACTGGCCGTCCTTGCCGAGATCGTCGGTGATCTCGCTCCAGCCGCTGTCGATGGCTTTCATCGTCGCATCGGCATCGAGCTCGCCCGCGAGGAAGCGCGCGACCGCCGTATCGAGCACGACCTGCTCATAGCGCTGATTCTGCGGAATGCGCAGATCGATGATCATGTTCGGGCTTTGCAGGCTCTGCTGGATCGCGCCGAGATAGGACTTCGCGGCCGCGTCGCTCATGCCCGCCTTCTTCCACGCCGCCATATCCGTGAACTGCGAGCGCCGGTATGGATTGAAGCCCGATGCGCCGATGGTCACGTCCACATTCGATTGCGCGGGCTGGCTCATGAACGAGAGAAACGCGTAGGCCGCGTCCTTCACCTTCGGCTTCGCCTTCGCGTTGATGCCGCCCGACCAGCCGCCGAACGCCGCGAACGGCGCATGATTCACGCCGTCGATCGCGTACGGACACGTGGTCTTGTCGCACGGCACGAGCTTGCCCGTGTCGCGGTCGAGCACCTTGCGCGAGCCGGGCAGGATCACCGCGCCGACCTTGTCGATCACCTTCGACTGCTTCGGATCGATCGCGAGCGGGCCGATATCGCCCCAGTCGAGCGTCAATGCGCAATGGCCGGAGATGAACGCGCTGCGCGTATCGCCGACATCGAGGTTGATTTCATTCGGCGGACCATAATTGGTCGATTCCTTGTAGATGCGCAGCGCTTCCTTGAAGCCGTCGTTGTTCACGAGCGACTTGAAGTTGCGCGGATCGAAGAACGCCCCTTGCGCCGTGCCCTTCGATTGCAGATAGCCGCCCGCGATCGAAATGATCGCCCAGTACGCCTGCGCGTTGCGCTTCTTCGAGATGCACGAACCCGCGACCGGCTTGCCGTCGCCGTCGAAGACCTTGCCGTTCGCGGCCTTCGCGATATCGAGGTAATCGTCCCATGTTTTCGGGGGCTGCTTGCCGAGCTTCTGCAGGATATCGGTGCGGTAATAGACCATCTGGAAGTCGCCGTCGAGCGCGATGAGATAGGTCTTGCCGTTGTACTTCTGCGAGAAGTCGACGAAGAACGGCATCACGTCGTCTTCTTTCAGCGCGGCATCTTTTGCGACGCGTTGCGACAGGTCTTCGAGGAAGCCGCCCTTCGTGTAATCGACCATCCATTGCGGCGCGAACACGGCGGCATCGACGGAGTTCGTGCTCGACGCCCAGTCCGTCAGCAGCTTTTGATAGAGATCGGAGAACGGCACCGTCAGCACGTTCACCTTCGCGCCCGTCAGCTTCTCGAACTCGGGCGCGCGCCGTTGCAGCGGCTCGGCGATCTGTGGACCGACGAAGGTCATCACGTTGACGGTCACGCCCTTGAACTCATCGGCCGCCATCGCCGGCGATGCGGCGAGACATGCGGCAGCGAGGACGGCCACGGCGCCGACTTGCTTGAACAGGTTCATTGTTGTCTCCTCCATTGCGGTTGACCACGCTTTCTCGTCTTCCTTGTCTCCTACTCCCTGAACAGATCCGGTCTTTCAGCGGAGAAGCGCCGCAGTTCCGCGACGACTTCATCCAGGTGATCGTGCATCGCGCGCGCGGCCGCTTCGCCATCGCGGGCGCGAATCGCTTGCGCAATGCGCAGATGTTCCGCGAGCGTGTGCGCATGCCGCTCGGGACTCGCCATCAGACGGCGCGCGCGATCTAGCGCATTGCGCGATGCCGCGACGATCTCCTTCACGCGCGGCAGATCGATCGCATCCAACAGCAGTTCATGAAACGCGAGATCGAGCAGATGAAACTCGCGGCGCAGACCTTGCTGCACTGCGTCGCGTTCGCGGTCGAGGTTGGCGTCGAGGGCATCGAGCGTGGCTTCGTCGCATGCGGCAGCGAGCGTGCGCACGGCCTCCACTTCGAGCGCGCTGCGGATGAACAGATGCTGACGAATATCGTGCATGACGATGGGCATGACGCGCGTGCCGCGCTGCGGCAAGACTTCGACGAGACCCGCGGCCGCGAGCTTCGCCAGTGCGGACGAAACCGGAAAGCGCGATACGCCCATGCGCTCGCACACCGCGAGCTTGTCGATCATCATGCCGGGCTCCATCGCCAGATTGACGATGGCCGCGCGCAATGCCTGTTCGACCGCGTCGGTGAGTTTGCCGCGCTCTGAACCGTGCAATCGAGGCAACGCGCGGTAAGGGTCGGCGGCAAGACTGTTTTCATTCGTCGATGCGCTCACGCCGCCCTTGATTTCGCACTAACATGCTAGCAGGCTAGGAGGCGAAACACGGGTTGTCAATGTCGCGCGTATATCGATTACCCGAGCGCGTTCGCATGTGCGCGAAGCCTCCGTTCAACCCCTGCGCGTTGCCGTCACGCCCACTTTCAAGGAGATGAACATGACCAGCATCACGAAGCTCTCCGTGCGCGATATTCGCTTTCCCACTTCACGTTCGCTCGACGGCTCGGACGCGATGAACGCCGCGCCCGATTACTCCGCCGCCTACGTGACACTCGAAACCGATTCGCCGGGACTCGCGGGCCACGGCCTCACGTTCACGATCGGACGCGGCACCGAAGTGGTCGTCGCGGCGGTTCAGGCGCTCGCGCCGCTCGTCGTTGGCAAGAGGATAGAAGACATCGCCGCGGATATGGGCGGCTTCTGGCGCGCGATCACGTCGGATAGTCAATTGCGCTGGATCGGCCCCGAGAAGGGCGTCATTCATCTCGCGACGGCCGCAGTGGTCAACGCCGTATGGGATCTGTGGGCGAAGAGCGAAAAGAAGCCCGTGTGGAAACTGCTCGTCGACATGAGCCCGGAGAAGCTCGTGAGTTGTCTCGACTTCCGCTATGTGACCGATGCGATCACGCCATCCGAAGCGCTTGCGTTGCTGAAGCGCTTGCAAGGCACGCGCGCCGAACGCGAAGCGGAAATGCTCGCGCAAGGCTTCCCCGCTTACACGACGTCAGCCGGCTGGCTCGGCTACGACGACGACAAGATTCGACGGCTCGCGCGCGAAGGCGTCGCGGCGGGCTGGACGCATTTCAAGCAGAAAGTCGGCGGCAATCTCGAAGAAGACATTCGCCGCGCACGCATTTTGCGCGAGGAAATCGGCCCTGACCGCAAGCTGATGATGGACGCGAACCAGGTCTGGGAAGTCGATGAAGCGATCGCGAACATGCGTCGTCTCGCGGAGTTCGATCCGTGGTGGATCGAAGAGCCGACGAGCCCCGACGATGTGCTCGGCCACGCCGCGATCCGCAGACGCCTCGCGCCGATGACCGGCGTCGCGACCGGCGAACACTGCCAGAACCGCGTGATCTTCAAGCAACTGCTGCAAGCCGAAGCGATCGACTTCTGTCAGATCGATAGCTGCCGTCTCGGCGGTCTGAACGAAGTGCTCGTCGTGCTTCTGATGGCCGCGAAGTTCGGCGTGCCGGTGTGTCCTCATGCGGGCGGCGTCGGCTTGTGCGAGTATGTGCAGCATATTTCGCTGTTCGATTACATCTGCGTGTCGGGGTCGCTCGAGAATCGCGTGCTCGAATATGTCGATCATCTGCACGAGCATTTTCTCGATCCCGTCGTCATCAGGAACGGGCGATACATGCCGCCGCAAGCGAGCGGCTACAGCATCGAGATACACGCCGCATCGCTCGATCGATACGAGTTCGGCAAGGGAGAAGCATGGCGCACATGAACGCCCCTTCGTGGCAGCAGATCATCGCGCAAAGCGAACGCGCGCTCGCATGCGGCGCGCTGCGTTCCTTCGATACGGTGCAAAGCGTGATCGACGACGGCGGCGTGCGCTTTCTCGTGCGGCAGGCGGCGAATCTCGCGCGCAAGGAGGAAGCGTCGAAGCTCGCAGCCAAGTCCGCCGCCGATGCCGCGAGCGCGTGGCGCGATCCGTTTTCGCCGTGCGAGGAGGCGTTGCGTGTCGGCGATATCGGCGAGCGCCACTTTCTGTTGCTCAACAAGTTCAACGTGCTCGCGCATCATCTGCTGATCGTGACGACGGACTTCGAGCCGCAGGAGTCGCTCATCCATCAAAGCGATTTCGCCGCGCTGTTCGCCTGCCTCCATCGCTTCGACGCGCTCGGCTTCTATAACGGCGGCACGATCGCTGGATCGAGCCAGCCGCATAAACATCTGCAGATGGTGCCGCTGCCGCTCGACGGTCATGCTTTACCCATCGAGTCTTTCGTCGAAAGCGCGCGCACGAGCGGCATCTTCAGCGCGCCGCAGCTCGCGTTCAAACACGCCGCAGCATGGCTCGACCACGACGATGCAACCCGCGCGCATGCCACCTATCTGCAACTGCTGAAAGCGATCGGCGTGCGGCCGCTCGATGTCGCCGGAGCCGCGCATCAAAGCGCGCCTTACAACCTGCTCGTCACGCGGCGCTGGATGCTTGCCGTGCCGCGCGGTGTATCGCATGTCGAAGGCGTCGCGGTGAACGCGCTCGGCTTCGCGGGCTCGCTCTTCGTGCGAGACGACGCGCAACGCGGCATCGTCGAAAGGCTCGGCCCGATGCAACTGCTTGCATCTGCAACTATCTCTTGAAATCGGCGGCGGCGTCCCGCATGTCGGCTTCCAGACATCGGGAGTTCAACGGACATGGGAAGCCGGCCTCAATTCATCGACGATCTCGCGCGCGGCGCACAGGACGCCGCGCCCGCCACGCCGCTCGACGATACCGCGCTGCTCGACGCCTATTCGCGCACGGTCATCGGCGCACTCGAGCGCGTGCAGCAGGCAGTCGTGTTCATCTCGGTCGAGCGCCAGATCGCCGATCAGCGCGGTGCGCGCCGCAATGTCGGCGGCACGGGCTCGGGATTCATCTTCACGCCCGACGGCTATCTGCTGACGAATAACCATGTGGTGCACGGCGCGACGCATATCGTCGTCACGCTCGCGGACGGCGCGCGCTTCGATGCCGATCTCGTCGGCGACGATCCCGCGAGCGATCTCGCGGTACTGCGCATCGGCTCGCCCGAACCGCTGCCGCATGTCGGGCTGGGCACGTCGGGCAGCCTGCGCGTCGGGCAGATCGCGATCGCGGTGGGCAATCCGCTCGGGCTCGCGCAGACCGTGACCACGGGCGTCGTGTCCGCGCTCGGCCGAACGCTGCGCTCGACCTCGGGCCGCATGATCTACGACGTCATCCAGACCGACGCGGCGCTCAATCCCGGCAACTCGGGCGGACCGCTCATCAATTCGGCAGGCGAAGTGATCGGCGTCAACACGGCGATCATCTCGGGCGCGCAGGCCATTTCCTTCGCCACGGCCATCGACACGGCGAAGTGGGTCATCATGCAGATCTTCGCGCATGGCCGCGTACGGCGCGCGTATATCGGCGTCGCGGGCACGACCACGCCAATCTCGCGGCGCGTGCAGCGCTTCTTCGAGCTCGCGTCCGCGAGCGGCGTGCATGTGATGGAGATCGTGAAAGGCAGCCCGGCCGCGACCGGCGGATTGCGTGTGGGCGATCGCATCGTCGCGGTGGATGGCATCGCCGTCGATAGCGTCGATGGCTTGCAGCGCACGCTGGATGCATCGCGTATCGACCGGGCGGTGAAGATCGCGGTGCTGCGCGGCACGCAGAAGCTCGATATCGACGTGACGCCGGTCGAGCAGACGGGTTGACGCCGCGGCGGCGCATGCTTCCGTTCACATGCGCCGCCACGTACGCCGCTTCGCTTCATTTTCTGCCGCCGGTCTCCCGCGCCGTTTCCCCCGTTTCCCCCGAAATTCGTTCCGCGGCATCGTCGACGACGCGCGCGAGGCGCTTGCGCAACGCATCCGCATCGCGCCGCAGCGGCTCGTCCGTCGACGTGAGCACCAACGCATCGATGCGTCGCCGCCAGTACTCCGGATGCATGACGGCATAGCGCGACGGTGCGCCGTGCGCGCTCGCCGCGACGCGCTCCAGCTCCGCGATCATCCGCGCGATGTGCGCGAGCTCCTCGTGCGCATGTCGATCCGCGCTCACAGCCCTCTCCTCGCCTCGCCCCGCGTCTCGACGCCAGCGCGGGTCCATGGATGCTAAACGGGGAAACCGTAAGGTTTATTCCAGCGGGAGGTGTGAACAAATCCGGCGCGCGTCCGGCTCCGTGCACTGGCTATGTGCGCTAACAGCCGGTCGCGCAAGCACGGCTGCGGCTTAATGTGGAAGGAGCAGGCAGCGTTCGCGCGCATGGGTCGCCCCGTCGAACGATCCTGCCCTGTCTGGGGAAAGGTCCTAGAAAAGGATTGCCATGACCACGCACAAGAAAAACCAGACGGCGCCGCGCCGCCAGGCGTTCCGCTGCACCGGCCAGCAACTCGACGCGATCTTGCGCTTCGCAGAAGAGCGCAAGCTCGATCATGAACCACTGCATATCGTGGTTGCCGAGTTCTGGCGTTATCACGCGCACGCCAAAGCAGCCTGATCGTTCGTTCTTCTCATTGGCTTCGGCGCATCGCCCTTGCGGGTGCGAGGAAGCTATTGGCCTGAAAGCGCGCGCACCTTGAGCACCCAGATCGCGGTCGGCACGGCGTAGTAGCTGCTTACGTTGCCGGTGACGAGCTTGCCCGTCAGCTGAACGCGCGCGTTCTCCGTGGGCGTCGCGTCGATGATCTGCACCGCCGAGACATTCGACTGCTGCCGCCCGCCCTGCCCCGTACTCCCGCTCAATACGCAGATCGGGCTCGACAGCGAGAGCACCCACGCCGGCTTCGCGGATGCGTCCGTCTCGCGCGGCGCCTGCCGCGTGGCGGTGCCTTCGAGGGTGACGACATCGCCGTCGTTGTAACACGGCGCCGCCGCTGCGGAGCCTGCCATCAGCGCGAGCACCAGAGCACAGGCTTTCGCAATCATTCGAACCTCGCGAAGAGCGCGTCGCGTGACGCGCGGTTCCGGGAAAGAAGCTCAGTTACTTTAGGTGATTGCCGTGGGGGTCGCAACCTGCCGCGTCGAGCTATCCTTCCCTATACGTAAAACCCACCATTCGGGAACGCCTGTTGCTGACCATCATATGAGGAATCAGAGAGCGCGGAATGCGAGTCCGATACCGCGCGTAGAGACGTCTGTTGCTTCGGTCCTGGCGAAGCGGACCGACAGAGGGGGCGACGATGAATCAGGTCATAGTTGGGGTGTTCGGATGCTATCGCGACGGACATGATGCACTGCGCGCATTGCAGCTCGCAGGCCTGCGACGCGACGATGCGCATCTGTATCGAGCGGGACGCGGCGAAATCGACATCGATGCGCTCCTTCCGCCCGCGCATCACGAGGACGATGCCGAGTATGTCGCGCACGGCGAGCATCAAGGCGTGATCGGCGCGCGCAACCGTTTCGTGCCGCACGAGCCTTTGACACCGCATCCGCCCGCGACGCACACGTCCGATGACCCGACGCCGCAGCGAACCTTGCTCGTCATCCGCATCACCGACGACATCAAGCCCGGCGCCATCGGCGAATTGCTGCACGAGCATGGCGCGATCGCGGTGAAGGACCCGAGCGGGCACTGGCGCTTCTCGCCGTTCAGGAATCCGGCGCGCGTCTGATCGGCAGCCGTTCGATCGCGCAGCTCAGTGCAGGCCCGGATGAGGCTTGCGGGATGCGGGCTGCGTGTCCGGTTCGGCACGCTCGTCCTCTTCGATCGCGTCGTCCTGCGTGGTCTCTTCGCTGGCGAGATCGCGCGCCTCCTGTGCCGCCGCGGCCGCGCGCAGACGTCGGCAATGCGCCGAATGGCGGAATGTCGCAAGCATGCGCATGACTTCGCGGGTTCTCGTTCTCATTGTTGCCTCCTTCGAAGCAGTTGAGAAACTACTTTAAGTGTAGGCGGCAAACGCGCGGGTGCAAGGCGTTTCAGCGAAATAATGGAGGTGACGTTTTTTAAGGCGGCGCAGTTCGGCGCACGTAAAAAAAACCGGGCGGATGCTTTGCGCAAACGCCCGGTTCTTTGTAACTGCTTTTGATTCTGCTGCTGTGCTTTTACGGCTTTACTTCTACGGCTTTACTTCTGCTGCTTTATTTCTGCTGCTTTATTTCTGCTGCTTTACTTCTGTTGCTGTGCTTCTGCTGCCTTACTTCTGCTGCCTTACTTCTGCTGCTTTACTTCTGCTGCTGTGCTTCTGCTGCTGTGCTTCTGCTGCTGTGCTTCTGCTGCTGTGCTTCTGCTGATGTGCTTCTGCTGCTGTGCTTCTGCTGCTGTGCTTCTGCTGCTGTGCTTCTGCTGCCGTGCTTCTGCTGCCGTGCTTCTGCTGCCGTGCTTCTGCTGCTGTGCTTCTGCTGCTGTGCTTCTGCTGCTGTGCTTCTGCTGCTGTACTTCTGCTGCTGTGCTTCTGCTGCTGTACTTCTGCTGCTGTGCTTCTGCTGCTGTGCTTCTGCTGCTGTACTTCTGCTGCTGTGCTTCTGCTGCTCGTTCTGTGTTGTCCGGCGTTGAAGAGATATTAGAGGTATCCGCTAATTTACGCACACCGTAGCGAGAATTGTTCGCAATGACTGGGCGAGCGTAGGCGCATCGCGACGATCG